>LDXL01000001.1 GCA_001443365.1 Thaumarchaeota archaeon CSP1-1
TGACTGGTGGGATAACAGCACTGCCTCAAGGAAAAGGCAGACAACTTTCTGAATTGATCAGAGTAGCTACCGAATAATAGTACACTTTCATTTTTCTGCCTCATCAGAGCGCTAATCATTTGAAGTAGTTAATTTTTCTCTATATCTTCCTCTGTAAGATTATACGAAAAAATTAACCTTAGCTAGTATAGTCTGGGAATTTAACTAATTGTTCAGTTCCCCTGAACGGATGTATTCTAATTTTATTTAAGAAATACGCCAAATTTATTCAAAAGTGTAAATCATAGAAAAGATATAGCATATGGCGTTATGGAACCAGATGATGAAAAAAATTCATTGTTTTCGACAGGCAAGCCAAAAAGTTTTCCATGGTTTTACATTCCAGTATTAGTTGGTGTTGCAGTAATTGTAATACTCTACAAATTATTTAGTTAAAAATATTAGAAAGAAGAAGAGTTTTGGTTATGTTGACTTGTATATTACGTTCCAATTTCGCTAAATCATAACCTACAACATAACTTAGTGTACCCTATGCGTTATTACTTAGGCATCCGACAAAATCATTCTAAAAAACGGTTACAATCCATTCTCAGAACAAGAACAAGAAGAATGGTTTGAAACAAATAAAACTCTAATAATTAAAGATGCGTAGAAGAACCATTGGATTATGACAATTTTTGTTCACAAATTTTAGAAACCGACCCTAAAATCAGATTTGCTGCAGTTTATGATTCATGGGCTAAGCGCGTTGCAGGAGGTTTGCGTAAGGGTTTGCAGAACCCACTTTCAGAGCATGCAGAAAATGAATTGGTAAATCTTTCCATTATTAATTGGAAAGCACGTAAAGATATGTCAAAATCGCTTGGTAAAACAATATACACCCTGGCCGAACATGATAAGGTTAAACGTTTTTCATTTTATTTGGGTGAGGACAATTTGCTTCTTTTAAGCACTGAAAAAGATGCTGACACAAATGTAGTAGTAGATGAAATAATCAAACTTTATTATAAAAATCAAAACAACTAGTCTATTACTAGCAGGAGCTCAATCTACAACTTGGATGATTCCTGTATTAATATCTGCAGTTGGAATTGGATTGTTTGTAGTTTCTAGGAAATCTGAAAATTCTTAATTCCTGTATTCACCCCCACAGTCACCAATTAGTTCAAATAAATCATGAGATTTGCAAATTACTGCCTTGATCTTAGAATAATCATCACCATCTAATTTCATATCAAAGACACGTAAATTATCTGCAATGTGTTCTGCAATACTCAGTCGCACGCCAATAATTACACCAGCAACTTGAGGCTTGTCAAGAATATACCGCGTTGCAACATTTGCAATACTAACACTGTGTTTACGGGCAATCTCATCTAGTGTTCTTAGAAGCTCTTGAAACAAGCTCCATCCACCCCATGCGTCTATCATGTTTTTGTATTTTTGCAGACTAGCAGTATTAAGGTGCCCTCTAAGTGGTTCTGGTTTTCCCAAGAATTTTTCAGAAAGCAATCCACCACAAAGTGTTCCATATGCAAGTAGTTTCATATCATGTTGCTTGCAAAATTTTTCCATCTTTATCTCAGGTCTCACATCAATTAAGGAATATTGTACTTGGTTTGATACAAGATTCAAACCATGATCTGCCATTACCTGCATGCGTTGTGTATCAAAATTTGTAAGACCTATGTGCTTTATCTTGCCTTCATCTCGTAGTTCTGAGAGATAATCTAGTGCATTTAGATAATTTGTATCATTGTAATCCCACCAATGAAATTGCAGTAAATCAAGTGTAGTAAGATCCATTTTAGAAAGTGACTCATTGATGCTTTGTTCAACAACGGGGCGAGTCATGGTACCTGGGTTTGGTACAAATTTTGTCAGCGCCTGTACATTATCTAATGCTGGCTCCCCTTGTACTTGTCGTAATTTGTGCCTAAAGTCACCGACAAAGTCTTCGGCAGGTCCATAAATATCTGCCAGATCCCACGTG
This sequence comes from Thaumarchaeota archaeon CSP1-1, assembly GCA_001443365.1. GTDB lineage: Archaea > Thermoproteota > Nitrososphaeria > Nitrososphaerales > Nitrosopumilaceae > CSP1-1. Next base: position 1,994 of record LDXL01000001.1, read on the forward strand.
GTAAAACCTGCATTGTGATAATCAATCATGCTATTAATTGCAGAAGTAGGATCAATGTACCCATGCCCTCCTGCTACCTGCCACATTCCGTTTAGTATTCGAGATATTTGCAAATTAGGTGCAAGTTGATACCTTCGCTCGTTTTGGAAAGTCATAGTAGAGCTACAAAACTATAGGATTTACTTGTATTCTTTTATCTCATCTTTTGATAGAGGGTCCTAGTAAGATTCTCCAGATAGAATTTGATAAAAATGTCCTTGGTCTTGTAACAGCGTTTGAGGACAGATTAGGTATTAAGATAATTTGGAATTCTGATATATCTAGTTATGAAGCAGTTAAGCAATAGACTTTGATTATTATCCAAAGAGTAGAACACTTTAAGAATACAGAGAGAATCCAGAATCCACGAGGATCCTTACGAAAAAAATTTTCTTATTGTTATCTGTGGTGTTATTATTTTCATTAATTCCTTCAGTTTTTTCAATACCTGAAAATGTGATTTATGGTTCTTCATTATTTGAAAAATTACCTCTCATTGAGGCTGGAAATACAACTGAATTTCGTATAAAACTGTTTTACAAGAGTGGACCATATACCATTGAGGATCTAAACCCCATTATCGAGATATATCCACTAAGTTTGGCACAGTATCTTACTATCAAAACAGAATCTACAGGCAAATATCTTCAGCCCATCACCACAGTTATCGTCAAAGGAAACATCACAGCTAGTCCTGACATTCCTGCTGGAAAAGTTTCCTTGGTATATTATTTTTCTGCAAAAGATGTGCTCGGTAATTCATATAGAAGTTCTTGGAGTGATTCATCTCCACCAATTGATATTCAAAATGAACAGACGCTAGCAATCAAACAAAAATTGTTAGAAAAAACAAGGCAAACTATAGAGCCAGTACAAATTGTCATTAACTATGATGATCCGCCACTAAAACAATTTCGATCTGGAATTCCAAGCGAAGAAATAAAATGTAAAGAAGGATTTGATCTCGTGATAAAAGTAAGTAGTGGTTCTCCTGCATGTATAAAACCACAATCTAAACAAAAACTACTCGAGCGTGGTTGGGCAGTATAATATCAATTAATTTCATCACGACTTTAAATTTAGTATTATAAGCTTACTGAGAATTCATACTAACAAATTCTGCCAGATGGTTAAATGAAATAATCATTCAACCCCTATAATGAAGATAACAGCACTCTCACTTGTCCTAATTCTTCTAGCAGGAACACTTGTTGCACCTATCGGCTTCTCAGAAGCCCAATCCTCAGATTTGATAGCACCAAATCCACCTACAAATCTTACTGCAACTCCAGTATCAAACAATCAAATCAATCTGTCATGGGCAGCGCCAGTAAACAGTACTTTAGATCAAGTTAACGGATACAAGATTGAGATAAGTTCTCACTGCTCAGGCTCTTTTGGCGTTCTGGTTGAAAACACAACTACTACATCGACAACTTATTCCAACACAGGCTTGGTAAAAGGAATATGTTATGCATACAAAGTATCTGCAATAAACCCAGTCTATATTGGAAATCCATCAAACACAGCCTATGCGACAACATGGACAGCTCCAAATAGCCCTACATCACTTACAGCAAATGCAATATCGTCATCACAGATTAATCTCAGCTGGATTACACCAACCAATACAGGTGGTACTCCGGTAATAGGATATATGATTCAAAAAAGAGATTCTTGCACAGGTAGTTTCTCAACACTTGTTGCTAATACAAGCAATACAAGTACAACATACTCAAACACAGGTCTTGTTAATGGTACATGCTACCAATACAGAGTTTTTGCTCATAATGCAGTTGGAACAAGTATGGCATCAAATAACGCCACTGGAACTACACTTCAAAATCCAACACCATCACCATCATCCACAAGTGCTCCTGGAGGATTGAGTGTGGTTGCAAAATCAAATACCGCATTAAAACTAACTTGGAGTGCTCCATCTACTAGTGGAGTATCAATAATTGGATACCAGATCCAACGAAACGGAACAACCATTGTAAACAATACAAGCAATACACAAACAAGTTTTACAAATTCTGGACTCTTGCCTGCACATCAACAAACGTATCGTGTTGCAGCTTGGAATAGTGCTGGACTAGGCCCATACTCTGGCAATGCAACTGGGATGACCACAAATCTGATTGGAATAATTCCGACAGACACTAATAATCTTGGTCAACAGGTTTCGAGTTTTGTTCAGTATTATAAAGTAATTTTCAAACAACAGCGAGAAGATACAATAAAAGCATTAAAGGCGTGCAATGAAAAAATCAGTAATGCAACACCAGAAAATCGAGCAAAAGTAAAAGCAGATTGCAAAATTGTATTAAAGACAATTAAAGAGAAGTATAAAGACATAAGAAAACAATTCAAGGACGACTTTAAGGTTTTTAGAGATACTGCAAAGTCGCTGATAAAGGTAGCAAAGGAAGATAAAACAATAGATAAAGATGATGCAAAAGGGCTCAAAAAAGTTCTAAAGAAATTTGAAAAAGAATCAAAGAAAATAACAAAAGAGTTTAAAACAGAAATAAAGGAAATTAAAAAAGAGATAAAGCACGAGGAAAAACAACATAAAAAAGAACTAAAGGAACTTGAGAAAGAAAAGAAAAACAAACACGATGATGATGATAATGATGACGACGATTAATCATGTGCATAAATTCCACTCATTTTATATCAATTCATATTTAGTTAACAGAAATTTTTGGTTAAACTGAATTTTAATCAAACAATATAAACAAACGTTGTCTAATTAGTTTGTAAATTACATGTTAAACAATTTGAAAATTTATTTCCAAACAAAAAAGATGTTATTTAGTAAGTTTCACTATCCCAAATTAACAACTGTCACAAGCAAAAATTACGAGACGGAGAAATTATTCTCCTTACTTATATAATAGAATTTGAGTGATGACTGTACAAATGGATAAGAAAAAAACTTACAGCATAGTTGGTGTAATAGCTGCAATCTTCATTATCGGAGCTGCTGCCATTTTTTACACACTAAACTTTGATAATCAATCTCCAACACAACCTTATTCAAGTGATGAGCGAGTATTTACTGAAACAGAAATACCTTCATCTTTTAACACTTCGGAGAATTTGATCAAGTTTTCCTCAAATGAAGAAGTAGTGCAATTTCTAAAAGACGCCACACAGTTCAACAGTGAGTTTCCTACCCATGGCGGATTAGTCAGATTTGATAGAACTGCATCTGGTGTTTTTAATTCCCGTGAAGGACTTGTAGTGTCAGAGCCAATACCATCACCACCTGGACAGTTTCAATCTAGAGATGAAGATTTAGCAGTTGGTTCTGAAGATCCTTATCAAGACTATTCTTCAACCAACGTTCAGGTTGAAAATGTAGATGAGGCTGATTATGTCAAAACCGATGGAAAATACATCTACATTTTATCACAAAATACACTAACAATTATTGATGCATACCCACCAGAATCTGCAAAAATTATTTTAAAGATTGGACTAGACATTGAACAACAAGATCTTCAAAACATGTTTCTAAATGACGACAGACTAGTCATATTCTATTATGGATCAGGGCAATCATTTGGAATTCAAGAATATGACTTTATGCCATACCCAATCTACCAATCAAAAACATTTGCTACAATCATAGATGTATCAGATAAAGAAAATCCAAAGACTGTAACCACATACGAGATTGATGGCAACTATAATAATTCCAGAATGATAGGAGACATGGTTTACCTAATCACAAACAACTATGTAGACTATGTCCATCCAATAATTCCAAGAATAATGGAATCATCGCGAATGATAATTCCTGATGTTTATCGTTTCCCAAACCCAGAAGAAAATTACAATTTTAACACGATAACGGCATTTGATTTTTCTGGCACACTAAAAGAATCAGAGACTTTCTTGATGGGAAGTGCCAACACAATCTACATGTCTGAAGATAATCTATACATAACTTATCAAAAAAATGTTCCACCAAAGTATTACGATACTGTAAAAAAGGATAGATTCTTTTCTGTAATCCTACCTCTTTTACCCCAAAGCGTTCAACAAGAGATTAAAGAGATCCTAGACAATTCAGAATTTGATTCATATTCCCAGTGGAATATGGTTGAAGAAATTCTGCAAGATGCCTTTAACAAGATGGAAAAAAATGAACGTGAAAAGTTATTTTCTGTCATTCAAAATGCCTTAGATGAATATGATTCACGAGTTCAGTCAGATACCAGACGAACCGTAGTTCATAAAATAGCATTAGATAAAGGAAGTTTCAGATATGTAGAAAATGCTGAAGTCCCAGGGTACCTTCTAAACCAGTTTTCAATGGATGAACACAAGGGTAAGTTCAGAGTTGCTACTACAACTGAATCATACACACGTGATAGAACAATTCTTTCAAATAATGTCTATGTTCTTGACGAGAATCTCAAAACTATTGGCAGTCTAGAAAAGATAGCCCCCGACGAATCCATTTACTCTGCAAGATTCATGGGAGACAAGCTCTACCTTGTAACGTTTCAAAGAATTGACCCATTTTTTGTTATTGATCTTTCTAGTAATACGCCAGTGATTCTAGGGGCGTTGAAGATACCAGGATTTTCTAACTACTTGCAGCCATATGATGAAGATCACATTATCGGCATAGGCAGAGATACAAAAGAGAACGAATGGGGAGGGGTACAACAATTAGGAGTAAAAATTTCAATGTTTGATGTAAGTGATTTCAAAAATCCCAAAGAAACAGATACTAGAGTAATTGGCGATTCTTCAATAGATTCTGAAATTTTGTATAATCACAAGGCATTGCTCTTAGATAAAGAAAAAAACATAATGTCAATTCCAATTAAAGGTAACATCAAGGGCATATTTGATGAGGGCCTCATAAAAAAAGAAGACTATAGGAATTGGAATGGATTTTTTGTTTATGGGTTTGACAAAAACAGTTTTGTGGATAAGGGATTGATAGCACATTATACTGGTGATTTTGGATATAACTCAGTATACATGCAAGCTAGATCATTTTACATCGGCGATACTCTCTATACAATAATGGATGGAAGTATCAAAATGAATGAAATTGACAACATTAGTCATGAGCAAAATTCAATCTCACTTCAAAAAACAGGAAACATTCTCAAGCAGTTGCCAGTGATAGAAGATTAGAAGAACTTGAGCATATTTTGAAAACCGTTTGATATTATCATTAAATAGTAATCCGGTATAGATTATACAGAAGATTGATTCGATGCCAATTTCGCTAAATTAGTCTCAAAATCTTAGATTTTACTTTCACAAAGCTTAACAATTTGAATGAGATGCTGTTCTAGTTGGAATCTGGCAAATTTTGTCCAAGATGTGAAATGGATAGAATAAAGACTGAATTGAAATGGTTGTCAAGCAAGTATTTAACTTGTGATAATTGTCAAGCATTTTTTAGATTAGTTGGGAATCAACTGTACCGTGTGGCAATATAGAATAGAATAATTTTTTGACGACTTATATAATGATGTTAAAATGAAAAGGATTATTTGGAAAATCATATTGAAACCACAATGAGTCTATCGATATGGCAGTTGGAAAATTTGGAACACTAATCAATTGCATTGATGGACGTTCCTTAATTCCTATAGTTACTTGGTTAAAGGAAAAATATAACCTTGATTTCATAGATACGGTTACAGAACCAGGTGTAGATAAAATCATAGCACAAAAAGATAGTGAAAAAACTGCACAAATAAAAACTAAAGTTTTAATTTCAATAAGAGCCCATGGTTCTTCTTTAATTGCTATTGCTGGGCATCATGACTGTGCAGGAAATCCTGTCTCAAAAAATGAACACATTGAACAAATAAAGAAATCAATTGATACAATAAAATCCTGGAATTACCAAACTAAAATTGTGGGAATATGGGTAAATGAGCATTGGCAAGTTGAAAATGTTAATAGTTCAGAAATATCTCTTAGTGATTAGAATTTAGTTTTTCCCAACTTCGGTTCAAGTCCTAGCGAATTCGAACTAGGTAGACTTTCTTGCTTTTAGTATTGAGGCTACAAAGGTTATGGCCAAAATAGTAAAGACTACAATCAAAGAGTGTATTACTTCGATGTGTACGAATTCAGAAATTATCATTTTTACTCCAATAAAGGCAAGCAACACAGTCAAACCATATTTGAGATAATGTAATTTTTCAATTCCAGAACCAATAAGAAAATACAAACTTCGCAGACCCAGTATTGCAAAAATATTTGATGAGATTACAATAAAAGAATCCTGAGTTATTGATAAAATTGCAGGTATAGAGTCAAGCGCAAATACTAAATCTGTTATTTCCACTGACAACAAAGCCACAAGTAATGGAGTAACAACCATTTTTCCTCCTATGACTTTGATGAATTTATGATCATTACTAGTGGTGTCAATTGAAGTAAATTTTCTCAGTATTTTTACGACAAGACTCTTTTCAATATCTAATTTTTTGTTTTCTTTTTTACTAATTATTCTGAAACTTGTGAAAAGTAATATTCCTCCAAGAACATAAATCATCCAGGAAAATGTTTCAAGAAGAGAAATTCCCGCTAAAATGAAAACGATTCTCATTGCTATGGCGCCAATAATCCCCCACATCAAAACTCGATGTTGGTATACGTGTGAGATTCCAAGTGATGTAAAAATCAGTACAAATACAAGCATGTTGTCAACGCTGAGCGACTTTTCCAATGCATAGCCTGTTGCATATTCTATTGCTTTTTGAGAACCCAATGAAAAGTAGATAATTAGTGCAAAAAGACCACCTAGAGAAAGCCAGATTATTGTCCACAACACATCTGTTCCAAAAGGATATGATCTTTTTTGAGCAGATGGTTTTTTTGATTTGAAAAGTTTATGAAAGTGATCAGAAAAAAGGTCGATTGATAGCCCTACGGAGATTATAGCAAATAGTGTTAACCATAATTCTAATGGGGCACCGCTTGCTTCCATACAAATTTCTCACTGAATAAGTGTAATTAATGGATATTCACTTGTCTAAAATTATTATCATTAAATCAAGGTGGCATACCAACTAGAAACTTGGGGAAAGTTGGCCCTAAAATTGAACTATATTGTACCTAATCCCATCAGGTTTGAACCTTAATGGCTTTGAACGGTTCATTATGTTTCCTCTCCCTGCGCTTGGGATTTTCTAAAAGCCGTACCAAAGTTAAACTAATTTTGTAAAGCCCTTATAGAGAATTTAACGTGGAGTCAGCCTTTTTGTGCCAGGAATAGGAAAATACACTAGTTCTTATAGGATACAAACTAAACATTATTGGATTATCTATGGTATTACAAACCTACAACTCTGGTTCCAGCTGTGCACGTTGTGGAAAAAATGAGATTTTAACAGACAATGTAACTGGGGAAAGGTTTTGTGGAAAATGTGGTTATGTTATTTCTGAGAAATTACAGGAGTCTGGACCAGAATGGAGATCATTTTCAAAAGACGGTGGTACGGATCCTACCAGAACTGGTGCTCCGACATCACTTACAATGCACGATATGGGACTAGCAACCATCATAAATCCAATAAATAGGGATTCAACTGGAAAACCTCTTTCGGCATCAATGAAAAGTACAATTGAGCGTCTTAGAACTTGGGATAGTCGAAGTCAGGTTCACGAACCTCTTGATAGAAACTTTAGACAAGCATTTAGTGAACTCAATAGATTAAAAGACAAACTTACAATTTCTAGCGCTGTTCTTGAAAAAGCAGCTTACATTTACAGAAAAGCGTTAGATAAAGGCCTAGTACGTGGAAGATCAATTTCTGCATTAATTGCAGCTGCACTTTATGCTGCTTGTAGAGATACTGAAACACCTAGAACATTAAAAGACGTTTCAGATGCAGGTAACATAAAACGAAAAGACATTGCTAGATGTTACAGACTATTACATAGAGAACTAGATCTAAAGATGCCAGTGGTAAATTCAATTCAATGTGTTGCAAGAATTGCAAGCAAGATAGGAATTTCAGAAAAAACAAAACGTAGTGCATCCAAAGTACTCAAAGAGGCGCAAGAGACTCACGAATCTGCAGGAAAGGATCCGATGGGTCTTGCAGCAGCTGCATTGTATTTGTCTTGTGTTAAAAATGGCGAACTCCTGACTCAACGTGATATTGCTGAGGCTGCAGGGGTTACAGAAGTAACTATAAGAAACAGATACAAAAGTCTAAAATCAGATAAAGGCATTTCTGCCTAAAACTTTATTATTAGAATTGGTACCTGAAACCAAACAACTATTGCTATAGGTAAAAACTATAATGAGTGAAATTTTTTGCATTCAAACTTTAAATCATTATCATAATCTCAATTTTTATCTCTCAAACTTGTCAAACAGATTTGATGGAAACTAGCAGAATAAAGTGGATAGACAGATTCATAATTTCAGCTATTATTCAAGGCGGAATAATTACTGTAATGTCATTTGTAATCGTTGGTTTTCAAGCAACTCATACTGAAATTAATTTAATTCAGTATCTTTCCAATACATTTGAAGGAACAGCAAAATGGTTCTTTATTGGAATAATATTTTACTTGATAATAGTTGTAGCAATAGCTGTAACTGGGTTATTTTATAATCACCTTGAAATTAATTTAAAAAGAAAATTTTCTGGAGGTTTGAAGGCTCTTGCCTGGATTCATCTAATAGGAATGAATGTTGGAGGTGCTGGAGCAATGTTGCATATGATATTTGCAGGTTTGGCTGGAACCGGAGTGCTTTCACTATTTACTGAGGGCAAACTAGGAAAACAAAACCTGGCAATAATGGATTCTTTCATAGAACCAATTGGTGCCTTTATTGGTCTTTTGGGAATTGGAGTAATATGTGGTGGGATAGGTTTCGTAATTGCGTATAGACGTAAAAGTGAATCAAACTAATTTTTGAATAAAGATTGTAACCAAAAAACTTATCACTATATGTGAAAACCCTAAACCCGTTTGAATTTTAAAGATGGCAATACTTTTCTTTTTCATGGAAAACGTAAAGATAAGATCAGCAAAGCCAAACGATATTCCAATAATTCTTGGACTTCTTTATGAACTTGGCCGACCAAAGCCAAAAAAAGATTCAGATGTGGATACATTTACAAAACTCGTAAAAAAATATCTTAAAGATTCCGATAAAGAAATTCTAATTGCAGAACATAATGATGTTGAAATTATCGGTATGGCAAGCATAGTATTTCTTTCACGATTAAATCATACAGATAATGAAATGTATATTCCTGAATTAGTTGTTTTTGAGAATTATCAAAACAAAGGAATTGGCAAGAAGTTAATTGAATCATGCATAAAACTTGCCAAAGAGAAAAAATGTCATAGGATTAGAGTAGAATCTGGTAACGCAAGAAAGGAATCACATATTTTTTACAAAAATCTTGGATTTGTTCAAAATGCTCTTTCGTTCTCTAAAGAGATTTAGTTTCCCAAAAATAGTATACTGCAAAAAGGATCCGTTTCATTTTTGAAGTGAATTCCTTAGAATTCGAACGCTTTAATAACAAGTCAGTCATGGAGTCGAACTATTTTGACAAAACCTTCGCGTGGGACGTACAAACAAATATTCAAAAGCATTGAAAAAATACCTAGATTCATGAGCAGTGATGCATGGTCTAACCTTGATAAGGTAGATCAAAAGATTATCGAGATTTTAAATAATAACGCCCGTACACCCTCAAAGGAAATAGCAAATGAATTAAGAAAATCTGGACATGATGTATCTGATAGAACTATCAGAAAAAGAATAGAGCGACTTGAAAAAAGCGGCATAATAAAAGGATACAAAGCTGTACTTTCAGATGTTTCTGAAACAAATGAATATGAAGCACTTTTCATGAAGTTCAAACCTACAAAATCCTTAGAGATGGTAAAAAAATCAATTACTGAACATGTAATTGATAAACCTGATTATCTTTTTGTAGCAAATCTTGAGGGGGAGAGTGGAATATGTTAGTAGTTATGAGAATTGACTCAGGAGCAAAAAGCTCAACTTCAAAAATAATTGAAAAGTTTTCAGAACAAGTAATTGATTACAGAATAAACAAGTTTGATATTCAAAATGTTAACTTGTTGAACATGTCTTTACTATTATTATAGAATTGAAGATTCTGATTCAGCAGTATTCATTGCATCTTTCAAGTCGTTAATGGTAAATGGTTTTTGAATAAATGCAGTAACTCCTGAGCTAATTGTTTTTGTTACTCGTTTACTTGTTTTTTCATCAGCAGTAATAAGAATTATTTGTGAATCTGGTTGTACCTCAAGAATTTTTGTTGCGATAACATCTCCATCTACATCTGGCAAACCCATATCAAGTAAAAATATTGGGTTTTTTGAAGATTTGATTAATTTTTGGGATTCTTTAATTGCTTCTGTGCCTGTTTCAAATGCTATAACATTATTGTAACCAAGCTTTTTTAAATAATTTTGGAGTTTAATTATTACAGATTTACTATCATCAACAATCACTACAGGTCTAACAACCTCAGTTTGAGTAATCTGAAGTTTTTTTGATTTATCAAAAGCTTTTTTTGCTTCACTATAATTTCTAGCTTTAAGAAAACACTTTGCTGCACACAAATAAGCGTTTTTTATATTGTAATTGTTTTCATTTTTAGCAAAATTTAAGAATGATTTTCCTGCTTCAAGTATTTCATTAGCATTATCTTTATTCTGACGATACTTGCACTCACCTGCGAGTATGAAAAGCACAGCAGATTTTAGAGTATCAATTTTCTTTTGATTTTCAGCCAAGTTTAAAAAAAGGTTGTAGGCAGTAATGTTTTGATTATTTTGAAGATGTGTAAAGGCCAAGTCATAATCTAGTTTTTTCTTTTTATCAGCCATGGATTTGCTCCCGATTTGTTTTATATTATATTATTGTAGTTCGAATTGAACATCCAAGTAATACATTAAGGAATACTTTTAGGGGTTGATTACTGCACGCCCAATTATTTTACGTTGTTTGAGATTTTCAAGTGCATCATTTGATTGATTAAGGGAGTATCTTTCCGATATGACTTGTTTTATTGTACCCTTCTTTGCTAATTCAATTAATTCTACAAAATCATTATAATTTCCAGTGTATGCCCCTTGGATGGTAATTGCTTTAAGAGGAATTGTTACCAATGATAGATCTATCGAACCTCCAAAAAGTCCAACTAGAACTAGATTTCCTCTTTTGCGTAAGATTGCTATTCCAGTTTTGGCAGTTTGCGGAGCATTTACAAAGTCAATCACACTGTCAACACCTTTGTTATCACAAATAGATAGTATTTTTTGCACAGCATTTCCAGATCCAGTAGTAACAGAACCAATTACATTAGTGTTAATAACAAAGTCCGCTCCCATTTTTTTTGCAATATCTAATTTTTTATCATCCAAATCAACACAGATTACTTTAGCATTAGTAATTGCTTTTGCAATTTGTATTCCCATTAATCCTAACCCACCAGCACCAATAATCACTAAATATTCAGGCGAATTCATGTTTGCTTTTTTTACTGCAGTGTATGCAGTAAGTCCAGAGCATGCAAGTGAAGCTGCAGGTTCTAAATCAATTCCAGAAACTTTTACCAAGTACTTAAAGTGGGGTACCAATACCTGTTCTGCGTATCCTCCATCTTGAAAAACTCCAAGAGATTTTGGAGAATCACAAAGATTTTCATTTCCTGCCTTACATGCAGGACATGTTCCTTCCCCTATCCATGGATAAACTAAAACATCATCCCCTTCAGAAAATCCTGTTACTCCGATTCCCATTTTGGCAATAGAACCTACAATTTCGTGACCGGGGGTTACAGGATATTTCACTCCTCTATCGGTTACTTTCATGAAAGAGCCATCGCCCAGATCATAGCCACCTTCCCATAAGTGTAAATCACTGTGACATACGCCAACTGCTTTTACCTTGACTATAACTTGATTTTCTTTTGGGTCTGGGATTTCTAATTCAAATATTTCAAGAGGTTTATTTGCTTCAACGATTCTTGCTGCTTTCAACGCGTCTTCTTTTTGTTAGTTATAATATAAGAGTTGACTGAGAACAACAAAAAAATAGAGCGCCTAGATATTATTAAGTAAGCACTTTAAAAATTTGTGAGTGAAGACCAGTCAAAAGCAGGGATATCTCAGGCGCCTGTTAATATTCTCTTTAATCCAGCTAATATAACAAAAAAAGATGTTTGGGAAATTAATATAATCCAGATTTTAGAATTATTAATTCAAATTCTAAATCAATCTGGAAAAAAGGACTTGAGAGTGGCAGGCATGGCAGCTCTATCATCATCGTTAATTCATAGAATGAAAGTAGAAAGTATTTTTGCATTACAAAAAGCTGCAATGGAAAAAAAGCCGTTAACTCAGAGAGTTGACTTGGATATTGACTTGATAAATATGCCTTATCGGCATGAATCAACTTATCCAGTAACATTAGATGAGCTTTTGAATTTACTTGAAAACCTCATAGGAACTATTGCTAACCCTCGCTCTCGAAGAGGAAAGCAATTAAGTTTTGAACCTATTGAAGCACCGGATTTTAAGGATTATTTTATTTCGCTTGAGAATATCATTGGCAAGTATGAGGAACTTATTACAAACAAGATTAGTTCTGTTGGTTCTGGATTGTTAAAGGATATCATAATTGGCCTTGATACTATTGATTCAATAAGATGTTTTTTGGCCATCCTGTTTCTTGCAAGGGATCAAAAGGTTGAACTAGAACAAGTTGAAGATGACATAAAAATCACCCTTATCAAAGAGAAATTTACAACCTAATCAAAGATGAAGAAAGGATTCTTTTAAGTAGATTCCAGCAGAGGTGTGATAAATGGTAAAAATCGAAAACGATGATGAGGCAACTGCCAGAATCGAGGCTGCCTTATATTCTGCAGGTAGGCCTTTGAGCATAGAGGATTTGATCAAAGCCTCAGGCACAGAATCGAGAACAAAAACCCTCAATTTGCTCAATCTTATAATGAAAAAGGCAAAGTTAGCATTCAAGGCCATAGAAGTTGTAACCTTGCCTGATGATTCTTATGTATTTCAGCTAAAACCAGAGTATAGCTCAACAATTAGAAGATATGCCTCAAAACCAATTTTACCAAATGCAACTCTGAAAACTCTTTCATACATTGCTTACATGCAACCAATCTCTTCTAAACAACTTGTTGAAACAAGAGGTTCAGGAGTTTATTTACATCTCAAGGAATTACGTCAACTAGATTACATAGAAAATCAAAATGTCGGAAGATTGAAAATCTATTCTACAACAACAAAATTTCAAAAATATTTTGGAATTCAAGGAGATGCTGATTCACTAAAACAAAAGCTGTTCAAAAGGGTAAGAAAATCACCCCATATTGCTATTTCAAGTTCACCACAGACTGTTGCTTCTCAGGCATAGTTCTTTAAAATCTAGAAAAAATTCTTTGAGAATGTAGTTTAGATAAGATATTTTGCGTTTTGTATAAATTAGAGTAGTTCAAACGCAATACATGAGAAAATCTTTAGAGAATTTGGCAACAAGTAAAATTACTGGAGGAAGACGACATCCATTACGTACCAGAAGAAAATATGAAATTGACAGATATCCTAATGAAGCCTTAATTGGTCCAGCAGTTACTATTACCAGAAAAGTACGTGGAAAAAATCAAAAAACTGCATTAAAGACAATAGACTTTGTAAATTTAGCAATTCCAAATTCTAAAGTAAAGAAAACAAAAATTGTGAAGGTTTTAGAAAATCCAACAAACAGTGATTATCAAAGACGTGGCGTAATTTGCAAAGGTGCAATTCTTGAAACTGAAGATGGAAAGTGTAGAGTTGTATCAAAACCAGGACAACACGGTGCAGTTAACGCAGTTCTCATAAAGTGATTAAATGAAAGATTACGAGCATGTCGTAGTCTGGCTTGATTATTTTAATAAGACATTACCGCGTGACAAAGGACGAAAACTTTCAAAAGAAAAATGTATTTTTGATCCATCTCTAAATGAATTAATCGAAGCTGCAAAAGCAGCTGGGTTAGAACTAACTGAATCAAATGATAAAGTTAGATTTCCAAAAAGACCTTACGTCAGATCAGGATACATCATTTTACCAAAGGACGGTCCAAAAACAAAAATCCTAAATAAAATTTCTGAGAAATTAGTTTCTAAAAGAGCAAAGCAGTCTAAATAATATTTAATCTAGCTTCAAGCTAAAGTAAAGTTGACAGAAGTCTATGATAATGACAGAACAATTTGAGCAGTAATTGCAGGAGGTAGGCGAAATAATGCATTTGGCCAATAGTGGCAGAGTTATCATACGTCTTTCAAAAACTTTGGAAGAAGGTCAGATAATTTGTGACGAAAAAAGTAGTAAGATAGCAAAAGTTACGGAGATGATAGGTCCAATTGGAAAACCATATGCATCTGCCATTCCGTTGACAAACAACGTAAAAAAATACGTTGGTAAGAAAGTTTTTGCACTCGCGTCTTCTCCTGTAAAAAAATATAAAAAATTAAGGAGAAAAAGAAATGAACGCAATTGAAATAGAAAAATGCTGTCCTGAATGTGAATCATCACTAATTGATGACGTTCAGAATGGTGAAAGGATTTGTTCGGGCTGCGGCGTAGTCGTTGCAGAACAAATGGCAGATTATGGTCCAGAAGCAAGGAGCAGTAGTTTAGAAGAAAAAATGAAACTAGCAAGAGCAACAGGCCAAACGACATATTCTCAACATGACTTGGGAATTACAACAGAGATTTCTATCAGCACCAAAGATTTCAGCGGAAAATCGATCAGTTCTGATGTAGCAAACCAAATGAATAATCTAAGAAAATGGCAACAAAGAGTAAGAGTCTCATCTCCAAGAGAAAGAAGACTGTCAAGTGTACTAGGAAAAATTGGAGAAACTTGTAAGGTTCTTACCCTACCAAAAAATGTACTTGAGACTGCATCGATGATTTATAGAAGTCTAGATGGCAAAGTTGACGTCAAAGGCAAATCAGTCGCAAGCATTTCAGCAGCTACCATTTTCATGGCTTGCAAACAATGTGACGTTATCAGATCCCTCGATGAAATATGTGCAGGAATTAGTACAGTAAAAGATCTCAAATCCAAAACCAAACTAGCCGCAAGATACTATAGAACTATGGTAATGGAACTAGGAGCATCTTCAACACCTGTTATAACAATGGACAAGTACATCTCTAAAATTGCAAATCTAACAAAAACAGATGTACGAGTTGAACGACTTGCATTAGAAATTTCAGAAAAAACTAAAAACCGCAACCTTGCTGATGGAAAGGCTCCTAATGGTATCGCAGCAGCATATCTTTATGTTGCATCGATATTGCTTGGTCAAAACGTCCTCCAACGGGATGTTTCAAGCGTTGCAGGAGTGACTGAAGTTACAATTCGTAACAGATGTAAAGAAATTCTAACTAGTTACAGATTATGCGTAACTCTTCGACCATCACTAGCCAAAATCTAAATCCACACCCCTTTTATTTTATTTTAAATCAATTAGTGGTAATTCTATAAATTTAGAATAGCGCATTAGGAGAAGCTAAAATTCGTCTCTGTTATATAGTGAAAAAGAGAATTAGGTCCATGGCAGTTCTGGAAATAAAAGACCTTCATGTAAAAATAGGAGGAAAAGAAATACTCAAAGGAGTTAATCTAAAAACTGGTCCAGGCGAGGTTCATGCAATCATGGGGCCTAATGGTTCTGGTAAAAGTACACTAGCTTACACACTTCTTGCACATCCCAAGTATGAAGTAACACAGGGGGACATCTTACTTGACGGAGAAAGTATTTTGGATCTAAAAGCTGATGAGCGAGCTAAAAAAGGCCTCTTTCTAGGATTTCAGTATCCAACTGAAGTCTCTGGTGTTGGTTTTTCACATTTTCTTAGAACGGCTTACAATGCACTAAGTAAAGCCCTGCAAGGCGATGATCGTGAAGTCTTCATTACAGTGAGAGAATTTCAAAATTATTTGAAAAAAAACATCAATGCTGTTGGATTAAAAGACGACTTTTTAGCAAGATATCTCAATGAGGGATTTTCTGGCGGTGAAAAGAAAAGATCTGAAGTATTGCAGATGGCTGTACTAAAACCAAAAATTTCAATTTTAGATGAACCTGATTCTGGATTGGACATTGATGCAGTACAAGCTGTTGCAAAATCAATCAGTCAAGTTTCTGGAAAAGATTCTACTACAATTATTATTACTCACTATGCTAGGATCCTAAACTTCCTTGACAAATTAGATTTTGTTCATGTCTTTTCTAATGGAAAGATAATAAAAAGTGGAGATGCGACTTTGGCTGCAGAGTTAGAGAAAAAGGGATACGAGTGGATCTTAGAAAATCAACCTGCATCATAAAAATTTCTAAAAATAAGTAGTATGATTTTCAATTAAGATGGCTTTGTACGAGGTATTTGTAGAGTTTCAGAAAGATTTTGTTAAAGTTAAGGGAAATCAAGTTACCATAGGTGTGAAATCAAAACCAATCAAAGGGGAGGCAAATAAAGAGATAATTAAAAAATTAGCCAAACATTTTGGGGTTTCTTCCTCGTCTGTGACTATAAGATCAGGTCAAAAAACGAAAAAAAAGATAGTTGAAATATTGGGCTGAAAACTAGGAGTACTTTTTTATTCACATAAGTTAGAGAGGTATCCATGGAATCAAGTACAGAAGCAGAAAGAAAGTTCTATTTTAATTTCTCATTTTTCAAAGTTGATCCGAAATGGAGATGGATGGCAGATCTAGCCAAGGAAGAGTCTGCAAAAGAGGTTGAAAATGTTATTGGAAATTCAGGTATACGATTTAGATCATATTCAACGCTAGGATTGCGAGATGATGCAGATTTTATGTTCTGGTTTGCAGCAGAATCAGTAGAAGAGATACAAACTGCAATTTCAAAACTCTACCTAACTGTTTTTGGAAAATATATCACACCATCTCATGTTTACCTTTCAGCTACAAGGCCTTCGATTTATGCAAAAACAGGAAAGGTTCCTTCTTTTGTTGCAGGAGAAGAAGCCAGACAATATGTTATAGTGTATCCATTTATCAAAACAAGGGATTGGTATCTCTTGCCGGTTCAACAAAGACAAAAATTGATGGAAGAACATATCGAAGTAGGTAAAAGCTATCCACAAGTAGTTCTTAACACAACTTACTCTTTTGGAATTCATGATGAAGATTTCATGTTGGCATTTGAAACAGATGATCTTCATTCATTTCAAAATCTCATAATGGATTTGAGAGGAACCCAAGTTTCCAAATATGTTGCAGTAGACACACCAATGATTGTTTGTGTTAAAAAGGATATTATTCCTTTAATATCCAGTCTTGGATAATGGATGCACTAAAAGAATGGGCAACTGTGGTACATGCACTTGAAAACGGAGAACAAACAGTTATTTTACGAAAAGGTGGGATTCTTGAAACTGTTTCTGGATTTAAAATTGAAGCAAAAAAATTTCTTTTATTTCCAACATTTGAACACCAAGAGATAAAAAATCTAAAACCACAATTTCATAGTTACTTGGATATTGTAAAACAAAATCTCTCGCATAATGAATATAACAAAATTACATCCTATGCTGAAGTAGTAGATGAAGTAGATATAGAATCACAAGAAAAAATCAATGCATTATCACAGTTTCATATTTGGAGTGAATCTTACATTAAAGAGAGAATGAATTGGATGCCTGAAAAGCCAATTAAAGCGGTTTTTCTCAAAGTGTACAAAGTACCAGAGATTAAAATTCCTATAAGACCTGAATATCATGGGTGCAAATCTTGGATAAACATAAATGAAGATATTCAGGGAGGAAAACCTGTTTTGAGCGATACAGAACTTAACTCGAGATTTCAAAAATTTAAGGAGATTGTGAATTGAAATACAAGTCATTAGGAAAAAGTGGGATCAAAGTTTCTGAGATTGGATTTGGTGCATGGACAATTGCACTAAATTGGTGGGGTAAAGAAATTGATGAAGATGAAGCCAAACGTATGTTAAAAAAAGCATATGATGTGGGAATTAATTTCTTTGAAACCAGTGACATGTATGGAAAAGGAAAAAGCGAGAGACTGATTGGTGAGGTCTTCAAAGGAATGCGAAGTGAAATCGTCATTTCAACAAAATATGGGTATGATTTTGAAAAAGTAGATCAGATTGGACATAAAGAACTGCCACAACGATTTGATCCTGAATTTACAGATCATGCTTTGAATAATAGTTTAGAGCGTCTTCAGACTGATTACATAGATGTTTATGGGTTACATAATCCTAAATTAAAACACATTCACAATGACACAATTTTCCAAACTTTTGATAAAAAAATACGAGAAGGAAAAATTAAAACCTGTCAAGTTGCATTAGGTCCTGCAATTGGTTGGACTCAAGAAGGTCTAGATGCGATGGAGAGAGAAAACATTTCTGCCATACAGACAGTTTACAATATTTTGGAGCAAACGCCTGGAAACGAGTTGATGAAAAAGGCAGTCAGAAAAGATGTAGGAATTCTAGTACGAGTTCCTGATGCATCAGGAATCCTTACAGAAAAAGTCGACGCAAATACGAAAATTGATGAAAAGGATCATCGCTCAGTTCGAAAGGGTGAATGGGTTAGAGCCTCGCTAGAAAAGGTAGAACAACTAAGGCCAATTGCTAAGCGGAATGGTCTGAACATTACAGAACTTGCAATAAAATTCATTTTATCAAAGAAGGGAGTTTCTTCTGCATTACCCACTATGATTAGTACTGATGAAATTGAGATGTTTGCTGAAATGTCAGATGGCAATTACATTCCGGAATCTGATATGAGGGAAATTGATGCTTTATACAATACTTGGCCTTCTTACGAATTAAAAGCCACACCTCAAACAGTCTGATCAGTTTAAAAATAATTTTACGCTGGAATTGTTTCCTCTAAGGAAAAATTCTGTTCAACAAAATATTCTACACGAGTCTTTTTGAATTCTCGTGCGCTAAATAAAATCTTGTAATCATCTACGTTGATCTGCTTTTGAATAGTTTTTGCCATCTCTTGTGCTTCATCTTCTGATTTACAGTGAATCATTGAAAATACATTGTAAGGCCAATCTGGATATACAGGTCGCTGATAACAGTGACTAACTTGTGGAAATGCGCCAAGTTTTCCACCTACATCAGTGATACGTTCTTCAGGTACTTTCCATACGATCATTCCATTTGCAACAAAACCTACATCTCTGTGACGAAGAATAGCTGCAAATCTTCTCATGACACCAATTTCTTCATAATTTCTTAGCTTATCAAAGATCTGTTCTTCAGTCATTCCAAGATTTTGTGCAACCTTTGAAAATGGTTTATCTACAATTTCTAGATCTTTTTGAAGTTCTCTAATGAACTCCTTGTCTTCTTCAGTAGGATTAAATTTTACATCACGAATTTTTTTCTTTTCTTCTGATGGTTTAATTTCATGCTTTTTTTCATCAACCATATCAAGCTTGACACCAATTTTGAATAGTTGTATTGTTGGAAGCAATCTAACCTTCTTAATTCCTTTGAGTTTTGAAAATTTATCAACTTCATTTTTTAGATCAGAGCCAGGGGGAACTGCCAAAGTAAACCACAAGTTAAACTGGTGGTTTCTTTCATAGTTGTGACTTACACCAGGATGACGGTTAATTTGTTGAGCAACATAATCTAGCTTATCTGGCTCAATTTCCATTGCCACAAGTGAGCTTTTGTATCCAAGTTTTCGTGTATCAAAAATTGCACTGAGTTGTCGTAGAACTCCTATTTTTTTAAGATTGTTTAATCGTTCTTTTACAATCTCAGGAGTTATTTTAAATTTTTTTGCAATATCATGATATGGCTGTGAGGTAAGTGGAAAAGTCCATTGAATCTCATTTAGGATTTCCTTGTCTAGATTATCCATGGTTGCAGTCAACATCACATGAAATTTCTCTTTCAATTAAAAATGTAGTGGATTCTTTGAATCTATAAATAGAATTTCAATGGTGCCAGATCGTTGATAGTAGATTTTAATCTGAAAGGGAATTTAGTAATAGTAGTAGGGGGAGGAGCTGAAGGAATGAAAAAAGTAAATTCACTTCTAACTCAAGATTGCAAGATTTTAGTAATTAGTGACAAAGTCAATACACAGTTAGCAAATTATATCAAGCAAAAAAAAATTGATTTTAAAAAAACTAAATTAAAAGATGGAGATTTTCTTTCAAAATACAAACCATTTCTAGTAATGGCAGCAACAGATGATAGAGAGCTTAACAGGAAAATTATTCAAAAAGCAAAAAAAATGAAATGTTTTGTTTATGCTTCTGATGACCCTGAGGTAAGCGACTTTGCACACCCTTCTGTAATTAACATAGAAGATACTGTTCAGATTGCTATCTCAACAGGCGGTAGAAGTCCAGCTATGGCAAGAAAACTAAAGTTACAAGCAGAAAAGATATTTAAAAAAATTATAAAAAAAGAAGACATTTACCAAATCAAATTACAGCAGATCGCTAGAGATGCAGCAAAAAAGATAATTCCTACCCAGTTAGAGCGAAAAAAATTCCTATATTCAGTATTAAACGATAAAGCGATTAAACAGTTAATAAAAGACAATAAACTAAAAAAAGCGCAACAGAGGGCTATGTTGATGTTAAGGAAGTGGAAATGAATCAAGATATTATTAATGCTAGAGTTACATTTCGTAATTCACCCATTCATGTTTTAGAGAAGTTTACATTCAAGGATCTTGATGATGCTTATTCTCATTTTAAAAAACATTCGGGATTATCAGAATGTGTAATATTACAAACTTGTAACAGAGTAGAGTTATTTGGTACAGCAAAAGATTACGACCTTGAAAAAATAAAAAAGACATGGGCATCTCTTGCAGGTCTAGAAGAGGCTGCATTCAAGGAAAATCTAGAGCTAAGTGAAAATGAAGAAGTTTATCATCATTTGCTAAAATTAACTTCAGGTCTGGATTCAATGGTTTTAGGAGAAGAGCAAATACTAGGAC
The DNA here is from genome assembly GCA_001443365.1 of Thaumarchaeota archaeon CSP1-1. GTDB lineage: Archaea > Thermoproteota > Nitrososphaeria > Nitrososphaerales > Nitrosopumilaceae > CSP1-1. Next base: position 23,097 of record LDXL01000001.1, read on the forward strand.
AAATCAAAAATTCAATTACAGCTGCAAGACAAGCCAAGTTTTCAGGAGAGCGTCTTAATACACTATTTGATAAAGCAATTCAAATTGGAACCAGAGTAAGAAACTCAACTGGAATTAGTAGAGGTGGGATATCAGTTGGTTCAATGGCTGTCAAACTTGCAGAAGAGAATGTTGATGATCTAAAAACAAAACGTATTCTGTTAATTGGAACAGGAGAATCTGCTACACTAGTTGCAAAATCTCTCAAAAAAAGGGCTTATGAATTTTTTATTTCTAGTAGAACACTTGAGAGATCAAAGGCATTTGCTGAAACACTTGGTGGTAAACCAATTAGGTTTGAAGAGGTGTTATCAGGTTTTGATAAATACGATGTGTTATTTGTTGCAACTTCGGCTCCATATTTTCTTGTTACATATGACCGGATTAAACAAGCAATGGATACAAAACAAAACGGCATTATGATTTTAGATTTATCAAATCCAAGAACAGTGGATGAAAAAGTAGCAACTCTTCCAGGAATTAAACTTATGAATCTTGATCAAATAGCAGAACTGGTAGATAAAAACATGAGGAGCAGAATAGGTAAGGTTTCAGCCGTTGAAAATATAATTAGTGAAGAATTACTAGTAGTTGAGGCATCAATGAAACGACTAGACGCAGAACCAATTGTTAAGGATGTATTCAAAAATATAGATTTACTCAGAATAAAAGAATTACAAAAGGCTCTTCAAATGCTAGGTGAGACTGACGAAAAACGTGTCAAAATTATTGAAGAGCTTACAAAAGCTGTTGTAGAAAGTATTGTGTCCGCACCAATGAATAATCTTAGAAAAGCTTCGGAGCAAGGAAATCCAGAGTTACTTGATGCTGCAAGTAAACTTTTTGATTATAATAAAAAAGATTAGTGATTTTAGCAGACTAGAATTATATAACTAACAAATGGATTTTTGACATGTCAACTTTTCCTAATCGACGTCTTAGAAGATTACGAAAAAGTGAAAAGATTCGTGAATTAGTTCAAGAAACACGGCTCTCGACAAAAGATTTCATTTGTCCTGTCTTCGTCCAAGAAGATTTGAAAAAGTCTGTCAAAATTGATTCAATGCCTGATATTGAGAGATTTCCTCTAGATGGCATAAATGATGAAGTAGACAGGATTATTGATTTAGGAATTCCAGCAATAATGCTATTTGGTCTCCCGTCATCAAAGGACGATGTAGGTAGCGCTGCATTTGATGAAAATGGAATAGTTCAAAAGGCAATAACTCAAATTCGAAAGAATTTTGGTGACAAAATTGCGATCATGGCAGATGTATGTCTTTGCCAGTATACCAAATCAGGACATTGCGGAATAATTAAAGACAATAAAATTGATAATGATTCTAGTATTGAAACTTTAGCAAAAATTGCAGTTAGCCAAGCTAAGGCAGGTGTTGATGTAGTATCACCATCTGCCATGATGGATGGTCAGGTTATTACAATACGTCGTGGATTAGATGACGCAGGGTTCTCTGATGTTGCAATAATGTCCCATTCTGCAAAACATCGTTCATCATTTTATTCTCCTTTCCGTGATGCTGCGGAATGTGCGCCACAGTTTGGAGACAGGAAAACTTACCAGATTCCATTTAGTAATGCACGTGAAGCAATGAGAGAAGTGGAGATGGATGTTAATGAAGGAGTTGACATTGTTATGATTAAACCAGCTTTGGCATATCTTGATATAATTGCGGAAACAAAAAAACGATTTAATGTTCCAATTTCTGCGTATAGCGTATCTGGAGAATATGCACTTGTAAAAGGTGCAGCAAAACAAGGATGGATTCAAGAAAACGATGTAATCACAGAGATTCTGTATTCAATTAAACGAGCAGGTGCAGATATGATAGTTACATATTTTGCAAAATCTGGTGCAAAGATCCTCAACGAATAACCCATGAGAGATGACCAGAGATTCGAAATAGAACGCGCCTTTGATCTATTACCTCATGTTGTAGGTGCAAGCTGGGCAGTTACTTGGTATAGGCTAAATGAAATAAAAAAGCCCTCTAGAGAAGAGTTTCGTAACAAAGTTATAGAATACTTTGATTTGCTAAATCCACTTTTTGACTCATTTTCAGACTCGAGTGGATTTAAGGAGATTATCGGTTATATCAATCAACGAAGAAATGAGGAGATTGAAAAGATAAAGAATGGACATAGTATGGAGATAGAAAAAAGATATGATAGGTATATCGATTATGGTTAGATTTCCTTTTTCAAATCACTGAGGAATTTTTTAATAATCTTTGTTCTACGTTTAGCCTCGATTTTTGCAGATTTTGTGTTCATCTTAGACTCTAGAAGAAGAAGTTTTTTGTAAAAATGGTCTACGGTCCATTTTTGGTCATTTGGTTTTCTTGCTAAACAAAATGGATCACTTTTATTGTAAAATGACCTATTTTCTGCACCACCTACTGCAAAAGTTCTCGCGATTCCTATTGCGCCTATCGCATCAAGTCTATCTGCATCTTGGACTATTTTTCCTTCTAAAGTTTTTGGTATTTTATTTTTTGAAAAACTGTGACATTCTATTGCATCTGAAATTATTTTTATTTCACTATTTGTGTAATGATATTTTTGAAGAATTTTTGTTGCTTCGATAGCACTTTTGGTTGAGGCAGTTTTTGATCTTTTATCAGATTTTGGAAAAGAAATTATATCATGTAATAAAGATGCTGTGAGTACAAGTTTTTTATCTACTTTTTCTGTCTTGCAGATATGCTCGGCATTACTATACACTCTTTTTACATGTTCAAAATCATGTGCAGGGTCATTTTTTGCCATCATTTTTTCTACTTCATTGCGCAGTCTTCTTAGGGTTTTCAATTAAAATCTCCAAATTTTAGGCTTGACAAACTTGAATTTTTTTTGTGTAATCAACATACCCCAGTCTATACTTGCAAATAATACTAAACTTCCAATACCAATACCATCTGCAATTATTATTCCAGTATAACGATCCTCAAAGAGTTGTAGGAATGGAACTAATACAACATCACTAATTGATAACATGATATAATAGGATAAAACACGACCAAACCAAAAACCAATGTATATACCAATACTCTTTATACGCATTAAACCATAAGCTACAAAAAGCATATTATCTGGAAGGGGAGTCGCTGCAAATAGGAATGATGTTAGAACATATCCGAATTTTCTACGATTAAGAAAATTTCCAATTATATCAAGATTTGATTTTTGTTCTTTTCCCACAAAACTTCTAAAAAGATGACTAATTCGTTTTAGGAAAAATCTGCCAATTGTTGCTCCAGTTGCTCCAACAAGAGCCAATACAATTAGATCAAGAGATGGATCTAATGCAAGAAATGATGCAAGCACCATCCATGATGGAGGCATTAAAAGGGGAGCAGTGCCAATTCCCAATAGTAGAAAAAATATTCCAAAATAGGAATAATCAGATATAGTTTCTAAAATATCGGTCATTTTTCACCATCAGAATTCATTTTTCATCATCAGAGTTCATATTTCTTCATCTAAATCCTTGGAAGGCGTTTTACTTATGAAAAAATTGAAAAAAGCATCAAGAAAATAAAGAAAAAACATTTTTTAGAATAAAAAGATCATGTTGTGCAAAAAAAAGAACAGTTTATTCAATATCTTTATATCCAATTTTGCTGTTATTATTTTATGTCTTCCACAGCTTGGAAATGTTTTAGATGTGACCTTACATTTAAAGAGGAAAATCATGCAAAACTACATGAAGAAATTTCTAAGCATTCTGTAAGATCTGTTAAAATTATTACAGCATAACAAGTCTCAATTTCTTAATTTGATTTGAAATCTTGATTTAATTTTTTATTTATTGTGAAATATAGTGCAGGAGGTGGGATTTGAACCCACGAACCCCTAAAGGAAAGGATTTCCTATTGTCATAATCTTGAGTCCTTCTCGGTTGACCGGGCTTCGATACCCCTGCAACTTCTGCGGAACATTCGTGTTAAAAAAAGCTTTATAATTAGCTCGTCAAAAATGAAAATTATGACTACTACTGAAGAAGCTAAGAATATGCGAAATGGGATCAATATAGAAGGAACTGTAGAAAGAAAAGGAGAAACAAGAACTGTAAACAAGAAAGCAGGTGGTACCATTGATGTTTGCGATGCCTATCTAGTTGACGATGTTGGTGAAATTAAACTAACTCTCTGGGGAGATGACATTCCAAAAATAAGTGATGGTTCTAAAGTCAAGATAACTAATGGTTATACCAACACCTTCAAAGGAGAAGTTTCTTTGACGAAGGGAAAATATGGTCAACTAGAAGTGCTATCTTAAATTTTCTTATAATACCTGAGTTAATCTAGATTTTATTTTCTTTTTCTTAATTTTGATTTTCTTTTAATCTTAGCTTTGCTTTTTGCCTTTGTTGTTTTAGATTTTCTTTTGGATTTTTTCTTTTGTGCTGTTATCTTTCGTCTTTTAGCAGCAAGTTCGGATAGTTTTTTACTAATTTTTGAGAGATTTTGTTTAGCTGATTCCTCTTGTTTTGTTTGACGGGATACCTGTTTTGCTATGCGAACTGTTGCTTTTTTACTAGTTTTGATAAGGTTTTGCAGAGTAGGTTTTGAGTGGGTTTGTTTTTGAATTTTGCCAGATAGTTTTGAACTAGATTTTTTATAATCTTCAATACTTTGTGAAATTTTTTTAAAAGTCTTGTTCCTTTGATTAATTTCTTCTATGAATTCGTTAATTCTATCAGAAATTATTTGAAGTCTTGCTTTTGCTTGGGATTTTTCCTCTTCAGATTCAGCAAATTCTAACTCTTGCTCAGTTTGAACTTTAGCCTCTTTTTCACGTCTAAGGTGTTCTTCTGCAGCTGCGACCAATCTTTGAATACTTTCTTGTTGTGCTAAACGCTGGGTCAAAACCCCAGAGACATCCTCTAATTCTTCTTTAGAGAATTCAATTTTTCTTTGAAGGGAGACTAGCCCAGAAATAGATCTATTAGTAAGAGATTTAGCTTTTTTGAACTCGAGTTCACCTTTTCTTCGGAGTTTTGCTGCTTCCCGTTTTTTTTCTTGTAATTGGGTAGCTTTTCGTATTAATGATGCCAACTGTACTTTTCATGAGTTCAACTAGAATAAGTTATTCGTATAACCATGATTTGACTTTCCAGTTAAGATTTTTAACATATAATTTTGTTTGAAAAATTTATTCAGTAATTAAGGTTTAAGAAATATTAGTTTAATCCCCAAATCATAATTAGTAATATGGAATTTCACCCCTCTAAAGTACCAACCATCAAAACCTTTGATGTAAAAGATGAAAAAGATGCTGGAACGGCTGCCGAAGAGATGGTGAAATTAGGGTTTTCCAACCACAAAATGGGTTATAAAGTTCTGATGCCTAAGGAAGATAAAATTGCAAAAAGAATAGGGTATATTATTACAACTAGCATCAATTACGGTCTGAAGCAAACCAATCAAGAACGAGATTTACGATATTGGACATATCATCATGATAGAGATCATTTTGCCATAGTTTTGATAAGTTCAAAAGTTTTTGATGAGTTAGATTTTTGATGATTCAAACTTTTTCAAAAGTTTGGTTTTCTTTGCTACTACGCCAGCTAACATAATTCCTAAAATTGTTCCACCTATTACATCCATAGGATAATGTTGTATCACATACATTCTACTAATCGACATCATTAGCGGGTATAACAATAATAGATAGCAACCTCGTGGGAACCTCTGAGAAAGTGCATACCCAAGTATTATACCAAATATGGCAGCCCTAGCAGCATGTCCTGAAGGATAAGATGCGTTAAAGCTACCCTCACAGAATAAGGCAAAAGTATCCTCACTAATTTTCATAGGAAATGGTGTTCCTTCAAAATCGAAATTTGGTCTGTCCCTATCAACGCCACATTTGATATATCCTGTAAGCAGGGTTGCCAACACTATTAAAATCATTAGAGAAAGTCCAATTCTTCTGGTTTTTTTTATAATTAAAAGAGCAACTGCAAACAGAAGCATGGGGATAATACTCCCTGCCTCTGTAAGTGACCACATGGCAAGGTCTAATACGGCATTACCTGAAATTGACTGAAAGTAGACAATTACGGATTCATCAAATTGTTTAGTGACTTCAAAATAAACTAAGAATGTAACTAAAAGAAATGCTAACACTGTTAGAACAAAAGGCCTAGAACGAATATCGAATATCCATTTCTGCAATTATGTAACCCTCATCAATGTCATTTTTAATTTTTCTCAATATTGTTTAGTTAATTATGTGAAATACCCAATTACTCTAACATTATTCATTACTGAATCTAAAAGGACAGTCTGGGGAATGAAAACTAAATCATATTTCTGATCGGCTCAAAGATTTTAACCTGGTAAAAAAAAGGAAGAGCGTGAAGTTATTAACTCTAGATGATTTTGACCTAAAGGGTAAAACTATCTTCTTGAGAGTTGACATGAATTGTCCAATTGATCCTAATACTATGGAAATTTCAGGAACAAGAAGGATTGAAGAGGCAACTGAGACAATTAATGCCATAAAAAATTCCAAATTAGTAGTTGCATCACACCAAGGAAGAGTTGGAAATAAAGACTATACAGGAATGGAAAAACATGCAGAAGTATTAGAGAAATTATTGAATCGAAAAATAAAATACATTGAAGACGTAATTGGTACCACTGCTCAAAATGAGATAAAAAATTTGAAAGAGGGAGATATTTTATTACTTGACAATCTAAGACTTTGTGCTGAAGAAAATTATGAGTTTTCTTCAGCAGATGCGGCTAAAACTATAATGGTTCAAAGACTGCAAAAACTTTTTGATCTATGTGTACTGGATTCATTTCCAAGTGCTCATAGATCACACCCCTCAATTGTTGGTTTTGCACATGTTTTACCTGCATGTGCAGGGAAAATTGTTGAAAGAGAAGTTCGAAAATTAGATGAAATCATGATGGTTGCTAAAGCTCCTCACGTAATTGTTCTAGGGGGTTCAAAGGTAGGAGATAGACTAGAAGCAGTAAAGATGCTAATTAAAAAGGGTAGGGCAGATCATGTCCTTTTGACAGGCTTGATAGGTAATGTGTTTATGAGAGCACAGGCTCGCATAAAAGCCCCACTAGGAATTGAAAGAGAAGAGGAAGTGGTGGCAAAGGCTCATGCTTTGATAGGCGAATATCCTGATGTTTTTTCCACACCAGTTGATGTTGCAATAGACAAGGATGGTTCTAGGGTGGAAGTAGATGTAAGAGATCTAAACAAAGAAGATATCATATATGATATTGGACATAAGACTGTAGAACATTATAACAAGATGATATCTGGTGCGGGAACAGTTTTCATTAGTGGGCCACCAGGATATTTTGAAAAAGAACAATTTAGTTTAGGTACCAAAGGAATTCTTGAAGGGGTTGCTAACTCCATGGCCACAACTATCGTAAGTGGAGGGCACTTAACCGCAGCACTAAAACGGTATGGATTAGTAGAGAAAATTGATCATATTAGTACAGCAGGTGGTGCTCTTGTGTTATATTTGACTGGTGAAACATTACCAATGATTCAGGTTTTAGAAGAGGCTGCTAAACGATACAGATCTAAATAGGTGCTTTACATTCTGAATTTAGACAGATTCGAGCTTCGGATTTACCTAAATAGGTTTCTTGATTGCAAGAGTTGCATTGAATTTTTTCTATAGAATTGAATAGTTTGAACCAAACCGTAGTAAAATTTTGCGCAATATTTCTGACAAGTCCAGAGTCGCAGATATCTTGAAAATATTTTTCCATATCATCAATTGTCCAAGATTTATCCACATCGCCATTATTTTTTATAATTTCAAAAATTTCATCATTAGTAAATCGTAGTTCTGGATCATTATACTTGTCAAAAATTACTTTTCTTATCTGAATAGAAATTGGAACAGAAGGTTTGAAAACACTCATGTTAATAGAGTTTTGATGCTTCTTCTTTTAAATTATCAAATGAAGTTGAATTTTCAATTTTCTTGGCTAAATAGGTATAAAGACCAAGCTTTAAGGTTTTCAAAGATAATAAAGCACATTTAATTCGGACTGGACTCTGTCTTATCAAATGCTCTAATCCTAATTCGGATAAAATTTCTTCTTTCTTTAGATTTTTTGCATAAGTTAGATCTTTTCCTTTAATCAATTGTGTTAAGACCGATGTGCAGGCTTTACAAATAGTACAGCCATTACCATGCCATTTAATATCTGAAATAGTATCATCATTTACCTTCATTTGTAGAGTAATACTATCTCCACACATGGGGTTTGCGTCATGTTGAGAAATATCTGGGTTTTCTAAAATACCTTCATTCTGTGCGTTTCTAGCTTCATCAATTATTATTTCAGTATAAATTGGGTCACTCATAATTTGAACAACTCAGCTACCTTTTCTAATGATTTAATGAGTTTGTCAACATCTGCTGTAGTGTTGTAGATGTAAAAACTTGCACGATTAGTAGCTGCAACTTCTAATCTTTCCATCAATACTTGTGCACAGTGATGGCCAGAGCGAATTGCTATTCCATCTCTATCAACAATAGTAGCAACATCGTGAGGATGTACATCATGGAAATTAAATGAGATTACTCCTCCTCTTTTTAAAAGATCTTTAGTTCCATAAAGGGTGATTCCTTTAATTTGGGACATTTTTTCAAGGGCATATTTTGTTAAATCAATTTCATGTTTTCGAATTGTATCCATTCCAATTTTGGTCAGATAATCTATTGCTGCTGAAAAACCAATGACATCAGCTATGTTTGGTGTTCCAGCTTCAAACTTGTAGGGCAAATCATTCCATGTTGTTTCATATTTATGGACTTCACGAATCATGTCTCCTCCACCATGAAATGGTTCCATGGTTTCAAGTACAGATTTTCTTACCCACAAAATTCCAACTCCAGTTGGTCCCAACATTTTGTGAGCTGAAAAAGCAAAAAAATCGCATCCTAGTTTTTCAATATCAACTTTCATGTGAGGTACTGATTGTGCGCCATCTATCAGAGTCTTTACTCCTGCTTGTTTGCATTTGTTAATAATTTCTTCAGTGTTAGATATTGTTCCAAGAACATTAGACATTTGGCTAAACGTAACCAATTTTACTTTACCAGTTTTAAGATAGGAATCTAGCTGATCTAGTAGTAACTCTCCATTATCATCAACACCAATGTATTCTAATTTGGCGCCTTTTTCCTTCGTTAAAAGTTGCCAGGGCACAATATTGCTGTGATGTTCATATTCAGTAGTTACTATAATATCTCCTTCTTTGATATGCTGTCTTCCCCAGGCATATGCCACAAGATTAATGCCCTCAGTAGTACCACGAACAAAAATTACCTCTTCGCGATTTTTTATGTTTAGAAACTTTGCTATCTTGTCCCTTGTAGCTTCATAAGCTTCAGTTGCTTCTTCGGCAAGGGCATACACTGCTCGGTGAATGTTAGCATTATGATTTGTGTAATAATCACTAATTGCATTAATAACTTGAATTGGTTTTTGAGTTGTGGATGCATTATCCAAATACACCAATGGCTTTCCATCACGAACAGTTCTTTGTAATATAGGAAAGTCTTTTTGAATATTTTCTAGAGACACACTACTAGACTGCATGCTATATCTCCACGTAAACCACGTTCTTATCTATTTTAACATTGTATGTCTTCAATGATTCTTCTGCGGGAGGATTCTGGGGTTTTCCATTTTCTAAATTAAATACTGATAGATGGAGTGGACACCTAACCCCCTCTTCACTAAGTATACCTGTTGAAAGATCTGCTTGTGCATGAGTACAAATTCTATCAGTAGCGTAAATCTTTCCGTCTAGATTAGCTAAAAGAATTTTTTTGTCATCATAATCAAAACCATATAGTTCCCCACTTCCAACATTGTTAGCATCACATGCCTTTACCCAATTTCCCAATCAATTTCACCTATACTTGTAATGCTGTTCAATTTCTGCATTCTCATTATACCTCGTTTCTTCAACCTCAACTAATGCTTTGAGTTGCTCATCGTTTTTGATACTCATATCACGTCCCTCCCATTTTGATTCTATGAGATAAGATATCCATGCGCGGACTTGATATGACATTGTTCTAGAAAGAGGTTCCAAAAATCCTTCTACAATAATTCTTTCAGCTTCCTCTCTAGTTAAACACCGAGTTTGGAGATAAAATATCTGCTCTTCATCAATTTGAGCGATAGATGCTGAATGGGTTGCTTTTACATCATTAGTAAATATCTCAAGACCTGGAATAGAGTCAGATTTTGCTCCCTTGTCCAATAAAATAGAGCGCCCAGATAGAAATGAAGTTGATTTACTTGCATGTTCTTTGATTCGTATCATTCCTTTGAAAAGTGATTTTGATTTGTCTTTAAGGATAGATTTTTCGATTACCTTGGCTTCAGTAGAAGGCTTTTCATGATTAACATTAGAACTAAGATCAAATGATTGATTATCATTTCCAAAGACTACTTCTGAATCGTTAGCACTTGCACCTGAACCATTAAGATAGTAATCAATTCTGTAACGAGATAACATTGCACCAAACAAACCCAAATACCAATTTATTTTACCGTCTTGAGCAATATTGGATTTTCTAGTAGAGAAATTAACAGCACTATTATCCATTATCTGTAAAGTTGTTCCATCTAATTGGCTATTTTGACCTACGCTGACATTTAGCAATTCAAGATATGCTTGCTGGTGAGAAGTTTTTGGCGCATACAATTCTTGTACGATACTTGCTTTGCTATTATCTTCTGTAACAATTACATTACGAGATATAGTAGAGACCCCATCTACTGAAAGTGAAGAAACTATATGAATTGGTTTTTCTAAGATTAAATTTCGTGGTACGTAAATAAATATTCCAGAATTAAATGCTGCATTATTTAACGCAGTGTATTTATCTTCTTTAGAGTTTGTTGATTCTAATGTTTTTTGAATTATATCAGTATAATTTTTTAGTGCGTCATCAATTGAAGAAATTACTAATCCTTTTTTTTGTAATTCATCAGGTAAGTTTATCTTGTGAATGTTTGATCCAATCTGAACAATACATGTTTCGTTTGCAAGTTCGTTTAATCTATTTGTAAGAAATTCTGGAACAGATTTATCAGAGTTAATTGTTAGAGAAACCTGTTCTGGATCCATTTTATTGGCATCAGTATATTTGTTATAAAGTGGAGATGTTTCTAGTGGAAGTTTCTGATATACGCTAAGAGAATTTTTTCTATACTCCTTGAGCCAATCTGGTTCGTTTTTTGATGATGATATCTCATCTATATGTCGAAAACCAATTGTAGATAAAGCAAGGTTTTGCATGGTTAATCATAAAGAATACCGAAGTGTTTAACCTACTGAACCGTCCATCTCTAGTTTGATTAATCGGTTCAGTTCTACGGCATATTCCATTGGAAGTTCCTTTGTGAAAGGTTCCATGAATCCATTTACAATTAAGGTTAATGCCTCTTCTTCAGAGAAGCCTCGAGTCATGAGGTAGAAAATTTGCTCATCGCCTATTTTACCAACTGTGGCTTCATGTGTAATGGTGGCATCTTCTTGATTGATCTCCATGTATGGATAAGTGTCTGTTTTTGAGGTGTCATCTAATAGTAAGGCATCACATCTAACAGTTGCTTTTACATTTGTTGCACCCTTTGCAACGTGTAGTAATCCTCTGTAAGTAGAACGACCATTCAAACGGCTAACTGATTTTGATGTAATTTTTGATGTTGTATTTGGAGCTAGATGTACCATCTTTGCACCAGTATCTTGATGTTGATTCTTTCCTGCAAACGCAATTGATAGCGTTTCACCGTAAGCTCTTTCACCCATGAGATAAATTCCTGGATATTTCATTGTAAGTTTGCTTCCAATGTTTCCATCAATCCATTCAACTTTTGCACCTTCGTATGCATAAGCACGTTTTGTAACTAGATTGTATACATCACTACTCCAGTTTTGGATTGTGGTGTATCTCAGTTTTGCATCCTTGTGTGCTACTAGTTCAACAACTGCAGAGTGAAGTGATTCAGATGAGTAGACAGGAGCAGTACAACCTTCAATGTAATGAATTTCTGAACCTTCATCTGCAATGATTAGTGTTCTTTCAAATTGTCCAATATTTTCAGCATTAATTCTAAAGTATGCTTGTAATGGCATGTCAACTTTAACTCCTGGTGGAATGTAGATAAATGAACCACCACTCCAAACTGCGCTATTTAGTGCTGCAAATTTATTATCTTCTGGAGGAATTATTTTACCAAAATATTTTTTAAAAATTTCGGGTTGCTCTTTTAGTGCAGAATCAGTGTCTAAGAATAAAACACCTTGTTTTGCAAGATCTTCTCTTAAATTATGATATACGACTTCGGATTCGTATTGTGCACCAACACCTGCCAAGAATTTCTTTTCAGCCTCTGGAATACCAAGTTTATCAAAGGTAGCTTTGATATCTGCAGGTACATCATCCCAATTTTTTTCAGTTTTTTCAGTTGCCTTTGCATAATAGTAGATATTTTGGAAATCAATTACACTTAGGTCACCACCCCATGTTGGCATTGGTTTTTTCATAAAAATTTCATAAGAACGTAATCTAAAATCAAGCATCCATTGAGGTTCATCTTTCATTTTGCTAATAGCAATGACAGTATCTTTTGAAAGACCTTTTTTGCTGAGATGCACATACAAATCAGTTGAATCTTTGAAATCATATTTTGAATAATCCATGTTAAGATTTTCAGTAGCCATGCAGACAATAACACCGTTATATTATTAATAGATTCCACAACCATTACTACTTGTAGATCGGAGTAGGCAGAGCTAAATCAAGTATAATTGATAGGCTAAGCTAATGAAAAAATATTTTTTATTGTTTCAAAAGCTCCTGGCACTGTGTGAACATCTGCAACAGTGTTTTGTAAATCAAGTTTGTTAAGCTCTTCAGATGTGAATGGACCGATTGAAACAATTTTAGTTTTCTGCAAATTATTCAATAATGTTTTTTCATCGTAATCTTTTTTCATAATTTCAAAAAATGCTCTAACTGATGAAGCACTTGTAAAAATAATTCCATCAATTTTATTTTGTGAAAATAGTTGACGAAAATTATTCCATTGGGATGTATCACGAAAGGCACAAATATCGTAGAGATAGATCTCTTTTACATTAAGACCGATCTTTTCTAAAAGAGTTTTAAGAAAAGGGGTTGATGCTCCACTTCTTGGCACTATGACTTTTTTACCAACAGCATTTAGTCTAGTAAAGACTTCGCCAACACCAACTGATGAAAATCGTTTTGGCATATGAGAAACTTTGATTCCTTCTGCTTCAAGGGCAGATTTGGTCTTTGGACCTACTGCGATCACTATAGTATTTGCTACAGCAAGTTGAAGTTTTTCATACATTGAGATTTTTTTTGAAGAATCAAAAAGAAGCTTAACTGCTTTTGAGCTCATAAAAACAGAATAATCAGGATCATATTGTTTTGTTGATTCAAGAAACTCATCCACAATTTTTTCTCCCTTTGTTACCAACTCTATTGTAGGCAAGGGAATTGGTTTTGCGTTTTCTTTTGAAACTAGTTCAACAAATTCTTCAGAGTCTTCCTCAGAGCGTGTAATTGCGATCGTTTTTCCTTGCAGCATTGTTACTTCCAACCTATTGTTTTTGAGAGATTAACTACCTTGCCTATTATAATTATAGAGGGGGGTCTGATTTTCTTTTGAGTCACAAGTTTTGAAATATTTGAGACATTACCAGTAATCATTTTTTGTTGTGGTGTAGTGCCTTCCTGAATCACAGCAACAGGAGTTTTTTTGTTCATTCCTCCTTCAATTAGCTGTTTGCAGATGATACCTATTCGTGAAAGACCCATCATGATTACTATAGTATCAACCGACTGAGCAAGTTTTTTCCATCTGACCTTCTCTTTTGACTTTTGTAGATCTTCATGACCTGTTACAAAAACGACCGACGAGGCAAATTTTCTATGTGTTAGTGGAATACCAGCATATGTAGCCGATCCAATTCCAGAAGTTATTCCAGGAATGATTTCAAACTTAATTTTTCGTTTTTTTAGATATTCTGCTTCTTCTCCACCTCTACCAAAAATTATGGGATCTCCTCCTTTCAGTCTTACAATATTTTTTTTAGTTTTAGCATACTTTACCATTAAATCGTTTGTACTTTCTTGATGAAGATAATCATCACCAACATCTCTACCAACGTAAACTTTTTTGGCTTTCTTTGGAACCATTGCAAGAATTTTTTTGCTAACCAATCGATCATAAAGAACTACGTCTGCTTTTTTTAGAAGCTCAACTGCTCTAAGTGTAATTAATTTAGAGTCTCCTGGACCTGCACCTACTAAATACACCTTGCCTGTCATTTTTTATTCCATTCCTCAACCTTTTCTCTCCAATTTATTGCAAGTTCTTTAACACCTTGATTGTTTAGCTCCTCTCCTGCCATCTTTCCTAAAGCAACTGGATCATTTTTGTTTCCATTTTTTTCAATAATTATTGATTTTTTTCCGTCTATAGAGTATACAGCAACTGTAAGTTTCAAATCATTTCCATTTAATTTAGCAAATGCACCAACGGGAAACCTACATCCTGATTCAACAAACTTTGAAAATGCTCTTTCGGCTTCTATTTCTATTCTAGAATCATTATCTTCAATTTTCTTTAACATGGAATTTGTTTTAGTATCATCACTTCGACTTACAATTCCCAAGGCTCCCTGTCCAGGGGATGGTGGAAAATCAATTGTTGAGAGTTTTGAGACTTTAACATCAAGACCAAGTCTGTTAATTCCAGCTTGTGCAAGAACAACTCCGTCGTATTCTTCTCCGTTTATTTTTCTGACTCTAGACTCTACATTTCCTCTGATAGGTTTCACAGTAACATCGGAACGTAATCTTGATACTTGAACAGCACGTCTTAGACTACTTGTACCGATTACTGCACCTGACTTTATTGTTTCTAGTGTAGAGCCATTAGTAGAAATGAACACGTCATTAATTGCCTCACGTATAGGAATACAACTCAGACTTAGATTGGGTGCCAGTTCTGATGGCACATCTTTGAGACTATGAACTGCAAAATCCACTTGTTTTTCTGCCACTGCCCTATCAATTTCTTTTTCAAAAATGCCCTTTTGATCTAAAGTGAATAGTGGGCGTGCATCAGTATCTCCTTTTGTTGTAATTGTTTTAATTTCATAATCTGAATCTGGATTTACTTTTTTTAATTCAGAAATAACCCAATTTGTTTGAGCGAGGGAGAGTTTACTTCCTCTAGTTCCAATTATGTATTTCAATTCTTCACCGACTTGAGAGCAGTATGATATGCGTTTAGAGTCTTGTTTAAATCGGCTTTTGTGTGTGCATCTGATAAGAAAACCGTTTCAAATTGAGAAGGTGCAATAAATATTCCACTTTTTAATAATGAACGAAACATTTTTTGGAATTTTTTAGCATCTGCCTTTTTTGATGTTCTATAGTCTGTAACGGGTTTATTAGTAAAGAAAATTTGAAACATTGAACTGGTGAAATTAATTTGGTGTGGAATTTTCAAATCACTAGCTATATCGTCAATTGCTCTAGAAAGAAGTGCACAATACTGTGCTAGTTTTGGATAAATTTTGTTTTTTAGTTTGTTCATAGTTGTAATTGAAGCAATTGAAGCACTTACGGATATTGGATTTCCTGCAAATGTACTTGCCTGGTAAACTTTCCCACCTGGAGTCAGTTGGTTCATGATTTCTTTTCTTCCTCCTACTGCAGCTATTACAAATCCATTTCCAAGTGCTTTTCCTAAAGTTGTAATATCTGGTTTTATTCCAAAGTGTTGTTGTGCGCCTCCTGGAGAAACACGAAATCCAGTAACAACCTCATCAAAAATTAATGGAACATTGTGGTTTTTTGTGATTTTTCTAATATCTGAAAGGAAATCTTTTTCAGGCAAGATCAAACCCATGTTTGCAAGTATTGGTTCAACTATAACTCCTGCAACATCTTTGTTTTTCTTTAGAACTCGTTCTAGTTCTTGGGAATTGTTATATTGTACTACAAGAGTATTTTTTGAAACCTCCGGTAACCCTCCCTCAGAAACTGAGATCCCATGATGTGCAGAGCCTGATCCTGCTTTTACCAATACTGAATCGTGAGCTCCGTGATAACATCCCTCAAATTTAATAATTTTTTTCTTCTTGGTATATCCTCTTGCAAGTCTAATTGCAGTCATTGTAGCTTCTGAACCAGTATTTACTAACCTGACTTTTTCAATTGATGGAAAATTTCCAATGATTAGTTTAGATAATTTTATTTCAAGTTCTGTAGGTGTACAAAAAAGAGTTCCTCTTTTTAGCTGGTTTGATACTGCAGAAATTATTTCCTTTCTTCGATGTCCTAGTAATAGTGCACCATAACCATTGCAAAAATCAATGTATTGATTTCCATCTTCATCCCAAATTGATGACCCTTGTGATTTTTTTACGAAGAAGGGATATGGTTCAAAATATCGTACTGGGCTGTTTACTCCAGCAGGAATAACTTTTTTTGCTTCTGTGAATAATTTCTTTGAATTCAATAATTAGCCGTATTTTTTGTCATTATTATTCGTAATATTTTCAAAATGAGTTCAAACTACTCTTGATTTTTGAAGTGAGAAAATTTCTTGTGATAAATTAATCCTGCTATTGCAGATCCAATGAATGGGGCTGACCAATACAACCACAAATCCTCTGGAATTCCGGTAACTATAGCTGGAGATAGAGAACGAATTGGATTCATAGAAGCTCCTGAGATCGGTCCAAGAAAGTATACATCTAATGCTATTATTGCACCTATTGCCAAGCCAGCAAATTTGTTTAAGCCTTTGATATGAACAACTGTAAGAATTACACCCATTAGCATTATTGTGGCGATGATTTCAACTCCATAGAATAAAGAAACTGGATATGAATAGTTTGGAAAATTCAAACCAAGATTTGCAAAATCTCCAATAACAAATTTAACAAAAAATGTTCCTAAGAATGCCCCAATTGCTTGTGCTACAAAGTATACTGGTAATGTTTTTGCTTGGGTATGCCCTGAAATGAAAAATCCAATTGTTACAGCTGGATTGAAGTGAGCCATTGAATATTTCCCAAATGCATAGACTACAATTGTCAAACCCACAAAATGTATTGCAGCAACAAAAATTGGGCCTAAAGTCATCCCAAGGCTTGCATCATAAACAATTGAACCTGTTGCGGCTACTAATAATCCAAAAGTTCCTACTAGTTCTGCAAAAAATATTATTAAGTTTGAATTGTGCATTAGGGTTCTGCCGTTAAGCTTGAAACAAGTTCTTCTACTTTAGAATCTACCTGATCATGAATTTTACAAATTTGTCAGAGAGGTTGGTCGTTTGGAACAGGATGAGTTTGAACAGATAGTCTTAGAACATGAATGACATATTTTTGGGGTGAATGTAATTTTCATTAGTTCTTTAAGATATTAGTTTAATCAAAATAGTAATGGCATAACCAACAGCCGCACTTGCAGGAATTGTAATAATCCAAGCCCAAACTATTCTCTTGCCAATACCCCAACGAACTGCTGACATTCTTCTGACTGAACCAGCTCCCATTATTGCTCCTGATATTGCATGTGTGGTACTAGCTGGGATTCCTGCCCACGCAAGTACTGCTAAGACAGTGGCACCACCTGTCTCTGCTGCAAATCCTTGATATGGTTTAAGTTGAGTGATTTTAACTGCCATTGTTTTGACAATTCTCCATCCACCAAAAAATGTTCCAAGACTAATGGCAAGAGCAGATATTAAAATAACATAAAATGGAATTTCAAATTGTCTGGTAGCTCCTTCAATTAACAGGATAAGTGCTATAATTCCCATAGTTTTCTGGCCGTCATTTGCGCCATGAGTTAATGAAAAGTACGTTGCTGACACTAGTTGCAGCTTGCCAAAAATTGAATTGACTTGAATTGGTTTTCTTTTTGCAAAGATTGTAAGTAATAAGATTCCAAGAAGAAATGCACCTATCATACCCACTACTGGTGATATGATAATTCCCATTCCCACTTTGGTTAAACCATCAAATAGAATTGCATGAGTGCCAACACCTGCAATACCTGCTCCAATTATCCCACCAATCAATGCATGGCTACTTGATGAGGGTAATCCCCAAAACCATGTAATAAGATCCCAGACAATTGCCCCAACAAGTGCACCTAAAATGATTTCCATAGTAACAAAATCTGGATTGATAATACCTTTTCCAATGGTAGTTGCAACAGCTACCCCAAAAATAAATGGGCCCAAAAAATTTGCAGCTGCTGCAAGGCTTACTGCGTGAAGAGGTTTTAAGACCCTAGTTCCAATTACTGTGGCAATAGAATTTGCAGCATCGTGAAACCCATTGATAAAATCAAAAAACAAGGCTAGCAGAATGGCAAAAATAGCTAGCTCAAACATTTTTCATCTAAGCGTATTTTAAAACAATATCTTCTATCACATCAGCTACATCTACAGTTCTGTCAGATGCAGTTTCAATAGATTCATAGATGTCTTTTAGTTTTATTATTGTAATCGGGTCATTACTTTCAAAAAGTTTTCCAACTGCGGTTCTATACAAATCATCAATATTATGTTCAATATCGCTTGTATTTCTGCAGTGATTGATTAAATCCTTTTGTCCTTTTATATTGCCTAATTTAGAAATCATGAATTCAACTTCTTTTGTGGCCTTTGTGAGTTCTTTGGCAATCTCAAGCATATACGGAGGGGTTGATAAGATGTTATAACTGATAATTCTTCCTGAAATACCTTCAATAAAGTCAATTACATCATCAGTCTTTGAAGCTATTCTTTGAAGGTCCTCTCGGTCAAGTGGAGTGATGAATGTTTTGTTTAATTCCGCAAAAACAGATCGAGTTAACTCATCTGCCTCTCGTTCAAATTTTTTAATTTTGGTTTGGTGTTCTTTTGCATTATTAATATCTTCAAATAAACGTACTAACTCTTCAGATACATCAACTGCTTTTTTTGAAAGATCATCAAGAATGGTAAGAATTTCTTTTTCGTTTGATTTTAACCACGAAAGCCATTGTCCCATAACTTTGCATAATGCTTGAATGTTAAATCTCTGTTCTCCATATACTATATTGTAACTATATAGCGATCAAAATTGATGCGATCAAATAAAAAATTTAGAAATTATTGGAATTTGTTATCGTTCCATCTTTTTTTGTTCTGATTGATAATCTATACTACTTTTTGCATCGGCTATTTCTTTGACTGCAGTCATTTCTTCATAAACTGGGTTATTAGGCTGATAACTACCACATTGTATCTCAAAATGGTCTACCACAGCAAAACCTTTGTCAAACCAGCCTTCTTCATTGTCAGTTTTTGATACCACAAAATAATCTTTGATGAAACAACTGGAGTATGAAAAGCTACGTTTCTGGTCTTTTCCTTGTGAAATGATGATTTTTACATCGAATGTATTATCATCTTTTTTTTCAGCTGCAGAGTTTCTGTACAAAAAGTCGTGATCAGCAACTTCGTGTAATAAAGGCGTTTCACCTACTATTTTTTCCAATGTGAAAGCGAATTTTTCCCTAGCCTTAAAACCGGTGTTTTGAGTAAAAATCTCGAATCGACTTATTTCTGTTCCTTTACTGAAATCAAACATGCCAGTAATCACTGCGTCTTCGGCAAATAGGTAGCCTTTGTCTTCACTTAATTCCTCAGCTATAATCTCGTTTAGTGAATATCCCTCGAAGGAAAGAATAGCAAAACTCACTGTTACAATAATTGCAGCAATTACGACTGTTTTTAGATTTGTCATTAATTTTATTAAAAGAATAATGTGATATAAACTAGATCGCTATTTTTTATAGTTGTAACATAGAGGGTATTGTCACTATATAGCAATGTAAAAAAATATTTGATACATATTTTACAAAATTACTTTACAATATGAAACTAGTAGTCTAGACTAGATAGTACATAATTGGAATTAAAATTGAATTATATTTCACATTTCATTTCAATGTCGCCATCAGGATCTTGACCAATGTTGCACGAGTCGTTATCGTCACCACCATCAATTATATCGACACCAAAGTTTCCTGTCATAGTGTCATCACCTGATTGCCCTTTGATGACATCGTTTCCATCTCCACCTGATAGGTTGTCAGCACCTTCGTTTCCAAAGATGATGTCATCACCATCTCCTCCAAAGATACAATCATTTCCTTTTGCTCCCATTACTATATCATCTCCTTCTTCAGCAAATATTAGATCTGCGACGTTAGTTCCAGACAAGATATCATCCTCAGGACTTCCCATGATCATATTATAGTAAGAATATGGTTTACCACAAGCTTGGACATTGATTGTCTGTGTGGCGCGAATTGAGTTTCCAAATGAATCAACGGCAGTCCAAGTAACTACAGTTTTTCCTAGAGAAAATGAAAATGGTGCGTCGTTTGTTATACTAATTGTAGAATCAGCAAGATCAGATGCTGATGCATCACCTACATTCACAGGGGTTTCAAGTGCCACAGCATCAATGATGATATCGTCTGGAAGTAATAATTCTGGAGGAGTTGTATCAATTACAGTTATTTTCTGAGTTGAGCTTGCATAGTTTCCTTGCTCATCAACGGCTGTCCAAGTTACTGTTGTTTCTCCCATTGAGAAGAATCTTGGAGCATCATTTGTTACAGTTACAACCCCTACTGAATCAGATGCCAATGGGGGAACAAGTGAAATGATGTTTTCATCAGAAGATGTAGCCTCAATCTCAATATTTTTTAGGGTTTCAAGTGAAGGTGGAGTTGTATCAATTATTGTAATAGTTTGAGTGGTAGTGGCTGAATTTTCTGAAGAATCTATAGCAGTCCAGGTTACGATTGTCTCTCCTAGTGAAAATGCATCAGGGGCATCATTAGTAATTGATGAAATCGATACCAAGTCTGAGGCTTGTGCTTGACCTAAATTGACGATATTATTTTGAGCACTAGAGGCCTCCAAAATAATATCTTCGGGAGCTATGATGGATGGAGCAGTGGTGTCTACAACAGCAATTTGTTGTGCACCGGTGCAGTATTTCCAGATTCATCTGTTACAACCCATGTTATTGTTGTTAAACCAAACGGAAATACCTTTGGTGCGTCATTTTCAACTGAAGATACACCGACAAGATCATCTGCATAAATTCCTCCAAAGTCAACAACATTTTGAGTTTCACTTGTTGCTTCAACTGTAATTATTTTAGGTACACTAACGGTAGGCGGAGTGGTATCTACTACATTTACTAATTGAATATCAGTTGATGAAAGTCCACCTAAATCAGTTGCAGTCCACGTTACAGTTGTTTTTCCAACAGGAAAAACCTCAGGGGCATCATTAGTAATTGAGCCTATTCCAATATAGTCAGATGCAGTTACCTCTCCAAGTTCCACAATATTTTCTAATGAAGATGTTGCTTCAATCTGTACTGCTTCAGGTGCAGTAATTGATGGAGGAGTTGTATCAATAATTGATACTTTTTGGGTTGCAGTTGCAGAGTTTCCAGCAGTATCAATAGCAGTCCAAGTTACTAAATTATCACCAAGTGGAAATACATCAGGGGCATCATTAGTAATTGATATGACACCCACAATATCATTAGCGTTAGCAACTCCTATTGCAACAACATTAGAGGTTGGGTCTTGTCCTTCAAGTATTACATCAGATGGCGGTTCAATCAAAGGAGCAGTAGTATCAATAATCGAAATTATTTGTTCAGCAGATGCAGTATTTCCATGCATATCTGTTGCAGTCCAGGTAATTATGGTGTCTCCAAGATAGAAAAGACTTGGTGCGTTATTGGTTAGCGAGTCTATTCCTATTACATCAGATACAGTGGCCTCGCCTATTACGATAGGCATTCCTGAGGAAGTAGTGGCTTCAATAATTAGGTCTGAAGGAGGAGTAAGAGTTGGAGAAGTGGTATCGCTAATAGTTACAACCTGAGTATCTGTTGCAATATTTCCAGATGTATCAACTCCAGTCCAAGTAACTGTGGTCATTCCTATTGGAAAAGAATCAGGAGCATCGTTTGCATAAGACTCTACACCAATAATATCATAAACCCAAGGCAAATCTAAATCTACAATATTTGCGTCAGGATCAGTTGCTTCAAGTAAGATATCATTGGGCGCTCTAATTTGTGGAGAAGTTGTATCAACTACTGTGACTGTTTGTTCTGCAGATACAGAATTACCAATTTTATCTGTTGCAGTCCATGTTACAACTGTTGTTCCAAATGGAAATGCGCTAGGGGAATTATTTGTAATTGTAGAGATTCCCGTTACATCTTCAGCTGTTGCATTACCTAAGGCAACAATGTTGTTATCAACACTAGTAGCTTCAATTGTAATATCTTCTGGAATAATCAAAGTTGGAGAAGTTGTATCAATTACAGTTACTGATTGAGTTACAGTAGCAGAGTTACCAGCTGGATCTTGAACAAACCAAGTAACTATAGTTTCACCAAATGGGAAAACTTGTGGTGCATTATTTGAAATTATTACATTTTGTACATCTGTGACAAGTGGTGCTACAAGATCAATAACATTTTCATTTAATGATGTAGCCTCAAAGATGATATCTGAAGGTGAAGAAAGCATCGGTACCGTTTTATCAACAACACTTACTAATTGTTGTCCACTTGCAACGTTTCCAGATGAATCAGCTGCAGTCCAAGTGACAGTTGTATTTCCAATGCTAAAGAATTGGGGAGCATCATTTGTAATTGATATTATTTTTCCATTATCAATTACTGCTGCCTCTCCAAGATAGATATCATTTTTATCAAAACTTGTCGCCTCAACAATAATATCTTCTGGCACTAATATGGTAGGGGGTTTTGTGTCAACTACAATTATTTTTTGTATTACACTAACAGAATTTGTTGCAACATCAGTTGCAGTCCAAGTAACTAAAGTTTCTCCTAGTGGAAAAACCTCAGGTGCATCATTTGTAATTGATATGACACCAACAGCATCTGTAGCAATAGGAGATTCCAATTCGATTAGATTTGCTTCAGTGGTTTCTGCTTGAATAGTGATTTCTGGTAAAGCCGTGATAGTTGGAGGTATAGTATCTACAACCCTAATTTCCTGTGTGGCTATACCCATATTTCCTGCACCATCAATTGCAGTCCAGATAATAGTAGTAGTTCCTAATGGAAATTGTGCAGGCGCATTACTAGATAGTGATTTAATTCCACTTGCGTCTGTGGCCATTGCTTGTCCAACAGAAACAGGTGTAAGACCACCTGTGGCCTCAATAAACAAACCATTTGGTGGAGTAATGACTGGTTTTGTCAGATCTCCTGGGACTGGATTAACTGGGTTCAGTGTTTGGGTTTGTACTTCTGAGGTAGTTTTTTCTGTTGAGGAATATGTTTGAACAATACTAGATACTATTGGAGAGCCAAACTTTTGGATTCTGTGACCGTTTGAATCAACTACAAACAAGT
Source organism: Thaumarchaeota archaeon CSP1-1 (assembly GCA_001443365.1). GTDB lineage: Archaea > Thermoproteota > Nitrososphaeria > Nitrososphaerales > Nitrosopumilaceae > CSP1-1. Next base: position 46,698 of record LDXL01000001.1, read on the forward strand.
AACCATTTTTATCTAATGCAATATCTTTTGGCGTTTTAAATTGACCATTTGCAATTCCCATGCTTCCCCAACTAGTCAACGTTGTTCCTTCTTGTGATAATAGTAATATTCTGTTGTTGCCTGTGTCTACTGCGTAAAGATTACCAGAAGGATCAGTTACCATCCCTTGTGGCATAATTGAAAAACCTGCAAAGTTTGGTCCAAAGCTTTGGGAATAAACTCCCTTTGAATCAAATTTGAAAATTTTATTTTTTCCTGGATCAGAAATGAAAATATTTTCTTTATTGTCAATTGTAATACCTATAGGGGAAACAAACTTGCCATCTCCAGTTCCACTTTCTCCAAATTCGGAAATAAATTCACCATTAGGGGTGAATTTTTGAATTCGTTGATTTCCTGTATCAACTACATAAATTTCTCCATCAGGACTAACTGCAATTCCGTTAGGAAGTAAAAATTGGCCTTGTTCTTTTCCTTCAGCACCCCACTTTGAAAGAAATTTTCCATTTAGATCAAATTTCTGAACATTATGTAATTGAGTGTCTACAACAAATACAGTTCCATTAAATACTGCAATTCCTGCTGGAGAGTGAAATTGTCCTGAGCCTGTGCCACTACTGCCCCAAGCTTTCAAGAATTCCCCATCATTGTTAAATTTTTGAACTCTCATATTCCCAAGATCAGTCACATACACATTTCCTAAATCATCAATGGCTATATTTTGCGGAAATGAAAAAAATCCAGATTTACCAATTCCTGATTCTCCCCATGCTAAGATAAAGGGGTGGCTAGAACTAGTATTTGCCATGGCAAATGGCATAGGGATAGCTGTGCCAATAATCATAAAAATTACCACTAGTGATATTACTGCTCTCAACAATGAGGGAATTCCGATATCTGAAAAAGATCTCAGGAGTTAGGATTTGTTGTAGTTTTAGTCAATTTGGGTAAATTAGAATGGCTTGTTTACCTCACGTGTAAAAACATAGCTAGCCAGGCCAATCATAGCCACAACAAAGGCGGCAATAATTCCAATGCTTAGGAAGCTGTTTACTCCTTCATTTACCCCAGTCATCATACCTCGAACTAAAAGGACTGTATAGGTTACTGGATTGAGTCTAGCAGCTACTCCCAGCCATTCTGGTAATAGTTCCAATGGGAATAAAGCAGGACTGAGCATAAAGAGAGGCATACCAAGAAAATTGATTATCCCCCAAAAGGTTTCTTGCGATTTTGCAGTAGCAGCTACCATTACTGAAATTCCAGAAAAACCCAACGAAAATAATATTACAATTGCCATGATTGGTGCAATCAAGAGAGGATTAGGAAAGCTTACGCCAATTGCAAGTGCAATTCCTAGGATAAGTGTTGCTTGAAGTGCGGCAATTAATGATATTGCAAGCATTTTTCCTAGTGCTATAGAAGACCTTGAAATTGGGGAGGTCAAAGCTTTATTCATAAATCCATACCGTCTATCCCACAATGTGTTAACACCACCGAAAATACTTGTGAAAATTGCAGTTAGTATTATAACACCAGGTGTCATAAATTCAATATACTCTCCTTCAAATCCAACTGATTGAATTAACGGTTGTGTACCTGCAAAGGTGTTACCAATTACTATAATCCATACAGCAGGTTGAATTAATCTAATTAATACACCACTTCTTGATTTGCGATATCTTTTCATTTCTCGCCAAAAGATTGTGTAAGTATCAGATGCAATCATGCTCTTAACCTCTTCATTTTTGCATGTTCTATTCTTTTGTTGAAATTTTCTGTCTCATCTCTAAGTTCGCGTCCAGTGTAGGAGATAAAAACATCATCAAGAGTTGGTTGAGTAAGTGAGATAGAATTTATTTTTATTCCAAAACTTGATGATAGTTGAAAAATTATAGGAATTACTTCTGTTCCTTTTGATGAAAATACAGTAATTCCTTCTCCATTAGTTGTAATGTCCTTAACGTATTCAATTTCCTTAATTTTTGAAATTAGATTAGATTTTTTTTCCCCATTGTTACTGATTGTAAATGTAATAACTTCGTTGCCCAATGCATTTTTCATAGTTTGAGGGGAATCAATTGCTTGAATTTGTCCATAATCTATTATCCCAATTCTGTCACATAGATTATCTGCTTCTTCCATGTAGTGAGTACTCAAAAAAATCGACATTCCAAATTTTTCATGGATCTTTTTAAGATACTCCCAAATTTTCCGTCTAGTTTGAATATCTAGTCCAACAGTTGGCTCATCTAGAAACAAGACTTTGGGTTGATGTAATAGGCCTCCAGCAAGATCAAGTCTTTTTCGCATTCCACCAGAATAAGTAATTACAGGCTCGTTTTGCTTATCAGTAAGTTCAATTAATTCTAAGATTTCATCGATTCTCTTTTTGACAAGATTTTTTGGTATATGGTTTAACCTTGCTTGTAAGATTAGATTTTCTCTACCAGTAAGATACTCGTCAACAGAGATTTCCTGTTGAACATATCCAATGTTTTGTCGTACTTGTTTGGCTTGAGATACTACGTCATAACCTGCAACCAATGCTTTTCCCGAAGTAGGTTTTAGGAGTGTAGTAAGAATCATCATAGTAGTGCTTTTGCCTGCACCATTTGGTCCCAAAAATCCGAATATCTCTCCCTCTTTAACTTCAAGTGAAATGTTTTCTACAGCCTTTATTTTCCCAAATTCCTTTGAGAGTGAGTTTATCTCAATTGCATTCAATAATTGAAATCCTATATGCAATTATAAATTGCTAACACCCACAAACTCAAATTTTTAGGCGATTTTGAATAGTTGGATTGTGATCTCCAAAAAATATTTTACTAAATTATTTTTTTTCTATGAAGGGTCTTTGTCAGGATTGTTATTCTGTAAGTGTTGAAATCCTTCTAAATGATGAAAAATCTATCTGTCAAATTAATGAAATAAAAAAAAATCAAAATTAATCGGGTTTTTAATCTAATTTTTTGTATTGATCTTTTGTCATTTTTAGGATGACCTTTTCCCCTATTCCCCAAATTTCAGATTTGGATAGAATCTTTGAATGCATCAGTCCATCAGTAATCTCAATTGATTCTAATTCTTTTGTGTCTGGATTTCTATGTAGTCTTTTAACTTTACCAATTTTATGGCCATCAATATCGACAACTTGAGAATCTGCTCTTACTGGTGGGATATTTAGTAATAGTGATTCTTTTGTGAATTTGTCAATGTAATCATTTGTCAAATAGTAGTTTTTACGAAAACCTTCATGGATAGTTACTCCAGATACTGTAAGAGTTTCTGAATTGATGTGAATGTGTTTAACCTTTCCATATTGGATACCTTCTCTATCTACTACCTTTTTTCCTGTAAATTTATCAGCTGTAGTTAGATTTTGCGGTATTTCTTCGAGTTTGGTTGACATGCGGGTAAATGATGAGGTTTCCTTATGGCATCAGATATCAGAATTTCCTATCAAATAGGTTAAATTCCTTGACTATAGAATTTACTCGTGAAATACAAGAATAATCAAGTCTTCAAAGCCATACTTACTACCAAAGGACGAAAAACTGGCAGAGAACATTCTGTGTGGCTTCGTGCCGTATTATATGAGGATAAGATTTACTTTTCTCGTCACAAGCTCGATGGTGACTGGCTAAAAAATGCCGTTTCTAATCCAGACGTTAAAGTAGGGTTTGATGATTCGAGTTTTTCAGGTAGGGCAACTTTAGTATCCGATAAGCACCTAGCAGAAAAAATTTCTGAACTAAAATATCCAGGAGAAGAACGTGCAAAGGAAAATAGAATTGTTCTTGAAGTAATGTTAAACTAGATTATTCCGGACAACCGTCTTCATCGTTGACGCCATCAAAGTCTTCTTGTTCTGATGGACATGAATCAAAGTCATTTGCAATACCATCTAGGTCATCATCATGTTTGTATCTTGATTGTTCAGGGTTATTATCTGGACAGCCATCTGTATCATTATACTTGTTCCATGTTTCAGGCTCCAGTGGACATGAATCAACATTGTTTGGAATTCCATCCCCATCAGAATCAGATGCTCTTCCTTCAAAGCTAGATGCAGAATCTGGGCAGCCGTCCCAATCATAAAACCTGTTAAATGTTTCAGGAGAGTCTGGGCAAACATCGCTTACATCTGGAATTCCATCACCATCTGCATCTGGTAATTTTACTGTAGAATCAGGGCAACCGTCATCATCAAGAAAACCATTGAAAATTTCTGGCTCCAACGGACAAGCATCGATTGGATCTGCAAGACCATCGTTATCAGAATCTATCACTACAGCGGATTCAGATATAGAATCAGGACAACCATCTTCATCTAAGTATCTATTGTAAGTTTCAGATTGCAATGGACAAGCATCTATTGCATCAGGTAAACCATCACGATCAGTGTCTCTTAATGGAATGTAATCATCAGGACATCCATCAGTATCTAAAATTCCATTAAATGTTTCAGGGATTGTGGGACAATTATCTTTTGTATCTGGTAATCCATCACCGTCAGAATCAAATGTTGGCCTGTCAGTAGTTATTCCGTCAGGACAGCCATCTGTATCATCAATCATATTGTAAGTTTCAGGGTCTAAAGGACATGCATCAAGTGTATCAAAAATCCCATCTAAATCGGCATCAATTGCGTGCGTATAAGGAGCGATATCAGGACATCCGTCGGTGTCTTCAAATTTATTCCAAGTTTCTGGTTCATTTGGACAAGAGTCTTCACTGTTTAGAATTCCATCTTTATCAGAGTCTTGCAAGTTAGGAAAACTAGGAATTGCATCTGGACAGCCATCAATATCATAATAGTTGTTATGTGTTTCTTTAAGGGTTGGACAATAATCCAAGTCATCTGGTACACCATCACCGTCTGCATCTGGGAATTTTGCTAAAGAGTCAGGACAACCATCGTCATCTTGAAATCCATTAAACGTTTCTGCTTCCAATGGACAAGCATCGATTGTATCTGCAAGACCATCGTTATCAGAATCTATCACTACAGCGGATTCAGATATAGAATCAGGACAACCATCTTCATCTAAGTATCTATTGTAAGTTTCAGATTGCAATGGACAAGCATCTATTGCATCAGGTAAACCATCACGATCAGTGTCTCTTAATGGAATGTAATCATCAGGACATCCATCAGTATCTAAAATTCCATTAAATGTTTCAGGGATTGTGGGACAATTATCAGCATTATCTGTAAAGCCATCACCGTCACTATCAGGGGTTCCTCTTTCTGCCTCGTCAGGGGAAATATCAGGACAACCATCATCGTCTTGATATTTGTTATAATTTTCACGAAGGTCTGGGCATTTGTCAATATGATCCTCTATACCATCAAAGTCTTCATCATACCACGGGACAAAATTCGATGGACATCCATCAATTGTTCCTTGATAATCTTCCTGAAGTTTTGGACAAGAGTCTTCGTCATCAGGAACTCCATCTCTATCAAAGTCTGTAGCTGAAAAACTAGCAATAGGGGAAGACACGAATAGTATCAAAAATAGCAAAGATATTGTAAATATTCCTCGATACAACTTATAGTATGGCAGATTTTTTTGGTTTTTAACCGTTACTCTTCTTGCCTTTTGAGGTAACTAGCAAATCTAGACGACATATTCTAGGTTTGAATACTATAGTAAAGTGGGAAAAACAGAGAAAATTATATCAAGGTTTGGAGCGCTAATTATCTGGGCAACCGTCCTGATCTCTATCCCCATCATAGTCTTCTGGAGATAAGATACAGGAATCCTCATCATCGATTATTCCATCTTGATCCTGATCGTGGATTTGGCGTGCTTGATCTGGAATTTGATCAGGGCATCCATCTAGATCTTTATACTTATTCCAGGTTTCAGGTTCTGCTACACATTGGTCTTTTGAATCAGGGTATCCATCTTTATCTACATCTGATGTTGCTGGGCCAGAACTTGGTGGAGGAATAATATCAGGACATCCATCGTGGTCTAGATAACCATTTCTGGTTTCAGGAATTGATGGACATTGATCTTTAGTATCAAAGATTCCATCACCGTCAAGGTCATTGGTTGTAAATTCTACACCTTTTCCACCTGGTGGTGAATCAGAACAACCGTCATCGTCTTGATACTTGTTATAATTTTCACGTACATCTGGACATGCATCTATTGCATCAGGTAAACCATCACGATCAGTGTCTCTTAATGGAATGTAATCATCAGGACATCCATCTAGGTCTAAAACTCCATTAAATGTTTCAGGTTGACTTGGACATGAATCTATTCTGTCAGGAATTCCATCTCCGTCTCTATCTGGAGCGCCTTGAGATATGCCACCTGCAGAATCAGGACAGCCATCATCGTCTTGGAATTTGTTATAGGTTTCGGCGATATATGGACAAACATCAATTAGGTCAGGAATTCCATCATAGTCTCTATCTCCACTGGATTCTAATTCAGCAAAGTCTGGACATCCATCGTCATCTTCAAATTTGTTATATCTTTCACGTTCGGTCGGACATTGATCTTCAGTATCATAAATTCCATCAAAGTGAGAAACTACACGAGCCCCAGTACTTTCTGCACCTGTTACATCAGGACATCCATCCCAATCTAAATAATTGTTAAATGTTTCACGCTCGCTTATGCATTGATCCCATCTGTCTTCAATTCCATCACCGTCAGAATCAGGAAATGAAAAAAGTGATGAAGTGCTAGTAACTAAATCAGGACAACCATCTGTGTCTTGATATTGATTGTAAGTTTCACGTACATCTGGACACTCATCATTTGAATCTGGAATTCCATCTCTGTCAGTGTCAATTAGATTTGTAAATTTATCAGGACAGCCATCATTATCATAATAATTATTGAGGGTTTCAGGTTGACTTGGACATGAATCAATTCCATCTGGGATTCCATCACCGTCAGAGTCTGGAGTGCCTTTAGCTGCGCCACCTGCAGAATCAGGACAGCCATCATCGTCTTGGAATTTGTTATAGTTTTCTGGAACTATTGGGCAGTTATCATTGGAATCAATTATTCCATCATAATCAGAATCTGCAATAGAACCACCAGGAGCTACATCTGGACAACCATCTGCATCATTGTACTTGTTCCTAGTTTCGCGGTCAGTTGGACACAAGTCTTCTCCATCATAAATTCCATCAAAGTCAGAATCTACAGGAGACCCAGTACTTTCTGCACCTGGTACATCAGGACATCCATCCCAATCTAAATAATTGTTAAATGTTTCACGCTCGCTTATGCATTGATCCCATCTGTCTTCAATTCCATCACCGTCAGAATCAGGAAATGAAAAAAGTGATGAAGTGCTAGTAACTAAATCAGGACAACCATCTGTGTCTTGATATTGATTGTAAGTTTCACGTACATCTGGACACTCATCATTTGAATCTGGAATTCCATCTCTGTCAGTGTCAATTAGATTTGTAAATTTATCAGGACAGCCATCTAGGTCTAAAATTCCATTAAATGTTTCAGGTTGACTTGGACATGAATCTATTCTGTCAGGAATTCCATCTCCGTCTCTATCTGGAGCGCCTTGAGATACACCGCCTGCAGAATCAGGACAGCCATCATCGTCTCGATATTGATTGTAGATTTCAGGAACATTAGGACAAAAATCGTCATGATCTTGTATACCGTCCTGATCCTGATCATGATAAATCTCATGCTCAGAGGGACATCCATCGACTTCATCCTCAAAGTCCTCAGGTAAATTTGGGCAGTAATCTACATTATCAGGTATACTGTCATTATCCTTATCCGTAACACCGTTGTCAGAGTAGGCTGGAATACTACCAATGGTTGTAGTTAAGAGCAGTAAAAACCCTAACAGAATTTTTTTCCTCATTTTTCCCTTAAATTACCCAATTCTCAGGCGGTTAATAAGGCATACGGATATTGTCTAATTGATAACTTGGAAAATTTTTGTTAAAATATCCTTAAAGATCAAATTCGTTCCAGTCATTTCCTCTTTACGATCATTCTCAATTAAAGTCAAATAATATGGATTATAGTACTTGAACCTCTCCTATCCATTTCTTGACCGTTTTCCATTTCAGAAACAATTACAGTAAACGAAATAACATCTCGTTGTTTGCAATCTTCTGCGTTTAGCTTCAAATGAATATCCATTAAATCAAACTCATCGTTGGGCAGATTAGATTCATCAAAAAAAGCCTTGCCTGTTGATTCAATTCTAAATCGTTGCTCTTTGTGATGAAATCCTAGCTTTGTTTTCCTACTATTACGTCCAGATGCTTTTACATTAACGTCTATTATGCTAGGTTTTGCCACAGTATACTCGGATTTTGAATTAACAAACACACCAATTTGAAATGGTTTTCCTGCAGTTGCCTCTGCCATTTTTTGTACACCATCATTCATTACTACATCTACACCTTTGATTGATTGAGATATTTTAGCAATCCAATCATTGGTTCGCTCTACTATGGCAGCAATTTCTGCCCTTCTTTTTTTGTCTTCATCTGGTGGAAGTTTATAGTAATCAACCCATTCAAGATAATCCCCAGAAATGTCTTTGATAAACGCCATGCAGGTTACTTTGTAATCCTCAACACTGCTTGCCCGTTCTGAGCTTTCATCAGAACGTAAGTTATCAAAATCCATTGGCAATGCCATACTTCTCAAAGATAACACATGTACAAAAATCAATCTAGATTTTCATTGCAAACAGACAGGTATCAATGAATATATCTGAGATTTTACATTTTTTTGATATGAGCTTTGCGGTAATTACGAAGGATCTTCAAAAAGAATTAAAATCAAATCTTCCACAATTTCGATTTCTTTTAAAAAAAAGTGAGGCAACAGCTTACTCAAAAATTACAGAAGTAGGTTTTGAAGTAGGTAGAAAATACAATATTAAACTGATAGTAAATTTTCCTCATCGTGGAAAAATCAATGATTTTGATTCGTATGGAACTCAAGACCTTAGCATAATTGTTGATCAGACAAAAACAAACTTTCCAATTCAACGAAGTATAATTAAAGCAAAGGCAAAAGAAATGTTTGGTGATGTCAAAGCTGAGGATGCATATATGTATGAAGGAAAAGAAGGAGTTAAGATCTTTTTTGAAAAAGGCAGAATCGATATTCTTCCTCATTCTCTACATATATGGTGTAAATTTTCTGAAAAAGTAACAGAATATTGTAATTGGTTATTAGAAAACGTATATCAATTAAAAAAAGATGTTTCATCTGTACCAAATAGCAAATAAATTATTAATTAAATATTTTTTAATTGTTCTAATATTTGATAAGCTTCCATATTTTCAGGTTCAATGTCAAGGATTTTCTTGCAACAATTAATTGCAGTTTCGTATTCTTTTAAAAAAACATGAACGTTGGCCTTTAAAAGAAGTGTTTCTGAATCGAATTTGTAAATTTCTAAAACCCTATCAAAATAATTTAGTGCAGATTTTGCATCTTTTAAAATATAGAAAATACTTCCCATTATGAAAAGAAGATCTGCATCATTAGGATTTTTATTTTCTAAATTTTTTCCAAATTCTACTGCTTCTTTGTATTCACCTTCTTTTACAAGTTTTCGGAGTTTACGTTTGGGATAATTAAATAACCTAACCAATTTTTACCACTGTATTTTTTCGGATTCTAGTTTGAAGATTTTATCCAATCTTCATTATTCCGTTTTTAATTAAATATTGAATTCCCTGAACAAAGTCATTATCAGAGATTTGACCACTAGCCCACCAACCAGCATTATTTTTTATCCATGATGGTATTTCATCTGAGCCAGTACCTGAACCAGGTGTAGTAGCTGGAATTTTCATTATTCCTTGATTAATTAGGTATTGTATTCCCAAGACAAAGTCAGAGTCTTCAATCTGATCATTTGCCCACCAACCAGCACTATTTTTTATCCAATTTGGAATATTGAGACTGGGTCCAGGTGGTAGAGTTATCTTTCCCCCAATTGGAATATCAATTTGAAGAAAATCTGGATTATCTGGAATAACATTTTGAGGGGCCAAACCATGAATCCAAATAACATAATGGGCGGTTCCAGGATTCTCTTTGACAATGGTTGATTTTAGTACCTGACCAGATTCTGAGAATAAGAAATTGCGCCCTTCTTCCTTAGCTAATGATCTTAAAGGAGGGAAAGTCAGTTTTTCATCAACTACAAATATGTCATATTGGACTTGGTTAAGAAATTCAGTTTCATGAAATTTATTCTTAAACTCTATGAACCATTCTATTTCACAGCCAGTTGCAGGGTCTGGGGGACCATATCTGAGGTCAATTAGATATTTGCCATCTTTTGTACTGCGTTTAATGTCTACTAAATCATAATGTTGGGGACATCCAGCCACAACTTGCTCTTGGGTAGTAGCAACTACACTAGTAAATGGGTTGGAATTGACATTTTCTTTATAATCTAATAGCTCAAAGCGATATTCTTGTGGAGCTTTTCCTGTAGAAACCTGAGTCCATGTATTAGCTTTTACAGGAAATGGAAAATCATCCACAACCCAAACTTTACTTACTAAACCACCAGTTTTCCATTGAATACGTACTGTGTCATAGGTACCAGCTGGAACTGAGACGGTCTCCAATGCTGTAGGGATTATTTGTTCGCCCCCAATGTTTGCAATTTTTCCCCAAGACGGTGCAGAAAAAGATTTCTCACCTGAAGTATCTGACCCAGTATTTTTAGTCGCATACGCAGATAACCAAACTACAGAGGATTTGAAGGCACCCCTATAGACACTTAATTCGCTACTACCACCACTTGGTTCAGGAGCAATTTTTCCAAGCTCTATGTTACCTTTCACAATTTTGTTTCCATCATAAACCACGGCCTGAGCAAGCCACTTGTCTTCAGTACCTACTTTGATTGTTCCTTCAATCCATAATTGCATTTCAAATTCACTACATTCTTTGTAATCAACATGACAAATTTCATATTCAAAATAATCTCCTGGTTTTAATCCCTCACCAACATACCAAGTTCCTGGATGATTCACTCCTCCACCTTGATATTGTGCTAACGCTAAAGGCATGGAAACCGAGCCAGAAAATAATACAACTATCAGTGAAAGAGTTAGTAGTAATGCCTTCAAGTATTATTGTTTAGGTTGTTCCTCGTTTAAAAGTTGTTCAAATAAGCAAATATACAGGCATGGTTTTTGATTTATAGAAATGTGCGAATGTGGAAAAATTCATCTTTTTGAGGTGGAGTTTAAGCTAGCAGGGATGACTGTAGTTCCAACTCACAAAAATTGTGGTGACCCATTGAATGAAAAACAGGCAGACAATTTTCAAAAAGACCTAGTCAAATCCTGGGGATTTGACGAAGAAGAATAGTATTAGGAATTTTAAAAAATAAAAGAAAAGATTGTTTTTTTTATAATTGTGATACAGCCTCTTTACAGACGTCTGTTTTACATCTGCAATCTTGGCTACAAATACAATGACCCTGCATTGCACAATCACATTGGAAATCAGGATCGCCGGATTCAGCTTCGCATCCACATGCTTGATCTACCATATACTTGATAGCATATTCCCAGTTTTAAAAGTTTATCAAAAAATACGAACGGAAGAATCAACCATTTAGGATTGAAAGTAAATCATTTGTAGTTTTATGAAGAAGGCTTGATTGTAGTTCAAGTTTAGTCATATCATTTTCCACATCAAATGCTACCTTCAATACATGAATTAATTCTGGTTTTCTGTGAAGAGTGTCTTTTATTTTGATAAAGTTGTTTCTGTTAATATAACCCAAATAAAAGTAGCAATCAGAGATTAGAGAGTTTTTCACAAAATAATCATGTTTTTTTTGAATTATTTTTGAATGTCCATTATCTTCAACCATATCTGAAAAGCCCATTGTTGATTTGCACATTCGTAGAAGTTGAGAAGGCGTGGCACGTTCAATACCTATAGACTCGTTAACTTGAGAAAATTTTTCGTTAATTTTGTTTTTTTCAAATGATCTAATCTGTTCTAACATGTGTGAAGGACTAGGTCGTTTATGATTTGCCAACACTATTGCATCTGCAATATAGTATGCAGCACATTTTAACCACGAGGAAGCAAATGGATCAGAGTTTTTGATGCAATCTTTAGTTTTTGTTACGCAAACTGCTGCATCAACTAGGCAACTTTTTGAATACGCATTGAAAAATTTTTCTCTCTTGGCTGAAATTTGAGAAAGAAAAATTCTGAGTTCCCATTTTTCATCCCAGATTATTTGCATATTGCTATACTGTATTAGAACATCTGGATTGGTTTCTTTTAAGGAACCATGATGTATTCTTACTGTTTCATTATCAAAATCAATTATAGAGTCATTTTCATTTTTATCATCGAAAACTGTTATGTCATATTCACAACAATCAAAACTTTTTTCGTTATTTCTACATCCACCCAATGCTACTGGAAAATCAGTTAGAGAAAGTTTTTCTAATAATTTTTTTATGTTCATAATGAAACTAGTGGTTAAATTTTCTATAAAGTATCCAACTGAGATAGTTTTACCAAAGTATGTAATTCAAAACATTCCTTTAAATTGCGATTTGTTTTGGTTTTTACCGAGCTCCTGTGGTGTAGTCCGGCTAAGCATACTGCCCTCTCAAGGCAGTGATCTCGGGTTCAAATCCCGACGGGAGCATTTTATTTTTGGGGTAGAGACAAGACTTTGTGATTTGATTATAAACGAAAATTATAATGAAAGACAAAACGAAATTGGTTCTGAGTATTCTATAGCCCTTTATTGGTTCCTATTATGTCCCAACTCTTGGTATCGTCTTTGCTTCTGTAGATTTCTTGATAACCATCCGGAGAATAGCCTGCCACATAGATTATTTTGTTTTGTGTGTCTACTGCGATACTGGTTATGGTTAGGTCTGGATCACTTAGGTTTTCCCAACTCTTTCCAAAATCTGAAGATCTTGAAAGACCAAACTGATTTGATGCATACAGAGTTTGGTTTTCATCAAATGTTAGCGTAAGTATGGTAATTCCTTTGTATTCATCAAGCAGAGTCCAGCTTTTAGCACCATCACTTGACTGAAATATTCCCTTTCCAGTACCAGCAAACACTAGCTGAGAATCAATTGGAGATATTGCAAGAGCTGAAATATAGTCTGGGTATTGTAATGTTTCCCATATCTTGCCAGCATCCACAGTCTTGAACAAGCCACGACCAGCACTATCAAATCCTATGATTGTGTTAGGATCGCTTTTGCTTACTGACATTGCATGAAAATCCACTGGAGGTTCTAAAACTTTGGAAACACTTTCCCAGCTTTGTCCACCATCAATACTTTTTATCAAACCAGTATTTCCACCTGATGAGGGATGACCACTTGCATAAAGTGGAATGCCTACAGTTGTGGGTGCATTAAATGCCATATAGTCAGCTCGCACAATATCTACTTTGAATGGGGGATTGCCGTCATGGCTGTGATAAAAATCACCATGTGTTGCGATATACAAAATGGTACGGTCAACAGGATCAATTCCCAATCCATGTATGTGTCTCCAGTCAGCTGTTCTAGAAAAAGTGTGAGGAGATAAGGATTGGAGCTCAATACCATATTGTACACTAATTACAGCAATAATTGCAGATATCCCCACTGCCATTGAAATGAGTTTTTTATCACTTGGTAATTTCATTTTCCAACACCTATTAATCACGTTGCAATCTTACGCTAATAGTATATGCTCCTTTTTCCAAATTTGTTCCAAAATTGTAAAATATCATATCCGATTTTTAATTTACAAAATTCCTTTTGGTATTAAAGGCTAGTACTTTACAATTGTAAAATACTGGATTGATATATCTAAGAATCAAAACAATAATGTGAATACAATTGCTTTAGTTGCGTTAGTGATACTACCATTTTTTTCATTAGGTCAAGTATTTGGCAACACTCCTTTTTTGGCAGAACCAGTATCTTTGAATGTTATTCAATATCAAATGATGGGTAGTAGGATGCAAAGTAATATGATGTGTTCTATGATGAGCCAGATTCCCGAGGATGTGATGATAAAAGTTACATCCCCACAAGTTATAGGAATCGATAAAAATGCTCATATCACCATAATAGTTCTCGATAAAACAACAGCAGAACCTCTTGTAAATTCTAGAATCATAGTTGGTATTGAAAGAGGTGCTCCAATGACCACCATGGATATGATTGGACCAATGTTTTTAGCTGAGGAGCAAGGTGATGGCAAGTATAAGATTAATTTTATACTAGATGAGAAAGGATACTACACTCTACATACTCATGTCATCCCAGAAGGTAAATCAATGCACTCTATGATGGAAAATCATTTAGATATTGGACTTATAGCAAAGTGAAAATAGGTGTATTAGAATGGATGACAAAGAACCAGAATTAATTTCAATTAAAAAATCATCTTACAATAAACTAATTGTTGGGGTAATAGTGGGAGCTGTGTTATCTGCATTTTTTGGTGGATATGTTTTAGGAACCGAAACTGCCCAATCTTCTGAGACAGTTATTAAGAATGCCAAAGATGTGACAGACCAAACAGTGGCAAAACAACCTCAATCGAACCCCTCATCTGGAATTATTTCCGTGTCTTTAGATGATGACCCAGTAAAAGGAGATCCTAATGCTCCAATCACAATGATTGAGTTTTCTGATTTTCAATGCCCATTTTGTGCAAGATTTTTTACCGAAACCTTACCTTTGATTCAAAAAAATTACATTGATACTGGAAAAGTAAAATTTGTTTATCGAGATTTCCCACTACCAGATATTCACCAAAATGCTATTCCAGCTGCAATAGCAGCTGAATGTGCTGATGAACAAGGAATGTTTTGGGAGTATCACAATAAAATATTTGAAAACCAACTTCTATGGCAAGATCTTGATAACCAAAACGTAGTGCGTACATTTGAACAATTTGCAGAAGAATTGGGTTTAGATACTAACACATTCAACACTTGCCTTGAATCTGCAAAGTATTTGGAGGAGGTACAAAATGACTTGAATGACGGTGTATCTTATGGTGTAACCGGTACACCTGGATTTTTTATAGGAAATGAAAAAATTGGTTATGGTATGGTTTCAGGGGCACAACCTTATGCTGCATTTCAGCAAGTATTTGATCAACTACTGGTAAGCTAAATCTCTTTAGACAATTATAATTTAGAATCCATCTAAACTCACAGCATAAATTCCTTTTTCAGAATTCTATCTAAGACTAAACTCATATCTTTTCTCCAAATAGTTCCTGACATTTAGGGCAATAATCTTCACTTTTTCCATTAGGTAATTTTGTACTTATTAGCTCAACATCTTTGTGAAGCGGACAAGTTTTTTTCATTCCAATTAAATCAAATGTAAAAATTTTTCTTTAAATAAATAACAAATTATTATACAAGCTTTGACTTTTCTCGATCAAAATAAGAAACAACACTAGGTTTCCACATGTAAAAGAAAACTATGACATCCAAAACGATATGCGGTATTGCAAACAGATTGCCTATTACAAGAGTCGCACAATGAATAAGAAAATCCACTATCGATAGTACTATTACGGTTATTCTACCCCAACTCTTTCCACTAAACAAGGCGTATGCTATAGTAAACTCTATTCCTGCAAGGATTCCAATAAAAACTACAAAACTTCCTCCCATAGCTGAAATCATGTTATTCATCATGGAAGAATAGCTTCCTAACATTGCCATGAACGTTCCAATCATTGCAGCTGCTATTGACATGAGAATTGCAACAACAATAAAGGAAATACCAAGGATTGTAATGCCTATTGGTCTTTCTGATTGTGTGGCTGTACTTTTAGTAGTATCCGTCAAAACAATGATACCTCAATTTTTTCTCCTGAAGCATCTATGGGTTCATCATCCCTGGACTCATCATGCCAGTCATGTTTCCTTGCATCATTTGCCTCATTTCTTGCATGGTCTCCTGATTTTCTGACATGTGACCTAACATTTGCATTCTAAGAGTTGGATCGTTAATAATCACCTTCATCATTTCCTGCATGAACTCATGATTTTCTTTCATAGCTTGACTCATCAACTCTATGTGTTGTGGGTCTTGAATCATCCACTGACGCATTTGCTCTGGATTTTGCGCCATGTATCCAAACATTTGTTGGCGCATCTGTGGGTCGCTCATCATATTATTCATCCAACTGTTCATGGACTGCGGATTTTGCATCATTGTGTTCATCCAACTATTCATTGCTTGAGGATTGTCCATCATGGTTTGATGCCACTGTGTCATCATCTGTGGATTGTTCATCATTTGCTGCATCTGTTGTGGCATCATCATTGTAAAATTAGGTTGATTGTAAGATTGGAATGCTGCATATCCAATTCCAAGGCCTGCAAAAAACACTCCGACTGCTATGCCTATCCAGACCGATTGTGATGTCAAATTCTAACAACATCCTCCACGTCTACGCGGATGTTTTCTTTCTTCCTCTTCCATTCTTTTTTCGTATTCTTCCTTTTTCTTTAGATATTGTTGAGAATGATCTTCAGAACAGAAATATCTTCCAAATCTTTTAGGCGCAGTTTTCTTATCGACCTCGATGCCACAGGTCTGACAGTGTTTTTCAAACATGTTATCTATCAAACAATTTATACAATTTAACACCTTGTGGTCGTTTTTAATGGTGAGAATCATAAATGATAATGGTATTGTTCAACTAAAAGAAGAGATTCAATATTTAAAAAGTGACTGAAAAATGGCAAAAGATCCAGTTTGTGGCATGATAGTAGATGAAAAAAGGGCACTAAATTCTGATATCGGAGGTAGAACTTTCTATTTTTGCAGCCCAGTCTGTCAAAAGACATTCCTTGAACCGGAAAAAGAACTGGCTAAAATGAAAAAAAGAATGTATGTGGCAGCTTCCGGTGCTCTGGCACTTGCAATCATAAGAGCCGGAGCTTATATCGCGCTTGCCGCAGGAGCTATTGCATTTACGTGGGTTCCGTTTCCGGAAATTCCATTTCTATCTTATGGCTTACTTCTTTTCTTTATTGTAACAC
Organism: Thaumarchaeota archaeon CSP1-1; assembly: GCA_001443365.1. Classification (GTDB taxonomy): domain Archaea; phylum Thermoproteota; class Nitrososphaeria; order Nitrososphaerales; family Nitrosopumilaceae; genus CSP1-1. The sequence continues at coordinate 63,768 of LDXL01000001.1, forward strand.
CAGTCCAATTCATTGGTGGATGGTCATTTTATGTTGGGGCATTTCATGCAATCAAAAGACGTACTGCCAACATGGATTTACTTATTTCAATTGGAACTCTTACAGCTTATATTTACAGTACAATCGTATTGTTCTTTCCTGATGTAATACCAACAGAAGAAAAGTACGTCTATTTTGAAGTTTCAGCTGTAATCATAGCCTTTGTACTTTTTGGCAAGTACATGGAAGAGGCAATCAAAAAGAAAAGCTCAGCTGCTGTGAGAAAATTGTTAGATCTAAAACCTGCTATGGCAACAGTAATCAAGAATGGAAACGAGGTCCAAATTCCTGCAAATCAGGTAGAGATAGGCTATATCATGATTGTAAAGCCCGGTGAGAAGATTCCAACTGATGGAATAGTAGTTGAAGGAGAATCTTCTGTAGATGAGAAGATGATAACTGGAGAGAGTCTTCCGGTAGGCAAAACAAAAGGTGATGAAGTTATTGGCGCTACGGTAAACAAACATGGCTTACTAAAAGTAAAAGCAACAAAGGTTGGAAAGGAAACAGCACTTTCTCAAATAATCCATATTGTTGAACAAGCACAAGCATCTACGGCAAAGGTACAACGTCTGGCTGACTCTATTTCAGCAAAATTTGTTCCGGCTGTTGTAATTACTTCTGTTTTGACATTTGTGATTTGGACATTTGTACTTGGTGATCTTGTATCAGGCATACTAACATTTGTTGCTGTTTTGATTATAGCGTGTCCTTGTGCCCTAGGTGTAGCAACGCCAGCAGCCTTAATGGTTGGAGTAGGGAAAGGTGCAGAGTCTGGTATTTTGATAAGAGGGGCTGAATATCTAGAGCGTTCTCAAAAAGTCAACACAATAGTATTTGATAAGACTGGCACTCTTACAAAAGGAGAACCCGAAGTTACAGATGTTGTGACTTTTGGAACTTTGTCAGAAAAACAAATTGTTGAATTTGCTGGAGCAGTTGAATCAGGATCAGAGCATCCAATAGCACAAGCTGTTGTAAAAAGAGCAAAAATGGAAAGAGCCACATTTCCTAATTTAGACAAATTTGAAGCGCTTAATGGTTTGGGTGTAAAGGCAATAGTAAATGGAACATCTGTATATGCTGGAAATCGTAAAATGATGAAAAAGTTTACCATTCCAACAGAATCTGTTGAAGAAAAGATGTCAAGACTAGAATCAGAAGGAAAAACCGCAATCATGGTTGCTATCAATAGCAAAGTTGTGGGAATTATTGCAGTAGCTGACTCTCTAAAAGAATCTTCCCCAAATGCAATTACAGCTTTGAAGGATCTAGGTATTGAGTGTATGATGATAACTGGAGATAATGAAAAAACAGCAAAAGCAATTGCAAAAAGCGTTGGCATTGAAAAAGTAATTGCAAACGTTCTCCCTTCTGACAAGGCAGTTGAAATAAAGAAGCTCCAGTCAGAGGGAAAGGTCGTTGCGATGGTAGGTGACGGAATTAATGATGCACCTGCATTGGCACAGGCAGATATCGGAATTGCGATTGGAAGTGGTTCTGATATTGCAAAGGAAACTGGAGGAATCATTCTGATCAAAGATGACGTTATGGACGTATCAAGAGCCATCAAGCTCAGCAGGGCAACAATGAAAAAGATAAAACAAAATCTGTTTTGGGCATTTGCTTACAATTCTGGGGCCATACCAATTGCCGCAATTGGTTTGCTTAGTCCAATTCTTGCAGCAGCTGCCATGGCTCTTAGCTCAATCTCAGTAATTGCCAATTCTTCTCTTTTAAAACGATACAAAATTACAAGTGGTGAAGAAAAATTGTTCCCTATGAAAACGATAAACTCATCAACTAGGGAAAAAACAATTGAAATTACGCATTAAATTATAACGGAGCTAATAGTAAGGTATAGGAACTGAATCTGTAAATTTCACATTTGATAATTCTCTTCGGTCTTTTAAAGCCACCAAACATATAGAACTTTGTAAGGTGAGAATATGAAAACCTCAACAAAAGGGAAGAGTATTTCAGAATTAACTCTAGAAGAACTTTTTCCAGATACATTAACTGATACATCTTGTGTTTACGTTGATAAAGAAAGAGAAGTCTGGGTTGCCACCGAATTGTGTGCCCAGTATATAGAATCTACCATAGATGCTATTGTAGTTCGAGATAAAGGCAAACCCATTGGTATAGTAGGTGGCTATGATCTATTAGATCATTTACGAAAAAATCCAACACGTGATTTTCAATATCAACACAAAATAGAAAAAATTATGTTTAAAAAATTTCCACAAGTTGAAAAACAAACAAAATTCAAGGATTTGATAGAAAAATGGAAAGACACCCGAAGGGCTTTTGCCGTTATTTCTAAAAATTCCGGCGATTTTTCACCCATCTCTGCAAGAAAAATGCTTGAGGTTGGTACTAGATTCAAAACCGACATTTCAGTTTCATCGATGCCAAAAAAGAAGATTATCACTTTTCAAGGAGATGAACCTTTGCGTAAGATACTTGATTTAATGTTTGATAATAAAACGCGAAAACTTTTACTGGTAAATTCTAATCAATTTATCAGTGATAGGACAATACTTGAAGGACTTTCAAGAATGATAAAGTTTCAAAAAGATATTGATAATTTCTTGGATGTTCCAATTAATCAGGTTACATTTGATCACATTAAGGTAATCACCGAAGATCTAAAGTTTGACCAACTTTGTTCGGTGATGAACAAGATGGAACATCCTTATGTAATCTATAAGGACATAATAGTCAGCCCATGGGATGTGTGTCTTGCTTTGGCTACAGAAGAATTGGTGGAACCACTTGTATCGAGATATCAAAAGAAATGTCCACATTGTGGCAAGAATATAGATTAGATTCAAAAGAAAAATTTTTACATTTTGATTTAATTGTAATGAAAAAACTTGTCCACTTCACAAAGGCGTTGAGCTAATAAGTACAAAATTACCTAATGGAAAAAGTGAAGATTATTGCCCTAAATGTCAGGAATTATTTGGAGAAAAGATATGAGTTTATTCTTGTCATCAAAAATAAACGTCAATTATATTATAGATGAATTTGTATAGTTTGTTTCTTCCAACCTAGAGCAATACCTAATGCTGCCAAGTAAATCAAAATTCCCATACCCATTGCGTATGAAGCTCCATAAAGTATTCCAATAACTACTGACAAGACTGCACCTAATACAGAAAAGGCTCCATTAATTGCCCACATCCAAGGTATGTAGGTGGGCAAGTGAGATTTTAGTACACGCATTCCTGTAGGCAATGGCATTCCCATCAAAAACCCAATAGGTATCAAAATCCCTATACTTACAATTACTTTAACTGCAAAATCTTCTGAGATTACAGAATAGATCACATTAGGCAAATTACCTATATAGAAAAATCCTATTGCCACTATTCCTGTAATAACAAAGGCAATGTTCTTCATTCCAATTTTCACAAATCTTGTACTCACAAGACTACCAACTCCACTTGACAATAGCATTGTAAAAAGTAAAATGGCAAATGTAGTAGTAGGATTTCCCAAGAGTAGAATTAGTTTTTGCAATAATGCAAGCTCAATTAGAATAAAACCTGCACCAAGTGCTGCAAAATAAATTACAATGCTGGATGCCTTGAGAGGACTTTTCTCTGAGCTTTTTCTTAACCAAATGAATGGAATTACAAGAAAAGCACCGACTATAATAATCGAAGTGTACAACAGGGTCTCCAGAATAGACGGAATTGGTTTTTCAAATGATAAGAAAAATGGGCTATCATCTGTGACAGGATGGGCTTTTGTAGGGTATAGATCATAAAATTCTTGCAATGTCATTTTTCCATCAAGCAGATACTGATAGGGTTCCAACATGATTTTGTCTGGGACCAATATTGGCTTGTAGCCATTTTCATCAAACGAGTTAGATAAAAATAAAATTTCAGATTGTGTAAAAGGAGTTTTTGAAAGAATTGCCATTGTAACGCTTGGATCCTTTGTTGTGGATTCTGATGAAACAATTACAATATGCTTGAATGCTTCTTCTCTAGGAATACCATTTTTTTCTAATAGTTGGGTAAAAGTTGTTACAAATCGGGGTGAGTCGATAAGCCATCTGACGGCAACAATTTTACCATCATCTGTCAGATGGTCAAAATATTCTTGAAAGCCTTCTATGGTATAAAGAAAATTTTCTGATACACCTAAACCCCCTGAAGAAACTGATGCCCATGTGTCAACAAAAGGTATGTAGATTATGTCAAATTTCTCTGAAGAACTAGATACAAAGCTTCTTCCCTCATCTACATTTGCGTGAACATGTTGATGATCATATAGGTTTCCTGCCTTTTCTCCGTAACTTTTCACTGTCTCAAAAATTATTGGATTTATCTCAACTGTTGTAACATCTGTACTTCCACTAGCAATTGCAGCAACAACATCGCGTCCTCCCCCTGAACCAATAATCAAGACTTTGGGGTCATGTTTCATCTTAAAGGGCAGATATTGCATCCATGACGAAAGTTCTTTTCTGCTATCCGGATTTCCATCCCATGATATGATGTTGGTTCCAGCACCTCCATCAATGAATATCTTAGCAACTAGACCCTCTTCTGCACATTGAGATGGGTTACGAGAATCTTTGGCAGGAATACAACTTCCAGAAATACCTTCCACTACATCAATTCTTGAAAAAGAGTTCCATTGGGTTCTTGCAATGTGTGAGCCTGGGTTTTCTCTTAAAAATATTGGCAGATCTTTGTTTGCAGTGGGATCAGTTGGAATTGAAAAGACTTGGGTGCTTTCATTAATTGCAACTAGTGATGATGCAAACACAACAAAAACAAGACTGATAAGAATTTTTTTCCTGTTTTTTGTGGTAATAGAGAAAATCACAGTACAAATGGTGGCAATCAGTCCGACAAGAAGAGCAGTACCTTCTCCACCAAGCAATGATAAAAATAGGACAACTAGAATTGCCCCCGTAGAGGCGCCAATCAAATCAAATGCATAAAGCCTTCCTGCAACATGTGCAAATGCACTAAATGCAGTAGAGATTATCACCCCTACAAAAAAGAAAGGGATTGAAAACAAGAACATGAAAAGTGGGAGATAGGTCACCTGTGATGCAAGAGAGTGCATTACAAAAAGAGTAATTGGAATAATTATGCAGATTCCAATAGATGCTGCAATTGTAATGTCTCCAGCCCAGTTTTCCTTAATTTTCTTTAGCCTATAGTGAACTAACAAGCCAGAAGAACCAAGTCCAACCAAGGCAACAGAAACTGCAACAAATGCAAAGTGATACCATATAGCCGCAGAAAAGATTCTTGTAATTGCAATCTCAAGAACAAGACCTGCAAGAGACGTAAGAAAAATTCCCGCAAAAAGCAGTCGCTTGTTTATTGATGTTGGTGCCAATCCTAATTGAGACAAATCGTTTGTCACGCAACAGATTCGTATATTATTCTTTCAACTAAATACTAGTAAAAGCGCTATCAAAAGCGCGGATCAAATAATTTAGTAAAAAAAGAAAGGAAGTTAGTTACTTCCAATTAGAAATATTACATTAGCAGTTGTAGTGACATCTTGATCAGATGAGAACACTGGTGTAGATGATTTGGCAAAAGAAGCATCAGCTCCATATCCTGATTCATAAATTGGCATTGGATATGGAATGCCAAATTCTGACAAGGAGATAGCCTTGACTCCAATTATTTTGTGATTAAGTGGTACAAGTGCCTTGTTTGCTCTGGATTCGGCATTTTTTACTGCTTGAGAAATAAGGTTATCCTTTACCTCAAGTTGTTTTTCTGGTGAAAGTGTAAAGTAAACACTATCAACTCTGTTTACACCAGCAGCAACTGCGCTATCGATAATGTCTGCAGCAGAATCCAATTTCATGGTTTCAACCGTTACAATATTTGAAACTCTGTATCCTATGAGCAGTTGTGTGTATCTACCAGTAGCTTTATCCTCGTAGCTGTCATAGATTGGTTGAATATTCAGGCTAGATGTGTGTAGATCGTCCTCGCTTATACCTACACTTGTAATTGCCCCAATCACACTTGTCATTAGATTAGAGTTTGATTCAAGAGCTTGTCTTGCGGTTTTTTCTTGGGTTTCAACTCCAAATTGGATGACCAGTAAATCAGGATCAACTGAAGTAGTTGCAGTTCCAGTTACCGAGATTACCTTTTCCCTTGACGGAAACGGAGTTGTTTCCTGGGCTGTCGCTTGATTATCTATCTGTGTAAGACTAACAGCAAACGCAAGTACTAGAACAATACCGGTGATTACTGCAAAGTCAATTTTTCTGTTCATGGGTTTGAGAAATGGGCTTGGGTATATATGAAATACGAATAATTGATTCGCATCATTCCATCGAATAGAATTTGAAATTTTCCTTTAAATAAGAAACAGTCCATTTGTATGTATGGGATTAAGGGATCTATCGCTAAAAGAGGAGTACAGGTCTGATAGAGAGAATCTTATTGAAGAATTTTTCCTTCCATGTCTTGATAATTGTATAGAATACGACAGGGCAGTTGAATACGCATCACTCAAGAGTCTTACGGGATATTATTTTGGTTTGAAGAATTTTTTGACTAATAACGTGCAAATTAGAATCGTAACTGGGCATAGATTAAGAACGTCAGATCTAAACGTTTTATCAAAACTTTACACTAAAAATAATGCCAAGTTCGCGCTTAGCAGAAATCCTGCTCTAGAAAAAAAATATCCAATCTTGAACGAGATGATCAAGACCAACAAACTCAAAATAAAAATTGCAATACCAAATTCCGAAGAGGTTTATGGTTCCTTTAGTGAGAAAATTGGAATTTTCCACGATGAAAATGATGATATGGTAGCATTTACAGGAACCTCAAATGAAACATTTGATCCTCAAAATAGGAACTTTGAATCAATTGATGTTTTTACCTCTTGGAATGATAAATCAAGAGTAGACATTAAGACTAAGGATTTTGAAAATTTGTGGCTAAACAAGACAAAGAATATTACGGTTTATGATTTTGATTATGCAGTAAGGAATAACCTTCTTAATTATTCAGCAGAATGGGTTCTTAATGTATCGTAATTCAAAACTTGAAGTTATTCGCATCCATTCTTTCTTTATTTTCTAGAAAATTCATTTTTGATATTTTATAGTAAATTACTTCTCCTCTCCTTTCAATAACAGCTATTATGGGTTCTTTTCCCATCTGTGTAATCTGTTCAATCTTTTTTTGAAGCTGACCAATTTTTTCTTGTTTTCCTTCATTAAGACCAAATACCAAATATTTTGCGCCTTTTTCACCAAAGTCTCCTCTTTCATAAACACGAAAATCCGATCCAAATCCAAACCCGTCTTTTACTGTATACCCCCTAGTTCTCAAATCTCGATAAATTAGAAATTTTGTTAATGATTCTTCGTCTTGTTTTATACATGTCTGCATCAATGAATCAAAATCAATTCTCTTTTTTCCTTTTGAAAGTTTGAGTTTGTCGCAGTATAGAAGATAAAGAGATTCAAAGGGTTTTAGAAAAAATTCTTTCTTGCTTAGTTCTCCATATCCTTTTTGTTCAAGACTCTGTTGCATAGCCTTACTTGTTATCAGAGTTTGATCTTGAACCAATTCCCCTTCAACCTGTGGTTCTGAGTCTATGGACATAAGGAAGATTATAGGATTCCATATATGGGTGCGTCGAATGTGAAATCCACCAAAATTATGTTTTAAAGACTAACCGTTAAAATATGGGCATCCAAGCTTAGCTTTTAACGGTGATTTGATGCACGGTGCAAATTATAGAAGAGGAAATGGTCAGCCTTATACCAGAAAAAAGTACATCAAGGGTAAGCCTCAGATAAAAATTGCAAAATTTGAAGGTGGAAAAGCAGGCGACTATGATTACAACGTTCAATTATTGTTAAATGAAAAATTGCAAATTACTCATACCGCAATTGAATCAGCAAGGCTTGCAGCAAACAAAAAAGTAGAAAATGTTGCAGGTGAAACAGGTTTCTATTCAAAGCTTCGAATCTATCCTCATGTGCTATTAAGAGAAAATAAAATGATTGCAGCAGCTGGTGCAGACAGATTACAGGAGGGGATGAGACGAGCCTTTGGAAAGGCACTGAATTTAGGTGCTCGTGTGAAAGCAGGCCAATGCATAATGGAGATGCATGTTAAAACAGAACATCTTGAATTGGCCAAAAAAGCGATGAAAGGCGCTTGTGTAAAGTTACCAGGAACTCCTACCATCAAAGTCATTCCATTAAAATAATTATTTATTTGAATTTTCCAAGAAACTCAGATTGTCGTGTTTTTAAAATTTCTAAAAATTCTAAAAACTCTGGTTCTGTTGGATCTCGTTTCAATATTCGCCTACATTGATAAAAAAATGAGTTGTATAATCTCCCAATGATTATACCAAAGGCAAAAGCATTATCTTGTACAGAAAGTTCATCCAGTGATTCAATAATTTTGTTAATTTCATCGGTTCTATCAAATGTTGCGTCAATCTTCTTTTCTATAATTTCTTGAAGTTTATCATTCATAATATAGATAGAATCATCTAACATTAAAAACAATCTTAGAATTAGCAGTACGCTTTAATATAGAAAATTAAATTTACCGATTGAGCAGTTATAGTATAGTTTGGTTATTATGCGAGCTTGCCAAGTTCGTGGCCCGGGTTCAAATCCCGGTAACTGCATTTCAATTCTATTTTTCAAAAGATTAGATAATTCAGATAGGGGGATTTTCTCCAGCCTTCAACCCTCGTCTAATTACATCAAGAGCGTTTGTTGCTCTCTCAGGTTTTGGAAGTTGAATCATAAAGACATTTTCCTGACCAACCTGGGAATGTGGGGAGGATAATGCAAGCATGGATGTTTTTGCTAATGATTCAAAAAAATCAAGAGATTCATTTGCGTAAAGTAGAATTTCTTCATGAATATCACTATTAGAAAAATCTAATGAGATTTCCACAAAAACGTTTCCCATTGCATTTTGAAGAATATTGAGATTGGTATCGACAGAGACTGGTCTTCCTGCAATCTTATCCATGATTTCAGAAAACCTTCTTTCCGTTAAAATTATGCACGGTACGTTGTTACTGTTATAGTTGAATGTAGTGACACTCTTGTGTACTTTGTTAAGTAGCGATTTGAATTTTGTTATAGCATCATCAGTTTGTTCTTTAGTAAATCCTGACAAAAAACAATTCTTACTAAGTTTATTTAATTCATCTTCTGACATTTTCTAGGCCTTTGATAGTTTTGGAATGACTTTATCGCCTACCCTAAATAAGAATGGCGTAATAAATGATGTAATAATCGAGATTACTCCTACGAGAGGGAATAGAAAAGGACTTACTGCCCCAACATCTACTCCTGTCTTTACAATGACTATAGAAAACTCTCCTCTTGGGGCTGCAAGTGCAAAGGCTGAACGAAGCGATTTTTTTGCAGGTTGTCTAAATAACAGGCTTCCAAGTAGGTTGCCACCAAACTTCATTCCTATGGCTACAGCAATTAGTCCTATTGCGATAAAAATATAATTTCCAATATGGCCAATGTCCATTAAAGCTCCAACTGATACGAAGAAGATAGCTACAAACATGTCTTTGATTGGACTGGATAAAATTTTAGAAACTTCTGATGATTTTGATTCTGCAACTAAGACTCCTGCCAAAAATGCTCCTATAGCAACTGATAATCCAGCGATATTTGCTATTAATGCATAACCAAAACACACTCCCAAAACACTTAGCAGCAGAATTTCTCTGTTTTCTGCACTTGCAACTCTGTCTATAAGAGGTGGGATTACTTTGGTTCCAATTGTAAATGTCCCAATAAATAATCCTGCAGCAACTGCGACTGCAAGTGAGATACTTTCAAGTGAGACTGTTCCAAGCAGAGCTACTGACTGGAGTGATGAGATTAAAATTACTGCGATGACATCTTCGACAATTAAAATTCCTAAAACAAGTATCGAAGATTCTTTTTTTACTATTCCAAGATCTTCAAATATTTTAATAATTATTGCAGTACTACTAATAGAAAGAGCCGCTGCGATAAAAAGTGAATCCATAAAATTTAACCCCATTAGATTTGCGGCATAAAATACTGCACCCAATGTTGAAAACAAGCCAAGTGTTCCTATTCCGATAGATATTTTTCCAATAGATCGGATTTTTGCATAAGGAAATTCTATTCCTATAACAAAAAGTAACAGTATTACACCAATTTCAGAAAAAAGATTCAAAGCTGTAATGTCAGAAAGTATTCCTACTCCCGTAATACCTGCAGATGGAGGCACTTCCTCTGGTAGAAACCATGTCCATAATGGAGAAAGAGGTCCAATTAACATCCCTGCAAAGAGATATCCAATGATCAATGGTTGCCTAATTTTGAAAAAAGCAAGAGTAACAATTGCTGCTAAGATCATAATTATTGCAAGGTCTGTTACAAAGTTTGAGTGTGGAAGCTGAAATGGATTAATTTTATCTATAAAGCTGAAAAGTCCTTCATTTATGGAATCTGTCAAGCCGTTTTGTGCTTCAGCTTGTAGGAAAAAATTTTCCATCTGATCGTAGTATATGATTTCATTTAAAAACAGTTTTATTTCATTAGAAATTCTTCTGGCAATCCATATACTAGAATCAGTTTTAATTATACCAGATGAGAGCCACCTGTCCCCTTCACAGAGATGTTGAACTAATTCATACTAAGCTGCCAAATGGAGAAACCAAAGATTACTGCCCCAGATGCGAAGAACTGTTTGGAGAAAAGATATGATTCTTCTCACCCACGAGTATTATGATCATGTTTTGGATCCTTTATAGCTGGTCTAATTCTGTTCGTTTATCTTAGTAGCTCCTTAGCCTTTACAAATATTGAATTCCACTGTGACCAAGTTAGTCTACCAGTTTGGGTATTTTGTCGGCTAGGATGATAGGAACAAATTATGAATTTAGTTCTATGCTTAAACACATACCCATGAGAAAATTTCTGTCTCTTGATTCCTAAAATTCTGCAAACAGTTGTAAATGCTATTCTTCCTAAACAAATAATTATTTCCAAATTTTGAAGAAACACAAATTCGTTTTTCAAATACTCTGAACAATTTTTTAATTCAATATCAAGTGGTTTATTTTCTGGTGGGGCACATCTAACAACAGCAGTAATGTATGCATTAATTAAACAAAAACCATCAGTCTTATGGGAACTTACTGGTTGAGTTGCAAAACCATTTTCAAATAGGACCTTTGCTACCCAATCCCCTGATGAATCCCCAGTAAACATTCGGCCTGTTCTATTTCCACCATGTGCTGCTGGTGCCAAACCTACAATCAAAATTTTGCCATTAACATCTCCAAAACCCGGTAGCGGTTTACCCCAATACTTTTCATCTTTAAATCGCTTTATCTTGGTCTGCGAAATTTCTTTAATGTATGAATTTAATCTTGGGCATTTTTTACATTTGATTATTCTTATGTTCAGAGCTCTGAGAGTTCGGGATCCCAATTTTTCCACCAAATAAAATGAACACGACTTTACTTGTTATTATAGGTTGAACACTTGTCATAGCTTGCTCTATGTAGCTTTTAGATATTTTTTAACGATTCTAGTTTTACTTTCAAGGTTTGAATCCAGTCCCCCGTACCCTCATAGGGACTAGAACTATTAGTTCGATTCCTCCAAATCAACAAGTCTATTCTGGACAATAGTTTGATCAGATATCTATTGGCATCTGACACATTTTCTATCTGAATCCAATGCCCAATCAAGGATTAATAGTAGAAACCCTTTCAAAATTTACCGCAGAGTGATGAGTAGGTCATCTGAAACTAATGTGGAAAAATGACCTGGGGTATCTGACTGCTCTTTGAGTTTAGTTTTAGGATAAAGTTCCACTGGAAACACATGTATTAGTATAGAGTAAGATATGACCATTTTTTTGTGCCAGAAATGGTAACTTTACAATTACCTAGCTATTAATAGTACGGTACCGTACCGTAATTTCATGATAGTATGTGAATACTGCCCAGAAAAGTTCGTTGAAAACATGAATGGATTGGTTGAAAAAACCTTCCATGAGCTACTCCATGAACCAGAAATGGTTAACAAGTAGCTACCAATATTTTTTATTTGATTTCTAACCTAACTTTTTTATCAGCATAACATCTTCTAATGTAAGATGGCAACAAAAACCAAAAAAATAGATTCAAAGTCTACTACGAAAAAGGAACCAAAATCCCCCAAAACCAAAAGTTCTACTAAGGAACCAACGTCAACTACTCTACTAAAAAGAGTTGCTGGTGTTTCTGACTCTACAAAAACATTATCTAAAGAAATCAAAGCAATGACAAAGATTTTTTCTGAAAATCAGAAAGTTCTCGTTTCTATGAAAAACATGATTGATTCTTTAAGCTCTGCATTAGAACAGATTCAAAAACAGTCAAGACGAATTAACATTATTGAAGAAGATACTCAAAAGATATTCTCGGGTTTAAGCCAAGTGAGAGGACAGTCAGATTTAGTTTTAAAAATTAATAATCAAACATCTAGATTACAAGATCAAATAAACAAGATAACAGAATCACAAAAAGCTTCGCCAGAAACAAAAAACATTATGCAAAAAGTATCAGATAGCTTCGAGTCAATAAGAAATAACTCAAAAATGATTATGACAATTTCTGAAAGAATTGATAATGTAAGAGATGACTTGAAAAAAGTATCTGCAAAAGCAGAAACTTCTTCCATTGTTGGTTCAGATATTGGAGAAATTAGAAAAAAAATTGAATCAATTTCAGGAAAAGCCGAAAAAATTGAATCGCTGGGAGGAATTATCAATAACTTAAAACAAGAATTAGAATCTGTTGTTTCAAAAGCAAACTCAATGACAGGAATAACAGAACAATTAGATGAGATGAAAAGAAATATTCAATCAATTTCAAGCAGAACAGGAAATATTGGTGGAGACATGATAAATATCAAAAATGAATTAGGAAATATAGCCTCAAAAACTGATGAAAAAATCTCAGGTTTATCATCCATTCTTAATCGCTCTGATGCGTCCTCTTCAGAATTTCATAAAAAAACTAACCAAATCATTCAAGAATTACAAGGTATCAAAAGTGCCTCAAACAAGTCGTCAGAATACACCTCAAAAGAAATGGTAGGCCTTTTGAAATTATCCGAGTACCAGTCAAATATTAGAATGCAGGCTGAATCAAAATATGGTAGCTTGGCGGATCTTGAAAAAATGGCTACCCAGACAGCTCAGATGGTCAATTTGTTTGATAAATTGTCTATCGAATCCAATGAAAAGATGGTTCTTCCACATGAAGTGAGACAATGGGCTGTAAGCAAAATCCTAGATTGCGCCGACAGATGGGAAATTAGATTTACTGATGTTTTCCAGCTGCTGGTAAATCAATTGGGTCGGGATTTATTAAAAGAATCATTAAGAATTCAGCAAGTTAGAGACATCTTTGGAATAAGAGCTGTTGATGAAATTAGACAGGATCTAAATATTTCTTAGATACCATCAGTTGCATCAGAAGTTTGTAGTTGTTGTTTCTTTTTATTAAGTACTGCAAATATAGCTAAAATTGCTGCAATCCAAACTGCACTCAAAACTATATTGATAAAACTCACATACATGTATGGAGTTGCATCCATTAGATTCTCCTGAAGAACGAATGCCCTATCACTAACAGCATCCATTCCTGTATGAAATGAAGAGCTGTCTCTAGGTACAGTTGCGGTTTTTTCTACACTAGCAATCATAGAATCCAAGTCGTTTTGAATTCTTCCAAAGTCTGTAGAATCAGTTGGAAACACCCAAACTGGATTTCCTTCTTCTGGCAAATATTCTTTGATTGCTTTAAGATCATCTAGTATTGAATTAGGATCAGATGAAACCATAATTCTATCTAAAAGACCACGAGAAAGATCAACTGGATAAACATCATTTTCGTATCCAGTCATTGCCATATATCCAGCAAATGTAATTAATCCAATTATTCCTACCAATGAGAGTTTGTAAAAGATGTTTGCCATTTTTTCCTCCTTTGTTTGTGTATGATTCGTTTGAGATATGTGTCTTTTAAATCTTGAATGAGATATGCTCATGTGAGCAATATAGAAGAATCCTACTGCATGCAGTCCCAATATTGGTACAAAAACAGGATTATTTGAGAAAATTGCTACAAGAATTCCAAAAAGACCATATATTCCAAAGAAAATCTCAAGTAAGGTAGTTTTTGTAAATGGTAAATTGTAAGCCTTGTCTCTCCAGGCATCAGAATTTTTTATTATTCCGTATTTAGGAGTCCTCAAAAATTCGTTTTTCTTTCCCAGTATTGCATCAAAAACTGCAACAGTGTTGTTTACAGACATTCCTATAGAATACACCAGAAGGTATGGGAGCGCTTTAGCTTTGTATTTCCAGTTCTTCTTCCATAGTCTATGGATAACTAGAAGATACGCACCAGGACCCATTGCCAAGTATGCAGCAATTGTAATTGCAGGCAAGAAGCTTACAATATACAAATTGACTTGAGAAGCTAAAAGAATTGGAAGTGTAAGAAATTGAATTAACATCAATGGAAATACTATATGTCGTGTTAGCTGAACAAAGGCTTGAAGTTTCGCTTCAATTGCAATCCTGCGCTTTAGAAGTATTTCAGTAAGTAGTTTAATTGCACATTGCATAGAACCTTTTGCCCATCTAAACTGTTGTCGTTTAGCACCATTCATCTGTACTGGCAATTCTGCATTTACAACAATGTCTGGTAAGAAGACGCATTTCCATCCTTTCATTTGAGCCCTATAACTCAGATCTAAATCCTCTACCAGAGTAGATGTATGCCATCCTCCAGAGTCATCAATACATTCCTTTTTCCAAATTCCTGCCGTGCCGTTAAAATTCATAAATAAATTAGAATTACTTTTTGCTTTTTGTTCAATAAGAAAATGAAAGTCTAGACTAAGAGCTTGTGCTTGTGTGAGGGCAGAATAGTTTTCATTTAGATGTCCCCATCTACATTGAACAAGTCCAATATCGGGTTTAGCAAAATACGGAATTGCTTTTTTAAGATACCAACTTGGTGGTATGAAATCTGCATCAAAAATTGCAACAAACTCTGTATTAGTAAATTTCATTGCATGTTTAAGAGACCCCGCCTTATACCCAATTCTATTTCCTCTTCTAACATGAATGATATCATATCCATTTTTCTTGTGTTCATTTACGAGTTCTTCTAATAATTCAACTGTGTCATCGTCAGAATCATCTAATACCATAATTCGCATTTTTTCTTTAGGATAATCCATAGCACATACAGCATCTACCAGTCGTGCAGCAACATACTTTTCATTGTATATTGGAAGCTGAATTGTTACTGAGGGCTCGTCAAATGGAATTATACTGTATTTTTCTTTACGACGACCAGATAGGAATGCTAAATAATAGAAATTGCAAGTATATGCAGTTATTAGAATCGCTGCTATGATGAAAAGATCAAATATGAAAAATGTAAAAGAATTGCCAGCCATCCCTAATATTGGCAAATGATAGTTTTGTATTTATATTTGTGAGGAATGAGTCGATAAAAATACTAAAAACTACTATTTCATCTCAAAAATCTTGATGGCTTGAGGTGGACAAACACCTTCACAGGCAAGACAGAATATGCAATCTGGTTCTCTTGCCATAAGTGGTTTCTTTTCAGAGGCAGGATTGCCTGGTGTATCAAACCATTCGTAGACATTAACAGGACAAGCATCGATGCACCCACCATCTGCAATACAAATATCATAGTCAACTGAGACAAACTCTCCCCAGACACCCATTATTCCATTATCAGCACCAACTCGTCCCCATGTCTTTATTGGATAATTTGCTGGAGTTTTAAACGGGGCAGATTGTCCCATCTTCACTTTGTATTCCACATCAATTGGTCCAGGTTTAATTCCACCGCCCTTCCACTCTTGGCCGACTTTACCACCAGCTTCTGGTTTCTCTTCTTTTATTACAGGTATTGGTTTAGCATCTGGTACAATTTTTGCAAGAGGAGTCATCTCCTCTAATTTTTTTAATGCGTCATCTTCTGAAATTTTTTCAGATTTTACAAGACTTTCCACCATCTTGTCTGCAAGAATGGTATTTCGTAAGATTGTATCAATTATCATTTTTGCGAAATGATCTGCTTTCTTTCGGTAATCTTTCACCCATTGTGGGTCTCCAAATTTTTCTATAGGAAATATTTGATAAATAATATCTACAACTTCGCCAGTTACAATTTCAACAGTTATGTTTAGTTCAACTTGTTCGTAACCCTTAGCATCAGGGTCAGGCATATTTTCTTCTTTCCAGGAATACGTAGCATAAATTCTGTCTGCATAAGTATCCATAGCAAATGTATTTTTCATGCCGTCATGAACTGATTGTATTTCTATAGGTTCATCTAGTTTTATTGGCAATCGATAAAGACCAAGTTTGTATCCATGTAATGGATAAACCCCTCTTTTAGCAGTTGGAGCCTCCATCGTGTAAACTCGGTCTTTAAGTAAAAGGGACATTTGCTTTGAATGATTTGAGATTGCTTAAAAATCTTATCTAGTCTCAGTCATCCGGACAAGTAAGTTCTCGCAGATCTTTGTATTTTTTTTCCATGGCCTCAGCGTGGACAAGCACTTCATTTAGATTGTATAGATTTTTTGGAAAATACCATCTAATTGGAACCCAGTGTCCAATTCCATCCATATCGTGTATCATTCCTTTTTCTGCCTCGACGTTAAGTTTTTCATCAATTGATCTTTCTCTAACTGTTAGTCCTCTCTTTGTTTTATCTTCCATAATTAGATCAGTTTTGCTATCTTTAATGAAATAAAAACTTCCTTTTTTGAGAATGGGTAATTCTTGGCTCATTTATTTTTCAACAGGGTTACCAATCATGTTTCCCCATTCAGTCCAAGAGCCATCATAATTTCTAACTTTTGGATAACCAAGTAAATATTTGAGTACAAACCATGAATGTGATGATCTCTCACCAATTCTGCAATAACAAATTACATCCTTGTCTGGAGTAACTCCTTTTGATAGATAATTTTGTTTTAGCTCTAGAACTGTTTTGAATGTTCCATCTGCATCATTTACTGCGGTAGCCCATGGGATATTATTTGCACCTGGAATATGTCCACCTCTTTGTGCATGTTCCATTGGATATTCTGGAGGTGCAGTAATTTCACCAGTAAATTCTTTTGGAGATCTTACATCAACCATTACCGTATCTACTCTTTCAAGTGCACGTTTTACATCAAACAAATATGCACGTAATCCTTCATCTGGGGGACCAGCAGCATATTGTGTATTTGAAATATTTGGTTCTTCTGTAGTGTACTCCCTATTTTCTAATTCCCATTTTTTTCTTCCACCATTCATTATTTTGAGATTTTCATGACCGTAATACTTGAAAACCCAAAATACAAAAGCTGCAAACCAGTTGTTAAAATCACCATAAAGAATAACTTCAGTATCAGCTGTTATCCCATTTTTTCCCATTAATTCTTCGAATTGTTTCTTGTTGATGATATCTCTAGTAATTGGATCATTAATGTCACGTTTCCACCAGATTAAACTGGAACCTTTAATGTGGCCTTTTCTATATCCGTTTTCAGGGTCATAATCTACTTCAACGAATTTTCTATTATTCCCTGGTGGGTTTTTAGATACCCATTCAGTGTCAACTAAAACTTCGGGTTGTGCGTAACTCATTATTTATCAAAAGTCAAAATTCATACTTATTTGTTTGTTAGTATTCCTAGCCACAAAGACTATGATTTTTAAATGAAGTGAGATGAAGAGTTTTGTTTGAAGTTAAACAAAGTAGGAGTTGTAAGCAAGTTTGGTTCTAAAGAATCGGAGGAAGCAGCAAAGAAAGTTGTAAAAAAATTGATCGCAAAAAAAATAGAGGTTTTCACAATTGCTCCTGTTTCTGTCCCAGGAGCAAAAAAAGTTGAAACGATTGAAGAGTTGAAAAATAAAAAATTAGATTTGGTAATAACTTTAGGGGGGGATGGGACTACCTTACGTACCTTTAGACATCTTGAAGATGAAACTCCTGTACTTGGAATAAACGTTGGCGGTAATAGGGGAATTTTATCAGAAATAACCATTGAAGAAATAGACAAGGCAATTAAACAAATTATAGATGGAAAGATCTGTTTTGATAAACGTGTTAGGGTTGTTGCTTCTTGTGGAGGGGAAGAATTTCCACCTGCTCTAAATGAAATTTACATCAACAGGAAAAATCTTACAAAGACGGCGGAAATTGAAATCAAATTTCAAGATGATACGGTAAAACAGAAAATGGATGGAGTTATTATTGCCACACCAAGTGGTTCAACAGGTCATTCTTTTTCATTAGGCGGACCGATTTTACATGAAAGTCTTGATGTTCTAATAATTACTCCTGTAGCACCTGTTTACAGACTTGAATCCATTGTTGTACCTGACGAAAAAATTGATGTTATATGTTCTCAGGATTGTAATATTGTAATGGATGCACAAGTTGTAAAATCAGCGGGTTTTGGGGAACCCATTACTATAAGAAAATATAAAAAACCAGCAGTCTTTGTTCGACTCAAAAAACAAGGACTAAGACAGATGAGTAAACTTGGTTTTTAGAATTTTAGATGCAAGTGCATTTTATGCTGGCATACCATTTGGATCGCAAATAGAGTGTTACACTACTCCATTAGTATATGATGAAATTAAACACATTAAAAAAAATCATGACGCTTTAGGTATTTTATTAGAAACCAAAAGACTCCAGATAATTGAACCAGAAAAAAAGTATAAAGATCTTGTAACAAAAATGGCAAAAGCTACAGGTGATTTCCAAAAATTATCAAAAGAAGATATTTCTTCTATAGCTCTGTGCCTTCAGCTTAATGGCGAGCTAATAACAGATGATTTTGCAATTTCAAATGTTACAAAAAGTCTTGGATTGATGGTTGCCCCATTAATGACATCAGGCATAAAAGATGTAGGAAGTTGGATTCATTATTGTCCTGGTTGTCACAAAAATTTTTCGGGTTCTTCTGAATGTCCTATATGTGGCAGCCAACTTCGAAAAAAATTGCTCAAGGATAAATCTTCAATTCCCTTAAACAAATGATATCATAATTAATCGTGAAGCGTTTTTTGGTTTGATTTTTTCATGTGTTGACTCTGGCTTTCAAGCATATTTCTTATTTTTTTAGCCTTGGCTCCACCTAGTCCTTCAATTTTTGCAAGTTCTGTGGATGAGGCGGTAAATACTTTCAATGGAGAACCAAATTTAGCAAGCATTCTTTTTGCTGTTTTTTCTCCAACTCCAGGAAGACTGCAAAGTGCTGAAAGTTGTTGCCTTTGAAGATCATTAGATTTTCTAATTTTTTTAAGAAACGGGCCTTTAGAAGATTCTTTCCTTGAAGACAAAGATACTAACAATTTAGCTGTATGAGAAGCATCTGGTGTAGGTATAATCGGGATTTTAAAATCAATTGCAATTGATGAAAGTGCTCCATAAAATACTAGTGGATTCTCTGTAATATTTTCGATTTCATCTACGTTTCCTTCCATCAGAATTATAGGATTTTGAAAATGTTCTTTTAATCTCGTACATTGATCAAATAGTCTTCCATCGAAAATTGAAGATACTAGATCATTGATAGTTTTTCTTTCGACTACAGTTTCTGGAGCTACAATATAATCACCCAAGGGCAACATTTTCATCTCTATGTTAACACCTACAGCTTTGAGAAGATCAGGTATTCCGCTTTTTTTTTCTCTTTCATCTACAATTATGCGCAACTTCTCTAATTTCATAAAAATAATTTGTTAGTTTTGTTAATATCTTATTTGGATGAATCAGTTTTTGTCGTTTGTTGTGTGTTTGTAGTTCCCGATGTAGCTCCCCTCATCATTTCATTAATCTTTGATTCTTGCTCTTTAAGACTCTCTTTTACTCTTTCTTCCTGCTTTGAAAGAACTGTTACCCTAGTTTTTGCAAGTTCTTTTCTTTCTTCCAGATCTGCTATCAAGTCAGTTTTGTTAGATTTGATTAGAATTGAACCTGCATGTTTGTAAACGGTATCATCGTCTGCAGCTTTTTTAAGCTCTTCTAATGCTTTTTCAGTCTCCATATGTTCAATCTCTAACTGTTGTTTTTGAAACATAATAGATTGAAGACTTTGCTGTGATTGTTGCATTTTTGATAATTGTTCTTGCAACCATGGTGGAATTTGTTGACCAGAAGACATCGAGTCACTAAATCCTATGTTTTCTTATAATCTTACCGATTCAATAGAGTCAAAGCTTGCCTGAAGTAATCGAAGAGTAGAATTTAGATTTGCTCTTAATTGTGGAATTTGATTTGATTTTATTGTAATTATTAATTTTTTATCAAATGAGATTTTTGTCTCTGTTGGATTTTCTGGATAAAATTTGTTATCAGTATTTATTGAATGAAATATGGCCTTTGTTTTTTCTTTTGCGTCAATCTCAATTTTTGCGTTAAAGCTTAACGTCATATGCAGTTCCGGCTATTTTAAAACCACATTTTTTACATAGCCAAATTCCTACCACTTGTCTTCCAAATTGAGTAGAGCCACAATCTGGGCATCTTCTTGTTGCTTTTAAAATATTATGAACTTGAGTAAACTGTTTTCTGGGTTTAATTCCGTATCTTGCTCCAAGACCTTTTAATGATGATTTTTTCTTTGCCAACTTTACTATCTACCCTGCCTTAATTGTTCAATCTTCTGCCTTATTTTTGCTCCTACAGATATTGCAATTTCTGAACATTGTATAATTTGTTCAGGGGTAAAGCCATCATCTCCTCCTTTTTGCAAAGCACAAATGTTTCCATTTGAATTAGTGGTAATAGTGATTCTAGCATCCATACATGCCCATTCATCTGCATTTGGATCAACTAGTATATAGTCACCAATCCTAGCCATAGTTACAGCTACAGGAATTGTTGTGATTGGTGGATCAGATTTTTGTCCTTCTACTAGAGTTGGTTTGTCATTTATCATCTCCCATTTTGGAATTTTACATGTTAGTATAGCTGCTGTAGATGCGCAAGAACAAGCATCAAACAAGTTACCGTCATGATCTGTTACGCTATTATCTGCAAAAATTCCTATTACCGTTTTGTCTTTTTCTAAAACTAGCTGGGATAAATCGACCATTCCACTTTCTCTTATACCTCTATCTACAACTCTTGCAAGTTCAATTACATCCTCACCTGGTGGACCTGGTTCTGCAGTAGGATGTGCTAAAGGTAAGATCTCTGCAGTACAAATGAAAATTCCTTTATCACCCATATCTGGAAAGGGTCTATCAGGTTGGATCTTTATACCTGTAACTACTTCTGTATCACCCAAACGTACACGTGCAGAACCATCAGCTTTTGGAATTACTCCTGTTTCAATAACAAGTGGACGTGGTTCATCAAATCTTCTACCATCATATCTTTGTCCTTTCTCTAACAAATCATTAATTTTATTTCGTTTGAGTTGATCGATAACAAATGTAGAAGTCATTATTATTGCTCACCATTTGCAAAAAATTTGTCTTTTAATGCCTGCTTTTGAATTTCATAAACCTGTTTACATCCTTCTATTCCTGTTTCTAGGCATTTTTTGAATTCCGCAGGAGTCAAAACTCCATCTAATTGTAGCAATGTAACTTTCCCAAGGTTTGGCATATAACCAATAGGCATGTCAGCTTGACCAGCCTGATCTTCTTCATTGTTAACATCCAAAATTATTGTATCTGCTACTTTTCCTGCAGCACAAGCAGAAACCATGTCTCTCATTGGGATTCCAGCGTCTGCAAGTGCAACTGATGCCGCATCAAGAGCTGCACATCTTGTTCCTCCATCTGCTTGAAGAACTTCAACATAAACATCAACTGCAGTTCGTGGAAACTTTTCAAGCATTACAGCAGGTCTAAGTGCTTCTTTGATTACCTTACCAATTTCAATTTCTCTTCTAGATGGAGCAGGGTTTTTTCTTTCAGTTACAGAAAATGGGGACATGTGGTATCTACATCTGATTATTCCAGTATCAGTGTCTGACATGTGTTTTGGATGAACGTCTCTTGGACCAAAAACACCAGCTAGTATTTTATTGTCTCCAAATTCAATATACGCAGAACCGTTAGCATTTTTTAGTACTCCTGCTTTTATGGAAATATTCCTAGTTTCGTCTACTTTTCTTCCATCACAACGAATTCCATTTTCATCTAGTAAGACTAGATCTGAATCTCTTCCACCCATAATTAAACACTGTTTGATTCTAACATTGCCTTTACTTTATCTGTTAAATTAGCCATATGTGCTTGCTCATCTATCATTTGAATTGCTTTTTTGGCCTTTAATAATCCATCTGGATTTTCGCATGCAACAACTACTAATCCATTTTGTCCAATTGTAATAGTAGCATGAGTTGCCATCTCAATTGCTTGAATCATAGTTCCTTGCTTTCCTATCAATCTTGGTACTTTGCTTGGCGAGATTTTTACAAGTTCTCCTGAATCAATTTTGCCAAGTTCTCTATCTGCTATTGTAATTAGTGGATCTCGTGATCTATCAAAGTTTACAATTCTAGCTGCAATTAAATCTCCTTTCTTTAGCTTTGATGTCATCTCATCGGTATCAGGTTGAAAATTTCTTCCAAAGACATCAGAACCTGGAAGCATTCCTACATAGCACGAATTAATATCGGCTTCCCAGGAAAGTGAGCTGTGTGAAATAATTTTACCAATTACCAAATCTTCACTTTTTGGAATGTATTTTCCAGTTAATGGTATAACTTTTACACTGTCATCATATATTTCAGAAATTCCTACTTTGGTTGCAATAATTTTTTTACCTTCGAGAATTACATTTTGTTCTGGCCTGTATGGTCCAGTTGTTATTACTTCACCAGGAATAACGAATCTTCTTTTGTTATCACCCATTATTTCGCTACCTCAATAGAAGCTGTACCTTTTGTAATGGATCCTAATCTATCAATCACGTTTGGCCTTGCAGCTGCAGGTATTTCTAGTATTGCTTTTAAAGAACCATTTGATTGCCATTCTTCTTTTTGTAAAGTCCCAGTCGACTTTAAAACTGAATAAGATTGCGCTGCAAATTGCGCGGGAACAATTATTTCTAAAATTAAATTTTCTGATTTTAAAGGAATTATTGAACGGAGTTTTTCTACCACATCATTAATTTGTTCTTCAACAGTTTTGTGAGGATCAATAGAAACCCTACCATCTTCCATGGCTTGTTCAATTCTAAGTGGTGGATGTGGCAAATGCGATTTTGGATCAACAAAGGTTTTTGCAACATAGTTAACAATTTGTTTTCGTTTTTCTGAAGTCATCTTACGTCTTTGATCAGTAGTTAAGTTCAGCTCTCCTTTTTGGATAATTCTTTCAGCAATTGCTGTAGCATCTTCTGTTTTGAAGGCCTTTAGTAATTTTTCTGAAGATGCTCTAGTTCCTTTACTAGAATCAGTATAAATTTCATCAGAAACTAAAATTGATGAAATATCTTTTCTTTTACCAAGCTTATATTCTAAAGCAGGATCTGGTTTAACTAGAATTTCGAATTTTTCACCTTCAAATGAATATCGTACAACAGTGACTTTGTCTACCATGACTAATCTAGATACTATCAGACTTGGATATTTATCTCTACATTACAACTCGCTAGATTTTTATTTGGATTTCAGAGTTTTTCATTAAGTTTGCCTTCTTTAGAAGTTATTAGTCAAAATAAGCAAAAAATGTCAGTAAAGCTCAAAGGAATACACTTACAATATGCTAACGCATTACGAAGAATTTGTCTAAACGGAGTTCCAGTTTTTGCTATAGATACTGTGGATATTATTGAAAATTCATCAGTCTTGGCAGATGAAGGAATTGCGCATAGACTTGGAATGATTCCTCTAAGTACAGATACTTCAAGATTTGTAGAGCATTCAAAATGTAAATGTAATAGTGAATCTGGTTGTTCAAATTGTAGAGTTATGTTAATGATAGATTCTGGAGACACAGATTCAACAAGAACTATTACTTCAAGCGAATTAACGTCTGAAGATGAATTCGTAAAACCTACATCAGATAAAATTCCAATAGTAGTAATAGCCCCTGGTCAACGCCTAAAAATCGAGGCGTATGCAAGATTAGGACGGGGTACAGAACATGCAAAATGGAATTCGTCAAATATTGCTACATTGATTAATTCTGATAATGAGGATGAATATGTTCTAACAGTAGAAACAACAGGTGCTATTTCACCTCAACAGATTATACTTGGTGGTGTCGAAGAGCTATCAAGAAGACTAGAAGAATTCAAACAGATATTGTCAGATTTGAAATCAGAATAAGCATACATATTATATTTGGGTTAAAAAGGTCAATATTCAAATGACTAATCAGGTTGTTATACAAATGGTAAAGCTGCTCAAGCAAGCTTCTATAAAAAATGATGCGCCGATTTGGTCCAAACTAGCTAAACTCGCATTAAAAACATCTTCTGCAAGACGAGTTGTAAATTTGACTAAGATCAATGATGTCACCAAAGAAAATGATGTAATTGTTGTACCAGGCAAAGTATTAGGAACAGGTAATGTTTTGCATAAAGTAACATTAAGTTCTTTTTCAATTTCAAACTCTGCAGCAAAAAAAATTATAGAGTCAGGCGGCAAGATAATTAGTTTTTCAGAAATGATTGAAAAGTTCCCAACCGGAAAAGGAGTGAGCATTATTGGCTAGCAAACAAGAAAAAGTAGTTGAAATGAAAGGCAGACCTATTGTAATAGATGGAACTGATCTTATTGCTGGAAGACTATGCTCAAACGTTGCAAAATTGTTGCTGCAAGGAAATAATGTATCGATAGTGAATTGTGATAAGATAATGATGAGTGGTAAACGAAAAAGCATAGTAGGAGAATACAAAGCTTTTCTTGAAATAGCTAGCATCTTACATCCAAAACATGGACCATACCATCCTAGAAGACCTGACACAATTATCAGCAGAATGGTTAGAGGTATGCTACCAAGAAAAAAACCATCTGGAGCAACAGCCTTGAAAAGATTACGTGCATACATTGGAGTTCCAAGGGAACTAAAAACTTTTGAAAAGATTCAATTTGATAATGCCAAGATTAGAAGATCAAACGCATATTACACAAGTATAGCTGAACTTGGAAGAACCATAGGGTGGACAGAATGACTTCAAAAACTGAGATTTATTATGCAACTAGGAAGACAGCAAGAGCCCATGTCTATATTACCAAAGGGGTTGGCAAAGTTAGAATCAACAACGTACCAGTTGAAATGATTCCCCAAGAAACTGCACGTGAGGTAATTTTTGCTCCGCTAGAAATTTTTGGAGATTTAAGAAATAAGGTTGATATCTCAGTAAGAGTAAAAGGTGGAGGTTTTATGGGGCAGGCAAGTGCTGCAGCAACTGCCATTTCAAGAGCACTAATTGGTTGGACAAAAACAAAAAAAGAACCACGAGATCATCCCCTAACTAAATCAGTCAGAGATGATTTGAGAAAAAGGATTGCCGAATTTGACAAATATCTCATAAGTGGAGATGCAAGAAGAAAAGAACCAAAAAAATTCGGTGGACCTGGAGCCAGAAGAAGAAAACAAAAGTCATATCGTTAGACGTGAAAGCAATAATTTTAGCTGGTGGCAAAGGTACAAGAGCAAGACCGTTTACAGATTTTTTTCCAAAAGCATTGATACCAGTGGAAGGAAAGCCGTTAATTGATCATATTGTCAGTTATCTTTCTTCATTTAGATTCATTGATGAGATACTGATTGTTTCTGATTTTAAAGGTCTGGGGGGACAGATAAGGCATTACTTTGAAAATAGGATAAACGGTACAAAAATAAAATTTGTTCAAGACTCTGGAAGTGGAACTGCTGGAGATCTGCTTCACGCATCAGGTTCATTAAAAAATACTCCAGAATTTCTCTTGTGGTTTGTAGATAATCTGTGTGCCATAGACATAAAAAAAATGACTGAATTTTTCAAACAAAATAAAAGCCTAGCGTGTATAGCAACAAGAACCACAAGAAAAGAAGAGACTGGTTTTGCAGTAGTAAAAGATGATATTATTACAGAATTTAAAGAAAAACCAACTATCAAAATGAAGATGGCAGAATGTTTAGGAATCTATGTTCTTGGGTCAGACATTCTAAAAAAGATTCGAATGAAACGTAGTCATGAAGAGCTAAATCTATCGTTTGATATACTTCAAGAATTAGCAAAGCAAGGAAAAGTTAGTGCTTTTGATATTGGAAAAAAACCTTGGTTAGATGTCGAGTCACCAGCTATGCTTGAACGAAATAAGAAAGTAGTTAAACAAATCATAAAAGAGATGAAATAGTAGATTTCTTTTCATATTCTAAAATTTTATCTTGGTATTTTAGTGTCAAGGCAATTTCATCTAATCCATTGAGAAGATTTTTCTTTTTGTATTCATCAATTTGGAATGGAATTATTTCGGTATCTGTTTTGATTATTTGGTTTTCTAAATCAACCTCAATTTCTGTCTGTATTTTTAAAAGCTTTTCTACAATTTTGGAATTAAGAATTATTGCAAGTAATCCATTTTTGAAACAATTACTGAAAAATATATCTGCAAATGATGGAGCAATAATTACTGAGAATCCATAATCTTGTAATGCCCATACTGCATGCTCTCTGCTAGAACCACAACCAAAATTATCTTGAGTAATTAGAATTTTTGAATTTTTGTATTTTGGATCATTCAATATAAAGCCAGAATTTGGTTTTTCATCACTATTGAATCTCCAATTATAAAATAGAAATTTTCCGAACCCAGTTTTTTGAATTAATTTTAAAAATTGCTTTGGTACAATTTGGTCTGTGTCTACATTAACTTTATCAAAGGGAGTAACAATACTTTTTATTTTTTTAAATCTGTCCATTTAGTTCAAATCCATTTCACGTACATCAACAAAATGTCCTTTGATAGCAGCTGCTGCAGCCATTACTGGACTAACCAGATGTGTACGACCTCCTACTCCTTGTCTTCCTTCAAAATTTCTATTTGATGTACTTGCACATCTTTCACCAGGGCCAAGAATATCTGGATTCATTCCAAGGCACATACTACATCCTGATTCACGCCATTCAAAGTTTGCATCGATAAAAATTTTATCAATTCCAAGATCTTCTGCCTGTTTTTTAACCATTTGTGAACCTGGTACCACCATAGCACGAACTTTAGATGAAACTTTTTTCCCTTTAACAACCTTTGATGCTGCTATAAGATCCTCTAAACGTGCGTTTGTACAAGAACCAATGAAAACTCTATCAATGTATATATCAGTAATTGGAATTCCTGGTTTTAGATCCATATACTGTAACGCTTTTTCTACTCCTTTTTGTTGACTCAAATCCTTAGCAAATTCTTCAGGAAAAGGAATTTTCTCAGTTACATCAGATACCATGGCGGGATTTGTACCCCAGCTTACTTGAGGTGCTAAATTTTTGGCATCTAGGGTAAAACTTTTATCAAATTTTGCGTTTGAGTCTGTTTTTAAATTTTCACGCCATTCAGCTACCAATTCCTCATAATTTTTTGGAGTGTATTTTTTTCCTCGTAAATATTCAAAAGTTTTTTCATCTGGAGCAATTAGACCAGCACGTGCTCCTGCTTCAATTGACATATTACAAATCGTCATTCTTTGTTCCATACTAAGTTCAGATATTGTCTCTCCACGATATTCTATGACTGTACCAGCCCCACCTGCAGTTCCAATTCGTCTGATTATTGAAAGTATGATGTCTTTTGCAGTCACGGCAAAAGGATTTTTTCTTTTCCCTTCTACCCTAATCTCAAATGGTTTGAGTTTTTCCATCCAAATTGTTTGTGTTGCTAAAACATGTTCGACTTCACTTGTTCCAATACCAAATGCTAAAGCCCCAAAGGCTCCCTGTGTTGAGGTATGACTATCGCCACAAACAATTGTACTACCTGGCAGAGTTATTCCTAGTTGTGGCCCTATAACGTGAACTATTCCTTGATTTGGATTATTGATTCCAAACAATTGGATTCCAAAATCTTTACAGTTTTTTTCTAAGGTTTTGATTTGAATTGAAGATACTTGGTCTACAATAGGCAGAGATCTATTACTAGTTGGTACATTATGATCTTCGGTAGCTATAGTGAGATCAGGTCGTCTTACCTTTCTGTTGTTCAATCTTAATCCTTCAAAAGCCTGAGGGGAAGTAACCTCATGAATTAGATGCCTATCGATGTAAAGTAAAGAAGGGCCATTTTCTTCTTCTAGTACTAAGTGTGAATCCCAGATCTTTTCAAATAGTGTTTTTGACATTACTCCTGTTCCTCAGATTACGGCTTGAATTTGAACAGTCCGCCTGCCGCTATAATTTTTCCAATAATTTCTGAGAATGGTTTCATTTGATATTTTTTATTTTTTGTATGATTATTGATTTCGTTGGTAGCGACATTTATCTCAAGCTCATCACCATTGGAAATATCCTTGTATGCATCCTCGTCTATCTCTATTGGTAAAAGAAATGCTCCATCTACGGCATTTCTATAAAAAATCCTAGCAAAAGATAGTGCCAAAACTGCCTTAATTCCAGAGTGGGTTAAAGCTATTGGAGCATGTTCCCGAGAAGATCCACAACCAAAATTTCTTCCTGCAACAATGAAATCACCTTCTTTTACTTTGGAATGAAAATCAGGGTCAAGTCCTTCCATTGCATGTGTTGCAAGCTCAGCATAATCATGAATCTTAAGATATGTACCAGGAAGAATTACGTCAGTATCTATATTGTCCTGTTCATATTTGATTACATTACCTTTCAATTCAAATCCCTCGGATCTGTTATTTTACCAGTTACAGCTGATGCAGCAGCCACCAATGGAGAAGCAAGATAGGTTTGAGATTCAACATGACCCATTCTGCCTGGAAAATTTCTATTCGTCGTACTAATACAGATTTCGTCTTTTGCTAGAACACCCATATGTGCTCCACAACAGGCTCCACAAGTTGGTGGACCTACCATTGCTCCTGCATCTAGAAATATTTTAATGAATCCATTTTCTAATGCTTTTTTGTAAATAGAAATTGCTGCAGGCAATATCTCGGTTCTAATTTTGACTTTACGACCTTTGAGAATTTTTGCGACAGCTTTTAGGTCTTCAAATTTTGCACCTGTACAAGAACCAATGTAAGCTTTGTCTAATTCTATTGAAGAAGTTTCCCTCACAACTGAAACGTTTTGGGGCGAGAATGGTTTTGCAACAGTTGGTTCCATTTCTGATCCGTCATACTCGAATATTTTTGCAAACTGGGCATTAGAATCTCCTTTTAATGCAGTATAGTTTGTTGCTCCTCGCTCTGCAAGGTGATCAGTAATTTTCTGGTCTGGCTCAATAATTCCATTTTTAGCTCCGGCTTCTGTCGTCATATTTGTTAGGGTAAGTCGTTCATCTACAGACATTTCATAAACTCCAGTTCCTCCAAACTGCATTGCCTTGTATGCAGCACCATCAGTTCCGATATCACCAATTATCCTTAAAATGAAATCTTTTGCCATTACATGTTCTGGGAGTTTTCCATTTAGCTTAAAATACAAAGTCTCAGGAACTTTGAACCAAATTTTTCCATTTAGCAAGACATATGCCATATCAGTATGTCCAAGACCACAAGCAAAGGCACCAAGAGCACCAGTAGTATTAGTATGTGAATCGCCAGCCACGTATACTTCTCCTGGAAGCACCAGTGCCTCTTCGTGGGACAAGGTGTGGCAAATACCATATTGACCCAGACCATACTTGAAATGTTTTTCAATTCCATAATTTTTTGTAAAGTTTGATAGTTTTACAATGTTTTCAGCAGAAACCTTTTCTGCAGAAGGAACAAAATGGTCTTCTGCCACCCATACCTTTGAAGGATCCCATAACTTATCAACACTAATTCCTTGTTTTTGTAATTTTTCAAATACCTTAATGACACCAGGTCCTGAAACATCATGCAGCATGGCTTTATCCACATTTACAAAAACAACTTCATCAGGCTCTACACTTTCGTTTTTGGAAGCACGTGCAAGGATCTTTTCGGTAATATTCATAATCGAAAAGGCTTTTTCTTGAGATTAAAAGCTTTTCAGAAGGATAAAAAGAAAGAAATCTGAAAGATGGGTATGTCATTGACAGTTTCGCCAATTAGAGTAGAGAGAAAAGAAAATGAATTTGACCTTTTTGATACTATTACAAAATCAATAGAGAAGAAAGGATATTCAATTAAGGAGGGAGATGTCATTGTTATTTCTAGCAAATTCGTTTCAAATGCTCAAGGGAGATTATTAGAATTAGATTCTGTTAGAACTTCTAATCAAAGTAATGTACTTTCTAAAAAATTTCGAATCAAACCACAATTTGCCGAAGTTATCATCCGTGAATCTGATAAAATTTTTGGTGGGATTTCTGGATTTGTTATATCTTCATCAGATAATATTTTAGCTCCTAATGCTGGAATTGATAAATCAAATGCAAAGAAAGGAAAAGTTATTCTTTATCCATTTGATCCTTATTTGGTAGCTGAACAACTACGACGAAAATTTTTCTTGAAATATTTGATTCATGTTGGTATTATCATAGTTGATAGTAGATTAATGCCATCCAGAGTAGGAACTACTGGTGTTGCAATTGCTTGTTCTGGAATTGAACCAGTACTAGACATGAGATCACAAAAAGATTTAGAAGGAAATCCTCTTAAGGTGACCTTCCAGGCTGTTGTTGATAATTTAGCATCGATTGCAAATCACAAAATGGGAGAAGGTTCAGAATCACAACCTATTGCAATAGTAAGGGATTCTGGTGCAAAGTTAACTGATAGAAAAATTAAACCAAATGAGGTAGCAGTATCTCACGAGCAATGTGTTTATGTTCGCGGTTTGAAAAATGCTTGATTAAAAATAAATAACTTTTAAAAAATAGTTTAATACAGATTTGTTAAATTTTAATCAGCAGTGCTTTAAATAGAGGGTATTTTGGGCATAAATTATGGAGTACTTGACTACATACCCCAAGACAATATCCTTCTTTGATGGATTAAGAGATATGGTAAAGGCAGATGGGGCATCAGGAGTTGAGCAACTCACAGTAGTTGTAAAGAAAAATGTTGATGAACTTCTAAAAATCTTTTCTAAAGAAGGATTTACTGGAGTAAAATTTGAACACAAACAACCATTTCAGATTGGACATGGTCTCTCTTTGAAGCTCAAAAAGCCATGGGAGATGCATGTAAGATTAGTTGAAATGAAAAAAGGACTAATAGCAATACAGGCAGAAGTTGAAGTTTCAAGAGATTATCTACAACATCTATTTTGTCAAAGAACTCCTGTCATTTATGAAATAGAATCACTTATGAAAAAGTACCAAATTGATTATAAAATTTGGAATAACAGAATCCGAAAATACGTTAAAACTATATTTGATAATTATAAAATAAAGCTAAATACTCCAAATATTCCGGTATTAGCATGGAAACCATTGGTATTTGTGATAGCAACTGTTGGCTCATTTTATCTATGGAAATATATCCAAACAATTTAGAATTTTTATTTAGTAAAATCATTTTTAATTAAAGTTCGAATCTGGGAGAGAGGGTTTTGCTATTTTAGTTGTCTCTCGAGAATTATGGTTTGAATCCTAGGCTTCCCAATCAATAAAGTTCTATTTTTGGACTTATGTTCTATTCCGAAACCTTTTCTTCCAAATATGCTGTTACTCGTTTTTGGATTTGTTCTTTATTACGAGTAATTTCTTGATGTATTCTATAAAGTAATTCCATACCCAATCTTTTATTATGTTTATGAAAGTATGTTGTTGAATATTCTTGTTCCTTACTTCCAAGTAACCAACCAATAATAAAATCAGATTCGTTTTGTGGGTTCCATGAAGATCTTAACATTGGATAGTAAACTTCAAGGAACCCATTCAAGTCACCTTCAATACCTTTAAGATCATGTTTAACAAATTCGAAAAATTCTTCATCATTCATAATTTGATGCTATAATTGATCCCTCATAAAGTATTACTGAATTAAAGGAGAATGAAATTTTTTAGTATGTAATACACATTGCTTCTTATTGGGGTAAAATAGATGTCAATTATGTCAGAAGAACGAACAATGTACCCATGTACATGTGCTGATTGTGGCAAAGACTCGCAAGTACCTTTTCAACCAAAAGAAGGTAGACCAGTATATTGCCAAGAATGTTTACCAAAACATCGTAGTAGAAGATTTTGAGCTAATTCTGTTTAAAATAATTTAAATCAAATTATCTTATAACAATTTTTTACACACCTTTTTTCTTTTTTAATCCAGAAAATTAACTTGGCTTATATAGCTATGATGGTATTATATTGTGTGCCGCAATTACATATCACCAATGAAACAATGACTAGAATGAAAGATATCACAGGAATTAACCATGCACGAGATGGAGACTATATGGTTAACGAAATGATTGACATTTTAGAAAAGAAATTAAGAGATCAAAGATAGATAATTACCTGTTATCTTCCATTCTTATTACTCTCTCAAATATTTCATATACGTTCACCCTTTCCCCTAAAGTCATGATTTCATCATCGGGGTTTGGCTTGGACGTACATAACCAATATCTTGTAATGTTGATTATTTTTAAAAGGTATCAATAACCTGGGTATTTATCCAGCTCATCTGTAAAGATGCGACTCATGGTTACATGTGATAAATGTTATAATGAACATCATGATCAATGCATGGGAAAATCAGACATGTTTGATTGTGATTGCAAGTGTTTCAACCAAAACAAGGTAGAAAATCTACATGGAAATTCTTGAAGAAAAGGTTCTCCTATGGCTTGAAAGTGCAAGATTTGTTAAATCCAAGCCTGGAGTGTATGTTCTTTATGATAAAAAGCTAAATGCATTATACATTGGAGAAAGTGAAAATCTTCAGAATGAATTTTCCAAGTATGTTGATACAAACTTTGAAAATAATACATGTAAACAAAAAACTCATACTTATCAAAGAACGTTTATTGAAAATCCTAAAGAACGAAAAAGACAGCTCTTAGAAGATTATAAGAAAAAACATGGAGAGTTTCCATGTTGTAATGTGAATACCGATTGAAAATCAATTCAAATCTCTTCTTTGAATAACTCCAGTTATTATAGAAAAAATTTGTAAATAATAGAACCTTTAATTATAATTTTAAAATTCTTCTAAGTGGAGTTTGGATTCGTTAACAACTCATCTCAAATATTATGGCATTTCGCCTTGGGAGATTGAAGTAATCTATGGTTTATTCAAAGACAGATTCCAGGTAGAACAAGAAGAATTAGAACAAGTAGAACCTGAATTTGTGAGTATGTTAAACGTACCAATTCCACTTGCGTTTAATGAAGAATTTTTCAGATGGTTTGATTATAGAAGATGGGAAAAAGTAAAAGCAATTTTCAAAGAGATGAAGAGACGGCGTGGTAGTGGAAATGCTCTAAAAATTGATGTTAGTTTTAGTGGAAATCCAAAAATAAGATTCATGATAGATTCAGAAGATAATCAGTGGTTCAATAATGCAGTAGAAAAAATTGATTTTGTATTAGAATTGCTTCCATATCATCTTGATCCGGAAAAATTACCAAATGACGTTACAGAAATTATTTATCAATATGATCCAGAAGCAGCTAGATGGAGACTAAATATAGCATTTGTTAAGGAAAAAAAATTTGTTTTTACTGGAAATGGTTGGAAAATAGTTACTTGAGATCTTTTTCCAAGGGTTCAAGTAATGCGTGAAATTCTTTGTATTTACTTTCTAAGAATTTCAATGATTCAAGAAGTTTTTTTGATTTTCCATACTTATAACGAATCATTTCACGGTGATGCCAAAAGTTTTTGTCACCTTCAATTGCAATAGTGGTAAAATAATCAGGCCCTTTGATGATATCTGGTACTTTTATGCTATATGGGAAAAGAAGATCTACTATAAACCATTCATCGCCATCAGGATAATCACAACCTGTCTCTACATCAAAAAAAACATGTAATAGATTTGATTGCATAAGACCATCATCTGTTATTGTGGGATGCTTTACATTAGATTTTTTAAAATCAAGGTTTAGAAGTTCTGGTTCAAAGTATCCCTTAATAATTGATTTCCTAAATATTTTATTTACATCTGTAATATTCAATGATAACGTAAACTCTCCCTAAACTTGCTAATAATTCATTAGGTAGTAGTTTTGAGGGTTTTTTACACCTGTAATGAATCTAAAATTTTAGAAACGTCAGTTATAGGTTTACCATTAGAGGAAATTTTTTGTTTGGCGGGGGGATTTTCGAGATAATTAGGGATTTTATCCATCAATCTTTCAGCATATGGGGTTATAATCTCATTTTTATAAAATATCCCAGTAGGAATTTTTGTGCCCCATTCAAGGGATTTTATTAATGCCTGGGATAGTTTTTCATTTATTTCTGATTCTTCTTCATAATGCACTATTGGATCATACCCTGTATCTTCTAATTTGTAAATCCTAGAATGTGTTTCTTTTGCAGATTCATCTGTAATGTCGGTGCCAGCATACCAATCTCTAGTATTAATGTCGTTATAGGTAGGACAAGGTTGTAAAACATCTAAAAATGAAAGTCCTTTGTGTTTTATGGCAGCTATTATGAGATCTTTTAGGTGTCTTACATCATATGAATAACCACGTGCTACAAATGTAAACCCGCTTGCTACTGCCAATCCAATTGGATTTACATTGTAATTTGTGTTAGGGGATGGTAACGACTTGGTTTTCTCTCCTAATCTAAGAGTTGGAGAAGCTTGTCCTTTAGTTAGACCGTATACACCGTTATTAAAAATAATGTATGTCATATTGATGTTTCTACGTCCAGCAGCTACAAAATGACCTGCTCCAATTCCCAAACCATCTCCATCTCCTCCGGCAGCTACGATAGTCATTTCTGGATTAGATATTGCAGCACCTTGTGCAAAAGTCAAAACTCGTCCATGTAAGGTATGAATTCCAAATGTGTGTATGAAATGCGAAGTTTTACCAGAGCATCCAATCCCAGAAAAAATTGCGGCTTTATGTCTAGGAATGTTCATTTCTGCTAACGCCATTTGGATTGCATTTACAATTCCAAAATCACCACAACCTGGACACCAGTCGTTATGAACTTCAGTTTTGTAGTCAGAAAGTTTAAGCGCCATGCGTCAAAATCTCCCGTTTCTTTGCCTTGTTCCCTAAAATCTTTTTTAAAGAATCATAAATCTCAGTACTAGTCATGGATCTACCAGTATATTTTAAGATAAAATAATCAACATCTCTTCCTAAATTTTGTTTAAACAAAATTCCAAGCTGACCAGTATGATTTGCCTCTACATCGATGATTGTTTTTACATCTTTTAGAAGAGATTTAACATACTCAGTTGGGAATGGATGTAATAGCTTTATTTGGATGAAACCGACGTTAATGTTTTCCTTTTTTAGCATATCTATTGCATCAAGAATTGGTCCTTTTGTAGAACCCCAACTAATTATACAATGATCAGCCATTCCGAATGATACAACCTGATCCTCCTTAGGAATTTGGTTAAGAATTAGGTCAAATCTTGAGAGGCGTTTATCCATCATCTGAATTCTCATATAAGGATCTTCAGAAATGTGTCCATATTCATCACTTTCATCACCAGTATTCCAGAATATCCCATCCTCTAGACCAAGTTTAGATCTTGGGGATATTCCATCTGATGTTTGTTCAAATCTCTTGTAGGGTTTTTGTTTTATCTTATCTAGTAACTTTCCTCTATCTATAGTGACTTTCTCAGGATCAAATCTTTTACAAGTTATAACAGAGCTTGCAATGAATTTGTCTAACAGATGAATTACGGGCACTTGAAAAATGTCTGCAAAATTGAAGCATTTACCAGTATCATAAAAACTCTCTTCTATAGCGCCAGAAGCATAAACGATACGAGGAAATTCTCCATGTCCAGCGTTAATTGCAAATAATAAATCATCCTGACCATGTCTTGTTGGAAGACCAGTAGACGGTCCACTTCTTTGATAGTTAGTAATAACTACAGGAACTTCGTTTATTCCTGCCCATCCTAATGCTTCAGCCATCAGTGAAAAACCTGGGCCGGATGTACAAGTAGAAGAACGTGTGCCAGTAAGTGCGCCTCCAATCATCATACCGATTGCTGAAATCTCATCTTCAGTTTGTACGACTACAGTAGAACCTGGCCTATCTTCTTTTACATTTAGAATTTCATTTGATTCTAAGTAGACACTTTCGTCTGATGCAGGGGTAATTGGATAATATGGTTGAAACCGACAACCACATACCATTTTTCCTATTGCTGTTCCCTGATGTCCCTGTACTAAGATGGTGTTTGGTTCTTTGGAAACAGAGTTTGGCGAGAAATTTATTTTATCAAATTTAGCAGTCGCATAATTGTATGCATAGTTTGCTACTTGTTTGTTTATTTCAGCAACCTTTGGTTTTTTTGAGAATATGGATTCAATAGAATCTAAAAGAGGTTTAGAATCTAGGCCGAGAATTCCCAGGGATAGAGAAACTCCTATCACATTGAACATTCTTATCATTCCTTTTAGTTTTGGATTATTGGTATCCTCTGCGAGTTTAGATAGTATTTCTCTAAAGGATACAGGGAGAAGCGTTACACCTCGTTCTTTTGCAGTTTCTAAAATTCCCTTTATAGAAAATTCCTTGTTTTTTGATTCTAGGTATTTTTCCAATCGTGATTTGAAATAAATATCCAGAGTATGCACTTCATCAATTTTAGTCTCCTCCAAATCAGAATCATAAATTATTGCTCCACCTTCAACAACCTCGTCTGCATGACGAAAAATTGTCTCTCCATCAAATGCAACCATTAGATGTACATCATTTACATTAGAATGAATTTTTTTATCAGAAATTCTTACTGCAAAATAACTATGTTCGCCTTTGATATTAGAATAAAATTCTCTCTTGCCAAAAACTTGATAACCAATTCCTGCGCATACTTTTGAGAAAATATTGGCCCCGGATTCAACACCACTACCTTGAGGTCCACCAATTAACCATGTAAGATCTGTATTCATGTTTACTTTGAACTATCAGTGGTTATTAATAACGTGATTACCAAATTAAGCTAACCACCAGTTGCAGCATCAAATAAAGCGCACTCACATTTGTCACGTTCTCCACAATATGGACACACACAAACACATTTCTCTATAGAGTTCCCACATTCAATACATATAGCAAATTCTTCATTATTTTTAGTATCTGAACCCATAGCTTTCCTAAAACAAGATCTTATAAATGGTTTAAGGTATTTTATTTACTTTGTTGAGAAGAGGTAGATCTAAAAAATTGCGAGTTTTGCTAACCCGTACTCTACAAGATTTTGCTGTTAAAGAATTACAAAGGCATTACAAA
Organism: Thaumarchaeota archaeon CSP1-1; assembly: GCA_001443365.1. Taxonomy (GTDB): domain Archaea; phylum Thermoproteota; class Nitrososphaeria; order Nitrososphaerales; family Nitrosopumilaceae; genus CSP1-1. The sequence goes on from LDXL01000001.1 coordinate 101,360, forward strand.
ATTGAGATTCATTCTGGCCCTTTCCCTATGCCTAAGAAAAAATTGCTATTAAAAATTAAAGAACAAGATGGATTGATTTGCTTTCCTTATGACAACATCGATAAGGAGGTAATCCAGGCTGGAACTAAACTAAAAACAATTAGTGCATTTAGTGTTGGATACGACCAAATCGATTCAAAATATGCAAAAAAAAGGAAAATCAAAATTGGTTATACTCCAAATGTTCTTACAGTTGCAACAGCAGATCTTACCATTACATTGATTCTTGATTTACTTCGCAGAGTAACTGAGGGAGATCGTCTTATTCGCGAAGGAAAATGGAAAGAGGTCTTTGGTGCTGATACCTATGTAGGTGAAGAGGTGGATGGAAAAACATTGGGGATTCTAGGATTTGGCAGAATAGGAAAGGCTGTAGCCAAGAAGGCTCAAACCTTTGGAATTAAAGTGATATATCATAACCGAAATCGTCTTCCTTTAAGGCAAGAAAAGGCTCTCAGAGTAAGATTTGCAACTCTAAATGAGTTATTTTCAAAAAGTGATATTGTTTCTATTCACGTTCCTTATTCTGCTGAAACCCATGAACTAGTCAACAAGTCTTTGATAAAGAGAATGAAAAAAAGGGCATACCTTGTTAATACAGCAAGGGGTAAGATAATAAAGGAACGCGATTTAATATTTGCACTAAAAAGAAAAATCATTGCTGGAGCTGCACTAGATGTATTTTATCATGAACCTATTGGGAAAAATCATCAATTTGCAAAAATGCAAAATGTTGTTTTATCGCCACACATAGGAAGCTCCTCAATTGTAACAAGAGCAAAGATGGCAGAGATCACAGTTGAAAATTTAAAGCTTGGACTAGCAGGAAAAAAACCGATTTATTCAGTTTGATAATTCATGAACAAATTTTATAGTTTGCTGAGAACCATATTTTTGAAATAAGTCATCGTAAAGTTTTTTTCTTGTTGAATTAAGATTCATTTCTTTGTCATACATTTTTGCAAATACAGTAGAAAATTGTTTTTCTCCGTTTTTATCAAAGAACCTTATACTATAGCTCATTCTGTCTGTTTTTTGTTCTTTGATAAATCTAGCTTCAGAAATAGTGCTTGAATCAATATGCGTATGGCATGGATCATCGTTATCACCAATAGTGATCCATTTATCTTTCTGACGAATATTGAGTGAATTACTTTTCATTTCAATTATTGCTCCTTCAGATCTTACAATTATTAGAATGTCATCAATCTTGATTATGTCTGAAAGAAGTTCTTTGAGCATATGATTACATTCTAAACTAATGTAAATAAACTGATGTTAGTTTTTTCTTCGTTGTTTTTATCGTTTTTTTGATTTTTTCTTTATGGTTTTTGGTTTTAAACTTTTTAGTTCTTTTTCTAATCTTTTTACATATAGTTCCAAGGATGCCCCCCAAAGTAAAACTGAACTAAATGCATTACGACTTGCAACCAAATTATATGCAATTTTGTCAGCATCTAGAGGAATATCTTTTCCTAAAAGCTCAGTAGATTCTTCAGTTTCTTTTCTAAATGCTTGAATTGCTTCTTTAAATTCATCTAATGAAATTTTTTCAGATGTTTTTTTCCATCTTTCAAACATTTCAGAATTTTCATCAATTCTTTTTGCTAGCTCCTCCTCTGGCCTCATGCCCAAAAATCATAGATTAATTAGATATTTACAAGTTTCTTGGAAAACCTAATTTAAGGCACATTAGCCTCAGATGTTTTAAATTATAATTGAATTAAATCGTCTGGGTCTGAACGTACACAATCTGTACCAACCGCCTTGAGTTCGGAGAATTTTATTTTTCCTTGTGGTATCTTCCCTGCTTGTTGAAGAATTACTAATTTTTCTGATATTCTATCTTTGTGATTTTTACAAGTTACTCCAACCATATATTCATCATTTGTTTCAACTACAGATATCACAAACTCTGGAGGGTTTACACAGTCCTTGCCTTTTTCTTTTATAGAACAACGATCTGGTAGCAACATACCAAATCTGTTTTAAGATGATATTAAGCTTCATTACCTAAGAACCAACAGTGAAAATCATAACTGTTTTTAATTATTGTGGAATTAAATTGAATATAGGAGCCACATGGTAAAACAACCGATTTCTAATTTATCACTTGATGAGCTACTACCTGATTCACTAACCTCCACTCTTTGTGTCAATATAGAAAAAGGAACAAAAATCTGGGTTGTTACTGGAATGCTTGTTCAGTATTTAGAATCATTTACTGATACAGTTGTTGTGCGAGATAAGGACAAACCTGTAGGAATTGCAGGGGGGAAACATGTTATTCAAAAACTTGTTGACAATCCAACTTCGGATTTGTTTGATAATACAAATGTTGAAGATATCATGACGACAAAGTTCATAAAAATTTCAAAACGAACTAAACTTAGAGAATTATTAGATTTTTGGAAACAAACAAGAATTGCATTTGCCATTATTCCAAATGAGTTTTCTGATTATTCTGAATTATCAGCTAGAAAATTACTGGAAATAGGAATGCGTTGTAAAACAGATGTTTCAGTTTGTGATCTTCCAGAAAAAAAACTGGTGACATTTACCAAAGACTTTACCATAGGGAACATTATCAATTCAATGCTTGAACATGGAACAAGGAGGTTGCTTCTTGAAGGTACAACAAAATTCATCAATGATCGCATAATTTTAGAAAAAATTGCTGGTGACTTGAAATACCTTCGAGGAACTGATAATTTTTTGAATATTCCAGTAAGTGATTTCCCATTTGGTGAGGCAAAAGAGATTTCAGAAGATCTTCCAATTTCTGAAGTATCAAAACTCCTGTACAAAATGGAACATCCTTACATAGTATATGGGAAACGGGTAGTAAGTCCATGGGATATTTGCCTTTGTTTGCTATCAGATAAATTGACAGAATACGAATAGGCCTTAAGATGTTTAAAGAATTGTAATAATGCTAATTTTCAATTACAATATCTTCAAATTTCCAAAATGATTCCTTAGGTTTTTGAATATAATCAAGAATCCCTTTTTCCTGCAACTGTCTTACAATAAAGGCCGAATATGCAGGAGCACCGGTTGCTCCAGGTGAATTGTAATTAATTATATGAAATGAATTTTTTCCGTTAAGTTCTAAGATATCTGACATAAACGTCCCTTTTGGAGTAATAATTGGTGTCCTTATTCCAGCAGTACCATGTTCTGAAAAATATTCAGGTCTTATGGAAGGAATAAACTGTTGAACTCTGTATACCATCGCTGATTTTGAAACCGAACTCAAAAATTCCTTTGAGATTAATTTTAAAAAAGAACGATTTGTAAAAAGTTTCATTACATTTCCGCTAAAGATTTCACGGATTTTAGATACAGCCTGGGTTAATTCACCAGTATATCCTTCATAGGTTTCAGGAGTCATTACAGGAACTGCATTTGGTCCAATTTCCGTCCTTCCGTCTGCTCGTTTGATCCAATGAGGGTCTAAGAATGGAAATTCGGAAAACCTTGCTACAGAGTAAACGTTAGTTTTAACCAAATCTGCATATTTTTTGTCAGCTACCCAATATTCTCCACGAAAATGTAGATCATTATATTGTAATGCCAAACCGAATTTTTTTGCGATGTCAAGTGAATTACCACCACTACAGTTTATGATAAATTTTGAAACAAGAGTTGAATTGTCAGAAAATGTTAGTTTTACTTCTGAATTTTCTTCTACGTCTTTTACATGATGATTGAATAGAAACTTTGTTCCATTTTTTTCGGATTCTTTTTGGAGTTCTTTTGTAAAAATTCCATAATCAGTTGATACATCACGCTTACAAAAAAGACCTGAATAAGCTTTGAGATTTGGTTCTTTTTTTGTTAATTCTTTTGAATCAAGTAGTTCTAGCTGTCCCTCGGGAATTCCATTTTCTGCTCCCCATTTTAGATACTTTTCAAGAGTTTTGTGTTGTGGCTCTTTGATAGCTACCTCAATAGTTCCTACCTCACTCCATGGTAGATTTTTCTTTTTTGCTAGTATTTCCCATAAATCATGTGATATTAGTGAAGAGATTGCAGATACCTTCCTTTTTTTTGGATCAAGATAAAATGGTGCATGAACAACACCAGTGTTTCTACTGCTTGTATGCTTAGCGACAGTATTTTCCTTTTCAATTACACATACTTTGATATCATAAAGTGTTGATAACCAATATGAGATAGTGGTTCCAAGAATTCCCCCTCCAATTATTGCAATATCATATTTTTCCAATGAATTACTTTGAAGTACATACAATTAATTGATTTTGAAAAAGCGGAAAGAGAGTTAGAATATTAGTTAAAATCCATACGTAAATTATGATATATACTAGAACAAATCAGACTTTTGCATGGCAAATATGAAATGTGTATCCTGTGGAATTGGATTCTTTTCTCCTACTGGTTCTGACAAATGTTCTAGATGTGCAGCAAAAGAACCACAATCTGAAGGAAGTCATGATTCCTGTGGTTGTGGACATAGCCACTAATTCTTTTTTTCTTTCACTATACAAAAATCATAATTCAAATTTTGCATGTTTAGAAATCCTTTGGAATATGATTATTTTGTTTTAGCCAATCTACTTGTGGCAAAGTAAATCTCCATAAAATATCTCCTCTTTCAGCTTGTTTGAAATCCCACGGAGCAATTATTACAATATCATTATCACGAATCCAAATTTTGCGTTTTAGTTTTCCTCTAATTCTACCTCTTCGAGTAATGCCATCAGAACATTTTACAATGAGGTTTTCACCTCCAAGCATTTTTAGTACTCTGCCAAAAAGTTCACCTTGTTCAGGTAAACGAATTGTTTTTAATTCGCTTTCACTTTTGACTTGACGTTTTCCCACCCATCTGCATTGTGCAGTGTGTATATAATTGTGGAGTCAAAATTGAGAGTACAAGTGATATAATTAGAAAAATAAACAGGTTCGAATGATTACTGAACAGTATGTATTATTTTGGGTGTTCTCTCATATAGTAATCATCAACACATTCTTTACAACAAAATTCACTACTAAATAATTCAAATTCCTTCCCACAGTTTTTACATTTTAAATTCATAGTTACTAATCTTAAAAAAAAGAATTGATTCTAACGTTTTCTACTTCTACTTTTAGAACCTTTCTTTGCTGCTGCATTTCGTTTTCTAGTACGAGCAGCTTTTTTTGCTGCAGCGCTACGCTGAGCTTTTGTCTGTGCCATCTTACAATATAGAACTTATCCCTAGTCTTATAGACTAGAAGTGTACATTTTTTACGTCATTATACCATTTACAGAAGTTCAAACTTCATGAAATGGTAATTACCTAAAACAAGAAGTGATACTAAATCTTCTTCAATGTCGCAAAAAATAACATTAGAAATTTATCAACACCAGATAAAACATGGACAAATTCATCTATTGAATTTAGGAAAGTTCCCTCTAAGAATTACGTAGTAAGGGCTCAACGGTAACGTAAGGCGCCGGGAGAGAGATTTGAACTCTCGAACCCTTGCGAGTACGCGCTCTATGGTATAGTTATTTCCAGGCGCGCGCCCTACCAGGCTAGGCGACCCCGGCATTTTATTCGCCAGAGTAACTGCTACAAGACTGATTATATAATAGGTTATACTGGTGAAAAATTTTACGGATTATTTGTGGATGTTTATTGTAATTGATTTTTTGACAGTTAATGCTTCATCAGTTCCACTTGAAGTAATCTTGTATGTTCCTGCTGATGCTGGATCGCCATCATTTTTGATCTGGTTCCATACGAAAATTATTTCTTGTTTTGGTTCAAGAGTGGATATAACCTGTGCAGCAATTGGAGTATAGAGTACTCTTCCATCCAATCCAGTAATCTGTAGGCCATAGGATGCATCAGAGAAGGTCAAGGATCTAGTTCCCGAATTGATTATTTTTATTTTAATTTCTTCGGCTTGATCAAAATCTGTTTTATCAGTTACAATAGAAAGAGAGGAGCCTTCTACAAATTCTAATTGCTCTCCATTTTTTTGAGTTACTAAAAACAAACCAACTAAAGCTCCTGCTGTAATGCCAATAACTACTGCCAAAATCAGACCTCGTGGAAACATCTTCAGAATCCTATCGTAAATGACTTTTATTTGTTAGTAGATTGTTTTGAGTGCCACCTTTTAGGATAGGTGCTAGGAGCCATTATGATTCGTTTTGTCTCAAATGCGTATCCCTTTGTATTTTCCTTAATATCAGCTTCAGATAACAGTGATTTTGCAAGAGCCACAACTTCTCCTTTTTGGGTATAGATAGCCACAAGATCATCTTTTTTGAGATTAGGTGAGACTTGTAAAACTCCAGGAATTGCTAGTTGAGCCCCGTGACATAATGCATCTACTGCAGAATCACGGATTACAACTGATTTTAATTCACTTAATACATGTTCAATAGGTCTAATTAATTCCAAAAGTTTAGAATCATCTTTTTTTTCAGTCCATAAAGAATATGCATTTGCAAGCTCATGAAGAGTTACAAGATGTGAGTTTTCTGTAAATTGATGAACTCTTGTACGACGTAGCTCAATCATAGTAGCACCTGGACCTAATATTTCACCAATATCATAGATTAGCTTTCGAATGTATGTACCAGCTTCGCATAAAATTCGTAAGAGTAATAGACGTTCTTTTTGTTCTAACAATTCAAGCTCGTAAATGGTTCGTGTTCTTGTTTGCCTAAGAACTGCAGAACGCTGTGGAGGTTTTTGATAAATTTCTCCGGTAAATTCTTCTAAAACTTTTTTTAGTTTTTCTTTAGAAGGCAACGAATGTAATCTACCTAATGCATGGTACTCCTTTGGTCCATAAAGCAAGACCTCTAATGCTTTGGTACCGTCTCCCAAGCCCATTGGTAAAACTCCAGATACTTGAGGATCCAAAGTCCCACTATGACCTGCTTTAGGAATTTTTAAAATTCTTTTCAACCATGCTACAGTCTCATGACTCGTTGGTCCTGGAGGTTTGTCTAGTAAAATAAATCCATACTTTAGTAGCTGATCTAAACTTCGTTTATCATAATATGTACCATAATTGTTGTCAGTAATATCCTGATCAATTTCTGTAAGATTTTGCAATTGTTTTAGAGTCAAAGCATCTCTTTCACAGTGGATTTTGCAATTTCGAGAACCTTTGTGGCATCAAGTTCATCAGTATCGATAATTTTATCAAATATACTCAAGTTCTCACCAAAATCAAAGTTGTATAATTTCTTGTATAGTTTTTTGTTCTCTTCATATCTCTTTTTTACAATTGCAAGAGCTTCTTTTTCATCCATATTATCTCTAGTTTTCATTCTTCTTGCACTGTTTTCAAGCGTTCCAGCGAGCCAAATTTTGATACCATCGTCTACAAGCCAAGGTAGAGTATAACTGGTTATCACTATATTTCCTTTCAAAAAAAGTTCTCTTAGTTTGTTATCCACTTTTTTATCAAATTCAGGATTTTCACTTCGTTGACTTAAAAATTTCATTCCTTCAGACGTGTCCCACCAATCATCGCCGTCTGTTTGGAAACCTTGTTCCTTAGCAAGCTCCTTTAGAATGTCACCACCTCCAAGGTAAGTTAAATCAAATTCTTTTGCTAGTCCTTTTGCAACGGTAGTTTTTCCAATCGCAGGAGGGCCGGAAATAATTACTGATTTCTTCAACCTATATCCATTGAGGTTTTGGTAAGCTTCATTATAATGCCACTAAACGCAATTGATGTCAAAAAATACCAAGCCCAAAAATAAAGTTCGTTTTCTTGTTTACATATTTCACCGTCAACTTTTTCAGCAGTACAAGTAAGTTGGAAAAAATCTCCAGGTATTACGTTTAAAGAAATAGGAGAAATAGCCACGGTATAGGCAAACATCTGTGGTAAGACGAAATAAAATATCAATAATAGAGGAATAATTGTAATCATCATAGGCCTCATATTCATTTGCATCATTTCCATGCTCATCTTATTCATGTATGGAGATTTTTTGTTCAAGTTTGCAATTCTTTCTTTATCCTTAGAACGAAATGCTGCCATACGTTCCTTCTGCCAAGATCTTGTTTCTTGCATTATTCTTTTTAGCTTGACTCGATCAACTAATTTTCTCCTTACTCCTGCATTGAAAAGATTAAGCAATATGGAAATTCCTAGAATTCCTAAAGCAGATGGAAGCATTCCTTTGATAAGTGGATCTGCGCTTCCAAGTGGACCTTGCTGTAGTCCAAATAAATCATCTTGCAGGAAAATTGAATTTAAAAAGTGTAATACAAAACTAAATTCTGGAGTCATATCTCTATTGCAGATATCACAGTGTTGGCTGCTTCTTCAACCTTTCCTTCAGTATTGAGGACTGGTTTCATAGGAGAGCCTGAAAATACAGAACAGCTTGAAAGCATTGCATCATGAATTGCCATCTCTTTTTTGATACTGTCAATTGATACAATATCACGATTGCGAGTTGTATCCTTCATTCTACGATTATAGATTTCTTCAGGTCGAGCATAAACTGAAATAAAATTAGATGGTTTTATTATTTGTAAAACGTGATAGGGCAGCCCTGGGTAAAATCCTGCGTTAGTTGCAATGAACGCATGAGTATCAATGATTACTAGATCATCTTTTAATTTTGCAATTTTTTCAGCTGCTAATCTTTGAAGATTTTTTTGTACATCCATTGGAAGTTTTCTTAACTCATCTCTATCTTTAATGCCAATTTTTTTGGCTTCTTCAAACATTGCTGTTCCAAAACTTTGTACACTAACACTTTTTTTTCTATTATTTAGAATTTCCACAATTTTAGAAACAAGGGTAGATTTCCCAACACCGGGAATTCCAACCATTACTACTTTCTTACTTTCTGCCAAGTAATGCACCAAGCCGTGGCATAACCACTTCTACTTGTTCCTTGATTAGTTGGTTGTAATAATTAATCAAGATATCCACCATTAACAGTATTCCAATTCCAGATCCAAATACTCCCAACACATCAGAAACTCCTGCTAACAATCCAAGTATAGCTGAACCGATTATAGTAACCGATGGGATGTATTTGTTAAGCAAGACCTCTATTGGTTCATTTGATCGTCTAAAGCCTGGCACCTGCACATCTGCATCAAGAAGATTCTTTGCAGCACTTTTCGGAGAAAGTCCTCCAAGTTCTACCCAAAGTTTTCCAAATACAATTACTATAGCAATCATAAAAATTACATAACCAACTGCTCTTAACGGATCTAATGCAACAACATCCAGTCCCCTGGGCGGAGTAATATAGTAAATCAATCCTCCAATTGGTGTGGATGGACTCGTTGGATCAAACTGTGCTAAAATATTCATAAAGGCATTATTGTTTTGAGGATTAACGTTAGCCCAAAGCATTTGTCCTATAAAGACAGCATTTGCAGTAAGTGCTGATGCTAAAATTACAGGAATGTTTGATACGTACATTAGTTTGATTGGATAAACTGCAGAAAATCCCCTATATTTTGTTGAGACAATTGGAATTTCTATCTTCATTCCTTGTGTATATACAAGAATAAGTAAAATCCCTGCAGTAAGACACAGTCCGAATATACTTGGCAGTTGGTTATACCTAAAGAATACATTTGCAAGATCTCCTGCCATTGCTGATTCTCCTATAAACGGGAATATTCCTATAGAGAATCCATCACCAGCTGGGAGAGGACTAAACATACTCCAAAGAATTTGCTGAGCAACGCCTGCCATAATGAAAAGGCTGATTCCACTACCTAGTCCCCATCCTTTCTGAACAGTTTCATCCAAAAACATGATAATTATCGACGCGCCCATAAGCTGTCCAATTAGTACATACAGATGGGATGGTTCTGCCATACCTGGACCATATACAGCAATTCCATAAACCGCTGATTCAGCAATTATTACAATGTATGTTACAAGCTTTGTAGCTGTTTGAAACACGCCACGCTCCTCTGGCTTTTTAAAATCAAATTTTAAAATGTCAGAACCTCTCAATAGCTGCATCAACAATCCTGCAGTTACTATTGGTCCAATTCCTAGCTCAACTAAGGTTCCTTGTTGGGATGCAAAAATTACTCTTGCAAAAGCAAGAAAGTCAAATTCTGGTGTTGTTGCACCAAAAAGCGGTGTTTGACCCATTATCATGTAGATGAGTAGAATACCACCACACCACAAAAGCCGTTTTTGTAGTGAGAGTTTCTTTTTAGGTTTTGGGACTTGAGGAATATATGGTTCTGTTTTTGTTACTATTTTTCTGAGAAACGCAGTAGCGCTGCCTTCAGCCATTGTTTGCTAACACCTCGCCCCCTGCTTGCTTTACTTTTTCTTGTGCTGATGCAGTTGATTGATTGATCTTTACTGTGTATGCATTTGTTACTTGGCCTCCGCCTAGAAGTTTGTCATATCCCATACTGTTTAGGTCGAGAATATTTTTTTCTCCTTCCTTTGTTCCAGATTTTGCAAACAAGTCATCAAGGTCACGAACACTAGTCCATTTTTTTATGATATTTGGGTGAGGTGGATGAGTAGAATCATGACCAAAATGATCTGGGAATTCCTTTAACATTGTATGAACATGATGCTTTAGCAACCCTGATTGACCAAGGCCTCCTTTATGGCCACTTGCTCTATGTTGTCCAACTTGGCCCCAACCATGAGTTCTTGAACCTCTAAGTTTTCGAGTCTTTCGTAATCTTGTAGGCAAGTTACATCATTCTCCTGATTAGTGTGTTTAATTCTTTATTGTGGCCAAGAACACCTTTTTGGCCATACAATTTTTTGGTACTTCTTTTAAATCCCTTTTTAGGAGGTGCCAAGGCAAACCAAGGTTTTAGTGGACTAAGTTTTGATAATGAGGATTTTCCTTCAGTAAGCGAAGATGCAAGTTCATCTATAGTCTTAAAGCCAATCTCTGCAAGGTCATCAGGAGTAATTTTTTTGTATCCTGCTTTTCTTCCTTTCTTGTCTAACAATTCCTTTGTTGTTGAGATATCGATTTCTTGCCAAGAAATATAATGCTGAATTTTTTTTAACATTCCCAATGTGTTATCTTTAGCTGGAATAATAGTAGCTCTGAATTTCTTATCCAATTTTAAGAGTTTTAATGTAGTCACAGCCCAGTGTGGTACGTCTGCTTGTCCTGTAATTCTTAAAACCAAAAAAGCCTGTGCCATGCTATTTATCCTTGACTAAATGTTTGACTGAGACATTGTAGTAGAGCCTTTGATGTTGAATTCATAGTAGCAGTTGAACCCTTAGCAGTAGTCCAAGCATCCTTCAGACCTGCAAGTCTCAAAAGATTTCTAATCTTTCCTCCGGCAACTAATCCTAGTCCTCTAGGTGCAGGTAAAATTTCAATTGTTACGCTTCCACCCCTTCCACGAACTTTGAATGGGACAGAATGTAGTTTATCACATCTACATTCCCAGCTTCCACATCCTAATTTTACGGGACTTACGTTAAGATATGCTGCGTTGGTTGCTTTTTCAATGGCAATTCTCATCTGTTTTGATTTCCCACGACCTACACCTAACCAGCCATTTTCATTACCGGCAGCTACTAATGCCTTAAATCTAGTTGATTGACCATTTGGTGTCATTTTTTGAACAATGCCAACATCGATAACTTCTGTTTTCAGATCTGGTAAGAGTTTTTTCATTATACCTGCTTCCTGAATTCTATATCCATTTTCTAAAATTTCTTCCATGGCGGTAATTTCTCCAGAAGCAACTTTTTTTCCAAGGTTAGTTTTTGGAATCCAGACTTCTTCTTCTCTTGGTTTTCGTTCTCTTCTTGGGCGTTGTTGTCGTTGTCGTGTTTGACTCATACAGATTTTACCTCACTATCAATAGTTGATTTTACTTTTTCAACATCATTTTTTACCTTCAAATGTTGACCTTTGATTCTCTCTTCTGAAGGAAAAGCTTCGGGAGATGCAGGTATTTTCAGGCCAGCGTCTAGTACACCCTTTAGTGCAGCGGCCATTCTTTGTGTATACTTGTCAGTACCACGGTATAGGATAGCATCTTTGCTGCCTTTTACCAGTGCTTTTTTACCAGCAAAGTAACCTGTAAGATAAGCAGCTGGTATACTTTTTCGTGAGCCATTCCAGCCTTTTTTAATTAAAAATCGAGAATGTGCAGATGCAATTACTTTGTCGCCTAATAATTCAGGTTTGTGTAATTGGACTTGAATATTTTCATTTGAAATTTTAACAGTAACAAAATCTCTTTTACTTTTAAGTAAAGCTGTCCTTCGTCGATAGTTAGTTTTCTCATCTCTCAATCTACGTAATATTTTTGAATAGACCATCTATACGCAGAAATTTGAAATTGCTCTTATAAACGTTAGATGCCTAATAGCGACACCAAAAGAGCTTTTTGAGTATGTAATCTATTTTCTGCTTGGTCCCACACCACAGATTGTGGACCGTCAATAACAGAACTTGTGACTTCGTGTCCTCTTTTAGCAGGAAGACAGTGCATAAAAATTGCATTTGTTTTAGCTTTTTTCATTAAAGATGTATTTACCTGAAATTTTGGAAGAAACTTTTTTTCTCTTTTTGTATCTATGTTATGAATTGATGTAAATGTATCAGTCATCACAACGTCTGCATTTTTTATTGCAATTTCAGGATTGGTGATAGTTTCAATTTCAATATTCATTTTTGATTTTTTGATAACTTGCCTATCGGGTTCAAATCCTTTGGGAGTTGCAATAGATATGTTGATTCCTGATTTTGAACATCCGTAGATGAGAGAATTACAAACGTTGTTGCCATCTCCAATCCACGCAATTTTTAGTCCTTGTAATTTTTTCTTTTTTTCTTTAATGGTCATAAGATCTGCCAAAGTTTGGCATGGATGAAATGAATTAGATAGTCCGTTAATCACTGGTACAGTTGAATTTTTTGATAGAATTTCAATCATTTTATGGTCATAAACTCGTGCCATAATGATGTCTGTATAACGTGATAATGTGCGTGCAGTATCTTCAATTGATTCTTCACGCGATAACTGAAGCTCATTTGAGGATAAATTCAAGGCATGACCGCCCAACTGGAACATGCCAGTTTCAAAACTTACTCGTGTCCTAGTTGAGGGTTTTTGAAAAATCATTGCTAATGTCTTATTTTTGAGAATAGGTTTTGTCTTGCCATTTTTTAGTTCTTTTTTTAATTTAATTCCAAAATCTATAATGTGTGAAAGTTCATTGTTATTTAGTTCCTCAAGAGTGAGCAAGTCTTTTGTTTTTAATTTCATTTCTTAAACCTACCAAATAGCGAGTGTTTCTTTTTAGGTTTTTCTGAATCATCTTTCATTTTTTGTGTATCTACCTCTTTAGAGTTATCATATGGTTTTGGTCTCCCATTTGAAATCCATTTCTTTATTTTAACAGATAGTTCTTGTGCTTGTTGGTCATTTTCTGGTGGTGGAGCATCAAACAAGTCTGCATAAAGATTAATGTCTTTTGTGTCCAGTCCTTCAAAAGGATCAGAGTCCTTTGATGGTTTGATTTCATCATATTCTTCGGTGATTTGTGACTCCCTTGAAGACTCTTCAATTGCTTGTGATTCAGGTATAGTTTCTTCTACTTGTTTTGAATCTATTTTAGATTCTGTTTCATGGACTTTCTCTTTAGTAATAGAAATCTCACTTTCGTCATGTTTACCAAACACAGTTTCAAGAAACAATTCTTTATCAAAAGTTTTAAGATCTTTGTATTCCTGTCCAACCCCTACATAAAGAACCGGTGTCGAAGTAACTTTAACAATAGATAGAGCCGCTCCACCACGTGCATCTGCATCACTTTTTGTTAAGATGGCTGCATCAAATTTTGTGTGTTTATGGAATTCTTTAGCTTGATTAACAGTATCATTTCCTGCTAAAGAATCCCCAACAAAAATTTTAAAATCGGGCTTTACAACATTTATAATTTTAGCAATTTGGTCCATTAAATTTTTGCTTGTCTGCATTCTTCCAGCAGTATCAACTAGAACACAATCTATCTTGTGTGATTTTGCATATAGTACTGCATCTCTTGCAACAGCAGCAGGGTCTGAACCATAGGTTTGTGCAACTATCTTTAGATTTAGTCTGCTTGTATGTTCTTTTAATTGTTCAATAGCACCTGCCCTAAATGTATCAGCTGCTGCAACTACTACTGAGAATTTTGATTTCTGTAATAGATAAGCAAGTTTTGCTAGTGTAGTTGTTTTTCCTGTCCCGTTAATGCCCACAAATAAAATAATGTAGGGTTGACCTGAAGCTCTTTTTGAAGTAATTTTTGAAAAAATATCAATTTTTCCAGCAGAATCAAACAAGCTAGAAATAGTTTGAATAAGACTGTCTTTTACAAATTTTTCTATTTCTTTTTTATTTATCTTTGTTCCAATCAGTTTTTTCGTTAGATCAAATTTTATTGAATCTATAACTTCTGTGGCTACGTCGGATTCCAATAGTGAAATTTCTAACTGGAATAATACATCTTCAATATCTTTTTCCTTAAGTTCCCTTTCACCTAAACTTTTAGCTGCGCTTGAAAAAGCATCACGTAAATTTTCAAACATCTTGTTTACCTTTACTGATTTTTACTTCGTGATGCTTGAATAAGACGATTCATTTCTTGTTTTCCTTGTTCTAAATTCGCCATCACATGTTGTTTTTGTGTACTAGTATCTCTTAATGCTACTTCCATTTCTTTAATTCTCGCTTCGATAAAATTAATTGTAGAATTCTTATCTTTTTCTATAGCTACTCCAGCACCCAAATTTAATATGAATTTATCATCTGATGAAATGTTTGCTTTTACAAATGAGCCCATGCCAATTGGAACAAGTGTAGATGATTCTGGTTTTTCACTAATAGATTTTATTGATTCGATAGCAGAGGAAGCTTCTCCGATAATTCTAATTAGAGATTCTTCTTTTTGTGTTAATTCACCAAAATAATTTTCTAGCATTTGCATTTGATACATCAATTGTTGAGCTTGCTCTTCACTCATTTACAACAAAATCTTTCCAGATGGCTATAAATGCATTCATATAAAAAATTAATTTAAAATTAAATTCAATAATAAAAAATAAAATAAAAAATTAGATGATTATTTTGCTTTAGAAAGTCTGTTATCTACTTCGTCCCAATTGACGACATTCCACCATGCAGAAATATAGTCAGGTCGTTTGTTTTGGTATTTTAGATAGTATGCATGTTCCCACACATCCAATCCCAACAGTGGTACAAGTTTCTCAGTAAGTGGGCTCGTTTGGTTTGGCATCGCTTTGTATTCGACTTTTTTTGATTTTTTATTATAGACAAGCCACCCCCAACCGCTTCCTTGAATTGTTGCAGTATTTTTTGAGAATTGTTCTTTAAAGTCGGAGAAATTTCCAAACGATTTGTTAATGGCGTCAGCGATTGCACCGCCAGGGGTTCCACCACCATTTGGTTTCATGTTGTTCCAAAACAGCTTATGGTTATCGTATCCTCCTCCATGGAAGTTTATTGCACCTCTTACATTTTCAGGAACTTTCTTTAGATTACCCAGAATTTCCAAAAGATCCTTATTTTGTAGATCTGGTTTAAGTTTTTCCAAGGCGTCATTTAGTCCGTTGGTATAAGCTTGGTGATGTTTTGAGTGATGGATTTCCATAGTTTTTGCATCAATGTGTGGTTCTAAAGCATCGTATGCATATGGCAATTTTGGTAGTTCGTATTTTGTCATAGTTAGTCATCAATCTACATCAAGATAATTTATTGGTTTAGTAAGGAATGTATTTTTTAGACATCAATATAGGTAAAAAATGATGAGATATTCAAACAAAATTTTTTTCTTTTCAGTAATTCTAATATTTGCAATAATCAGTTTTCAGTTTTTTAAAGAGGATAACAATTTTGAAATTTTCTTAGATAAGAGCGTGCCCTACATAGGTACAACGCATCCAATGGAATTAGGCTTTGATGGGACAGGAATTAAAATTGCTGTAATAGATACAGGGGTTGATTATAATCATCCTGATCTTTTTGGATTTGGCAAAGATGGTAAGGTTATAGGAGGTTATGATTTTGTAGACAATGACAACTCGCCAATTGATACAAATGGTCATGGAACAGAGGTTGCAGGAATTATTGCAGCTGATGGACAATTACAAGGGGTTGCACCAAAATCAAAAATTTTAGCTTATAGGGTTTCAGAGAATGGTGAATCTGTTTCATCAGATTTGATAATTAAAGCTATAGAACAGGCAATTTTGGATGAAGCAGATGTCATTAACATTAGTTTAGGAGTGAATTTAACTAACAAAAAAATCGATAATACTGTAAACAAAGCAGTAGAACAAGGAATCATTGTAGTAGCAGCTGCAGGAAATAATGGACCTGATTTAGGAACAATTGGAAGTCCTGGAATAAATCCAAATACGATTACTGTTGGCGCTACTTACAACAATATCACTGCAAGTTTAGTCTCAACTTTGGAAGTTGAGAGTAAAAAGTATCAAGTATTACCAATGGTGGGAACAAGTCCATTAGACAAACCTATCACAGCAGAAATTCATTTTGGTCAATATGGTAGAGAAAGGGATCTTGTAGACTTGGAGATAAAAGATTCTATTTTGCTTGTTGAACGCGGAAGTGATCTAGAAGGCGAGATTGTGTATTTTTCTGACAAAGAGAATAATGCTGCAAAGTTTGGAGCAAAAGCCATAATCGTTTACAATAATGAACATGGATTATTTTTTGGCGAGCTAACCCATGAGTTAGCAGGTCCTGATTATCAACCAACTATTCCTGCTTTATCAATGTCAGGAGAAGAAGGTATGATATTAAAAAAACTTATTCAAAACAAAACATCTGGAACTTTAAATGTATTTTACCATCCAGATTTTGTTGCACACTTTAGCTCAAGAGGGCCAGTTTCACCATTCTACATTAAACCTGATCTTGTTGCACCAGGTGCTTTTGTTAATACCACACTTATTGACGGAAAATACAATTTTACTAGTGGGACAAGTTTTGCAGCACCCCATGTATCAGGTGCTGCAGCACTCTTGTTACAAAAAAGAAATGATTTGCAACCAATTGAAATAAAATCCCTTTTGGTAACTACTACTAATTCTGTTTTAGATGCATATGGAAACCAATTTCCAGTTGAAATAGCTGGTTCAGGACGTCTTAATTTGACCCAAGCTTTTGATGCAAATCTGATTATCAAGCCAACCAATTTGATATTTAATGTATCACCTGAAAAGAATGTTCAAAGTCAATTCTTACAAATAAAAAGTATTGATGGAAATAATGAAAATATCAAAGTTAGTTTTATTGGAAATGACTATGTAGATTTTGATTACAAGTTGGAAAATGATCGTCTAAATATCACAGCCTCAATAAATAAAGAATTTTTTGGGGAAGTGCAAGACAAAGTTTTCATTGAACAGAATGGAGTAATCTATAACATTCCAATTGTATCTCATCTGACTAATGCAACTATAGATGTAGTTGAACAAAATGGAGAAATGAATTTTAAAATTTCATCACCTGAGGAGTGGTCTTATGCAAAAATTTCAGTTATTGACAAAGATAACTCAGTAATAGATACCACTTCTGCTACACCAACTAAAGATGCAACAATAACTGTCTATAATCCTGGAGTATATTGGATCGAATCAAAGATTATGATTGATGGAAAAACATTTGATGCAAATGATATAGTTGAAGTAAAATCAGCTACAGAAACAAAAGGGTTAGATCTTTTTCATCTAATAAAAATCCCCTATAAACCAATTTTAATCATATTTTCAGTTGTAGTCATTATAGCTTTGGTAGGATTGAAAATTAGAAGATAATTTTATTTAAGGAAGTTTTGGTCCTGCGTTACGGATTTCCTGAGGAACGTTTTTGAATTTGTTAAAGTTTTCAACAAACATTTGGGCAAGTTTCTTTGCTGACAAATCATAAGAGTCCTTGTCAATCCAAGTATTTTTTGGATCTAATATTTCAGAAGGAACATTTGGACATTCTGTTGGAATGTCTAAATTGAATAGATCGTCATGCCTGTACTTGACAATATCAAGTGCGCCAGTTAGTGCTGCTGTGACCATCGCCCTGCTATATTGTATTTTAATTCTATTTCCAGAGCCATAAGCTCCTCCTGACCATCCAGTATTAATTAGATAGACTATTGTGTTATGTTTTTTTATTTTTTCACCAAGCATTTTTGCATAAACAGAAGCTGGTCGTGGCATAAAGGGAGCAGCAAAGCACTCTGAGAAAACGGCTTTTGGTTCTTTGATTCCTCTTTCTGTTCCTGCAAGTTTACTTGTGTATCCAGACATGAAATGAAACATTGCTCCTTCTTTTGTCAATTTGGATACTGGTGGCAATACACCCAATGCATCTGCAGTTAAAAAAATTACCACTTTAGGATGTCCACCAATACTTGGGATAATAGAACCTGGAATGTAATCTAGTGGATAAGCTGCTCTAGTATTTTCAGTAAGGCTACTGTCATTAAAATCAGGTTTCAAAGTTTGTTTATCAATGACCACATTTTCCAGAACTGCTCCTGATTTTATGGCATTCCATATTTGTGGTTCGGATTCCTGATTGAGATTGATACATTTTGCGTAGCATCCTCCTTCAAAATTGAAAGCTCCTTTATCTGACCAGCCATGCTCATCGTCACCAATTAGCATCCTAATTGAATCAGCGGAAAGACTCGTCTTGCCTGTACCTGATAAGCCAAAGAATAATGCAGTATCGCCATCCTTTCCAATATTTGCTGAGCAGTGCATTGGAAAGACTCCACGTGAGGGAAGTATGTAATTCATAACAGAAAACATTGATTTTTTCATCTCACCGGCATAGCTAGTACCCCCAATCAGTACTAGTTTTTTGGATAAATTAATTAGAATAAACACATTTGAACTTGTACCGTCTACTTCTGGAATTGTTTCAAAGTCATTGATGCACATCAACGTGAATTCTGGTTCGTGGGATTCTAATTCTGCAGCTGATGGTCTTACAAATAACTGCCTTGCAAAAAGATTTTGCCATGCATGATCATTTATCACTCGTATAGCTAATCTGTTTTCTAGATCAGCTCCTACAAACCCATCAAAAATAAAAAGATCCTTTCCATCTACAAAATTTTTCATTTTTTCAAAAATTTTATCAAATTTACCAGGAGGGAACTGATGATTTACTTTTCCCCAATCTACATTTTCATGTGTTTCGTCATCAAATACTATGTATCTATCGTCTGGAGATCTTCCAGTATATTTCCCTGTCTTGACAGATAGAGATCCAGTAGCTGTAAGAATTCCCTCATTTTTCTGGACAGCAATTTCAACTAATTTTGCCACAGGAAGATTTCTATGTACAGTAGATGGTGTAATGCCAAAGTCCTCTAGCTGTGTTGTGAATTTACTTGTGATGGTAGATTTTGGGTTTTCAGTCATATTGGCTCTCTAATATTGCTGTGCAGTAAACAAATACTAAATAAATCATAAGGAATTGCTTTGATTAAATTTCCTTATAATCCCTCTCAAAGTTGGTTTGGGGTTTCCGTGCAGGAACCTATTTATTTAAAAATTCGGGATTCAACTTGATGCCCATAAATAAGGATAAACTGGAACTACGAGAAAAAAGTGCAAACAACAGACCTGAGTTTGCTAGACCAGAAAGTTGGCGATACAAGAGATTAGAATCGAATTGGAGAAAACCAAAAGGCATTGATAGCCATCAACGAAAACAGAAAAGTCGTCGTGGAAGACCAGGAATTGTAAAAGTAGGTTATGGAGGTCCTAAAATTGCACGCGGTCTTCACCCATCTGGGTATACAGATAATTTAGTTTTCAATCTAAATGATATAGAAAAATTTAATCCTAAAACTGATGGTTTGAGAATAGGCCACAGTGTAGGTACAAAAAAGAGAAAAGAAATCATTGTAAAAGCTATAGAAAAAAAATTCAAAGTATTCAACGCGAGAGTGTCTGCAAGTGGTAGTAAATCTTAGAGCAAAAAAAAGGCTAGTTTCCCGAATTATGGGAGTAGGGATTCATAGAGTTAGATTTGATTCTGATCGTCTTGACGATATTGCTGATGCGATTACAAGAGACAATATCCGAAGTCTAATCACAGCAAATACTATCAAAATTAAACCAATTGTTGGAACATCTAGAGGAAGAGCACAGTTTAAGAAAAGTCAGAAAAGAAAAAGAGGTCCAAAACCAGGTTCAAAGAGAGGAACAAGAGGGGCGCGTATGGCAAGAAAAGAAATTCACATTATCAAAGTTCGTGCATTACGTTATCGATTAAAGGTTGCAAAGGAGAGAAAAGATATTACAAATAATGAGTTTTGGACTCTCTACAAAATGGTAGGAGGAAATACTGTAAGAAATAGTGCACACCTTAGAAGTTTAATGGAAGAAATTAAATCTAAACGTAAATCTTAGAATTTATAGAATTTTTTATTCCATTCTAAAATTTTTCCGTCTTGAATTTTTATTCCTTCTTTTTTTAACATATTAGTTTTAACTTTTACCCCATATGCATAACCACCGATTTTTCCATCTGATTTTACAACGCGATGACATGGAATTATTACGGGAAATGGATTTTTTTTCATGATTTGCCCGATGGCTCTTTGACCATTTTTTAAGCCGACTGCTTTTGCTAATTCTGAATATGTTGTAACGTTACCCTCAGGGACTTTGGTGAGTTTTTTGTATACTAATTCAGAAAGATTCATAGTCTGATAACCTCAAGATTAGTATTATTTAGCATATCTAAAACTTTTTGTTTATTTTGTCCGAGTCCTTCCCAATCTAATAGTGCAGTTTTTGCCATGTTGTTTCTATCTAATATATGAGAAAAAAGTTCCTCGTCTAGAAAATCTAAAGCATGTTTTGGGATAACAGTGCCTAAAGCAAATTTACCGTGTATGAGTTCCTTTGTAAATTTGTCTGGATAATGGGTTCCGCCAAAACAAATAGCAACAGGATTTGATTTTTGTTCACTTTTCATTATCTCAACTACAATTTTTGCAATAGAATTACAAAGAATAGAGTCATTCCATTGTTTTTCTGTGGTTCCAATTTCTATGAATATGGATGGTTTGTTCAAATCAGTAGGACCGTGATGAGTCGCTTCAATAGTAATTTGAAACTCTGAAAAATCATTTCTGTTTTGCCATAGTTTTTGTAGATAAGATTTTTGGATATGGGGATGTGGAATGGCAACTTGTCTATTATTTCCTCCAAACTTTGCTTCAGAAAAATTACCGGTACTGTGACAAGTAAGAGCTAAAACACCAGATTCAGCAGCATGTTTTGATAAAAATACAAATCCATCATATGAGAATTTTTCTTCAAGCCAATCAGCGGAAATTGCCGGGGTTGGGATTATTAGAAGATCAAAATATTTACCTCGATAAATTTCTCCATCATTTTTCATTTCTTGTGATATGAATTTGGCCATGTTATGACCTGCTGGGTCATCTCGGTACGCAACTAGCAATTGCATTAGATAAAAGATATAAGGACACTTTATTAATCACAGGCATTGAACCTGAGAAATACCATGCGAAATATGGTAAATACAATGAAACTTGCCAAAAAATCCGATAAAGATGACTATATGCAACATCTAAGATTGGTTTTTTTAGGAATGATTTCAATTGGCATTATTGGATTTATTATTCAATTCGTATTTTCTGTAGCAACATTTGGACGTTAGATAAAATTGACAGAAGAAACACATGAGATAGTAAAGGCAGATGAAGAACAACCTAGTGTAAAACAACCTACAACAAATTCAGGAACAGATACCAAATCTCATCTTTTTGCAATTAGGACTACAGGTGGTCAAGAAAAAGTTGTACTTAACCTCTTACAAAATAGAGTAAATACAAAAAAAATCAATATTCAATCAGTATTGTTAATTGATAATTTGAAAGGATATGTAGTTCTAGAGGCTATTGATGCAAATGAGGCCTTTAATGCTATTCAAGGAGTGAGACATATTCGCGGACAATTAAGAGGAGAGCTAGAATTCAAAGATATTGAGGGATATTTGGTAAAAAAATCTACGGTTTCAGAACTTGCTGTGGATAAGGTAGTAGAGATTATTGGTGGTCCGTTCAAAGGAATGAAGGCTACTGTTACAAGAGTGGATCACGATAAAGAGGAAGCTACAGTTATTTTGTTAGATGCACCATATCAGCTACCAGTTACGGTAGATGCAAACTACTTGAAGCTTAGTGCGTAGCAAGGATTAAATTTTCATTATAAAGTGTATGAATATGGGAGAACTACAGAAAATTTCAGCATTGGTAACTGGAGGACAAGCATCTGCAGGTCCACCACTAGGTCCATCTCTAGGTCCCATGGGAGTTAACATAATGGAAGTGATTAACACAATAAATGAAAAAACAAAAGATTTTGAGGGAATGAAGGTTCCTGTAATAGTTTCTGTTGATCCTGAGACCAAAAAATGGGAGATTGAAATAGGTATTCCTTCTGCAGCTGCGCTAATTCTTAAAGAAGCTGGAATTCAGAAGGGTTCTGGTACTTCAGGAACTAACTGGGTTGGAGATATTGGGATGGATGGAATCGTTAAGGTGGCCAAGACAAAATTTGAAAAATCCTATGCTAACTCTCTAAAATCCGCAGCAAAAGAGATAGTTGGTACATGTTTATGTTTAGGTATTAAAGTAGAAGGAAAAACACCCAAGGAGTTTACTGCAGAAATTAATGCTGGTAAATGGGATGAAAAATTTAAGTAAATTATTTCTATGTAAGATAAACAGGATCTTTGTCGGTTTTTTGTAATTCAACAAATGTTTCAGTGTTTTGGATCCCATCAATTTTGCCAATTTTTTCAATAACAATAGTGTGTAATGCTTCTAGGTTTTTGGCATAAACTCTTACTATAATATCAAATCTTCCAGTAACTTCAGAAATTGAAGCTATTTCTGCCGTTTCCATCAAAGCTTTATGAATTTGTTCTTTTAATTTAGGATCACGGTTAATTCCAACAGAAGCCTTTACATCTATACCTAAAAGAGAATCATCAATAACTATGGTAAATTTTTTTATGAGTTTCTTTTTAACCAATCTTTTAATTCGGCTATAGAGAACTGATGCATTAATGCCTAGTTTTTTTGAGAGATTTGGAACGGAAATACTAGCATCCTTAGTCAATTCAAAAAGTATTTTCATATCCAAGTCATCATAACGGTGCAATGCTTAGGAAATTTTTTCTAATAGGTAATAAATGTAAGTTTTGTATATATTGTTCCTGTAATTTTCAGTTTATTATTAGAAAAGAAGAAATTTTTCTAAAACCTTTGATTTTTGCCTAGAACATCCCTAAACGATTTTAAGTAGGTTTTCCAGAAAATGTGGCGTAATGATTACAGAAGCTCAACTAAAAGAAATGATAAAGGAAGCAAAATCTGCAGATAAGGAACGTAAATTTAAACAGTCCTTAGAATTGATTATGGTTTTCAAAGATATTGATGTAAAAAAAGGATTTTCTCTTAACGAAACAGTTCAGCTACCAAAAACAAATTCTCCAGCTGCAGTATGTGTTATGGCCTCTGGAGATATGGGATTAAAGGCAAAAAGTGCAAAGGCAGATAGAGTAATAGATAATGATGAATTAAATCGATTAGCAGCCAACAAAAGAGAATCCAGAAAAATGATTAATAGTTTTGATTTCTTTTTAGCAGACACTAAGCTTATGCCAGTAGTTGGTAAGGTATTAGGTCAAATCCTAGGTCCAAGAGGAAAGATGCCCATACCAGTTCCTTTCAATGCCCCCATAGAATCATTTCTTGATAGATTTAGATCTTCAGTCAGAGTTAAAGTTAAAAATTCATTATCAATGTCTTGTAAAATTGGAGATGAAACAATGGAAGATTCTGACTTGGCATTAAATGCAAATGCTGTAGTAAGTGCAGTTGAAAAAAAATTACCCAACGGTGATAAAAATATCAAAAGAATTATGGTAAAGACTACAATGGGTAAGATAAGCAAACAACCTCTGCTGGTGAAGAAGTAGAATGCACGAAAATAGAACTAGATATCCTAAAAGAAAAACACAGTTGTATCAACAGCTTCAAGAAATGCCAACGAAATATGATGTGGTAGCACTTGTCCGAATGGAAAAAGTCAGATCTTCTCAGTTGTTACCTCTTAGAAAGAAATTCAAAGGGGAAGTTGAAATAATGAGTATTAAAGACAAGGTTGCAAAGAAAGCACTTGAAACTCTAGATATTCCAGGAATAAAAAATATTATTGAGGATCTTACTGGCCAATGCCTTTTCATGTTTACAAACATGTCACCTTTCAAGCTGAATGTATTACTTGGTAAAAATAAGATATTACTACTTGCACGAGCAGGAGATATTGCAAGTAAGGATATTGTTATTCCAGCAAAAAATACTGGAGTTGCACCTGGTCCTATTCTTACTGATTTTAAGGAAGCTGGAGTTCCGACAAAAATTGATCAAGGAACAATTTGGATTACTAAAGATACTACTCCAGTCGAAAAAGGCGGAATTATTTCTCCAAAGTTGGCTACACTGCTAGGAAAACTTGACATAAAGGCAGTTGAAGCTGGAATCTCTCTTGGGGCAGCTCTTGAAAAGGGGATTCATTATTCAAAAGAAGATCTTGTAATCGATGTTGAGAAATTTAGAAATGAACTTACCCAAGCTCATCAAGAAGCAATGGCATTATCTATTGAGGCAGTATATGTAACAAAAGACAATGTAGAACAAATTCTAGCAAAGGCTGCACATGCTTCTCGTTCTGTATCTGTAGAGGCAGGATATCTTACTGAAGAAACTAAAGAACAGATTTTACAAAAGGGTCATTCCCAAGCCACAAGTTTGTCTGGAAAGGCTAAAGACTACAAACCAGAATAAATTAAAATAATTAGAGATTTCCTTTAACTTTTGGAAGATTCCAATTATACTTCATTGCAACTAGACGCAGACCTGTTGTAAGGATTATTCCAATTATTGTTGCTAAATATAATTCTCCTCCAATTACAAGCATGAAATAGAATACTACAACTCCCACAAAACTGGCCGAAGCATAAAGTTCCTTTACAAAAACTATAGGAATTTCGTTAACAAAAACATCGCGAAGAATTCCACCTCCAACAGCAGTAAGCATTCCTGCTAAAACTATTGCAAGGAAGTTTAACCCAAAAATGTTAAAGGCAAAAGTGGCACCAATTATTGTAAAGACACCAAGACCAATGGCATCAAATTTTAAAAAAACATTCCAATGTTTTTTGAGTCTAGAATAAAGAAAAAATAAGATTATTCCAGTAACCACTGTTATTATCAAATAAGTTGGATCCAAGAGGGAATTAGGAGGAAATTTTCCCAACACTATATCACGAATCGTTCCTCCTGCCACGCCGGTAATAGTTGCTAAAATTATAATTCCTACAATGTCTGATTTGTGCTCTATAGCTTTGAATGCTCCAGTCACTGCAAATGCCATTGTTCCAAAAAGATCTAGAATGTAGATGAATGCATCAGCAGGTATCGAAAGATCGACCAAACCATATTTTGATTAAATCAAGTTGTAATTAATGTTAGGGGTTGTTCTCGTAAAAATTTAAAATTGAAAAATCTAACCGAATAAAGCGGAAAGTCCTTCCATTGCTTGTTCTTCGGATTTTCCAGCTGCTGCTTCTGCTTCTTTTTTATCTACTTTCTTTGCATCTCCACCATGTGCTGCTGCAGGTGCAGCTGCTACTGCTACTGGTGCTGCCTTTATTGCTTCTTCAATGTTTACGTCAGCTAGTGATGCTACAAGTGCTTTAACTTGGGCTTGGTTAACTTCTACCCCAGAGGCTTTTACCAAGTTAGAAATATTATCTTCATTGATATCTTTTTTTAGTTTATGTAACATCAATGCAGCGTAAACGTATTCCATTGTTCGAGATTTCCTTAGGGCATAATATAAAACTATGGAGGAGTTTAGGTTAGAAATTTTTGTTTATTTTTAATTAAGTATCTTAAGGCTACGACATATCGAATACAAGTTTCTTTTCAAATTTTTATCGTATAGAGTATCCATTCTTTGTTTGAGAACCCTTTTAGCTTGTTCTTTTTCAGAGCCTGAAGGGAGTGAAAGAACATTATTTAGCAACTCAGGAAGTGATTCACGTACCCAGCCGTCTAGAATGCCATATACCTTTGGTGGGATTTGGACTAGTCTGTCTGAATTCAAATCTAAAATATCTGTAAAATTTTCATGTTCGATTCTATAGATTAGGCTATGAATACAGTTTTCAGGTGTAGGGTTTTGAAGAATTTCTGTCGAACGAGTACCTGCTTTTCCTTGTTCAACTTTATTTTTTAGGCCAACTGGATTAACTATTAATCCATTTACTCCAACTTTGGATTCATGTACTCCTGTAACTGTACCAAAAATAAAGTTCCTATAATTACCATCTGGTTTTGATGAAAAAATGTGGTCTCCTTCCTTTAATCCCTTTTTCTTTCCAAACACAAAATGAATTTGTCAGAAGTGTATTTAATTTATCGTAATCTACAGTTCCTAGAAATGTTATCGAAAACGTAACTCTAGTCTTCAGCAAACGAATTTATCGATAATCAGTAAAAAGATAATCCTTCACTCCAAGCTTATCTACTTTACTGATAAACTATAGTTTCTTCGTTTCAAAAGGTCACAGTTTACTGGATGATCTAATCTCAAAGTTTTTTAATAGAGTAAATTACATCTGAAAACTGATGAAAGGAATGGCTAGATGGAATAAAGTAGAACAAAGTAGCATCATTGTAGTTCTTTTGTTGACTGTGTCATTTTCTAATCTAGCCTTTGCACAAGAGAACACTACCGAAAATGAAATACCGCCAGCTGATACTGACGGTGACGGAATTGCAGACACTACTGACCAATGTATCAATGAAGCAGAAACCATGAATGGATATCAAGATGAGGATGGATGTCCTGATACTGTACCTGTACAAGATACAGATAATGATGGAATAGCTGATGATAGTGATGGGTGTCCCACTCAAGCAGAGACTGTAAATGGATTTGAAGATCTTGATGGATGTCCTGATGTTATACCACTCAAAGACACAGATGGTGATGGAATAACAGATTCATTAGACAAATGTCCAACACAGATAGAAACTGTAAACGGTTTTGAAGATCTTGATGGATGTCCTGATGTAACTCCTATTGGGGATTTGGATAAAGACGGTATTGCTGACTCATTAGACAAGTGTCCCACTCAGGAAGAAACAGTCAATGGGGTTGAGGATACAGATGGATGTCCTGATCTGGTAACGGTAAGAGACTCTGATGGTGACGGAATAATAAATACTGAAGACCAATGCCCCAGAGATGGTGAAACATTCAACAGTTTTCAAGATACAGATGGATGTCCTGACGTATTACCTGATACTGATAAAGATGATGATAACATAATTGATACAATAGACAAGTGTCCCACTCAAACAGAAACTATGAATGGATTTGAAGACTCGGATGGATGTCCAGATACTCCGCCAGTTAATGTGATAGAAGGAAATCAGGTAGAAGAAAAGGGAGCAGATAACTCTGGTTTATACCAATGGGCAGCTGTAATTGCTGCAGGAATTACTGCAGCTGGTAGCATTGCGGCTGCAAAATACAGAAAACACGGTTAGATTGGTTCTCAAATAATTGGGTTTTCGTATTTTTAATTAAATTTTAATAAAACCATTTAAAATGTTTCAAGGCATAAACTACATAATTATTAGCAGTGCTACGCTTTTCGTTAAGATATTGATTTAGCGAAATTGGGCTTTTTTTATTTACAAAATTCTTAATATCGGTCGATAGGAGACATTTCAAGATGGACAAAAGGCAAATACTTTCAAAATTTTCTGCAGATCCTGAGAAATATTACAAAGTAAAATTATTTGAGGAACAAGGTTTTCAAAGAAAATCTTGTGCTACATGTGGAAGATTTTTTTGGACTATGGATAGTAAAAGAAGTAATTGCCCTAAAGATTCAGAAGATACCTATTCATTTATTGGAAATCCACCAACAAAAAAAAGATTTGATTATACGCAAGCTTGGAAGGAGGTTGAATCTTTCTTTGTTAAGAATGGCCATACTTCTGTTAGCAGGTATCCAGTGGTATGCAGGTGGCGAGATGATCTATATTTTACCATTGCATCTGTAGTTGATTTTCAGAGAGTAATGGGCTCTAAAGTTGTCTTTGAGTTTCCTGCAAATCCTCTTGTAGTTCCACAAATGTGTCTTAGATTCAAGGATTTAGAAAATGTTGGCGTTACTGGTAGACATTTTTCCAGTTTTTGCATGATTGGACAGTTGAGCATTCCAAACTCTCAAGGATATTGGAAGGACGAGTGTATTGATCTTGATTTTAGGTTACTTACAGATCAATTTGGAATAAATAAGAATGAAATAGTTTTTGTTGAAGATGTTTGGGAAGGAGGAGGATCATTTGGATCTTCTCTTGAATACTATGTCAGAGGATTAGAGCTTGGAAATGCAGTATTTACAGAATTCCAGGGCGAATTAGGAAACCACACTACCTTAGACCAAAAGGTAATCGATATGGGTGCAGGACTAGAAAGATTCGCATGGATTACTATGGGAACGCCTACTGCGTATGATTGTTGTTTTGGTCCAATTACTAAAAACTTGATCAAAAAAGTTGGAATCGATATTGATACTGAATTACTTTCAAAGTATTTTGTTGAAATTGCAAAAAATCAAGGAAGGTTTTCTAATCTCTTAGAAGTAAAAGAACACGCAATTAAAAATGTAGGTCTAAGTCCTCAACAGGTAACAAAAATTATCAATCCTCTTGAAGGAATTTACTTGATTGCAGACCATCTTAGAACTTTGATTTTTGCAATATCTGATGGGGCCCTCCCAAGTAATGTTGGCGGAGGTTACAATCTACGAATAGTTCTAAGAAGAATTATCGGAACGATGCAACGATTGGGACTCAAGCTTGATTTGAACGAAATGATTGATTGGCATATTGACTATCTTAAAAAAACCTATCCAGAATTAAAAGAGAAACGAGATGATGTAAAGACTATCATCGAAGTTGAAGCAAAAAGATATGAAGAGTCAAAAATTAGAATGCAAAAAATTGCTGACAATTTAAAATCTAAAGGCCAAACCCCAAACGTTGATGATCTAATCAGAATGTATGAATCAGATGGAATAACTCCAGATTACTTGAAGGAATTAGAGGTAATTCCTGAAATTCCATCTACATTTTACTCCCGATTATCGGATTTACACCAATCAGTTACGAAAAAGGAAAAAGAAAAACTTCCATTGCAGAATATTTCTGAAACGGATTTACTTTACTACAAAGAAGACCCACATCAATTTGATGCAAAGGTTCTCAAGGTATTTGACAAGTTTGTAGTGCTTGATAGAACCTCATTTTATGCAAGAGGTGGAGGACAGGAACCAGACCACGGAAAAATTGCTGGATTTGATGTAGTAGATGTGGAAAAACATGGAAACATTGTAGTTCATGAGCTAAATGGAGGAATACCAAAAGAAGGAGAGACTGTATCATGTGTTGTAGATTCACAAAGAAGAGATGGAATAACAAAAAATCATACTAGCACTCATATCCTAAATTCCTCCTCACGAAATGTTTTAGGTTCATGGGTTTGGCAAAATTCTGCGTTTAAGGAGGAAGACCATGCAAGACTAGACATTACACATCATTCAGCTCTTACTGAAAAACAAATCAAAGAAATTGAAAAGCTAGCAAACTCGATAGTTCAAAAAAACCTCCCAGTAAAAATTGAAAATTTTGATAGAGGAACAGCTGAGCAAAAGTATGGATTTAGAATATACCAGGGTGGAGTTGTTCCAGTAAAATCTGTTCGGATTGTATCAATTAAGGATTTTGATGTTGAAGCATGTGGTGGAACACATGTTAAAAAAACACGCGAGATTGAATTAATCAAGATAACAAGGACAAAAAGAATTCAAGACGGGGTGGTAAGAATAGAGTTTGTTTCAGGAAAAACAGCTCAAGATTATGTTAAACAACATGAAAATGAACAAGAAAAAATGAGAGAAGAGAAAGATGCAAAAGAAGAAAAAGATAAGCTAAGAGAAGAACGAAAAGAACAAACAAGAGAAAAAATTCCACTCTTGCTTGAGCAAATTTCACAGAGTCCAATTGGTACATCCAAAGTAGATGAAATTGAGGTACATACTACAGAAGATGGACGATTTTGTTATTCTACTAGTGACCAATATGATGAGTATTTTCACATTAATTTTGGAGAGAAACTAATCAAAAATGATCCAAAGGCATCATATTGTGGTATTTTTGATGCAGGTTCAACGGTTCGAGCAATAATTTACTCAGGGGAACAGTCCAAGAACAAAAATGCAGGTTCAATTGCTAAAGA
Source organism: Thaumarchaeota archaeon CSP1-1 (assembly GCA_001443365.1). Lineage (GTDB taxonomy): Archaea > Thermoproteota > Nitrososphaeria > Nitrososphaerales > Nitrosopumilaceae > CSP1-1. The sequence continues at coordinate 131,847 of LDXL01000001.1, forward strand.
AATTTCTAAAATTTTGGGAGGCTCTGGTGGAGGAAATACAAGATTTGCTCAAGGTGGAGGAAAGGACAAGTCTAAAAAAGATGAGGCTATCAAGAAAGCAAAATCAATGGCTTTGGAATAGTGTAATTTATGGAAATAGATTGGTCTGGAATTGAAACAAAGTGGAGAAAAAAATGGAGCGAAGGAAAAGACTTTGAGACAGATCCAAACGAAAAGGAAAAAAAATTCATTACAGTAGCTTATCCATATCCAAACTCACCTCAACATATTGGGCATGGCAGAACCTACACACTAGCTGATGTGCATGCAAGATACTATAGAATGAAAGGATACAATGTATTGTTTCCAATGGGATTTCACTATACTGGTACTCCAATACTTGGCATGGCAAAAAGAGTAGAGGCTGGTGATGCTGAAATAATTGATGGGCTAAAAAACATATATCATGTTTCGGAGAAAGATATCAAGACGTTTGTAGAACCAATAAAGATTGCAGACTATTTTCATGAAGAGATTAAATCTGGGATGATTGAGATGGGTTATTCCATTGACTGGCGTCGCGAGTTTACAACCATAGATCCTGTTTATCAAAAGTTTATCGAGTGGCAAATCAACACGCTTCGAGAAAAAAATCTAATCATTCAGGGTTCACACCCTGTTGGATGGTGTCCTAAAGACCAAAATCCTGTATCACAGCATGATACACTTGGCGATGTAGAGCCAGACTTTACAGAATATATCTTGATTAAATTCAAGTTTGGAGATTTTGTCATCCCAACTGCAACACTACGACCTGAAACTTTGTTTGGTGTTACCAACCTATGGGTAAATCCAGATACTAGATACAAGAAAATTACAGTTGATGGAGAAAAATGGATTGTATCAGCTGAATGTGCACGTAAGCTGGAATTTTTGGATAAAAAAATTACTTATGATGGTGAGATTTCGGGTTCAGATCTAGTTGGAAAAGAGGTAACTATTCCACATAGAAACGAAAAAATTCTGATGTTAGAGGCTAGCTTTGTAGAATCACAAACTGGAACTGGTCTTGTAATGTCAGTTCCAGCTCATGCGCCATTTGACTATCAGGCTCTGGTTGATTTTAAAAAATCACACCCATTAGGCTCAGAATTGCAATTAATCAAGCCGATTTCGATAATCCAGACTGAAGGATATGGGGAAATTCCTGCAAAAGAGGCAGTTGAAAGGCTTGGGATAAAGGATCAAAATGACCCCAAGCTTGAAGAGGCAACTACTGAAATCTATGGAAAAGAGTTCTATGGGGGTGTACTAAAACAGAATACCGAACAGTTTGCAGGAAAAAAAGTTTCTGAAGCTAGAGATATTATCAAAGAATGGTTAGCTGAAAAAAAATATTCAGATATTTTGTTAGAGCTAACAAACACTCCAGTAAGGTGTCGTTGTGGAACTGAATGTGTTGTAAAGATTCTATCGAACCAATGGTTTCTAAATTATGGAGACAAAGATTGGAAGGAAAAAGCTACTCTATGTTTTGATAAAATGAGTATTTTACCACAAGAGATTCGGGGAGAATTCAACTATGTTATTGGATGGTTACGAGAGCGAGCTTGTGCAAGACAACACGGACTAGGAACAAAACTTCCGTGGGATAAAGACTGGATAGTTGAAAGCTTGTCTGACTCTGTTATTTACATGGCATATTATATTCTTGCAAAATTTGTAAACGCTGGTACAATATCGGCTGAAAAGCTATCAAAGGAATTTTTTGATTATATCTTTTTGGGAAATGGTAATTCAAAAAAAGTTTCCGAGATAACAAAAATTCCAAAAGAAATTATAGATGATATTAGAAACGAGTTTTCATACTTTTATCCAGTAGATTCAAGACATTCAGGACGTGACCTGGTTCCAAACCACTTGACATTTTTTGTTTTAAACCATGTAGCGATATTTCCTGAAGAGAATTGGCCTCTACAGATTGTTGTAAATGGTTCTGTTTTGATGGATGGAAAAAAGATGTCAAAGAGTATGGGAAACATCATTCCTTTACGACAAGCTATTCGTGATTATGGAGCAGATCCAATTAGACTAGCAATAATAATTTCAGCCGAGCTATTACAAGATGCTGATTTTAATTTAGAGTCAGTTTCAGGAATCAAAAACAAGCTTGTATTATTACTAGAAGAATGTTCCAAGCTAAAACCGGAAAAATTATCCAATCTAGAGGCAGAAGACAAGTGGATTAGAAGCAAATTACAATCATTAATATCAGATGTGGCCTCTTCTATTGAAAAAATGAGGCTACGAGAAGGCCTTCATAATATTATTTTCTCATTTGAGGGAGATTTACAGTGGTATCTCAAAAGGGCAAAGGCAAAGAAAAGAAGTGACTATTCAGGAGTCTTGCACGAGATAAACACTAAACGAGTTGCAATGTTATCTCCATTTGCACCACACATCGCCGAAGAGATGTGGGAGAAGCTAGGAAATTCTGGTTTAGTTTCTCTGTCTAGCTGGCCTAGTGTTGTAGATGATATCATTGATCCTGTGGCAATCCAGTCTGAAGAGCTACTAAAATCAATCATTGATGATATTGCAAACATTATCAAGGTTACAAAAATGACTCCAAAGAAGATTACGATTTACACTGCTGATGCATTCAAATCAAAAGCATATCATTCTATTTTAGAAAAAATGATGGATGGTCAGACAAACATGGGTGAAATTATGAAAGAGTTGATTGCAAATAAAGAAACATCTGATATTAAAAAAAATCCAGATTTTGTTCAAAAGACAATCAAGGATATTTTGTCTGAACCAGTTGAGATTAGAAAGACAAAGCTAGAAACTCCAGAGTTTGATGAAAAGTCATGGATTGCAAATGAGCTGATTAGTCTTGCAAAAGCTGAGTTTGGAGTTGATTTACAAGTATTTTCGGAATCAGATTCAGGGATTTATGATCCAAAAGGAAAGGCTCGACATGCAAGGCCTTTCAAGCCAGCTATTTTGATTGAATAATGAATTTTCAGATTTTATTTAAAATAATAGAATAATTTTTCCAGAAATTACCTACATGTGTTTTTATACCTACTATTGAGTTTTAAGATAAAATGGCTTCAATTGTTCAAAAACCATCAGATTTGGATTTTCCTGAGTCTTCTCAAGATATTGCTCAAACAAAAAAATCTTCCAAAAAATCACCTCAAACTAAAATTTCTGTGTGCGATGTTATGAAAAACAATACATCAAGCATAATTAAAAAAATGGAATTTCAAGTTCCAGCATACTTACAACAGTACACTGATCTTTATACAGCATATCTACATTCATTTGATCAAATCTTTGGTACATGTTATATTGCAGAAAAAGAGTTCTTTGATAAATTAGAAATTGATCAAAATACTCTCAAATCATTTGATAATTTTTCTAAAGCTTTTAGAGATATTATTGCTTCACAAATTGATACATCTACTCAGTTTCTGAATACTTATGTTAAGATGAGGATTTCGACAATAGACTCTTTTGATAGATATGCTCAAGTTATGATGAGGATTTACGCAAACATGTTGTCACAGTTTAATTCCACCTTTGAAAATAAATGGTAAAGGATTAATTTTTAAAAATTATACTAGTATTTTTATTACTTTTGTTTTAAAATCTGATTCATACCATGTTGTTTTTGCAGCTTTGTTAGTTGAGGCATTTGCATTAATTGCAATATGTGAAAATACTCGGTTTTTATCAATAGAGCCATGAGTATGTAATTTTTTTGCAGGTATGTAGACAATATCTCCTTCAAAAAGATTGATTTTATCTGTTTTTTTGATGAGAAATTTTGATTTGTTATTTCCTGATTTTAAATACATTTCAAGACTACCTTTTCCTTTGGTAGCAATTAGGATTTGACCTCCAGTGTGAGTGTGTAATTTAGTTCGAGCTCCGTTTTGAAATGTAACATGAAAAATTTTCTGTTCTTGAGATTTAACTATACTTGATAGTTCTTGCAAAAGTACTTTACCTGTAAAGTAATCTGGATTAACTTTCATTTCTTTTGTTTTTGCATGTATGCTTGTTTTTTTCAATATGCAGCTTTTCCATGTTTAAATTCTAGATAAACCTAATCTTTCTTTAGTTTCTTTTTTTGTCGTTTTTTCTGATAGTATGCAGAGTCAAATCCTTTATCTTGACCTTTCATGAATTACCTTAGAAAATCTACGAATTAAGAATTTTCAAATTTTTTAGAAACTGCCTAGTTTTGCATAGTTATACCACTATAGCAACTTAGAAAAATCCTATTTATTACACCTAAAACCAACCAAAGCTAAATTGAAGATTGCAATAATGGGTATGGGCGTGGCTGGCAGCTATCTTATGGCCAGACTAAAAAACTCTGAACATAAAGTTGTAGGATACGAGCGCTCAAAAAAAGAAAGGCATGATTCCATTTGCGCATGGGGTACAATCAAAAGTACAATGACTGAGCTGTGCAACAAAGTAGGAATAGATTTTTCAAAATACGTAATACATGATGGAAAAAAAATGCATGTTATAATGAACAACCAAACCGAGTTTGATATTGGTCTTCATGGATTATGCACATATAATAAAATTGGATTAATTCAAGATTTCATAAAAGATTGTGATGTTAGATATGGAGAAGCACCAAAGCTAGAACAGCTAGAAGCTGAATACGATCTAATCGTTGACTGTACAGGATTTCACAGAATGTATCTGCCTAAACTAGAAAAAGATTTTTTCCTACCTACATATGAATACAAAATAGAATACCAAGACAAGGTTCCCTTTGATGATTTTCTAATAAAGCCATTTCCAGGAATGAGTGGATACTTTTGGTACTTTCCCCTAGGAGAAAAGCTAGCCCACATTGGTGCAGGCGATTACAATAAACAGCACATAGAAGAAACAGACAAGTTCTTCAAAAAGTATGGTGGAAAAATAACAAAAACTGTAGGAAGGCCTATCAGACTGGCAACACCAGACCTTTGCAAGCCATTCTATCACGGCAAAGTAGTAGGAGTTGGCGAGTCAATTGGAACTGTATACCCACTATTAGGTGAGGGAATCATCCCAAGTATGATTTGTGCAGATATCTTTCTTGAGCACATGAACGATCCAAAAAAATATGAAAAAGCAGTAGACGATTACTATAAGATTTACGGCAAGGTATTCAAGTTTGTTAGAAAAAAGATCCACAAAAACTTCTCTATCATAAAATCACTAGCTGATGTCCTAGCTATTTTCCGTTACATGAAAAAGAATGAAAAAAGGTTTGGAATGGAAATTCATATGCGTGATCTATTGAAGGTCGCAAAAGCATAATTTTTTGCAAAATGGGATACTATAATACAAAAAAAGGCATAAAAGAATACATCAAGAGGTCAGAAGACTGGGATGGCACAAAACTAATCAAGATTTTAAAAAAATATCTGCCTGAAAAATCCACATTGCTTGAGCTTGGAATTGGTCCTGGGAGAGATTTTGACATTCTCAAGAAAACTTACATAGTTACAGGTTCTGATAGTTCGCAAGTTTTTCTAGATAGATACAAAAAAAATAACAAAAACGCAGATTTGCTCCAGCTTGACGCAGTAACCATTCCTATAGATAGAAAATTTGATTGTATCTATTCTAACAAAGTACTACATCATTTAACAAAAACAGAGCTCAAAAAATCTTTTGCCAGACAAAAAGAGGTACTAAACCAAAATGGAATTGTCTTTCATTGTTTTTGGAAGGGAGATAAAGTTGAAAAAAAGAGAGGACTGCTCTTTATGTATTATGAAATTGATGTATTAAAGAAGATAATTGGAAATAATTTTGATGTTATGGAGATAAAAGCCTTTACTGAAATGGAAAAAGATGATTCAATCTATGTTGTTCTAAAGAAGAATTAACCAAAGTTAACTGAACCAAAACCTTCACGTATAGTTCTAGCAGATTTCATATTGTAATCATAAATAATTTTAGAATAGTCATCTAAAACCTCCTTCATCTGATCTATAGAATCTGCAAGATAAAATCCAGGACAATCTCCAGTAAATTGAAATGTTGCATGCACACGAGCAGTGCCTTTTTCGTTTTGTAGCCAAGTAGAAAATGGATAAAGATAACAAACGCCAGGTCTGGCGGGATGCATGCTGCATCCACCTTTGTCATCTAGGAATCTACATGAAATATGTGTTCCATCATCAGATTCTGTTTCGTTTTCTTTTCGTTTCAGATTAATTGTAGTCATAGAAGTTGTATCTCCTGCGGGTCCTTTTTCATTCCAAGAAGCAACTAGGGTTTCTTTTTTTATAAAATCAGAGATTTGTTCATACTTTAATCCCTTACCTATGGTAATCAAATCTTCAGAAGTCAAAGGAAGTCTGCCTTGTCTATCACAACAATTATGACAATCAGGCCAGTAACATTTCCACAAGACAAATTTTTTTTCATTTATTAAAAATGGAATATGAAATATCACATCCTTGACTTTTACAGTATGATCTGCAATATCAGAACAGTTTCCTAAAACAAAATCACGAAGTACAGGATCTATCTCCCAATCTTTTTCCAAAAGGGTCAGAGATTCTTCAATTTCTTTTTGAGACAACTATTCAATTATAACCACATCTAAAGTTGTTATTAATGTTGAGAGATAAGGGCAAATACGCATCTGCTACTGAAAACAGGAGATTTGTGTGGCATGAAATTGTATGGCCATTAATATTAGAAGTCAACGATGTTTCATTTACATTAAAACAATACCAAAAAAAACGAGATGAAGTTTGTAAAAACAAGGATGTTGAGATTTCTACAACATCTAGGGGTTTGGTATCACTTTTGCAAAAAGGAATTATTATCAAAGAAAATGATCTTTATTCTATTCATTTTAGACTCATTGCATATATGAGATTAAAAGCGGATTGTGATTATGCAACAGCGATACATGAAGTTAGTATGAGTAGTTAATACTTTTGAAATTAGATATACCAAATAATTATATTCTAACATTATGCAAACCGTCTTTGGTAGCCCGATAGTCTAGTGGCCAAATTAATTCAAGGTTAAGGATTCCGCGCTCTGGATCATATGAGTGGATACGCGGGGACGGCAGTTCGAATCTGCCTCGGGCTACTTGTAAAATTTTGATTAATTATCTGGATGCTTGCGCTACTCTTTCAAGTTCGTGTTTTTTCTTAATAGAGGGAGCATTAGGATCATTTTCTGAGGAACTAATTAGATGCTCAGCTAAAAATTCCTCAATTGCTTTGGGATTTGAAAATGCGGCATCCCGAACACCTTCTGCAATGAATCGTAATGCCATGTCAACTCGTCTAATAGGAGCTACATCTACTGAAACGTGATAAACGGTACCACCGTATACTATTCTAGTAGTGTCTTCATTTGGTGCAGAGTTTTCTACTGCCCTTACCAAAACCTCAACTGGATTTTTACCGGTTTTAAGATGAATGATTTCAAAGGCAGTCTTTACCGTATTGATACTGCGAGTTTTCTTTCCTCCCATTCTACCGGTATTTTTGGCATATTTTTTTCCAAAATGCATTAGTTTGTTAACTAATCTTTCTACAATGTTAACTTCTGCTTTGTTAAATCGTTTGAGAGCAGAACGACCAAAGGTCATAGGTATTATGACTTTTTTTAAAGAAATTGCATTTTTCAGACCAAGATCTTGTATCTCAATATTTGATATATCCCATTTTCTAAATAAAAGTAAATTCTGTGTTTGTTCCAAAATTATCTCCTCGGTTTTTCTTTCCTACCACGAACTAGTTCTCGTAGTGATGTATCATTTACTTTGAATACTTTGAATCTGACACCTGGGATATCTCCCATAGCACCACCTTGGGTTGCCCCCATTCCTTCAAGAGTCACTTCATCGTGTTCATCTATAAAATTCATTGCTCCGTCTCGTGGAAGAAATGCAGTAACTGTTTTTCCATTTTTGATTAATTGGACTCTAACACATTTTCTAACAGCAGAGTTTGGCTGTTTAGCTTCTATTCCTACCTTTTCTAAAACAATTCCTCTAGCCTGAGGAGAACCTCCAAATGGATTAGCTTTTTTATCTAAACCAAGCTTTCTTCTTTTAAAAGTAGCAATAGACCAACGTTGTCTTTTCTTTTTTGCTTTTAAAACTCTTCCAGCAAACAGACCAAGAGGAGATTTTGCCATAATTTTACCACTCCATTGTTCTTTCTGGGCTATTTATTAAGACACTTGATATTTCAAAATATCTTTTTGCCAAGAGTCGTGCTTTTTCAGCATTACGCCCCTCTCGGCCAACAACAATACCTTTCTTTTTTGGATCAACTATAACTATTGCCTGTAAACTACCATCATCTCTTTTATTCATTTTAACTTCTGACACTAATTTTGAATTAAGGATATTCTTTAGAAACTTTGTAGGATCATCTGAATATTCTACAAGTTCAACATTTCGTTTAACAATATTTTGGAGATTTTTAATATGGCAACCACCTTTGCCGATTGCTAGACCCATTTTTCCTTCATTAACAACAAAAATAACTCTATCTTGTTTTTCATCTTCAACACAATCTCTTGCTGTAGCCCCTGTTACATTTTGAAACAAAGACATAAGACGCATTTGATCAGTTGATAGTTTGATTGACTGTGGCATTGAGATTCCTATTTATGACACGAAGCCATCTCGCTCTCATTTAAACTTTCATAAGAAAAGTTTGGGTTTGTTATCATCATTGTTCTGTTTCAGATTCTTTCATAATTGATGTGATGTTTGCGTCACTCAAAGAAGTGAGCGAAATTGTTGTGACTCTAAATTGTAATCCACATAGCCTTCCTAAAGCAACTGAAGAGCCTTCAAAATGTAGTGTCGAGATTTTTTCTTTTTTTGTATTTTCAAGAATTTTGTCAGCTAATTTTTTTGGTGCTGACTGAGAGAGAATAACTAATTTAGAATTTTTTATTGAATTCAGTACTTGTTTACTTCCCAGAATACTCGTTTTTTCGTTCATAGCATCTTTTAATGTTTTTTCCAGTATTTTTCTCATCGTACTAAGTATTTTTCTATCAATTTGAGACCTTTATAGATTTATTGAAGCTCAAAGTTGAGAACTATCCTTAGTAATATTGATTTTCGTTAAGGAAAAATTTGATTTATCAAGAAAGAAAACTAAAAATGGAATTTCCAATTGAAGATAAAATACTTCCTAGTTGTTCAAAGATGTTTTCTGTTTGTTGATTACTTGTTTTAATCAAATTTTTTTCTGATTCCATTATTGAATCTTGAGGCTGTGTATCATTTTTTAAAATAATTGGTTCATTTTTTATTTGTAAAGTAATTGATTTATCTAGAGCTTTTTCAAGGTTTTGCAGGACTATTGGATTATCACCACCAACATCAAGTGCTTTTTTGTATAATGAAAATGCCTCTTGAAAGTTTCCCAAGTTTGCCAAAGCATTGGCTTTATTATTTAACGTAAAATAGTTGGTAGGATTAACGGCAAGAGCTGAATTATAATATTTTATTGCCTCTTCATATAACCCCATTTTTGCCAGAGCTGACCCCTTGTTTGTTAGAATATCAACATTATTTGGTTCTTTGAGAAGTGATTGATCATAATAAAAGATAGCGTCGCTATACCTACAAAGACGAATTAGTGCAGGACCCATGCCATCATAATATGAAATTGTGTCAACGAATTCGTTTCTATCACATTTTAAGTTAATTTGATTGAGCATAAGACCAAGTTCGATATCTTCAACTGATAAATTCTTTGAAGGATTTGTGGGAGGATTTTTTATATTATTATTTGATAAAGCAGGTTCATCATTTTTATCTTCAGTAATTTTTTCATTTGGTTTAGAAGATTTAATGTCATCACTTGTTTTTTTCTCTTCAATTGGAGTTTGATTTTTATTTTGTTTAACAAACTCGAAGTTTACTACTTCTTCTGAATCACCATAAAACGCTGAAATTGAGTAAGTTCCTTCTGTTTTAAAATTAACACCGGCTTTGACTAGAAAAGAGACTTTGAATTCCAGATTAGAATCTACATTACCAAAATAAAATCCTGCAGGTGTGCCAAACGGATCATAAATGCCTACCAATACCGATTCTTCATCTTTTTCAGAAACCAATCCATAGATTGTTACCGTATCACCGTCTTGATAGACCTCTTTATCTGTAAACATCACGATTATTTCAGGAAATAAAGTCTGAGAATCATCCTCAACAAGAGATTCATCTTGGCCTACAGATACCATTTTGAAATTAGTTTCTGCCTGTAACTTACCATAATTCACGGAAATTGTATAATCTCCTTCATCATCATAGAAGGGCGAATCCAGTAGTATGGTTTTTGAGAAGGTGTTATCAGATTCAATTTCTAATTGATGGGCAGAAAGTATTCCTCCATAAGGATCAAATATTCTTAATGCAACTACAGGCATCTTTTTTTCCTCAACAAAACCTGAGATTATTATCATTTCTCCGACTTGATATTCTGGTTTATCAGTTTCTAACATCACAGACTTTGAATCGTCGATATTTTCCTCAGCAAAAATGGGAATAGCTAAAGCTTGTAATATTAAAATTGAGAATAGGTAAATTTCTGTTCTAGACCCCATCACAAAGCTCACCTTTCAAATTAATATTTAATAATTGTGTAGAATTCATACCCTATTTTTAAAATAAAAATTATTAAAATCGCTAGTTTTTCTTTGAAATCTGCATGTAAAGATCAACCGTACCACTTCCTATAGGAATATTGCTACCTACAATAACATTTTCAGTAATTCCCTTAAGGCGTTCAATCTCACCTTGAAGTGCTGCATGTGCGATTGTTGGAACTGTAATCTCAAATGCAGCTCGTGCTAACACACTATCTTTTGTACCAGCAATTCCATGTCTGCCAATCTGTTGCATATATCCCTTAGAACACATTGTATCAGCTACTAGCATGAGGTATCTAATATCAACTTCCAAACCTTGATCCTCAAGAGTGGAACTTAATTCATTTATCAAGGCATTTCTAGCAGCTTCAATTCCTAACGTACCTGCAATTTCAAATACATTGTTGGTTCTAACATTTTTCTTATCTATTCCTGGAACTTCTAAGACCTTTGCAAGGTTAGAACCAGTTGTTTGTATAACCCATTCATTATCTTTTTGCACAATTGTAACTCGTCCAATATCTGGAACTCCCTTTACAGTTGTATTTAGAATCTTATTTCTAATGGTAATAGCAGTTGGCGCATCAGATTCATCTACTAATTTTAGAGTTATAGTGAGTCCATTTGTTTCACTTTTGAATTTTTTATTTGATTCAAGTGCTGCTTCTACATCTTCTACTGTACATCCTCGCTCTTTCAATCTATTAGCATTCAAATGTAGTTTAATTTCAGTAGAATAGTCGGTTTCACTTTCAGAAATTAATGCACTAACTTTGGTTTGTAAAATATTTCTAGCAGCCTCAATTGCTTTTTCTCGTGATGTTTTTGATTCTTTTTCAAGATAGATGTCCATAGTTGGAGTAACCGGTTTTTTTCTAGCATCTACTAACTCAATTAATCTTGGTAGTCCAAGTGTGACGTTTCGCTCTCTAATTCCTGCAAAGTGAAATGTTCGCAGAGTCATCTGAGTTCCTGGTTCTCCTATTGATTGAGCAGTAACTATGCCTACGGCTTGACCTGGTTCAACTTTAGCTTTATTGTAAAGGTCAAGTCCTTTCTTGCATACTTTTTCAATTCCTTCTTTACTTATTTTGGCATCTAGAAGCGCTTCTGTTACTAAATTTTTCAATCGTGAATTGTAAGTTTTTGTATATTTTTTAGCAAGCTCACTTGTTTCGTCCTTTGTAGATTTTTTACCAGTATCTACTATTGTTTGTGATTCAATCAATCTGTTAATGTTAAATGCTTCTCCATGATCACTTCTTGCAACATCAATTCCATCCTCACCATACAAGAATTGCATGATGTGTCCGTGAGGATCCCTTACAGTTCCATCATATTCTAATTTGATATGTTCTAAAGCATTGATTAACCGACGCTGCATATACCCACTTTGTTGAGTTCTAACAGCTGTATCTACTAGCCCTTCTCTTCCACCCATAGCATGGAAGAAAAATTCTATTGCTGACAAACCCTCTCGGTAGTTTGATTTTACAAAACCATGAGAGTCAGGATTATTTTCATGTTCTTTGAAGTGTGGTAGAGCTCGATTGTTGTATCCAGTAAGCAGTCTTTCTCCACGTCTTGATTGCTGACCCAATGCCCCAGCCATCTGACCAATATTTAGTGATGAGCCTCTAGCTCCAGTGGTAGCCATGATTCTTCCAGCGTTAGTTTCATCAAAAGATTGATCGGCCATACTTCCTGCAGCATCTCTAGCTTTGGATAATTCGTTAACAATGTATGCCTCAAGTGCCTCTTTTGGAGAAAGTCCTCTAGTAAGTTTTAGAGTTCCTTTTTTTGCTTCTTCTGTGAGATCATAAACCTTTTCGTAGCTAGTTTCTATGTCATCTAGAATTTTTTGTTTAACTTTTTCAGGCAATTCAAGATCAGAATATCCATAGCTGAATCCATAATGTGTGATGTACTGCTTAACTATAATCAAAACCGAATTAAGGAAGTTTTTTGCTTGTGCATTCCCATAATCTTTTGCGATTCTATGTAGAACACTTTCTGCCTCTTCTGCACCAATTGATGATTTGTCGATTACTCCGCTGATAAGCTGACCCTTCTTAATAACAACATCTTTTGGGATTCCTTTTGTTCCCTTAGACCATTTTGAGGTCATTACATAGTTAAAGTCTTCAGGAAGGAAGAGTGAGAATAGCTGTTTTCCTGTGTATAAAGGACCATCCTTGTCTTTAGTTGCAGGAGTTGGAAGATCACCTTCATATCCACCTAACATAGCATAATTTGAAAATTCTTGTGGAGTAAGTGTACTACCGTCTTTGGTAAGAAGATAAGCACCAGTAATAAAATCTCGTAGTGCACCGATAATTGGACCTCCGTATCTAGGGGATATGAGTTGGTCTTGCACTCTCATCAATAAAATTGCCTCTGACCTTGCTTCTTCACTTTGTGGTACATGTAAATTCATTTCATCGCCATCAAAGTCTGCATTGTATGGTGGACAGACAGATGGATGTAATCGAAATGTTTTACCTGGTAAAACTCTGACATAATGAGCCATTATAGACATTTGGTGAAGAGAAGGTTGTCTGTTAAACAGAACAATGTCTCCATTTGCTAGATGTCTTTCAATCAAATAACCAATTTCTAAATTATCAGCAATTGTTTGACGATCTTCAACAAAATCTAATCTAATCTTTACACCGTCTGGTCTTACAATGTAGTTAACGCCAGGAAATTGGCTAGGGCCATTAATTACAATTTTTTTCATTCGTTCTATATTCCACTCGGTTACTATTTCTGGGATAGTAAGTTTCATGGCAACTGATTCAGGGACGCCTACTTCTGACAAGTCAAGATTAGGATCAGGGGAAATTACTGTTCTGCTTGAAAAGTCAACTCTTTTCCCAGAAAGTGAACCACGGAATCTTCCTTCTTTTCCTTTCAATCTTTGAGTTAAAGTCTTTAGAGGTCTTCCTGAACGATGATGAGCTTGTGGAATTCCTGAAACCTCATTATCAAAATATGTCGTAGCATGATATTGTAACAAATCAACCAGATCTTGTACAATAAGTGGCGGAGTTCCGGCTTCTTTACTTTCCTTTAGTCTTTGATTCACTCTAATGATATCAACCATTTTGTGGGTTAGATCATCTTCGGACCTAATTCCCGTTTCTAAAATGATTGATGGTCTAACGGTTACTGGAGGAACTGGAAGAGCTTGTAAAATGAACCATTCTGGCCTTGCAGTGTCTGGATCATAACCTAAGAGTTTAAGATCTTCATTAATAATTTGTGAAAACCTCTCCCTAATTGTAATTGGCAGTAATCTATTTTCACCGATTTCAGTTTTTTCAATAAAAATTGTAGGTTTTGTAAAAATTAGATCATATTGAGGTTTACCACAATGAGGACATTCTTTTGCTTTTTTTGCTTTTTCTAAAATTTGTTCTGGAATTCGCTTTTGAGAAATTATTGTAAAAGCTGCCTCTCGTTTTCGAATTATTGCGAATTTATCAAGGTCTTCCTGTGACATTCTCAACCTTGAACAGGACCTACAGGTTGAAAGCAAAAGCTTGTAAATATTGTCAATGAAAGCAATGTGTAAAACTGGCTCTGCTAATTCAATATGGCCAAAATGACCAGGACATCTAGCAGCGGTATTTCCACAGGTAAGACATTTTTGGCCAGGTTCTAATGTGCCAAGTCTTCCATCCATCAATCCTCCCTGAACGGACATTCCATCTTCATCATATGTTTCAGGAGCAGTGATTTCAGCTACAGAATATTTCCTAATTTCAGTAGGTGACCAAACTGAGAATCGTATACTATCAATTGATTTTATGGTTTGAAGTGACATTAGACCTTCTCCTTTATCAAAAGTCTTGGAGCAATATTCAAACTCTGCATTTCCTGGAGTAATAATTTGAATGCATACGCAACTGAAACAGATGAAACTTTTGCCTTATCACCACACACTCTACAAACATATCTTCTCTGTTTTACGTCATGATATGCAACTAAACCACATCTTTCACATACGTAAATTTCAGATTTATCAGATTCGTCTAATAATCTATCTTTTAAAATCATGGATGCGCCGTAAGCTATAAGACAATCTCGTTCCATTTCTCCAAATCTAAGTCCTCCTCCTCTGGCTCTTCCTTCGGTTGGTTGTTTGGTTAACATTTGAACTTGACCCCTTGCTCTTGCATGAATCTTATCTGCAACCATGTGGTGAAGTTTTTGGTAATACACAACACCAATGAATACTTCTACTGGAAATGGTTTGCCTGTCCTACCATCATACATTATTTCTTTTCCAGAATATTTGAATCCAGTAGCATCCATTACTTTTTTGACTTCATCCATTTTTTCTCCAACAAAGGCAGAACCATCAAATTTTTCTCCTCGTAAAGCAGCGGCTTTTCCAGTAATTGATTCCATAAACATGCCAACAGTCATTCTGGATGGGAATGCATGTGGATTGATTAGAATGTCTGGAGAAATTCCTTCTGCAGTGTATGGTAAATCTTCATTGTTAGCTAAAATTCCCAAAACTCCTTTTTGTCCATGTCGTGAAGCAAATTTATCCCCAATTTCAGGAATTCTCATATCTCTAACTCTAATTTTGTACATCTTTCCTCCTTCGTTTGATTGAGTCATAATTACAGTATCTACTACACCGGTTTCAGATGGTCTAACACCAATTGATGTATCACGTCGGTATGGACCTTTCACTTCAAATTCTCTATATTCTTCCATAAATCTAGGAGGACTAGATTTACCAATTAGAATATCACCACCAAGAACTGGTGATTCAGTAGCTATTACTCCATCTTCTTCAAGTAGGCGATAAGCTTTCTCGCCTTTGTAACCGCGAATGTTATCTTCAGCATTTGGTATTTCAAAATTATCACGCATTCCTCCTGGATATTGTTTGGCTTCAGCGTCATAGATTCTATAGAAAAATGTTCTAGCCAGGCCTCTATCAACTGACGCTTTACTTAGAACAATTGCATCTTCAATATTGTAACCGTCAAAAGGCAATACGGCAACAACACAATTTTGCCCTGCAGGTCTCTCCTCTAAACCTAGCAGTCCCATAGCTTTGGTAGTAACAATTGGGGTTTGTGGATAAAGCATCAAGTGTTGTCTTACATAAGTACTAGTATTCATCATTGGAGTAGAAAATCCAAGGCTTTGTTTTGCCATTGCTGATTCGTAGGTGTTTCTAGGAGATTGATTATGTTCAGGATATGGAATTATGGAGGCCCCTGCACCGAGGATTGCAGATGGGAAAATTTCCATATGAGTGTGTTTTTTAGAGTCCTTTTCTTCAAAAGCAATGAAACAGTTTTCTTCCTCATTAGCATCAATCAATTCAATCACTCCCATTCGAAGAAGGTCATTCCATGACAGTAATTTCTTTGAAACTTTGTCAATAAGATCTTGGGTTAACATAGATTTGTTTTCCTTGATAATTATAAGTGGACGTAAAACCCGACCAGCATTACAATTTACATATATCCTCTTGGTGGCATTTTCAATTTCTGATTTATGGAAAGAAATTCCAATGTGAGGGTGAATCTTTGAACTCCTTCTTAATTCACGTAATGATTCTGCTAATTTTTCACCATCACGATAATATCCAATCAGCTTCCCATCAACAAATACCCGAGCTCCATCGCGTTTCAAATCATTTTTTCCTTCGGAAAAATGTACAGTTCCTAAATCGAATATTTTTTCAACAATTTCTTCTGATGGAACATGGACTGAAATAATTCCTGAAAGAGCCAAATTTTTTACTAATCCACAGTTAGAGCCTTCCGGAGTTTCGCTGGGACAAATTCGTCCAAAATGAGTTGCGTGTAAATCTCTAGCTTCAAAGTTGGGTTGAGTTCTACTTAAAGGAGATTGAACTCTTCTAAGATGACTAATTGTAGATAAGTAATTGGTTCTATCAAGTAATTGCGTAACCCCTACTCTTCCTCTTCCCCAATTTCCAGTTGCAATTGCATTATTGAGTTTATCTGTAACAATTCCAGGTCTTATTGCTGCAGCCACAGCATTTATTCCTCTTTTTTGCCCTGATCTTTCAAGTTGATATTTCATGTCTCTCACCAAATTTCGAAAAGCTGTTCTGAATAAGTCGGCTAACATTTGTCCAGCAAATTTTATAACTTTATTACCATAGTGATCTTTGTCATCAGGGTATATCCAACCTAGTTTTAATTCAAGAAGTTTACAAGCAGCTTCACCAAGAAATTGAGCTTTTTCTTTTCTGTTTTCTGGATGTTTTCCAAGATGAGGTAAAAGTCCCCAGTCAAGCAAAGTTTCTGCTCTTTTAATTTGAAATTCTTCTAACATTCCAGGTGCAATTCTCTTACTAATGTATACGATAGCATCTTTTGGAGTGGGAACATCACCGGCTTTTTCAAATGAGCCTTCAAGTTCATCTTGAATTTCATCAACAAGAGTTACTGCAGCTGCAATTTCTTTGTCTGATTCTAATCCAAGAGCTCGGATTAATGTAACTACTGGAATATCAACAGGTGAACCAGGAATTCTTGCAACTATTAGACCATCACCTTTCATCATTAATTCAAGTTTTGCACGATAGCCTACAATTGATGAATAAACTTTAGCTTTGAATACAATATTTCCGCCAACAGTTTCTTTATCAACAATTATTTTATTGTATGAAAGATCTTCCAAGCCAACAATAACTCTTTCAGAACCATTAATGATGAAATAACCTCCAGGATCATGTGGATCCTCACCATGTTCGATTAACTTTTGTGTAGAAAAATTGTTCAAAATACATGCATTTGATCTTACCATAACTGGAATATCACCGATGTGTACAAAACGTGATTCTAGGATTTTTCCATCTTCAACAACACTAGCTTCCATCATCACAGGAGCAGAATACGAGACGTTTCGTAATCTGCCCTCTGCAGGAGTAATGTGAGTAATGGAACCATCAAGTTCCATCATTCTTGGTTGTTGAAGCTTTATTTTTCCAAGTTGGATTTTGTATGGATACTCTGCATTCTCGATTTCTATTTGAGCTACTTCATTGATGATACTTTGTAATCCTCTTTCCAAAAATTCGTCAAAAGAATTTAGATGTTGACGTGCAATACCTTCTCTTTTGAGTAAGTCATGAATAATTGGCCAGCGTTTATTGGATGAATCTGCCATTAAACTTCTACCACATATCTATAATACATGCTCTCTCCAGCTGTCGCACTTTTTCTTGTAATTTTGATCATATCTCCTGGTTTTACACCAAGACCTATTATTGCAGGATCATTAACGAAAATCAATGGTAATTCTGTGGGTTTGCAATTAAATTTTATTAAGATATCCTCTGCTTCTTTTATTGTCATAATCTCATGTTTTGGAACATAAACATGATCTGGTACCAGAACTGGATTTCTCTTAGTTGCCAAAAACAACACCCCCAAGTTCAACATTAGCTGTAAGCATCAATAATTTACACAAACTAAAAAAAATCACGGTGGGGTTAATATATATCTAATCTGAAAATGGAACCATAATTCGCCGATTTAGTCAAGAATTTTTTGCGTAAAGTTAAATAGTATTATTAAGCCCGATATTGACAATGAGTACTCATCTAAAAGCATTCACTTTGTTTGCAATTATTATTGTGGGCATAGGTGGAGGATATGCTTTTGCACAAACAGATGATCTTTCCCTTTCAGGAATTGTTATCACAACTGATAAGGAGTCTTATAACGATGGTGATACTGTAATGATTTCTGGTCAAGTCAGAGATCTTCTTTCAGGAACCCCAGTGAGTCTTCAAGTTTTTGCGGCAAATGGCAATCTTGTTACAATTGAACAGATTGATATTAGTCCTGATAAGACATTTAGTACAGAAATCTCTGCTGGTGGTGTTCTATGGAAGTCAAAGGGAACCTACACTGTAAAGGTACTATATGGCACTCAATCTAGAACAGCGGAGACAACTTTTGAGTTTGGCGGTTCAGATGGTACAACCAAGCCAACAGGAACAATAAAAGTAGATAGAACTAACTTTGTGCTAAGCTATAAAATTACTGGAGGTAGCGTACTTAGCGTAACCCCAGATGACGAAGCAAATTCATTGGTTGTTGCAATCAAAACCACAAGTGATGGAGTATTAACGATTACATTACCTAGAGCTTTGATCGATGCAAAAATCAACGGACAAGATGATAATTTCTTCGTTCTAATTGACGGTGAAGAGGTAGAATTTGAGGAAACAACCACTGATACAGATAGGACTTTAACAATAGCATTCCCAGATGGAGCTGAAGAAATCGAGATTATTGGAACCTTTGTAGTTCCAGAATTTGGTACAATTGCAGCCTTGATTCTGGCAATTGCGATCATATCCATAATTGCACTATCGGCAAAGACAAGACTAAGCATTTTACCAAAATACTAGATCTTCATCTTTTTTCATTTTTTAAATATACATAAATAGCCAATTTACTCAACCGCAAATAAGATGAATACACGTACGTCGTATGTGGCAATAGCCATTATAGCCGCAGTATTAGCAACATCTACTTCAGCAGTATTTGCTCAAGGATACTATGATGAAGAGGCTTGTCCAGATTGTCCTGATCCAGCCTCTGAAATGAAAAGAGAACAAGCTGCACAATTAGATATACCCATCAGGGTTTGGACCGATAAAGCTGTATATGATCACAAGTCAACTATCACTATTGAAGGAAGCGTAGCTAACATAAGGCTTGGAACAGAGATTGGACTAACAGTGATTGGTCCATCACCATTCAATAACATAGTTGCAGTTGATCAACTTAAAATCGGCAGCGATGGAAAATATAAGACAACGCTAAGTACTGCAGGAGATTCATGGAAATACGACGGTACCTATACTATCAAAGTAACATATGGAAGCCAACAAATTAACAATAAAGCTTTAGTCCAACTAACTGGAGCATCTGTTATTGGCGTCAAATGTGCCCCAGGTGAATTAACTGCAAGAGTAGGTGCAGAAAATTATTGCATACCCTACAGTATTTCTGGTGCAACAGTAACTGGTGCAAGAATCAATCAGGCGACAACCTCAATGACAATTAACATCAACACAAGTAGTGATGGAATGTTAACACTTGAAATTCCAAGAAATGTACTAGATACAAAATCAAGTACTGACCCGCTCTTTGTCCTAGTGGATGGAGAAGAGGTAGACTCTGAAGAATCTGTTACAGATACTACAAGAACAGTTACAATTATGTTCCCTAACGGAGCAGAAGAGATAGAAATCATTGGTACCTTCGCAATACCAGAGTTTGGCGCTATTGCAGCATTAATTCTCGCAGTCGCAATTATATCAATAATTGCCGTATCTTCAAAAACAAGGTTGAATGTATTACCAAAATACTAAGATCTTCATCTTTTTTCATTTTTTATTTTAAATTCACGATTAAATAGTAAAAGAAATATACAATTGATATTTTATTCTTTTATGAAACAATACATTATTGTATTTTTAGCTAGTATGATATTGGCTTTATCTACATTTTCAGTATTTGCACAAACTAATGAATTACTTTCAGTCACAACTTCTGAAAATTCTTATGAAGAAGGAGATACAATTGTTATTTCCGGAAATGTTACAGCTGTTATATTAGATACCCCAGTGACATTACAAGTTTTTCATGAAGGTAATTTAGTTGATATTGCACAAATCACTGTTGCACAAGATGGAAAATTTACACATACTATGCTTGCAAAGGGACCGCTATGGCAAAAAGATGGAAAATATATCATAAGAGCATCTTATGGTGCTAATTATATGGTTGAAACAAATTTTGAATACAGGACTGAACTTTCTGTTATAGAGACAACGGATATTTTTGAGGTCAATGCAGGAAGTTATGGAACTTTTGATGTACATTATACTGTAAGAGGGGCAACCGTAAAAAATATGATAATTGATCCAGAGATTTTTGCTTTAATTGCCATTATAGAGACTGAAGATGATGGTTCCATCACATTAGATTTACCTCGCGAGTCAATAGATGCAAAAAAAAATGATAGTACGGATGATAGTTTTATTATTCTAATTGATGGAGTAGAAGTTCCATACAAGGAAATTGCCACCGATGTAGATTCAAGGACAATCACAATTGAATTTGAAGAAGGAGATTCAGATATAGAGATTATTGGAACTTTTGTGGTTCCGGAATTTGGAAGTATTGCTACGTTGATTCTAATAGTAGGGATTGTCTCAATAATACTTCTATCATCAAAATACCGAATACCAATTACAAAAGCCTACTAACACAAATTTCTAAAAGCCATACTTTTCTTTAAGAGGAGAAAATGCTCGAAGTTCTTTAACTACTTTTTTTAATATTTCAACAGTTTTTTCAATTTCTGAATCAGTGTTTGATAGGCCAACTGTCAAACGTAGTGAACCCGCAATTTGATCATGAGAAAATCCCATTGCCTTTAGAACGTGAGACTCCTTTTGCACTCTGACAGAACAAGCAGAACCTGTTGATGCAGCAATTCCATTTTCATCAAGTTTGATAATAAGGTCTTCTCCATTTACACCAAGGAATGTAAAGTGTGCATTGTTAGCTATTCTTTGGTCGGAATGGCCATTTAGCGTTACCAAAGGTATCTCATTCATTACTTTTGCGATTAAATTATTTCTAATATTTTGTAGGTGTAAAATATTTTGCTTCATATTCTCTTGAGCAAGTTGGCATGCTTTGCCAAATCCAACAATACTTGCTACATTTTCGGTTCCTGATCTCATGCCGTTTTCCTGTCCACCCCCAAAAATGAAAGGACTAATTTCAATCCCTTTTTTTATGTAAAGAGCTCCTACTCCTTTTGGTCCATTAATTTTGTGGGATGATATCGATAACATATCAATACCCAATTCTTTGACATCTATCTTGACTTTGCCAACTGCTTGAACTGCATCAGTATGGAAAACTATCTGCTTATCATGACATATTTTAGAAATCTCTTGAATTGGTTGTATTGTTCCCACCTCATTATTTGCAAACATAATACTTACTAGACAAGTTTCAGGTGTGATCGATTTTTCAATATCTTTTGAATTAACTAAGCCTGAATCATCGACAGGAATGTATGTAATTTCAAATCCTTCTTTTTCCAGTTTCTTACACGGTTCTAAAATTGCTTCATGTTCAATAGATGAGGTAACTATGTGATTTCCTTTTGCTGCGTGAGCTAATCCAAAGAGAGCAGTATTGTTAGATTCTGTCCCACCAGAGGTGAGGAGAATTTCATTTGGTTCAGAATTTATCAAATGGGCGATTTGTTTTCTTGCATTTTGAATTGCTCTTTGGGCGAATCTTCCATATCTATGAATTGATGATGGATTTCCAAATTGATCTTGGAAAAAAGGAATCATCTCATGAAGAACCTGTTCGTGAACAGGTGTTGAAGCTGCGTTATCTAGATAGATCAATCAGCTATAACGTTGATTTTCCCAGATTTGTATCCTTCTGGATCAATAATCACAGATTTGAAACCAATTTGTTCTAATTTTAAAATAATTTCATCCATTTTCAATTTATCAGAAAATAGTTCCAATTCATTTTTACCAACTTCAATTTTCGCTATTCCGTCTAAATCTCTTACCCTAACCTGATTTGCACCAAGCGTTTGTTTTACAATTGACTCTCCGACTTCAATCCTGGTTAGTCTCTCAGCACTTATTCTCTGCCCCCAAGGTATACGAGATGCCAAACAGGAATTAGATGGTCTATCAAAAACTGATAGATTAATTCTTTTAGCTTCATCTCGTACCTGTTTTTTTGTAAATCCCGTTTCTACTAGTGGACTTTGAATTCCATTGGATTTGAGTGCATCAATGCCTGGTCTGTAATCGTCCAAATCATCTAACTGGGTTCCATCTACAATGGTATCTGCACCAAGTTTCTTTGCAAGTTCAAAAAGATTTTTTGCTAATTCATCTCTACAATAGAAACATCGGTTTTTGTCATTTCGAACAAAATTTTCATTTTCTAATTCATTATAATTAATTACAATTTGTTTAATTCCTATTTCAGAACAAACTCTTTGTGCAGAACTTAATTCATCCCGCGAAAGAGTTTTGTAATCAGCAGTAACAGCCTTAGCTGAATTTCCTAAATTTTGAAATGCAGCATATGCAACCAATGCACTATCTACTCCACCAGAAAGGGCTACCAAGACTCTATCTTTTTCATTAAACCAATTGATGAGTTCATCTAGTTTTGTCATTTTAGGCCTAGTTTTTCCTTAATCGCTGTTCGAATTAATTCCTCAGTTTTTTTGAATGATTGATTAATTGTATTTGAAATTAATTTAATATCATCAGATTCTACTTTGAAATTTTTTATTGAGACTCCATCATAGACAATTTTACAGGTTACCTGAAAATTTGAACCTTATAGTGATAGATATTTTTTCAATCGTTCTAGGTACAGTGTATCTTTCTGAAGTACGAACTCGAACTCCAAGAGTCCCTGTTTCTGAAACCAATAATTCAAGTATTGCGTTCATTGACTCAGAATCACAAATAACCGAAACAAGATTGGTTGGTCGTCCTTTTTTCGTAATTGCTGAAGTAATGGTAACATCTTTGGCCCCATAAGCCATTATTTTTTCAATTAAATTTCCTAGCACTTCGCCAGATACATCATCTACATTTGTTTCTAAGACTTGAACCATATCGTGTTGAAAATCCTTGGTTTTTTCACCTTGAATAATTTTTAAAACATTTGAAAATCCATCAAAGTTTTTCTTGCCTGCTCCATATCCTATAGATTTTACTTTCATTTTTGGATAAAAATCCAAACATGTTTTGGTTAGACTAGCTAACATACTTGCACCTGTGGGAGTAGTCAATTCTTCCTTTACCTGACCTCCTGAAATAATTATTCCTGAATTTTTCAAAATTTCTAAAATTGCACTAGCTGGATTAGAAGTTGTTCCATGAGAGAATGTTAAAGTTCCACCACCCACTGCCACAGGAGTTGATACAAATTCATCTTCAAATAATTTTAAATCATCGATTGCAGTGGCAGTTCCTATAATATCAATTACAGTATCAATGCTAGATGCTTCATGAAAATGAACTGATGAGAGTGGAGATCCATGAATCTTCGATTCAGCCTTTATTAGAGTTTCAATGCTTGCTTTAGCAAATGTTTTTGCCTTTTCTGAAAGACCAATTTCATCTAATGAATTTTCAATGCATTTTTGAATTTCAATTCCTTTACGTTCATGAGTTTTGTCATCAATATCAAGAATTAATTCAGTTGCTTCGATTCCATATTTTTTTACTTTGCCAAAATCAATATTTTTAATAGTTGAATCGCTTAGTTGATTCTCAGCTATTTTAATTGCCCTGATAATTTTTGATTTGTTTGCACCTAAATCCACCAAGGCAGAAAGTAACATGTCTCCAGATATTCCTGCAATCTGAGAATCAATTACAATTACCACAATTTTCAGATCAATAAAATGAATATAAATTCTGTTGAAAAGAATTTAAAATCCACTAGATTTAATTATTGAATATTAAGACCGCATGGCATGATTACTATTATCGGTTCAGGAAAAGTGGGTGCTGCTGCAGCCCTTTTTACAGCATTAAAGAAATTGGATGATCAAATTCTTTTACTAGATATTGTCAAAGATTTACCGCAAGGAGAAGCAATGGATTTGAATCACATGCTATCGGAAAAAGGAATAGATGTTGAAGTACGAGGTTCAAACGATTATTCAGAGATGAAAGATTCAAAGATTGTTGTAGTTGTAGCTGGTTCTGGAAGAAAACCAGGAATGACTAGAATGGATCTATTGAAGATCAATACAGGCATTGTGAAAGATGTTGTAGAGAATATAAAAAAACATGCTAAAGATTCCATGATAATTCCAGTTACAAATCCTCTTGATCCTATGGCTCACGTGGCATACAAAGTTTCAGGTTTTAAAAGAAATAGAATATTTGGCATGGGAAATATGTTAGACCTTTCAAGATTCATTCAATTTATTCATGAAGCAACTAGACATTCACGAAGTTCAATTCGTGCATTAGTAATAGGAGAACATGGAGAAACCATGTTACCATTAACAAGATTTTCATCTGTGTCTGGAATCCCATTAACTTCACTTCTTACAAAAGACAAACTGGATGCGTTAGTAGAAGATACTAGGCAGGTTGCTGCAAAAGTAATTGAACAAAAAGGTGCTACTATACATGCACCTGGTAATGCGATTTCTACTATTATAGAAGCCGTTGTAAGAGATCAAAAAAAGGTAATCCCAGTAGCAACAGCGCTAGATGGGGAATATGGATTTTCAGACATTACTATGGGAGTTCCTGCAGTGATTGGTAAAAATGGTGTTGAAAAAATAATTGAGTTAGAATTAAACGATGAAGAAAAAAATAGCCTTCAAAAATCAGCAGATAGTGTGAAAAACGCCATTTCAAATTTAAATATCTGATTAGATTTTTAACTGAATTATATCGAACGAATAATATTGGAATTAGATGAAATTCTTAATTCATTAAAGTCTGGGAAAATGACTGTTCCCAATGCACGTAAGTTATTATCACTTTATTCTCTTGAAAAAATAGAAGATTTTGCAAAAATTGATACTGGAAGGAAGTATAGACGTGGCATACCCGAAGTAATATTTGCAGAACAAAAACAATTAAGTGAAATAAAAAAAATAATCCAAAGAGTTTTAAAAAAATCTAATTCAATACTTGTTTCAAGATTAAAAAAAAATGATTATAATAAAATCTTAGAATTTTCCAAGAAAAGTAAATTAAAAACTAAAATTGGAAAAAATTCAACGTCAATTCTAATTTACAAAAAACTATTGAAAAAAAACAAAGGAAAGGTTGGAATTTTAACTGCCGGCACTTCTGATATAGGCGTGGCCGAAGAAGCTAGACTCATGTGCGAAGCAATGAATTGTCAATGTATTAGTAGTTACGACGTTGGCGTAGCAGGCTTACATAGAGTAATACCGGTTCTCAAGGAATTTATCAAAAAAGAAGTTGATTCAATAATTGTAGTTGCCGGCATGGAAGGGGCATTAGCAACACTTGTCTCCTCATCAGTTAATGTACCTGTAATTGGAGTACCAACATCTGTTGGATATGGTTATGGAGAAAAGGGAATTGCTGCATTAGCTTCAATG
Organism: Thaumarchaeota archaeon CSP1-1; assembly: GCA_001443365.1. Lineage (GTDB taxonomy): Archaea > Thermoproteota > Nitrososphaeria > Nitrososphaerales > Nitrosopumilaceae > CSP1-1. The sequence goes on from LDXL01000001.1 coordinate 157,707, forward strand.
TTACAAAGTTGTTCCTTAGGATTAGCAGTTGTGAATATAGATAACGGGATAGGTGCAGGCGCTATGGCAGCAAGTATTGCTAACAGGGTTAATATGAAAAGAACTAGACATTAACAATTCCGATACTAGCTAATTCACTACCAACTCCATATCCAATTAATGCAATACCAGTTCCCAAACCTGCCATCTCTATTCCTCCTTTAATCAAACTTGTATTTGCCATTCTTGATTTTACTGCACCAACTACGAACGAGGCAGTAAGACTAATCCCTATTGCAATAAAAAGAGGAGTAATTCCTGAACTAAAGAAAAATGGAATTATTGGCAAGATTCCTCCAACTAAAAATGCACCAAACATTCGAAGTGCACTTTTTATTGGATGGCCAAGAATTTCCAAATTCAAATTTAATTCCTCAGTAAGCATAGTATCTAACCAGACTTTTTTATCAGAAGTAATTTTATCTACAATCATTTCAAGATCTTTTCCTGTAAAACCCTTAGCTTTGTAGATATCTTCTATTTCTTTTCTTTCATCTTTTGGTTTATTTTCAATTTCCCAGTTTTCTCTATTAATTTCTGAGGTTAATAATTCCCGTTGTGATTTTACTGCAAGATAATTTTGAACTGCCATTGCCTTTGCACCGGTAAACATTGCGACTAATGTTGCAAGAATAATAAGATCTGATGAAACTGCAGCTCCACCAACTCCTGCAGCAAGTCCCAATGAAGTATTTACTCCATCACCAAACCCAAAAACAAAATCACGCATGGAGCTTGTCTCATTCAGGTGAGGCTCTAGATGTCGAGGCTCACTAATTTCCTTCATAAGCGATTCTTCGTATCATTCCTAGATAAATAATTTATGTCAAGTCTCTTCGTAAATGATTTATATCATGCTGGAAGGAATTTTAGGCGTTGTCAGGCAAGCGAATAGTTCTTACCGCAGACCGTAGTCTGATGACTAACTATAGAGGAAATTTTCTTTATGGGTTTATTGCGTGTGGACCATACGAAGTTCTTCCAGAATGGGTTTTTGACAAAGTTTTTTGTCCCCCTGTTGAGACTGACCCAGTAACCGGTGAAGCAAAGGTAGCTCAGGTTGGGTTACGACGTGTAGAGAGTGCACTACTACAAGGTTACAAAAAGGACGAAGTTTTTGTGGCAAATCCAGATTATCTTGAAAAATCCATTGGTCCAGATACAAAAGTAGTTGGAATTAATGTAATGGATCCACTTGGAATGGCTCCTGTTACAACAACAATGTCGCCAGAAAAATTATCATATGTGGCGATGAAATTCAAAAAAATGTGTGCAAATATTATTCAATTAAAGAAAAAATACAACTTTAAAGTTGTAGTTGGAGGAAATGGCGCATGGGAGCTTGCAAAATCTGATAGAATGAAAATTCATGGAATCGATACTGTGGTAGTTGGTGAGGCTGATGAATTAGCTCTAGATTTATTTAATGATTTAGAGAAAGGAGATGCACCAGAATTAATGCATTGTTTTGTTAAAAATATTCAAAACATTCCAATTATTGAAGGTCCCACAGTCAATTCACTAATTGAAGCAATGCGCGGATGTGGTAGGGGTTGTGATTTTTGTGATGTAAATAAAAGATCTAAAAAAGATTTGCCTCTTGAAAGATTAAAACATGAAGCAAAAATCAATCTAGATTATGGCTTTGATTCAATTTGGCTACATTCAGATGAAATGCTACTTTACGGATGTGATAATAGAGAGTTTATACCCAACAGAGATGCTATTACCGAGTTATGGAAAGGCTTGAAAAGTTTAGGTCCAAACTTTATTGGTACTACTCATATGACTTTCTCAGCAGTAGCAGCAGACCCGAAACTTCTTCATGATATTTCTGAAATAAATGAAATGCAAAAAAATGGAAGGTGGCTTTCTACAAATCTTGGAATAGAAACAGTAGCTCCAAGAATGGTCAAAAAACATCTTGGAGTCAAGACAAAACCATTTTCAACTGATGAATGGGGAAGTGTGGTAAGAGAAGGTGCAAAGATACTAAATGAAAACCATTGGTTCCCAGCAGCGACTATAATCATTGGCTGGCCTGATGAAACACCCGATGAGGTTCAATATACAATAGATATGATGACAGATTTTAGAGCAACAAACTTTAGAGGTCTTGTTGCACCGTTACTTTATCAAGATTTTAGTGAGAAAAATTCAATGCATTTTGGCAATCTAAATGAGGCACAATTCACACTATTTTGGAAGTGTTGGGAAAATAACTTACGTGTGATTAATGACATTATTCCAATTATTCTTAGGAATAAGACCTACGGACCAGCCATGAAGGTTTTCATGTATGGTATAATTAAAGCAGGAACATGGGCAATAATGAGATACTTGCGTGGTCTGTGCAAAGATCTTTTCAATGGAAGAATGCCTGATGAAATTGTAGAAAAATATGCAAGAAGTAGATCAGTTAGTGCTCCTAAGATAGAAACTAAGAGATTATAATTTTTCTAGTGCTACATCAGCAATAGTATTTCTTTTTGGTGTCAGAACAATAAAATAATTTTTATCTGCTCTTTCAATAGATTCGACTTTTTTATAAGAGTGTGTGTTTACGTCAAATTCTAAAATTCTACCTTCTAGCTTTCCTTTTGTGTAAATAAATAGATAAACATCCCCATTTGAGTGACTAAGAGGAATAAAAGAGAAAACATAACCTTTGTAAGAATTAATTGGGAGAGTATTTTTCATTGGGGGTGCTACAGAAGACATGTACATGAAAATATCTTCAATTGATTCAAATTCTTCATATTCTATATGCATTAAAACAACATGATTTGTTTGAGTATAATAACCTAAAGAAAAATTCTATTGGTTCTTGAATCTTTTCGTTAATTTTACTATGACAATAGCTGGCGCTACAAAGTACATTCCTAGATTCAAGATTATTAGACTTATTCCGTAACCTAACATTTCCTCCTCAGAATCTATATCGACGTGGTTGAGGATCGAAAGTGACATCAACAGTGGAGTTATGGTAATTCTAACTGCATCTTGGAATATTGGGTTTTCACGTTCCCAATCTGCAATTGTTGGAGAGAATGAATAATAGAATTCATTAAATCCTGTCATAAAGGCAGTTCCAGATAAAGTGCTAAGTACAGTATTATCTCGAATTTCTCTTAGCATTTGAACTTGTGGTGCTAATTCAGAACCAAATGCTGCAGTTGCAATTAGGCATCCGCCTCCTTTTTCTTTTTCATCAGGTACACAACGTCCTTTTTCTAAATGGGTACCTGGACCACAAATTGGTACTGGCTCAGGTTCCACTACTGGTGGTGGTTCCACTACTGGTGGTGGTGTATAACCTGGACCACCAACAAAATTGAATGTAGATGTGGCTTTTTGTCCACTATATGATGCTTGAACAGAATATTCTCCTCCTACTTTGAAAGTTCCTGAAGCAATGAATGTTGTTTCATAAGATCCATCTGCTTTTGGAGTAATTTGGCTAATGGAAACAAGATTTCCTGTTGGATCACGAATAATGAGTGTAAGATCAACAGGATAATCGATGTTAAGGTTTTTTATAAAACCCGAAACAGTGATCGTGTTTCCATCTGCATACAAAGGCAAATCTGTCTTAACTGAAAGAGGTGGAATTGATGTTGTCGGGGGAGTTTGAGCATTTATTGCGCCCATAAATCCATATGATAAAATCGTAAATGATAAAATAATCAATGATATACGTCCTAACGGGCTCATTTGCTGGATTTTATCAAGGATCAAGGGTATTTATGTATTAAATGAAAGAAAAGTTGACTCGATTATAGCCTAATTATGCCATTCTTTACCAAAAATTCTAATGCCGCAACAAATTCATCATCAGATACAATATCTTGGGACCACCACTCTGCAGTATTTTTTATCCAAAATGGAATATTTTGTCCGGTACTTTGTGATTTAACAGAATCTGGAATAACAATAATGTTTTCTTCCATTAGATGTTCTATTCCGCTGATAAATTCAGAGTCTGAAATCTGATCTGAGGACCACCACCTCGCATTGTTTTTTATCCATTCAGGTACCAAATATTTTGAGACTTGAAATAATTCATCTCCAATATGAGAGTCATGATAATTCACACTAACTTTGTAATTACCAGGTAATGAATTATGATATAAAGTAAAGACTACTTTGTACTCTCCTTTCTGTGTTGCAAACACACTAAATTTTTCTGATGATAAATCAGGTCCAATAAGAGTTATGTCAATGGTAGTTCCTTGTTTGTAATTATTTACTTTGCCACTTAGAATTACTTCGGTTGTTTTCTTATACTCTGGAATGATAAATTTTTCAGAGTTTAAACTTGCGAGATTTTCTCCAGTCAAAGAAGAACCAAAACTAATTGCACTGAAAATATTTTGTTCCCCAGAAAAATCTCTGAAATCATGATATTTTGCATCAAGACTTCCACCTGCAGTAGAAATCAATTTTGTGCCTGTTTTATCACAGATTTGGGTAGGCATTTTAAAACTTCCCTCAAAAATACCAGAATTAGGTTCAGTCTCTACAAGAATAAATCCTGTTGATGCTAGCCCCCCATGTTCAACTCCATTTATTGTACAACGCTTATATCGAAAATCTTTGATTAAAATTTCTACTAAAAGCTCACCATTTGATGTTCCAACAGTATCAACATTGGGGGAATTAGGATCATTTACAACTTGATATGATTCAATTGTATCATGTTTTTGATTAAGATCAGAATCATTTAAAACAAAAAAAACTGGTTGACCAAAACGATAAGTATTAGATGTAAAGGATACAGTTCCTGAATGCGTTTTAATGTCAGTTTTAGTTGAAGTGCTAATAGTAACTCCAACTCCTGCAATATCAGAATATGCAATGTTGATTCCTTCTTCATCTATCAATCTATCATTTACTAGGAATTTTATTCTGTCATCAATTGTTCGGAGTGATGTAATTAAATTTGAATCAAAAATATTGACTTGATTGGTAACTGTATATTCTATTGTTCCCACAAATATTCCAGAATTGTTTGAAGTTTCTTCTAATTCAAATCGGTAAATTGCGTTATTAATTTCTTGACTATTTTTTTGCCCAAAAGAAAAGAAGTCTATTACTATTGGTTGACTGTCTTTTTCATTAGATATCATACCTGCAGAAGATGGGTCATCAGATGAATCAAAGTTGATACTCAGAAAGACAGATGATGAAGAGCTTGAAAATGCATTTATTGCTACAACATCCTCTTTATCTATTTGTATAAGACCTTGTGCAGATGAAATATCTCCTGGATCTAGTATTTGTATTTGTGTAATTCCAGGAAGTCCGCCGAAATGTAATGTCATATTTGTATCTGAAAATGATTTTATTCCTAATTGTTGTTGAAATGATCTTAAATCATAGTTTAACCAATTTGTTCCAGCATTGTTTGGTAGAGTAACATCAATGAGCAGAGATTTTAGAACCCCTGTAGTAATTCCCAAGTTCATAGATACTGTCTCAAATGCAGTGATACCAACTGGAGTAGTATCTACAATTAATCTGTCTGAATTTTTATCTGGAACTGAAAAGTCTACTACAAAGCCACCATTCAGAGGATCAGTTGAAGCAGTATAAAATTTCAGACTAGAAGTTTTCTCAAGAGTTACTGGATCACCTAGTTGTAAGGAAGGAATAATTGCTGTGCTTCTAAAAACATTCAGGATGTCCCTTGAGCCTGAATTTACATTTTGATCATTATCGACAACTGTTACTGGAACCTGTTGACCTGCATTAAATTGACTACCTTTTGGGGTCATTGATATAGATGCCGTAGATGGACCAGCAAGTATTGAAGTTGATTTATCGCCATATTGTATTATAGCTGACTCTCCTCGTGGAGCATTTCCTAATATTCCAATTGTTGATTCATTACTGGAATCAAAATTTTCAAAAATTCCCGAATTTGGTTCAGATTCGACTACCGTAACAATTTGAGAAAAAGTGTTTACAGTATCTGAAACGGAAAGGTTTGGTTGATGGTCATTTGTTTTTAATTTTGCTATATTCCCAAGATTCATAGTTAATTTTCCATTATCTTCAAAACCAAGACTTGAGAGATGTGGAACTAAATTTATTAAACCTGGACTGTTGTTCCCAGAATCTGAACCAGATTCTTTAAATGCTTGGTAAAAGGTTGCTTGTGGGGAATTTATGTTAAATGTCCAAGAATCTTCATCGGTAGGATCTTGATTTAATTGGATATCATTAATAGTTAAGAAAACTTCTGCGTTATTTGGATACCCTTTTCTATCAGTGATTGACGAGATGTTTGGAATATCATCATATTCTAGTTGAACTTTTTCTATCCCACCAGGACGATTATATTTTATCTCTACGTTATCAAAAGAAAATAATTGGATGAGGGGCCAAGCATAAACATCAATGCCAATCTGCCCTGTTGGTACAGAGGGGTTTGTGTTAATTGATTTTGGATTGCGTACCACATTATTGTCATTACCCCCAACAGGAGATGCTGTACAGGCGGTAAATGGTGCATTTCCATTTGTAAAATCTGACAAGATCGGCAATGCTGGAACTGCAACTCCCTCTGTGTCAGAAAAACCAACTCCTAAAACTGATGAAGCAGTACTACTACTACAAAAGACGCCAAAGTCTAAACTTTTTCCGACAGCTCCTAGTCCTGCATCAAGAACAATTTGATCTGCTCTTTTTGCAGCGTTGATATTTGCAAAATATGCATACCATTTTCCATCAGTAGCTTGAACCATCCTAAGATCATTTCCGTTTAGGGTAACGTCTGGTTCACCTTCAGCCTCGCCAATGTCATTATAATCTGGATCACTTACGACTACCTCAATTACCATGGAACCTGCAAAATGGTTGTCATAAATGGGGTTTTCTGCTGAAACAAAAAGATGAGGATTATGAGTTGCCTCTGCGTTGAAACTAGAAAAAATTGGAAAAAGTAGCATTGATGCTATAATGATGAGGCATGCTTTGATCAAATTAACTCGTAAATGAAGGAAATGTCTTTCAGACAAATAACATTGTCGCATAATTTGTCTTCAATTAGAAGACTAGTAATAAGATAGGCAAACTACCTGAAAGTGGTAAGATAACCATGTTTATGCAAAAAACTCAGGTTCTCAAGATTTCCCTTTTTGCAATATTGTCGGCTTTTGCAGTAGAAATGACATTTGGGTTAATTTTCAATAGTTTGGGTCTGATTACGGATAGTGTTCATGCCCTCTTAGATAGTGTAGTCACATTAGTGCTTCTCTTAGCTGCAAAATGGGCAATAAAACCTCCTGATGCAGAGCATACTTATGGACATGGTAAAATTGAATCGCTTGGTGGATTATTTGGCGGAATTGCAATTCTACTAATTGCTGCCTTTTTCATTTATGAAGCAATAACTCGTCTTTATAGTCCAGAACCTGAAATATTACCTGGAGTCTTAGCTATAACTGCTGGCATATACACTATCGGTGTTGATGTTTTTAGAATTGTCCTTTTAGCAAAATCTATCAAAAAAATTGGCGGCACTACACTAAAGGCTGACTTTTACCATGCAATGATGGATCTTGGTTCGACTATTGTTGCAATAGTTGGAATCTTGCTTGTAACTACTGGATTTTACCAAGGAGACTTTATTGCAGCATTAGTTTTAGGAATTTTGCTTGTAGTATTAAGCTTGAAGCTGATTTATCGTACTGCAATGGATCTTACCGACATTATTTCACCTGGGCTTGTAGCTAAAGTGCGAGACATTACGCAAAATACAGAAGGTGTTTTGGGAGTTGGACCAATTCTTATGAGAAAATCAGGCGATACAATCTTTTTGTGATGTAACGATTACATTGCGAGGAGATGTTAGCTTTGATAAGGCTCATGAAATTTCTGCGCAAGCTGAAAACAATATAAAAAATCAAATCTCAAACTCTAAAACGTTTGTTCGTTTTGAGCCAAGCTGGCATGATGTTCCACAAGAATCAAAAATTAAAGATATTGTGATGTCAATCGATGGTGTTAAAGAAGTCCATAATATTTCATCCTATTCATCAGAAGGTAAAATCTTTGTAAGTTTTCATGTGATGGTAGAAAGAGAAAAAAATCTAGAAGATGCCCACAAAATCTCTGAAATTGTAGAAGAGAAAATTCAGAAAAGCTTGCCTGAAATACATCATGTTACGATTCATCTAGAGCCTTTTGTGGCTATTCCTGAAAAGCTCAAGATGGATGGCAAAATTACCAAAGAAATGATTGGCCGTTTACTTGATGAATTTACCGAAATCAAAAAAATAGGTCGAGTAGTTACTCTAAAGTATCAAGATGTGTTAAAAATCGATTTTGATTGCTCTTTTGATAGACATTTATCCATTGAAAAAGTTCATGATTTAACATCTCAGATTGAAAGAAAAATCAGAAGTAGATTTAAAAATGCTATAATTACAATTCATCCCGAACCAAGTTAAAAAATCTAGTGAATTAAACTAGAATACTTGTAATATACATGATAAGCATTCCTGCTGCAATTCCAGCTACTACGGAAGCGCTTGCAAGGAATTTATCATCTTCTTTACGAATCCATCCCAAAATTGCCACTGCTACCTGAAATATTGCCCCTGATCCAATTGAAAGAAACACAATAGATGTAAACGGAGAATATGCAAATCCTCCAATCCAAGCTCCAAAAATAGCTGGAGAACCAGCAATTAACCCCATTCCGACAAGTTTACCAATCATTGGTTTTCCTTTTGCCATTGGAGCTGCAATAGCAAAGCCTTCAGAAGTGTTATGCAATGCAAATCCTACCAACAAAAATGTACTAAATGCTACTTCTCCAAGACCAACTGCAGCCCCAATAGCTAGACCTTCACCAAAGTTGTGTAATCCAATACCAATTGCAATCATCAAACCCAAGGCAACAGGTTTTGCATATGGAGAGGCATCGGCTCTTTTGACAAGCTTATTTCCAGAATAGTATAATCCAAGAAATGACAAGATGACAACAGTTGCTATTAACAATATACCATTGAAGCTTCCTGCTAGAAACTTAGCAGAAACCTCAGTAGCTTCCTCTATCGCATCAATTCCTAAAAACAACAGGAGCCCTACAGTTATTGCCAAAAAGAAATTATACTTGGCTTTGCTGATGCGTTTGATAAAGGGTAACCAGAGAAGACCAATCATTACAGGAATTATTCCAACGTATGTTCCAATTATTGCAAAGTATCCAACAAGTTCACCACTTGGTTTCAAAGCTTGTGTTGCAGCTTTAATCTCTTTTTCAAATCGTGTGCCATCTTCAGTTGTAATTCCAATTGTATAGGGTTCAGATTCATTCCATTCAAATGGAATTCTTACCAAGGCTGTCTCAAATCTATTCAAGAATCTATCTGGTTCAATTGCTGCTGGTTGAATTCTATCATTGACATCAGCCATTACTACTTCCACTGGAATATGACCTGTATTCCTAACCGTAGCTTGAATCTCACCAGCTACAAAGTCAATCTTTTCTATAGTAACCTCAGGTAAAGAAACACCTACATCAAGTAAATCTCCACTTGATCCAAAGAGATACACAATCAAAAGTATCACAAATGCAAATGGAATTACTCCACTAGCTACTAACTTGCCTTTGGAGGTTTTACTCCCAAGTTCCATATTCTACTCCTTGAAGGCTATTCGCAGGATTCTCTTTTACTAAGAATATACCAACCCAGCCTTTTTCAGAGAATTCTACTTTGTGAGCATGAAATAGATATTTTCCTGGATATGTATATTGAAATTCCATTATACCTCTCTCAGTTTGAGATAAAGTAATCATATCGGTATATGTCGAAGGAACTGTGTTAGTTCCTGTGGGATAATAATAATACAAGTTTCCATGCAAATGAAAATTGTTTATTGGATCAAATTCAACCATGTTTACTACGTAAACTCTAATGAGTTGATTGGTATTGATCTGAATTGGATGATGTTCATAGTAAAATGGTATACTGTTTGCAGCATAGAAATTATTTTCTGTATCAAAATCTGTATCAAATCCATTTAAAACCATAACCATTTCATCAGCAGGTGATCTTTTTTCTTTGGGATCAACTATGAAGACACCATACAATCCATGAGCAATATGTTCTTCAAGTGGCATCACGTGACAATGGTATGGATGAACCCCCACTGGTCCAGCTTCAAACTCGTAAGTAAATTGTCCACCTCCAGGTCCTACTAACTCAAACACTCCATCCATTTCTGCAACATGGATTCCATGAAAATGCATGGTGTGTTGTTTATTTCCATTATTGATGAATTTTATACGTACAATGTCTCCTTCAGTGGCTCTAATTGTAGGACCTGGAACTGTACCATTAAATGTCCATACATTATAAAATATTCCAGGAGATATTTCCATAGTTTTATCATCCTCAGCAATAATTGTAAATTCCCTTAATGTCCTACCATCTTCTAACATAGAAACACGTCCATAGTTAAATTCACGTAAAAATTTGTCTGGATCAAAATCAACAGTTTGAACAGAATATATTGGATCTAAGATTTCTCCGGTAGTTTTTACAATAGCTCCAGAATGAGTAACAAAAATTTTCTGTTCAAGCTCAGCATCAGAAATTGAGGGAAAAATAAAGTAAGATATGGAAACCATGACGGCTATCACAAGTATAATAATCATCTTGGTAGATTTGGAATTTTTCATGATTTAATTAAATTGTATACGAACTGGTTTAAAAAGTTAGTCTAGGCTAACTTTTTTAGTCCCGTCTAACTTTGTTAAATTCTTTTAATATCTAATTATTCTTCTCAGATCTTGAAAAAACAAGTTTTAACTAATGGGATTTTACCAAAAATCCATATGGAAAGACCTTTAATTTTTTTGTTGATTGTTGGCGCTCTCATAGGAGTAGGGATTATTCTATCATTTTATGGAGCACAGCTAGCAACTCAAAATCTTACTGTCAAAGAAGAAAATTTAGATCCTGGTTCTTCAATGGAAGTAATAGTAGAACTTGATCCCTCTATTGGAGAAACTGGAGTATATGGAATTCTTATAGCAAAATTTGAAGAGAATATGATATATGCCTCAGTGTTTGATCCTCTAGGATCCCAAATTCTTTTAAAAACGGTTGATAAAGAATCAACAGAAGAACGATTCAAAATCGGCTCAAGTGGTTCTTACAAGATGGTAATTGAAAATGCTGGTCTTGAAGAGACTCAAATAGTTGTTGGAATTGGGTACATGCCAGATCGTAATACTCTTTCTATAGGAATTGTTGGATTCTATATCCTTGTTGTTGGATTAATTGGAATGGGTGGAATTGGGGTTTATACTATACGAAATCGACGAAAAGAAAAATTCAATTAAGATAGCTATCCATTTTTGCCAATCCATTCACCACATCGTCAAAATTTTTATCTTGTTCTACTAGCTTTGATAATTTTTCAGCATCTGCAGTAAAAATAATTTTATTATTAATTTTTTCCTCTTTTACAAAATCATACTCTATTAAGTAAGATAGTCTTTCATAAATTTCGTCTTCTAAAATTTTTAATTTCTCAATAAGATATTGTAACTCTTTGCCACCATTTTCCAATTCTGCCAAAATTTCAGATGTATCAGGATCGAACATACATTCAAGGATTTTTTCTTTGTCGTATGTGGAATCCAATAAAATCACCAAATATGTTGTGAACTTAAAACTTTTCTAGTATTTGTAAGGTAATCATGAACTAGAACTTCATCCATATTCTCTTGGTTAATATGATATGTTTTCCCTTTTAATTTCTTCTCAAGATCTTGTGCATATTTCAAAAGTTCCTCTTCGTCACTAACCACAATAGTATCGATATCAATTCCTTCACGTTTACATTTTTTAGCTTCCATAACCGTTCTATCATTTATCTTAGGGTCTACTTTTTTGTATCTATAACAAAGATAGACCATACTTTCTTCGTTTATGTTAAGTTCCATATCTCTTTCCTTTTTTATTTTAAAAATTACGTTCTTATCAGGAGTATAGAAATTTGAATATGGCTTATCAGAAATTATTTCATTTTTTTGGTGTATATTATCTATAAAACAGGCACTAGGTTGACCATCAGTAATCATTACTATTCTCTTGTTTTGAGCAGAGCTTTTCTGTAAGATTTTTTTAGCTAACCTAAATGCAGCCTGATAGTTTGTATAATGTAAAAAATTGTCATTAGCATCAAATGTTTTGAGAAATGGTATATCATATGGATCTATTAATGACGCCATAGATCCAAAACCAACAATTGAAATTGAATCGTTTGGAAAGAATTTTTTATTAAGTGCATAGAGACCCCACAGTGCTTTTTTTGCAGCTTCGATTCTACTTGTCCCAATTTTTCCAATAGAATATTTCATTGTAGAGCTCAAATCAATACAATAAACTATTGCGGCTCGTACATCCTCTAAAGTTTCAAATTCTTCAAGGTCGTCTAGATCTATCACTATTGGAAAATCAATTTTATGGTTAAGTTTTGAAATTCTTTTTATGGTGTTAAGTATCGTTTGAGGAACACTCAGGAATTTAATATCATTTCCAGGTTCAAATTTTTTAGTTGTATCAATTAAGACGTTACCACTCCCAGTTAATTTAGTCTCATGTAGACCCACTTCAGCAGAATTTAGATCTTTCATAACATCATGAAGGATTTTTCCACCTATCTCAAAAAATCCTTTGTTTGTTAACCATTTTTTTTCCTTCACGAAGGTATCCTTTCTCTTTCAATAGTTTTGTTAAAGGGGTTCCTCCCTCTTCTATGTGTTCATCCTTTTCAGTTTTTGTTTCATGATCTTGGTTCTCGTTTTGATTTAATGAATTTTGTAATAAAGATTCTAATTCCTGAAATTCTGGTGTTTTTTCTTTCAATGTATGTTTTGAAAGTGCTTCTAATAATTTTTGTAGTTTCTTATCAGAAATAGTGTGTTCTAATTCTGTTTTGTTTTTCTTTCCATCATTTAGATAGTATACAAAATTGCCCTTAGGCGGAGACATATCCTACCTCTTTTCTTTCTAAAATTTTCGGGTTAATCCAACGTAACCCTTCGAGTATAATTTCAGTTAAAACGGAGCGTAATTCACTTTCCCCGGTTTCATTTATTATTAATGAAGTAGAATCTATGTGGTAAGGTGTAGTTTTTTCGATTAGTGATTTTTGTTCAGAACGGATTTGTTCAACTTTTAATTCTACAAGATATTTTAGATTTTTGAAATTTTCTAGTTGATTCTCATAAGAAGTTTGACCATTTTTCCATATCATTTTTTGTGAAACCTGAAAGGTTTTTCCTTGGAATTCTTGTTTTATAGATTCCAGCAATGTTACGTCCTTGTCATTCAGATATTCTAAGCAGATTTCCTGTATTGATTCATCAATCAATTCATGAAAAATTTTTTCTCGGTTTTCAATAGTGTCGTCTCGTTCTACAAGTTCAAATTTTGCTACTTGATCAAGGCAATGCATGTCAGATAATCTAGGAACTGGCAATATTTTATGTGAGAGTGCTCTTGTTCTTTCAGATTCTCCTACAAGTAACTCAAGTCCATGAATTCCAATTCTTACACTCACCCCTCTTTCTTGATTAATTTCATGACTTTTTCTTGCCTTTTGAATAATCGTTGAGAGAGTTTTCAATATGGGAGAGATAATGAATGATTTGGAGATATTTGCCTCTTGAAGAATAATTAACATTTCATTTTCTATTGATTTTGGATAATGTGTATGAATATGGCTTTTGAGTCTGTCATACAAAGGCTCAATCACTTTTCCAGAATGGGTATAATCAATGGGGTTGGCAGTTGCAAAGAGGGAAGTTTTTGGTTCGAAGATTACAGGATATGAACCGGTGGTAAATCGACCTTCTTGTAATACAGAGAGTAAAGATACTTGTTTTCTAGGATCAAGTACTGGCAGTTCGTCAATACAAAAGATTCCATGTTTTGCTTGCATAAGCTGACCAGGAGAATAGGAATCAATTTTGTACATCTCTATTCCTTTTTTTGCAACCTTTACTGCGTCTATGTAACCAACTAAATCTTTTACAGAAATATCTGGTGTGGCAAGAACATACTTGTACCTATCTTTTCCCTCCACCCATTCAATTTGAGTTTCTTGTTTATTGTCACGTATTTGAGCAGCACTTTCAGGACTAACATAAAATTTTGGACTTGAATTGTTTGGTTCCTTATCATCTAACAAGGATACCAATTCATTTTCAGGTAAATCCATTGGACAGTCATTTGTAATACTATTTTTAATTACAGGAATTGGAGATAAAAGATTCTTTGAGATGGTTTCAACAATCTTAGTTTTTGCTTGACCAATTTGTCCAACCAGAAATATATCATGACAAGAGAGTATTGCTCTGTCCAATGCAGGTATTACATCATCCTCAAAACCGACTATTCCAGGATATTTTGGTTTACCTGAGTATATCAGCGAGATTAAATTTCTTCGAAGTTGTTGTTTTACACCAACTAATTTGTAATTAATAGCCAAAAGATCTCCGAGGGTTTTGATATCTTGATAATCTTCAGGTAGCCCAGTTTGGATTTCTGTATATTTTGGAGGAGAGTTGTAGCTTTGTGCTACAATGTTTGATGTCTCTGACATAAATTACATTTATGCTCTTATCATTTATACCATTTACTGAAATTATGATTGAATTTATGAGAAGAGTAGTTTTTTCATGCCAAAATTCTTAGCATGGTTTTTATCTTGGTAATTTTGAATCTTGCATACTTGACCGCAAATGAATATCAGCATATTGTTAGAATTGTGGGAAATGATATTCCCGGAGCTAAAAAAATCATAGCAGGTCTTACTCAAATTAGAGGCATAGGCTATAACTTTGCAAATGCAATCATAGATTCTTTAAAAATTCACTCAAATGGCAATATTGGTAATCTTACCGAATCTCAAGTTCAATCAATTGAAAAGATAATTAAGGATCCAAATTCAGCAAATTTTCCATCGTGGTTTCTCAATAGACGAAAAGATGTTGAAACTGGACAGACAATCCATATGATTACATCTGATATTGCACTTACAGTTAGAAATGACATTGAAAGAGAGAAGGGAATCTATAGTTGGAGAGGTTATCGTCATATGTATGGCTTGAAAGTTAGAGGACAATGTACGCGTACCTCTGGCCGAAAAGGTGGAGCTGTAGGTGTTCAGAAAGGTGGAAAAGTTTTGCCAGCAGGTGCACCTGGCGCTCCAGGTGCAGAAGCAGCAGCTCCAGCTGAGGGAACAGCTCCAGTTGAGGGAGTAGCTGCAGGAAAGGGTACAGCTCCAGCTGCAGGAAAGGAAAAACCAAAAGAAACTAAGGGTGGAGCAAAAAAATAGGTGAATTAAATGGGAGACCCAAAAAATCCACGAAGAGCTTGGAAGAAACCAAGAAATCCTCTTAATTACGATCTTAAAATGGAAGAATTGAAAACATTAGGAACTTTTGGATTAAAAACAAAACGAGAGTTATGGAAAGCACATACAGAACTTTCTAGACTAAGACATCAAGCACGCTCTTTACTTGCACTTAGACAAGAGATCAGAGAGAAAAAAGAACCAATATTGATGAAATCATTATCTAAAGTTGGATTAGTAGAAGAGAGTTCAACTCTGGATGATGTGTTAAACCTTCAGGTTACGGATTTGTTATCCCGTAGATTACAAACAGTTGTACAAAAGAAATTTTCTTTTAAAACACCTTATCAAGCAAGACAGGCAGTAGTACATGGTCACATTATGATTGGGGATAGAATAGTAAGTGTACCATCGTATTCTGTTGGAATGAATGAGGAAAACCAAATTCATTTAGCTCCAGGCTCATCATTGGGGAAACTGTTGGAACAACATGAAAAAGCAAAAATCGAAGAACCCCACGCTGACCAATCAGAACTTGAGACTCCCGAAGAATCAAAGGATACGAATTCTTCAACTGTAGAATCACAAGATTAAGCTTATCTGTAAATATTTCAATTACTAGGTAGAAATGATATGTGTTCAATAATCGGTTACTATGGCAAGGGGTCTGCTGCACCAATTTTGGTAAAGGGACTAAAACGGATGGAATACCGTGGTTATGATAGCGTAGGGGTAGCTACAAAATCGGACAACAAGATAGAGGTCAGAAAAGGCGTTGGGAAAGTAACTGAGGTAAATGATTCTGAAAATCTGGATAAACTTCCTGGAAGTATTGGAATAGGCCATACTAGATGGGCAACTCATGGTAAGGTAACTAAGGTAAATGCACACCCCCATCCAAGCAATTCAGGAAAAGTTGTAATTGTACATAATGGGATTATAGAGAATTTTAATGAATTAAAAGAAGATTTACAAAAAAATGGCTTTACCTTCATTAGTGAAACAGATACTGAAGTAATTGCAAATCTATTACAGCAAAACTACGACCAAACTTCTGATGTTAAAAAAGCAATCATAAATACGGTTTCAAAATTAAAAGGGCATTATGCCTTTGTTGCAATGTTTGAAAATGGCATACTTGCAGCTGCTAGATATCATGAACCAATGATAATAGGGATTGGAAAAAACGATTATTTTTTATCAAGCGATGTTTTGGGATTTATAGAGTATACAGATGATGCGATTTACATTGATAATGGGAATTTAGTATTCATAGATTCTTCTGGCATACAGATTAGTGATTTTGACGGAAAGCCTGTTAAACATCAGGTCACAAAAGTTTCAAAAGAATTTGCAGATGCTTATAAAGGAGATTATGCACACTTTACATTAAAAGAAATTTCAGAACAACCTGAAACAATATTGCGTGCAGGAGAAAAAACTCAATCAGCAATAGAACAGACTTCAGATTTTATAAAACATGCCAAAACCGTATACATTACTGGTAGCGGTACAAGCTATAATGCTGCACTTGTTGCAAAGTATCTAATGTCAAAATATGCAAAAATAAAAATAGAAGCAATTATTTCTAGTGAACTTTCTACTTTACCAGACTCTATAGAACCAAATTCGATCTTTATTGCGGTTTCACAGAGTGGTGAAAGTGCAGATGTTCTAGAAGCAGTCAATATTGCCAAAAAATCTAATGCTAAAATTTTATCTATTGCAAACCACAAAAACTCAGCTCTTGTTCACGAGTCTTCACTTTATCTTGGAATGAATTGTGGTCCTGAAATTGGTGTAGCTGCAACAAAAAGTTTTACCTCGCAACTTGCAATTATCTATAAAATTACAGATAAATTGTGTGATGGCTGCCTTGGTTTAGATTTCAAACAGATATCCAATTCAATATCAAATATTCTTTCCAATCATTCAAAAATTCAGGCTATAGCGAAGGAATTGAAAGATGTGACTGACATTTACGTATTAGGAAGAGGAATTCATCATCCTATCGCTACTGAAGCTGCTCTAAAATTAAAAGAAATCCCCTATATTCATGCTGAAGGCATCCCTGGAGGAGAGCTAAAACACGGACCTTTAGCTCTTATGGATTCAAATGTTTATGTGATAATAATAAATCCGAATGATTCTACGTATACTGACACTCTAACTAGTGCAAGTGAAATCAAAGCTAGAGGAGCTAAGATAATTGGAATTTCAGACAAGAAAAGTGATGTTTATGACCATTGGATAGAAATTCCAAATATTAAAGAGGCCATGTTTCCAATGATAGAAATTATTCCAATACAGCTTCTTGCTTATTATGCAGCAGTTGAGAAAGACACCGACCCTGATTATCCAAGAAATTTAGCAAAATCTGTTACGGTAAAGTGATTATTCTATGATATTCTTCTTCAGCTCTTTCTAAAAGTTGTTGGGAAGTAATGCCCGTTTTCAAAATTGCTGAGATCATTGTCCCACCAGCCCCTGCTCCTTCTTTAACAAATCCTTCTGAGAAAGACTTTAGTCCTTGAATTTTTGAATCTTCTAACTTTGGATTCACGGCTAGTATTGGAATATCATCAATTTCTTTTATGGTATCCAAGAAGTTTGCTGAATCATCATTAACTATGTAGGAAGTTGTCCCGATTGCAACATTGTTTTTATCGTACCCTGTAGAATGACCAAGAGCTAATACTGCAGCCATTTGAGTGCCTCCAGCTAAAAGTACCTTGCAAGTTTGGGAAGCTGTACTTAACATACCTGCAACTAGTGGAATCATAGGATCTCCCATATTTGCAATGACATCAAATGAATCCTTGGAACGAGATCTACTCAATGCAGCATTAACAACCTGGTTTTTTAGATCTAGAGGATTTTTTGGAATGCTGGAGCTAACACTAGCATTAATGCCAAATCCTCTCATTACTGCCATGGCAGTAGTTGTTCCACCTGGAATACTCTCACCAATTATCAGACAATCAGTTAACGCCCCAAGTGTTCTACCAATTATCCTTCCATGTTCAACGGCGCGTAATACATAGTAACGATCTAATGCAGATTCATCTCTGATGTTTTTCCCAGGTTCTAATCCTGTCTCAAAATATGGTACATCGGGGAGAATTTTGCTTCCAGCATTAATTATGACATGTGGTATGCTTGCAGTTTCTAATGCTACCTTAGTTAGGATGGCA
Source organism: Thaumarchaeota archaeon CSP1-1 (assembly GCA_001443365.1). GTDB lineage: Archaea > Thermoproteota > Nitrososphaeria > Nitrososphaerales > Nitrosopumilaceae > CSP1-1. The sequence continues at coordinate 176,327 of LDXL01000001.1, forward strand.
GGAGTTGGTTTTCCATCAGGAGTCATAGGTATGGTGTCAATACATTTGCAATTACCATAATGAAGGTATTCTGCATCAGCTGGAGGTGTAAATTTTATAAAATCAGAATTAGCCCCAGCCACTGTAATTCCAGGTATTTCACATGTCTCTGTATAAGAGATTACAAGGGAGAAAAGAAATCTCTTTTTTTCAATCGAGTTAACAAAGTTTTGGCCTTTATCTAAATTCCCAAGAATCTCAATATCATTCACTTAAGAGTCACTGTCCCATTAGCTCCACAAATTCTTGTTCTGATCTTTTTTGTAACACAAAATTGCTCTTCTTTTCATTGGCTAAGGTGGAGATAGGGGTTGAGCCATAATTATGACCAGAGTATAACACTAAACTTTCATCCATTTTGTATAAGATATCAAAAAGACTATGGTAAAGTTCTTGTGCACTTCCGCCTGGTAAATCAACACGACCACAATTTCCTACAAATAGTGTATCACCGGTAAAAATTTTTCCATCTCCAACCAAACAAATACTGTCTTTGGAATGTCCTGGTGTATGAAAAACTGTTAGTTGAGAATTTCCAAATTTTATTTTTTGTTCATCTACTAGCGTAATATCATGCTTTAGAGTAGAAGCTTCATGTTGTAAGATTTTTGCCTCAGTTTCTTTTGCCATTGCTTCATTTCCTAAAGTATGATCAAAATGATGATGGGTATTTACAATGTATTTTACTTTAAGATCATGTCGTGTTATTACTTTTTGAATTTCATCTAGATTCCACGAAGGATCTAAAATAATAGCTTCTCCTGTATCCTCATCTTCTAAAATATATGTAAAATTCTGCATATTACCTACCTCTATTTGGTGAACTTTCATAGTACACCAACCTCGGCCTCTGGTGGTATCCCTATTTTTTCTACAAAGATTTGACCACAAAGATCTTTTCTTTTTGGCATTCCAATCTTCATTTTGTGAAAAGTAATAGTAAGATCTGCCTTGACGTAAATGTTACTTGTGTTTCCTGTATCTGGGTCAAGTCCAGAGGGAACATCGACTGCTAACTTGAATGCAGTAGATTCGTTGATAAATTTTATTGCAGAAGCATAGGGTTCGCCAATAGTTCCAGAAATCCCTGTGCCTAAAATTCCATCAATTATTATATCAGCTGTATATTCAAAATCAATTTTTGCACCAGTTATTAATTTTATTGAACTCATTTTTTCTAGAATTTGCCAATTCCATTTACTCTCTTCTGTTTTAATTTTTTCTGGTAATCCTAGCAATACAATAGTGACCTTAGAATCTCGTCCTGCCAAGTGACGAGCCATCACTAATGCGTCACCTCCATTATTTCCTAGTCCTGCAAAAACGAGAATATTCTTTGATGACAAGTTATCAAATTTTTCTTCCAGCCTTCTAACTGCAGAAGCTCCAGCGTTTTCCATCATAAATTTTCTCAAAAATCCCATATGGTGACTATTTTCCTCGATTTGCATCATTTGCTTAATTGTTATCTCCATAGTTAATTCAAAAAATGCACATAAAATAAGGGCTTTGGCAAACGACTTTATCTCAGTTTTAAATGTGGATACCTTATGTCATCACAAAATATCAAATCTTCACTAAATAAGGTTGCAAAATCATTAGCTGCTTCTCAGGACTCTCGAGAATATTTATTAAAAAACACTCGTGATGTTGTAATTTTGTGTAGTCAATCTATTATATCGGCTCATAAAGGCGATCTAGATACAGCTAAAAAAATGGCCCAAAAAGCCAACCGATTACTTGCTACATATAGAAAAAAAACAAATTCAGAACTAAAACGATATCTTATAACGCCAGAACAAGAATTAGTTGAGGCATCTGCTTTTTTAGCTATAATAGAGAACAAACCAATCCCTTCTGTGGAATCTCTTAAAGTATCAAATGAATCCTACGTACTTGGCCTTATGGATCTAATAGGAGAATTAAAGAGATATGTTTTTGACAATATTAGAGTAGGAAAATCCAAAGAAGCTTCACATATTTTTGAAATTATGGAAAATCTGTACTTGCACTTGTATCCCTTTGCTATGTATGATAAAATTCTAAAAGAAGCAAGGAAAAAACTTGATGTTAATCGAAAATTGGTTGAAGACACAAGATCAGCTATTACAGAAGAAGTTAGAAGAGCACATTTGATTAGCTCTCTTAACAAAATAAATAGAAATTTATAATATCTTAGAAAAATTCAAAAATAATCAATGCGGGTGATGGGATTTGAACCCATGAACTCCTAAGAGACTAACCCCTCAAGCTAGCGCCTTTGGCCAGGCTGGGCGACACCCGCAACGGAATAGTCATGCAGGGTTTTTATAATCCTTGATTACTTTTCGAAAACATGCTTGTTCCAGTAAGATGTTTTACTTGTGGAAATCTAATCGCTGATAAATTTGAAGATTATCAAAATCGAATAAAATCGGGTGAGGAACCAGCTAAGGTCCTAAACTCTTTGGGTATGGAAAGATACTGTTGTAGGAGAATGTTATTAACTTCAGTTGAAACAATTCAACAAGTTGTTCCTTTTTACGAAGCAATTCGAAGGAGACACCTTGAAGTTCAATCTGAGTTAGAGTAGTTTGCCAAAAATTACATCTGTTAAGGCTAGACTGATTTACAATAGCAGAGGTAATAAAACAATTGAGGTAGATGTTATTTCTGATAATAGATTTCTTGGCAGAGTATGTGCACCATCAGGTGCAAGTGTAGGTAAACATGAAGCAATTAGTTTTCCAGATGGAAGTCCCGAAAAAAGTTTACGGATACTCACTGATAATTCTAAAAAATTCTTAGAACATGATGCATCTAATCTCAAATCTATTCACGATGTAATACGTACTTTAGATCAGAGCCCAGATTATTCTAAGATAGGAGGTGCTGTTGCCTTTGCAGTTACCATTGCATCCCTAGAATCTGCTGCCAAAGCATTGGATAAACCCCTGTTTCAACTGATTTCAAAAGAAAAAGAATACAGATTTCCGTTCCCTTTAGGAAATATTCTTGGAGGAGGCGCTCATGCTGGTCCAGGAACACCAGACATACAAGAGATTTTAATTTGTGCTATTGGTTCAAAATCAATTCGAGATGCAATAGAAACGGATCTGGCAGTTCATAAGGAATTACGAAATGTATTACAAAAAGAGGATCCAGACTTTACTAATGGAAGAGGAGATGAAGGGGGATGGGCCCCAAAGTTGGACAACGAAAAAGCTCTTGAACTTTCTGCTAATGCTTGTGAGAATTTAGGATATACTTTAGGTAAAGAAGTTGCTTTGGGTGTAGATTTTGCTTCTTCTACACAATGGAATGATCAAAGTAAAATGTATGAATATAAAAGAGGAGGTTTTGAAAATTCTCCTGAAAAACAAATTGAATTTGCATCTAACATTATTGAAAAATACAAACTAGTCTATGCTGAGGATGCTGTGCATGAAGAAGCATTTGAGGAAATGGCTGAATTAACTGCCAAATTTCCTAACACTATGATTACAGGGGATGATCTAATAGTAACAAATACTGAAATTCTCAAAAAAGCTATTAAAACAAAATCTTGTAACGCAGCAATTCTAAAAGTAAACCAAGCAGGAAGTCTTTATGATGCACTGGGATTTGCAGATGAAGCTAATTCAAATAACATTAAATTAATCACATCACATCGTTCTGGTGAATCCATAGATTCCCATATTTCTCATATTGGGATTGGGACTAACTCCAAAATGCTAAAAGTTGGTGTAGTAGGAGGTGAAAGAATAGCCAAATTGAATGAGCTAATACGACTATCAGAGCATGATTTAATACGCGGTATGGCACAAATTTAAAAACGCAGTATGAGTCAGCAAAATGAAATTACAGATATTAAGAAAAAAATCCTGTCCACAGGGATTAGGGTAGGAACAGCTGTTAAGACTAAATTCATGATTCCTTACGTAACTCAAGCTAGTCCAGAGGGACTCTACCTAATGGATTTGGATATTACATTAGCAAGGATTCAAACTGCTGCTAAGTTTATCAATAGAGTAAATATTGAAGACGTAATAGTATGTTCGGGAAGAGAATATGCTAATACACCAATTGAAAAATTCTGCGAAATTACTGGCGCTACAAAGATGTTAGGTAGATTTATGCCTGGTACCCTAACAAATCCTTCGTTACCATACTACATTGAGCCAAAATTGGTTCTAATTTCTGATCCACAAGTAGATGCTCAAGCTATAACAGAAGCTACAAATGCTGGAATACCAGTAATTGGTGTTTCTAATACTGATAATATAACTTCAAAAATTGATCTTGTTATTCCTGCAAATAATAGAGGTAGGAAATCTTTAGCAACAATTTACTGGTTACTAGCTCGTGAAATCTTATTAGAAAAAGGAGAAATCAAAAACGACAATCAAATGAAGTATGAAATCGATGATTTCGAAACGAAAATTACAGAAGAAGAGGAAATAGAATAATGCAGATAAGAACACCGGCAGTAGCCGGAATGTTCTATCCAAGCGAGCCCAGAGAATTGAAAAGTCTTGTCCATGATTGTTTTATGCATCCATTTGGTCCAGGAAAAATTCCACCATCTGAGTCTACTAAGAAAATTTTTGGTATAATCTGCCCACATGCTGGTTATGTTTATTCTGGTCCTATCGCTTGCCACTCTTTTTATAAAATTTCTTCTAGTCCAATAGAATTGTTTATCATTATTGGTCCGAATCATTGGGGCATAGGTTGTAATGTAGCCTCAATGAAAGATTGCAGTTGGGAAACACCACTAGGTAACGTAGAAGTAGATTCAGAATCGGTAAAAGAACTTTCTAAGATCTCAGAAACTATTGAATTAGATTTTTTTTCTCATACTAAAGAACATAGTTTAGAAGTACAAGTACCGATTTTACAAGAAGTTTTTTCTAAAGGTTTCAAAATCCTTCCAATAGCTTTGATTGATCAAACTAAAAACACTGCAATTGAACTTGGGAGATGTATTGCTAAGATAGCTAAAAAAAAGAATTCTATGATCATTGGTTCGTCTGATTTTACTCATTATGAAGAAAATAATTTTGCGCATAAGCAAGATAAGGCATTAATTGAACCTATATTGAATTTAGATTTAGACAGTTTTTACAAAATATTAAACGAAAAGAAAATCACAGCTTGCGGATACGGTGCAATTGCAACTACTATGGTTGCCTGCAAAGAACTAGGTGCTACAAAAGGCGAATTGCTAAAATATGCAACTAGCGGAGATATTACAGGAGATAAAAGTTCAGTAGTAGGCTACGGCTCAATAATATTCACTTGAAATCAATAGCTTCTGCTCCAGCAAAGGTAATCTTGTTTGGGGAACATTTTGTGGTTTATGGAATAAAAGCAATACTTTGTTCCATTAACAAAAGAGTAACCATTACTTCAAGTAATACTGAAGAACAGGTAATTTCTGTAAAATCAGATCTTGGTGAAATAAGTATACCTTCATCAATACCAATTGAAGAAATCAATTCACCGTTATTACCTTTCATTTACATCGCAAAAAAAATGACTGAGAAATTTAATTACTCAGGAGGGATTAATGTTACAATTAATTCAGATATTCCGTCAGGAGTAGGTCTTGGATCATCCTCTGCGTGTTGTGTAGCTGCAGCAGGTTCCATATCAGGTCTTTTTACAAAATATTCTAAAGAAGAAATTCTAAATTTAGCAATAGAAGCAGAAAAAACAATTTTCAAAGATACATCTGGAGCTGATTGTACTGTTTGTACATATGGTGGAATAATTGAATATGACAAAAAAAGTGGATACAAAAAAATTAACACAAGATTTGATCTTCACCTTGTTATAGCAAATACCAAGATTCCTCATTCAACTAGACTAGTAGTTACAAAAGTTAAGGAATTCAAAGAACATAATGAGAAACATTTTTCTGAACTATGCGATGAGGAGATAAGATTAATTGAAAAAGTAAAATCAATATTGAATTCAGGAGATATGAAATCTCTCGGGCAGGCTATGATTCTTAATCAAAAATATCTCGACCAGATTGGAGTATCAAATGAAACTCTTCGTAGTGTGATAGAAGATGCGAATAAAACTTCGTTTGGGTCTAAAATTACCGGCGCCGGAGAAGGTGGATGTATTATTGCTCTTGTTGATAAATCAAATCTGGAAAAAACTTTGAGAAATCTACAAAGTAAAAATCACGAATGCTTTTCAGTTCAAATGGATTCAAAAGGACTGGATACTTTTTAACCTCTATTTGGCGAAAATTATCGTATGCTCTTAATCAAACTTGGAGGTTCGATAATTACCAATAAGGAAAAACCACTATCTCCTAGACGAAGAACCATTGATAGAATTATTCATAGGTTAAAGAAAGTCGATGAGAGTATTGTTGTAGTACATGGAGGTGGATCTTACGGTCATTATTGGTCTGTAAAATACGACATGCATACAAAACCAAAAAAATATGACCCAAGGGGAGTTTCAATAATCAAAAACTCAATGGTTGAATTAAACAGGATTATTCTTGATTCCTTTTTGAAAAACAAATTGAATCCTTATTGTCTTCCACCTACAGATTTTGTTATTGGAAACAAACCAACTATAAAAAAAATTAAACAGATTGAAAAAATTGCAAACGCAGGTTTAATTCCAATTACATATGGGGATGCATTATGGTATGGAGATAAAAAATCCTACATATTATCAGGAGATAAGATTATGTCGATGATAGCTAGAGTATTAAGACCTAGATTAACGATTTTTGTATTAAATGTAGATGGGTTGTATTCTGACTTGAAAACTAAGAAATTAATTACTGAGTTTAAGGATGAAAAGTTATTCATCAAAAAATCTTCTATGGATGTTACTGGAGGAATGTCACGTAAAGTAACTGAAGCTTCAAAAATTTCAAAAATGGGATTAAAAGTTTTTTTTGTAAATGGGAATAAACCAGATAGAATTGTAAATGCCATAAAGGGAAAAAAGTTTGAAGGTACATTGTTTAGGTGATCATTAATTGGTAGATGAATATGTTATTCTAGTAGATAAAAACGACAATCCCATAGGTTTTGAAGAGAAAGTAAAATGTCACTTGCCAAATGGTAAGCTTCACAGAGCCTTTACAGCCCTAATGTTCGATAAGGAAGGAAGACTTCTCGTAACACGAAGAAGTCTAAGTAAAATGTTATGGCCTGGTGATTGGGATGGAACAGTAGCTAGTCATCCACGAGAAAAAGAGACCTATGTGTCATCAGCAGAGCGTAGAATGCCAGAAGAAATTGGAATTTCATGTAAATTTGATTATCTTTTCAAATTCGAATATCATGTACCATACAAAGACGTGGGTTCAGAGAATGAAATCTGTGCTACTTTATTGGGAATAGTTGAAAAATCTTCTAAATTTAATCTAGTTAAAGAAGAAATCGCTGAAATCAAATGGATAACAGCGGATGAATTAATTGAAGATCTACAAAATAATCCAGAAATTTACTGCCCTTGGATGTTGATTGCCATATACCTATTACCTAATTCAGAAAAATCAATGTTAACAAAATACAAATCAGTTATGTCACAATGGATTAAATCTGAAATAAAGAATCCCTTAGAAGAATCGATAAAATATCATTTGCAGGATAATAATTGGAGATTGGTTAACTGATGAATTCTAATTCTCTTTCAAAGAATGCTAAGAAAGTAGACCATTATCTTACATCAAAGCTAAGGGGTAATCCAACACAATTGTACGATGCAGCATCATATCTAATAGTAAATGGAGGTAAACGATTAAGGCCATTTTTGGTCATAAAAAGTTGTGAGATTTTAAATGGTAAATTAAAAAATGCGATGCCAGCTGCCAGTGCAGTTGAGATGATTCATAATTTTACCTTAGTTCATGATGATATCATGGATAATGATGAGATTCGACATGGAGTTCCTACAGTTCATAAAAAATTTGGAATACCAATAGCAATATTGGCAGGAGATGTATTGTTTTCAAAAGCTTATCAAGTGCTTTCTAACTCAAATCTTCCCGCTAACGCATTGAATGAACTCGTTTCGAAATTAGCAAAGGCTTGTGTTGATGTTTGTGAGGGACAATTATTAGACATTAAAATGGCAGAATCAAAAAAAATTCCTTCTCAAGCAAATTACATAAAAATGATTGAGAAAAAAACTGCAGCGCTTTTTGATGTTTCTTGCTCAATGGGAGCAATATGTGCAAAAGCCAAACGAAATGATATTTCAAAATTATCTTCATTTGGAAAAAATCTTGGAATAGCATTCCAAATTACTGACGATCTAATTGGAGTTATGGGAGATTCAAAGATTACTAAAAAACCTGTGGGTAATGATTTGAGAGAAGGTAAAAAATCTCTTCCCATAGTTCTTGCAATCACCAAATCCAAAGGAAATGATAAAAAGATGATTTTGAAAGCCTTTGGAAACCCAAATGCTTCAAAGAAAGACATAGAAAAAGCAGTAGAGGTAATTCGAGCGTTGGGAATAGAAAAAATAGTAAGAAAACAGGCGCTTCAGTATTCAGAAAAAGCAAAAAAATCGCTGAACATCTACTCTGGAATCGCTAAAGAGGAATTACTAAATCTTCTTAATTTTGTTGTAAAAAGGAGTTTGTAACTTGGATGATGATGTAAAAAAAGAAATTAGAAAGTTTGCTCTACAAAATGCTGTTGAATATGATGGTAAAACAAACGCCAAAATTGTTTTAGCAAAAATTCTTGGTAGCAGATCTGAACTCCGTAATAATGTTAAGGAGGTAGCAGAAGAGTGTTCTATTATAGTTACAAATGTCAACGCTATTTCTTTAAGTGAACAGAAAAGTGAAATTAAAACTAGTTTTCCTGAACTTTTAACATATACTAAAAAAAGTGTAGAAGAAAGACATGGATTACCTCCTCTTGAGGGTGCTGTACAAGGAGAGGTGGTAACGAGATTTCCCCCTGAGCCTAATGGGTATCCTCACATTGGTCATGCAAAGGCTGCTATCATCAACGAAGAATATGCAAAAATGTATTGTGGAAAAACAATTCTCAGAATCGATGATACGAATCCAGAAAATGAAAGACTAGAATTTTATGCAGCTATCAAAGTTGGGCTAGAATGGCTTGGAATTAAATATCATAAAATAAAAAATACCTCTGATGATCTAGAAATAATTTATCAAAAAGGAAAAGAAATCATTAGTTCTAACAAGGCGTATGTTTGTACTTGCAAACGGGATATCATTGGTAAGAATAGACGTGAAATGAAGTCATGTAAATGTAGTCAATTGGATCAAAATAAAAATGAAGATAGATGGCAAAAACTTTTCGATGAATATTCGCCTGGTCAAGCAATTGTTAGGTTTCGTGGCGACATGAAATCCCAGAATACTGTAATGCGAGATCCATTTCTATTTAGGATAATAGAAGGCCATCATCCGTTACTGGAAGAAAAATACAGAGTTTGGCCAAGCTATGACTTTGCAGTTGCCATTGAAGATAGTTTGGATGACGTGACTCATGCCTTCAGATCAAAAGAATACGAGTTACGAAATGAGATCTATTATGCAATACTTGATGCACTAAATATGAGAAAACCAAAAGTTTTGGAATTTTCTAGGCTAGAATTTAAGGGAATGCCAGTTTCAAAGAGGGTAATTAAGCCGTTAATAGAGAACGGTAAAATTTCTTGGTATGATGATCCAAGGCTGCCGACTTTGGAAGCGTTAAAGAAGCGTGGGATAACACCAGAGGCAATAAGAAAATTCATTATTTCTTTGAGTTTTACAAAAGCAGATACTCTTGCGCCATTTGATGCTCTAGAATCTTTCAACAGAAAGGAGGTTGATTCTAAAAGCATCAGATTGTATCAGGTGAAAAATCCACGCAAGTTACTTATCAAAAATCTTCCATTCACTGAAGTAGAAATGTCCAATCATCCTACGACGGACATGGGAAAAAGAGTTGTTGAGGTGGATGGAAACATTTACCTCTCAGCTGACGATACAAAAAATATTGCTATTGGAAGTCAATTAAGATTAATGGGACTAGGAAATGTCAAAATTAATCGAGTGGGTAATGATTTTGAAGGGGAGTTTATTGGAGATGACGTTAATGTGGATTTTCCAAAAATTCAATGGGTATCACAAAAAAATTCTCATAATTTGAAGATATTAATCCCAAAACAATTGTTCATTGATGAAAAATTTAACGAAGACAGTCTTGAGGAATTGGAAGTCTTTACCGAACCGCATTACTTAGGATTAAAAGACGGAGCTGAAATCCAATTTGTACGATTTGGTTATTGTAGGAAGGATTCTGCAAACCAAGCTATTTACACTCACAAGTGAATAAATATGAAAATAGGACGATTTGTGGAATCTGGAAAGGAAACTTATGGTTTAGTGAAGGATGGTCATGTTGCAACAAGAGAAGAAATTACTTATGAAACAGGGGTTCCATTACCATATAGCATCAAAGATTTTCTTTTTGATGGTTGGTTTGAAGAAATTAAGAAAAAATCTCCTACTTTATCGTATAACGAAAATTTATCAAAATATACTATTCTTGCTCCTATTCCCAATCCTCCCAAAATAATTTGTCTTGCATTCAATTACATTGATCATGCTGAGGAACAAAAAATACAGCCATCTGAAGGCCCGGTGATTGTAATGAAGCCTAGAACAGCATTAACGGGAACAAATTCTGAAATTCGTAGTCCTACTTTTGTAAAAAAGCTAGATTATGAAGTTGAGCTTGCTCTTGTAATTGGCCAAAACTGTAAAAATGTAGATGAATCAAAGGCAATGGAAGTTATTTTTGGTTATATGATCTTTAATGATGTTTCTGCAAGGGATATTCAATACGGAGATCAGCAGTTTACTCGAGGAAAAAGCTTTGATACGTATGCGCCATGTGGACCTTGGATAACAACCTCTGATGAAGTTCCCAATCCCCAAAATCTCAAAATAATGACAAAAATCAATGGAGAATTAAGACAAAATTCATCTACATCAAAGATGTTTCTGAAGATTCCATCAATTGTTTCAAAATTAAGTAAGGTGATGACATTAGAAAAAGGGGACATAATATCTACTGGAACGCCTAAAGGGGTAATTTTGAATAATTCTAATTTAGAATTTCTAAAAGATGGAGATCACATAGAAATGGAAATTGAAAAATTAGGTAAATTAGAAAATACTATAAAATTTGTTGATGAGTAATCTATTGGATTTCTTTTTTCATTAAATAAAACGAAAGTTTTTTTTCCAGAGTATTAATTTTAGGTAGATTTTTTAATTTTGTCAAAATTTGTATTCGTACTATGTTTGTTTGTGCAGCATAGTTTTGAAGATATGAAAGAATTTCTTTAATTCCGTTTTCATTTCCGAAAATTAACGTTAACATTAATATATTTTTAAAATGATCAGATTTAGTAAATATCGCTAAGGCATTAATAGTTCCTTTATGTTCGGAATAAAGAATTTTTTTCTCATCAATTAGGGATTTAACGTTAGTGTTAGTTAGTCGTAACCATCTCCATGATCTTACATAAGATGAAGTGAATGATAAAATGAAATCAATTATTGATTTATTATTGGTAGCAAATTTTACATTTGTTTTATAATTGATCTTCTTAGGAAGAAGAGAATAAAAATTCCAAATCTCATCCTTTTTGTAAGTTAAGCTACCAGCAAGGTTAAGAGATTTCTGATTATTAGTTGCTATCAACATTTGTGAAATTTTACAATTATTATTTTTAGCAATAAATTCTGATTCTTGGACAAGACGTTTTGCAAATCCTCTTCTTCTAAGATTTTTGTTTACCCGAATTCCTTCTATCCATAATTGTTCAATGTTAATTGAACAATGACATATGGCTACTGGAACATCATTTTCGGTTAAAACTAAAAGATTTCCTTCTAAAATCCAATCGTCCCATACATCAGAAATGTAATCACCCCAGGAAAATGTAGTTTTACAAAATTCCAATACCTTGTTTTTATCTGAAGATTTAGCCTTACGAAGTTCCATATCTATCATCAAATTAGAAAAACTATTAAGAATAATCGATCGAAAATCAGGTATGGGTAAAGTAATTGTGGGTAAAGCTTCTGACATCCCTCCAGGTAAAATGGTAAAGGTTTCCGTAGATGGAAAAGAGATTTTGGTTGTAAATTCTGATGGTAATTACTATGCTATGGATGACACATGTACCCATTCAGGTGCAAGTCTTTCAGAAGGTCAATTTCAAGACTCTATAGTTACTTGTGGTTGGCATGGAGCTCAATTTGATTGTAAAAGTGGCAAACTAGCAAAATTTCCTGCAAAAATTAACAATTTAAAATCATATAATGTAGTTTTAGAATCAGATGAAGTTTTTGTAGAGGCATAAATTAAAAAAAGCCTACTTTATGAAATATGTGATGAATGCTATGTCAGATAAAAAAAACCAAAATGAAGAATACCTCCAAAATGCCATTGATATATTAAATCAAGTAGCAACAAACCCGTCAACGCCAAAAAATATCAGAAAAAATATTCAAGATTTAGCAAATGATCTTAAAACCCAAGAGCATTCAATGTCTGTTCGTGCATCTAACGTAATAAGTTTGTTAGATGATATTACACAAGATCCCAACGTGCCTTCTTATGTTAGAGTAACTTTATGGCAGGCGGTTTCAACTCTTGAAAATATTCGGGAATAACCAACCAATAATAAAATTAGAAGATTATTTAGCATCACTTCCGAGGGGTATAATTTCAGGCGAAGATGTTCAACTTCCTGACCATTCTTTTAGAGAAATTTTTGAATTTGTAAATTTAGGTGAAAATGATATTTTATATCATTTAGGGTGTGGAAATGGTAAAGGAATTGCCATAGCTCTTGAAGAATTTGGAGTCAAAAAGGCTGTAGGTATAGACGTTGATAGAAAAAAAATTGAGGAGGCTAGAATTTTACTTCGGGAAAAGAACTTTGCAAATAGTCAGGTTTTGAATGAAGACATTCTTTATTCACATTTCAATGATGCAACGGTAATCTTGTTTTGGTTCACCGATACAAAAATTATTGAAATGATGATGGAAAAATTTGAAAAACTAGAAAATGGATGCAAAATCATAACAATATGGGGTCCACTTCCTGGTTGTCTTCCAGAGAAAGTAGATTTTCCATACATCATTAATCAGGTTCCCTTTAAGCCAGCAAAGGATCTTCAAGAGCAGCTATTGGCAGTGTTTGGTACAAAGTGTATAGATTTTGTAAATGCGTGGGAGTACGCTGAAAGATATACCAAAGCAATAGGTGCACCAGATGCTGGAAATGATAGATTCCTAACAATTATTCAATCACTTGTAATTTGGATTAACGCAAAGAATCTTGGAGTGGCGTGTAGCGATGAAATCCCTCCAGCAATTAAAAATTATATGGGAATTTTACGTAATTTTTTTAATATAGAAGTAGAACATCTGATAAAGTGAAAATACCCAGTCATCCTTTTATCCAGTAAATGTGTTATATGATTATGCAAGAACGCATGAACATTAACGTCTCAGCTACGGATTATGATAAAACCAGTAAGACAATCAAATCTACTCTTACTTTACTTGAGGAAATGGTTCATTCAGAAGATGGTTTTATCATTACTGATTCAGAGTTTGCTTTTGGCTGGCATTTTTACATAGTTTGTGTGAATAAAGAACTTATTCAAAAATTAGCAGATCAAATGGGGTCAGATTTTGAAAATTTAAAGGGAAAAGGTATAGAAAAAAAATTTCTTACATGGCTTACGCAAAAAGTAGAACAAAAAAACCTTAGAATTAAACTTGCAATAAAAGAAGAAATGGAATCAAGTAAATTCGGTATTTTTTAATAATTTTGATTTTGAGAACATAATCTAACTATATTTATGAAATAAATAAAAAAATAAAAAAAGCTAACTGATTTTAAAATAATTTAAAACATTTTTAGCTTAAAATCTTCCTGGTCCGCCACGAGTACGATGTTTTGGCAAACATTCTTTACAATACACTGGTCTTCCTTCTTTTGGTTGAAATGGTACCTCTGATTCCTTGCCACAATCTGAGCAAGTACAAGGGTACATTTTCCTGTCTTCTGACATAATATTCGGCCATTTTGGCTACTTAATAAGTATTGGATTTTCAAAATTATTTGGCAAGTAAAAAAAAAATTGACCTCAATTAGTTCTAGATTCATTAAATCAAATGGAAGAGGCCTTCGGGGTGGAATGTAATATTACTTCGATTCCCCACCAATAACAAGCAGGTTCAGAGAAGGGTTTGAAAAAAACTTAGTCTAAGGAACTTCTAATAATACAGATGTACAGGAAAAAGCAACGCGGTCTCTTATTTCTGATTTATTTTGCCCTGAATATTGATAAAAGTTAATCACATCTTGCAGGTATGTTCCGTAAGCGGTTGGTTGACAGTTTGTATAAGTCCATGTTTGAATAACTGTGCCATCTCCAGCAACCACGTCAATATCTACAGCAAAAGGACTAAGAGTCGTACCCCTAGTCATCCATCTATCAATTCCTCTGTACAAGTCCTTTTTATCCACACTAGGTAATCCTTCTAACAAAAATTCTGCTTTGTCCTTAAAGTAGTACATCGGAAATTTAAATAACTCTGTTCCCTTGCTCTGGGAACTAGTTGATTCAAATTTAGAAAATGTGTAAACAGTGAACGGCTTTTCAATTAATCCATCAGAAAAATGAACAACAAAAAATTGAGCACGCTCATCATCAGTTAAAGGTGTTTGAGCAGCAGTCACTTCGATTTTCTGTGGAATATTGATTATTCCTTTTGTAATTAGATACTCTAATGATTTTAGGTATTCTACTTCGCTAATGGAGCCTTCAGACCACCACTTGGCATTATTTTTTACCCATACTGGTATTGAAGAGGAATCAGCTAAAACACTAAGGGAGAAAACAGTTACTAATAATGGAATAATTGTCATCAACAATACAACTTTGCTTATTGGTATCTTCATAATCAATTAGAATTATTTGTACACTAGCCCCCAAGATATATTTATTCAAAATTGTTCCAAAGTGATTCATATATTTCTCAAAGTAATTGTCATGATACCTGCTTTGACAATAACTAAAATCCACTGTAAAATTTTTGCTATGTTTTACGATTTCTAATATGTTAGTCCTCATTTTTATAGCACCAATCTAAGTAGGCAGTAATGGGAATTAAATCAAAAATTCAAGGCACGGCAGATTTTATCAAAGCAAAAGCAATCTCTCGAAAAGAAGACGTCTCTTTCCTTATAGAAATCCTAGAATCCAAAGAAATTGTATTTTTAAAAACGGATTCGATTGCTATTCTCATAAAGAGAAAAGGGGAATCAAAAAAATTTTTTGAAACAGTTGATAAGATAACCCGCGAGGGTTATGAGTTAAAATCTCAAGAACCAATAACTGATCCTATTCCAAAATTAAATATTGCTTTAGGATATATTTTCTATTTTCAAAACAAAAAATACATAACATAATAGCAAATGATAACAACATAAGAATACAAATTGTAAAGTATGCCTCTTCGGATCCTGTATTAATACGATTCTACATGTATTAACAAGGATTAATTTTTGGGAACGGTAATTGGAATATCTATTTCGTATTCATTAATTCCATCAGTAGCATACACATGATACAATCCACTTTTAATTGAATCAGGAATTTTCCAAGGCAGGTAAAGATTTCCACGTGGATCTGTTTGACTCATCATGAACTCAATCTCTGCCGAATCATCGGAAATTGTAATTTCAACATTATGAAAACCATGCCAACCATATCCATCAAAAATAAGATATGATTCTCCTGCAATTGTATCATGAGTAATACTCAAGCCTAATCCTTCGTAGAGAGGAAACTCCTTTCTATATTCTTCCAATGGTTTTAACATAGAAGATTTTTTTTCACTCATTGCAACAAAGATATTGTTTTTCTCTGCAAGAGTTGCAGCCCAACCCTTATCCACAAGTCGTTGCACGTTTTCTGGCTTTACACATGCTGGATGCCAGTTAGATAGCTTCAAAACAAATGCAAGGTGACTTTTACATGTTATTTGGTATACAGGAATACCAAGATTGTATTGTGCCATAGGAGTGTGAAGGTTTTTTCCAACAGGAGTCAAAGTATCTTCTGATTCTTTATAACACAACTTATCGCCACAGACATCAGATGAATTTGTCACATATTTTTTCTTGAATTCAATTATGTTTGTGCCACCATCAACAGAACTAGTTGTTAGTCCTAGCGATATCAGGAGGATTAGAATTAAAAACAAATAACTCATAAAGCAATATAGTTGAAATTCAATTTTAGCCTTATCACGATAGTTTCACTATTGATAATTGTAGTTCCGTCTGTCTTTGCCATTAATCTACCATCAATAGAGAATGATATGAATTTAGTTGATCTAAAAGTAGTAGATCTTCAGATTCTTTCAATGGATGATACACCATGGGAATATCTTGATGATGCAGATCTTGTAAAAATAACAATTAACGTTACAAACAACGGGCTTGATTATCTTCTCTTAGATAATAAAATGCTAATACTTTGGGCAATGGAACCAGATTATAGAAAAAGCAGCGCAGACAATGAGATTCTTGAGCTTGTGGATAATTATTCCACAATTTATGACGATGAGCTTGAGGTCATGTATGAGAATTTAGAATCACGCGAACTCTTTGAAGAATGTGACCATATACATGAGAGGATAAGAATTGGGCAATCAAAAGTTTTTACAATTTGTTATAATGTATTGAGAATATGGCATAACGAAGTTCTAACCATAGATGGCCAAAAGCAATACTATATTGTTATGATGGATAATCAATATGCCGCTTCATGCCCCAATTGCAAGAAGATCCCCTTGTCTACAATATCTGTTCCAACCACTAAATACTATACTCCAAGATGGGTTCAAAACCTCTTTGAGTGGAACCAACGAGGAATAATTTCAGATCAAGAGTTTGAATATTCAATCAAGTATCTTGTTACGAGAGGTATTATTTCTAAAGAGAACGAGAAGATGCAGCCGATAACTATGGAAAATAAGAACTTGCAGCTAAAAGAACATCAAGCAAGGCTCTCTTTAGCTCAGCAAACTAATCTTTATGTTAGTGCAATGAATTTTTACGAATCAAAATACAATGATAGTTTTAGTGGAGTTGTATGCAAAAAGCAAAACAATATTGTGACTTTATCTGGTGATTATACTAATGATGGCTCTGACTATCAGGCTGTATTTTTGAAGCTGCTTATATTCGATGATTTAGGAAATGTTGTAGATGCTGGCATTGCAAAGATTGTAGACGTTACACAAAACGATTTTAGACATTTTTCAGTATCAACACCTTACAAAGGGAAGATTAACAGTTGTCTTGTTATGATAGATTCTAGATTTCCTCAAGAATAGTTCAAGGTAAACCAGAAAAATTTCTCTACGGATTCTGTGATGATTTAAAGTTTGATTCCAAAATGGGCCTTCGGGGGACATAGATGTTTTAAATGTATGCCCTCACATACTTTTTTAAAACTTTTACTGTTGCGTTATTAATTTTCGGTTTGTTTTTGATTAATACAAATTTTTTGAGATTTGAGATTCATCTTATTTTAATGACTCCAATATCTCATCAGAATATTTTGGCATTCCAAATCGCTTTGCACCTGCCAAAATCTTGCCAAGAGTAATTTCCATCAAGATTCATCCTCCAAATCATCAAATAGAACCCACGAGAGCCCCATCAAGTCCTCTGCACATAGGTGAGATCCTTTTTGTGCTAGATTATCTACTGCTGATAGTTTTTTACCTTCTTTTACTGGATTGCTTTCAACCAGACTTTTTGTTGGCTTGGGTTGCCATTTTTTTGTCACTAGAATTGTTGACATGACTTGGTTTTAGTTTAGAAATATATGATAATACCTTACACTTTGTGGCCTGCCTTATTGATAAAATAACAATAAAAAATGCTAATTAATAAAACAGGTATCAAACATGGGTAGAATTTTCTTTATAATTTTTTTAAAATATAACAAGAAATATCTATTACTATTTAATTTTGTTTTACTGATTATTTTTTTAGCAATCCTTGTTCGCAGTGCAATGTTTGCAATTGATTCACTAATCAAATTTTCAAAGATTACTGGAATAGGCGAGATAGCAGTTGGATTTATTATTGTTGCAGTATCTACTTCTGCACCAGAAATTAGTGTAGCATTTTTTTCCACTGCATCTAATAATGTTGGATTAACTTTAGGCGACATCTTTGGCTCGAATGTTACAAATATTGGCCTGATATCAGGTGTATTTCTTTTATTATCACCATTGAGAAGAATTGAGATAAAATCAACAGGAAGTTTGATTCCCATACTTTTACTTGCATCAGTTATTCCTCTTCTTTTGCTCTTGGTACAGGAAGGAGGAAGGTATATTGGTCTTGGTCTTTTAGCAGTCTTTGGATTTTTTATTTATTATTCCATTAGAACACATCTAAAACTAGAACAGATAGAAAAAGAAAAGGGTTCTGCAAAAAAACAACTTGTATTTTATGGGATTGGCATTGCGATAGTAATTCTAAGTGCAAAGATGATAGTAGATAGTGCTTCTACAATAGCCGAGATTACTGGTTTTAAACAATCAGTAATTGGTGCAACATTGATTGCACTTGGAACATCACTACCAGAATTGACGGTTGATATAGTTGCAATAAGACGAAGACACTTTGAATTGGCCCTTGGAGACATTATAGGCTCTTGTTTGGTAAACATAACTTTGGTTCTTGGAATTGTTCTTGTACTGTCTGAAGTGGCAATTAACTTTCAGATATTATCAACGCTAATCTTTTTTGCCATAGTTTCTCCTGTGATTTTGTTTGGTTTGATTAGAAAAGGAAAGCTTTACAGATGGAATGGCTTGGTGTTATTTGCAATTTATGGAATTTTCTTAATTACAATATATGAGATTCAATTATTTATTAGCTGAATCAGTTTTTGTTTACAACATCCTTGTTTCCTAAAATCATAGTATTACTTGGTGTTTTAAAAAAAATAAAAAAAGAAAATAGAGTCTATCGTGGATTGTATCCTGTCATGTGAAATAGCATGCCCCATTCATCTGCAGCTTGGTTAAACTGAGATTTTGACATACCGCCAAATCCTTTTTTGAGCTCAAGCATTCTTTGCATTGCCTCGTGCTTTTCTATCAAGTCTCCTCCAAGTGTTTTACTGTCCTTTGCTTTCATTACAGCACCATACACTTTGCACTCGCCTTTTGGAATGTTCTTGTTTACTCCAAGGACTTGTTTATCCATGTCAGACTTTAGCACAACTCCAGCTATCCCCATGGTATAATCGTTAGCACATACCTTAACGGAATAATACCACCAGTCCTTTTTGCCCTTTAGTTGCTCGATTTGATGTTTTGTCAGGTTTTTGTCTACTGAACCGTCGTGATTATAGTATGGTGCAGCGTCACCTGGCTGGTACATTGCAAAGAGCAGTCCTGCTGCTACAATTGAAGTTATTATCGCTGCTAGTTTTATTTTCATAAATCCACCTCCTTTTTCTTTTTTCTATCCTGATTGTTTGATCGGAGTTTTCCAAGTAATGCAAGATACTCGCAAGATAGATGTGAGCCATGTGGCACTTTATTTTCACACCTTGTACATTTTCTTTGGGAGGTTCTCTTGCAGACAAGACAGCTTGATGAGGGAGCTAGTGGACCTTCGCACTCTTTGCAAACAAACAGGATAGTTTTGACAAGGGTGTTCCCATCAAAGCGGAATTTTTGCTCTATGGGCTCGGAAATTTTTTGCTCTGGAAAAAGTGCAGTGGCAATTTTCGATTCATTGTCAGACCATATTTCGTTGATGGGAGGAAACCCTTGTTTGTTGTTCACGAAATGACAGTTACAAAAATGATATTAGATAATACCTTTGGAATTGTGGCCTGCCATCTTTGACTAAAGGCATGCCACAAATGTTTAGTCATTTACATATAACACATCAAGATGACGACCATATGAGTGAAATCTTCTATCGAAAGGTAGATGAGTGCATTTTATTTTATTAAGATTGTACACATGGGGTTTGTCTAGATGAGAATCTCGCTAATCATGGTCTTTGCAATGTTTGGAATATTTCTTACGTTTGCAGTTTATGGAATTGTCACATTTGATCTGAGCATCCAGGAGATGAAAAAACTACTTGGGACAAGAAACGAAGTGTTTGCCTTTAACATGATGCAGGATCTTGACAAGTATATTGACAAAAGGCTCAATGACTTTAAGGAATTAACAAAAGCAGCAGTCGTTCAAGAGTCCCTCAAAAAATCAAACTTGGAATTTAGAAAATTAGATAACCTTGAAACGTTATTAGAACAAAATAAAACCGATACTGATTTAAAATCAGACCCATTCATTCAGGGGATTACAAATGAAGAACTTACTGCAGAGCTTATCGATACAATTCAATTTTACAACAACGAATATGGGTATAATGTGGTAGAGGAGCTGTTTATCACAAATGAGTTTGGCGCAAATGTTGCATTAGGATCTGGAACCTCAGACTACAGACAGGACGATGAAGAGTGGTGGCAGATTACAAAAAATGTCGGCCTCTATATTGGTGAGATAAAGTATCGAGAGGAATACGGTAACTATGCAACAGAAATTGGTTTTAGAATTGATGATGAGGGCGGACATTTTCTTGGTGTGCTCAGAGTTGTTCTAACACTAGACGATTTGATTCATGAGTTTATCAATGATGCAGAGCTTATCAATCTGCCAAACAGAAATGGAGTTCTCCTTGACAGTCATGGACGAGTAATTTATTCTCACGGTGTTCAAGATTTTGCAAAAGCACAGCCTATCCCCTATTTTGATAGAATTCTAGAAGCAAAGGAAGTTGGAACAATTGAGCTAACAGACAAATCTGATGAGGTGAGAATAATTTCTTATGCAAAATCTACAGGATACAAGACATTTGCAGGATTTGACTGGGTTACCGTAGTTGACCAGGCAAGCTCATCGTTTATTGACGAGTTTGTAGACCTTCGAGACTCTATTCTGATAACATCAGTAATTGGAATGATTAGCTCCATTGTAATTGGTGTTGTAGTGTCGATTTTCATAACTACCCCTCTCAAGGACCTTTCCCGTCTGGCAGAATCAATTTCCAAAGGAAAATTCAACGTCAAGGCAAAAAAAAGCAGGATCAACGAGATGAAGGTAATTGGAAACTCGTTTAACGAGATGTCAGAATCTCTCCAAAAACTGTTTGAAACTGAAAAAAAGCTTGCAGAGACTCAAGCTAGAGTAAAAAACGAACGACTTGCAGGGATTGGAGAAATTGCTGCAAGCATGGCACACAACATGAAAAATCCTCTTGGTACAATTCGAAGCTCAGCTGATATAGTAAAAAGAAATGCAAAAGGAACCAACAAAGAGCTTGACGAGGTTCTATCGAGGATGGATAGAGCAATAGAGAGAATGTCACAACAAATCGAGGATGTCTTGAATTTTGTCAGAGTATCTCCACTAATTGAAAGATCTGTTCCTGTCAAATCACTACTAGAGGGTGCAGTCGAATCAATTGACGTGCCAAAAAATATTACATTTGAAATTCCGCAAACAAATTTGCAGCTAAAGTGTGATCCAAAAAAAACTGAGATAGTCTTTATCAATATGTTCCTAAATGCAATACAAGCCATCGGAAACAAGGAGGGTATCATCAAGGTTCGAGTTAAAGAGGAAAACAGTTTTGCCGTAATTGAAGTCGAAGACTCAGGGCCAGGAATCTCAGAGGAGATATTTCCTAAAATTTTTGGCCCCTTGGTGACAACAAAGGAACAGGGAACAGGGCTTGGCCTCTCAACATGTAGAAATATTATCGAACAGCATGGAGGAACAATCTCTGCAAAAAACTATCCAACAACATTTACCATAAAGATTCCATTAAAAAATGATTGATTCGAAAGTCTTATCATGCTCAAAATTGCATTGAATAAAAATGGAAAATAAAACAGTCCTACTTGTAGATGATGACGTAGACCTACTTGAGAACACTGCATACATGATAAAAAGTACCGGCTATGAGGTAATTACAGCAAAAAACGGCCTAGAAGCCGTTGAAAAATACAAGGAAATTTCCCCGGCGCTAGTTATAATGGACATTAAAATGCCAAAAATGGATGGCTATGACGCATTTTTTAAAATAAAGCAGTTTGATCCCAAAGCGAAAATAATTCTCATAACGGCATATACCCTTGATGAAAAAAAGCACCTCAAGGCAAAAAGCATGGACCTAATTGCCACAATCAGCAAACCATACACCTTTGAGCAAATTGAGGAGATTGTAACAAAATATGCCTAGATCTTTTGCAGTTTTTTGATCTTCTGAAAACGTGTGTTGTAGAATTTAATTGCCTCATCAACAAAGTCATAGTATGATTTTTTGAGCTCGCCATCTCCATTGATTACTTTTTTCCATTGTTTTATTTCTAGCGATGATTTTTTTCCTTGCGTGTTTAGTTTTGAAGGAACAAGTAGTGTTGTATAAAACCAGTATGAGATTTGATTGGCAAGATCTTCTTCGTTAATTTGCTCAAAATTATTTTGATACTTTACATTAAGGTAAATCATCAGCTCATAAACTGGAAAGTTTGTAATCTTGGCAATCTGTATGTTGTCCATAAACAGCCCTGCAGCAAGACTGTGTAATCGAT
Organism: Thaumarchaeota archaeon CSP1-1; assembly: GCA_001443365.1. GTDB lineage: Archaea > Thermoproteota > Nitrososphaeria > Nitrososphaerales > Nitrosopumilaceae > CSP1-1. Next base: position 199,110 of record LDXL01000001.1, read on the forward strand.
AAACCTCTTTTCCAATATTTTCTTTCAGATAGTCCCATTTTCCAAATATCATTGGCAAAACATTGGCATACTTTGATGCCATCGTATCGACCTGCTTGTCTGTCAGGTTTAAAACATCAAGACAATACAATATTCCATGAAGAGAGAGTCTGTATTGATTTGCCTCTCCCTTGAGAAGGCTTTTTCCGTCTTTGACTACTAGTCCGACTTCTAATAGTCCAAGTGTGTGTTTTCCTCGTGCAGTTCTGCCAGCAAGTAGTCTTCTGTAGTCTTTTTCTTTTGATCTGATGCTTGCAGTATTATCATTGTGGGTTTTTGCCATTCCCCATGTGGTCAGAGTTCCATGAAGAGCAAGAATCTCTAGCATGCGTTGAACATTTTCATGGTGTTTTGGTCCTGATTTTCTTCGAAACGAATACTTGCCAAAGAGTCGTTGTGCAGTTGGTCTTGTATACATTTTGTAAGATTGCAGATTCCCATACACTGTTCCTTGTTCGTTAGGAGAAGGCATGCCACGTATTACCGGTCTAATTATAAGAATTTACTTGCAAATGACCTTCATAATAAGTGGCATCACTGTTAGGGCTTCTAGGTTTTTTGGAGTAAAACAAAAACCATCATGAAATCGCTCTAGTGTCTTTTGGGCACAAATTCTGCAAACAAACTGGACTACATCCCTACAGTTTGCACAAATTAGATACTCGATTAACATACCACCACAGCTTCGGCAAGACTCATCTGGCATCATGGATTCACCTAAAGCCTCTTTACTTTCAAATGTGAATACTCTGATAGGTCTGCAACATGTTCAACTGATATGCTGGTAGGATTTTGTGTCTGTAAGTAGGTTGAAAATGTTCTGCAGGTATTTGCAGAGATCATCTTAGTTGATAAGCCAAGGAATTGCTCTTTATCAGAACTCACAAGAAAATTGGGTATAACTTTATTTGTTGAAGCACATGCTGAAAAACCTGCAAGAAATCGTGTATGACCAACCTTAAGCTTGTGAGTAATACTGATTTTTAGTTTTGAATTTGTCGACTCGTTCTTCTTTACATTGACTGACTTGTCAAAATACTGATCGACTTTGTCCTTTCCCTTAAATGTCCAATCGGGATCCTTGTATAGCTTGATACATTCTCTAATAAACGACTTGAAATCATATCTTTTTAGAAATTCTGCCTCGCCAAATTTTTTGTAATTAAAGTAAAGGAGTTCACACTGCTTAAGTTGGTTTTTTGTTAGTTTCTGAGCATACACGCTTGTGAAAAAGCTGTTTGTTGCAGCTAAAAGAAGACTCGATATTGCAATTATTGCAAATAATTTTAATCGTAACGAAATCAACTAAAGAGACTTGGAGTATTGTTATAATACAATAATTTTCGTAATGTGGCCTGCCTTTTTGATCTTAAAGCATGCCACAAAGTGCTGGGTATTGTCATATATTCCAAAATGTAACTACACTCATGTCAACAATTCAAGTGACAAAAAAATGGCAACCCAAGCCAACAAAAAATCTGGTGAAAAGATTTCCAGTAAAAAATGGTAAAAAACTTCAGAACATGGTCACATGCATAATCTGTTCAAGCCTAAAAACATCCTATATTTTGAATGAGCATAAAGAGCCGCTTGTCTTACGATGTATAAAATGTGGTCACAAGTCCTGGGCTAGTGCATAAATTAAACGACCAGGACAACACACAAATTATTGCTTAACTAAATCTCAAATGTCTCTAGTTTGGGTAATCCTGTATAGATTACCCAAAAAAATATTTTTTATTGCAGAAAAGTAAAAGACTGATTGCAGAAATGTTATTCTAATCTTATGATTCTATAACTAAAAGTATGTTTTGATCCTTCCAAGTCACGTTGTTTACATCATAACTCTCCGTAATGTTTTTCTTAAATATCTCAACAGACCTGTCAAATTCTTTCTTGGAAAATAGTCTAAATGTGGAATAATGATATTCTTTTGCTTGCTCTTCCAACCTTGCAAGAGTTGAAGTTCTTTCGTATTCAAAGAATCTTATTGATTTTAGACTCAGGTTTGGAGTATTTTCAATCATGTGTTCTAACTCATCCAATTCATAAAGTCTAGTTTCTTTGTCAGTAAAATTAGGAAAGTGCATTCCCCATACATTTCTCGCATTCTGCCTTTTTAATCGAGTGTAAACAACTAATCTTGATTTGTTTTTTAGTATTCTTGAGGCTTCCTTTAGAAAGTTTGGCATATCGAAATGATGTACTGCGTTAAAGCTGACAACAAAATCTAGCGAATCAGTCTCAAGAGGCACTTTGTGAGCATCACTATGAAGGATTTTGAAGTGATTTATGCCATGCTCTACAAAGAAATTTTTTAATTGTATCAGCATGTGTTCGCTTTTATCTACACAATATAGTAAATGACATTTTTTTCCTAGTTGTTTTGCTAGTCTTAAGGTATAACGCCCTGCACCGCATCCCATATCTGCGCCATGCATTCGATCAGCCTCACTTAATTCTCTTTCAATAAACAAAATAGGTTCCATGTCAGTAGTTCTGAGTTTTCTATATCTGGGAGCAATTTCTGCAAAATGATTTTCAATTTTGCGTAAGAAATTGGCAGATTTTGTAACGTAGTTTTCTTTTTCCTTCATTTTAAAAAATAAGAATTCATTTCATAAAAAAGTATCTATTGTGAAAAAATAATATAAAAAAATACCACTTGGATGTTTTTGTTCAATCGATTGTTCTGAAAAGGAGATAATATGAAATACAGAAAAATCTATCGTTAACTCTTAATTAACAAAAATAACAGCCATACATAATGAATAGTTCTATCATAATTTTAGTTGCTTTAGCTGGATTACTGCAGTTTGTTGTTCCAAATGCATATGCTGAAGAATTTCAAGTTTCCATTCCCTTTGGTGCTTTTGATCCAACATTTGAAACACCAGTTGATAATTGGTATGAACCTCCTGTGGTTTTCATTCAGGAAGGCGATACTGTGATATGGACAAACAATGACAGAGAAGGCCACACTGTTACAAGTGGCAAAGGTGCTGGGAGATTTGGATGGATGGGAGGCGACAAATTTGGGGAGCCTGATGGTTATTTTGATAGTGAACGATTCTTGCCAGGAAAGTCCTGGTCTAATACATTTGGTGAGGAAGGACTGTTTAATTATTTTTGTAAAATTCACCCATGGATGGAAGGAGTGGTTTTTGTTGGTAAATCAATCCCTGAATATCCTCACGATGCTGAAGGAAATAAAATAGAACAATTTCCTGTATTAGAGTATACTACTGACGGTTTAATTGAGTTGGATATGACATGGGAGCCAAATGTGATCATGACACATGATGAGGTATCCTTCATCTATCAAACTTATGACCCAATGACAAACTTAAATCTTGACAAAATGAAATATGATTTTATTATAATTCAAAATGGGGCGGAAATATTTCGTGACAAAGGACTGACCGCAATAGGTGGTGACTATAGGAATTTTATTTTTGACAAGCCTGGAGCAATAGAGATTAGATTTGAAAATATAGAAAGCGGTGGTACATCAGGAATAGAAAGTGTGTCAAGGCTACCAATGACAGATCCTTCTTTAAGAACGGTAGTGTTTAGTACAATGGTTTATGATAACCTGGAAAAACAAGCCCATCATGAAATAGTTATCCAGCCTGCAAAAAGAGTTGAGCTCCAGTACGAATTGTTAGTAGCAATAATTACTGTTCCTGGAGCATTGGCCATCGTTGCGGTTTTGTATATGATGTATGGAAAACCAAAGAAAAAGACAAACTATGTGTAATCCTAGAAAGATTATCCTGAAAACTTGGGAAATCGAAGTAATATTGTAAAGTGATTTAGTGAAATTTATTTTTGAAAAAATATAGAATCAAATTACCAAAAGGGGCCTTCGGGGGGAATCGAACTCCCGCCCGGGGATCCACAGTCCCCTATACTACCACTATACTACGAAGGCCAACAAAAACAATTGTTTTCACTTCCACTATTAATCTTAACAAATTTTAGATATGTTTCCGATGAGAATTTACCTTTAGATTTATTATTATGTAAAAAATACTTTTCATATGAAGGGGAAAGGTTGGTTCATTGCTATGGCCATAACTGTAGCTATAGTTTGGATCGGAACAAACTATCTAGTTCCATTCAAATAGGAAATTTCACAATATTCATCATTTCTGAGGTTTCCACTTAAATTATTTAATCACCTTTAAATTTGCATAAAAATCAAAAATTTTGATTTGAAGAAGGATTTCTTTACAAGCAAATTACGTTCCAGTAGGAAGGCAGGCTATAGCGATGCTGTTCAACGTCGTATTGAAACTATTAAAGGAGAAAAATTTTCTTGGATTGACTTGCAAAATCCTCATCGTGAAGATGTAGAGCAACTTGCTCAAAAATATCATTTCAATGCATTAAACATTGAGGACTGTATGACAAAATTTGAATTACCTAAACTAGATAGCTATGATGATCACGTATTTCTTATTCTACATTTTCCTCCATTAGATGGAATAAATGCTATGCCAAAATTTAGCCAACTCTCGATTTTTATGGGAAGTGATTTTCTTGTTACCATTCATCAGGGAGATTTAACACCACTTGTTGAGATGGTAAATGCATGCAAAGAAAATTTTGACCCGCAAAGAAAACAACGTCTTATAGGAAAATCTACTGGATCTTTACTTCATGAAATAATTGATGTTCTAGTTGATGATTTGCTTCATACTGTAAGGAAAATAGATGGAAATCTTGAGGACATAGAAGATATCGTGTTTGATGAAACAAAGGCTGCGGGTCGTCAGATTTCCTTACTAAGAAGAGAGATTACTAAGCTTAGACGAACTGTATATCCTCTAAAAAAAATTACTTTAGAAGCTGCTAAAAACTTACAACAATTCTCAAAGAGTGAAGAGGATCTTACCCTCTATTTTGATGACATTATAGACCATGTCGATAAAGTCATAGAGTCACTTGAAGAATCAAAAGAAACATTGGAAATTTACAAAGATACTGATTTTATGCTCAGCACAGAAAAGTCAAGCAAAATTCTTTCAATACTAACATTGATCTTCACACTGTCTATTCCTGCCACGGTAATTGGGCAGTTTTATGGAATGAACGTCAATCTTCCAGGAGGAATTGAAACGGGAATATGGACAGGGCTTGGTCCTTACACTACACTAATTTTCGTATTAATAATTTCTGCTATCCCAGCTTTTGTGATGTTGCTTTATTTCCGTCGATTAGGTTGGATTAGCAGTTAAGCTATACAAAATGACGAAAAAGTTAGTGGATATATTTAATTAAAATACAATGAAAGTATCGATATGAGTTGTTCTGGAGAAATTCAAAGTTCTGATGATGAACTAATACAAATCAAACCTAAAATCGTTCAGCAGTTAAAAAAAGCCAAGTATGGGGTTTCTGACCATTCCACAGTAGAGTTGTGCCATTGGACTAGAAAATCATTCAAAAATGAAGGTGATTGTTACAAACACAAGTTTTATGGAATTTCCACACATCGTTGCATGGAGTTTTCCCCCGCTGGAATGCATTGTGAAAATAGATGTGTATATTGTTGGCGTCCAATGGAGTTTTATGACTCTATGAAAATGGAACCAGAAAATGTTGCAGAGTCAGAACAAGTTGTATCAAAACTAATGGAGGAACGTAGGAAATTGATAATGGGTCATTATGGAGATTCTAGATATGAAAAGCAAAAACTAGATGAATCATTATTGCCGGCTCATTACGCTATTTCTCTTTCAGGAGAACCTACAATGTATCCAAAATTACCAAATTTAATAAAATATCTAAAATCATTGCCTGAAACAAAATCAATATTTCTTGTTACTAATGGCCAAGAACCTGACATGCTACAAAAGCTAAAAGATGAAGATGCCTTGCCAACACAATTGTACCTTTCCACTAATGCTGCAGATTACAAATCATTTCTTAAAATTAATAGACCTAGATACGAAGATTCTTGGGAAAGATGGAAAACATCACTCAGAATGCTTTCAAAACTAAACACTAGAACAGTGCTTAGGATAACATTGATTAGAAATTACAACGATGGTGATGAAATGATTCCAGCATTTGCATCAATGCTTAGAAATTCAAGTCCAAACTTTGTTGAGATAAAATCATACATGCATATTGGTCGTTCTACAAATAGGCTTGAACACGATAATATGCTTGACATGGATGAAGTGAGGCATTTTGCATCAAAATTATCAGAACAGAGTGAAATATTTTCTGTAATGGATGAGAGCTTTATTTCTAAAATTGTAGTCCTTCAAAATCAAGAAAGATTCATTGATCGCTTAATTCCTACCTATACGCAAACCAATTAGAAAATTTCTTTAAAGCCTTGTAACGATGGGAAATTTCATTTTTGTTTGAAATCATTGCAAAGGTCTTGGTTTGACCAGTTGGAATGAAAACTGGATCATATCCCCATCCATTTCCGCGTGAATTTTTTGAAATTTTTCCTTCTACTTTAGCGTCAAACAAAACTACACCAAATTTGTCATCACAATAGGCTACTACAGATTGAAATTGTGCTTTTCTATTTGTTCTGACAAGCCGTAAAATCCCGGAATTTCCAATTGTTTTAAACACATAAGACGAAAATGGTCCTGGAAATCCGTTTAATGATTCAATAAAAAGACCTGCGTCCTCTACTATAACGGGTTTGTGACATTGTCTATATGCATCATTAACTTTGAGTGCAGCAATTTGTTTAATCGATTCAGCTTGAATTTCCTTTAATCTACTCTTGAAAAAACCCAAGTTTATTCCATAATTTGAGAGAATATTTTTTGCCTCATTGAACTTGTTTCTGTTAGAGGACGCAAATAAAACATCATACGACATTGGCATATCTTCCACGGCTTTCAATAACTGTAACTAGATTTGTAATTTTACTAAAACGGGCAGACCCTACAACAGTTTTATATCCTTTTAAAAAATTTGACCAAGATTTATTCATTATTTTTACATGTGCACTAGTCAATATTTCTTTGAATAATCTTAAATCTACTGCATGATCTTCTGGCTTTTTAGTTTTATTTGCAAGACCAAAATCTAAAACAAACATTTTTCCGTTTGAGACTATAAAGTTTGATGTAGTTAAATCACCATGCATTATACCGTTTTTATGCATTACCCCAACTATTCTACCAATTTCTCTACAACTTGTAATTAGTTTTAATTCTGAAAGATCACTAACTAAAGTACCTGCTATATGTTGCATTAATATTGTACAATTTTTTGTATCCACATAGTAAATCAAGGGAGTACTAATACCAAATAGTTTTACATCTGAGATGATTTCAGATTCTCTGATAGTTCTTTGTTTTCTTATTCTTTGATCTAAGGAAGGATTTCGATAACTTTTTTTCTTTCTAGCTTTTAGGATTGCCTTTTGTTTGTTCCAAGAAGTTAGAAAAATGTCTCCTTCTGCTCCTTTTTTTAATAGCTTCATAAGACTATATCCACAATCATTCAGGTTTCATTAAGATTTTTCCAAACATTCCCCTTCCACTCAGCATCTTTTTGTGAGCCTCTGCTGCATTCTCAAATGTATATTCCGAATCAATTATTGCTTTAATTTTACCTTTGGACATCCAATGTATGCCAGACTCTAATTCTGCTCTAGTACCTTGAGTTGAACCTAGAACATTAATTCCTTTAAAGAAAATCTGACGCAGATCTGTTTTTACATCATAACCTGTAGTTGCTCCAGTTGTAACTATTGTTGCACCATACTTTAGTAAAGTAAGTTCCTTATTCCAATGAGAACCACCTATATGCTCAAAAATAATATCTACCCCTGAGGGTTTTCCTTTTTTTCTAGCCAGATCTTTTGTAATTTCTTTTACTTCTTTGTGCCAGTCTTCTTTTCTATGGTCAACAGCATAATCTGCTCCCAATTGTTTACATTTATCCAATTTGTCTAGACTTGCAGTAGCAATTACATCACAATTATACAATTTAGCAATTTGAATTCCAAATGTTCCCATGCCAGACCCTCCACCCATTATCAGAACTGTTTGGCCAGGTTTAATTGAGGCTCTTCCAACAAGCATGTGCCACGATGTCATTAGTGTCATAGAAGCTGCTGCGGCTTCTTCAAAGCTTAGATTATCTGGAATTTTGACCACATTTACTTCTGGTAGATGGGTTACCTCGCAATAACCTCCCCATAAAGGACCTGTTTGAAAACCCCAAATTTTTCTACTTTGGCAATCAAATTCCCTGCCACTTGTACAGGCTTGACAAACTCTACAAGTAAGGTTACCATTTGTTACCACTCTGTCACCTATCTGAATATGTTTAACTTCATCACCAACTGCAATTACTTCACCTGCGGCATCAGTTCCAGATATGTGAGGCATTGGAATCTCAATTGGTTTTCCTCGCATTCCCCAAATGTCATCGTAATTTAGTGCAGCGGCTTTTACTTTGAAAACTACTTCATTAGATTTTGGTTTAGGTTCATCAATATCTTTAATCTTTAAAATTTTTTCAAAATTGTCATCAGTAGTGTATTCTTCATAAACTAGAGCTTTCATTACAACAAATTTTGATCAAAACTCTATAAACTTATTTATATAATACTTCTTTAAAGTGACAGAAATCAAAATTGGTTACTAAAAAAAAATTAAACCATATTTCAATACTTTGTGTCATAATGTTATTGATGGTTAACATTTTAAATTATTCAATACCTAGTATATATGCAGAAGATCAAAAAACAATCAGAAATAAAAAAATCTATGATGCAGAATGGACTTTTGCTCAAACAATAATTAAAGTCAGAGATGAATATAACAAGATACGCTCTGATCCAAATGTAAGTGATGAAGAAAAAACTAAAGCAGTGGCTTTTAAAAATAAAGCAATATCAGATGGCAAGACAGTGAAAGAAAAAGCTATTGCTGATGCATGGACAGAATATAATATGGCTACCAAGCCTAAAGGATCCACAGAAAAAACTAAATTCTGTTTTCTGTGGTGGTGTTGGTAAACTTTCTGAATACAGCTATATCGTGAAAATGATCTTTCTTTTGATAGACTATTCCCTTATGACAGGTGTATCTATGCACATTTCTCAATCGTGAACTAGTAGTTTGTTATTAAGTTAAAATTATAACCCCATTAATTCAGTTTAAAATCTAATCATGGAGGCTTCTGAAAAAAAAATTAGGCAAGAGGATTGTAATGAAGATACCCTCGGTGCTGGAATACTCACATTAACAAACAAACGTATCGCTTTTGATAAAACACGTGGAAGAATCATGGATTTTGCAAAAAAGTTTGGAGAAACAGTTCTAAACGTTCCCTTAGGAAACGTCACCCAAGTATGGAAAGAGGGTAGATTAATGAAAAAAGTGTGTATTAAAGTAAAAACAGATGAAGGAGAGAAATCCTACAAATTTGGGGTTTTTAGTACTGGAAGCTGGCTTGAAACCATGCAAGAAACCTTAGAAAAATTCAAGAATTAGTAGTTAACTTGTACAGTATCTAATCTCCAAGATTGTTTAACAAAAGTATTTTCAATTTCAGAACTTTTTTTCGTTTGTGATTCCAATAGACCAGTCCAGGCAATTTGAGACCCACAGTCTCCTGAAAATTTTAGTGGAGTAACAAAAAATTTACAATTTTGTCTCTTACAAACGCTTTTTAGCATTTCTGATAATCTTTTGTTTGCGGCAACACCGCCTACTACTAACAATTCTTTTTTCTTGGTAAAGGAAAGAGCTCGCTCTGTTGCTTCGGCAATCATTGCAAAAGCAGTTTCTTGAAGAGAGTAACATGCATCTTCTAGTCCTTGTGGGGCTAGAGATTTTGCAGCTGAGAGTAATCCAGAAAATGAGACGTCGTTTCCTTTAACAGAATATGGTAATGGAAAATAATTTGTAGTTTTGCTAGCCAATGTTTCAATTTGTTTTCCACAAGGTGATGCAAAGCCTGCTGAACGTCCAAATTGATCAAGTAATTGACCTAATGTGATGTCTAAGGTTTCTCCAAATACTCTCCACTTATTCATCATAAAAGCAAGTAACATTGTGTGTCCTCCAGAAACCAAAAGAACAAGAGGGTTTTTGGCTCCAGTTAGTAATTTACCTAATTCAATGTGACCAATTGCATGATTTACAGGATAAATTGGAATTTGATAATATGTTGACAATGAGCGAGCAACTACTGCACCAACTCTTAGACAAGGTCCAAGACCAGGACCTGCTGCATATGCAATGAGATCTAAATCATTGATTCTAACTTTGGCTTTTTGTAAACATTCTGAAAGTACCCCAGCACTTGACTCTATATGATGTCTTGATGCTTCTCTAGGATGAATTCCTTCACCTTCAGGAGGGCGATATATTTTTCGTATATCTGAGCAGATTTTTCCATGTTTGCCTTTCTTCTCAAGTACAGCACAAGAAAAAGTGTGGGCAGTGCTTTCAATTCCTAAACACAGCATCTTATCCCCTACTCATACTTGAGATGATTTTAATTACATCGCCATTTTTTAACAGGTGATCGGCTCCAATTCTCTGTTTTGTTTTTGCATCTATTGCATGTAAGAAACCCTTAGCTAAATCAGCATGTACTGTTTCTGCTAAATCTTTAGCATTGGAATTTATTGGTAAAAGCCTAGCATCAGGAAGAATTTCTCCATCTTTATTGCAAAGTTTAGTATCATCTTCAACTGGATATACTACAATTAATTTTAGAACATCAAAAATAATAGAATTCAATACAGCTTGTATCCCTGTTGAGTCAATTTTTGAGATGACAGATTTTGCTAAATCTAATGCTTTTTGTTGTTGTGATGAAACTTCAACATTTTCTTTAATAGTAAATCCCTTGTCTCCTGGAATGTAATCAATTAAACCAGCCTTTGTGGCTTTCCTCAAAAGTAATTCAGTTTCAGCACTACAAATTAGAATAAGGGAATCTTTTTTTATTTTATCAACAATTGTGAGATCCTTGCAAAGATCTGCTTTGTTAGCTGCAATCAATATTGGTTTAGTTTTTTTTCTCAACTCTTTTACAAATAGAGTTAGATCAGAGTCTTGCCATTCAGTAGGTTTTTTGGTCAATAGGTCTAGATTTTGTAAAACTTTTTGGACTTGATAATCCTTAATTGCCAATCCACTAAATCGCTTAGAAATTCCATCAACTAGCTTAGTTTTTTTTTGTTCAATTTCTTTTGAGAGTTTTGGCCATTCACGTGCTAAAATTTGCTTAAACCATTGATCAAACTCATCTACTACAAATTTTACGTCTTCTAGAGGATCATGAGTACCTATTGGAACTGGTTGGCCTTGAATATCAGTCGAACCTGCAATATCTACCACATGAATTAAAGCTTCAGCCTGTCTTGCATCATCTAAAAATTGAATACCTAATCCTTTGCCTTCATGAGCACCTGGAACAAGACCAGCAACATCAATTAGTTTAATGGGAATAAATCGTGTCCCATTCTTGCATAAAGGAATATCATGTTTTACTCCAAAATGCTTACAGGCACAATCTGTTATTACATATGCTACACCAACGTTTGGTTTAATGGTTGTAAAAGGGAAATTCCCTATAGAGACTGGTGCTTCAGTGGCTGCAGAAAAAAAAGTTGATTTCCCAACGTTAGTTTTACCTAGTAGCCCAATTTGCATGCCAAACTAGTACTCCTTTGTAATATTAGTATTGCAGAAATCGTTTAATCTACTTCATTTTGAGTCTATTACATGGCAATAATCATAACTGGAAATCCAGGTGTTGGCAAACATACTGTAGCAAAAAGTATAGGAAAGATTTTGAAATATAAAATCTTGGATATTAATCAAATTGCTTTAGAATCTGGAATTTATGAAAAAAATGACGAGACGATTGATGTAGACATCAAAAAATTAAAAAATATTTTAAAAAATAAAATTAAAGCAAATTCAATTGTAGTTGGTCATTTAGCACCGTACGTAGTAACCAAAAAACAAGTAAAAAAAGCTGTAATACTACGAAAAAATCCCTACAAGCTTATTCCAATATACAAAAAAAGAAAGTATTCTGCAAAAAAAATCGCTGTAAATGTTGGTAGTGAGATTTTGGGAGTAATTGCATATGATTCTATTAAAAAATTTGGAAAAAATAAATCATATCAAATTGATACTACTTCTAAATCAGTTCCAAAGATTACAAAAGCGGTAATCAGCTCTCTTAAAGGTAAATTCGAAAATGATAAAGTTGATTGGCTAACATTGGTTTCTAAAAAAAATGATTTAAAAAAATTCTTTCCCTACTAATTAAATAATGCATCAGGAGGCAGTATTGTAAATTGTTTGAAATAACAAAATGTGATTTGGCAGGAAGAATTGGTATATTACATACAAACCATGGGAAGGTTGAAACTCCTGCCTATGTTCCTGTAATTCATCCTGTCAAACAAACCATACCAACGAAAAAAATTAGCGAGATGGGTTTTAGTTTGGTTATTACTAATGCGTACATTACACGTAACCGTTTTGGGGATGAAGCAATAAAGTGTGGAATACATAAAATCATAGACTTTGATGGTGCGGTTATGACTGATTCAGGTGGCTATCAAGTTTTAGAATATGGTGATGTTGACGTTTCTCCAGATGTAATAGCAGAATATGAAACTAAAATTGGTGCAGATATTGCGATTCCCCTTGACAAGCCAACAGGTTATGGATTACCAAAAAAGAAAGCAAAATCGTTTGTTGAACATACTTTGAGGGTTTCAAAACAAACTTTAGAGAAACAAACTGATGGTGGACCAATTTGGGTGGGTCCAATTCAAGGAGGCGAGCATATGGACTTGGTAAGAAAATCTACCAAATCCCTAGTAGATTATGGATTCAAAATGCTAGCTTTAGGAAGCCCTGTGGAATTTATGGAATCATATGAATACAAATTACTAGCAAATATGATAATTTCTGCAAAAAAACAAATTCCTACCGCAATACCACTGCATCTTTTTGGAGCAGGTCACCCTCTTACTATTCCTCTTGCAGTTGCTTTAGGTTGTGATACATTTGATTCAGCTTCTTACATGTTATACGCAAAACATGACAGATACATTACAGAAGATCGCACGATGCATTTATCTAAAATTCCAAGTTTTTCATGTCTTTGTGAAGTTTGTTCCAAATACAATCCAAAAGAATTGCTCTCATTGAATAAAGATGAAAAAATAAACAAAATTGCACTTCATAATCTCTATGCTATAAAATCTGAAGTTGATAGAGTAAAGGAAGCTATTCACGAAGGAAGACTATGGGAGTATGTCATCAAAAAAGCCCGTTCACATCCCAAACTCTTTGAGGCTGTAGATATTTTTACCAATAATCCTAATTATTTTTTAAAAACCACCCCAAAATTCAAGGATTCAGCTATATTCCTTTTTTCAAGAGTTGACCAATTTAGGCCTGAAATTATATCTTATCATAATATGGTTCGAAGATTTAGAACCAAAAAAAATACTTTGGTAATTACAGGAGATTCTTCCAGAAAACCCTTCTATTTATCTCCTGAATACACTATTTTGAAAAAGAAATTTTCAAACCCAGAGTCAATCCAGTTCTGTCAATACAATCCTTTTCTTGGACTAGTTCCATTGGAGATTTCAGATATTTTTCCTGCTGCTCATAATGTAATGGCTAGATTAGAATACAGCCCAGAAGATTTTACAATTTTTGCTAAAACATGGAAAACTTTTTTTGAGAAAAATCATTTTACCACTATCTACTGTGATAATAAAGATGAATTTCTCAAATTCTTTTTGAAAATGCTACCCAAAGGAATTAGAAAAAAATCATTAAGTTAATGAAAAATAAGAAAAAAAGAGTGCGAAAAGAAACCGACTATAAAGCGGCGTCTTCTGCCCAACCTTTTACGAATACTCCGTTCTTGTGAAGAGGTACAGGTTGTCCTGCAGTGTAGTTCATTGGTCTCATCCAAAAGATTGATTTTGTTGGACAAACTCCAATGCATGCACCATCAGAAATGCATCTTTCTGGATAAAAGACAAATGCTTTTCCTCTCTTCCAACCTTCTACAGGTTTTACACGAAGTACGTCTGGGCCAAGAGAAGTACAGATTTCAACGCATAGTGCGCATCCGATACATCTTTGTTCATCTATGTCTGGAAGTATTGCTATTGGCATTTATTTCACTTAATGTATCATTGCTTGGTTCCTATTTAAACGATGATTAAAATCCATAACACAGTTATAGAAAAATCTGATCTGTTTGTAATTAATCCAAATATCACGTCGTTATGAACAAGAAAATGATACAATCCTGATTAGTTGAAGCTAAGAAGAAAAATTTATGATTAGAACTTTTGACAGATGCAAAGCATAAATAAATTAGTAAAATGCTAGAATTAGAAAATATTTTTCAATAAAATAATTTAGAAAAAACAAAAAAGAATAACGTGGTATTCACACGTTTACTTTCTCATTGCGTCGATTTGACCTGAGGTTACCCAGTCCAATAGCTCCGCAGAGGTTGGATTGAGATTAGCTTTTTTATCCATAAGATTCTTGACCCAAATCCAATTAATTTGGTTCAGTAGTGGCTTGTTTCCTTCGTCTCCGGCACGAACCTTTGCCACAACTGACTGGTCCTGTGAATTTAGCCAATCTTTAAAACTTCTACCCATGGGGATCCGATCTTAGCTGGCGCTAATTAAAGCTTTTGAAGATTACATCAAAAAAAGAATCATATTCTAAAAAGTAACAAGGTTTTAAGGGAGATTCCAAAGCATTTGATTTCTTGAATGTAAAAATTCTAGGAGCAGCTCGAGAAGTAGGTAGATCGGGCTTTCTGGTAAATTGTGATGGAGCAAACTTCCTTTTAGATTATGGAGTCATGTTTGGAAGGCGTGGTACACCTCCTCAGTATCCCGAGCATGTGAAACCAAAAGAAATTGACGGAATTATAATTACTCATGCTCATTTGGATCATTCAGGTTATGTTCCTTCATTATTTGTAAGTGGTCACTGTAGAGTTTATGCTACTCCACCTACTCTTGAATTGAGCAGACTGTTAATTGAGGATATGTTAAAGATAGAAAAAAATTATCATCCTTTTGATATTCCAGAAGTATACAATATGTTACGTAATTCAAAGGAGATAGGTTTCCGTGAGAAAGTTCAGAAAGGAAATTCATCGTTTGAGCTTCGTTCTTCTGGGCATGTTTTAGGTGGAGGTACAGTTTTAGTTGAGTCAGATAAAAAACGTCTTTTCTATACTGGGGATATTAATCCAAAAGGTTCACGTATGCTTCCTGAGGCTGATCTAGATATTGGCGAAATTGACTTGCTAATTACTGAAAGTACATACTCTCAAACCGAACAAAAACCTAGAAAACAATCCGAAGAAGATTTGATTGATTTTGCAAATGAGATAATGGATAGAAAAGGAATTCTGTTTGTTCCAGCATTTTCTGTTGAACGTTCTCAAGAAATTGCCTGTGTTTTTAGGAACGCCAAATTCAAACATAAAATCATAATGGATGGAATGGCACTTAAGGTAAATGAAATAATGTTTCAATTCCCAGAATATCTTAGAGACCCAAAAATTTTCGCTGATGCTATCAATCACTCAGTTGCAATTAGAAATGATCGTGATAGAAAAAATGCATTAACTGAACCTTGTGTAATAATTTCACCAGCAGGAATGTTGGTTGGGGGAAATGCCGTTTTTTACTTGCAACACTTGGCTTTTGATAGTAAAAATGGTATTGCTTTAGTTTCGTATCAAGGTGACGGAACGCCTGGAAAGAAACTTCTTGAGACTGGTAAGGTTTCTTCACGTGGACATGATATGAAGGTAACAGCTGAAGTTAGACAATTTGAATTTTCAGGACATGCTGATAGAAATGACCTTTTTGAAATGATAAAAAATCTAAAAGGAAATCCAAAAGTGTTAACAGTTCATGGCGATAATGAATCTTGTATAAAGTTTGCAGAGGAGATTCATGAGAGATTTGGATTAGAAGCATATGCACCTCAAGTAAATGAGACAATTTCTGTATAAAATGAATAAATTTTCTGAAATTAATTTAGATTACAGTATTAACAGCGGTCAAGTTTTCTTATGGGAAAAAGGTGTTAATACATGGTATGGAATCAACGGTTCTGACGTTTTAGCTATTACTCCTAAATCTAATCAAATAAGATCTTTTTCAGAAAATCCTATGGATATATTCAGGCAGGGAGATAATTCAAAAAAAATTATTCAAAGTATAACTAAAGATAAAGTTGTCAAAAACGCTGTTAAACACTTCCCTGGCCTTCGATTATTAAGACAGGATCCATTTCAATGCTATATTTCATTTATTGCCTCCTCTAATTCTAATATTCAAAAAATAAGACTTGTACTACAAAATTTGTGTAGAAAATTTGGAACAAAAGTAAGATTTGATGGAAGGGAATTTTACTTATTTCCTGAACCTGGAATTCTTGCAAAAGCAGAGGAGAGTAATTTATTGGCTTGTGGATTAGGATATAGAGCAAAGTTTGTAAAAGAAGCTGCAATCGCGGTAAAATCAGGAAGTATTGATTTTGAATACTTGAAAAAAACCAATTATCAAACAGCAAAAGAGTCGCTTGTAAAAATTTTCGGTATTGGTAATAAAATTGCAGATTGTATTATGTTATTTTCACTTGAAAAACTTGATGCGTTTCCTTTAGACAGATGGATGATAAGAGTTTTACAAAAATATTATTCAAAAAAATTTCCAATTTCAAGCAAAACAATTACAGAAAAAACATATGAAAAACTACACAACGAAATTGTCCATCATTTTGGTCCTTATGCTGGATATTCACAACAATTTCTTTTCAAGATGGAACGTGAGCTTAATGAAAAAAAATGGTTGTAAAAACCCTTAATATGGTAAATAATTGCCAAATTCTTGGGCCTGTAGCTCAGCTTGGACAGAGTGTTGGACTTCTAATCCATTGGTCGAGGGATCGAAGCCCTCCGGGCCCGTTTTTATCTCACAAATTATTTATTTTCATCTAATTGTGAATCTATTGTGAAAGACATTGAATTGAAATTAGATGATACAAGTATTTCTCCGCATTCTGAAATCAAAGGTCGCATTACAGTAAATTATCCTGGCAGATATGATGGAGTTGTAATTAATACTCAGATCGTAGGTACAAATGAACTTGTGGTGTATAGATCATATAATGGAAAAAAAATTTCTCAAAATGTTTCTCGCCTTTTCATAAGCAAAGAGGACATGCCAGATAACAAGGCTGAGTTTACTGCATCAATTGAGTTTGAACCAAAAGAAACACATGAGGTAAAATTTCGAGTCTCTATAATAGAACAGCATAAGGAAATAGAGAGTGATGTAGTTTTTGGTAAGTTGTCTGGCTAGAATCTTTGCTTTGTTATTATTATCTTACCAGTCATCCATGGATGAGGAATGCAATGATAGTCAATTTCATTATCTTCTGTGAATACAAATTCGTAGGTCTTCCCTGGCAAAATTACACCTGTAGAACCAAATATTCCACTAAAACTGTCTTCCGTAGGAGTATCTGGAGTCACGGTGTGTGCTACTTCATCGGAATTTGTCCAAATCACATGATTATCTACTCCTAACTGAAGGTTGACTAGTTTTGGAACAAAGTTGTCTTGTTGAGTTTCTAGTGCTGAACCAGGAATAATGTTGATATCTGTAACAAAAGTAGGATGGAGAATATGCTCGTCAACTTCAGGTTTTGCACTCTGTTCTGGAAGATAAAACATCTGATAATATCCGAGACCTACTGAAAGACCAATAACTAATGTAATAATTGTAATTCCATAAGCAGGACTTGATGTAGTCTGGCTCAACAGTTTGATGGCTTTCTAAAAGTCTTATAAAGCTTGTTTAGGTTTCTGCAATACTTTAGTTAGAGCTTCTTAACATCAGAGGTTCCAAGGTTAGATCTCTTTTAAGATTATGACCTGGAGATTCTGCTTTAATTTGTGGGGCAGTCTCCTTTGGAGCATTCTTAGGTAATTCCTTTTGTGACTTTGCTGCTGTAGAATCAGGAAGTTCCTTCATTTGTGTACTTGCTGGTTGCTCTGCTAACGCCTTTAGTTTTTCTTGTTGTAATGGAGCTGGGGGGGGTGGTGGAATGTTTGCCTGATTCATTCCATATCTGTATACATGGAAGAGTCCTGCAAAAACAATTAGAATTAGTCCTGCAAAGAATATAGATAGGTTATTCATTCCAGTAAGAGCTGCATTGTAAGCTGCAATATTTAGAAATACCATGAATGCAATCAATGCTACAATTACCCAGTTTATCCATTTTTCAGAAAGTTCAATTTTTGCAACTTTTTTTGGTCCTTTGTCTTTTGCAAGCTTTGCCTTACGTTCTGCATCCTTTGCAAGATGTATCATCATATAGCTAAAGCCAAAGCTCATCGGAACCATAATTATCATTACACTGTAAAGATATACTGGATCGATAACCAATCTCTCTACAAGGGGTATGGTTGTGTCTGAAGGGATATAAAATCCCCAATAGGTGGTAACCATAATTTGTGCAATTCCTGTGATGCCAAATGCAGTTATCATAGGGCGATCTTTCCATGAGAACTTTTTGTATCTGTCTATAAACGGCACTAAAAGCAAAGACAGGATAAACAACCCTGGCCACAAGACTCCAGTTACGAATTTGTCATACTGTGTCCTAAGAAACGCATAGAGTCCTGTCAGATACCATTCTGGGACTGTAATTCCAGGAGGTACAGTTGGTTCGAATTTGAATCCCAGATCAATTGGAAACACTCCACCTGTGATTAAAATAGCACCTGAAATTGCCATGACCATTGGTACATCAAATACAAGGAAACGTGGAAAGTGGACTGCCATTAGTCCAAGCATTACTACTGGTAAAATGAATACATGTTGAGCATAAAACCTAAGGACAAAGTCATGAAAACCAGAACCAAACATCGCATCACGTATAGTTGGTCCAGCTATAGGTATTGAGTTTGTTAACGAAGCTGCAATACTAATTGCAAGCTCAGCTCTCTCACTAAAAATAATATCATATCCTGTAAAAGCTTCAAGAATTGTTACAGTGCCAAGAATTATACCGGTTACCCACAGTATTTCATTTCTAATTTTGTATCTTCCACTAAAGAACTGATAGTACATGTGTAATATTGCAAGTAGAACCATTGCATTAGAGCCATGGTAGTGAATATTTCTGATATGGAATCCAAATGGAACGTCATTGTTGATAAATTCTACACTATCCCAAGCTCTATCTATTATTGGTTCATAATAGAACATCAGTAGAGCACCAGAAACTCCCAAGATAATAAACGTGATAAATGTCAGCATGCCCAAAAATCCAAATGGACTTACAAATCTTGCAGGAAATGAAAACTTGATTGAAGTAAAGATGGTTCTATCTAATCCATCCCAGATCCAATTGATGAATGCAACAGTTCCTGTCCTTCTACTTAACGAAACGGCCATACCCTACAACTCCATTTGCATTAACTCCCCAAGTAACTGGTGAAATGTACATAAATCCATCAGTATCAGTTTCAAAATTAAGTTGAGGAAGAGTATTTGATGGAGGTGCTTGCAGTGAAGCAGGTCCTGCAAATGCCGTACCTGTCACTGGATTATACATGCTTCCATGACATGGACACTCTCCCCTTTTTCGTCCTTCCTGTGGCCAATATTTCCACAAACACCACAAGTGGAGGCATATCATACTATAAGCGCGAAATGAGCTAATGTCATCTTTTGTGCCTCCAAGTTCTTCTGGCAATCTAATAAATTGCCATTTTCGAAATGCTTCTCCATCAAGAACTCTATCACCTGTTTTTGGATAAGTGATTACTTCAGCATGATTTATTGGAAAAGTTTTAAGATTTGCTTGGGTGCCGTCAGGTAAAATTACTGGAGCTTTTTCAAGTGAGGCAGTTGAGGGGTTTGGCATAAAGTTTCCCCATGGAACAAAAGGTGCAAATGCAACTGCGGTGCCACCTGCACCTAATAGTTTCAAAAAGTCTCTTCTGGATAGCGGTTTTGTTTTTTTACTATCCTGTTCTGACATGCAGCTCTCGTACTCGCCAAATTGTTTATAAACCTTGTTTCATTTAGACACAGAAATTTTGATTTTCTTTGTGGCAAATAAAACTGTTAGAATGCCGATCGCCAATCCAATAGCAACTCCTAGTATGAGGATATAGTTTTGATCTGATTCCTGCTTGTCTTCTAGGATTGGAGTAGGGGAAGTAATGCTATGGTCAACATTAAATGAGATTTTTTTGTTGGCTATGTTACCTGCTTTATCTTCTGCAAATATTTGGATTTTATAATTGCCTTCTTCAAATTGGCTAGTATCAAATTTTAATTGTGTTTGATCTCGTAGTTCTCCATTAGGTAGTATTATTTTTATTCCACCACTGTCTAAAAGATTATCATCAATTACTTCAAAATCAATCAACAAAGTTTCTGAAACTGTCATATCGTCTAATGGAGAATCAATTACCAGAGTTGGATTTGTGTTATCAATATTTAATGTAAAAGACTTTGTTACATTAAATCCTACAATATCAGTTGCAGATATTTTTAGCTCGTATGAACCATCTTTGATTGATTGTGATTCAATAAAGTTTGAAGTGAAATTAAACTCTGTATTATTTAGAAAATATTTTACTTGATCAAGATTATCATCAATTATTTGTGGCATAATTGCAATGTGATTATTTACAACTTCGGGTAGAGTTAGGCTAATTATTGGCGCTTTATCATCATGCAAGATTGTTGTAAACTTGGCAGCAATAGCTATTGGTTCTGTGGGAGAATCTCCACCAAACAAAGTCGAATGGACCAATAGAGTGTATGTACCTGTTTGATTAATTGGAGTAAACAGAACAGAAGAAGTTTCGTCCTTGTTTTTTACAGGGAAAAATCCTCCACCCTCACTAAATGGGGTGGTTCCAAGCCAGTCATTAGTAGGCCAGTTCATAAAGTGACCAAATACTCCTGATGGAACATTAGTTTGAATTATTCTTCCTTGTGGATCAAAAACAAATGCAGATATGTTAGTATCATCGTTTTCCCAGGAAATGTCTATTGCTCCTGCATTTATTGACTCATCAGCAATTTCAAAGTAATACTGTCTCCAATCACCTGACATGTAACGATTTATCATGTCAAAAGATCCTTTTACAAATCCATTTCGATAAAGAATATCCTCATCTTCTGAGGTTGTAATTAATACAGTTCTATCTTTTGTATCAACTAATTTTTTTACACCAAAAGAAATTGGAACGTTAGCTGTGTGTTTGTCTCCCTCAAACGATAGGAATCCTTGGTATACTCCTGATTGAAAGTCAAGTGGTACGACTATAGTTGCTGTTACATCAGTGGAATTTTTGGGAGGGATTTGGATATTTTCATTGTCAAGCCAGATTACATCCCACTTGTCTTTTTTGTAGTAGTTTGAAGTCAATGTAAAATCCATTGAGGTAGAATTTTTTTGTATGTCACCAAGCCAATAGGAATATTTTGTTGGGACTGGATAAATTCCAACTACAGGTGTACTTTGAAATTTTAGATTAGGTTCTGAAACACGGGCTTCTTGAACTGTTCCCCATGAACCACCTCTGTTTACCATCGATATCTCATCACTTGCAATTTTGGTATCGTTATTTTTGTCTACCCAATCATACAAGTAAAGAGAAGATATTTTCATGTCATTTGCATAAACTTCTTCTGTTTTATTCATGAATTCATCAAATGGGAAATTTAAATTGAGAATCATTAACGAAGCGTCATCTGGAATAGGATATGTTTGATCAAAGTAAGAGTAAAGATCGTTGTGTTCTTTAGCATCAACAAGTCTGTAATAATTTGGAATATAAATTCCAGACTTGTTGATTACGGAATCTTGTAAACGAACAGCAGTTGTTTCATTAAACTCTGTTTGTTTGATAAGTTTGAGAGTCTGAGGTTTTATGGTAATGTCTAGCGGATTATCAGAAGGATTCTCAATTGTAAAAACGGCGGTACTTCTTTCTCCTGGAAGAAGTCTTCCTGCAAACCAACTAGTGTTAGGTTGATCTTTTCTAACTAGTTCAAATTTGTCAATGCCAAATAATGTAGAGTTTATTGAGTTAATTGGGACATCCAAAATCTTCTTTATATTAGCATAGGAAGCATCATTATAGACAATAAATTGGTAATCTTCTCCGTTGACAAATTGGACTGCATCATATACATTTACGAGACCTGAACCTTGAGTGAATGGATCGTTATACAAATCAGTGGCAGTAGACATTAAGATGTTTTTGATTCTAAGAGGATCATGATTCTGAAAATTTTCATTCATACTTTGAATTAGAACGCTGCACTACCTGAGACTAGTGGGGCAGCCATACTTGTTCCACCAAAAAGAGTAAATGCGTTTTGTGAAGGATCTTTTTTAATTTTTGATATTGTAGTTGGAGTGAAGCTATATGCACCTATACTCATTATGTCAGGTTTTGGATCACCAATTATTCCAGGTCCCCTGCTAGAAAAATCTACTACATTGTTGTTATGAACTGTTGTATTGCCAAATCTTGGTTGATCTTTAAATGAGCCGTAACCAACAAAGACATTGTTAGTAGTTGCCCCAACTGTAATACCATAAGGGGAGGCATTAGGTAGTCCAAGTGTTCCATAACCATGCCCAGAATTTCCTGCACTTGTTACAATTGTAACACCTGGATAATTATCATCAAGTGTATGAGGAATAACTAGAACACTTAGTATCAATGAAAGTATATCAAGTCCTGGTCCTGATTGTAAAGATGGGAAATTAGAAACTCCCCAACTATTTGAGATTATATCTGCACGTGGTTTTCCTTCAAAAACCCATTTGTTATCTTTGCTATCAAATCCTGCTGCCCACAACCAGGCGTATACAGTATCACCAAACCATAATGCCTTTACAGGAATAATTTTTGCACCTGGTGCAACCCCTTTAATTTTGTATTTACTAGTATTATTGTAAATATCATATTCTACAACTCCTTTAGATGCAATAGAAGCAGCACTTGATGTACCATGACCAGCTGTATCAGTCATTACACCAAAGAATGTTCCTTCTGGATCCATAGCAGGAAGTAAGGTGCCGTTAATTGCTTTTAGTTATATCGATAGCAGCTTTCTTTCCCTTAATTACACCATAAACATCCATTACTTGTGCACCGATAGTTCCAGCACTATAATCTGACTTGCCATCATCATCAAAGTCATAGACTAGATGCTCGTTTCCACTACCAAGAACTATTGGTTTTTCATCTGTAAAGTCAAAATCGTAATCTGGTTGTTCACCTTTTTTTAAATCAAATCTTGTAAAATCCTTCCAGGAAGATGACAAGTCAGGGATAATGGTATCGTATAATCCAGGAGTATGTGAATCAATCACAAGTACTGGCACTACCTGGACACCAGCTAGTGCTCCTTGCAGTGCGCCTTGATAGATAATTCCTAGTTTATAATTTCCACTTTTTGATACAATGTAATCACGGTTGTTCTTACCAATTTTCATATCATCTGTCAGAGTACCATTAAAAATTGGTGCTGAACCAAACGATGGAAAAAATGAATTGTATATTGATATTGTTGTACCATTGTTATTTTGGTTGAGGTCTAAAAATACACCTTCACGAGTAATGTATACTGACGAGGTTACATTTTCTGGTAGAGCATTTGTATAGTTCCTAATGATTCCCATTTCGTTAATGTTTGCAACAAATGTATTGTTTGTTAATACTATTCCTTGACCATCAGCATCTAGCATTATCGGATGATTATTCTTATCTCTTGCAAGAGAGTCCATGATATCAGGATTCGAAAAATCAACTCCAGTATCTACAACTGCAATGTTTACACCAGCTCCAGTGTAACCATATTTGTTAAATGCTTCTTCTGATTTTACAATATTTCCTATTCTAGATATATCTGGAATTTCATTGGTGTTATTTGCTAAATGAAAATCTAAAAGAAAGTCTTCAACAACTGTATAACCTGCTGCATTGAATTTTGCTGCTTCATTTTCTGAAAAGACTCCTACTGAGAAAAAACCGTCTTTTGTATTCACCGAATGAATTAGATTACTCTTGAGTGTTTTTACATCGTTAATTGAGCCATAACCAAAAACTAGATATCTTTTGACATTTTTTTGTTCATTTAATATAGTTGGTTCTATTTTTACAATTTTTGACGAGTGTTCAATTTTTAAATTGTTGTTTTGAAATGAATTTTGTTGAGGAAGATCACCACCTAAAAATCCCTGTGAGCTTCCAATTAGTACAGAAAAGAGAAGTATCACAGATAAAAATATAGTCAGCATCCTAGTCATAATTGGGAACAGTTATTTTTTACTCTTATAGCTATGTATGTGTTAACAAACCCTATCTTCTTCGTGCAAATATTGCAATCTGCAAGGCTACTATAATTCCAATTGAAGCAACAATTGGAAAAAATAAAGAGTTTAGCTGTATGGAAGCCTCTTCAATATTATTTACTGATGAGGAAATTGACGTTACGCTAGAATCGATATCCTTACTTGCACTCTCAAGGGTTGAACCAAATCCTTCTATCTCTGACTTTAATCTGTCTAGTTCTCCAGAGGTCTCATCTAAAATTGAGTTTAATTTAACGATTTGTTCTGCAACTCCACTAATATCTTGGCTCAAAACCGATGTTGCTGCAGAACCATGAGAAATGGTTCCTTTACTAAATGCTACCATGTGAAAAACATATGTTCCCTTTTGTCTAGGAGTATAATCAATATAGTATAGTCCTTCATGAAGTGTCGCAAATGATTGAGAGAGACTTACAACTTGATCTGTGGGAGTATGAACGTGTGAGGTACCTAACAGTTCATTTGGATCTCCTCCAACCAAAAGGCCATCACTAGTTACTTGTGCAAATACTCGAAATGGTTGGTCAACTGCAGCAATCTCGGGGGCAAAAACTGATGTAGTTACTCTACGTTCTACTGGTACTTCTACAAGCTCAGATGTAGACGTAAACTTGATGTCAACTGTTTTAGAAAGTCCATTTTGAGTTGTACTGATTGCTTCAACAGTATACGTTCCATATGGAATTTTTGTAGAGGCATCTGGCCATGTTAAGAGAACGTGGTTAAATGATCCTTCTGAATCTACTATTATTTGATCAAATATGACAATAGTTCCATCAGGGGCAAATAATCGTAGTATTAGATTTTCATTTGATAGGGCTTTACCATAAACAAAAAGAGGTTGGCCATCTGAATAGACATCGCTGTCAGTAAATAGATCTAGATCTTCTGCGTATATTGAAGGAATGGTACTTGCAATAATTATTACTGATAAAACCCATACTATTTGTTTCAATTATGAGTATAACACTCCTCTCATAGATATTGCTTCTGAAAAAATGATTCTTTGTCTACAACTTACGTTGTCTTTGGTTTTTAAAAAAAAGAAAAAAGGGATAGTTTGATTTTTCTAGTCTTAAATGACGTTTACGGTTGTTTTGACTGGTGGTGATAATGCAGTTGGATTATCTACGCTTTCCCAAACAAACGCTGTTGCAGTGTATGTTCCGGGTGCGTCAGGTATCCACGACAATGCTGGGCTAAATGATTGTCCAGCAGTTAGTGAACCTGTAATCCATGCTAGTGAAACTGTGACTCCGTTATCATCCTGGACCTGTACCAAGTATGCAAATGCTTGAGCTCTATCCTGACCGTTCGCTAAGTCGGATGTAATCTGTACCTGTTGGTCCACTGATATCTCACCTAGTGAGTTACCAAATGCATCAACCACGCGGATACCAGAAGCTGGTGCCCGTTCAAGTGGTGGTACGATTGTTCCGATTATTGAAGTGCCAGTAATATCGAGTTCATCTGCAGTTGTGTATGGGTCTGGTAATGTATTGTCCTCATATTCTGCGGTGACTGTGTCACCTTCTGCGACTCTGAGTCTGTGACCAGAAGATTCATCTGTAACAGTGAAGAACACTGTTCCTTCGAATATTCCAGTTGCCTCATTAGTCTCAGTTACAGTAAGATCAATACCTCCGGCGTCAGAATCTGACCAGACATCAGTGTCGAAATTATCGACTGCTTCTGGATTCAAGTTCATGTCGGGATCAACTACACGTACTACACCTGTTCCTGTTGCTGGGTAACTTGCTTCTAACCATTGGACTTCACCGATATTCCATCTGATTAATGCAGATCCTACTACAGTTTCATCCTCAGAGAATTCAAAGGATACTGTAATACCATCGTCATCGTCAGCTGCTAGGAATCCGTCAGTTGGGCCTACACCTGCGGTAGTTCCGGATGCATCGCCTTCTACTCCATCACCGTCAGCATCATGGGCAGTAAATCCAGTAAGGATTACTTCACCTGTAAAGATGCCAGTGTCAGTACCTGTTTCGACTAGCTTGTATGGATCGATATCAGTTCCTCTGGTTGCGACCTTTATTGGGTCTTCAGCAGAGTTACCAATTTCGTCTATCAAGTTACTATCGAAATTGTGATCAGGTGCGACTATGGTAATGTAGACTTTGTCAGTCCAAGAGTATACTTTTTGATCAAGTTCCACTGTAGCGCCAAAGTTGGATGTAAAGATTGTCAGATTGATATCCTCATCTTCGTCACCAACATAGTCTGCTCCAGATGGACCCCAGTCAGTGTATTCTAATACGACTTCTTCGCCTCGTTCTAACTTGTCACCTGCTAGTGTGTTTGGAATCTCGATGACAACTTGGAATATACCAGTACTGTCACCAGTTTCTCTCAAAGAGGAAGGCTCTGGATCAAATGCAGCTCCTTCACCACCAGCGTTACCCATGGTAACTGTGGCAGCGTCAGAATCCCATTCGATCGCATCAAGGTCATAGGTCTCTGCTCCATCGTTATCTCTATCCCAATCGGGTTCGATAACAGTTAGGATCATGTCAGCTCCTATGATATAGACGGATTTGTCGGATTGTAATACACCGTTTCTTAAGTCAAATGTTGCGGAATCAGTTACAGTATTTGGATCACCAGATGCGTCAGTTGGATCTGTATACTCTACAGTGAGAATATCACCTTGTAGTATACATGATGTTGCTGGACCACCAAGAGGAACGATCAAGTCGCCCTCTATTCTAAGAAGTGTTGCAGCTGCAGTAGTTGTTGGGCATGAGGCACTTGCAGGACCATCAAAGTATCTGATAGCAATATCAGATTCAAAGATACCTGCGTCTGGAGCAATCTCATTGATTGGTCCAAAGAGTGTGATGTCGTTGTCAGTTCCAGTTGGTAACACGGTTAGACCGTTTGAGTGGAGTAGAGTTGCATC
>LDXL01000002.1 GCA_001443365.1 Thaumarchaeota archaeon CSP1-1
AAAATTGCTTAATCGTAAATCAATTCATTATTTTTCTCCATTATTGTTGTAGTTTTATTTATTACTAGTGCCATTTGTATATGTTAAATTTTCAAATGTTGATGTCTGTTATCTTGGAAGTGTAACTGGTTTTCTTCTATTTTTTTTATGTTGGTGTAAAATTTACTTCTAAAACTTTGTATTTTCTAATATTCGTTCAAAAAAGGCAAACACCACCTTATATCGATTTTTCAATGTTGATTCTGTATTGGACTCTGTATTAGATCTAGCTAGTATTTTACTTGGACAATCTTTGGAGGTAGTTTGAGATGGTACAGAGCTTTCAAACTGGAAATGAAGAAGTTGATAGACAGTTTGGTGATTCAATACCAATTCCATCCCTTATGCTAATTGAGGGTGGTCACGGAACAGGAAAAAGTGCAATGGTTGCGCTATTTATGAAAGGTCTACTTGATAGCGACAAAAAAGTTCTTTGCATTACAGAAAATACAGTTAAAGAATATATCGAAAACATGAAAGCAATCACTTATAATTTTTCACATGCATTTTTACAAAATAAATTAACCATAATGCCACTTCATGTATATGGAATAAAGTGGAACAGAGAACAATCTGCATATCTTCTTCCAGTTATTAGTAAATACATGAGCAATAGTTTCAAGGAAGCAAATGCTGTGATAATAGATTCTCTTTCATTATTAACAGTATTTTCTGATGCAACAAAAATTTTAGACTTTTTTACCCAATGTAAATATCTTGTAGCTAGCGGCATGACAGTAATAATTACTATTCACCCAAATGACATTCCACCTGACATTGCACAAAGAGTTACAGGAAGTGTTGACGTATTTTTACAACTTGGAGCTACTAATGTTGCCGGAAGGGATGTAAAAACATGTAAAATTCAAAAATTAATTGGAGCAGAAGTTAAGCCCGAATCTAGCTTTGCATTTGAGGTTGATCAAGTTTTTGGAATCAAAGTTGTACCAATCGCAACGGCAAATGCGTAGAGGAGGAAATAGGCTGTGCCTTTTGATTTCTCACAAGTAAAAGATGTACACTTGGTTGAAGTTTTAAAAAAAACTCCTCATCTACTAAGGTACTTGGAGACTTATACTACTCAAGGAAACCCACTACCAATTTTTACAGATCAACTCAAGCCAGAACATAAAAAACTAAAAGAACCAAATGTAATATATCCAGTCTCAGAACAATCTTTTATCCATATTAATCCACATACAACATCAGATGATGGTTATATGGAGTATGTAATCATCGAGCCTGATCTTCCCGAACGTAAAATTATGGACATGGCAGACAGGATGTTTGCAGCAAAGTCTGGGAATTTAGATCCTCCTGTTGAAATCACAGAAAGATTCAACATGGTAGAAAGCTATATTGACAAAAACATTACAGTTACCGATATCCCAATTGATTATTCAAAACTAGGGGATGCATACAGACTTGAAACTCTACCTATTTCCAAAAAGGACTATCCTGGATTCAAATATCACTTTCTACAAAAACGAGCAGGGACTGGAATTTTAGACCCCTTTCTTGCAGATTCAAACTTGGAAGATATATCAATTATTGGAGCAGGAAACGTTTACGTAATTCACAAATCTTTTGGTGCTCTGAAATCTCCACTATTTCTTGGTCACGAAGAAATTGATGAACTATTGATTAGCATGTCAGAGCAATTTGGAAAAACAATATCCCATGCTAGACCTGTAATTGATGGTAGTCTTCCTGATGGTTCCAGAATTAACATAGTATACGGCAAAGACATTAGCAGAAAGGGAACAAACACTACCATAAGAAAATTTGCAAGTACTCCTCTTTCAATCACTCAGGTGTTAACTTCAAAGGCCTTTGACTATAATGAAGCTGCTTACCTGTGGATGCTGTTTAATGAAGGAATGAGTTGTTTTATTTGTGGAGAAACAGCATCAGGTAAAACTACTACTGCAATGGCACTTACTGCGTTTATTCCATCTAACTGGAAGATTGTTTCAATAGAAGATACAGCAGAACTTACTTTGCCACATGCAAACTGGATTACAGAAGTAACAAGGTATACTGGAAACGATTGGTCGAGTGTAACAATGTTTGATCTATTAAAAGCAGCCTTGAGACAACGACCAAACTACATCATAGTAGGTGAGATTAGGGGTGCTGAAGGTAACATTGCGTTTCAAGCAATGCAGACAGGTCACCCAGTAATTAGTACATTCCACGCTGCAAACATGACCTCACTTGTTCAAAGGCTCACAAACGATCCGATAAACGTTCCAAAAACCCACATGGATAACCTGAACCTTGCTGTATTCCAAGGTGCAGTACAAGGACCAGGAGGAAAAAGAGTAAGAAGGGTTCTTTCAATTAATGAAATTCTCGGATACAATCCAGAAGGTGGCAACATCATGTTCATACCTGTGTTTAATTGGGATCCTGGTACTGATACCACTAAATTCAGAGGAAAGGGAAGTAGTGCTCTATTTGCTTCTAAGCTATTACAATTACGAGGTATGAGCAAAAGAGATGAGGCTATTCTATACGAGGAATTAGCATTAAGAGCAAAAATTCTTGAAAAGATGGTAGAAAAGAAGATCTTTAACTTTTATGATGTCTTTGACTCTATTTCTCACTGCAGAGAGATTGGATTAGAAGCATTTTTGAAGGAGCTAGATTCGCTGTAATGCAATTATCTCTTCTAAAGTCACTGTCATTATCTGATCTTAAAAAAAGTGATGAAAAATTAGTTTATTTTCTTGCATATCTCTATGCCATTTCTACAGGTGAAACAGATACAACAGACCTAGTCAAAACTGCATCAAATAGTGATTATGGTAATTACTCAAGAGCATTCAGAGATGCTTATCGTTTGGGTGTAGGTTGGACGTTTGGTATGGCAAAGTCCATTGAAATGGTTGCAATGAAAGTATCATCTGAACTAGGCAATCCACTAAAACAGCTCTTAGTTAAATTTGCCCAAGTAGTAAGACTAGGTGACAAGCTTAGTACATTTTTCAGAGCTGAGTTAACATCTTCACTACTAACCTATGCTATAGAATATGAAAGAAAGCTAGAAATGCAAAAGCTTTTTCTTGAAATGTTTTACACCCTAATGTCTACTGCAGCCTTTATGATTGCTGCAAACTCTATTATGACAATGTTAACTGGAGCCAATTCATCAGAACTAATCTTAGTTTATTCTCTAATTGGTGTTACAGTTTCCATGAGCATGTTTGTTTTTATCATGTACATGTTATTCCCAAGAGATAAGCTTGCCTTTAGTAGAGAAGACGTAGATCTGAAATTTAGGATTAAAGTTTATGTCTCAATAGGGGCTGGGGCAGGTATAGGAATAGTGCTTTTAATCTCCCAAGCTTTGCCATTAAGCCTAGTAGTAGGCATTTCATTGGCACCACTGTTTTATCCAGGATTATTGGCAAGAAAAATGGAACAAAGAATTAAGAAAATCAATCAGTGGTATCCTGAATTTATCAGACACTTTGGAGAAATTTTAGCAACAGTTGGTTCAATGGGACAAGCTTTAGATGCAGTATTAAGGAGTGATTTTGGACCAATTCAAAAATTTGTAATCTCATTAAAAAATAGAATTAAAAACAAAGTTGACCAGCAACATGGCTTTGAATTATTTTCAAGAGATTGTGGCAGTGAACTAATTGCGAACGGTAATCAGGTAATTTCAACTTCACTAGACAAAGGTGGAGATATGAATGAAACTGGAAACAGAGTTGCTGATATTACAATTAAAATCAATGAATTGCGTGCAAAAAGAGAACAGACCTCTAAAACATTTGAATCAATCATAATCGTATTACATGTTTTGACTTTAGGAGTTTTTGGATTGATGAATAAACTTACATCAATATTTTTTGAATTAATTAGCACTGTTGATATCTCAAATAATGCTTTTCCATTATCCCCAATTGATCCTGCCTTTATGGATATGATTTTACCAATAATGATTCTTATGACATCTGTGATTAGTTCTATTGCACTAAAGGTCGCACAGGGAGGATTGTATAAAACGGTCTTTTATCACATTGCTCTTCTTGGAGTACTTGGCTCTATTACAACATTTGCAATGAACGTCTTAATGTCTGATTACCTAGAATCTTCCATCTTGGACTTTGGGGACGTTGGAGTTTAAGGACATACTAATTTTTTAAGAAATCAAATTTCTCTAACACACAAAATTTCAAGATATAACTCCATCTTCATATAATGTGATGAAAAAAATGTTTGTTCACATCATACACATGTAGGGTTATTGGCATCAAACCAAGATTATGCATGTGAACGATAGAGTAACATCTTCAGTGAAACTAAGTTTAAAGAATAAATTATTGGTATTACACGTAGTTTTAGTAATTTCTATTTTAGCTAGTAGTGGGTATGCCATTTTTGAAATATCTGATATAAAAGAGGAAAATATTGGTATTTTGAATACTATTCTAGTATTAATTATTGGGGTTTCAATTGGAATTTTTGCACTAAATATCATTTTTGGAAAAATGATATCTAATCCAATTAAAAACGCAGCGAATATTGCAAAAAAAATCAGTGAAGGAAATTTAGATGTTCAAGTTGAAAAATCAAATTCATCT
Source organism: Thaumarchaeota archaeon CSP1-1 (assembly GCA_001443365.1). Classification (GTDB taxonomy): domain Archaea; phylum Thermoproteota; class Nitrososphaeria; order Nitrososphaerales; family Nitrosopumilaceae; genus CSP1-1. Next base: position 4,638 of record LDXL01000002.1, read on the forward strand.
GAAGAGGTAAACGATCTTACCAATTCTTTAGATAATATGATTACTAGTCTTCGACAGCTTGTAATGGATGTAAAACAAACTGCAAATAAGATTGCTAGAGATGCACGTGATTCTGCTGCAGCAGCAGAGGAACTAAATTCTAGTGTAGAAGAAGTTTCTACAACAGTTCAGCAAATAGCTACTGGTTCTCAATCACAAGCATCTGAGCTTGCTGAAGCTAAAACAATTGTAGATAGTGTAATGGATACAAATTCCAAAGAGGGTTCAAGTGCAGCAGATAGAATGTCGAGAATAATTGAGCTCACTAACGAATCATCGATTAAAGTAAAAAATTTGGCAAAGAAGAGTGAAAAAATTACATCGGTTGTAGAAGTAATTAGAGAAATTGCAGAAAAAACTAATTTGCTTGCATTAAATGCAGCAATTGAAGCAGCACGAGCAGGAGAATCAGGTAGAGGTTTTGCAGTAGTTGCTGATGAGGTTAGAAGACTTGCTGAAGGTTCTGCCAAATCATTAGAAGAAATTGATACACTGATAGGTGAAATACAAGACGATATTCACAGTACGGTAGATAGCATTAATGGTAGTGCATCAGAAATTGAAGAAGGACGTAAAGTTGTAGATTCTTCACTTAACGCACTATCTAAAATTAGTTATAAAGTTCAAGAAGTAGCTGCTGTAGCAGAACAAAATGCCTTTGCCACAGACCAGGCTTATGCTGCAGTAGAGCAACAAACCACTGCAACACAAGAAATCTCATCTTCAAGCCAAAATATCGCTTTAATGGCTGAACAACTTGCTAAAAAAGTTCGTTTATTCAAAGTCCCATCAAATCAATCACCATCATTTAATGAATCAAAAACTGATCATCCATCCAAAGAAGTAAAGAAAAACAAGTCACAAGACAACAGCTCAACTAGTGAATTTGACGAAATTACAAGTTCTGAAACAGAAGAGGAGAAAAAAATTGAAAGTTGAAACCATCCCTGTTGGATCTCTAAAAGTTATTACATTTAGTTTAGTTAATGAATCTAATAAAAAAAAAGAAAATTATGCAGTACCAATAGAACAAGTTAGAGAGATTAGAAATTTTTTAGAAATTACCAGTGTTCCAAAAGCAAAAAAATATGTTAAAGGAGTCATGAATCTACGTGGATTAATTATTCCTGTAATTGATATTAAGAAGAGATTAGGATTTGGAGAAGCAGATGTTCTAAATAAAAAAAATTATAGAATTATAATTGCTGATGTAAGAGATTCGATTTATGGTCTAATAGTTGACAAAGTAGAACAAGTCTTGAATATATCTCTCAATGATATTGAACCTGTCCCATCAGATTCCTTTGAATCATATCATTACATCAAAGGAATTGCAAAAATTAACGGGCAGCTAATAGTACTTTTAGATATTATAGCATTACTTGAAGATTCTGAAGAAAATTACAAAGAATCTGAAAATCAAATTGAAATGCCTATTACCAACATTGATAGTTCTAGTTTTAAAAGTCATGATATAATCAACTCTGAAAAAAACCAAAAACTAGATGATGTTGAAGATGATGTACCAGAAGAGCTTAAGGAAGTTTTCAGAGAGGATGAAAAGAACTCTTCAACGGAGGTACCAAAATAATTCTTTTCTTATGATTGGAAAATAAATTTCAATCATAAATTTCTTTTCAGGAAATTTGGAATAGATAAAAAATGATGACAAAATCTGTTGAAGACCAAATTGAGGTATGGATAGTAAATGATTCCAAGTACATGACTCAACTTCTAAGTGATCTTGTATCTAAAAATAACATAAAGGTTACAAATACAGCAAGAGATGGTGCGGAAGCTTTACGTAAACTCAGTCTGAAAAAACCAGATGTAATTTTACTTGATCTTGAAATGCCAACAATGGATGGACTTACATTTATTGAAGAAGTGGTAAAGCAGGATAAACTTGTTCCAATTATAGTTGTAAGTAGTTTTTCTCAAGATGGTGCCAAAATTGTTTTAGATGCATTAGAAAATGGCGCATTAGATTTCGTTCCTATCTCTACTACGAATCCAGAACTAATATCAGAACTTAAGGAAAGCCTTCAATCAAAAATTGAAATTGCCGCAAAATCTGACCCTCGTCAACTTATAATAAAAAACATTCAAAAATTAAAACCCAAAAGAAAAGTTGTACCTGCACCTAACGCAGCAACTAGAATAGTTGTTATAGGATCTTCCACAGGTGGTCCTAACATAGTTCAATCAATTCTTTCGTCACTTCCTGTGGATTTACCAGCTGCAATTTTAGTAGTTCAGCATATGCCAAAAGAATTCACAGGTCCATTCGCGCTTAGATTAAATGAAAATTGTGATCTTCCTGTAAAAGAAGCAGAAGATGGTGATGTAATCAAAGAAGGAATGGTTTTGGTAGCTAAAGGAGGTTATCATATGCTTGTTGAACCCAATATGAGAATTAAACTAATAGAAGGACCAAAAAGATTCGGTGTAAAACCTGCAGTAAACATGACAATGGTTTCTGCATCTGAAGTTTTTGGTTCCAATACCATTGGGGTTCTACTAACGGGAATGGGACATGATGGTGCCTTTGGTATGAAAACTATTAAAAAAAGAGGAGGTAAAACTATAGCTCAAGATAGCTCTTCATCAGTAGTTTATGGTATGCCAAAAGCTGCAGTAGATCTTCATGCCGTTGACAAATTATTACCAACAGGGAAAATTCCTCAAACAATTCAAGAAGAGGTGGAAAAACTTGTCTGAAACTAGTTATCGAGAAATGTACCACTCAGAAGCTTTAGAACATGTTGACATAATGAATCAAGCTTTGCTAAAGCTTGAAGAAAGCCCAGATATTAAAGAACATGTGGATCTCATTTTCCGTTCTGCTCATACGATTAAGGGTATGGCAGCTACTATGGGATATGATCAGACCAAAGAATTATGTAAGAATATTGAAAATGTTTTTGATAAGATTAGAAAGAAACAATTAAAACTTAACTCAAATCTTGCAAGTGTTCTTTTCAAATGTATTGATGCTATTCAACAAATGATCAATGATGAAAATAAAAAAATTGATTTAGGTTCATATCTATTAATGCTTGAACATCCAGAGGAATCTCACCCTATAGAAAATACTGAATCAATGTCTATCGCACAATTACCTACCATCAGAGTGAAAATGTCTGATCTTGACTCTCTTGTAAATTTGGTCGGAGAATTGATAATTTCAAAAATGAAATTAGAAAATTCCATCAAGGAGGAAGGCTCTGTTAAATCCAAAACATCATTATTGGATTTGGGAAGACTTGTAACTGATTTACAATACCAATCCTTGAAACTTAGATTAGTTCCTATAGACACTATATTCAGAAGATTTGAAAGGGTGGTACGTGATACTTCTAACCAACTAGGAAAAAAAGTTCAATTGCAAATGGAAGGAGCAAAGATTGAACTTGATAGGACAATATTAGATGCAATAACTGATCCTCTTCTGCACATACTAAGAAATTGTGTAGATCATGGAATAGAAACAACTTCTGAAAGAAAATCTTTGGGCAAACCTGAATCAGGTTACATTAGATTAACTGCTTATCATGTAGGAGAACAAATTGCCATAAAAATTGAAGATGATGGTAAAGGAATTGATCTAGAGAGATTAAAAGCCAAAGCTGTAGAAAATGGAATTTTAACACAAGAAGAGGCCAATGAAATTTCTGATGAAAAAGCAATTGATTTGTTGGGTACTCCAGGCTTGTCAACTGCAAAAAGCATTACTGATATTTCTGGAAGGGGAGTTGGAATGGATGTCGTGATTAACAGAGTAGAAGATGTAGGAGGACACGTACAAATAACATCTACAAAGGGATTGGGAACTACAATGATCTTAATGCTCCCCCTTAGCGTATCTATCATAGGTGGACTATTAGTCAATGTTTCTAACGAAAAATTTGTTTTTCCATTGTCTAGCATCACTACGACAATTAAGATCAATAAAGATGAAATAAAGAGTGTACATGGCGTAGAAGTAATTGAACATCAAGATAAAATAGTACCAATTATTCGAGTCTCAGATATACTTGAAATAAAACAAGACAACGCGACTATTCCTAATGAGATTACTATAGTTATTGTAGATAAGGGAGGTAAGCCTTATGGACTTGTTGTAGATTCATTTGAACGTAAACAAGAGATTGTGATTAAAAAATTTAGTAACACTTCAGATTCTAAAAACTCCTTCACAAATGCTACGATTCTACCTGATGGAAAAGTAGCACTAATACTTGATCCAGGAATGATAATTTAGGAGAATAAAAAATGGAAGAATCATTAAATCTCAAACCTAAAGAAATTAAGGATTTTACTAAAATTATCAACGAGTATATTGCATTACAGACTTCATCATCACTTTCAACCTTGCTATCTGAACAAATAACTTACAAAGTTATGATTTTAGATAAAAAATATTTCAACCCAAAAAACATCAGACTGAGCACTAATGAATTACCAATGTGTGGAGTAAGACTACGGGGTAAAGGGGATATCCATATTGAGATTTGTTATGCAATCAAAATGAAATATGCCAAAATGATTGCAGCAAAACTTCTTGGTAAAGATGAAATTTATGAAATAGACGAAATGGGAGCCTCTGCCATCCAGGAAGTTGCCAATATTTTGACTGGTTCATTTTTTAATGCAATGTCTATAGGTACTGGATTTAGAGTAGATCTTTCTACTCCTGATTACATGCAAGGTGACATAACCTCAATGGTAAATGATTCTACAAAGGACGTCATCAAACCATCAGAATCTGCAATAATTGCTGATACAGAACTAGTAGGAGAGAAAAGTGGAATTAGAATACATATGATAATTGTACAAAACTCAGGTGATGCACGAAAACTGTTAACTAAAAATGGCAAGGATAACTCTTCAGAATTTTCATCAATCGTAGATTCAAGAAAGTATAGTACTGGTTCAGAAAACAAAGAGCTCGATTCTCTTATTGAAGAATTACAAAAGGAGGCAAACTAATTATGACCTTGGAAGTTTCAATTTCAGATAAGGATCTTCAACAAATTAAGGAATCTGTTCTAAAAAACCACGGATTAGATTTGTCATACTTTAAGCCAGCATTTCTTGCAAGAAGAATCCACGTGAGAATGAAAATGTTGAATATGAGAAACAGTTCCGAGTATGTAAATTTTCTAAATTCCAAACCTAATGAAATAGGTTCTCTATACGATTCTCTATCAATTAATGTGACAAAATTTTTTCGTGATAAACAAGTCTGGCAATTCTTTATGCAAAAAGTAATTCCTAATTTACTTGAAGTGATTAAACCGACCGATACTATACGAATATGGAGTTGTGGTTGTGCATCAGGAGAAGAACCATATAGTCTTGCAATAATGTTTAACGAAGCACTCAAGAATACTGACCATAAATTCAAAATACTTGCTACTGATATCAACTTAAATTCTTTGAGAGAGGCACGTACTGGCGTTTATACCAATGATAATTTAAAAAATTTAGATACACGATTGATTACAAAATATTTCAAAAAAATTGAAAATGATAAATACCAAATAATTGAGAAAATTAAGAATTTAGTATCATTTAATGTTGGAGACATTACAACATTTCCAGCAACCTATCTTGATGTTGTTTTTTGTAGAAATTTACTAATCTATTATGGAAAAGACGCACAAGATCTAATTTTCAAAAAATTCTATACTGTCTTGAAACAAAACAGATTTCTTGTTCTGGGAATGGATGAAACTCTTTGGGGCCATAAATTACAAAATTCATTTGTTCCTATTAGTGCTAAAGATAGAATTTATCAGAAAAAACTACCAACGGAGACTCTTTCTGAGTTAATTACAGGCCAATAAAATGATTCAGCTCTTTTATAAAAAATCTGGGAAAAATATCATTAGATTTTCCAAAAATGTATGTTCACGCCGAACAAACTTAGGATTATTACTCTATCCAAGACAAGAAATTCTATGCAACAGAGGTATAAAGTACTATGACTAGGGGAGTTGCATCTAAAATTTTAATTGTAGATGATGCATCATTTATGCGAAGTGTCCTAAAAGATATTATCAAAAATAATGGACTTGCATCAGAAATCTTTGAAGCTGCTGATGGTATTGAAGGTGTCAAAGCTTTCCAAAAAATCAGACCAGATCTGGTAACAATGGACGTTAACATGCCACGAGCCGATGGAATTCAAGCCTTACGTGCAATCCTTAAGATAGATCCACATGCAAAAGTGATTATGATTTCTTCTGTTGAAGAAAAACACATCGTACAAGATGCAATTAAACTTGGTGCAAGAGATTATGTTGTAAAACCATTTGATCGTGCTAATGTTCCACTTACCTTAAATAAAGTGATTCGACAAAGATAATTTCTTTAGAGGCATTTTAGAATGGTCTATTAGCCCCATCCATTTGAGACCAATTGTAACTGCAAAAATTGCAACTGATAACATTACAATTGTCCCTGATGGAGTAATATCAAACAAATAAGAAATTAGTATACCAACTATTACAGAAGAAACTGCAAATGCGATTGAAAGAAGGGCAGTTTGTTTGAAGCTACGGCCATACATTATTGCAGTTACATTTGGGATCACAAATAGAGCAGAAATCAGCAATATCCCGACCAATTGTATTGAGGTTACAACAGTAATTCCAGCAATGAAAACTATAAGGTAGTTCATCTTTTCTACTGGAATTCCACTAACTTTTGCTTGTTCTTCATTAAAAGTGGAATAAATCAATTCTCGGTATAGTAATAAAATCACAATCAAAATTATACCTGTAAGACCGAGAATAAGAACTGTATCTTCAACACTTACGAGTAATATACTCCCAAAAAGAAAGCTGAGAATATCAACGTTAAAACCACCAGACAGACTGATCAAAATTAATCCTACAGCAATTCCTGAAGAAAGTAAAATTGCGACAGAGGCTTCACCTGATATGTCAAATTTCTGCTTTATTCTTGTAATGACTAACGCACTGACAAGTGAAACTACATACGCAGTCCACATTGGATAAATGCCAATCAAAAGTCCTGCTGCAATTCCTCCAAACGAAGAATGAGCTACTGCATCACCAAATAAGGAATATCTTCTCAAAACTAAAAATAATCCAACTACGGAGCATAACAAAGCAATAGCTATGCCAGAAACTAGAGCTCTTTGCATAAAACCGTAGGAAAAAATTTCTAGCGTCATGACTCTACGTGATTATGCATGTGTTTTTGCATTGAAGATTCCGAGTATTTTTTGACTAGTTCTTCGTTGCTGAAAAATTCATCAGATACTCCATGGAAAAATAGTGTTCTATCGAGGCATGCAACCTTGTTTGCAAGTTTATTTACTGCATCTAAATCATGAGATGCCCAAATTATTGTAATGTTTTGTTTTTTGTTGAGCTCACATAATATCCCATAGAATAATTCTGTACTTTGAGCATCAATTCCTGTCACCGGTTCATCTAAAATTAAGATTTTGGGATCTCCAACTAGTGCTTTTGCTATGAATACACGTTGCTGTTGCCCCACTGACAATTCTCCAATTCTCTTATGGCTTAGCTCATGAATCCATACGTCCTGAAGAACTTCATCTACTCTTTTTTCATTACCATTTCGTCTCAAACCCATTCTTACTACTTCTCTAACCGTAGCTGGAAAATTCTTCTCAAAAACAGGCTTTTGGGGGACATAGCCTACATCTCCTAGGTATTTTTTGGTCACTCGTATGTCTTCTCCAAAAAAGTGAATTGAACCACTGTATTGAGTATTTAGTCCCAACATACAAGAAAATAGAGTAGATTTTCCAGCACCGTTTGGCCCAATTATTCCTAAAAAATCATTTTGTTCAATTGAAAAACTCACATTATCAAGTGCTCTAACTCCTGGATATTCAACTGTTAGGTTTTTTATTTCAACAACTTTCAATTACACAATGCCTCTTTCAGATTGACTAGATTTGCTTCCATTTTTTCAATATAGCTGGTATTTGTCTCACTAATTTCTAAAGGTGATAATGTTAACGCTTTACCACCTAATTCTTTTGCAATAACTTCAGATGTCCGTTTGTCAACTCCCTCTTCTGTAAAAATTACTTGAATTTTCATTTCTTTTGCTAAATTGATTATTTTTTCTAGAGTTTTTGATGTAGGTTCACCATGTGGTTCATTTGATACAATAGTGTGCTGATTTAATCCATATTCTTTTGCAAAATATATAAATGCATTATGAAATGCTACGAAATCTTTGCTACAATTTGATAATTCATTTCTAATTTTTGAATCTAAAACATCTAATTTTTTAATATAGTTTTCAGAATTATCGTGATAATATAGACTATTGTCAGGATCTAATTCTATTAAACTCTCTGCAATATTTTTAACTTGAATTTTTGCCAAAGAGGGATTTAACCATATATGTGGATCAGCTAATGAAGCATCAAGATGGCTATCTTTATGTTGATCACTGTTCACTTCTTTTATAATATTAATGCCATTACTTGAATCAATTATGGTAAGCTCTGAATTTAATTTTTCAATATCTTTAAACCAATTTTCAAATCCAATTCCATTTATTATAATAATATCAGCTTGTTGAATTCGTTGAAGATCTTGTATCGATGGTTCCCAATCATGTGGTTCTATGCCAGGTGGAACAAGCAACGAAACATCTACTTTGTCTTTACCAACCTCTTTTGTAAATTCGTAAAGCGGATAGAATGAAGCTAAAGCAACAATCTTTTGGTTTTCCACAGAAGTTTCAGTAAATTCCTGAAATCTGGTTGAATTCCACATCGCAATTGTGGATAAGGGTATGATTAGCACTATGGCAATTATGGCAGCCCTTGTCTGATTGAACACATGAATTTCTACCTATTATTATTAATAAATCTAAAAAAAGTTAATAATTTTAGCTACTAGATATATAACCAATTTAATAATAACAAGCCCATGCCAATCATTTCAATCTCATTAAATGATGAAATTCTTTCCCAACTTGATAAGCTAAAAAAATCAATGGGCTTTTCTGGAAGGTCTGAAGCTATACGTGCAGGAATTCGAAACTTTGTTTCTGAGGCAAAACAAAAAAATGAACTCTCAGGAAACATCCACGCAATACTACTTGTTGTTCATAATGATGAATTTGATCACATTGTTAGCGGAATAAAACATAATTTTGAAGATCTTATCACAACTCACCTCCACAGCAAAATTGAAGGTGATAAGTGTATGGAGCTTTTTGTAATAGATGGTGAGGCAGAAAGAGTTTCTACAATTACAAACGATTTTCAAACAAATAAAAAAATGGATACTGTAAAACTTGTAACATTATGAAAAATGAAAAATTAATAATTGTAAGCAGTATATCACTGATTATCCTTCTTCTCATACCACTAGAAAATTCATATGGTCACGGTTGGGGAATTGATACTACCTTAATTGACATAGATGGTAGAAAAATTTCTGTTTCAGTTGAGCTTCCCCTCTACACTAATGAATCAAATGATAACGTGATCACGATTACTGCTATTGATAAAGAAACAAAAGAAAATGTGAAAAATGTTACTTTTTTAATTGAACTTTTTCATGAAAATCAAATAATTTTTAGAAATTATTTTTTTACTCCAGATGGTAATCTCTTAATCCATGTTATTCCAACTGAACAGGGAGAAACAAAGATTATTGCTGAAAAAGATTCTTTACTTGGAGCTTGGTATGCAACAGATTCTAAACCAATCCAATTGGAAGGAAACATCTTTGAATCAGGTGGACTATTTAATTTTGAAATAGAAATACGATCCATTGATGAGCCAACTAACATTGTTGAAGATCTAGGAGTGTATTCCGTAGATGTTAGCATGGTTGAAACAACTGATTATGAAAAACAAAGTGCAAATGGAGATATGATCAATTTTAGAACAAAATCCTATTTTGATAAATTATCACATTTCAATTATGATTCTAAAAATAATTTGGTAACATTTGAAATGCCATTTAACTGGAATGAAAAAATTATATCACATGTTCCAGTTGTTCATGAAGAGGTACACTTTCCTAAGAATTTTAGCGATTTTTTGGCACCTAGCTACACTGGAAAAATAAATGGAATCGATTTATTTAAATCAAATGTGATAATTGATGATTATACCGAAGAAGGCAAAAGAATCATCCATTTTGTACTACTTCAGGATCATCTTCAATATCTGAAGCAAGAACAAAAAAAGATAAGTGATGATCTACCTGATTACATGTTATTTACACTAGAAGCAAGTGATAAGGTAGAGTTTCCAATGTCTGCAATGACAAGAGATGAAAGATTTCAAGTGGATCTTTCTTGGGCACCTATTGCAATTGAACCTAACACAAACACCAAATTTGTTTTTACCATACGTGATGGAAATACAGGTGAACCTCTAAGACAATCAACGTACGACTTTATTATTTTACAAAATAATGTTGAAATTTACAGAACTTCAGGAAATGCTGATGTAGGGGGGCAATTCGAAGATTATACTTTCATGGAAGGTCAAACTGGACCTACAGTGATTAGATTTGAAAATATTCGAGGAACAAATTCAAGTACAGAATTTGGTTTGGTTGTCGTCCCTGAATTTGGAGCTATAGTTATTCTAATACTTGCTAGTGGATTAATCTCAATGATAACTATAAACAAAAAATTTTTAAAATCTAAATTATCAAATTAGAGAATCGATTCTTCTTTTATCCCTAACACTCTTTACAAAAAATAATGATGCTGCAATAATGCCCATTGCAATAAGTGGTGATACAAGTTCGACATATTTTAGTTCACTTTTTTGAGTTTGGAGTTGCATCACTCCCAAATTTGGAGTTTCTGAAATCTTTATCATACCAAGTTTGTTTCCTTGCTGTTCGACAAACCAGATATTGTCTTTATCATCAGAAGTTAAAAATTGTACAAAAGATGTTTCAGTAGGTACTTGTACTTCGATAAGATTATCATTATGTGGATCGTAAACACCAATTTTATCAGTAGTATGTTGAGCAAACCAAATGTTTCCATATCTGTCTTCAGTCATACCAAATGGTAACGCTTTAGGATCAGAAATCTCTATTCTTTCAAATGTCTCTAATCCTGGATTGAACTTTATCAACGCAAGCCCTGTATGAGCACTTACCCACAACATACCTTCCCTATCAAAGTAAAGAGCTTCTGGCGATTCTATAGGCAAATCAGAAGTGAATTCTTTGATTTTTCCTGTTTTTGTATTAATTACACCAATTTTTGATGCGTTAGATTCGGTAAACCAAATATCTCCTAATGAATCCCTCGATAGTGCAAAAGGTCCTCCTTCCGCTGTGGGAATTGTATACTCTTCAAAATTTCCAGAGTTTTGATCATATTTTATCAACATGTTTTTGTCTACAAGTGAAACCCAAATGTTATTTTCAAAATCTACCTGCAATGAAATTGGTATTGCTTCTATAGGAAGTGAAATGGTTTGAATTTGTTCAGTTTCTGGATTAAGAAATCCTATTTTATTATTTGGTGTGTCAGTAAACCAAATATTTCCATCATTATCTTGAGTCAGAACAATTGATGTAAGACCTTCAAATTCAAAAGAACTAAACTTCTTATCATCGAGTGTAAACTTCCATAATCTTGGTTTTGATGGATCGCTTATCCATATAGTATTTTTTCCATCAAATAGGGGATAAAGAGGAGCTGAATCAACTGATGGAAACTGGTATTCTGTTATTTCAGTTTTTAATTGTGTGAGTTTTGGTTTTACTATGAGATCAAGAATAATAGCTTCATTAACAGTCTGAGTTCGTTGAGCTTCTATCTCAACTTGCCAGTTACCAGAAAAACCAAAGGTAACATCTCCTTCATATTGTACTATGGAAGTTTTTTCGTCTTGTATTGAAGTTATTGGGATCTCAATTGGAGCAATATTTCGTTGTGGATTTGAGACCTTTATCTTAAGATCATCAATATCACTTAATGAATTTCCATTAAAATCTGATACAATCACACTAATGGTATTTTGACCACTACTGAAGGGAT
>LDXL01000003.1 GCA_001443365.1 Thaumarchaeota archaeon CSP1-1
CCCCCATTAGTATTTGAAATAATTAATGAACATCTTAGTGGTCCTGATGTTCGTCTTGCAAAGTCATGTTAGAACAATTATTTTTTCAAAGAATTGTGAAAACAAACTTTTTCGCCAGTATGACATGCAGGGCCAGATGGCTCTACCATGTAAATAATTGCGTCTGAATCGCAGTCAACTAAAATTTTTTTTACTTTTTGTATATTGCCTGATTCTTCTCCCTTCATCCAGAGTTTATTTCTTGATCTACTCCAGAACCAAGAGTTTCCTGTTTTTTTTGTAAGTTCAAGTGACTCTTTATTTGTATAAGCAAGTGTTAGGACATCTTTAGTGTTAATATCTTGTACAATTACTGGAACTAGTCCATCGCCTTTTTCAAAATCAATGTCATCAGTTGTTTTTTCCATGTTATTATATCTCCATTTGTTTGTTTATAATCTTACGGGAATACCTCTTTCTTTTAGAAATTCTTTTACTCTGTCTACTGAATGAGTTTCATAATGAAATATTGATGCTGCAAGGGCTGCATCAACATTAGAGTTTTTGAAAATTTCTAGCATATGTTCAGGCTTGCCACATCCACCTGAGGCAATTACAGGTATATGGACAGAATTTACAATCTCTCTAGTGAGGAGTACATCGTAGCCATTTTTAGTTCCATCCATATCTATACTAGTAAGTAAAATTTCTCCTGCTCCAAGTTTTTCAACTTTTTTTGCCCAGTCTATTGCATCCAATCCAGTTCCTTTTTTCCCACCATAGATAAAAACTTCAAACCAAAATTTTTGATTATCCTCAGAGAAAATGTTTTTGCCATCTTCAACATTGTAATTTCTTTTGGCATCAATAGCAATAACTATACATTGTTTACCAAATAGTTCCATTAATTCTGTAATTATTTCAGGATTTTTTACTGCACCAGTATTGATAGCAACCTTGTCAGCACCATTAAGTAAAATATCCCTTGCATGCTGAAGTGTTTTGATTCCTCCACCTACTGTAAAGGGAATGTTAATCACCTGTGCAACTTTGGATACTAGAGATTTGATGGTTTCACGTTGTTCTTGTGATGCAGTAATGTCAAGAAAGATTAGCTCGTCAGCTCCTTCTTTGCTATATTTTTCTGCTAATTGTACAGGATCACCTGCATCTTTTATTGAGGAAAAATGTAATCCCTTTACCACTCTTCCATCTGCAACATCAAGACAGGGAATTACTCTTTTAGTTAGTGTCAAGATATTTTTTTTGCCTCCTCTATAGAAACCAAATTTTCATAAAGTGCTTTTCCTAGTATTACACCATATGCATTGTTTTGTTTTACTTTAATGACGTCATCAATATTTGAAATCCCTCCACTGGAAATTACATTTATGTTATTAATTTTACATGCTTTATGTAAGAATTCCAAGTCTGGCCCTTCTAGTGTTCCATCTTTATTTACATTAGTTAGGAGGAATTCTGAAAATCCCATTTCGATAAAATCCTTTATTCCTTCAATCAAATTTTTCCCAGTAGATTTTTGCCAGCCTTCTATCATAATATTGCCATCAATGTGATCAACAGAAATTACGATTCTTTTTTTTCCATAATTGCCAAGTATATTTTTTAGAATTTCTCTTTCTTTGAATGCTATTGTGCCTAAAACAATTCTTGATGCAAAGGAAAGCACTTTAGAGATAGTTGATTCATCGCGTAATCCTCCAGCAACTTGAACTGGAACAGATACTTGATTTACTAAATTTTTTATAATGTCCATATTTGACCCTCTTCCTAGTGCAGCATCAAGATCTACCAAGTGAATCATATCTGCGCCTGCTTTTTCCCATTTTTTTGCAATATCAATGGGGTTTTCGCTATAGATTGTTTTTTTTTCAGGATCTCCTTTGTAAAGTCTCACTACCTTTCCTTCCATTAGGTCTATTGCAGGAATGATTTTCATTTTTTACACTCTCTTAGAAAGTTTCCAATCATTACCGAACCAATATTGCCAGATTTTTCAGGATGAAACTGAGTACCAAAAAAATTCTTGTATTCTACAACCGCAGGTACTTTCACTCCATAATCAGAATCTGCAACTATTACATCATCATTTTTTGGTTTGACACGATATGAATGGACAAAATAAACCCATGAGCCATTTGGAATTCCTTCAAGGATTTTGCTGGACCTTTCTATCTGAATATCATTCCATCCCATGTGGGGGATTTTCATTTCAGTTGGAAGTAAAATCACTTCACCATCAATTACTCCTAAACCTTTTTCCTTACCTTCCTCACTTTTTTCAAAAAACATTTCCATACCAAGACATATTCCTAAAACGGGTGTGTCATTTCCTACGAAATCAACAAAGTCTGTTTTAGAATAATCTCGAATGCTTTTGATAGCTGGATCAAAGTTTCCAACACCTGGAAGAAGCAAACCAGAATAAGAGTTGACATTATCAAAGCTAGTAATTATTTCTACTTGAGCATCATTTTTTTCAAGAGAGTTTTTTAGACTGAATATATTACCTGCGCCATAATCAAAGATTGCTACCTTTACCATTACATTGCGCCTTTTGTACTTGGAATTCCCTTCTGCCTTGTGTCCTTTGAAGATGCAATTCGAAGTGCTACAGCTAGTGATTTTATGGCAGCCTCAATTTTGTGGTGATCATTTTCACCATACTTTACAGTAAGGTGAATACAGCTATTAAGATTCTGCAAGAGCGATTGTACAAAGTGCTCAATGTCCTCTTTTGACATTCCTTCTATTTTGGTTCGTGTAAAAGAGAGTGATATCTTAGAGTAAGGACGTTTTACCAAGTCGATTGAAGCCTCTGCTAGTGATTCATCCATAGGAACTGAAGCATAACTAAATCGAATAATTCCAGAACGGTTTCCTAGAGCCTTATCTATTGCAGAACCAATTGTTATTGCAGTATCTTCAATAAGGTGGTGCTCTATGTTGTCTTTTGATTTTGATTTTACCTGTAAATCCATCATTGCATGTTTACCAAAGGCAGTAATCAAGTGATCAAGAAAGCTTATCCCAGTATTTACTGAGGTTTTACCATGTCCATCAAGGTTAACGCTAACTATAACCTCAGTTTCCTTCGTTGTACGATTAATTTTGCTGGTTCTTGGTTTCATCGAAATCCCTAGCTTCTCAAATACCTCTAAACCAGATTTAATGCCTTCGGAAGTAGATCAATGGAATTTAGAATCAGTGTTACATTTTTTTCTTCAAATAATTTCTTTTTTTCTTCAGGATATTTGCTTGTTCCAATTATACCACAAAAAGTTATTTTGTTTCCCATCTCAGTTGCCTTTTGTGCCATGATAAAATCTTCCATTGAATCACCAACATATAGACAGTGTGAAGATCCAATGCCCTTGAAAGTTCTTATCAAAGAATTAGGATTTGGTTTTGCAAGTTCTCGAGATTCGTCTTCTAAGAAGAGAGAGTTTCCGATATCAAACTCGTCTAATAGTTCTTCAAGTGAATAGCGGATTGATTCAATACCTCTACCAGATACAATAGCAATTTTTTTACCAAGTTTCTTTTTTAAGATTTCAAGTAATTCCTTTTTTAAGAGTACAATATCGTTTTCAATTAATCCTTGTTCTGTAAAGTTAGAGTTTTTCTTAAATAATTTGAAATACAGTTTAGGTCCATAAAATATTTGATCAAATATAGAATAAAGAAGGTTGTCAAGATGACGACCTGGATAATTTAATTTTTTTTTAAGTACGGTAATATTGGCATTAGAATTATCTAGAAATTTTTCTACGGATTTTATCCCTGTCTGATCTGCATTTTTTATTACTTCAAACACAAACTGGTTACCAGGTTTTTTAAGATTATTTGCAGCAGCTAATGAGAGTATTGCAGCATAAGTAAGATCAACTTCATCATTAAAACCTCCAGTTGCTTTAAACCCATCAATAATTTTAGAAGTAACAGGATCAAATTTTGGAATGTTAGCTATCTCCTTAAGGATATAGGCAGTAGTTCTTTGAATAGCAAGATCATAAGAATTTGAAACATCAACTAAGACTCCATCGCAATCAAAGATTATTCCATCAATATCTCGAATTTCATTAGCAGTGGATTCTTGAGCATAGATACCCTCTTCCAATTTTTTTAGTGTCATTGTAAAAGATCACGTATAGCAAGCAAGAATTTTGAGTTCATTTCTTTAGTTCCTACAGTAACTCTTAAGCAACCTTGGTGTTTTCCAATCTTCCCAAGTTTTCTAATTGATATACCTTGTTCAACTAATGCAGTATAGATTCTTCGCTCAGCACCTTTGGCGTCAAACAATACAAAATTTGCTTTTGAATCAAAGACTTCAAAGGCGTTTGTTTTTCGTAGGTTTTCAATAATTCTTTTTCTTTCCTTTTTGATTAGAGTAGCAGCGTCTGACATAATTTTTGATTTTTGTAGTGCCAAAATCC
The DNA here is from genome assembly GCA_001443365.1 of Thaumarchaeota archaeon CSP1-1. GTDB lineage: Archaea > Thermoproteota > Nitrososphaeria > Nitrososphaerales > Nitrosopumilaceae > CSP1-1. The sequence goes on from LDXL01000003.1 coordinate 4,440, forward strand.
CTGCTTCAATAGCAATAGTGTTTAATGGATAAGGATACTGAATTATGCGTGTAAAAACATCAGCTATTGCTTTGTTTGCAACAAAATAACCAAGACGTAATCCTGCTAGACCAAATTCTTTTGAAAATGTCCTAACAACGATTAGATTACTTTGAGATTTCACCATATTTAGAACAGAATAATCTCCAAATTCTACATATGCCTCATCTATGATCACAGGTCCATCAAAATTTTTGATTAATTTTTCCAAGTCTTTTTTAGGAAACTGAAAACCTGTAGGATTATTTGGTGAATCCAAATATAATAAATCGGCATTTTTTGATTTTGACAGAAAGTTTTCTAAATCAAGCGTCATGTCCTTTGAAAAAGGGATTTTTATTGTTGGAATAGAGTATAACTTACAACGTTCTTCAAAAAATCCAAAAGTTGGATCCGATGTAAGTATACGAGTTTTCTTACTGCAAAAGTTTACTAATAATAAATCAAGAATTTGGTCTGAACCATTACCTACTCCAATCATAGAAGGAGAAACTTTAAGATTTTTTGATAACGCCTCAATTAGTTTTTCTATTCTTCCTAGTGGATATTCTCTAACATCTGAAATTTTTTTTGCACCATCAATGAGGTCTCTTTGAAATTGTTTGTTAATCACAAAATTCTCATTTGAATCAAGTTTTAGTGCTTCTGATTGCTTTTCTGGTTTCTGATATCCCTGCAGACTAGATAGTTCTTTTATCTTTTTTTGAAACCATTCATTCTTCATTTCAAACGACTCCTCACTGCCTCATAGTGATTTGGGAGGCCTTCTGAACTACATAGAGCATTCATGTATTTTGAGATTTTACGTAGAGCAAGTTTAGAGGATTCAACTTCCGTTCCCAATTTCATAAAATCTAATACTGAAAGCGAACCTCTTACTTTTCCAAATCCATTTGTAGGAAGTATATGATTAGAGCCTAACAAATAGTCACTGGCAGCTGATGGAGTGTTTTCTCCAAGTAGAACTAGTCCTGCAGTTCTAATTTTTGATGCAAATGATTTTGGTTTTTTAGTAATTATTTCAAGGTGTTCTGGTGCCAGTTTATTTGCTAATTGAATTATTTCATTTTCAGATTTACATACAGCTACAAAACCATTTTTTTCCAAACTTTTTTGAACTATTTCCTTTCTTTTTATATTTCTAATTTTTTGTTTTAGAGATTTTATAATATTTTTTGCAACCTTTTCTGAAGTTGTCAATACAAAACAAAAAGTATCTACACTGTGTTCAGCTTGAGAGATTAGATCAGATGATATCAATTCAGGATTTGCAGTTGAATCTGCAATAATACCAAGCTCAGTTGGTCCTGCAATCATATCTATTGATACATCCTCACTTACCAATGATTTTGCAGTACTTACAAAAACATTACCTGGTCCTACGATTTTATCAACTAGCATGATAGAATTTGTACCATATGAAAGTGCAGCAATGGCTTGTGCACCTCCTATTTTGTAAATTTCATCTACTCCACAAATATCTGCCGTAACAAGAGTAAGAGGATCAATTGTTCCTTGTTTGTTTGGAGGAGAAACAACAACAATTCTTTTTACTCCTGCAATTTTTGCAGGAACAACTGACATTACTAATGAACTTGGGTATCTAGCAGAACCACCTGGTACATAACAACCAACACTAGAAAGTGGAAAGAAAAGTTTCTTTATTATTACTCCATCTGTTTTAATTACAAAATCTTTCAGTTTATTTTTAACGGCTAATTCAGTTTTTGTTAATCGTTTTTTAGCAATTTTAATTGCATTTATCTGCTCTTTGGTTACTTTGGAATAGGAATCCTTTATTTCTCGTTTTGATACTTTTAGGGAGCCCTTAATAACTCCGCCAAACTTTTTTTCGTATTTTATTACTGCAGAATCGCCATTTTTTTTCACGTCTGCGATTATGGATTCGATGATTTTCTTGTTTTTTTTGGAGGGTTTAGGTGGGATTAATTCTGTGAATTTATCTATATCCCCAACAGTTATGATTTTCATCAATTTTCCTCATCACGTTTTATCTCCTCTAGTTCTAATATCTGCCTAGTTTCGTGTACTACCAATCCTTGGGCAATCTTTCTGAGTTTTGGAACAATCTTGTAAAAGTCAGATTTTGGAATTACAGTGTTCACTCCATACCATCCCTTCTCGCTAAGAGGACTCACGGTTGGTTTTTTGAGGGATGGGACTTGTTGTAACAATTTTTTAAGATTTTTTTCCTCAACGTTAAGATAAATGTGCAGATATTTCCTTCCAATAACTGCTCCTCTCATCAAAGTTACTATATCAAAAATTTTTCCACGTTTGGATTTATCCCTCAATGAATTTTTATTTGCAACCAAGAATGCATTTGATTCTAGAACTTTATCTACAATTTTTAATTGGTTTTGTTTTAGAGTGGTTCCTGTTTCCGTAACATCCATTATGGCATCTACATCATCTGGGGGTTTTGCCTCTGTTGCACCAAATGATAAGTGAATTTGAACATTCTTGTTTGTGCCAAGTCTTACCCAAGGCGTCACAATAAGAGGATCTTTAGAACCATAAGATTTCTTATAGGATTTTAATTGTTTAATAAATTTAGAAGCGGTTGTAAGATATTCCGAAGATATTCTCAGGATTTTTTTCTGCTTAGCATATGCAGCTATCATGGCATCAAGATTTTTGTATTTATATTTATCAGGAATTGCAATTACAAGTTTTATTTTTCCATACTCTAAATCCAAAATCGGTTCAACATTTGCTTTGGTTTCATCTATCCAGTCTTTTCCCGTAATCCCGACATCATACAACCCTTCTGATACCAAGTTTGGAATCTCTTGTGGTCTTAACATTTTCACAATTATTTGTGGATCATCTAGAAAAACTCGATAAGTTCTACTTGTACGGTTTACCTTTGTCCATGATTTTTCAAGTATTTTGAAGGTAGCTTCTTCAAGACTTCCTTTTGGAATAGCAAATTTTACTTTAGACATTTCTAGTCCTGTAGCATTTTAGGTATATAATTTGGTGTTTAAGTTTGGTCAAGCAATTCCTTTGCTCTATTAAGTGAGATATTATTTTCCTGAACCATTTTCTGTACTATTTTATCTATCTGTTCAGGCTTGGCACCTGCTGCAGATGCAATATTTTTGGCATGAAGCTTCATGTGACCTTTCTGTATTCCTTCTGTGGCTAGGGCCATTATTGCACTAAAGTTTTGAGCTAGTCCAACTGATGCCATAATACATGCAAGCTCTTGAGCTGAAGTAACTCCTAAGATTTTTGTACAAATTTTAGCCATTGGATGAACATTAATTATTCCACCAACAATTCCTACAGATAGAGGTAACTCAATATTTCCAATTAGATTTCCATTTTTATCTTTTGACCATTTGGTTAAAGAACCATATCGACCACTATGTGCAGCAAAAGCATTTGCTGCAGCTTCAATTGCTCGACTATCCTGACCTGTTGCATTTGCAACAGCAATGATACCATTCATAGTTCCTTTGTTATGAGTTACAGCACGATATTCGTCATTAACTGCAAATTGATATGCCAAAATTATATTGTCGATAACTTGTTCTCCACCTACTCCTTGTTTATCAAAGATTGCTGTAGCTCTTACCATTCTTCTTGTAGAGTAATTTGATAAAATTCTAAGAACTACTCGTCCTCCAGTTAATTTTTCAATTAATGGCGCGATAGCCTCACACATTGTGTTTGTTACATTTGCACCCATCGCATCGCCTACATCAATTAAAAGCTCAACAATTAACATAGGACCAACTTCTGTTTTGATCTCTTTACATGTGATCTCCTTTGCCCCTTTTCCCATCTTTGAAAGAGTCTGACTCTTAGAATTTGCAATGTCAAGAATTTCTTGCGAAGATTGCATAATTTTTGGTATAGAAGACTTTGTATCTGTATCTACTACTTGAATCTGACCAATGCAAAATGATTCATCAGCTTTAGCTGAAAAACCTCCCTGAATTTTTGCAATTTTTGCAGCCTTTGATGCTGCAGCAATTACTGATGATTCTTCAATTACCATAGGAACAAGGTAGTCTTTTTGGTTTACTTGGAAATTAGTTGCAATTCCAAGTGGTAATGAAAAAACTCCGATTGCGTTTTCGACCATTGTATCTGCTTGTTCAAAGGAAATTCCTCCACCTGAATTTTTGATTATCTCTATTTCTGTTTCAGTTAAGTTAGAAAAATTTTTTACTATCTCAAGTTTCTCTTTCCTATTTTTTTCAAAAAATTTTGGAATAGAAGAATCGACCAATTTACCTCAGAATCCTTACCAATTTATCATCAGAACTATCTGGAAATGCTTTGCCATCTGTATTTGATGTTATAAGGTATAGATAGCCATCAGGTCCCTCATTAACATCCCTTATTCGTCCCAAGCCACTCAAAATGCTTTTTTGATATTCAACCTCCCCACCAGTTATTTTCAGCCTATCTAGTTTCTCGGGTTTCATTGAAGCCATTATCATATCATTCTTGAATTCTAATTTATCTCCTGAATAAAATACAATTCCTCCAGGCTCTATTTCTGGATCATAACACATAATGGCATTAACAAAATCTCCATCACCTGAACATTGTTGTTCAGGCCAACCATAATTTTTCCCTTTAATTATCAAATTGATTTCATCGTTTTTTGATGGTCCCGTTTCTGTGACATATAGGCTTCCTGATTTGTCCCAGGCCATTCCTCGAGGATTACTATGTCCGTATGAGTAAACTTGTGAATTTGAAAATGGATTATCAGATGGAATTGAACCATCATCGTTTAATCTTAAAATTTTTCCTGCTAATGAATTTAAGTCTTGAGCGTCATGTGAAGAATCAGAACCTGCACCTGTTGCAACATATAGCTTATTGTCAGGTCCAAATTTCATCACTCCTCCGTTGCTAAACCTAGATCCTGGAATCTTGTCTAAAATAGTAATTGCGTCTTTTAACTTATTTTCAGATTCCGTTATTTTGAGAATTTTATTCCATAGATTTCCATTTTCTTCGTATGTAAAGTAAACATAAAGAAAATGATTGTTTGTAAAATTTGGATGTGCCGCTATCCCAAGTAATCCTCCATCAAAGATGGTGGCAGTTCGAAAAGTAGCTAGAGGTTCTTCAAGCATGACATCTGATTCAATAACTCTTATTTTTCCAGTTCTTTCCGTTATGAAAATTTTATCATCTGCAAAAGCTAATGCCCATGGTTTTTCAAGATTAGTTGCAAGAATTTGTATAGTTTCATTTCCTGATTCTTGTAAATTTGGAGGCGGAATTGGAGGTGGCCCAGATGGTGAAGTAAGAATTACAATTGATGCAATAATTGCTGCGATTATTCCAGCAATTCTAATTCTTTTATCCACAACGAAAAAACTTTTCAAATCCTATTAATCATTTCCAAATTTTTGATAAAGCGTATATATCACCCTGAAGTTACTTTTGATTTAGCGGGGTGGGGAAGTCAGACTACATAGGGCTAAGTCATCCCGGCGGGCTCATAATCATTAATGATGAGAAACCCGCAAATCAGTAGTTCAAATGGAGTTAAAACTCCTGAAAATCTACTCCCCGCTAGTTAGTTTCTGTATTTTTGATACCATTGAATAGTAGAATCAAATTTTTCTTCTTTGTTCATCCTTTTCATTCTTTGTTTAGGCCTAGTCAGATGTCTATATGCTGAAACTGCTGGAAGATACAATTTTGGTATTAATTTACGAGGGATTTCATGAATAATTTTATTAGAGGCTTTTTTTCCGCATTTAATACATCGAAAACCTTGGTTTGTACCTTTTGATTTCATACTCTTGTTGCATTTTTTACAAATTGGGTTTTCTAATCTGAGATCTTTTTCAAGTTTGATAATCTCAAGAAATTCAACATTTAAGATTCTTTGATGGTTCTTAGTAGCTTTTCTGATTCCTCCACCAAGACGTATTTTATCTCCTAGTATTAGCTGCTGAGCAATTGAAGTTATTTTTGTTGGTTCGTATACTGCACATGGTACCTCTTTTCCTAGTTTGGTTACTGAAAAAATAACATGTCCACCACGTTTCATTTCCGGTTTTTTTGAAACAATCCCAGTAATTGTACCTGATGTATATGGTTTTAATTCAAAAATATCAATTTCATTTTTAAGGTGGTCACCAGTTCCTTGATTGGTTTTAAATGCCATATAGCCTTGTAACTTTTCTTGTGTTCGAATCATTTTAGATGCATAAAGTACCGACTCCATATTCTCCCCTCGTAATCCGAAGAAAACTGGATCAGGACCATGTGGAGTAATTAAAACTCTATTTTTTTTATGATCAAAGCTGTTAAAAGTTATTGGATATGTTTTCTCTTGCATTAGCTTGACGCTTTCTTTATCTATTTTTCGTGTTTTTCCAATTTGTGATTTTTGTCTATAGCTTAACACCTCATATGTATGATCTTCAAATTTGTAACCAATTGCACCAATTGCACCTACAAGTCCCTGGCCATTTCCAAGAGATAGTGTTTCTAATCTGTTTTTATGAGCAAAATGCTTGGCATACTTTCTATTAATTAATCTCCATAACGCAAGCTTGCTAAATTCTGAAAAATTATCTGGTATGGTGTTTTTTTCATAAAATACAAGACCGGGATTTGCGCCTCCTTGAGTATCAGAGTATTTTGTAACAAGTTGTTTTACCTTTCTTTTGATTTTTTCAGGTTTGTTAGTCTTTATTGATAGTGCAACAGCACCATTTCCTCTAGTTTTCCAGGGAATATTTGGATTAAATCTAATAAGATAAGGATAATCAAGAAATTCTACCAATTCTTTTTTAAGATAATCTACAATTTTGTATGCAAGATAAGTGGTACACATAGCCTTTGGTGAATCTGTGTCATCAAACCCGATATGAAGAATGAAATCTTTTTTCATCTACTGGAATATGTTAAATTTACTACATTTTTTAGTTGTCCTTTAGTAAGTTGGGATAGTTTAAATTAAAATCAACATAGGTTGGGGTATTACCCATGATAAAAATAGATGAAGAGTCAATTTTCAAAGAAATTAAGGAAAGAAAAGCGGTTTCTGTAGCCCTTAATGCTCCAGATGGGCTACTTCCCAAGGTTCAAGAAACTGCTTCAAAGATAATGAAGAGATTTGGAATTCCTGCATATGTGCTTGCTGATACTACTTGGGGATCTTGTGATTTGAATTCTAATGGTGCAAAGGTTCTAGCTGCTGATGTTTTGTTTAATATTGGACATACAATCAGTTTGGATACAATTGAGAAAAATGTTGTAATGATTGATGCCTTTGATGACATATCTTTTGAAAAGATTGCAGAAAAATGTGTTAATATCTTAAAAGGAAAAACGATATCTCTCATAACTGATAGCCAGCATCTTCACCAGATTGAACCTGTAAAAAAAATTTTAGAAACTGGTGGAATTAAAGTTAAGATCGGAAAGGGTAAAGGTCAACTCAACGATGGTCAAGTTTTTGGTTGTGAGTTTTATCCCGCATCGGAAACCAAAGAGACAGTTGATGCAAATGTGTTTTTAGGACAAAGCAACTTTCATGCTGCTGGAATTGCCCTATCTACAAACAAACCAACATATGTTCTTGATCCTTACTTTAATGAGATAAGAGAGGTCACAGAATTTGCTAATAAATTACAAAGAAAGGCAACATTAGCAATTTACAAAGCATCTGAAGCTAAAACATTTGGAATAATTGTTGGGTTAAAAGAAGGACAGTTATCAAAATTAACTGCGTTAAAATTCAAAAGAGAACTTGAAAAAGAGGGAAAAGAAGTTCAGTTATTTGCATTAACAAATATCACAAATGAAAGATTACAAAATATTAAAGGAATTGATGCGTTCATTCAAGTTGCATGTCCTAGAATTTCCACAGATAATCAATTTGATAAACCGCTCTTATCTACTCCACAAGCCACAGCACTTTTGAAGATTTTACGAAATGAGAGTATTGATGGTTACTTGCAAATTCCACATTGGTTGTGAACTACCCAATCCTAAATGGTGTGGGTTTTCTCTCTAAAGATTTGGTAAAATTATTTTAATTAAAGTTTGAATCGTAATCGAGGCTTTTACGCATTTAATTTGGAAAAAATACATATATACTTCTTTTCAAATAAATTTCCAAAATAAATTAAATACATAAATACTTGAATCAGTTTTTTTTTAATTTTTATTTAGTACCATTAATGACCATTTTATTTGACCATTTATTTCCATTTTATGCAAAATTAGAGTACCTAAAAGTTTCAATATTCTTTAACATAGCCTAAAATGAAAAAAAGTATTAAACAAATAATCCAAATTTTGTTCAAATTTGATCAATTCTAGTTAATTTCTATAAACAATTATAATCATCAATAAAAAAAACAGCCCATTGTCTGATAATCAAGCTATTCCTGGAGACAAAATTGCCATTATTGAGGAATATGAAGGAGGTAAGAATACCTTTGAGGATGGACATAACGTAAGGGCTACTGTAGTTGGCACTACTGAGATCGACAAAAAAAATCGTATCGCACTAGTACATAATTTAAAGTTCACAGGAATACCAGAAGTTAATGATATAGTAGTTGGAACTGTTGCTGCTGTGATGTCATCAATGATAGCAGTATCAATTAACTATGTAAATAATAATAGAACCAAATCTAATGTTGAATGTATTTGTCAAACTAGGCACTTACGAAAAAAAAATGTTGCATTAGTTAATGATGTTGTTGTGCTCAAAATTATAGCGCACAAAAATGGAACTATTCACGCTACAATTAGTGAACCTGAGTTGGGAGTTTTGTATACAAAATGTAAAAAGTGTGGAGGAAAAGTTATTCCGATGAGAGATGCAATAAAATGTACAGAGTGTAATTGGATTGATGAAAGAAAATTATCTAATAATTTTGGAAAAAGTAATTTTGTAAAGCTAGGAGAGTAAAAATGATTCGTGTTTCGTTCCAAGGTGAACGAGGTGCATATAGTGAAGCGGCAGCTTTATCATTCTTTGGTGAGAAAATTGAAACTGTTCCTTTACCCACCTTTCTAGAGGTATTAAAAAATACACAAAATGATAAGACAGAATATTCTATTTTACCAATAGAAAATTCCATTGAAGGAAGTATAGGAGAAAGTAATGATCTTCTTTATTTAACAACTCTAAATGTGGTTGGTGAAATTTATCATAGGATTAAGCATTGCCTAATTGGATTTGATTCTCTTGAAAAAATTGATACCGTTTATTCACACCCTCAGGCCTTAGGTCAATGTAGAAAATTTATTCAAGAACATAATTTCAAAACAGTTCCTACCTATGATACTGCAGGAAGTGTGAAAATTATCAAGGAATTAAACAAGGGCAATATAGCATGTATAGCGAGCAGGCAAGCCTCAGAAATTTTTCAAGTTCCAGTAATACTTGAAGGTATAGAAGACAATCCAAATAACACCACGAGGTTTTTAATTCTATCAAAAAGAAAAGCTAATGAATCAAAAAAAGATAAGACTTCAATTATTTTCTCGATAAAACACGAACCAGGAGCTTTGCATCATATTATTGAGAAAATTGCTGAATATGGAATCAATCTGACTAAGATCGAGTCAAGACCAAAAAAAAATACATCGTGGGAATATAATTTCTATGTTGACTTTGAAGGTAATGAAAACGATTCCAGGGTAAAAGAAATGCTAAATAAAATAAAAGAAAAAACTCTTTTTCTTAAAATCTTGGGTTCCTATCCTAGTGCAGAGATGAATTAAAATCCTCGCGGTTTTCTAATACTAAAACCAGAACTAAATCCTATAATGATAACTCCAGCTGTAATGACAACAATGTGATATGTTATTAGGATAGGATCACTGAGGAATTGAAGAGTTCCGTTTATACGTAATTCTGAATCACCCGTATTTTGGATTTGCACTCTACTATCTCCATCTACTAAATGAACCCATTCAAGGCTTAGCTCGTTTTTGTAATCTTGCTCAGAAATTTGTAATCCACCTCTTGGAGATGCTAGACTAAGCTTAAATGAATTACCGGTAATGTTAAGAAATTGTTTTGAGTGTACAGGAGCAGTAAATTGATAGGTTGTTGATTCGCCCAACCCAAAAGTTTCATCAATATTTTTAGTTTGAATCCCAAAGGATGTGACTAGAGCAAAAAGACCAATTGCAATAATAACCGAACCGACAACAATTCCGATTACAGTTCTCTTGCTTAACACAATGGGGTAGTTTTTTACGGTGAATAAATAATTAACTACATTAAGGATACGTCGTGAGGCTGACTTTCAGCAAACCCAGCACCAGATATTTTAATAAATTCTGCATTTTCCTGCATCTGTTTTATTGTATGAGCTCCGCAGTAACTCAAGCCTGAGCGAACTCCACCAGTTAGCTGTTTTAAGATATCAGCGACACTGCCCTTGTAAGGAACCATCGCTTCAACGCCTTCAGCTACGTAGTCATTAAGATCATCTTCGATTGAAACATGCCCAATTTCTTTTGATTTACGGCCTAGCGATGCATAAAATGAAGCCATTCCTCGATAAATTTTGAATCGCTTTCCGTTTTTAGATATGAATGAGCCTGGGCTTTCATCTGTTCCTCCCAGTATGCTTCCAACCATTACAGAAGAAGCTCCAGCTGCTAAGGCTTTGGTCACATCACCAGAAGTTCTTATCCCACCATCTGAAATAATTGGTATGTCATGCTGTCGTCCAACTTTTGCGCAATCTAAGACTGCTGTTAATTGAGGAACACCAGAACCTGTAACTACACGAGTAATGCATATTGAGCCAGAACCAACACCAACTTTAACTGCGTCTACTCCTGCTTTGATTAGTTCTTCTGCACCTGCAGCAGTTGCTACATTTCCAGCAATTAATTCAGAATCAGGAAATGCTTTTTTTATGTGGCGAATTGTATTAACTGCATTTTCACTATGTCCATGTGCAATATCTACTACTATGACATCTGCGCCTGCCTCCAAAAGAGATTCTGCTCTGTCCATAAAATCACCTTTTACACCTACTGCTGCGCCAACAAGTGGCCTTCCTTTTTTGTCCTTTGATGCAACAGGATAATTTTCAATATTTGTAATATCTTTGGTTGTAATCAAACCCTTGATATGGTTTGATTCATCAACTAACGGTAATTTTTCTATCCTATTTTTGCGAAGAATTTCCTTGGCCTCATCTAAACTTAGTCCAGGCTTTGCTGTGACTACATCCTTAGTCATGACATCCCTTACAAGCTGTGTAGATTCTGATTCAAACATTACATCTCTCCGAGTAAGGATACCAGCAAGTTTTGATTCAGAATCAGTAACTAAAAGTCCAGAAACACCTTTTTCTTTCATATAACGAATTGCGTCCTTTATGGTTTGTTTGGGACTAATGAAGTATGGATTTTCAATCATTACACTTCCAGATCGTTTTACTTTGAGAACTTCATTTGCTTCCTCTTCTATTGTAAGAAATCTGTGTATAATGCCTAATCCTCCCTCTCTAGCCATAGCAACTGCCATTCCAGATTCAGTTACTGTATCCATGTTTGCACTGACAAGAGGAATGTTAAGAGAAATATTTCTAGAAAGTTTTGTCTCCAAGTTAGTTTGTGATCTACTTGTTATATCAGAAAATTTAGGAACAAGAAGAACATCGTCAAAGGTTAATCCTTCTCTAAACTCCAATGAAACCTATAGTCATGATTTATGAAGCATTATAAGCCTTTCTTGATTTTTTCTGAGCTAATGTTTGTACAAGCGTAACTGCATCTTTGGTTTCTCGTACATTATGAGTGCGAATAATATCTGCACCATTTAACACTGCAATTGCTTCAGCTACAACTGAACCAAACAGTCGATCTTTTGGATTTTCTATTTTCAATAATTTTCCAATAAAAGATTTGTTTGAAACTGAAACAAGTAATGGTTGTCCCATCTTTATCGATTTTAAATTCTTTAGTATAAGTAAATCCCGTTCAAACCAATCTGAATTTATTTTTGTAAAAAATTGACCAGTTCCTGTTTTTCTAAAAAAGCCAATTGCAGGATCGAATACTATATTTTTTTTAGATATATTAACAGATTTAGCTAATGCAAAACTTTGTTTCAATAGAACTTTTAGTTTATTGAGTTGGTTTCCAGTTATCATTTTTTGGCTAAAAGCACATAACACAAGTGAGGGCTGATATTTTTCAATTACATTTACCATTTTTTTGTCAAATTTAAGCCCAGAAATGTCATTAAGAATCTCTGCACCTTCTTCAAGTGCATCTTTTGCAACACTTGCCCTACAAGTATCAACAGAAATAGGAAGATTACAGACTCGTTGAATTGTCTTTATTGCTTGAATGATTCTCCTTGACTCTACTTTTTCGGATACATATGTGGATAAATATGGAGCAGTTGACATTCCTCCAACATCGATAAAGTTGGCACCATCGTCTGCCATTTGTCTTACTAAATTGCTTATAGCTAGTTTCTTTGTAACAATTGTTTTTTTGTAAAAGGACTCGGGACTTGTATTTAGAATTCCCATTATACGTACTGGATTTGTTCCTCCAACTGATACTCTCCCTAGTTTATTCACATGATTTATGATTAGGATTACCAATTTGAGTCATATGACAGTCTTAGGATGGGAAAAAAGATATTCAGAGATATTAAAGGAATTTGGTTATAGTAAAAAAAGTGATCTTGAATCAGCAAAATTACTTAATTCCCTTCTGAAAAATAAATTTCCTCTCAATAAATTACGAAGTAAAGTGTTTGAACAAAATGTATTCGTTATAGGTGCAGGACCATCTCTTCTATCTTGTATACCAGTATTGAAAAGATTTAGTTTCATCACAAAAATTGTTGCAGATGGAGCTGCAAAAGCACTAATTGAAAATAATATCATGCCAGATATTTTAGTAACTGATCTTGATGGTGATGAAAAATCATTAAAAAAAATTGGAAAAGGCAAAACTATCATGGTAGTTCATGCACATGGGGATAATTTTGATAAGTTAGAATTGGTTTCCAAATTCAAAAATTGTATTGGTACTACTGAGGCAAAGTCATTTGGAAAAATTCACAATTTTGGAGGTTTTACAGATGGGGATAGATGTGTCTTTCTTGCTAAGCACTTTAAGGCAAAAAAAATAATTCTGTTTGGAATGGATTTTGGAAACAAAATTGGCAAGTATTCAAAAACAAAAATTACAAGTAAGAAAACAAAAATTAAAAAACTTAGGCGAGGAAAAAAACTTCTTGAATGGATAGCATCAAAAAATTCTTCAGATCTGTATACAACCTCAAAACCCATTAAGGGATTTAAAAAAATCTACTACAATGAGCTTGAAAGTGTTCTTGCAGATGAGAATGCGTTTTAATACAGTATCTATCTAACAAGAATTATGGAGTTTTCAGAAGAACAAGTACGAGATATTTTGGAGTTAAAAGATCGGATAACCCAACAGATCGAAAAGCACAAAGAAGAGATTGAAAGTCTTGAAAAAAATTTAACGGTTTTAAATGTAATACTCAAGCAATCTAGTTTTACAAAAGCATCTTTACTTGAAGCTTCAACAACATCATCAAAATTTGAATCACCAATTCCATTAACAAAAACCTCTGATGGCTCAGTTATTGCAAATGCGTACGTTACACCAGAACAGGTTTCAATTATTTTAGAGGAGGGCGTAGGCTTGCAACCTGAAACTCCCCCATTCAAATCATTTTTCGTTGAAAGAATAATTGGGGAGATGAAGAAAAAGGATAACGCTGAAGCAGAAAACGGAAAAATCCAAAGAGAATCAATTATTGATTGTATTATTAACAAAAATGGCAGCAAAATTAGAGAGATTATTATCAAAAATTATCGTCAGAAGGAACGAATTAACGAAATTATCAACACAGCTGCTTGGTCTCTATCAAAAATGATTGATAATTCAAGTTAGGGGAAATCATGGAAAAAATTGTAGTATTAGATTTTGGATCGCAGTATAGTCACTTGATTTGTAGAAGAATTCGAGATTTTTCAGTATTAGCAGAACTTGTACCTTACGATATTTCTCTTGATGAGCTAAAAAAACTGGAACCAAAAGGGATTATTTTCTCTGGAGGTCCATCTAGTGTCTACATTTCAGATGCACCTATGCCAGCAAAGGAAATTTTTGAAATGAAATTACCAATTTTAGGAATATGTTATGGTCATCAGTTAATCGTAAACAATTTTGGAGGAAAGGTAAAACGAGCTAACAAAGAATATGGCTCTTCCCTACTAACAATTGATAACGATTCTGATTTACTAAGTGGGATAGGTGGGCCAATTAGAGCATGGATGAGTCATGGTGATGAAGCAGAACAAGTTCCATCTAGTTTTAAAACAATAGGACATACTGAAACTGTAAGTGCTGCAGCCATTGCAGATCAGGAGAATTCTATTTATGGTATTCAATTTCATCCAGAAGTAGTTCATACAGAACAGGGCACTACAATTCTGAAAAATTTTGCATTAAAAATTTGTAAAGTCAAACAAGAATGGACAATGGAAACTTTTGTAGAAAATACAGTGAATGAAATTTCTAAGATAGATGGTAATGTCTTATGTGGAGTGAGTGGCGGAATTGATTCTACGGTAGCTGCCTTACTTATTCACAAAGCAATTGGAGATAGACTAAAATGTATTTTTGTAGATAATGGACTTTTAAGATTAAATGAGGAAAGAGAAATAGAAGAGATGTTTAGAAAAAATTTTGCTGTAAATTTTAGTTCCGTTAATGCAAAACAACAGTTTTTATCAAAACTAAAGGGAATTACTGATCCGGAGCAAAAAAGAAAAATTGTTGGTGAAGAATTTATTAGAATTTTTACAGATTTTGCACAAAAAAATGGACCATTCAAGTGGCTTGCTCAAGGAACATTATATCCGGATGTTATTGAAAGTGGTGTATCAAAAGGTCCTGCTGCAATAATTAAAACACATCATAATGTTGGTGGCTTACCAAAGTGGCTTAATCTTGAGATACTAGAACCTTTACGTGAATTATACAAAGATGAGGTCAGAAAAGTAGCAGAAATTCTTGGTGTTCCAAAAAATTTATTGATGCGTCATCCTTTTCCTGGACCTGGTCTTGCTGTAAGAATAATTGGAGAGGTTACAGATAAGAAGTTAGAAATAGCAAAAATTGCAAGTAAAATAGTTGAAGAAGAATTAGAGGAGGCTGAACTTTATGATAAGGTCTGGCAAGCATATGCAGCAGTTGGTGATGACCGAGCTGTTGGAGTTGTAGGAGATGAGAGAAAATATGGAAATATTGTAATGATTCGTGTTGTTGATTCTATTGATGCTATGACTGCAGATTGGACAAGACTTCCACATGGATTACTTGAAAAGATTAGTAATAGAATAACTAATGAAATCGAAGATGTAACTTGGGTTACCTATGTTGTATCTAGCAAACCGCCAGCAACTATAGAACCACAGTGAGATTTCAAAAAGATGCTGTACTTTTGAAAGTGCAATCAGTTTTTAGTTTCCATGTAAAAATTTGCTACAGATCTTTGGATTAAGGCCTCAATTTTTAGTAGATTTTGGAGATAATTTTTATCAAATCTGGTTTCAACTTTTGAAAAGTATACTAGGTCAAGACTCTGTTCAAACATCCTATCTTGCATATTTCTTAATTTTCTTTCATAGTCAGCTAGCATACTATTTCCACTTTTGATATAATACAAAACCTTAACAGATTTTATAAATAGAATTTTGTTAGAAACGTACGAACAATCAATTTCGGCTAAATTGGTTAATCTAGATTATATGTCATTTTCTAAAAACAATCCATAACCTTGTTCCAACAAAGACTGTTACAGCAGCAATAATTAATCCAATTGTAATGAATTGCCCAATTTCCTCCTCAGTCACAATAAACTAGCTCCAAAAACTCCTGCTGAATCACCAAGTTGATTTTTTAAAATTGGTGTCTCTACCAGATCACTGAATACCTTATCGTATACGGCATCTCGTCCTTCATCATAAAGAAATGAAATGTTAGAAATACCTCCCCCTAAAACTATAACATCAGGATCTAAAATATCTATAACGTTTGCTAACCCAATTCCAAAGTTTTCCAGAAATTCTTTTTTCCATTGTTGTCCTTTTTCAGTATCAAGATTATGAATAATTGAAGGTAGTGATTCAGTTTTTCCTGTAAGTTCAGTCCATCTTTTTTCTAGGGCAGGTCCACTGATGTAAGTTTCAACACATCCTAGTTTACCACAATAACATTTGTTTCCATTAATTCTGAGAGTGTGGTGTCCCCATTCACCAGCGATGTAGGTTCTACCTCTGTGAACCTCCCCATTGATTACTATTCCACCTCCAACTCCAGTTCCTATTATTACACCAAACACGACCTTGTGATTTTTTGCTGCACCCAAGGTGGCCTCAGCTAATGCAAAACAATTTGCGTCATTATCTATCGCAATTTCTTGATCTAGAGCTTGTTTTAGATCCTCTTTTAGAGGCATGCCTATAAGACATTGCGTGTTACTGTTTTTTATTAGGCCAGATTTTTTAGATATTGCACCAGGAGCACTAACTCCTATTGTAACATTGTTACTTGCTTTTATTTTTAGTTCCTCTACTAGAGAAACAATAGAATTTATGATTGATTTGTAACCTTTCTCTTGTTGTGTTGGAATACGCGTTCTTTCAACTACATTGAAGCTATCATCAAGTAAAATCCCTTCAATTTTTGTACCACCAAGATCAATTCCTATTTTATTCACAATACCAAATCACAACTGTGTGTTTTGAAGTTTTCAGTTAAAAATGGTGATAAAAAGATTCTAGTTAATTAGTTACATATGTGGTGGCATTGGGCCACCATGAGATCCACCGGAAATTGCTATAACATCATCAATTCTCAAAATCATGCATGCAGTTTCGGTAGCAGACTTGATAATCTGCTCCTTTACAACCACTGGTTCGACAATGTCTTGAGCATACATGTCGGCAATCTTGCCCTTTCTTGCATCGATTCCTGTCCATTTCAGGCCTTGAGATTGCTTTGCTCTAAGATTTGTCATAGTATCGATTGGATCCATTCCAGCATTTTCTGCAATTGTTAATGGAATAACTTCAAGTGCTTCAGCATATTTTGTGATTGCAAGTTGTTCTCTTCCATCAAAGCTGTCTGCCCATTCTTTTAGATTTGATGCTAGAAATGCCTCTGGAGCTCCACCACCACCAACTATTGATGGTTTTTCAATTACATCTTTTACAACCATAAGAGCGTCATGAATTGAACGATCAACCTCATCAACTACTCTTTGAGAGCCGCCACGTATCAAAAGTGTCACTGATTGTGGGTTTCTGCAGCCTTCAACAAATACCCATTTATCTGATTCAACCTTTTTCTGATGGACTAGCTCGGCATAACCTAGATCTTTTTCAGTCAAGTCATCAATATTAGTTGTAACTCTACCACCAGTTGCCTTGGCAAGCTTTGTCATGTCACTTTCCTTAACTCGTCTAACGGCTAGAATTCCATGCTTAGCCAGATAGTGTTGTGCAATGTCATCAATACCTTTTTGACATATGAGTACATTTGCACCTGCTTCATGAATTTTTTCTACCATAGTTTTTAGCATTCTGTTTTCTTCCTCTAGGAACATCTGCATTTGAGTAGGATCACTAATTCTGATTTCAGCACTCATTTCAGTTTTTTCAATTTCTAGAGCAGCGTTAATTAGAGCAATTTTAGCTCTTTCAATTTTTGTTGGCATACCACTGTGAACAATCTCTTTGTCAAGGACAATTCCCTTTATTAGCGCAGTATCTAATATAGAGGCACCTGATTTTTTCTCAACTTTAATGTTGTCAAGATCAACAGTATATTTTTCTGCCTTTTTTATTGCAACTTTTAAAATTGCGTCAACTACTATTTTTGAGAGAGTTTCACTATCCTCAGAGACTAATTTTGATTGCATGCTGGTCTGTGCAATTTTCAGTAAAGAAACTCGATCATCAGGTGAGATGGTTTTTGCAATATCAGATAGTAATTGTAATGCCTTTTCAGCTGCTGCTTGATAACCCTCTACTATTACAGAGGAGTGAACATCTTTGCTCAACAGCTGTTCAGCCTTTTCAAGTAAGGCACCTGCAAAGATAACTGAGGAGGTTGTGCCATCGCCAACCTCATTATCCATAGTCTTTGAGATCTCAACTATCATTTTGGCTGCTGGATGCTGGACATCAATTTCTTTAAGAATGGTTGCTCCATCATTTGTAATTGTAACATCCCCAATGGGATCAACTAGCATCTTATCCAAACCTCGAGGTCCTAGACTTGTTTTAACCAAATCTGCAACTAGTTTTGCAGCAGCAATATTGTTTTTTTGAGCGTCTTTACCTTTCTGCTGAAGAGCACTCTCTTTAAGCACTAAAACTGGTCCTTGTGGGGTTTGTTGAATTGATGCCATATAATTCGTTTCAAATGCGTGGAATACCCCTTTTTAAGATTACTTAGTTGAAAGGTGGGATGAAGGATCTATTTTTTACATCAACTATTCCGCTATACAGAATTCTAATTGCAGGTAATGCAAGAAAGGGCAAGAAAAGCGGAATTAAATGAGGTTTTTTGAATTTACATCCTGATTCTACAATTGTAGAATTCAAATCTGCAAAGTTTTGATGTACTTTCTCAAAAGAGTCAGTTGAAATAATTCCTGCCATTTGAAGTGGTAAAGAAGAAAGAGTATTGCCATTTTTAACAACAGTCATTCCGCCCTGTGATTTAACTAAATTGTTTGCTGCAATGGTCATATCTTTATCATTTGAACCGATTACAATTAGATCGTTTTCATGAAAATTCCATGTGGAAGCAAAAGCACCTATTTGTGATCCAAAGTTTTTTAGAAATCCAATAGCATGTTTTTTTGAACCATATGTCCTATCAAATGCTGCCACCTTCCAGACATCTTTATCTTCTGATGCTAACACATTTCCATCTTTTGTCTTAAGCTCAGTCTCCTCTTTTTTAGTAATAATTTCAGTCTGCATGGTAATCAAATTAGCAGTAACAGAAGAGGATTTTGATTTTACATGAAAAATATTTTCAGAAAATTTTTTAAGTTTTACAGTATTCCTAATCCACTTTGGAATAGTTTTTGGCTGTATTTTAGTAATAACTTTTCCATTTGATACAACAAGTTTACCTCCAACAAAAACTTTGTTTGGGAGCATTGTGGTAAGATTGTCAAAAACTAAAATATCAGCAAGTTTTCCTGGAGCTATTCCTCCAAGGTCTTTTCCCAGGTTATAATAATCAAAACAGTTCTTTGAAGCCATTGTAATTGCGTCAATTGGATCTAATCCTAATTTTATGGATTCTCGTACACAATGATCGATATGACCGTAATGTGACAGATCAAGTGGATCTATTCCATCAGAACAAAACATCAGTCTTTCAGTATTTGTTTCGTGGTTCATCACACCAGGTAAAATTTCCTTCAGATCACGTCTAATAGAGCCCTCACGAATCATTATCCACATACCAAGTCTAAGCCGCTCTAAAACTTGTTCAAAATTAACAGGTTCGTGACATGAAAGTATTCCAGATGAAACGTATGCGTTTAGTTTTTTTCCAGAAGCACCAGCGGTATGGCCGTTAATGATACAATCGTTATCTAGCATCATAGCTAAAGTCTTCATAGTTTTTGAATCCCTTTTTGTAACCTTTGTCCAAGAAAATACTTCGCCAAGACCTAGTACATTTGGTAATTTTATTGCGGTTTTTTCTTGAATTGCACTAAGGGTTTTTCCATGACTAAATTTTCTGTCAACTGGCAGACCGCCTGGCACAACATGAAAAAATCGAATTGGAAGATTTTGAGTGAGTTTTACAAATTCCCTAAATCCACGGTATCCACAAACGCTTACAATATCAATCGGATCAGAAAAGAGTGATGTTACACCACATAGAAGTGATTTTTTTGCAAGCTCAGAGGGCAAAACAAACTGATCAATGTGAATGTGAGGGTCGGCAAATCCAGGTGTTACATATTTTCCTTGTAAATCCATTACAATAGTTTTTGAACCTAATGTGTGTGATGCGTCTAGGCCAACATAAGCAATTCTTTCATTTACTATTGCAATTTGGGTTTGTGGTAAAATTTCATGTGAGTAAACATTCACAAGAGAACAATTTTTTAGAATGAGGTCTGCTTTTTTTTCTCCCATTGCAACTGCATTTAAAATTGGAATTGCTGAGGAAAGATTTTCCACATAAACTATTGTTTTCAGAACCTATTATAGATTCAAAGCGATGTTTAAATTACCGTCAAGGGAGGTTTTTCATATTGAACTTACCCAAGGAGATTATGAGATATTGTCCTAAATGTAACACGCATACAAAACAAAAGATGACTCAATACAAAGCTGGAAAACGAAGAGGTTCAGCAATTGGTGAACGAAGGCACGCCGAAGACAAGAAAGGATATGGTGGACAGAAATTTCCAAAACTTGCAAAGCCTGCAAAAACTACAAAAAAATTCACGCCTATTCTAACGTGTACTATATGTAAGAAGAAATGGAATAAATCTGGAATAAGAATTCGAAAAGTCGAGTTGGTAGCAAAATGAAAAAAGAGCATATACTCATTCCTAAACCTAGTAGTAAATTCCAGAAAGTAAAGTGTAAAGAATGTGATGAAGAAAATATCGTTTATTCACATGCCTCAACATCTGTAACATGCAAATCATGTGGCAATGTTATTGCAGAGCCATCAGGGGCAGTAGCAACTCTTCACGGTGAAATTTCAGGAAGCGCCGAGTAGTCGGTAATCTTCCACAGTGTTTAGATTAAATGCGATCCTTTTATCATTTAATATATGATAGATTTCTTCAACCGAATCAAGATTATTAATTTCATTTGCATTTATTATTGAAACACCGGTAAAGTGACATTCTTTATTTTGAAAGATAACAGAGAAATCAGATTTTAAGCCAAGAGAGATTAGAAAGTCCCTTGTCACAAGATAGCTTGTCCAGATTTTATCATGATGATGTGAGTTAACAATTTTTTTTACAATTACATCATCAAGTAATGGTAAATCTCCTGATACTACAAATATGTCATCTTTGATTGAACGTAGAATCAGGTTTAGATCCTCCACATATCCTTTACCAGTTGTTTCAAATGTCTCAATCCCAGCATTTTGTAACATTTCTTTAGTTTTAGGAGAGTTGGGGCTAGTTGCTGCAATTATTTTTGAAAAGCAATTTGAATTTTGAAGGGCAAAGACCACATGTAAAATTGTGGGATGTATATGTTTTAGTAAGAGTTTTTCTTCATTTGTTTTCATCCGGCTTCCTTTGCCCCCTGCCATAACTAGTCCTATCATACTGATGCAAAAATTACAAGAGAAGACAACCGTGTTATCTCGTTAGTAGCACCTAAAACATCTCCGGTTATGCCCCCAAAGCTTCGAGTGGAGAGTGCAAGAATAAACAATGTAAAAGCAATACCTGCTCCAAAGACGATTAATCCTGTTGTTCCCCCTATAATCACTAAAGGAATGATGGTAATTGTTCCTGCTATAGCCAATCTTCTTTTATCTTTCATTATTTGCACGAATGGAGAATTTGAGCCAACTGCTGCCGAACGACCAAGACTTGCTTGTAATACCATGGAGAATTTTGATAATATTTCACTTAAAAGGATGGCTTGGAAGAGTACAAAGCCACTCATCAAAGATAGTGCTAAGATCATTCCTACAACATAGAGAACTATGGAGAGAATTCCCGCAGAACCTGTTGAAACATCTTTCATAGCTTGTAATTTTTTTTCTTTTTTTCCTTTTGTCATCAATCCATCAGCAAAGTCAGCAAGGCCATCTATGTGGTGTATTCCTGTGATGATTGCTAACGCGGCTACCACCAAGAGTGATACGATGAGTGGATCCAAAAATAATGATAAGCCTAAAGCAATTGAACCTATGATTAATCCAATAACAATTCCCACAATTGGAAAGATGTACATGTATTTTGCAACAGTTTCAAGATTGGTGTTGCTTGCAGGAATTATTGTTAGAAATGAAAATACGGAGCCAATTTCTCTAAGCATGAATCCACCAGCCAAGATAAGATAAAATGATCATTACTGGAATTGTAAAAATCACACAGAATAAAATCGATGTTACCTTCATCAATGCAATTGCAGAGTATAGATGAGATTTTGTAAGATCTTGGTTTCCTTCACCAATACAATAATGATCAATTTTTTCAAATCTTGCCCCTAATGCCCCTGCAAGGGCAGCCATAGGATAACCTGCATTAGGACTTTCAGTATTTTTACCATCTCTTTTCATTATTTGATACGATTTTTTCCAATCGTTGCCAAGGATCATTGCACCAATAACCATTACAAAACTTGTTATTCTTGCAGGAAGATAATTAAGTACATTATCGCAATTTGCTCCAAACCATCCTATATTTCTAAAAATACTAGTTTTGTAACCAATCATAGAATCAATTGTGTTAACTATTCGATAGATGAACGCACCTGGAATTCCAAAAAAAGTGAAATAAAATAATGGGCCAGTAACTCCATCTACAGTATTCTCACTAATACTTTCAAGAGTACCTGAGAGTAGGTGATTTTTGTCCAAATCCTTCGTATTTCTCTTTACAATCATGGATAGATTAGTTCTAGCAGCCTCAAGATCATTTTTCTCTATTGACAACATTACAGCCATGGCGTGCTTTTCCATGCCACGTATTGCAATTGTTGTTTTGAGTAATATTACACCAACTACAACTGATATAATTGATGCAACAAATTCAATTGGGATGTTATTAATTTCAATATTTAGAAAAACAAGAATTGTTGCTACAAAAGCAGTTACTGATACAACTAAAATTATTCCACCGATCTTTTCTACGTTAGGAGATTTGTTTTTTATAATTGGAACAATCTTTGCTATCAAAGTTCCAATCCATGAAGTAGGGTGAAATTTGTTTTTGGGATCACCTACGATAAGATCTAAAATTAGCGCAAATGTAACCACTAAAATAGATTCAAGTATCATTTGATGAGTCTCTCTATAGCTTTGATGTTAATACTTGAATTTACTAATTTACTTAATTTTTCTATCTCTCTATCCATTATCTTGATGTTTTTCTCGTTCCAGATCATGGTTTTAGGTTTGACGCCTAGTGAGTCCTCTTCAGGTAGTGAAAAGTTGGCCATAGGTATTGTTCCAAATACAGGTTTTCCTGTGTTTTGTTTAATTTTTCTAAATCCAGGTTTTAGAATCTCAAGATCGCCTCTGAACTTGTTAAAGACAAATCCTTTGACTAGTTTTCTATATTTTTGATCAAGTAATTGTAATGTCCCTACAATACTTGCAAAAGACCCACCTCGATCTGTATCTGTAATTAAAATTACTGGCGAGTTAGATTTCACTGCTACTCTCATATTTGCAATATCAAATTTTTCTAGATTAATCTCAGCTGGAGAACCAGCTCCCTCCATTATTATCAGATCATATTTTTTTCTAAGTATATCAAGTGAATCAGAAATTAGATTTAGACCGTGTGGTAAAACGAATTTTTTGTAATATTCATTTGCATAAAGTTTTTTATAGAATTTTCCTTGCAAAAAAACAGAGCTTCTATAATTTCCAAGTGGTTTTAGTAGGATTGGGTTCATGTGAGGTGAAATTTCCGCCCTAGCTGCTATTGCTTGCATTGCCTGAGCACGAGAAATCTCAAAATCCTTATCTTTGTAAGAGTAATTTGACATATTTTGTGATTTAAATGGAGATACACTATATCCTGAATTTGAAAAAATTCTACACAGTGCAGCAACTAAAATAGTTTTACCTGCTCCTGATGAAGTACCTTGGATCATTAGTGACTTTGTTAAGTTAAATCGCCTCCAATTCTTTGATGAGTTTTATATTATCTTTGTGTGTTTTTACTGCAATTCGTATGTAATTATTATTTAATCCTCGAAACGAGTTACAATCTCGTATCAAAATTTTTTTCTTAAGTAATTTTTTTTGTAAAATATTAGATTTTGTTTTAGTTTTAATTAAAATAAAGTTAGCATCTGTATGTAAACATGAGAATCCATCGATTTTTGAAATTGCTTTTCGTAAAATCTTTGTTTCTTTATGAATTATTTTAGAAGTTTCATCCAAGTAATTATGATAACAAAGTGCCGCACTTGCAGCCTTTTGGGCAATGCCACTTACGTTCCAAGGAATTTTTATATTATTTAGTATTGTAACGAGTTTTTTATTTCCTAGACCATATCCAATTCTAATACCAGCTAATCCAAATGATTTAGTTAATGAACGTAAAACAAAAAGATTGTTATATTTTTTCAAGTATCTAACAACTGATTGTTTGGGATCCGATAGTTCAATGAAACACTCATCCACAAAAACTAAGGTTGATCTTTTCTGTGATGTGACAATTATTTTTTGCATTTTCTTTCTAGAGATTAGAATTCCTGTTGGATTGTTTGGATTACATATGAATATGCATCCTTTTTTAGGAATTTTTTTAATAAAAGTGTCCAGATCGTAGTTTAGATTCATCGTTTTGAAAAACATTAACTTAGAACCTTGTAGTTTTGCTGCTACCTCGTATTCACTAAATGTTGGAATTGGGATTAGCACGGGGGTTTTTTTATTTAGAAAGGCCTGACAAAAGTTGTAAATAATTTCAGTTGCACCGTTTCCTACAACTATTTGATCTTCTGGAACTTTAGTGTACCATTTTAGATTTTTTCGTAATTCAGAAGAATCAGAATCTGGATAGACAGACAGTATTTTCATTTGTTTTGTAAGATATTTTTTAACACCTGGATGGTATCCGAGTGGATTAATGTTTGAACTATAATCGATTATTCCTTGTTTTTTTGATTTTACTGAATACAGTCCTCCATGTATGTGAGGTTTGTGTTCTTTGACATTTGGGTTTGGAATTAATTTCAATGAATTAAACTAGGTTCTGTGGGATTTAGTGTGTTTTGGTTAAGCTCACTAAAAGATTATTAACAGAACACGAAGGAATTTGATCTGTGAAAAAAAAAGTAGCGATTATTGGGGTAACAGGCTCAGTAGGCCAAGAATTCGTAGTGTCACTTAGGGATCATCCTTGGTTTGAGGTAACTCAAATTGCAGCTTCTGAAAGATCTGCGGGGAAAAAGTATCTGGATGCCATTAAGGATCCTAATAGTGGAATTACGAACTGGCAAGTAGGAGGAAACATTCCAGATTATATCAAAGACATGACAGTGGTATCAGTAGATGATCTCAAAGTAAAAGATCTTGATCTCGTATTCTCATCAATTGAAAGTGAGGCAGCCAAAGAAATAGAGGCTCGTTTTGCAAAAGATGTGCCTGTAATCAGTACATCATCAGCGTATAGATATGAAGATGATGTTCCTATTCTGATACCTGGAATCAATGATGAACAGGCTGATTTGCTTGATATTCAAAAGAAGAATCGTAACTGGAAGGGCTTTGTAGCTCCTCTTCCCAATTGTACTACAACTGGACTTGCAATTACAATGAAACCACTTTATGAAGAGTATGGTGCAAAGAAGGTTTTGATGACATCAATGCAGGCAATTTCCGGTGCAGGAAGGGCTCCAGGTGTATCAGCTATGGATGTTACAGATAATATTATTCCGTATATTCCAAAAGAGGAACAAAAGGTTAGAATTGAAACTGCGAAGATACTTGGTAAACTAAAGAATGGAAAGATAGAACCAGCTAATATCAAGGTAAGCTGCACCTGCACACGAGTACCAGTAATTGATGGACATACCGAATCAGTGTTTGTTGAAACATCAGAACCAATTGATCCAAAATCAGCAAAGAAATCCTATGAGGAATATTCAAAAAACATCTCGGTAGCTGGTTTGCCATCTGCTCCCCCAGATTACTTACTAGTCTATGATGACCCTACAAGACCACAACCAAGAATCGAACGAGAAATTAACGACGGCATGACTACCACAATTGGTAGATTAGAAGAAGAAACCCTATTTGATCATGGAATCAAGTACATGTTATTCTCACATAACAAGAAGATGGGTTCTGCAAAGGGGGCAGTACTTTTAGCGGAAATGCTATACAAAAAAGGTAAAATCTAAACTAATTTTATAAAAATTTCAATAATAGCTTTATTAGTTAGATATTTCTGAACGATCTTTACTGGTTCTTATGGCAAAAATTGATGATTTAGATCTCCAAATTTTATCTGAATTAAGTGAGGATGCATCTATTTCTGTTCCTAAACTATCAAAGAAAATCAAAGTAAATTCTTCTGTGGTGTATAGTAGGATAAAGAGACTTGTTAAACGGAAACTAATTGAACGTTTTACCATTGTTGTAAACGACCTAGAGTTAGGATATCAAGTAAAGGCCTTGGCTGGACTCAATATGGATTCCAAACAACGCGATAATGTAATTGATGAGCTTTTCAAGATTGATGGAGTACGTGAGATCGCTGAAGTCACTGGTAGATTTGATATTTTAGTAACAATGTATGCAAAAACACTAGATGGGATGCACAAACTTATTTCTGATAAGATCGGTCGAATTCAAGGGGTAATAAGCTCTGAGAGCTTCATTGAGATGAAGACTAGGACAAAGTCGATGCCTTATATGCCTTCAAAGTAGCCTTGGTACATTTAATTTTAAGAAAGACCAGTTTTGGACAAGGTATTGATTAATGCAAAAAGCAAAAGTTGAATCTCGCATCAAGGTTTACTATGAGCTTACAAAGCCAAAAATTTGGTATCTTCTAGTGTTTACTGCTTTTGCCGCTGCAATTACTGCATCAAACATCTATTCCATTGAGATCTTACCAGCAACATGGGCTTTGATGTTATTTGGCGTTGCTGCAGGTTCAGCAGCTGCAAATACACTGACTAATTTTCATGACAGAGACATTGATGCAATAATGGAGAGGACGAAGGGAAGACCAATTCCAAGTGGAAGAATTGCGCCAGAAAAGGCTCGTGACTTTGGTTTGGTGTTAGCTGGAATATCGTTAGCTTGTGCATTTGCTATTTCCTACACTACATCATTTTGGCAGGGAATTTTAGCTGGCTCGTTTATGGCCTTTGGTTTAGCCGATAATATCTTTGTGTATAGTTATTTACTGAAGAGACGAAGTTGGACGAACATTATTCTTGGTGGCTTTTCAGGGGGAGCCCCAGCAATGATAGGATATGTTATAGTAACAACTCAAGGATTATGGAATCTTGGTTTGGTAATGGCAGCTCTTGTCTTTGTATGGATTCCAATGCACATATGGGCATTGACACTGCACTTCAGGGATGACTACAATAAAGTCAATGTTCCAATGCTGACAGCAACTCGTTCAGAAGGAACAGCTGCTAGAATTATAGCTGGAACCACATTAATGATGGTGCTGTTTTCTATAGTTCCATTTTTTCTCACTCATGAAGATGGAACATCTGTAATGGGTCAAGTGTACCTGTATACTGCAATAGCTTCTGGAATATTGATGATAGTTTTGAGTGGTTGGGTTATCAAAAAACCAACTGAACGATCCTCATGGATTCTTTTCAAGTTCTCAAGCCCATACTTGGCAGTATTATTTATCGCTCTGATGGTAGACTCTGCATTCTAAAACGAGTCTAAACTAAAGATAGCCACCTGGATGTTCATTTTGAACACAAATTTGATTAAAAGAAAAATTTGTTTATTAAAAATATTGACGCAATACTGTAAGAAATGTGGAAAAAAACTGAAAAATATTTCGTCTGAAGGAAGTTACTGTTCATTAGAATGTGCTTATAACATCTATGAGATTAATTTTGATAAAATTACTGTAACACGACCTTAGTGTCTCAAAAACAGATTATCACCATTGCATCAAAAATGAACCAACAGTACCAAACATTACATTTTTGATCCTGTTTGCAAGATCCATTATTACTTTGAGTTGCTCTCTAATTATTTCGTCTTTCTTTGATAATTCTTCTTCAAGCGATCGAATTTTTTCTTCAAGATCAGCTACTTTGTCAGCCCCTTTCTGAGCATCAATGATTTTTGGTTCAGAGTCTGAAATATCTACATCTAGTGTAAGATATCTTGTTTCATGTGCTTGGGGCAATTCAGATTTTATTTCATCTAGTCTATTATGGAGTTTTTCTAATCTGTCCTCACCTATGTATTGCCAAACTGAATCATTATACAACATTATACAATCACTTGCAGCTTCTCCATACTTTTGTAATCTAAACTGTTGTTCAGTTAAAAATTGATATTGCGGATACCAGTCTTCACAATTTTGCATATTTTGGAGTTGTATTCTTTTTTCACTTTGTTTTTTGTAATCAATTTCAACATTTTTGTATTCA
The DNA here is from genome assembly GCA_001443365.1 of Thaumarchaeota archaeon CSP1-1. Lineage (GTDB taxonomy): Archaea > Thermoproteota > Nitrososphaeria > Nitrososphaerales > Nitrosopumilaceae > CSP1-1. The sequence goes on from LDXL01000003.1 coordinate 32,882, forward strand.
TTTGTAATTTCGGTTTCACAGTTTCTTTTTGCAATAGTTTTTGCAGCCTCAGTTACTGATTTGTCTGCCATAACTTTTTCTTGACATTCTTGAATTAGCTCACGAATAATAATATCTACTTCATCATGAGATACATTTTGGGCATAGGTGGGGATGATTAGTCCCATTCCCGCAAAGAAAAATAACGGAAAGACTACATTCATGCCTAACAATCCCATAATTTTATTACTTAAGTGATGTGTATAATTTCTTAGCGAAGCAAAATGCACAACATTGTTTTTATTAAAAATTCTAAATAGAATATGAAGAGTTTTTGGTATTAACTAAAATTTTTACATTATTCCTAAAAGCCCTGCTAGTTTTGCCATAAATGTAGTCAATATTCCAAAAATATCTAACATCATTGCATAATGTGAATGAGAGGTATAAGAAATGGATTATGTGGAAATTGAACAAAATTAGTCTTTACGTTAGTTAGTAGTGTAAACAACCTTCCATTTTGTGTCTTGATTCAAACATTTTTCATTTTTCCTTCTTAAATTATATAGGAACTTAAGGCCAGAAACGGTAAGTACTCTGGTGACAGTTCCAGTACTGATTGAAGGTTGATCTTGAGTATTTAGATCATACTGATGATTTCTACGAAAGTGCTTTAATACAATTTTACAAATCAGTTCTAAGCATAGCCCAGACCACACTTGAACTATTCCCAGACCAACGCCGGGGAGTAATCATACCATGTGAGGGGAGGTGCCGGCCTCCCCTCATTAATAAAATAGGATTGCACTGATCTGTTCTTCGGAAATCTTATCTAATTACATCGGGTTATGGAGATCCTTGAGTGTAAGTATTGGATTAGTATTAATTCCAATTTTTCTAATAGGTATAGCCTTTGGTTTAGGAATAATCGAATTTTCCCCGCAAGGAGGCAGTATATTTGTACAAAGTCTTCAGAATACCAAGGACGAGATATTAGATCTTGCACAAGGTAAAACTATCATCAATGAAAGTCTTGATAAAGCAAATACCTCAGTAGGTGAGGCTACAGAAGAGAGTAGTAAAAAACTGGATAATGTAATAAAATATGCTCAGAAAAAGGTAAATCCTTCACAAGCTGATGAAAACAAACCAGAGTTTGATGTTCAACAAATTGAATACCTAGTTCATGAGCTTACAAATCAAGAACGAAAAAACTATGGTCTTTCACAATTAGCATTTAATTCAGAAATTATGCAGATTGCACGAGGACATAGTCTTGATATGGCATCTAGAGAATATTTTGCACATGAAACCCCAGAAGGTTTTACTCCTTCAGATAGAGCGGAGCAGTCAGGATATTCTTGTCAAAAAATAGTTGGCCTGCTAATCTATTCAGGAATTGCAGAAAATATCTTTCAGGGATATCTTTTTGATTCCTATTATACTGTAAATGGCGAAATTACATCATATGATTGGAATACAGAAGAAGAAATAGCAAAGACTACTGTTGATGGATGGATGAATTCTCCAGGTCACCGAGAAAATATACTAACAGAGGTTTTTGATAGAGAGGGCATTGGTGTTGAAATTACACAAGATTACAAAGTGTATGTTACTCAGAATTTTTGTTGATTAGAGATTATTTAAAAAATTGATAACTTATCAATTCTTCGCGTGTCTTACAACCAAGATTTCTATATTTGATGTATGATAACTATTACTACTCAAGTTTTCTAGTATTTTCTGATATTGAGACTGGACTTGAAACGTCTTTGATATAGATTCTTATTTTATTGGCCATTAACAACAAAGTACGTACAGAGAGAGAATCTGGCACAAAATCTACTTCTATGATGTTGCAGGTCAAAAAGTCACAACTTAGTTACTGAATAGTAAAATTCTCAATTTGAGGTCATATGAATAAGAAGCTTATTTCAGTGCTTGCTACAATTGTGCTGTTGGGAACACTAACAGGTGTTTCAGAAGCAAAGTCAAGTACACCGTTTGGTTATACCTCAACTGGGGTAGATATTGTAGATTTTGAGCTTGATTTCAAAGACATTGAGGTAATGCTTGATGTTCAAGTAACTGAGATTCCATCAACCCTTGAGATTACATTTGAACGAGAGTTTTTTGATTCAACAAACTTAGACCAAGATAGCGAATTTACAATAATTGCTGATGGTGATCTTGTGTATTATGACGAGATTGTTACGAACTCAAAGCTTCGAACTCTCAAATTTAATTTATCTTCTGACGTTGAACTAGTTGAGATTTTTGGAACACATCTCAAAGGGATTATAGCACAAGATCCAATAATTGAAGTTACTGAGGAAATTCTAACTACTCAAGTTGAACAGGCTGGGAAAATAAACGAGTTAATAGAAGAAAACCAAGTGCTTCGCGAGGAAAATAATATTCTTAAAGAAGAAAATGAAGAGCTAGATGGTAGAATTTTTGAGCTCGAAAATCTAGTTTCCGCTTTGGAAGTACAAGTTACCAATCTCAATACAATTGTCACAGAACAGATAAAAGTAATTTACAATTGGGTTCTAGGTTATTCAATTAATTAGAATACTACCTAATAATTAAAATCTAATTTTTTTATTTTTTCCATTCGTGCCAAGTGTTCTTTGATTGTGGAATTTATAGAAGCTAAACATTCAGCAGTTTCGGCTGCATCATTTTTTAAATTTGAGATTTTTTCTTTCGCATGGTCAAACTCAGCATAAGATGTTTGTTCTGTGGCGTTTATGATCTCAACTGATGCAGCATCCTTAATTTCCAATTTCGATAAAGGTTTTGTCATTACTTTGCCTATGATTTTTGTCAATTAACAACTTGTTTGTAAATTTATTGCAACAGATCGCTATTTAAAAAAAGAACTGAAAGGGCATACATCCTAGAACCTAAAAATTCCCTTTCGACTATTCAGATCTTCTTTTTTATTCTAATACCAGATATCTGGTTCAAATGGGTTTGATCTTTCTTTTTTTTCTAATTTTTCTAAAACAGGAGACCATTCAGAATTTTCTTCTTTTGTCTGAGCAATAGCATTTTTGTACATTAGTTCAAATGTCCACTTTAAAATTTCACTCCATATAGCCTCTAGTGACTCTTCGTCTGTCCAAAAAACACTGGTTTTAACTGTAGTCATAGCTACAATATTCCTTGAATTAGTTTCAGGTTCCACTTTCCATTTTGCAAGTACCTTATCACAAAATTCCAAGATTTCTTTCTTTGATAGAACTAAGCGATCAGGATCAAACTCTTTGGTATCTTTTTTCATTATAATTACTAAAATACTGCTCAGCGATAAATGTTGCAAGTCAACTCGATTTGAGGATAAAGGATCAATTTATGAGGGATAACAACAAAATCCAATCATGTCTAAAAGCAGTAAACCTACTAATGATTGGGATAAGCTATGGCAAGAATACTCCAAGGTATTAGAGAAATGGAAAGAGGTATTTGAGACATTTCAGAACACAACTCTGGAAATGCAAAAAAAATACAATGAAGTCATTGGGATAGCAGCTAACGAATCAAGTAAAGATACCATGAAGCAATTTGGTGAAAATTGGCAAAAAGCAATGAGTAAATCTGGAGTAGATATATTCAAACAATTTAGTGATAATTGGGAAAAAGCAATGAATGAATATACTTCAAATGCATTCAAACAATTTGGCGAGAGCTGGCAAAAAGCAATGAGTCAGTCTGGAATGGAATCATTCAAGTCCTATGGTGAAATGATGAGCAAGTTTGCAGAAACTTGGAAAAATATGTGGCCAAAATAATAAATCAAAATATAATGATAAATGTGAATCGCCTAAACAAATGCATCTAACTTATAGGAAACAGAAAAACAACAGTCAATCCATTCCTAAAAATAATCCTTAATCCATACGATTTGATTATATATGGTAAGATTAATCAAAACGTAATGACAATATCAAAATCTCTGGCATACGCTATTATTCCCATTTTTGTGATCGCATTAGCCACAGGATTTACAATTACTCCAAGTGCCTTTGATGTATACGCAGATTCTGAAGGGTATAGTGGAGTTGGACTCCGACCAACATTAGGGATTGATAATAGAGGATATACACTGATAGAAGATGGGTTGACAATTAATGGGCAAACCTTTAAGGCTGAATATTTTTCTCAAACAATTCAGACACAAACCGTTAAGGTAAATCAACCAATTGACATTACTTTACACCTTTTCGTAAAAGGAGGTCTCAATAACTTAGCCCATGCATCATTGGCAGTTAATAACGGAGAAGAAAGCAAACATATCCAGTGGAATCAAGACTTTAAAGGAACACAAACTGTTTCTGTGTCTGATAATGAGTTTTTCAAAAACGTTATGGTAAAATCTCGTGCAGATCCAAATAATCCTAATGCCGTATTCCTAAATTTTAAATTCCAAATTTCTGAGAAAACAGAAACAAGTACGCTAAAGATTGTTACATGGAATTCAGCTCGTGAAGCTTGGACTAATTACTTTCATGATGCCATAAAGGTAGACGAAACTATCTTAGACGCAAAGAGCCAAACGCCAGATATGAATGAAATCAAATCTCCATTAAAGCAAACAAGAGATGGAGTTAGTGCAAGTAATGTCAAATGCGATTTAGGAAAAAAATTAATGATCAAAAACAATGGCACTCCAATTTGTGTGAGTCCAGCAAGCGCCTCTAAACTAGTTGCGATGGGTTGGGCAAAACAAGCATAATTTGAACCACAACTTTTTCTTTTTATTTTTCAAATTTTAATGATAAGAGCATCTATCGTTGTGATTAACTACAAACAATAAATTTTGAAAATAGATTCTATGATTTTAGATAATCTTTTAGAAAAATTTTATCCTGTTTTGGAATTTTTGCAATCTCAAAGCCTTCCTTTCTTTTTGAAAGTGATTTAGTTGCATCAATTCCAAGCTTTGCTGTTTTCAATCTTTTTTGATCACTTGATGGATCCAAACTAGAACCGCGAACGTTTTTTATTATCAGTAAACCCCTATCTGCCTGAAATCTTGTTGCTATTGCATACTCTACTGATACGGCATCATTAGGATTAATGTCATCATCTACTATTGTAACCATTTTCAAAGAGCGGTGCGTTTCAAATGTCTTTTTGATGATATATTTAACATCAGTTTCTTTTCTTTTTTTAATCTGGACAACTGCATGAAGCCAATTACAGCCACCATTTGTCATAGAAACTTGCTTTGTTTGTGGAAAAGCCTTCTTTAAGTTTCGATTCAGCTTGGCCTCAATTGGCATTCCCATTAACAACCTATGCTCAGAATAACCAGATAGTACATCATGAAATATGGGATTATTTCGATAATACAATGACTCTAACTCAAAGACTGGTTGCAAGCGAGCAAAATCATATGTCCGAAGCATCTCAACCATCCATTCCTTGTGAGTTTTGTTACGCAATATTCTGCCTTCCATAACGATTTCTGCTCCTGATGGTACGAACATTCCAGAGTATGGGCATTCTGCCAAGCGAAGTTTTCCACCTAAAATGGAATTTGCAATATCAAGTTCATCTTTTCCCCAATCTGCCTGATATGCCCCTGCAATAGAAATAGCAGGGTGAACTCCAATGGTTATTGCAACTTTAAGATCCTTGTTTTGCTTTTTTGCATGCATAAATGCCCGATGAAGATCACGACCTTCAACCATTCTTACTGAAAAGTGCTTTTTGTCAAGTGGTAGTAATCTGTGAAAAGAAGAATTCTGAGTCCCTTTTTCTGGATTTTTGGAATAAATTATTGATGAAGTGATAAATGGTCCTGGTTCTTTTTCAAAGTGAGAAACTATAGGTAAAATGGAAATATCTGAGGAATGATTCTCCATAAATTGACCTTTTGAAATTTTCTTAGGTTTTTGGGAATGTTCAATTGCACGAATTACTTTTTCATGAATATTGGGTTCTTGTGAGCCTACTGCTTGGGCAAATCTTGCCCTTGTTCCAACTAGGTTGGATACTAGTCTGAATTTTTTTCCGTTAATTTTCTCAAATAACAAAGCATGGGACCCATCTACCTTGGATGTAACTGCAGCAATCTCATATTTTGTTGAGACATTTCGTTTAATGGTTTTAAGATCCCCCGTCTTTTTCAACAATCCCAGATAACTTCTCAAATCAGTCAAGCTCGTACCATCTCCATTATTTCACCCATCAGAATCTTTGAACATTCATTGCCAAGCTCTCTGTCTGCATACAGAGAAACCACCCCTATTCCCTTTATAGAAGTGGAGATTTTTTCGGCAATTAATTTTAAAAAAAAAGAATCGGTTTTGGCAGGTATTACCGTGGCTGAAGTAGCTGCAGGGCCAGACCCAATAGAAACAACCATTGAACCAATTTTCTGCCCATTTTCACTAACAGAAACAAAGGTTCCATTATCGAAGGAAAGCAACTGAATTAAAAATTTACGAGCGCCCACGGCAAGAATCTTTTTTGTATAACCTGGCGTGGACATCAATAAGCTTCGACGAAACTTATGCCTTTATTGCTATCGCTTCTGCCATTCTTTCTATCTTAGTATCGGCTTCAACTCTTGCTCTAAGTTTTGCTTTATACTTGAGATTTCGTGGTTTGGTTCTTAGGCGGTATCCACAGCATGGGCACCACAAACCTTCCCATTTGATGAAGATTTCACAGATTTGACATCGTCTCTGTCCAGAAGCATACCTTCCGGTTCCTACAGGCTTTTGAGCCTTATATCGAACACAAATTCCTTTACAAGTCATTTTTCATCAGTTCCTAGTCTAATTTAGTATAACATTCATAACTATTTAAGCATGGATCGATAATTTCTATAAATTTTGGATCGTTTTTTTGTAAAATTTTCATTGATCGCTCTTTTAATAAAAACAGATTTCAGTTTTAGAAGAAAAACTCTATAAATATTTATCGTTTTTTCTGAAAATCGTATTTTTTGAAATTTTCATAATTGTTCAGTTCAAACAATAAAAAGTTTTAAAACCAATGATCTTTTTTGTATAATTTTTTTATCCGGTTCTAGAGAGTGGTAAAATAAAATGTCGGTAGCCTTCCCTTTGTGTAATGTATTTTGCAGACATCATGTCTCGCTTTCCTCTCTGATTATAGTTCTTTACTTTGAGTGAAGTTCTTCTTTCGTCTACAAATTCAAATTCAAAATCAGAACAAAATCTCAGGTTAAGTAATGCAATTATCTCTTTTGCAAGATTCATGTTCCCGTTGCCAATTTTTACAATTTTTCTTTCAGCCTTCAGCTCTGCTAGAATTTTGGCAACATGCATTACCAGATCTTCTATAGAAGTAAAAATTGACCTTTCGATTTCCTTTCCAAAGTAAAACACCGAAAGTCCGGTTCTTTGCCCTGGATCAATTCCAAGCACTAGATCATTTTTGTCAAGGCCTCCTTCTAATTTTTGAATCATTAAACCTCGAATCACTGCAGGCTCTTTATCTATGATTTCTTCATGAAGTATAGGTTTTTGAGAAAACTTAGGTGACTCTTTGAATGTAGTTAGAATTAAGCTACCCTCATAGGTATTAATCTCCTCAGGAAGAAGCGAATCATATTGTAATTTTAGAGTATTTAGAGCCTTGACAAATTTGTAATAGGGTCTCCCATAGGTTGTAGCAATTCCAATTCGAGCTTGGTTTAATGGGTCGATGATTTTGTTTCGCCTATGTAAAATTTAGGTTTATGCCTTCAGAACTGTTGACACAACATGGTCAACTGCTTCATTAAACTTGGTATCGATTTTATTTTGAACGTCTTTTAGGTTCATATCACCTGCTGTCAAAATTCTTTGAGATTCAGATTTAGCCTTTTCACGAGCATCAGAAATTATAGTTTCTGCCTCTTTGGTAGCCATTTGAATAACCTGCTCGCGTAATTGGTCAATTTCCTTTTGGGCTTTTTGATTTAGCTGTTTTTTCATATCTGCAAGATTTTCATTAAGAGAATCAATGTTAGATTCTAAACCAGATAGCGCCTTGATAATTTTATCAACAGTACCTGGTGAAACAGAGGTAGATAGAATCTCTTTTGTTATTGTCTTTGGGGTTGCTTTTTTTGAACCCTTGAATTTCAAGTTAAATCAAAACCTCCAAATCCATTAATTAAATCCTTCATTTAGTTGTAAGAAGTAATATGGCTCTTGCAAGATCGCCCTTTGCCTCAGTTAATGCATTAATTGCTTGTTCCTCACCTACACTAGCCTGTTGGCAAACTAGTTGAATGTCTTCTTCACTAAATACTGGAACCTCTCTTTCCTTTTCCTCATAGCTTTCTGCAACTACCTGAAAAATAGAATTATCCTTTGCTTTCATTTCAGTTACCGAAGGTTTGGGAATTATAATCTCTTTTTTGTCGGTTTTGATAATGACCTCTTGAACGTTTGGGATCTCTGTCATATCAAGACCCATCTTATCCATCATCCTTCGCATTTGGCGATTACCACCGCGCATCATAATGAACGATCTCCTTTATTCTGACTTTTTAAACTATCCCTAATTTTTATTGCCACTCCTCTATTTTGGGATTGAATCATTTCTGATGAAAGAACTGCTCTTCCTACAGCTATTACTTTGCTTTTGAATAAAACTGGAACGTCGGATGAGATTTGTATGTTTTTTCCACACCATACCACATGATTACAAAAAACGGAACGTCCCTCTTCGACGAAAGGTTTCGAGTCTATATCAATCTCAAGGCAGTTTTCTTTGAATTTTTTACTTTTGAGTAACATTTGAGCAAATAGAGGGGTAATAGCCAAGCCACCATCTATTCGTAATGTACAAAGGAGTTTTTCATCATGAAAGACGCTTCGAATTCTTCCGTTTTTCTTAGAATAGGTAATCTCAATTTTTTTTGGTAAGAATTTTGAAACTCCATTTCCAAACAAGGCATCTATTGTGTGATGGAGTTTTTCAACTGGTTCCATATTAATTCAAAAATGCTATTCTAAATATTTGTTAACCCATGGACTATATTTTATATCGATATCTATATAGAATACTCAAAAAAATATAGATTATGGAAGAACGGAATGATACAAGAAAAATTCAGTTTACTGGAAAATCATCCTACATTGTCTCATTACCAAAACAATGGATATTGGATCTTGGTCTAAAACAAGGGGATCCCATTAATGTTGTTAGACAGGGTGCTTCAACTTTACAAATTTCTCCAACGCAATACAATACAAGAACTCTTCAAATTGAAGATGCAACTTTTGAGGTTGAGCCCGATGATGATAATATATCAATAGTGAGGAGATTAATTTCACTCTACTTTCTTGGATTTAAAACGATTAACGTCATACCCAAAACTGGCAGATTTAAACCAGCTCAAAGAACTGCTGTAAAAGACGCGGTAAAAAAAATGTTAATGGGAACAGAGATTATTTCTGATTCTACGGAAGGAATTACAATTCAGGTACTAGTAAATTTACTAGAGCTTTCAGTAAATGGTGCTTTTAAAAGAATGATACACCTTGCCAAATCAATGCTGAGTGATGCATTACTGGCAGTAAAAGAATCAAATTTTGAACTGGCTCAAGAAGTAATTAATGCTGATGATGAAGTTGATAGATTTGGTTTTTACATTATTCGTCAGCTAAAAATTGCTATTCAAAACGAGTACATGTTAAAAGAGATGGGATTTAAAAATATGAGAGATTGTTTGGATTTCAGGTTAGTTGTTAAAAATATTGAAAGGACTGGAGATCATGCTGTTATTATCGCACAAGATTTGTTAGAATTTAAAAAACCAATTAAAAAAGAGATTCTCTCCAAAATTCAAGAAATGAATGGTTTTGCTCTATCATTTTTAGATGATGCTTGTCTTGCTCTCTTTAAGGAAGATTTTGTCCAAGCAGAAAAGATCATACAAAAATCAACCGAAATTACTAAATATGAAAAAAAGGTTCTTGATGCTACTAAATCACTAAAGGATGATGAAGAAATCTTCATAGTAAGAAGAATGATTGAAAATATTCGAAGAATTGCAGAATATGCAAGTGATATTACCGAAATAGTTCTTAACATGAATGTGGAAAAAATTCTTCAAAAACCAAAAACATGAATTGTTGGTAGAAAATGAAAACTGCGATATTAATTACCTATGACATAAATGATTCAGTAAATGAAGCATTAGCCCTGTGTGATACCGCAAATTACAGAGTTTCCAAGATAATCAAGCAAGATTATTTGCTACGAGCAAAGTTTGGAATTGGTGAAGGAAAAGTTGATGAGATAAAGGAGTTAATTAAAAAATTAAGGCCTGATGTAATTATTTATGATGAAATTCTAAAGCCAAGACAAAACTACAATTTGGCGTCTAAATTAAAAATTCCCATTATTGACAGAGAGACATTGATTTTGGAAATCTTCGTGAATCATGCAGTAAGTTCTGAATCAAAACTTCAGATAAAGTTGGCACAACTTCGTTACGAAATGTCAAGAGCAAAAGAAACGGTACGTCTAGCTAAACAGGGAGAACAGCCCGGATTTTTAGGTATAGGAAAATTTGAAGTTGATGTATATTACAATGACATCAAACACAGAATAGAAAGTATAAAATCAAAGCTAAAAAAAGCTGGAAAACAACGTGCGCTTCACAGACAATCAAGAGACCGACTGGGTTTTAAAACAATTTCATTAGCAGGATACACCTCAGCAGGAAAGACTACGTTGTTTAATCTGTTAACTGGAGAAGATCGCCAAAAAGGAAAGGAACTTTTTACAACTCTCTCAACTACGACACGGAGGCTTAACATAGACAGAAAAGCTGTGTTAATTTCAGATACTGTGGGATTTATCAGTAGACTTCCTGCTTACATGATTGAGGCGTTTAGATCAACTCTTGAAGAGCTTCTTTACACAGATATTGTAATTGTAGTTGTTGATGCTAGTGATCTCCAAACAGAATTAAAAAAGAAATTTCAAAGTTGCACAAAAACTCTTAATGAGTTAGGAGTGGAACCAGATAAGATGATTTTTGCTTTAAACAAATCTGATCTCATTAAACCAGATAAGGTTATAGAAAATACAAAATATCTAAAACTAGATGAAACTAAAAAATGGATTCCTATTTCAGCCGTAACTGGAGAAAACATTTTAGAATTAAAGGATTTAATTGGAAGGATGTTAGAATTAGAGAAATTTGAAATGACCAAAAAACCCATCAAAGCAGAGCTAGACTGAATTTATGAATTTTGAAGTGCTACGAATTGGTCAGAGAGTGGTAAGAGATGACCGTGTTACAACACACGTAGCTCTAGTTGCTCGCGCATTTGGTGCTTCAAAAATTTACATGAATGAAGTAAATCCAGAAATTAAAGATACTCTAAACAAAATTAATCGTACTTGGGGAGGAAATTTTGAAATTGAGTTCATTTCTGATTGGAAAAAGGTAATCAAAGAAAAAAAAACAAATTCTGTAAAAATTGTTCACTTGACTATGTATGGAGAAAATATAAACAAACTAATTACCTCTCTACAAAAAGAGGAAAACATTCTCATAGTTGTAGGTGCGGAAAAAGTTCCACGCGAAGTTTACGATTTTGCAGATTATAATGTAGCAATAGGAAATCAACCACATTCTGAAATTAGTGCACTTGCAGTATTGTTAGATAGAATTCAGGAAGGTAGTCAGTTTTTGACAAAATTTGAAAATCCAGCTAGAGAAATAATCCCAACAAAACGAGGAAAAAATGTAATCATGAAAGAAACAATGGATAAATAATGGAATGTAAGGGATGTAATTAGCCTTGATTGACAAATACGAAGATCCATTTGTGCGGATTTCGACAATGATAGGTGGAGATGAATATCTCAAAGTAGCAAGATCCCTTTTGAAATCAGAGGATGCAACTGATGAAGAAATTGCAAGCTCTACTGGATTACGAATTAACATGGTAAGAAAGGTACTTTACGATCTTTTTGGGAAGGCATTGATTACTGGAATTAGAGTTAAAGATGAAAAGAAGGGATGGTTCGTATACCGATGGCGTTCAAGGAGAGATGAAGTAGAAAATTTTATTGAGGGTCAAAAAAAGAAAATCTCTGAAAGGCTTCAACAGAGATCAGATTATGAAAATTCTTCAGATTTTTATCATTGTGGAAATAATGATTGCTCAAGGGTTACCTTTGAAAATGCGTTAGAGCTATTCTTCAAATGCCCCTCATGTGGTCTTGTATTAAACTTGAAGAAAAATGATAAATCAAAAAAGGCATTTGCTTATAAAATTGATCAAATTAAAAAAGATATGAGACAAAATTAAACTAAATTTCGTTTATTCTCATTTATTCTCTTGATTACTCTGTAGTTCTCTTTCATTTTTTTAAATATTGGGCAAACTGTATTTATTACATACGCCAATAATTTCTCAATTAACTGAATTGCTGTTCAATTGAACGCACAAAATGTCAATAAGCACATGAAGTTAAAACTAAAAACATGATTAATGATTTAGCTATTTCTAGAAGGGAATAGGTGAGGTTTACTTTGGCAGGCATCTATACAAAAGAGGAAGCATTAGAAGATATGCTACAAAATGGAGAACTAGAAAGTGAAGAAGCAATAATGAATGATAAAGAAAGGTTTGGAAGAGTCAGAACAAGTCTTATGAAACAACTGAGAACAAAATATGGGGATGATATTGCCAATAGGGCACTTTATAGAATTAACAAACGAATCTCAGAAGGATCTTTAATGATAAAAGCAAATCTTAGTACCATTAATAGTCCCAAAACTGAAATTTAAGCTACTAAAAGTACTATATGATTGAGGGTAGAAATTAGACTATGATGACAGAGCCTCCGAAATCAGAAGGGTCGGAAGAGATTTGTCCGATTTGCAACAAGCCTAAAAGTAGACACACTCCAGAAGAAATATTGACATGTTCAAAAAAGATTAGAGAATTTCAAGATGCCAAAGAAGGAGAATCTGGAAATTAATTAACCGTCGGGATTAAGATACCAAAAAATAGTTTTATTTTCAGCTGAATCCTTGCCCCATCGTAATTTACCATCATTATCGAAATAACTTTGGCTTGATTCATCAGCGAATCCATACTTGATATTTAATTCAGAATTATAATCAACTATTTCATTCTTAGTTATAGCTGCCTTTCTTTGGAAAATTTTCATTGCATTTACACTAGTTTCGCCATTTTCTATCGCCGTTTGTTTAGCTGCATGTGCTTCAATATGCTGTTTTTCTGTTAAGTTAAACTGACCCCAAAAGATGACTTGAACGGTTTCATCAATACTTTGAACAAATCTATCAAAAGCAAGTCTTGGTGTATTAAATTCGAATTCTTTTTCAAAACTTAATAGATCTTCTTTGAGTACATTTTGTGAGGTTTGTCTTTGTTCATCTATGAAATTTTTACGATTCTCGATTTCTAGCTGTTTTTTTTCTGCTTCTTCCTGTTGTTTTTTCACCTTCTCCATATGTTGAAGAATGATTTGGGAAAGTGGATTTTTGGTTAATCCTTCTTCAATTAATGATGGAAATTGGTTAATTGCAGTTAAATCAAATTCTGGAATTGTTGGAGGAATGCCATTAACAAAATAGGATGTGCTGATTATATTCATTCCATATCCTTCCTTAGTTGATATAACGTTTACAGCATAATCACCAGGTTGTGCCGGAGTTTTTAGTTCGATATAGAAAGATCCTACATTATTTGTAGTGGAAGTTATAGTTTCTGTTGCAAATGAAATTTTTACTTGGACGCCTGAGACAGGATTTCCTCCTTGGTCTTTTACATTACCTACAATTATTGGAAATTCGCCATCTTCAAGGGGATTATTTAGAGGCCAAGCCGTGGTAACCAAGTCTCCAAATGTTGAATAAGCATACGATACTATAGTAGAAAGCATTACTAGTGATAGAATTACTGCATAACCTACCTTTCTCATATCAGTCTCTTTTGAATTTCAAAATTAAGCCCCTAGATGATGTGTTTTTATCAGCAGATGAAATTTTTTTGAGTGGGGTTTCCTACCCGTATAATTCAGTAGCAAGATTAATTAATTTCTCAAAAATTGGAGTTATTTTTGAAAAAAGAATTCTGTTTTTCTCAATTTTCCTTTTACAAATTTTCAAATTTTAATTTAGAAGGTTATGGATCTAATAGTCTAGATCAATCAAACTGGACGTAATAATACATATCAACTAGTCTAGATTATCTTTTACAGTGGGTACAGAAAATCTATCGTTTTGGAGTTTGTCGTCTGATAGATTTGGACATGTTTTGGAAAGAATCGGGAATCAAATTGGCAAAATAACCACTAATCTTGTTTCTAGTTCTTCTCCTATGACAACTGCCGATAAAGTAGGATTGGTTTTTACAATAATTGTTTTTAGTATAATACTTACTCCTATTGCGTTAAGTGATACTGATCCATATCATCTCAAATGGATATTAGAAGAGGTAAAAGATAGCGTACCATTAATAGAGGATTTTTTGGGGAATCATGGTGATAGCCAGTATACTGTAATTATCCACCTGAAATCTTCACCTGAATCCCATTTAGATACTACAGAGAAGGTTATTCTAGGAAAATATAGAACTATAACAAATTAACTGTAATGTAAGACAATTTCGTTTCCTAACTGGCAAATTTTTTTCAATTTTAATTTTGTAGATTTATGAATATGAGAAAATCCTTCTCCTTCAACCAACGTAATGGCATTTTGTCCACCAACAAGATAGGGCGTAATTGTAACTATAAGCTCATCTACTAGTCCTAGTTTGATAAATTCCCAATTAACAGTACCACCACCTTCCACAAGAAGAGTTTTAATTTTTTTCTTTGATAGAGACTTCAAAAGACTTTTGATGTTTACTCGATTTTTGCCTATTACCATTATCTCTAGTGGATGTTTCTTTAGTTTGGAAATATTTTGTCTTGATGCTTTTTTAGAAACAGCTACTATTGTAGGGATTTTTTTACAAGTTCTAATAATTTGAGATTTTTGGTTGATAGTTGCCTTGGAATCCAAAACAATGCGTAATGGGTTTTTACCTTTAACATATCTGACTGTTAAAAGGGGATCATCTCTCTTTACCGTATTAGAACCAACCAAAATAGCATCTACTTTTGAGCGTAATATGTGAATTCGAACTTTATCTTGTTTTGAAGATAACTCAGAATCACCGGTCTTTGTGGCTATTTTTCCATCAAGACTCATTGCTGCGCTGAGAATCACTCTAGGTCTAGATTTTTCCATGAACAATTTTTCCTCCAATCATTACTGCTCGAATTGTAGATTCACTAGCTCTATGTACAATTGAAGCATATGGATTATGCATTGGTTCTAAGTCTATTGCATGTTTGTCAATGAATACACAGTCTGCATATTTACCAATTTCAATGACGCCAATATTTTTTTGTAAAAGTTTTCCCGCATTTACTGTTGCCATCTTTAGAATTTGTTTTGGTGCAATTCTTTTACGATTCAAACCCATTGTAACTTTCCAGAGATAATCCATTTCGCGAAACATGTCAGGAGAATTTATCATTACATTATCTGTTCCAATTGCAATATTACAACCTGCATTGATCATACTTCCTGCATTAGGAATACCTTCTGCCAATGCAGAGTTTGCTCGTGGACAAATCACAATACCCCTAGTCTTCTTGGCAACTTGATGTAAATCTCTATGCGATGCATAGGTCATATGAACAAGAAAGTGAGGTTTTAACAATAATGCACGTTGTGTCTCAGTTTTTTTCATTGTTCTTTTTGATAGATTTGAGCTCTGAATTGTTTCTTCAGAATGGATAGCTTTAATCTTCGGAATTCTGGAATAAAATTTTAGGAGAGAATTGCTGTTTTCGTTTGGTCCACTAATACCTAGTCCATCACAGTTTTTTAAAAGAGTGTCAAGTTCTGCTCTTTTTGAATTAGGAAATGAAATATTATTTCTAATTTGTTTATGATCTTGGTAATATTCTAGCCTTCCAAGTATAATGGATCTTATTGGCAAAGATGATAGTACTTTTTTTAGAAGAAGTATTCCATCCAGTCCGCCTTCTCTAAAATCAACAAATGTTGTAGTACCATTTCTTATCATAGAAATGCATGTGTTTTTCATAAAATTTGCAAGATGTGAGGGCTTTGATTCTGTTAGGATTTTTTGTTTCGCGCCTATAATAGGATGAATTTTTGCTTCAACATCGCTGTTTAATAAAATATCCTTTGCAATAGAGTCTCCTATGTGAGTATGTGAATTAATTAAACCTGGAATTACAATTAATCCTTCACAGTCAATTGAATCCTCTTTTGAGTTTGGTCTAAGGTTTGGTTTTATTTTTTTAAAAATTTCTTCAGAAACTTTCAGATTTGTAGAGGAAATAAAAGTTAATTCTTTACCGTAAAGGATGCTTGCATTTTTTAAAAGCATGATGTTTCTACAATTTCTGGTTTTTCTTTTCCAGAATCGCGAATCTCCCTTATTTTATCAAGCGATTGTGTTGCTAGCTTGGCAGCCTCACGTGAGGTTTTTCCAATTCCAATCCCACAATTAAGTAATATACCAAGATCTTTTTTTGTTCTATCAATGAACTCCCTTGCCATTTCTTTTGCATCATCATTTGCAACAACCATAAAATTATCACCACCCATAAAGAACGCCATTGATTTTCTATCTAAGAAAAATTCAGACATTAAGGAATATAGTTTAAACATTATTGAAGATATTTCGTATGGAGATTTTGTTTTTCGTTTAGACGATAAATTATCTACATCAAAGTGCATAATAGTTACTTTCTGTTCAGAATATCCATTAACAAAACCATAGATATTATGTTCTTTGTTTAAAATTACTGGATATTGTTTTCCCTCGTAAGCTTTTAAATTTGCATCAAATGGGGTCTTAGCAAATCCAATAGACATTGATAGTTTTAGTTCAAAGGATTCTTCGAGTTTTTTTTGAATTGAAATATGATCATCAAGAGTTAATCCATTAGTTACAACAAAAAACTCATCTGATCTGTTCAGAAATGCCAAACAATTTCTCTCAGAGAATAATTTTTGAACTTGTTTGTATAATGAGGCTTGAAACATTTGGAGTTCATGTTCTCTGTCGCTACCCAAAGTAAGTGTCCAAGGGCCATACTCATTGATTTTGATGATTGTGAGTTGAATCAATTTACCTAATTTTTTCTAGTTCCTCTGAAATTTTCATTACTGCTTCTACTGCCCTTTCTGAAACTGGTCTGATTCGTGCGTAAGCCTGTCTTTCTTCTATTCCAGGTCCTGTAATGCCTAATGAAACTGGTTTTTTGTGTTTTAATGAAAGTTTTGTAAGACGTGTTGCAGTAGCATTTGCAATTAGCTC
The DNA here is from genome assembly GCA_001443365.1 of Thaumarchaeota archaeon CSP1-1. GTDB lineage: Archaea > Thermoproteota > Nitrososphaeria > Nitrososphaerales > Nitrosopumilaceae > CSP1-1. Next base: position 50,242 of record LDXL01000003.1, read on the forward strand.
ATCATGTTTTGTCTGTCCTTTAATTACTGTCCCAAGTGTCACTACACCATCAACCTCTTTTTTTTCAAGTAATGTATCTATAATTAATGGCATATCAAAAATGCCAGGAACTTTACATGTGAATTTAACATTTAATTTAAGAGATTTTGCTTTTTCTAAAGCTACTTCTAGCATTCTAGATGTTACTTTGTCATTAAATTCTGATACCACTATTGCAATATTCAAAATTAATGCACCTTGGCGTATTCTAACAATTCTTTGCCATCAATAAATGGAATGGCATTTTGTTTTGCATATTTTTTTGCTTTTTCCACTGAAAGGGCTGAATATGTTTCTGCATCCATCATTTCACAAATAGCAGATACAGGATTTAATTTAGCAAGGTCTGTCAAATAGATCGACATTTCGGTATGTCCACGTCTGTTTGAAAGTAAACCATTTGCAGCAATCAATAGAGGAACATGTCCAGGTGTTTTAAATGATGAAATAAACTTGTTGTGTTGGTTATCTGCCTTGTGGAGATTTGCCATTTCACGAATAGTAAGGGCTCTATCTCGATCAGTAATTCCCGTGTAAGTTTGATAATGGTTAATTGAGATTGAAAAAGTTGGATGATCCCCATATGGAGCTAATCCCATAATCATTTCCCTTGATTTTGAGTCAAAATGAGCAGAACTAGACAAAATGTCATGCATGTAATTAAGACCAAGCTCTTTCCCAAGAGAGCTGTTTATTGCAAGACATATCAAACCTCCTGCGTGCTGTCGCATTCGTGCGATGTGCTCTGGTGTAACAAACTCTGCTGCAACAACCATATCGATTTCATTTTCTCGTCCACTCGAATCATGAAGTAGTACAAATTCACCTCTTTTTAGAGATGATAGTGCGTCATCAAGTGACATGATAAAAAGTAATTTTCTCTAATTATATAGTTTACTAAAAAATTGGTAATTACCAATTAAGTAGTAATAAATTAGGTTTGTTTTAGAATGTATTTTCCTAAAATATCAGTTTCAATATTAATCTTGTCGCCCACTTTTTTTGATTGAAAGTTGGTAATTTTGATTGTATGGGGGATTAAACAAACTGAAGCATTGTTTTTTGTGACATCAACTACTGTCAGACTTATCCCATCAATTGCGATAGATCCTTTTTTAACAACAAATTTTACTAATTTTTTTGGAACTTCAAACCATACTTTGATTTCTTTAGGTTTTTTTTCAATTTTTTTTATTATTCCAACACCATCCACATGACCTAATACAAAGTGTCCTTCCATCCTATCACCTATTTTTAAGCTACGCTCAATGTTGACTTTGTCACCGGACACCAAGTTTCCAAGATCAGTTTTTTTTATCGTTTCATCAATCATCTCAAAATCACATTTATTTTTTGAAATTTTAGTAGCAGAAAGACATACACCATTTAATGCCACACTCTGTCCCACTTTGAGTCCTTTAGCATGCTTTCCTAAATCTACTGTCATCTGAAATGCACTACGATTTTTGGTATTTTGGCTAATTTTTTCTATTTTGCCTACGCCTTGAATTATTCCAGTGAACATAGATTGATTAATTTAATTCTGTATAAAAAGTATCAATTCGTATTGAAGATTTTTACACTACAAGATTCATCTGAAGAGTGTATTGGTTTCTGGTACAAAACTTATGGAAAAGATCCTTTATGGCGTTGCTAAACAATGGATTGCTGGAGAAACAATAGATGATGCTTTAGAATCTGTGAGAGATGCCTATAAGAAAGGTAGACATGCAATTGTAAACAAATTAGGAGAGTATCATACCTCTAAACCACTAATTATTAAAACAGTAAAAGAGTATCAACTAATTTCTTCATCATTTAGAAAATGGAAAGTAAGAGGCGCTATATCTGTCAAACCTACACAAGTAGGACTTTCAATAAGTAGAAAAGAATGTTTAAGAAATTTTGAAACAATTATTAAAAATGCTTCTTTATCACACACTTTTGTATGGATTGATATGGAATCTTCAGATCATACTGATGAAACTATAGAAATTTATCATAATCTATTTGCTAGGTACGAAAGGTTAGGATTAGCGATTCAAGCAAATCTAAAGAGGACCAAAAATGATCTAATTGATTTACTTGAATATGGAGCAAAAATACGTCTAGTAAAAGGAGCATACAATGAGGATGGAAAGATTGCTTATAAATCAAAAAACAAGATTGATGAAAACTATCTAAGACTAATGAAGTTACTTTTTAGAGATGGAAATGAATTTGGGATTGCAACTCATGATTCAAGCATGATTAATCAGGCAATACGACTTTCAAAAATATACGAACGTAAATTTGAATTTCAGATGCTCAAAGGAATTCGTGATGAGCTAAAGCCCGATCTTGCCAGAAAGGGATTTGTTGTATCTGATTATATTCCCTATGGAACAAATTGGCTTCCTTATTCTATTCGTAGAGTAAAGGAAAGAAAACGAAATATCTTACTTCTTGGAAGCTCTTTTATTCAATCACATCGAGTTTGAGTCTGGGCTCGCATAAATTGTTGTAGATAGTTTTCACCACCGGCTCCCTTTCCTGTAGATCCGGAATGTTTCCAACCAACAAATGGTTGACTGCGTACTAAAGCTGCAGTTGTAGCACTCGCTGCTCTATTTGCATACACTGTACCTGCTTGAATTTTATCAAAAAAATCATCAACTTGTTTTTTGTCATCACTAAATATTCCAGCCGTCAAACCATATTCAGATTGGTTTGCAAGATTTATTGCTTCATCAAAATCGTCATACTGGTCTATGCATAGAAAAGGCAAAAACAATTCTTCCTTCATTAATTTATGATCTCTTGGAAGTTTTGTGACTATAGTAGGAGTAACATAGTAACCATTTTGATGCTGAGAATCATTCAAAATAGTTCCTCCTACAAGAATTTCTCCATCTTTTTTAGCTAATTCTACTGCTGCTTCGAATTTTTTCTTTGCAGCCTCATTGATAACAGGTCCCAAAAAAACATCTCTTTTCCAAGGAAGTCCAATTTTAAGTGATTTTGTTTTCTCTATTAGCTTTTCAATGAATTTATCTGCAATCTCTTTTTGTACGTAGACCCTAGAGCATGCACTACATTTTTGTCCTCCATATCCAAATGCAGCTCTCATAACTCCATCTGTTGCCTTTTCAAGATTCGCATGTTTTGTAACGATAGTTGGATTTTTTCCTCCCATCTCAGAAATGAATGGTTTGGTTTCATTTTGAGTGAAAGTTTTGTATCCAGACATTCCTACTTCTCTCGAACCAGTAAATGCAATTCCATCAACATCTGGGCTTTCTATGAGAGTCTTACCCACGACACTTCCAGGCCCTGTTACAAAGTTAATGGCTCCAGCTGGTAACTTCTTGTAAATTGCGTTTACAAATTCAAATGAAGAAAGTGGAGTGTCACTAGCAGGTTTTAAGACTGTTGTGTTTCCTGTAATTAAAGCTCCAGTAGTCATTCCGATTGCTATAGCTGATGGAAAATTAAAGGGAGCAATAATCCCCCATACCCCATATGGTTTAAGGATGGTTCGAGTTTTTTCTTTTGGATTAGGATGTTCAGTTTCTTTTGAAAATCCTTTATTAATTTCCAATTGATAAGCATAAAATCTCATAAAGTCAATTGCTTCATCAACATCTCCCATAGCTTCGATTCTGGTTTTTCCATTTTCAAAGGACATAATTGCTGATAGACGAAATTTTTGTTTTGAAAACAAGTCAGCACATTCTTTGAAAATTTTTGCTCTAGTTTGATATGGAGTATTACTCCATTCAAAGAATGCATCCTTTGCTGATTTTATAGCATTATTGGTATCATTCGCGGTTCCTTTGGGAAACTTAGCAACAATAATTGTCGTATCAGATGGCGATTTTACTTCAAATTGTATTTTAGAAAAAATTTCTTTCCCGTTAATTATTAAAGGATATTCTTTGTTTAAATTATTTTTTACTTGTTCAACTGCTTTTTCAAATTGTTCATGAAATACATCAGTTGCATTATTTGCTATTGCATTTCCCCATGTGAATTCATTTTCAAACATAATAGTAATACATACATGCCATATTTTAAATGAATAAAAAATTTGTTAATGAAATTCTATGGCAACACAAAAACTAGTGATTTTTACATTATAAGATATATCTAGTTGATTCTAGTCTTCACGTCGCAGTCCAGCGCAAAGAAGTAGATAAAATTCTACTTTTTTTATTTTAATTTCTATTTACAGGAAGAAATTACCTCAGAAATCATTCTAGATGCAAGATGTGATGTTCTGTCTTTGATATCATAGCTTGGACAGACCTCCATTATATCCATGCCAATAATTCCTTGTTCTACTATAGCTTTTAGAAGATACACTGCTTCGATATTTTTTAGACCCAATGGTACTGGAACTGAAACGCCTGGGGCAAAAGCAGGATCAACACAATCCATATCAAATGAAACGTAGACATTCTTGCCAATTGTTTTCAAAATTGATTTTGAAATTTCTTTTACCCCTTTTTCTAATATATCAAAAGGAGTAATGACCTTGATGTCGTATTTTTTTAGATTATCTAGTTCTTCCTGTTCTGGAGTTCTAATTCCTATCTGCAGGCTAGTTTTTAGATCGATATTGGGTAAAACATCGTAAAAAACTGATCCGTAATAGTTCTGGGTTGAACTCACCAAGTCAGGGTGGGCATCAAAATATACCAAAGAGAGTGGGGCTTTTTTCTTTGAAATTGCTTTTATTATATCCTTGGAAATGGAATGATCGCCTCCCATCACAATTGGAATTTTTGATTTTGAAATAATTCTTTCAAAAACCTCATCAATCTGATTCTTTGAGATGTTTCCGTAATCTAGGACTTTTTTTCGTCCTATTCCATTAAACGGAAGACCAAGAGATTTTTTTCCTTCTCTAGTGTAAGAGTCTCGTAAATTTGAAATCTCACGGATGAAATGAGGAGCTTCAGATGCTCCTTTTCTGAGAGCATGAGATTGAGATTCATCTGGAATTCCAAGAATTACAATTTCTGATTGCTCAAAGTCATCAGTGTTGGCCCAACAAATGGTCTTTTCCATATTTCTTTTAATTTTTCTCTCTAGAAATTGTTTACTCAAACTGCCTTAGGTATTAATTACTATTTTACTATGCTATTTTGTTGCCTAGTCAATATTTTGTAGAAACAGCTGATTTTGAGAGTTTTGCCAGGTTTGTTTGTGCATTAAAGGAGAATCCTTTAAGGGTATATTCACATGACTTGAATAAAAAAAAGGTCTTATCTAGCAGAAGAGTTCTTGCAAACTCTCTTTTTTCAATTTATACTGTTGCACCTAATAGTGGTAGATATATTTCATATAATATAAAAAATGGTAGAGAAGAATGCAGTGTAGTAAGTTCCACAAAATCATTTTCACAATATGCACCAATTGTTCATCTAAGTGCACTGCCATCAACATTAATCATTAATCCAAAAAAAATTCAAGATAAATTCACTCCAATAAAAGTTGAGGACTTAGGAAGTCTTGCAAGGTTAACATATGATCCAGAATTGCCAGATGAACCAGACTTGACGCTTTTTATGTTTCCACAAAAAACAAAATGGATAATTGGATATATCACATCACTTAATTTAGAAGATACATTGTATTTTTTTAATCATGTAACACTTGATAAAGAACCTACAAAACCATTCTTACAATATTCAACTAATGATGACAAGACTCCAATATTTACAGACAAGTTTCAACATGGTTTATCATATTTACCTGTTGTTAAACTAAAAGAATATCATCCAATTTTTGGATTAAATTAACAAAACAAAGTTAGAAAATTAATTATAACTTAAATTATTTTTTCTTTTCTTCAAAATCGTCATCTTCATCGTCATATTCTTCGTCTTCGTTCATATCTGTAGGTACTTCTAACGGTTTTTTTTCCTCTGGAATAATATCTGGAATTAGTTCTGCCATTTTCTCACCTATGTCAATGTCCCCTGCACCCATTAGGGTTAGAGTGGACTTTATATTAGTTAATTTTCGGATATCACCTATAATTGCTTCTTTAAGTTTCTCCTGGTTTTCTGATTCTACTTTAGCAATAATATCATAAACTCCTAAAGTACCATGAATCTCCTTGATAGAGTCCATCTTTTTTAATTCCTTAATTATTGACTCTTCATAACCAGTATCGCAATTTATTAAAACATAAGCTCTTTCCATCACGATTTAGTTATGGATTAAAGAAAAAAAGATTTGCCAGTTTTATACCAAATTTATTACAAATTGCTTGAATAATTCCTAATTTTTGCAATTGTATTGCAAGGTAGTATATTTGGAAATTTTTTCAAATTGTATAGATATTCTAAGATCCTAGAATTGGATTTCATTGGTAATGAGTGGTAATTACTACCATAGTTTATATCCCTAGTTTAGTGAGCCGTAGCATGAAAATAAAAACTGTAAACCCAGCAACAGAAGAAATCCTAGCTGAGTATGATACCTTAACCGAAGAACAAGTGAATCATGAAGTAAATGATTCTAGAAAGGTCTATGAGTCAATATGGAAAAAATTTGACATTTCTGAGAGAGCCAAGCTTCTACGAAACCTTGGACATATGTTACAACAAAGAAAGAAGGAATATGCAACTATAATTACAAACGAGATGGGAAAACCAATTACCGAATCTTTGGCAGAAGTTGAGAAATGTAGTTGGGTGTGTGAGTATTATGCAGATAATGGGGGAAAATTCTTAGAACCTGAATTTATTGAAACAAATGCAAAAGACAGCTACGTTCGCTTTGATCCCTTAGGTGTAATAGGTTGCATAATGCCGTGGAACTTTCCATTCTGGCAGGTATTGAGATTTTGTGTCCCTGCCTTATTTGCTGGAAATACAGTATTACTAAAACATTCAAGTGTTTGTCCATTATCAGGAAATACCATTCAAAAGGCATTTGAAGAAGCTGGATTTCCAAAAGGAGTATTTCGACACCTAGTAGGAAATTACGTTGTTGGTGAAGCACTGGCAAGAGCAAATGTTGATGCAGTTTCAATTACTGGAAGTACAAGAGCAGGAAAAAGAGTTGCGGAAATTGCAAGTCAGCAGTTACATAAATTTATTTTAGAACTTGGTGGAAGTGATCCATTTATTGTATTAAAAGATGCTAATATTGATAAAGCAGCAGAAATTGGAGTTAAATCCAGATTTCTAAATAATGGTCAGAGTTGTATAGCTGCTAAAAGATTCATAGTTGAACAAGATGTAATTGAAGAATTTACAAAGAAATTCATTGAAAATGTAGAAAAACAAGTAGTAGGTGATCCATTAGATCCTAAAACAACCATTGGTCCTCTAGTACGAGATAGTTCACGAGATACAATCGTAAACCAAATTGGACAGTCAGCTCTAAAAGGTGCTAAAGTTTTGGTAGGAGGAAATGTTCCCCAGATGAAAGGATATTTCTTTAATCCAACTGTTGTAGGAAAAGTAACTCCAGATATGTCAATATCACGTGAAGAGGTATTTGGTCCAGTTGCTCCAATTATTGCAGCACGAAATCCAACTGAAGCCATTAGATTTGCAAATGATACAGAATTTGGCTTGGGTTCCAGTATTTGGTCTGAAAAATTTGCCAAAGAGAACAACTTGGTTAAGGATATAGAGGCTGGAATGGTTTTTGTAAATTCTATGGTAATTTCTGATCCACGAATTCCATTTGGTGGTATCAAAAATTCAGGAATTGGAAGAGAGTTATCAAATTACGGTTTGAAAGAATTTGTTAACATAAAATCGGTCATTATGAATTGATTGAAAATGAGTAAGTGCCATTGTGAAAATTGTAATTGTACTATAGAAGGATTACATGATCGTATTGATTTTGTTTGCCCCTTCTGTAAAGCTGGAAATCATATCCACAATTGATTTTTTCAAAAATTTATTTTATCTATTAGCCAAATCGAACAAAGCTTTTGCGCGTTTGTAATGAACTTCATCGATCATCTTTCCATCTACTGTTGTAGCTCCCTTCCCTTTCTTTGTTGATTTTTCATATGTGTTACATACTTTTTCTGCCCATTCTAGCTCTGTTTTGTTTGGATGAAATGTTTTATGTATAATTAAAATTTGATCAGGATGAATTATGGTTTTTCCAACATATCCAAGACTTTTCCCAATTTTACAATCTTCTATCAAACCTTTTTCATCTTTTAGATCCTGCCATATGGCATCTAATGCATAAACTCCTACTGCTTTAGCTTCTATCGGAATTTTCGCTCTGGCAAATTTGGCACCTTCTGGTTGTTTTGTATATTCAATGCCCATATCATTGAGAAAATCAAATACTCCAAAAACAATAGCTGAAATTCGTTTGCTTGCTGAAGCAATCTCGTGTGTATTAGCCACACCTTCAGCTGATTCTATAGATGGTATTAGTCCAATTGGTTGCAATTTTTGCTTTTTTTCTAAAAGTGCTAATGTTTTTTCAATTTTTTTTAGCTCTATGGCATTGTTTACTTTTGGTATTACTATTCCATCAATTCCTTTTTGAACTATTTCCTTTAGATCGTCTTGGATTTTGCCAGACGTAGGGGAGTTAGTCCTGACATAAACTTCAGAAGTATATTGAGATCGAGTTTTTAATGCATCTTTGATTAGATTTCTAGCATTTTTCTTTTCTGAATCTGGTACAGAATCTTCTAAATCAAAACAAACAATGTCAGCAGAAAGTGTTTTTGCTTTTTCTAGAAAACGGGGATTATTTCCTGGAACAAAAATCAGACTTCTGAAAAGTCGTGCCATTAATTGATTAGGCCCCTTCTGGCTTCATTAAGATTTTGCCAAAAAGACCTTTTCCAGTTAACATCTTTGTATGAGCTTCTGCTGCTTTCTCAAAAGAGTAAACAGAATCAATTGCAGCCTTTATCTTTCCTTGTCCCATCCAGTAGAATCCTTGTTCAAGCTCAGCTCTTGTTCCCTGGGTGGAACCTAGGATGTTTGTTCCTTTAAAGAAAATATGTCGTAGGTCAGTTTTTGCATCATATCCTGTAGTTGCCCCACATGAAACTAGAGTTGCACCGTATTTGAGTAAAGTAAGTTGTTGGTTCCAGTGAGTCTGACCTATATGATCAAATGATACATCAATTCCAGGAGATACACCAGTTTTTTTGGAGATCTCTTTAGTAATTCCACGAACTTCTTTGTGCCAGTCTTCCTTTCTGTGGTCAACTGCATAATCAGCACCAAGTTCTTTTAGCTTGTCTAGTTTATCAGGGCTGGCTGTAGCAATTACAGTACAATTGTAAAGTTTGGCAATTTGAATACCAAAGCTTCCTACTCCAGAACCACCGCCCATAATTAGAACTGTTTGTCCTGGTCTAATTTTGGCTCTGCCTACTAGCATATGCCACGATGTTAAAAGTGTCATTGAAGCTGCTGCAGCTTCATCATAGCTGACACTATCTGGAATTTTTAGAATATTTACCTCAGGTAGATGAGTTACTTCAGAGAAAGCTCCCCAATTTGGTCCTGTTTGAAATCCCCAGATTGTTCGTTTATCACAATCGTATTCACGTCCATCAGTACATGCAGTACAAACTCTACAAGACATGTTCGAATGAGATACAACTCTATCACCTACTTTGATGTTAGTAACTTCATCACCAACAGCAATTACATCACCTGCTGCATCTGATCCAGAAATATGTGGAAGAGGAACTGGAACTGGATTTCCTCGCATGCCCCAGATATCATTATAGTTTAATGCTGCTGCCTTTACTTTGAAAACTACTTCATTTGGCTTGGGTTTTGGATCATCAATATCCTTAATTTTTAGAATTTTCTTAAAATTATCATCAGGTGCGTATTCTTCATAAACGACCCCTTTCATGAATACGATCGCCTTGTATCCCCTAATTATATTTTCTCAGAGATTACCGTCGATTAATTTTGAAATCCCGTTTTGGTTGTTGTATAGATAATAGAATTTGCTTGAGTTGATCATCAGTTACAGGTGGTCTTACCCTACCCTGGGAAGCAAGATTTATCAAATAATTTTCTACGGTGTTTGCTACATCTGGTTTAACCATCTTTACATTGTTTAATCTGAGTCGTGCATCAGAAGAAAGAATTTGTTTTAAAATAATTTCTTTTTGAGCAGCAAATTCTGGTTCATTTGGTTGATAATTTTCATCAGAGTCGGGTGAACTCATGACATTACACTAAGAGTATACCTTCAATTGTGGAGTTTCAGCAACAAGTTGTGATAAAATTTCAGTTGCAAGTCTATCTAGCTTTTGCATGCCATTTTTAGAAACAACTCTACCTTTTCCTGCAACCTTCTCAATGTATCCTAATTTTTCTAATCCTTGAACGGCTTTTCTAATAATTACACCACCAGCATCCTTGTGGTTTCTAGCACCGTATCCAACTGCTTTACCACCACCATACACTTTACGTAAATCATGTATTCCCATCGGACCATGAAGGTATATTTTTCGTAATATTGAAGCACATCTAGTATGCCACCAATCTGGTTTTTGTGGAGGTTTGTCAGCATGAGATCCTGTCTTAACAAAAGGAGCCCAACTTGGTGCTGGTATGTCTTCATTTTTTAAAATCTCAGTTAATTTATCTATCAACAAGTCTGCTGGTACGTCATACACTTTTGCCATAAAAAATCAAACTTTCAAATCGTCTTATAAATCATTGAGCTATTACTTTGCGATAAATATGGCCACAAAAGCGACATGTTACTCGAATAGATTTTAGTGAGGTTCTCCCAATCCGGATTCTAGAATTTACACCCGGGACAATGAAGTTTTTACATTTTTTACAAAAATTCATTTTAATTTCATATGGCATTGCAATACGATATCTAGTACTGATCTTTTTTGCAAGATCTGCCTGTCTTTGAGCTAATTTTGGAAATGTTCTTGAATTAGAAATTGCATTTTTAATTAGTATCTGAATTCTTTCTAGCGCAATAATTTTTGTGCTTTGTTTCATGTTTTAATGAAAAGAAATCCCCTTAAAATTTGGATCATTTAATAAAAATGCGGTCGCCGGGATTTGAACCCGGGTGACGGGCTTGGAAGGCCAGCGTACTACCAGGCTATACTACGACCGCATAAAAGAGAAAACTCGACAGCCTACATAAAAATGGTTTTTTCATATTCGTAAAGAACTCTACTGATTACAACGTGTGATTCTAATGGAGTGTCATCTACATTTACTATGTATTCAAATCTTTTTTTTATTTCATTAGAGAAATGACCTTTTGGAAATCCACCAATAACAAGGCATGAATCATCGGTTAATTTTTTTGCCACGTCTTCACATGAGCTGGAAACTCCCTGTGTGGATAAGCCTATGACTCTTTTTGGATTTATTTCCTTTAATAACTGATCAAATGTCATATCCTTTATTTCAAGAAGATTTTTTCCATCTGCCTGAATTACTTTTTCCAAAAATAGCTTTTCTACTAATCCAGCAAATCTATGATATGATTTTGGTAGGTGTACATCATTTGCTATGAAAATGACTTTATCTTCAATGGTATGTACATATACTGAGATTTTTTTTTTATAATAAAGAGGAATTGTACATGCCTCCAATAATGAAATATGTACTAGATCAGGTCTTCCTCTTTTTATTTCATTTTTGATTCCTTTCATTGCCCCATAATGCCATGAATTATCTAAGAGAATCTCTGACGGATTTTTTCCAAGTTTTCGACTATGAGAGATAACTGAATTGTGATGATGTAGTTCTTTTGGAACTAACTCAAGTGAGGATTCAGCTAGTATCAATGAAAGCATTATTGATATGCAATAATTCCAGCTTCAATAAGATATTTTATGCCTGAGACAAAATCCTCATCAGAGATTAATCCTAATGACCACCATTCCGCGTTATTTCTAACCCATGATGGAATTTCTTCTGATGGTTCAGAATTTTTTTCAACTTTCTGAATTTTCATAATGCCATTTTGAATTAAAAATTCGATTCCATTTAGAAAATCAGAATCAGTGATAGTTTCTTCAGACCACCAAGCCGCATTATTTTTTATCCATTGTGGGATTTCCTGATTAGAGTTAGTTTTTGGATTATCTTCTGGAAAGGCGTATAACCAAACTGTTCCAGACTTTGTTTTATCTTTAAGACTACCTGAAATTACAATATCCTCTTGATGAAAGGAAACAGATAATTCGTTAGTGTTTATTCCACGATAAGTGACCTTAATTCCTGAATCAACTAACTGCGGATGATCAAACCTACTAGTTATTTTCTTAAAAAATTCTCCATTTTCAGTTTCTATTGGGTTTATTTTTTCTAGAAAAAATACTCCACCTTCTTTACTGACTAGTTGAGATGCAAATTCTTCTTGTAGAGGATTAATTACAATATGTTGTTTGTCAGAGTAAGAATAATCGATTTTATCAGTTGGTGTTTTATTACAAACGTCATTACGCCATTCTTGGGATGAAGAAATTGCATCAAGCATTAATTGACCGTGAAGTAGTTCATGATATATGATGACAAGGTTATCTACTTTTTGAGAACGCTGATCTTTTTCTTCAGTGGGGTTAATTACATCTGGATTAAGCTTTATAGTATTATCACAATCCATTGTGATAATTCCTTTAGAGCTTGTCGTAATTTTGCACTGCCATGAATAAGTTCCACCAACTATGACTCCACCTTCATGTTCTTCAGGTACGGTAAAACCAGCAAGACGAGTTTCAGCTACATTCACAACTAAGTCATTAACATCTTCAATGTTACATGGAAAAGTAACAATTCTTGGCTTTTCAAATGTATTCAAAATACCAGAAACATCTTTTTTGTCAATATCGAGTTTTAGAAATTGTTCTAAAAGATTTTTGAACATTTTTTGCTCTTCTATTGATGGATCAATAAACTTGTCTTCAAAGGAATCAATACTTCCAGAAACCAGTGGAACAATTAGTAAAATAAGTAAATTCAAAAGTATCATGATTTAATCAGAATGATTTTTAAGAATTTGTACTCATTTGTACCTGTTTTGTAAATTCATTCCATGCGGGTTTTTTATTCCCATTAATATCAATTAGCCCGGAATTACATATGTAATGATTTAATCGTTCAATCACAAATTCGTTACTACCTAAATCTGATGAGCCACCAATACTGATTTGCTCTTCAGTTTTTTCTGGAGTCATAACACATGTTCCTTCTGGTCTATCAAACTGTCGATACCAAGTAACAAATTCAAGTTGTGGTTGATTTGTTTGATAGAAATCATATACCTTTTTTACAAATTCAGTTTGTTCCACTTCAGTTCCATTTACAAATTCTGATGTGCTCCAACTTATTTCAAAAATTCCCTTTTTCTTATCAGGGACAAGCTTCATTATAGTCTCTAGATCTTCCCTTGCCTCCTGAGGAGTTTTGTTTATTTCGTTAAGAGCATCTACTGGCAAATAACTAAAAGCAACAAAATCACCTACATCTAATTGTTCTACTATATGACTAAGATTTTTGTTAATAATACCATGTAATGAAAATGCATTACCAAATTTTACATCTGGATGTTTTTCTTTTAAAGGTCCATATACACCATCAAAAAGTTCTTTGTAAACTGGAATATTTTGTTCAGAGTATCTGAAATATTCTTCTGTATCCCCTGCAATAATAACAGTGTCTATTATGTTATATCGTGTTAGTATAACATCAAGAACTTTGATAAGATTGTCTTCTGAAATTGAACCCAAGCTTGGTTTTCCTATCCAATCTGGAAATGGACCTAACGTTTTCCCATTAATTATGGAAAAGTAAAGAGTAACTTTAAGATCATTTTGTTTGTTGAAGTCCATCCAGAGATCAGATTGTTTCCAATCATAATTTCCTTTTTCTGGTTCAAATAAATTCCAAAAAAGATAGAGATTAGTTCTACCAATTCCTGTAGAAGAAGCTTGTGTGTAATAGTTTTTCAAATCATCAAGAGTGATTTTGTTTGACGGAGGATTTACGATAAGACCAAGCTTTGCATTGTGAGATGTGGTTAGTTGAAAACCAGATTCAGATAAAAGTAAAAATGCTGAAGCTATTGCCGCTATAACGACTGCAGTTATGATTCCTCCAATTATCGCTTTATTCAATGATTTGTGCAGTTAGAAAAGAGAGTAAAAAAGTTGTGATCTATTTATTCTATGTTAGCCAGAAGTACAACCACTAAAGCCGCATTCTATACAAAGACTACATCCTTCTACGAATACCAGATTGTTTTTGCATGTAGGACAAAGGTTCTCTTCTTTTTCTTCCTCTATTATCTGTGGTTGATGAGTTACTTCTTGAGGTATTATTAGGCGCAATGCATTATCTACCTGCTTTCTCACATAGGGATTTGTGATTTTTGTGTTAACATAATCTGTAACAACTTCACTAGGTCTTGTATCAAATGTTTTTTTTGCATTTTCACTTGTCATGTGTAAAACTTGTTCATGTCTAGAACTATCTCTATAAACGGTAATTCCCTTGAGACCCATCTCATGTGCAAGTAGATATGCTGCTTTTACGTCATCAGCAGATACATCATAGGGCATGTTAATGGTTTTGGCAATTGCATTTCCTATCCAGTCTTGCCAAACTGCTTGAGCACAAAGATGATCAGCCCAATGGATGTCCATTGCAGTAACGAAGATCTTTTGCATCCATTCTGGAATTTCAGGAATACCTCTAGCAGAACCATAGTTATCTGCAACTTTTGCAAGTAATTCTTCACTGTAGAGTCCGTTTTCTTTTAGAACTTGTTCAAATATTTTATTTGTATAGAAGAATCTACCAACTGTAACTCGCTTTTCAAAGACAAGTGCAAACGTTGGTTCCATGCCATTGGAACAATCTGCAATCATTGAAAGTGTACCAGTTGGTGCAACAGTTGTTGTCAGCACGTTTCTAATTCCATGTTTTTTAATTTTTGAAATTAGTGCATCCCAATCGTAAGAATGTTGACTCTTTGATTTTTCATAATATCCTGCAATTGGAATTTTTCCTTCTGGAAATTCAGTTTTTGAACACAGAGGGAATTCACCCCTTGTTTTTGCAAGGGCTACACTTTCTTCCATTGAATAGTAGGTCAAGGCTTCAGATAGTTTGGATTGCATTTCATAACCTTCCTTTGAATTGTATGGGATTCTCAACTTGTAAAGAAGATCAGCTACACCCATAACACCAAGACCAATTCTTCGAGACTCTTTAGATGCTACATCTATTTCATGAACTGGATAATGGTTCACGTCAATAATATTATCTAAGAATCTGGTTGTCTTTCTAATTGTCTCTTCATATCTTTGCCAATCAAACTCATACTGTCCATCTGCTTTTCGCTTGACAAGATTTGCTAAATTGATTGAGCCTAAGTTACATGACTCGTATGGATACAAGCTTTGTTCTCCACATGGATTGGTAGCTCGAAGTGGTCCTCCTCTAGCTTTTGCAAAGACATTGTATTGATTTATTTTATCAAAGAATATCAGTCCAGGTTCAGCACTTTTCCACGCTGACAGGGCAATTAGATCAATTAGTTGGTGTGCATTAATTTCTCTTATTGGTTCTCTACCATTAGGAGAACGTAACATGAACTTTCCATCTTCAGTATTTACAAGAGCATTCCAAAAGTCCTCCCATATGCCTACGCTTACGTTGAAATTCTCAAGAATTCCAGGCTGAGTCTTATTTGTTATGAATTTCTCAACATCAGGATGCCATGCCTCTATAATGCCCATATTAGCACCTCTTCGTTTTCCTCCCTGTTTGACTACCTCAGTTACGGTGTTTATGATATTCATGAAGGAAACAGGACCTGAAGCAACTCCAGATGTGGAGGCTACAATGTCTCCTTCTTGACGTAAATCTGAATAATTAATTCCTACTCCACCCCCTGATTTGAATATTAGCGCAGCATCTGATGTTGATTTCATAATTCCTGCCATATCATCAGGCATGGCTAATACGAAACATGCAGAAAGCTGTCCTAAGCGTCCACCAGCATTCATCATAGTAGGAGAGTTTGGTAAGAAGATTTGTTCCGTCATTAAATCATAGTATTCTGAAACTTTATCTGCATAATTATCAAGTTTCTTAGCAGCAAGCATTGTCAAAAGTTCTTTGAAGCTTACTTTCATCTGACTTTTCATTGCTAGGTCAATGTAGTGATTAATTAAACTTCTAAAGTGCCATTTGTTAAGATAATGTTCGCCTAATTTGAATTTGTAATCAAAGTCACCCAGTTTACCTAAATAACTTCGTGCCTCTTCGACATTCTGTTTTATACCACCTTCTCTTGAAAAGATTGTGCTATCACGTAATAGATCAGCTATAGCTACAAGAAGAGCAACTCTTTCAAACATTTGAGATGGGCTTTCAATGATTTCACTTTTACTATTTCTAACAAGATACCTTGATGCTAAAACTCTCAAACAATTAAGATCAAAGTTCTTTGATACTGGATCGAGGATTTTAAGGTTAAGTACTTTGATTTTATCGTCTCTTACTTTACGACGTTCGTGCCTGTATAGAATATAGGCTTTGGCGATCTCGCTGAATCCTTTGTCGATCAAAGTAGATTCAACCATATCCTGGATATCTTCAACGCTTGGGGGGCTAGCTGCTGAGAAGCCCTGTTGATGCAATTTTGTAAGTACACCGTCAGTTAATTGTGCTGCGATATTACGATCAGGTTGACCTGTAGCATCCAACGCTTTGTAAATCGCGTTTGTGATCTTATCTTTGTTAAAGATGGTTACTTTTCCGTTTCTTTTTCGGATTTCAGCGATACCACTTTCTATTTGTGAATTTTCAACCATATAATATCTCCCCCGCGATAGGTATGAAACATGTGCTTATATCTGCTGTGGCAAAAAAAATTTTATCTAGATCAGATTTAGCTCAACTTATTTTACACCAGCATTATGAACTTCATACCGGTCTAATTTTCGTAACCCAAAACGAAATTAGCAAATTCCTTTTGAAGAAACGCCTTAAGTTATAAAATTATTTTTATCCGATGAGACCAGGCTTGCGAATTTCGTTGTTAGATGATGTATGAGGACTTGCAGTTAGGACATTTTTCGGCCAATTTCTCATCTTTCATACCACAGTTTCCACAAATTGGTACCTGTTTGATCGGCTTAAAGGAGGTAGTTAGATCGGCTGCCTTTTCAATTGTTTTTTTGATTTCAGCAACTTTGGCGTCTTTATCAAACTGAATCTGTGTTAACAATCCACCATTAAGCATCTTTGCGATCTTATTACATTCAACAATTTTTTCGTTCTTGATTGAAAGTTGAAGAATTTCGGTTGCATCAAATGAAATACCTTCTGAGTAAGGTTTTCCTTGAAGAGATTGTAAAACAGAATTTTTTCCATATTTCTCTCCATCCAACGTTGCAAATCTCGCAGAACCTTCACTTTCAGTCATGCATATACTAACGTTATCTCCAATTTCTTTTCCTTTCTTCTTTGCAACATCTACTGCTGTTTCAATTACTTTATGTAAAATCTCTCTTCCCTCTTTGTTGTCTTCAAATCCTAGAATGTTAAAGACAGCTTCATGTAAGCCCACTAGATTGACAATAAGTGTACTAGTACTTCGTTGCATGTATTGAGTATTTCCAGCAAGAATTGGATTTAGACCTCGTCTTGTCAGATCAGAAATGTCTTTCTTTCTTAATGACATTGAAGAAAGAGCTGGCTTCATCAATAGTGCTAGTCGTGCTCTAAAGTAAGTTTCATCTTTGTTTGACTCAAATGCAAGTCGAGGTAAATTAATTGATAGAGACTGAAGTTTAATTGATGTTGCTCCTGTGTTTTTTGTATCATCTTTTAAAATTCCCTGATTTGAAACACTTCCTTTAGAGAAGATTACTTTTCCGCCAAGTGCAATTATTTCTGCTAATACATCAGATGAATCAGTTAATTTTGCCTTTTCGTAATCAATGATAAGACCAATTTTTGGTATTGGTGTGATTTTCACGTAGTTTTTGTAAGCTATAAGGATTGCTTTTACAATTTTTTGATCGGAACCTAGTTGGATTATAAAAGAAACAAGAGTTGGGTTGTGACCATATTGTGATGTTGTAGAAGATATAGCAAAGGCATCTGTTAATTTTTGTTCTAAATCTGATGAATTTTTGGTATGTTTTATCAATAACTGGGCTAGTCCATCCATTACTACCTCTTGCGATACTTCCTTTGAAATCAAAGAGATTATCATCGATAGCGCGGAGGTTAGATTTTCCAGAGTTTTAATTGATGGAATTCTAGTCACGCCTAGGGCTTTGCCGCGTAAATCAATTCCATCTTCGATTAGTTCTTTTAGATTCACAAAAATGGTATCAGGCAGGAGAGACCATAGTCCAGGATTTGCAATATGGAGGTCTCCAGACAGGTGAGAATCTGCCACATCTTTTGGTAGGGTATTTAATAGAAGGTGTTCTGCAAACACCGTTTGTCCTGTCTTATACAAGAGACCCTCTGCTCCATTGTCTACATTTTCTACATTTGAAATCATTTCTTTTACCTCAAATACTGGCATTCCAAGTCTTGCCAGTTTGTTTCTATATTCTTCGTGACCGTGTTCTAAAAGAACAGAGTTTACCATCTCACGAATAAGTGAACCAGTAAGATATGTTGTTTGATATTTGTAAATTCGATTTTCTACTTCTTCTGTAATCTTTTGGGCTAATTCCAAAGGAAGACTTCCTTCACGTACTAAAGATTGAATTATTTTGTGAGAGTTAAACTCTTCAATTGATTCATGTGAAGTACGTACATACATTTTACCACTTTCTATGATTGAACGTTCTTCAATCTGTCTTGCAAGACTCAAAACTAGTTTTCCTAGATTTGTAATTGTATAACGCCTTTCTGATTTATTCAGCGCCACAAGTGATTGTCTCAATAATTTTCTCAGATGGTAGGCAAATTTTCCACTCTCTTTTTTTGACTTAAATCCAGCCAGTGATTTTAATTCAGAATAAGTTAACGGTCCTTTTGAGTTTAGAATTCTTAAAATATCAATTCTGTTAGGGCTTGCCATAACAGAAAAGATCATTCTTACACGTTTTGATGTAGATTGCAGAATTCCTCCTCGCTTTGGTTCCTCTAACTCCTCGCTCAGTTCCATATCCATGTCTAAAAGATCATGGGGTAATTAAGATTTGTGACGGAATAATGATGTAGTTTTTAGATCAGCTTTCTCTTACATCCAATGTAAATTCTGATGTTGAAAGAGTCTGTCCACATTCTGGACATTTATTGTTGTATGGCCTAATTACATCTTTTACAGACTTTAACATTTTCATGTTGGCGATCTTTTTTCCACATTTACCGCAAATTATTTCAACGGACATATGGTATAGTGTATTTCAAAATTATTAAAAATCCTTTTTGATTTTATTTCATAATTACAATAAATTAGATTCACTGTTTTTCAATCAAAATTCCACGATCGTCATATCCAACAATTTTAGCTTTTGCTCCAACTGGAAGATCTGATGGTTTTGAAATTCTAGCCATAAAACCCGAAATTCGAAGGTTAGAATTATCAAGGTTAAGCACCACCCAAGCATAGGGAGTATATTTTTCAAATCCTGCTGGTGGAACTGTGATTATGGTATAGGTCGCAATAGAACCTTGACCCTCAAGTAAGGCATTTTCAAATTCCTTATTTCCACAATTTTGGCAAAAATATACAGTCGCTAAATGCAGTTCCCCACATTTTTTGCATTTTCTTGCAAGAACTTTGCCTAACTTGACAGCATCTATGAATTCCTGTTTGGAAGACAATTTACACACTTTGGAATATATGCACGGCACAACTCGCTCCTGTTGCTCCGAAGTTCTGTGTTAAACCAATTTTTGCATCTTTTATTGTTCGTTCACCGGCTTTGCCGGTAAGTTGATCAAATACTTCAACAATTTGTCCCACACCTGTAGCACCAATCGGATGACCTTTTGATTTTAACCCACCTGATGGATTAATGGGGATACCACCATTTCGTGCAGTTTGTCCTTCACGCACACCTTCAACACCCTTACCTTTTTCAAAGAAACCCAAGTCTTCAGTATCCACTATTTCGGCAATAGTAAAACAATCATGAACTTCAGCAAAATCAATATCCTTTGGTGTTATTCCTGCCATTTTGTAAGCAGCTTCAGCTGCAATCTTAGTACTTGGTATTGTTGTTAAATGTTCACGCCCTTGCAGTGCAGCAGGTGAACCACCTCTACCTGAACCAATGACCCTGATGTAATCTTTAGTATGATCTTTTGCAAATTTTTCATTACATAAGATAACAGAACTTGCACCATCTGAAAAAGGACAACAATCATAAAGTTTAAGCGGACTTGCAACTACGGCTGAATTCATTACATCATCAACAGTAATTTTTTTTCTTAAATGTGCTTTTGGATTTAAGAAACCATTTTCATGATTTTTTACTGCTACCATTGCAAGATCTTCTTCTGTAGCTTTAAACTCTGTAAGATAAGCTCGTGCCATTGATGCAAACAATCCTGGAAAAGATGCACCTGCCTGTCCTTCATAAAAAAAATCTGAACAATAAGAAAAATAAGTTGTGGTCCATTCTGTTCCGGTATGTGTTACTTTTTCTACACCTGTTACTAAAACTACATCATAAAATCCAGCAGCAACATTTGCAAATGCTTCTCTAAATGAAACAGATCCACTTCCACATGCAGATTCAATTGACAACGATGGTCGTTCAGATATTCCAAGATTACTCATCACAACTGGTCCTAGGTGAACTTGTTTATCAGCTACACCAAAAACGTTGGAAATGTAACCAGCCTTGATTTCTTTTGGTTCAATTCCTGCGCTATCAATAGCTTCAATTGATGCTTGAATAGCAATATCAGAAATACTATCAGCAAGTTTTCCATATTTTGTGCTACCAGCACCTATAACACAAACCTTTTCCACAAAAGACACTGACAAGAATCCCTATAAAAATTGTTCATACGTTTTCATTAAGATGGTTTAAACAAAGAAGACAATGGTTTTTCAAAAAAATACAATACAAATTTTGAAAAGTAAAAATGTTCTTGCTTCAAGAAATGTTGTCAAGCCAACAAAAAACAAAGTAATTGTTTTAAAAAACGAAATTAAACAATATTTTGATAATAATGGATACCTATCTTGGTCTTCAAAGAAAAAAATGTACATAATTTTAGGAACAAATTCGCCTCAAAATGGACTAGTAAAATGTCCAGAATGTCATATAGGAGAAATAATGGTAATTAGATCCTATAAAACAAAGAAGCGGTTCCTCGGTTGCTCCAATTATTATAATGGGTGTAAGGCCTCATCACCTCTTTTACAAAAGGCAAAGTTACGTGCAACAAAGATTCCATGTAACTTTTGTTCGTGGCCAATTATAATATTCCGATATAGTAGAAAGCAAAAATGGACTAGACAGTGTTCAAACATGGGATGCCAAAGTAGAAATCTTAAAGTTTGAATAAAGATCCGTCCTTCTGTTCTTAAGAAGAGGTAACATTCGTCTTGTTTGTTTTACTTTATCAAGAGAGATATTGACTATTCCAATTCCTTGTCGTTTTTTCATATCAAGTAATATTTTTCCAAATGGGTCTACTACAATGCTGCGTCCACAGTAAATGTTACCAACTTGGTCAGGAGCAATGACATAACAGCCATTTTCTATTGCACGAGTTTTGTTTATGGTTATCCAGTGCTCCTCTTTCATTTTACCTTGAACCCATGCCGAAGGTGCTACTAAGATCTCTGAACCAGCAGATGCAAGACTACGTGACATTTCAGGAAATCTTAAATCATAACAAATGAGCATGCCTAGTTTTCCTATACTAGTTCGTGTTGGTAACGAAATTTTTGAACCTGGAGTCATTTTGTTAGATTCTCTAAATCCTAACGCATCATAGAGATGTATCTTTCTGTATGTAGAAATTACTTTTCCTGACTTGGTAACAAGAAAAGATGTATCATATACATGATTTTTCTTCTTACTTTTTTCGTAAAATGTTCCTACAACTTGAATAGAGTTTTTTTTGGCAGCTTTTGCGACTGATCTTACAAAGGGCCCGTTAATGGTTTCAGCTAATGCTGCAAGCTTTGCTGGGCTTTGTGAAGAAGTAGTGTAAAACATCATAAACTCTGGAAACGCACAAAGTTCTGCACCACACTTTGATGCCTTTTCTATGTAATTTAAAATTCGTTTAAGATTTTGATTTTTATCTGTTGAAGCTTTGAACTGTACTAAGGCAATCTTTGACATGAGTTTTATAAAAACAATTAAAATAAAAGATTATTGTAAAGTGATTTAGCGAAATTAGAACAGAATCCGATAATGAGTTTCATAGATATATTATAAAACATGCAAAAATATCCTTTAAAATTTCAGTCCCTATATTGACAGTATTTAGGAAAGCAGAAAAAACCATTCTTTTTGAGTATACCGTAGATTTATGAATCATTAGTTCTGAAAGATTTTTCAATTTTCACTAAATTCATTATTTTATCCCTTTTTTTATTTTTAATTTCTTGAATTAGATTGGTTTATCTTCAAATAACCCTTGCTTCAAACTTTGTATGGACTTTATGATAAAAATTATAAAGAAAATGATCATATCATGACAGATCTTTACCGCTTACTACCAGAGGAAATGGAAAAGATGGTTGTGGAACTGGGACAACCACGTTATCGTGCAGATCAGATTCTTTATCCCATATACAACAAATTTCCAAAGGACATATCTGAACTACGGCAGCTTCCTACAACGTTACGAGATACACTAGTCGCAGAAGGATATACGATTGGTTCTGCAAGTGAAGTCAACCGTATTGTAAGTGAGGATGGTGATACGACAAAATTACTTCTTAATCTTGTCGATGGAACTCCTGTTGAGACAGTTCTGATACAGTATCCACCATCAAAGATCAATGGTCATCCTAGGTCTACTATCTGTGTTTCAACACAAGTTGGTTGTGCAATGGGTTGCATATTTTGTGCCACTGGACAGATGGGGTTTAAACGAAACATAAAGGCCGAAGAAATTGTTGCACAGGTTATACACTTTGCTCGTCTTCTTCAAGAACGAGGGGAACATGTTACTAACTTGGTCTTTATGGGTATGGGTGAACCACTAGCAAATTATGATGAGACGATACGAGCTGTCCGTTTATTGACACACAATCGAGGCTTTGGAATCGGGCAACGACATATCACTATTTCTACAATAGGTATCATCGCTGGGATAGACCGTCTTGCCGATGAGGATCTTCAAGTTGGACTTGCTATCTCACTACATGCACCAAATGACAAACTGCGTAAGAAACTAGTACCTACTGCAGGACCACATTCTGTAGATGATTTGATCTCGGCAGGAAGACGTTATTACAAGAAGACGGGACGACGTGTTACATTTGAATATGCTCTAATTGAAGGCATCAATGACTCCCCAGAGATTGCAACCGAGCTTGCATATCTCTTGCATGGTAATGGCTCTCATGTGAATTTAATTCCAATAAACCCAACAGCCGGTGACTTTCAACGTCCTGCTCGACGAAACGTCATTGAATTTGAACGAATACTCACCAGCGCTGGTGTGAACTGCACGGTCCGAGTGGAAAAAGGGTCGGAGATCTCAGCCGCGTGTGGTCAACTCCGAACCGATATTGTAGGTTAATTGTATTTTTGAGAAAGCCGTAAATGCTTAGATGCATATGACAGAAATTTTTGTTTGAATATTCTTTTTTATAAAGAGGTCCTAAGATCTTGATTCTTTTTCTTGCAATAAATTGTAATCCAACATTATCTTTGGGAGTTTATCATCAGGATTGGGTGTTATACCATATTTTTGACAATAAAGAAAATAGTTTGGCCAGTTTTTTTTGGCTGTCTGATTAAAATCTTCTCCTACCATATGATCATACCAATCAATTATTATCAAACCATACGCAAAGAATCTGTTAAGATATTTGGCAATCCCAACAGGGATTTTTTTGTGTATGTCTAGGAAAGCAATTTGATCTACAGTATTCAAATAATCATTTGCATATCTCTGACAATCTTCAGTAGTTTTAAGAATTGAATTTTTGTCTAGTCTATTTGTGAGATCCTCGTGGAATTCTCGTAATAGTTGAGAATATGTTGCCTTTGTGTTTTCTCTGACATTTTTCCAAGTTAGCAAAAGTGTGATTACAAAAATCGTAGCAGTGATGGAGCTAATAATTATTGCCAGTGTTGGAATATCTATATTTTGAGTTAATTGTAAAAATATACTATCGAGATTTAGCAACATATAGATTAATTGTATTTATGACTTATTATAAATGCCTGAAATACATAACTTGTTTAAGTGATAAAAATAATTAGAAATCTTAATTCGCGTTGTAACAATTTCTTTCTTGAATAGTTCTAAAATAGATCGTAATAATTATAATGAAATTGATATTATTTCTACAATCTAGCGTTGAACTTGAATCTAATTTTAGTTTAAACATTTTATGTAAAAATAAAAAGATGAATTAGAGTTGTTTTCCTGCCATAAACCAATTTTCTTTTGGTTTTTCGTCAAAAACCACTATTACGTGATTTTCTTTGGTCTTTAGAATCTCAACTGCGGACTTTGTGATTGCTTTTACATAGTCGTCTTTTTGTTGTTGAGTTCTGCCAGGATATAGTGAGACTGTTATTAGAGGCATGAATTGTTCTCAAATACCTTTGATTTATTCCTTAAAGAAGAAATTAACGATCTTCTTTCCAGCCATATCGTGTACCATAAGTAAATTCAGAACTATGTGTTTTTTTGTATAAATATCCAGTAGCTAATCCTATTAGAAAACCACCAATATGTGCCATGTATGCTACTCCTCCTCCAGCAATACCAAAACCGCCAATAAAGAATGGAAGTAAATTTTGAAAGATAAGCCAAAATGGCAAAAACCATTTTGCTTGTATGTGAATCATTCTCCAAAAAAATCCGAGCATCATGAAAGTCATAATTTTAGATCTTGGAGATAGTATGAGATATGCTCCTAAAACACCAGAGATTGCTCCTGATGCTCCAACGGCTGGAGTAGAGCTTAATGGATCAATTACTATGTGAGCTAAACCCGCAACGATTCCCCAGAAAAGATAAATTCCAAGAAACTTTGCTCGACCAAATTTGAATTCAATGTTATCACCAAAAATCCAAAGAAATAACATATTGCCACCTAAATGCATTAATCCACCATGAAGAAACATAGAGCTTAACAACGAAACATATGGCATGTCAGGACATGGAATTTGTATTCCTGGTTGAGTGATATAGCTAGAACCAGTAATGCATGTAGGTACAGCCCCCCATTCAAAGAATAATGTCCCAGCTTGCTGATTTGAGAATTCCCAAAATTGTCCAGTGAGATATACCTCATAGAAAAATACTATCACATTGATAATAATGAGAAGGATGGTCAGCTTTGGTTTGAACCATGTTGGGTGTGGATTTTCATCCCGAAGTGGAAGCATGAATGACTTTGCTTATTGAAAATTTGTATAATAGTATTTCAAAAAAACTAGACAGAGATTATTCCTTGTTGAATCAGATATTGAATTCCATTTGCAAAGTCCTCATCAGAAATTAATCCTTCTGACCACCAGCCTGCGTTATTTCTAACCCAATCAGGAATTACTGCGTTTTGAGGTGCTTCCCCACTAGTTATAGGTGGAACTTTGATAATACTCTCCTTAATCATGAATTCGATTCCAGAAGCAAAGTCATTATCTGTAATTGCTCCATCTGACCACCAGCCTGCGTTATTTCTAACCCAATCAGGAATTGAAATTTTGGATGATGGCTGTTGATTATTACTTGATGGTTTAAGGCCGCCAGGTCCAACTTCAATTAGACCTGAACCAATTCCTGCGTATTTGGCATCATAGTTAATTCCCTGACCAAAAACTGCAATATCAATACGATAGGTTTGTTGAGAGGGAATCTTTACTCTTTGAATATCTAGTCCTTCGGAAGCTAGAATTCCTGGCATGTTAGAATCACTTCCAACATTTTGAAATATTATTTTATTATTTTGATCAATTAAATAAAAACCATAATGAATATCCTTCAAAAGATTTCTATTTTCATCAAAGAATGTAATTTCAAATGGAATTTCGTCATTGACGCCAAAAGAGCTATCCCATGAAACCTGTACAGTTGTTCCTACTGGTTTAAGTGTTTCTTCATTTACAAGGTAAAATTCAAATGAATTTTTTACAACTTCACTTTGAGGAACTAAATTAAATTTCATTGTTTTTTTATCATAGTGAGATGAACCTAATTTGTCATTAATTCGTTTCAACTCAGCTCCGTTTACAAGAAAATGTATTACATTTGTATCTTCAAAGGAATAAGGATCAATTAATAGAACTCTGTTATCAACTTCTACACCATCTACATAACCTTTGAAATGTTTTCCTTCAGCGTATGGAGAAAAACTTTTTGGAACACGAATTTCTTCATGTACTACTTGTACCAAATTAATATAATCTGGTGACCAATCAAAATCCATATCAAATGAAATAGAATTATCTGAGTTTTGGAATTTGAAATCTTTTACATCATCATAATAGGTCTTAACAATTACTGGAATTTCTTGAGCTTGTGCAGATTGAATAAGAAAATCCTGTTCTTGTGCAACACTTACGAATGTGTCAAAGCTTAAAAGTTGTGCAACTTGGGTTCGGGGACTGGTTGCACCTTCAATATCTACTCTGATATTGTATAATCCTCCTTTATCAAAAATGGGACCAGTAATTACTGGTCGTCCATTTCCATAAACATACAAAGCACCTGGTGAACTAACATGTTCAGAGCCACCATAGGTAGTACAATCAATTAGTCTTATTTCTTCACATTCTGATATTGGTTTTAATTCAACATTAAGTTCTCCGTCTGTATCAAAAAACAAATTTCTTGCCAACAGATCTCCACTTCGCCAGATTTCTACTCGATAAGTAACTTGATCGAAGTTCTTGTTAGTTAATTGGTCAAAAAATCTTACAGCCATGTTTGCACTAGTTACTTCACCAACTGTAATGTCAGATGGAGTTAATTGAGTACTTACAGTAACTTGCATTCCGGCAAAGCTAATTGGTGGTGCCATATCTCCTCCCAAGCCGTGTCCAAATACTTCATCAACAAATAGTGGAACGGAAAAAATTCCAATTAATACAAGAACTAGTGGTAATGCAGAGGACAACTATCTCAATTAGTTCGATTTCCTTATTTAAAGCTGCTATAGAATTCTCAGATTTGGATAAATTAATTTTAATTATCAATTGATATTTTAGTGGATGATTTTTATAGCTACTAAAAAAATTCAAACTTGTTGAAATTTCTAACTATTTTACTTTTGATGCCATTGATATTATTTCCAGTATTCGCACAAAACTACAACCAAGTTTTGTCAAGTGATAAGGGAACGCTTGATGTTGGAATTACAACAATTCCAGAAAAACCAGTTGCTGGTGGAATTACTAAATTTCAAATTAATTTTATTAATCCAAAGACAGAAAAAATCCAAGAACATATTGATTATAAATTCACTTTACAGAGAGATGGAGAAAATGTTTTTGGTCCAACCGATTTAATCCATACTTCTGAAGGTTCAGTTACAATTCCTGTTGAGATTATAGAATCTGGTACATATTTTGGATTAATTGAAATTGAAGGAATTCTTTTCCAACCAATGCCAGTAGAAGTTGTATCATTTAGCATACCAATTGCAGATGCTCAACCATCAGGTAATGGATCAAAAGTAGATGGCGGAGGTTGCTTGATTGCAACAGCCACTTTTGGTTCTGAGCTATCTCCGCAGGTGCAACAATTACGAGAGTTACGTGATAATGTTGTGTTAAACACAGAATCTGGAAAGTCGTTTATGACAAGCTTTAACGAATTTTATTATTCATTTTCACCAGCAATTGCAGACTATGAACGGGAAAATAGTTTTTTCAGAGATGCTGTAAAAATAGCACTAACACCCCTGTTGACCTCCCTGTTAGTTCTTAGCTATGCAGATATCGATTCAGAAGAAGAAATGCTAGGATATGGAATAAGCTTGATTTTGTTAAATGTTGGAATGTATTTTGCCATTCCAGCAGTAGCCATCACAAAATGGTACAAACTTCGAAGAAATTAGTTAATACTAGAATAGAGAATCCCAGTGAGGTTTTTATGTGCCACTAGAAGAATCAAGGCCAATGAAGACTATAGCTATAAGCTCAATCTTTGTTCTGTTTGCAATTGTAGCAGGAATTGCTTCAACTGCTCCAGCAGCCTTTGCAGATCATGCAACTGCATCTGTTAGCATTCCAGCAGGAACTTCCGTTCCCGGATGTGAAGAAACTAAGGAATGTTATATTCCATACACAGTTACGATAGATCCAGGTGGAGAAGTTACATGGTCAAATGACGACTCTGCTGCACACACTGTAACTAGCGGAACAGCTAAAGACGGACCTGACGGAAACTTTGATAGTGGTTTGTTTATGGCAGGAACTACATTTCCTGTAAAGTTTGATGACTATGAACCAGCCACATATCCATACTTCTGTATGGTACATCCATGGATGACTGGTGAAGTTATTGTACAAGCTGCAGGAGAGAAAGAGGAAGAAGAAGAAATGATGGAGGAAGAAGGTGAGAAAACTTTTGCATCTGCCATGTCAGCTGATGGTTCAATGAATGTTGAAATAGAATCTGATGTCCCAACAGCAGGTAAAGAATTAGCAATAACTGTTGGTTTCACAGATGCAGATGGAAACATAGTTGAACATGTAAACTATGACATAGGTGCAATACAAGGTGGAACCGAGGTTCTTTCA
>LDXL01000004.1 GCA_001443365.1 Thaumarchaeota archaeon CSP1-1
GGAGCATATGGTTCATTATTTGAGTATCTGTTTTGCAATGCTAATTATCTCGTCTCCGCTAAGGTCTTCTAGTCGCTTGTCTGACTCTATAACCTTTCCAAACTGCTTTGCTATGTTCTGTAATTTTTTTCTCTTGTA
The DNA here is from genome assembly GCA_001443365.1 of Thaumarchaeota archaeon CSP1-1. Taxonomy (GTDB): domain Archaea; phylum Thermoproteota; class Nitrososphaeria; order Nitrososphaerales; family Nitrosopumilaceae; genus CSP1-1. The sequence goes on from LDXL01000004.1 coordinate 139, forward strand.
TGAAAATAGTTTGTTTACCATCTGAATTAGCTCCTTTGGAATAGTATTTTTTTGTGTTAATCTCAGCACAACAGAGTCAACCTTTGGGGGTGGAGAAAAATTATTCTTGTTGACATTAATAATAGATTCAATGTCTGCTGCATGATTTACCAGTACAGATACTGCCTTTGAGTTTTTTTCTGCAATCTTTTCTGAAAACTCCTTTTGAACCATAACTACTGCCCGTCTAAATTTTTTCTGCACTAGCCACTCCATTGCGTCTCTACTCTTAGAGTATGGAAGGTTTGATACAAAAATTGTAAACTTCTCTTCAGTCTTAAAGCCATCGCCGTGCAAAAGTGTCAGGTTTGTTATATCAGAAAATTTCTCCTTTGCTGTATTGTAGAGTTCTAAATCAGATTCTATTGAGATTACCTTACAAGCTTTTTCACACAATAACGGTACTAGTATGCCTTTTCCAGTTCCAATCTCAAGCACTGTATCTTTTTTTGTTATTTCAGCTGCATCAACTATTTTTTTTGCAACAGATTGCGTAACTAAAAAGTGCTGGCCGAGTCGCTTTCTTTTTATCATTTTTTAACGAAGAGGTTCATTCGAGCCTCTCCGGTTATCTCTTCCATTATTCTTTTAGCAATATGCTTTATTGGATCTTTTAGCCCAACTCTTCTCTGCAAGTCCTCAAAGCTTTCAAACTTGCGTTTCTCGCGCTCTTCTAGCATTATCTTCATGTACGTTTTCCCGATTCCAGGGATTAGCTCAAGTGCATGTATTCGCGGAGTTAGCGGCTGGGAGTTGTTTAGATAGTCGATAAATCTTTTTTCGTTTTGTGTAACAATTTTTTGCACCACTCCAGAAATCTCACTATGTGCAGTCTGGGAAATTTTTGCATATTCTAGCTTGCCTAGTACAGACTGGACCTTTGTTCGCCCTTGCTTTCCAATGTAGATTCGCTCTCCTACTTCAAACGTAGAATTTTCCACTCCAAGTACCTCAAGTAGAGTGAGTCTGTCTTCTCCTAGTGCAGTAAGAATAACTCCTTCACGTCCACGTACAGTAGATGACTTGCCTCTCTCTACAAAGTCAAGCACGTAAGCGTACTCTTCGTATCTTCTTGGTTGGGTATATCCCCTATCCAACTAAATCACCTAAAAAATTACGCGTGCTCCTTGATAATCTTCAGCATTTTTTCTAGCGTTTCAGCTAAAATGAGTTTTTTCCAGCCAAATGTAAAGGAACGCAGCTCAGCTAGAGTAGTTGGTCTAATGTTTACAATTTCTACTGCCTCTTCTTCTGTAATGTCGCACACTTTGACTAGCTCTTGTTTCATTTTCTTTGCAGCTTTTGGATCTATTTTTGCAAACTTTGAAACATAATCATAAGTCCAGCGTTGTATCTGGTCCATTTTTTCAAGATCATGTTCTTCTAAAATTTCTTTAACCTCAGAAATAGAGACTGCCTGTTTTTTCTTTACTTCTTCCATTCTACTTTACACCAAACGGTTTTACATGGTCTAATCTAGTGATTAAGGTTTTCGTCTTGTTTCCAAGCTTAATGTCCAATGTTACAGCTCTTCTTCCCACTTCTGTCACAACACCTACTTTCCCATGATATCTTCGATGTGGAAGTGACTTGTGTTGTCTTGGGTCTATAATGACTAGGGCTCGATCACCTACATTGTATTTCCTTAGCAAAAATGATACTCCTCTTGGAGCATCCTTTGTCATTACGGCTCTAGACTTGTGTCTAAATCCATAAGAGTGACCAGATGGCTTTTTAGTAGTCATATCTGACTAGCAGTCGGAGCCCTTAATTTAACATTTACTCGATATTTTCAGAATCTATATCTTCAGTAGATACATCTGATTTTTTTCCAGGTGCTTTCTTTTTCTTTGTACCATCTTCTGGATCAACTACTCCTGCTTCAGAGAGTGCAAAGATTACCTCATGCTCTGGATGGTGTGGGCTGTCAACCATTCTTGCAATTCTCTTTTTGCCAGATTTTTTAAAGTAAATTCTATAGGTGCTAGTGTGTGCTACAACATTTCCTCCAATGGGTCTAGTTGGGTCTCCAAAGAATACGTCAGGGGATGCCATAACTTGGTTTGTTGCAAGTGCAGCACAGTTGTATGTTTCAGCAATTCTTACTAGTAGATGAACAAAGTGATTTAGTTTTTGTTGACGTCCTGCCAGAGTTCCGCGTCCAAGATATTCTGCACGGAATAATCCTACTGCAGAGTCTGATATGATTAATTTAATATTATTTTCTTTAATTACTGCTCCGGCTTCCTCAAGTATTAGAATTTGGTGTGAGCTGTTGTATGCTCGTGCTACAATGATTTTTTCAAGTACTTGTTCAGGATTCATCCCTTGAGCCTTTGCTATTGAGACAACTCTTTCTGGCCTAAATGTTCCTTCGGAGTCAATGTACAAGACTCCTCCGTCTAGTCCGCCTTCTTCTTTTGTTTTTTGAACCATTACACACATGGTATGACAGAACTGCGTTTTTCCACAGCCAAACTCGCCATAAACCTCAGTTAGTGCTTGTGTTTCTAGTCCCCCATCAAGTAATAGATCAAGGCACTCTGTACCAGTTGAGATTCTTCCTATCTCTTGTCGTCTCTTGTAAATTTCAGTAGCAGTAACAAACTCTTGCGCAATTAATCCCTGCTCTACTAGCTGCAGTCTGGATTTGTTTACTATTTTTTCTGCAGTTTCCCTATCCATGCCAGTAAGCTCTGCAATCTCTACTGGACCGCGAACTATTAGATCCATTATATTATGAACGCCTGCGTCTTCTAGTTTTTTAGTAGTAACAGGACCGACTCCTTCAAGGCTGTCTAATCGTAAATCTTCAACCATGTCCCTAGGGTAAGTATCATGATATCTTATAGTATTCTTTGTGATGATCGCTGACTATATGTGAAGAATTAATTGATGATATTGTAACTTTAAGACGGTATTAAGGCAAAATCCTATCAGCAAACGAGTTTATCGACAAAGCCCCCGCGTATGCACGAAAATTTCGCACTAACTAGCGTTATGATCAGGGTATGATTTGTTGGAAATTTGTTAAGTATTACAAAGGCTTGTTTAAAACAATGAGAAAATCTACTGGTATCATTATAGGCTTTTTAGTAATCCTCATTATAATTTTATTAAGTATTGGATTTGGTACAGCTGGTTTGCTACCCTCTATTTTGAATACGCATAAACAAATGATTGTAGATGCAACTATTGTGGTTCCCCCCATGCAATATGTTATTTTTCCAATAGATCCTCATTCATCTTACAATAGTTGTAAAATTCAAGGAACATTTTCGGCTGGAGGTGGTAGTGATGACATAAGAGTATATGTTGTAGACAAACAAGGTTTTGACGCTTTTAGGAGAGATGATAAATTTAACGCATATTTTTCTACACCACAACAAATAGGTGGTGATATTGCTGCAACAGTACCATGTGATAGAACAATTTACTTAGTTTATGATAATTCATTCTCTCTTATCACAGGTAAAACAGTAACCACTAAAGTTGATTTTGAATTTGAACAAATTTTCCAAGATCCAAATAAGTTATATTTAGACGATGACATTTTTCAGCCCTCAATTCCAGAAAAACCCGTTGGAGATCCTAATGATGGCTATTATGATCCTGGCGAATAAAGTAGAGGGGATTTTAAAAAACTAGTTTTAATGATTCTTTATGCAACTTGGTTCATCATATCCACTTAGCCATTTCTTCTCAAGGAAATATTTTTCAATTTAGAAACTTATAAGATAGGAAAATTAATCATGAAAATTATCTCTGCTTTGCTCCAACACCATCTTTAATATTTATCTTGATTACCTTTCCCTGAGATTCTTCCGAGTCCACCTCAGGTGCCACATCTTCAGCTTCAGTAATTGTTAGATTTTCTTCAGGTACTTGAGAATTTATTTTTAATTCTACTAGTTCGTTTTTTAATGCGCTCATTTCTTTCTTTAATGCATCAAGCTCTGCGTTTGTATCATCTATTTTTTTTTGTGCATCAGAATTTGAAATAAAATCTTGAGCCTCTTCTAATGTAGGAACTATTGGGATGTCTTCTGGCAGAGTTTGAGAGTTTTCTATTGATGAAGGGTCGATTAAAACCTCGTCAGGCAATGATGCAATTCCAATAATGACAGATAGCACTAGTACCGTTATACTTAACCCTATGACAGGGCGTCTTTTCATAATGATAAAATATATAATTTAACTTAGATACGAATGTGTTTAGTTTTTTTGAACAAACTATTCACAAACGCATTATTTGCAAATTGTAAAGTGATTTAACAAAATTGGTATCGAATCAATTCAGATTTTGTTCAAAGTTACTTTAAGACTCAAGTTATTGGCATTATTCTAATCGATGAATTTATCGTCTCTTTCGTCTCTGGCCTGGTTTGTTTTGTCCTGGGAATCTGTTTAAAACAAGTCTTTTTCTAAAGTTACTTTTGTGCTTTAGACCAGAGTTTGTGCCAATTTTTTTCCGTCCTTCTACCTTTGGTGTCTGACCTCTTACCTTTCCTGCCTTTGTAAGCGAGCCGTGGGTTGCCATGATTAATCACTTGATAAAATTGAATTTATGCTTTTGTATTACTCTACCAGTACTTTACCTTAATTTTTTCAATCACTCGCTCGTGCTCTCCGCCTCTTTTTCTAGCATATCTTTCCATTGCTCCTAGTGGTACACCACCAAGTGACCTTGCTATGAGATTAAACATGCTCTTCATTACAGAGCCGTTTCTTGCAGTCTTTACCATGAACTTTTGAATTCCATACTTGAAGTTGTGTTGCCAAGTCTTGTACATGACACCTAACTGAGCAGGATCCATTTCATTTCCAATATTGAAAAATTCAGATTTCTCCAGCAATCCAATTGGTACAAAAGTAAGAGGAGTTGCAGTAAACATTGCATCTGGTTGCTCTCTTTCTAGCTCACTGATTAGTTGTATAGTTTCCCAAGAGTCCTCTGGCGTTTCATCATTGTCTAGTCCCATGATTAATGTAAATGCAGGAACCCAATAGTTTTCATTTAGTGTTTTGACTGCCTCTTTGACTAGCCAGTGCCATTCCTCAGGCTTGTATGGGGCAAGTTTTCTGTCTGCATATTTTTCGATCAGTCTACGGCTGCCTGTCTCAAGGCCACACTGAACACCAATAAAGTTTCCAGGGCCTGCCTTGATTATTTTTGAGAGTTTTGGAAGCAGCTTTTCATCAGCAATTGCTCCTGCAAGTGTACCATGTGTGGGATTTGTATGCTCTACACCTGTAGACATTATTGCAGTAAAGAGCTCTACTAGTGCCTCTCGGTTTGGCTCCATTTGTTTTGTTGTTCTAGGGTCCATTCCATAAACAAAAATATCATCACTTTGAATCCATGCAGATGTCTCTCCACCTTTTTTCAAGTTTACCTCAATTTCCTTTTTGACTTTCTCAGGAGAATAGTATCGCAATGATCGTAGTGTAACATCACAAAACTTGCATCCACGTCCGCATCCACGCATTACCTCAACCATTCCGTGCATGCTTGGCTCTACAATTTCTGGAATGTCATCAAGATCTGGTCTGTCCCAGAAATTAACAAATCTTCCATGAATCGTTTTTTCACCGCGCTTGAACTCTTTGATGTCTACCTTAAAGTCACTTCTTTTTCTAAAGGGATCCATGTTTTCAAATTCTCCATTCATTAGATAATTAAAAAAGCGTCCAGCATGACCGTCTATTTCTGGTGCAATGCCGCCAAGCTCTCCTTCTAAAACTGCATACAGGCCATATTCTTCAATTTTTTCTGGATCATAGTTGTATTGCCATGTTCCTGAAGCGCCAGCAATTACCTTTGCATTGCTGTGATTTTTTTTCTTTGCAGCATTAATTTTTCTGTGAAGGTCTCTACAATAGTATTCGTCATAAGACATTTGCTTGCGTCCATAAGTAAATGTCATAGTAACTGGGCCCATGCCAAGTGGGTCCATCTCATATGTTCCAACAACTTGAGTTTCTGGACCAATGAATTTTTCAATGTGATCAGGATGAGCGACAACTACCTCGTTTCGTTTAAAGCCGTCACGCAACAGACCTGCCTCGACTTTTCTTAACCCATATGGAGCATAGTTTGCAATTCCATTTGTGTGAGATGTAGTATTGCAGATAAAGTCAAACAAAATCTTTGGTGTAACTTGTTGTCCTAGGATTTTATACCAAAAGTCGCTTTTTGGTCTGTCAGGGTCAATGGCTGGCGCACAACCAAAAAATGTCGCAAGCGATATTCCACGATATGGAGACATTAATGTACGATCTGCAGTTAACACAATTTTTGGATTGCCCATCTTTTACCCTAGACGAGCTTACTTTTCTAATTGATTTTAAACCTTCTGGGTATAGTTAAGGATGGTTCAGAGATATCTAGTAGGCCTCTAAGATACCTGCCTTGTTTCGGTGTGTGTGACCAAATTCACTTTTTGAGAGTAAAGTCTTGCCATCAAATATTGTTCCATCCTTACACACTAGAAGGTCATTTACACAGCAACTGCCACAAATTCCTACTCCACACTTCATCATTCGCTCAAGGCTTGCTTCTACAAACATACCTTTGCTAGTTGCTATCGAAATAACCTTTGACATCATCAATTCTGGCCCGCAGGTATACACTGCATCAAATTTTGTGTCCTGACAGAGTTTATCCATTATATCAGTGACAAGCCCTTTTTGTCCATAGGTGCCGTCTTCTGTTGCAACTATTACCTGGTGCTTGTTTTTATCAAGCAGCCTATTTGCATAGTCTTCAAAGAATACCTCATTTTTTGTTTTTGCCCCCATGATTAGAGTAACATCGTCTGTTGGTGTAAAAAATGTCAATAATCGCACTAGTGGAACAAGGCCTGTTCCACCTCCAACTAGCAAAAGCTTGCCTTTTTTGATAGTAAATGAATTGCCATATGGACCCCGTACACCAATTGATTCTCCAACTTTAACATTGTATAATGCAGTAGAAGATTGGCCATATTTTCGTATAGTAAATGCAGCTTTTCCCTTTTCTGGTGAAATCATTACACTCATTGGAAGCTCGTTTACACCTGGAACCCAGACCATTGCAAATTGGCCAGGCAAAACATCACACAGTACGTCATCAGAAAAAGTTAAAGTCCTAACTGTAGGTGTCTCGTCTGTAACTTTTTCAATTTTACAAATTGTTTGGCGATTAGAATTTCTTTGCACGACCAACCATGTCCTCTATTTTGGAAAATCCCTTTTTTTCCATGTACTGGAGTATTCCTTTGTTAATGTCATCAAAAACTGAAATCCAATTGTCCCCAACTGCACTGCCAATCTGAACTGCCGATGCTCCTGCAAGAATAAATTCCACTGCGTCATCCCAGCTAGAGATTCCGCCACAACCAATTATTGGGATATCATATTGTGATGAGATTTCATATACGCATCGCACCGCAACTGGTTTAATTGGAGTGCCAGACAAGCCGCCTATTTTGTTGCTAAGTATTGGTCGCTCTGTTTCAACATCTATTGCCATAGCACGCAATGTGTTAATGGCAGTAATTGCATCAATTCCTGCCTTACATGCAGCATCAACTGTATCTAGATAGTTAGTTGTACCAAGGCCAACCTTTGCAATTACAGGAACATCAGTTTTTGATTTTACAGTTTTTACAATTTTTTTAACCAGGTCTGGGTCGTCCCCTACTTCTAGTCCAACTTTAGCTACATGTGGGCATGACAGGTTTAGCTCAAAGGCTAGAACCTTAATGTCTTCAAATTGTTTTATCATAAATTCAAAGTCTTTTGGTATAGAACCAACAAGAGATACAATGATTGGTACATCCTTGTTAGATGAAATCATTTTTGCAAAGTTTGGAGCACCAGGGTTTGATAGACCAACTGCATTTATCCATCCGCCTCCCTTTACACCAAATATTGTTGGATTTGGATATCCATCCCATGGCTCTTTACTAAGTGACTTGCTCACAACAGCTCCTGCCCCTGCCTGATAAATTCGATTAAAAACTTCTAGTGAGATTCCTAAAATCCCAGACGCTAAAATTGTCGGTCTTGCCAGCTTTATAGAGCCAATAGATGTGAAAAGGCTTGGATTCACTTTGATTCCTAGCAAACCGTTCTCATATAACAGTTAATTTCTATTTGGTACGTTTTTTAATGGCTCTTAGAGGATTATTTAATTATGTATTCTGTTATTCTAACCGAATTAGGTATAGCTGTATTTGAAAATGAAAAATGTCTAAAGACATTTCCTTTTTTAGAACCTGTTGAAGATTATATTTTTGTAAAAAAGGGAGAATCACGGCTAAGTGATTTGGCAAAATTCCTATCAAATATAGAAAAAGGAATCGAGGTAAATGATCATGCGCTATTTGCAATACTCAAGAAAAAATCAATTAATGTTCAGTTGATGAGTGAAGAAGACAGTGCAAAAATCCAGTCATCAAAACCAAAAATACTACAGGCTGCAGGATTTGCAGAAGATGAAGATGATGCAATGGCAAAACTGAGAGAGTTTGCAATTTCGCTATCATCATCTAAAGTTTCAGAGGTTTCCCAAAGTCCAGATCTACATATTATCCAGGCAATTAATTCACTAGATGAAACCGATAAAATAATCAATGCAATGAGCTCTCGACTACGAGAATGGTATGGATTGCATTTTCCCGAACTTGATAATATAATAGATAGCATAAACGGCTATTCACAAATTGTTTTGGCAGGAAGGCGAGATGATTTATCAAAAACTATCTACGAAGATGCAGGATTTCCAGAATCCAAAGTCGAGATGCTTACTCTAGTCACTGATAAAAGTCGCGGGGGCGATATTTCAGATGCAAACCTTGCAATTGTTCAGACTCTGGCAAAACAAATACTTGAGCTATTTGATCTAAGAAAGAGTATAGAAGAGCATGTTGAAACAGAAATGAAAAAGATAGCTCCAAATCTTTCTGTCATATTAGGTACTGCAGTTGGTGCAAGAATTCTTGCCCGTGCTGGAAGTCTCAAAAATCTTGCAGTAATGCCTGCAAGTACAATTCAGGTTTTAGGAGCAGAAAAAGCACTGTTTCGTTCGCTCAAGACAGGAGCACAGCCTCCAAAGCACGGACTATTATTCCAACATGCACTAGTACATGCAGCACCACGTTGGCAGCGCGGAAAAATTGCAAGAGCTGTTGCAGGAAAGGCTGCCATTGGAGCTCGTGTAGACTTTCATGGTGGCGGTCTTAATCAGATGTTACTAGATAAGCTAAACATCAGGGTAGTTGAGATTGAAAAAAAATACGTAGATGCCCCACCTCCAAGGGAGATAAAGCCCGAGCCATTTAGAGAAAGATTTAGATCAAAATTCAATAAACCCAAGGGTAAAAAGCGAAAGAAGTTTGGAAGAAGATAAGAATTTTTTTTGGGTTAAAGTAGATGGGCAACAAAAACTGGCAACTGAAAATCTAGTTATTGGAAACCAGGTTTACCAAGAAAAACTTGTTACAAAAAAAGGCATAGAGTACAGACTTTGGGATCCATTTAGGAGCAAACTTGCAGCAGCGATTATGAATGGATTAGAAATTTTTCCATTTGAAGAAAAATCAAAGGTGCTATACCTTGGTGTCTCCACTGGAACTACTGTCAGCCACATATCAGATATTGTAGGACCGCGAGGAATAATTTTTGGAGTCGAGCACGCAAGCAGAGTTGCAAGAGACTTTTTAGATAGAGTGGCAAGTCACAGAAAAAATATTATTCCAATATTACAAGATGCAAGACAGCCACAGCAATATTTTTCTGTGTACAGTAAGGTCGATGTTGTTTATGTAGACATTGCACAACCTGATCAAACAGATATAGCAATTAAAAATTGTAAAATGTTTCTAAAAGACGGAGGCTACATATTTTTAGTAATAAAAACTAGAAGCATTGATGTAACAAAGGCACCTAAAAAAATAATTGAAAATGAAATAAACAAATTAAGAGAAAATTTTGAAATTATTCAAGTAATTGATCTTATTCCATACGACAAGGATCATGCAATGGTTATTGCAAAGTATTTAGAAAAAAACTAGATCATTTTAGCATTGCCTTGTATGGCTTCCAGCTCTTGCGAACAAAACTTGGCACTGCCTTACCATCAGAGACGTAATTGGCAACAAAATCAATTGTCTTTGAATCAGATGGGTAACCACTGCCCAAATCATGATGTACTTTACGCAGTTTTGCAATGGCTCTATCCCGATTTACCTTGGCAAGTATGGATGCCGCAGAAACTATAACAAATCTACTGTCTGCATGATGATATGACCTAATTTTACCACTTTTTGCCATTTTATCAATTTCATTTCCGTATCTTGCAGGATTGACATCACAAGAATCAACGTATGAAATATTTGGTTTGAGTTTTGAGATTACTTTGGCCATATATTTTGCTTCTAACAAATTGAGCTGGTGTTTTTTAACACTGCGGTCTATTGCTTTTGGATGAATTCTTGCAATGTAATAATTATCAGCGTACTTGATAATTTTTTCATACAGTCGTTCTCTTGCTGCAGGTGTTAGTTTCTTTGAATCACGAACCCCCATTGATGAGAGCTTTTTAATTTTAGAGGGCTTGAGGGACACGCCAGCAATTACAAGAGGGCCCAAGAGAGAACCACGTCCTGCATCATCTACCCCACAAATGAGCACAAAGGTCTTTGAAAATCTGCAAGTATTAAACCGTTTTAGTGGATCTTTTTTTTAATTTACTTTATACTGCTAAGACTTTCCAACCTTTGATATTCTTTAAAGATTTTTCTTGTAATTTTTAGAAACTCTTGAGCCTCTGGGCATTCTTCAAGATGAAGTCTAAAAGTTTCCTTTTGATAAAAGACAGCACGGCAAGAACACTTGTAAGGTGCTAACTTCAAAGACATACTATCTAATCGGTTATAGTTTAGTCATAACTCCTAGTAAGCTAGGTCTATGATTTTTCAGCTTATGATAACAGAATAGAGTCTAATTTTATTTATTTTTAGTAATTAAACATCTTTTATCTTGGATTTGACTTTTCTAATAATTTCATCAGGGATTTCTGACATTTTATGGGCCTTTTTAGCATGCTCTGATATTTTTTGAAATAACTCTTTTTCATCTTTTGCAGTAGTAGACCAAGCACAGCCATTTACTACATCGCCACATGCAAACTTTTTTGCCATACTAATTAAACCGCGCTTTAAGAATTTAACATTATCTGCACCGAAAAAACAATTTTAGTAATGTCTTCTTTGTAGTGCAATGATTCCAGCTAACAAAATTAATGTAAAACCAACAACGCCTACTCCTAGTGATATTATCAAGATCGCAAATGAGACAAAAAACAATATCTTTCCAACCTTCTTTGGTTTTTTGATAAGAAAAGAAATTGCTATAACAAAAATACATAGGACACTTGTAGCAATTCCTGCTGCGATAAATAAATTGGTAAATCCAGAAAGGTCTCGTCCTGTGTATGACTCTAAAGAAAACAGTATTCTTTCAATGGTATAGACAGCAACCAATGAAGGAATCAAGGCAGCCAGTCCACCAAGTATTGCAAGGAGCTGGTAAAAGTTTACACCGAGATGAAAACGAAATGGAAATGAGCGTGAGCTAAACCTTGATGAAAATACTTCAGCATCAAAGTATTTTTGCTGAGGAATTCCACAAAAGGAACAATAGTTTGAAGACTGTAAGATAGTGTTTCCACACTTGGGACAGTTGAAAGATGTTGTTTTCTCTAAATCATTTGTCGGCTGCTCATTTTTTTCAAAATTAGCATCAATAAGTGATTCAACATACTCTATATCTGAATTGTATACCTTCTTTTTTTCAACAATAGAGTTTTTGATGTGAGTTAATCTGCTTACGTCTCCAATTCCGCTATTTATCAACAACTCTACTTTGCCAAGTAATGATTTGATCTTCTTTCACCTATGAAATGTCTAGTTCCAACTTTCCATATTAAAGAATTTATCATAATTTATCTTACAAAATTAATAACATAATTTTTGCTGTCTCATATTATTCCATGTCACGATATGTTGATAGCAAGTCTTAATTGATTGGGCACGTACATTTGAATCCTGAGAGTATGACAAAGGTAGCCCCCCTCCCCCCCGCACCAGTTTTAATGACTTGTTTTGGCCACTGTGGGATAGGATTAGGAGCCGAGACTTATCGTAGATTATTGCTTGATGTTGGGGCAAATCCATTAAAGCCAACTATTAAAAGCGCAAAGGAAGAGTCCAGAGTTTTAAAACGATATGGAAGCACCATACTCCGATTCGCTCCTTCCTATGGAACAGGTGAGATTCCACTTATACCAAGAGCCCTACTTGTTGATTTAGATCCAAGGGCTGCAAACCTGATACTTCAATCATACCCAGACCTTTTTGCATTACGTGAAAAACATGTGATACATGGAGCTGGCGGTGCTGCAAGGAATTGGGCTGAAGGAAGGACAAGATTCACCCAAGAGATGAAATCAAAAGAGGAGATCCAAAAACATCTAACTGCGCTCTCACCAGAACCAGTGCGAGGATTTATCGTTCCTTTTGCCATGGGTGGCGGCACAGGTAGTTCGTTTGCAAGCTCATTTATTGAATTTGTAAAAAAAGATTCTAAAGAGCATGCTACAGTTGCTACTTTTGGATTGCTTCCAGAATTTGGATGGGATCCAGTAATTTTTGAGGCAGCTGCAATAAACATTGTCATGAATCTTGAATATCAGATAAAATACAGTGATTGTTCTATATTATTTTCAAACAAAACTCTAAGACAACTAGCACACCAACATGAAAAAAGATTACAAAAAATTCCATCCATAATTGATGACTTGCCTAAAGAACAGGAAGTTGGATGGAAGGAGTACAAGGGAATGAATCTGATTGCAGCAAATGCAATTTCGATGTTTATTTCCTCATTTGCAAGAGAGACAGAATGGGATATGTCAAATTATAGAACGTGGTTAACGACAAAGAGACCAAAGTTTGCAATACCATGGGCAATCCCTGTAATTGCAGAAGAAAGTCAATGGAACAAGGAATTGCTTGGTGGAAGATCAAACACAATGGATGACGTAATAACTAGAATAGGAAAAAGAGAGGATGCGCTTCTTTTTGACATTGATGAAAATGACATTAGAAACAAGGGTGGCAAAAAGGATTCCTGCTGTGTTTTGGTAAAAATTAGAGGAGAGTTTGATATCAAAGAACGTGAAACGATTAAACGAATTATCAAAGATAAATTCAATATCGAAGAATCCAGAATGATTTTTGTAAAAATTCCAATTATGGATGGAGAACAGGCAAATGTCACCATCTTGGTCAATACTAAAGCCATAGGACCAAAAATTCTTGAAATTGCAACAGAGGCAGAAGAATCATGGGATGGTTATAAAGAAGAATATGGAAGGTGGGGCCTATCAACAGAAGAATTCAAACAAGGATTGATGGATGTAGTCCACCAATTTAGCTAAAGGGCTTTTACTAAAATGGCTGATTTTAATTTTCTTGAAAAAACTGCAGTAAGAATAAAAGAAAATAGAGCAAAATTAGCTCAGCTAGAAGAATCTCTTGCATACGTTAACACAGAAATACACGAGATTCCTCTAAAGCGCAACACCGAATCAACCTTTGCAAAGATTATTGGAATTGGATATGATGACAGAATAGATGAGCTTAAAAAATCAAAAGATAATCTTGAAAATCAAATAAAAAATTTGAGCGATGCAGTAACCTCCGACATGTCCTCATTTATTTCTGAAATTAGTTCACCAGATTTGGTGATCCCACTAGAACCAAATCCTAACCTGAAAGATGGCAAAACAATTTACAAGTATCGTGATGGTGCAAAATTTAATAATATTTTTGATGTATTAAGCGAATTGTTAGGCCTAAGTGCTCCACTTGTTGTAAAGGATGTCATGCTTTCTTCAACAGAGATAACAATTGCAACACGCGAAGAATTTGAGGCAAAACAAAAGTTTATCAGCGCCATGAATGAAATTCAAAAAACCCTACTGATTAAAAAAAGTCATAAACCATAATAATCTAGTACAGATTAATCAAAACTAAATGTTACTTTGATCAAATCCTCAAAAAAATTCTAAATGGTTCAAAATTCAAGAAATTAACTTTGCTCTACAAAAATTGATTTTATTTTCAATTTTCTCTGTGAGTTTGAAAACATTCTTTGCAATAAACTGGTCTGTCCTCTTTTGGCTTGAATGGTATCTCACATTCGTTTCCACAGTCACCGCAAGTTGCTTTGAACATTTCTCGCTCTCTATCAAATGGCATATCTTACTAAAAAAATGAAAAATTATGCTTTTATTAAACTATTGTAAAATTATTTTCCTTGAAGCCAACTAGATAAGAAATCTAATGAAACTTTAGTTACTGAATACCCTACTTGGAAGGAAAAATATATCATTTTAGTATGCATTTTTTAATGATTTTAGAGTGATTGATTTTTGCATTACAACATAAAATGGTCAAATTAATAAAACTCAAACGATACTGGCAGGAAACATTTACAGAACCATTATAGGGGAAATAATTTTAGAATTCTGATTGCAAACTAATGTAAAAGAGATTATTGAAATTACTGAGGGCGCAACTAAGATTCTAGTTCCATGCGGGTCAATGGATGAAAAAGTTCCACCAAGGGATCCTGCTTTTTTCAATCCCATGGCAAAATTAAATAGGGATTTTTCAATTATTGCTTACTCTGCTTTTTGGAAAAATTTCCAAGGCCCAAAAATTTTTCTTGATGGTTTGTCTGGGCTTGGAGCTAGAGGGCTAAGAGTTGCTAATGAAATAAAAAAAACAGATAAAGTGATTTGTAATGATGTTAATCCAAGTGCAATAAAATTATGTGAAAAATCAGCAGCTATTAATAATTTACAAAATTTCCAAACTTCAGAAAATGAGGTTTGCAAATTCTTTAATGCATATTCTACAAAAAATGAAAGAGGTTCAATTATAGACCTTGATCCCTTTGGCTCACCTACAAAATATCTGGATTGTGCAATAAGAGCTACAATGCATGGAGGATTACTTTCAGCTACTGCAACTGATCTACAAGTTCTCCATGGATTATTCAATATGGCTTGTAAAAGAAGATATTCTGGAGTTCCAGTAAAAACAAAATATGCAAATGAAATTGCATTAAGGCTAATTTTAGGATGTATTTGTCTAGTAGCATATAGATTAGATATTCAAATTGTTCCTCTTTTTGTAGATAATGCCATGCATTACTACAGAACATATGTTAAGATACTAAACCGACCAGCACAAGAAGATAACATAGGTTACATATTACATTGTAAATTATGTGGGCATAGAAGTATTGAAAAGAATCAAAGTTTTTCGTGTGAACTGTGTAATTCTAAAATTGATATAGCAGGCCCTTTATGGATTGGAAAACTTTTTGATAAAGAATTTGTAAAAACTATGCTAGAAGAAATTCCAAATTATACAGTCAGCAATCGTTGTGAAAAAACATTGCAAAAATGTCTATTAGAATCAGACATGCCTGGTACCTATTTTACCTTAGATGAGATTGCTTCAAAAATGAAGGTTGCTCCAATTGGACTAGAAAAGATAATAAAAAAACTAGAAATGGCAGGTTTTCTAGCTAGTCAAACATCGCTTAATCCAACGGGCTTTAGAACAAATTGTAAAATTAATCAAATTTGTGAATTATTTGCAAATTAGCCATGATAACCAAGACAAACACAGTATAATTCACTACTAGGTTTCCTGCTTGCCAGAGGTTTTGTCATCTTTACCTTTGTAAATTTTTTCTTAACGTACTGATAAAATTCTTGGGTATATTCACCATCAAAAACCTTGAAAAGTGCATTGCCTTTGTTTGCTAGCACCTGTTCTAAAATTTTTACCGCAGCATAATTCAATGAAATTTGTTTTGCATGATCAACTGACCAATTTCCTGTAACATGTGGTGAAAGATCACAAATAACTGCGTTAATTTTTCCCCCAAAATATGATTGTACTTCACCTACAATGTCGTCGTTTTCGACGTCTCCTCTAATAAGCTGAGCACGAGGTATATCTTCTACGTAGGATAGGTCAACTCCCATAACCTTTCCTTTATTTCCAACTAGCTTTGATGCAACTTGTGTCCATCCACCTGGAGCACATCCTAAATCAAGAACAGAAAATCCACTGCCAATAACTCTATAGGATTTGTTAATCTGCTTTAGTTTATAGGAAGATCTACTTCTATAGCCTTCGTCATGTGCAAGTTTTCTATAATGATCTTTTCGTGCATCAATTAGTTTCATATCTACTTTTTTGATTTATTAATTTCTATAAGAACCCAGTCTTCAATTAACTGACACGTTAGTGGACTTATCTCTCCCTCCAAGGAACATTTCTGTTCCACAGGACATGTCAAACATGGTGCGTCTTCAATAGATTCTGTACTAACAGGTGTTCTTTTGATTATTAATTTATAGGTCCATCTACCTTTTTCGAGAATTTTTTCTCTTGAAATTATCCCTAATCTTTCTAATTTAAGAGCCAATCTAGAACCGTCTCTACTAGTTAGTTTTAATTTCTTCCATAATTCGCTTTGTAACATTCCATCTGTTTCATATTTGGCAACAATATCACAGACCTTGTTTGTTAGCTTCTCCATATCCATTTTTTCTATTTGAAAGTTTTGAATTTCTTCATCTGTGAGTTGTTCTTCTAACTCTTCTTCGTAGGTTTTAGGTTCCTCTTTCTCAAGTTCCTCTTTTATTTTCTTTTCTTCTTTCTTAGATGGAGCTTTTGTTTTCTTTTCTTCTTTCTTAGATGGAACTTTTATTTTCTTTTCTTCTTTCTTAGATGGAGCTTTTATTTTCTTTTCTTTACTTGAAGTTTTTTGTTCTAATTCCATCCTTAATTTCTTAATTTTTTGTTCCAGCTGTTGAGCTTTTTTTGCAATTGCACTTGTTGTAGCTGGTGTATCTGATTCTGTTGATGATTTTTCTTTTTTTGGTTCCATAATTTCTCTCAATAATGTATACTTTGATCAAATTAAAAATTTAATTCAATATATACCTCGCTTTTTTTATTTAACAATAAATGTCTCACTTGTAGTTAGGGTTTTTTTGAATTCTATGTCATTGATTTCAGCAACAATCTCGTATTGACCACTGTCTATTATTTCAGAAAATTCATCATCTATTGGCATCACGAGGTTATTTTTTGAATAACATTGACCAAAAAATGCACTTTGAGTCACAACTTCTTTGGGAGTTTTTGAGATATCATAAATTGTTATGTATAAATCTCCACAATCAAAAATTGGATCACTAACTGAAACTGTAATTTTGATTGGTTGTGACTTTGATAATTCGTCATCTAATCCAATAATCGTAATTGCGCCCGAAGAAACTACAATTTTATCCGAAAATTCAAAGGGCCACATATCAAGTTCTCGCTCAGGAGATTTTAGAACTTCACCTAGAACTATACTACCAAAAAATATTGAAATCACTGCTGGAAATAAAAAGACGACAAAAGCAATGTTTTTAACAGCCAATTCGAATTTAACAGCGCTAATTCCTTTATATCTATTTAGTAATGACAAAAGTGTTCAGGATAATTATGTAGTATAGGTTAAAACATAGAATCGTAATAGCGACTAGGATGAGACTAAGAAAATTTAGAGTTCGTGCATTTCGGTGCATTCATGATTCTGGGGAAATCAAAGTAGGAGACTTGGCAGCATTTGTTGGAAGAAATGAAAGTGGAAAAACAACAATCTTGCAGGGTCTTACATTATTGAACAAAGATGAGAACGTTTCTAATCTTGATCTATGTGATGAGATGTCTGAAGAGTTAAAAAATGAGATAAATATTGCTGATGGGGATTTTGATCTAACAATAAATGAAACACAAATGATTAAGGATAAATTTCCAAATATCCCTGAAATTAAAAAATTAAGAATTTTCCGTACCAATAAAAAACAAAAAATCCAATATGACTTTGGTCCAATAAAAATAAGCAACGAAGAAAATAAAGCATTAAACTCTTGGGAAAACTTTGCAGAAAATATACTCAATTTTGTTGAAACTATTCCTAATCACATTAGAATAAGATTAGATACAACATTCTTTGAAGGGTCTCTACCAGAGAGTCGAGAAATTTTTGATTCTCAAATGAGAGAATTTGGAAATACGATTCATGTTTTAGCATCTGAAGAACCACAAATAATTTCAGAGTGGGAAAAAGTTTCCAAAAATGCTGATGCTGCTTTTGATAAGATGTTGGTAGGAACCACAGAACTTACTGCTTTAGAAAACTTTATTGAAGAATATCTACACCCACGTTTTGTTTATTTTTCTGATTATAAGAAAATCTATGGAAATATCAATCTAAATGAATATGTCAAAGAATCAAAAGGTTATAGAACGGAAGGAATAGAGTTTGTTGAAGAATTTGACAAAGCAGAAACTGTTAGAAACTTATTTTATTTAGCTGAATTAGATATTGAAGGATTAGAAGAGTTTCATAATAGTCCTTCAAAATTGATAAAGTATCTCAATACTGCAAGCAATAGATTAACTACAAGACTCAATCCTGCCTGGAAAGGGGATCCAATACATGTTGATTTAAGATACAATCCTGGAAATATCTTGAGTGTTGTAATTTCTGATATTCATAAAGATGGTACAGTGACCAATACCGGATTGTTAAATAGAAGAGCTGAGGGTTTCAAATGGACATTTTCTTTTATAGTTAATTTTGCTGCAGAGACTCAAAGAGCAGAACTTAAGGAGGCCATATTACTGCTTGATGAACCTGCACGAAACTTACATCCTACCCAACAACGAGGAATCTCTGATCTGTTAAAGAACTTAGCTGGCTCAAACCAAGTCCTTTATGCAACCCACTCTCCTTTCATGATATTTGATTATACTCCAGGAAATTTACTAGTAGTTGAGCTTGATAAGAGAAAGCACCTAAGCAAGATATACTATGATTATTGGAATGCTAGTGATGAAACTCTCACACCGATTTTGTATGGATTATCAAGAGGTCTAGTGGAATCTATCGTAGATAGAGAAATTGGTTCTAATTCAAGACCAGTAATAATTGTTGAAACAATGTCTGATGCGATGTATCTAAATGCGTTTGATAAATTTCTAGAA
This sequence comes from Thaumarchaeota archaeon CSP1-1, assembly GCA_001443365.1. Classification (GTDB taxonomy): domain Archaea; phylum Thermoproteota; class Nitrososphaeria; order Nitrososphaerales; family Nitrosopumilaceae; genus CSP1-1. Next base: position 19,356 of record LDXL01000004.1, read on the forward strand.
GATCCCAATATCTCAATGAATCCGCTAAACGTTGTCGCTGCATATAGTAAAAATTCAGTATTACCGCTTGCAATATTTTATCGAGATCATGGATATAAAACCTTCATCTTACTTGACAACAGTGAAGAATCAAAACATATCTCGACTCAGTTGACTGCAAATGATTTCTCTCAAGTACAAACTATATTTTTTGAGTCTGGTGGAAAACAAATACAATCAATAGAGGATTATTTACATATTGAAGACTACCTTTATGCCGTAAACCAGACATACGAGATCATGCTAAGAAGGGAAGGATTTAGTAATTTAGCTAAAGAGGATGTTTTAGCAAGGGGGAAGAAGGGAATTGTTGAGAATCTTAATGCAATCTGGATGGAACATAAAGATGAAGGATGGGGCAAATTCAACAACGAAGAAATTACAAGATATATTTGTGAAAAAATTGCTTTAAATGAAATTGACTTTTTATCTGATAAATCAAAGGAACAGTTAAGAACGCTGTATAGGTTAATTGCAGAAAGAATTCGCCAACATCAAAATCTAATTTCAAGCGGGAATCTAGATAAATTACATATCAAGCGAAAGTTTGATCAATGAGTTATTAATTTACTTTACTAGCAATTTCTTCCAAATTAAGAAAAATGAAAAATCCAAAAAGTAGTTAAGGTTAATTTGGAGGAAGTGATTTGTTAAATAATATGTATTTGTCCTCGAGGGGAGGTTTTCTTTTCCTAGTTCTCATCGTATCTATATTTGCAGTGACAACTATACCAGAACTTTATTCTCAGGAAGAATTAGTTACAGCAAAAAGTATAGGTTTTGAGGAAACCACAATAATAGAATTTGAAAACAGTAACGATAACACATCAGAAATTGATACCTTTCGAATATGGTTGGGTAGCGACTCTAACTTCAAATCGTTTAAGACTGAAAGAGGGTGGACTGGACAAAAAACACCAGAAGGAGTAATTGTATTTACAACTTCAAATCCTGTACAACCTGGCGAAGTAGTAAAATTTGGTGTAAAAACTGATAAACCAAAACCTGGAATAAACTGGAAGGCACTTACTGATACTGACCAACAAATAGCAACTGGAAAAACACTTGCTTCAGATTCGTCAAGTACTGAATCTAATATAGAAGCCTCTGAAAGTGGTACTGGTGTCTTTGAGAGTTCTTCTTTTCGCTTAATCCCAGAAAAGCCTAGTGTTGGTGCAAGTATGAGAGTAACTGGGGAGAATTTTGCAGCAAATCATAAGCTTGATTTCTACATAGATAACAAAAAGATTGATTCATTTGAAACAGATGGAGATGGCCGCTTTATGTTTACAAGTTCTGTCCCTAAAGATCAAACAGCTGATAGAGTAGATTTCAAAATAGTGGATGCTAAGGGAAACGAAAAAGCAATCAGTCTTAGACTAGGAGAAGAAACTGGAATCGCAACAACAGAAAATATACCTCTTACCATAAGTGCGATACCTTCTATTGTGTATAGAGGTGATACTGTAAAAGTTACTGGAACTGGTCCTCCTGGAAAATCCGTTACCGCTACAATAAAAGATGAGAGTGACAAGATTGTAACAACAATTGCAGTTAATGTAGATCTTAATGGTAAATGGGAGTATGAGGGATTAGTTGCAGTAGATGCACCCTTAGGAAAACAAACTGCTGAAATTACCGATGGGGTTGAAACCATTTTACGAACTTGGACTGTAGAATCGTCAAAAAAAATAGAGATTCTTCCAATCAAGGTAAGATTTGAACCTGGGGAAACAATCATTTTTAATGGTACTGCAAAGCCAAATGAAGAATTAGAAATTGTTGTAGAAGACCCTCAAGGAACTGAAGTTTACTCAGAGTTTTTGAACATAGATTCCTCAGGTGTAGTGAATATAGAACTCCCGACTTTCCAATCATCGATTGAGGGAACATATGTGTTATTTGCGTCCCAAGGTGACGATATTGATATTGTTATAGTTGGTTTGGGACAACTTCCAGAGGAGAAGATTGTAGTAAAACCCGATAAACTCAACTATTCAACATCAGAGAAGGCATTATTAGAAATAAAAGGTCCACCATCTGCAACAGTTTCATTATTGATAGTAGATCCTTCTGATAAGAACAAGTTTACTGATACTATAATTTTGGGACCAGATGGTCAATCACATTATGAATTAGATTTGAATGGGTATGGTTCTGGGGTGTATACTGCAGTACTTACTAGAGGAAACGCACAGACATCAGATGTTTTCTCTGTTGGACTTCAGACTGGGTCTGGTGAGATAAATGCAAAAACAACAAAAGAAACGTATCAACCAGGAGAGTCAATTTTGATACTTGGGGATTCGGCAGATAATATGCTCTTAACTATAGAACTAATAGATCCAGATGGAAACGTTCTCAAAACCAAAGATACCTTTACTAACAAAGATGGAATTTTCTCTGTGAGTTCGTTTAGAATTCCGGTAGAAGCTAAGGTTGGAACATGGACAATTCATGTAAAAAGTGGCCCTAACTTTGATGATGTCAAGGTAACTGTTCAAGGCAACATTGAAGAAGGTTTAGTGGTTTTTGTAGATAAAATTGAAGTTACGTCATCTGGAAGAATTGTAACAATTAAAGGATTTGGAGCAGAAATTAGTCAGAATGTAGTAATAACTATTTTAGATCAATCAGATGTAGAGGTAACTGAGCTTCGCGCAAGTACCACGGGTACTGGAGAATTTGGAATTCCATGGATTGTTCCAAGCGATGTAGCTCCTGGAACATACACATTAAAGGCAAAAGATCCCGTTACAGAAGTAGAGATTACTTTTGTTTTAAAATAGTTTTTTAATTCCCAAACTAGAAACAACTTTTATTCCTCATCTTTAGATATCAGAACGATGAATCTAAAAGAAAAAATTGACGAGTATCCAGATTTTCCTAAAAAAGGCATTTTGTTTAGAGATTTCAGTCCAATACTAAGAGATCCATCAGCAATCTCTTATGTTGTTGATGAATTTTCAAAATATTTTCATACAAAAGATTTTGATATTTTTGCAGGCATTGAATCTAGAGGATTTCTTTTTGCTTGTGCTATGGCCTTATATTACAAAAAAGGAATGATATTGATTCGAAAAAAAGGTAAATTGCCTGGTAAAACAGAAAAAATCTCCTATAAGATAGAATATGGGAGTGATACAATTGAGATTCAGAAAAATTCTTTGAAAAAAGGGCAACGAGTTGTGATTTGCGATGATCTTTTGGCCACAGGAGGAACTGCAAAAGCATCTGCAAAGCTGATTGAAAAAATGGGCGGAAAAGTGGCTGGTTTTGCATTCATTATAGAACTAGTAGATCTTGGAGGTATGAAAGGAATTAACAAATACAACTGTAAGTCCTTGGTGAAATACTAATGAAACATCAAGCAGAAATTGGGATTTTTGGTGGAACTGGGATATATGATTCTGGTCTACTCCAAGATACAAACGAAATTTCAATTGACACACCATATGGCAAACCTTCTGACACAATTACAATTGGAGATTTCAAAGATAGAAAAATTGCTTTCATGCCCAGACATGGGAAAAAACACACCATACCTCCTCATATGATAAATTATAAGGCAAATATTTGGGCATTCAAAGAACTTGGCGTTAAACGAATTATTGCTCCATCTGCTGTTGGAAGTCTAAAAGAAGAATTTGCACCAGGACATTTTGCATTACCTTCACAGTTTCTTGATTTTACGAAATCACGTGATGGATCTTTTTCAGAAAATGGCAGAGTGATTCACATCTCAGTAGCTGATCCCTTTTGTCCCGAACTTCAAGATTTAATTCTAAAAGTTGCACAAAATCAAAAAATAACAATGCATAAGGATTGTACTTATGTCTGCATTGAAGGACCAAGGTTTTCAACTAAAGCTGAATCAAAGTTCTTCAGAACAACAGATGCTGATATAATAGGAATGACACTTGTTCCAGAGTGCCAATTAGCCAGAGAAGCACAAATCTGTTATGTTTCAATATCTAGCATAACTGATTATGATGTATGGGCTGGAAAACCTGTAACAGCAAAAGAAGTATTGGAAACCATATCAAAAAACGTTGTATTAACAAAGAATTTGCTTACTTCTATTATAGATAAGATTCCAAAAACAAGAGGATGCTATTGTGAAAAGGCTCTATCTGAAGCAGAGTTTTAATCATCAACAAAAGTGTCTCTTTTTAATCCCTCTGGGAGTGATAAATTTCCTTCTAACAAATTTTTTTGAAGAGTCATTATGACTTCTTCTACATCATATCCTAACTTTTCAAGGGATTTTTCAGTGGTTTTTGAAATTTTAACTCCTACGTTTTGACCTCCAATTCTTCCAAATGCAATTGCTGTAAATTTAAACAAGTTATTTTCTATCTCAAACTTGCCAATAATTTTAGCTGCCATTTGGCTTCCATGAATGTTACTGATGTTCACCTTAATGTCCATTCTTAAACCTAAATTTCAACAGCTCTGCCTATGTGATCATCAATTAGAAAACTCCAATGGTGATCATCTTCTATTTTAAAATTTTTGATTTTTAATTCAATGATTTTCTCATCAACTGTTTCAAAATTGATAGAGCCACTTTCTTTTATTTTGGTTAATTTCCACTTGTCTTTTCCTGTTTGAAATTTACTAACAATAATACACCATTTTTCATCAGGTTCAATTTTAGGCATTCCAACAATATCAGTAATCGATTCAATGCCTAGCTGTTTTTCTTCACAAAATTTTTTTTTGCAAACTCCACACCTCCAAACATCTATTGAACCAATTGTTTTCTCATTTAGGTTAATGTTGACTGCCCCAAAATACACAGGTTGGTGTTTACAAGTTTCAGAATTTATTTCCACAATTTTCTCCTCAATTTTTGTTATATTTAGTCCTTGCATCTTCGTAAGGTCTCTCTAATGCAATTCCAATATTATCAACTGTTATGTTCCGTTTGAATTCAATTTTTTCTCTTTCACACATTTTCCTATACATATTCACTGCAGTGAACCTAGGATGCATAGCTTCAAATTCGTTTTCAGAAATTTCTATTAAACTCCCAAGTTCGATTAGTTGTTTTGCAACAGATAACGCTTCATTAGCAGGAATGCCAAGTTTTTTACCTATTTTTTCTGCGATCATCTTACCTTCCATTACTACCAAAAGAAAAACCTTAGCTTGAATACTGCTGAGTTTGATTATTGAAATCAGATCTCTCTCTATTTTGGAAATATCCATAATGATTAAAATTTATTTGATGTAATAAAAGTTCAATTTCTTAATTATGATCTTTTAATGAAAATTTTTTTTGAGATCTTAAATGAGAATCCCATAGCAATAAAGTGAATTATTGTAGCCATTATAGCTGCTAAAATTATGTCATTTAAGACATACCATACTATAAAAAAAGACAATAATGATGGAATTGTTATTAAAATTGCAATAATTGTTCCTTTCACAAAAATATCATTTGAGGTATTTTTACTCTGTTTCAATTACTGTTCTAAGTAATTTTGGTAATAAATATCAAAAATACTTTATATTTGGTAAAAAGAAGTTTTCATAATTGGCAAGTTATAAAGGAACTTACTCAAATGAACAATCACTCAACTATGTTATCCCCATCATGGTAATTCTTTTTCTAGGAATAGTTTACATAATGTCTCAACGTTCAGGTCTGGGTTTTGTTAGTTTTATCTTAATAGGAGCTGCAGCTTTTACTATGATTTATTGGGTAATAGTACTCAAAAAAATGACAAAAGATCAAAAACCAAAGTATGCTGCACGTGAACAAGAAACTAAAAGTTGGGTGTATGATCTTATCAAAGGAGATGAAGAAATTATCTTCGTTTCCGAAGTTCCAGGTCCTGAAGATAAAGTAATGGTTAGACTAATTGATGGAATCCTGTACGTTCGTGGCTCTAGTAATTTTTCAAAAGAAGTTCCCATTGAAGGTTCAAACGAAATGAAGATCAATGATTTCAAGTATAGAAATGGCGTCCTTACACTACGAATAAAAAAACTATAGACTCTTTGCTAACTCTAGTTTTTCTGGAAGATATTTATCAGTAATATTTGTTAGTCCATATTTTGAAAATGCTTCAAGTTCTGCTTTTCGTTTTAGTTTTAGGAAAATTTCAAGCTGTTTTTTCCAATTACCTTCTTGATATCTAGGATCTTTTTGTAAATCAGTAATTCTTTTGATGTCTGATTCAGTCATTGGGATAGTAGGTAGTTTGTATTTTTCTATATCAGATGCCCATACACCAAGCCATTTAGCATCGGGAACTGTCAGTTCTCTTAGATGGGCAGCATTTGCAGATCCTGATTTTATTACCATGGCAATATGTTCTCCATAAACATCTCCGTCAGTTAAAATTACTACAGGTAAGCCCATTTCATCATGTAATCTTTTTAGTAAATATCTTGTGGACCTTGGAGCTTGTCCTGCAGTATCAACAATTATTGCTTTGAATTTTTTGTCTACCTTTTCTTCTACAAATCGTGTAAATAATCCACCTTTTTCTATTGCAATAACTAGTTCAGCACTGGTATCAACAAGTTCACAACTACTCAGACTTGGTCCAATTAAGTACCCATCAGGATGATCTGAGAGGTTTGATCTTTTTCCCTCATAACCTGGAACAGTATACTCAATTGTAAGATCACCAAAAACACTGCTTCTCTCTTCAGGAAAAATATGTAGATCTTCTCGTGGTCTAGTCAAAACAGCCTCTAAATCTACAATAATGTTATCTGATTCAGGCTGATCTTCAAAGTCAACTGCAAACGCTTGCGATGAATAATAGATATCTCGAAGTGTGGATGATTTTTTTTCATTAACTAATCGGTTTGCAAAAAATGCTAACCACATCAACTGCGTAAATGAGCGAAGTTGTGACATATTTCTAGTGCTTCTCAGACTTACACTAGAGCCAAGTACGTATTGTCGTAATTTTGTGTCATATACTATGTTACTTACTGATCTGCTTGGAACAGAAAAAGAAGGAAATTTTCCTTTTTCTAGATCCTCATAGATTTCAGTTCCTTTATTTTTTAAAAGTTGAGCAAGAGATTTTCTTCTTTCTTCCGTAGATTTTTTTGGTGGTGTTTTAGGTTTCGGCTTCAATTGATACTGCCTCCTTTAACATTTTTTTATAATCTGGTTCCTTTTGTTTACCTGCAAGCTCAGTACAGAACTGGGCAACAAGTGGGAGATATTTTAAATAAAGATTTGCTCTCTTTTTTTCCATCTCAGCTAGTCCTCTTTTTGACATATACGAAGCTAATTTTCGTGACAAAAACTGTAGTGCTAGTCTTAATTCTCGTTCAATTTCAGGTCTGTCTGCAACGTTTTCTTTTCCTACTGTTTTATATGGAATTCTAGTGGAACAAATGTGAGATACTATCACTAGAGGGGGGTCTCCCTTGACTTTGTATCTACTCCAATCTATTTCTTCTACAACTTTTAACACTACATCGCTTCCTTCATCATAAAGTAATGGAATTCTATTAGCAAATCGATATACCTTTGTCCCTCCTGGGGGGATATCACCTCCATATGCAATTCCCATTTCAACTACAAATGGAAAGCCAGAATATGCTGATGCTCCACGTTGTATTACAGAAATAAAGTCAGGATTAAAAAATGCCTTCATTCCTTTTTCTAATGGCTCAGCCCCAAGCGGAGCAAGACAACTTGGATCAGGGGATAAGAAAGTGGGAAATTTTTGCAAAGAATCACTTAGTTTTACTAGTTCTTCATTTGTCATAGTTCCAATTCGTTTCTCTGGTTTAAAACCTGCAAAATCTGCAAATTTTTCTGCGGTTGTTCTACCAACTCTTTGAAATCGTTTTGTCAAGAAAGATACTAATGTTTCTCCTTGTACAGTATTGGTAAGCTGTTTGTAGTAATCAGTCTCAGGATCCATGTCAATTGTAAAAGATTTTGATTCTCCAAAATCCCAGTAGGTTAGTTTTTTACGTGAAACATCAATATCATCGATACGAATTTTGCTTAATTTGGCAAAATCCATTTTAAGGAATGACATAACAGCAATTACAACTCGAATGTTGCGTGATAAAGATGACCAACGCCTTTTAGCTCGTTCCATAATCTCTGTATAGTTTAGATCTTTTTTTCTTAGTCCTAATTCTGTTTTAACCTTTTCAATTGTATTATTGTCAACAGTTGGAATAGAAAACTTTGAATCACCAATCATTCTTTTAATTGTTTCAACATCCACGCCGTAAGGATGTGGGCTAATAATTGTAGGAGCTGGAGGCATCGACCTTACAATTTTTGTGTAACGGAATTTTTCTCCTTTAGGATCATCAAATGTGACAGTGGCGTAAGGAGTGATAAGCGAGGTTTGATATACATAATCACGAATTTTTGCACCAGCTTTTGCATAATCGCCTTCTAAACAAATACTAATTGATAGACCTGTTTTTGAAGTATCTTGGGTTTCGTGTTTTAATACTATAGGTTTGTTTTTTTGTATATCTAAAATCAATTCAAATTCATCTTGAATTTTTCCATCAGTTGAGCTTTTTACAAAAACTGGTTTATTTGTGGTAATTTGACCGTAAAGGATTGCCATTGTTGCTCCTAGTCCAAACATTCCTCTTGCTTGTTTTAATCCAAACTTTGAACCATAGAGAACGGTTCCAAAAGCTAAAGGAACGTGCTTAGATTCTATCCCTGGACCATTATCCTTTACAGATAGGATGTATGGTTTTGGGTCAGGTTTTTCTGGATCTACTGCCTTTATCGATAGGTGTACATCAGGAAGTATTCCCTGTTGATCACATGCATCAAGAGCATTTTCAACAAACTCTCGTACAGCAGTATAAAGTGATCTTGTGGGATTGCTAAATCCTGCTAAATCACGATTTCTATAAAAAAATTCACTTGGAGAAATTTGATCAAATGTTCCTTTAGAAGACATCTTGATTCTCCCACAATCTTAATTTCTCTAGCTTATCTTTTCTCCTAGCAGTCTCAAGTTTATTATAAACTGAACCATGCATACTTCCATCAGAAAGAGAAGAAATTGCGTTAACTGCAAGTTTAAGTTGCGTTGGTGAACCAATAATTGCAACAGTTCTACCATAGACTGTGATTTTAGTACCACTTAGGTTTTCCATATTTGTCCTCGCCTTACCCCCTTCTCCAATAATTCTCCCTTTTATCCTTTCAACTTGTGCAGATGATTTTCCTACAAACTCCCTCAAATCTATTACATGTAATGCATTTTCACCTTTTAGTAATCTCATTGCAGTCTCTGGTGAAAAACCTCTACCAATTGCCATGACAATTTCCATTGCCTTAAATGGTTGTATATCAGCTATTTTTCCTAGTCCGCTGATCAGAATTTCGCCTGTATCACTGTTAATTTCTAATTTTACGTAGCAAGTTTGTTCGATTTTTGACTTTGTCTGACCAGATTTACCAATAAGTACACCTATCCTATCTTCTGGAATTCTAATTAATTTTTCAAAGCTCATTTTGTTACCTTTAGCAAGACATCAACTGGATTTGCAACAGTCAGGCCTCGTTTTACAAAGAATTTTGTGATATTATTAATGTCTCTTTTAAGAAACTCGTTTGCGTTAGGGTGTCGTAGATCTACAGCAGAACCAAGATCAAAAAGTAGCAAGCCATTTTCCGTTTTGAAAATATTATATTCAGAAAAATCCCCATGTACCAATTTAGCCTCTTTGTAAAGTCTTCTTAGTAACGATATAGCAGATTCATAATCTTGTTGATCTACCTGTGATTCCAAAAGAGTTTTTGTAGGAGCACCATTTTTTCCAATGAAATCCATAACAAGAATATTTTTAGTTACATGGATTGGCCTAACAACAGGAAGACCTTTTTCATAGCAAAGCGATAAATTTCTGAATTCTTTTTGTGCCCAAAGATATACTAGGTTTTTTGTACCTTTTTTTATTCGGGAAAAACGTGGGTCACCAACCAGATAAGGGGCACGTTTTTTGAAACTTGAGGTAGTTACAAGATATACCTTTAGTGCTATATCCTTTTTATTTTCATCTACTGCCCAAAATATGACGGATTCTTTTCCTGCTTTAACAACTCCGTTGATATATGATATTATTTTGGACTTGATCAAATCATACAATTCCATAACTGTTGGTTTATCTAAAACTTCGTTGATTACCTTATTTTTCTTAAAACCATCAAAAGTTTTCTTTCGTCTTGATTTTTGAGATAGTATTTTTTCAATTCTAGATTCTAACTTATTATCTAATTCATCAGACAACATATTTCTATTCTATTACTAAGTAAAATTGATTTCCCACATGTTTAGAAATCCTTTGGAATATGATTATTTTGTTTTAGCCAATCTACTTGTGGCAAAGTAAATCTCCATAAAATATCTCCTCTTTCAGCTTGTTTGAAATCCCACGGAGCAATTATTACAATATCATTATCACGAATCCAAATTTTGCGTTTTAGTTTTCCTCTAATTCTACCTCTTCGAGTAATGCCATCAGAACATTTTACAATGAGGTTTTCACCTCCAAGCATTTTTAGTACTCTGCCAAAAAGTTCACCTTGTTCAGGTAAACGAATTGTTTTTAATTCGCTTTCACTTTTGACTTGACGTTTTCCCACAAAAAAAATGATTTTATTTTATATATAATTGTGATGCTTTACATTTTGAAAACAATTAGAAAAGGAACACCACCGATTTCTTTTACTCCTTGATGTGTACCAATTCCTAAGCTAACTGATAAGGAAATTGTTTCTTTTCCAACCATATTAATTGAAGAGCATTTTTTTAAAAGATTTTCCGCTTCGTCTTTTTCTACAAGACGTTCACCGTAATAGCTTTCACTAATATGCATTTTGAGTTTATTCTCAACTAATTTTTTTCCTAGTAAAGGAGCATCGCATATGTTTAACATTAAATTATTTTGATAATTTGTAATGCGAACAGAAAATAACATTAAGCATATTTACCTTTAAGTGGAGATTTTGCACCGCAGGCTTCACATATCAAAAATGAAATTCGTTTTTCTTTTTCTATCTTAGTGTCTGGACTTTTACATGTAGGACATTCTACATAATCTTTGAGATATATCTGAAATAAGCGTGTAAAGTCTTCAGGATCCCTTTTTCCAATAAATATGGCTTTTTCACCCATTCTTTCTGCAGGAACGGCAAATTCCTTAGAAAGATATTGAAGAATTTTTTCTGGATCACGGCGTAGCGTTTTAGAAAAATCTAAAAAATTCCTAAAAAATGTCTTTTGGCCTTCCCACATGATATCTACAGGTGGCAATTCAAATCTCTTGTCTGCTCCTTTTTTAGTTTCAGTAAGCTTACCTTGAATACGTTTAAGCAATGCTTCATATTCCACTTTTGTCATCGAAAATAATATCGACACGTCACCCTATATGGGTTTAGTGTAAAAAAGAAAACTGGGTTTAAATTTTGCCTATTCGGAAAACGTTAGTTCCGCAAGTTGGGCAAGTTCCCTTTGCTGCTGGTCGTCCATTTTTCAATTTTACTTCTTTGGGATCTTTCATTTCAACTTTTTTTCTGCATTTAACGCAGTATGCTTGTACCATAATAACCAATCACATGATAGGTTCTATTTAGGAAGAGTCTGTAAAGAAATTTTAACTATACACTAGACGAGTGTAAATTTAATAATTGCTTTCCAAACATATTTTCTAATAAATTTCATAGAAAGTGAAAAAATTGTACTAAATTTATGACAGATTTAATTTAGATTTATGATTTTAACACGTTTATGAAAAAATGATAAAAGTTAGAATAATTACAGTCAGTTATAAGCATCTTTGAATTTACGATAATTAATTGGCAACAAAAAAAGGGATTGCAGTTACTGTAGTGATATTAGCAGCTATAACTGCTGCAAGTTTTCTTGTATGGTTAATTCCACAAAATATTGAAAATAAAATTATAGTTTCAGATTTTGAAGCTCATTTAGACAATATAAAAGAAATTCGTTTTACTCTTCAAACAGAAGTTGAGCAAGAATTCCAAAATATGCTAAATGGAAAAATTAATTCAACGGAATATATCGAAATTGCTGAGGCTTCATCCTCTCAAGTAAATTCTCAAATAATACAACTTGTTGAAAGTAAAGCGCCAGAAGAATGGCATAAGAGTTACCTGAATTATATCGAGTCTCTTAAAAAATTTAATTCACAGATTAGAGAGACAGTTGTGGTAGCAACAATAATGAATGAAAATAATGAATCAAATGAAATTCAAGATATTCTCGAAAAAATTGATTCATTAAGAAAAGATTCAGAATCACTTGCTATTGCTTCAGATAACACAAGACCTTAGGATTTTACCCTGGAACCTGGAAACAGAACTCTAATAATTAGAAAAGTAGGAAATCATTAAAAAGTTACTTTGTAATAGTGATAGTGTTGTCTCAAAAACCTGATAAACTCGAAAAAGACATTCATGCGTCTATAGCGAATAAACTCCTAGTCATATGTGTTGATAGAGATAATGATGTAGGTGAAAAAGCAGGAATTGTTACCCCTGTAGTTGGAAGAGACGCGTGTATTGAAGCAGCTCAAAGACTAGCACTTGAGGATCCAGAAAATGCAGATTCTAATTCGATTTTTTATGCCATTAAAACCTACGAGGATTTGACAAGTAAAGGCTATCAAACTGAAATTATTACGGTGGCAGGAACTGAGGATCGAGGAGTTCAGGCGGATGAGAAAATTGTACGGGAGATAAAACAGGTTTTAGAAAAATTTTCAGCAAATGGAGCTGTAATTGTTTCAGATGGTGAAGATGATGAAAGTGTAATCCCAGTCATACAAAATGTACTACCAATTATCTCAGTGCAAAGAGTAGTGATGAAAGTTAGTAGAAGTGTTGAATATTCCTACGCAGTGTTTGGAAAATATTTGAAAATGATTGCTTATGATTCAAAGTATTCAAAATTCTTTCTTGGTCTTCCAGGAATTTTACTTTTGATTGGTGGAATTGCTACTATTTTTGGTTATACTGAAGAGATTTTTGCTGTTTTGATTAGCATTCTTGGAGGAGCATTTCTCATCAGAGCGTTTGACGTTGATAAGACTTTGAAAAAATGGTCAAAACCTACGCCTGCAGGATTCATTAGAGTTTTTACAATGGTTACAGGAATAATTTTGATACTTGCATCTATTCCTGCTGGAATAGCACTTGTTGAACAACAAATTGTTAATACAAATATGCAATTGTTTGATGTAATCACAAATAAGATCATTGTTGGACAATTTATTTCAGGAGTGCTGCCAATTTTGTGGATAGGATTTGGTTCCATTTTTGGCGGAATTTTACTTAGTAATTGGTTAGGAGGAAGTTTGAAAAAGATTAGTGATGTGCTTAGGTTAATTGTTCTTGGTGCGATCTATCCAACAGTAGCACAATTTACAAATATTCTAATCCACGATGAAAGTCCATTTACTCTAATACCTATGTTATTGGTGGGATTAGTAATAACACTGATATCTGCCACCTTATTGTTTCGAAGATATAGGAAACATAAAGGTGGAGAGATATTAACGGAATAAAACAACTAGTCCTTCATTTATCCGGATTATACAGTATCTACTCTAAAAAATTAGAAAAAGAAATCCGAGATGGAGACATCCCTAATCATGTAGCAATTATACTTGATGGGAATAGAAGATGGGCTAAAAAAAATTTGATGGTTTCTAAAAATGGTCACTGGCAAGGAGCTGATGCTGTAGAAAATCTTTTGGACTGGTGTGAGGAGTTTGATATTAAAATTATAACGCTTTATGTTCTTTCAGTAGAGAATCTGGATAGAGGAGACCAGGAATTAGAATTTCTATATGGTTTGATAAAAAATCGACTCGAAAAACTTTACAATGATCCTAGAATTCATCGAAATGAAATGAGAGTAAAAGCTATTGGAAAAATTGAGATTCTCCCAGAACCAATCAAAGATGTATTACGTAGATTAGATGATGCAACAAAAGATTATAAAAATCACTTTTTAAATATTGCAATCGCATACGGTGGACAAAATGAACTAGTGGATGCTGTCAAAAAGATAGGTGAGAAAATAAAGAATGGTTCCCTTAATGTTGATGAAATAGATAAGAAGGAAATTGAATCAAATCTTTACACATCACATTTACCACAATCCTCACCTGACATGATTTTACGTACTTCTGGGGAAAAGCGATTAAGTGGTTTTCTTATGTGGCAGAGTGCTTACAGCGAATTGGTTTTTATGGATATTTATTGGCCAGAATTTCGAAAGATTGACTTGATGCGAGCTATAAGAACATTTCAAAAAAGAAAACGAAGAATGGGAAAATAACAATAATAACATCCAATCATAGAAATCTGACTTTGAAAAAAGAAAGATCTGCAGGGGTAGTAGTGTGTATGGAAAAGCCTGATGGCAATCGTTTCCTGCTATTGAATTATCCTACAGGTCATTGGGATTTTGTGAAAGGAAAAATAGAACAAGGAGAAACTCTACATCAAACAGCTGTAAGGGAAACAAAAGAAGAAACTGGAATTTCTGATTTAGAATTTGTTGAAGGTTTTGAAGAAAAAATTAATTATAATTTCCAATTTGAGGGTGAATTAATTCAAAAGGAGGTTGTATTTTTTTTAGCAAAAACAAAAACACCTACAGTAAATGTTTCTCACGAGCATTTAGATTATACTTGGCTAGACTACGAGAATGCATTAGAAAAGGTAACTTATCAGAATGCCAAAAATATTCTCTCAAAAGCAAATAAATTATTTAGAAATACTTAATTTTTGAAACTCTTCTGCTATACTAGCAGGATTTTTAGCATTAAGAATAGTTCTACCAACTATTAGAAAATTAGTTCCAGCATGAAGAACTTCTCTAATTTTTCCACCCTGAGTTCCAATGCCAGGTGAGTAAATATTCAAATCGCCTTTGGATTTTTTATTACAATATTTTATAATTTTGGGGTATGTTGCTCCAACAATAATTCCATCGACTTTGTTTGAAAGTGATGATTTTAAAAATAATTGATAAAGTGGAATGGGTGTTTTGGAATTACCTAATTTTACTTTCATATCGTAGGATAGTTTTGCTTCTGGTGCACTCATATGACAAAGCGTAATAATTCCTTTATTTTTTTCATGTGCTAAAGATACAAGTTTTTTTAAAGCGTTGGATCCCATAATTGGATTAACTATGACAGCATCAAAACCTGCCTTCCAAAGATTTTCGAGAGTTATTTTATTTGTATTACCAATGTCATTTAATTTAATGTCTGCAATTGTTTGAAGATCATACTTGTGTGCAAGTTTGTTAATCTTACTTATCTGGTCAAATCCTAATGGTAACAATAAATGAAAATTGAATTTTATTCCACAAAGGAATTTGTTTAATGTTTTAATGTTTTTGATTGTTTTTGCCTCTAAATTTCTTGTAGAATTAGAATAATCGTTTGCAAGAATAACTTTGCCTTTATTATTAGCTATTTTATTTATTCTAGTTTTGAAGGTCGCCATAGTTGACCAAAGGATGGGTCTCTTTTAATTTTATTATTTTGATGTACGAATACCCGTGTTCCTGTGGACTATCAACAAATGATGGCTCTGTTCCATTATTTGTAGAATATTTTAGGAATGGTTTTTCTGGATTTTTGTTCAAAACTACGTGGCAAAAATAAGATGCCCCCTCTTCATTAAAATTCATGAAAACCCCCATTAACCATTTTCCATTACATGGGAAGGTAAATAATGGAAATGGAGAATCCTCAAAACCATAACTCAGTTTTGCAAGACTGGCAAGATCTTCAAGTTCAATTGGGTGGTATTTTTCCTCAGAGCCATTCCCTCCTTTTAGATTATTAGGAAGAGTCTTTATTTTCACTATGGGAGAATATAATCGAGCAGCGTCTGATGTTGAATTTACGACTGAGGAAAGTTCCTTTCCTGATTTGAATTCATAGCAAAGATAGTGACCTCTGTTATCTACAGGCGTATAGTAGATTATTGGTTTCTCTTTGAGTAAATCCATTTGAACAGAAAGAACTTCTTTACCTTCGTATTCATGAAGGAATGATACGCGTGGAACTCGCTCAAGTGCACAAACTAGTCGTGAAAATTCTAATGGTGAATCAACTTGAATGTAGGTAGGTAGTTTGTCCACAACTCTTTGTAAAGTTTAACTAAATTAAACTTAACCAAAAAAATTGAGGCTGATTTATTTTCGAATGTCAATTACATCATTTACATCAGGGCCTGTACCGATGAGTGTAACAGGAACGTTTAGACTCTCTTCTATTTTTTTTATGAATGATTTTGCGTCATTGGTAAGTGCATCAAATGAAGTTTTATTCGCACAGTCAGGGAATAAAACATCTAATTTAGTAATGGCGATCTGGGTTGCGCTGTTAAGCATTATGGATCTCCTAGCCAAGTCAAAGTCAAACTCTGCAGCACGCCTCTGACGACCAGTTACCGTGCCTACTTCAGCCCAACCTTTTTTTGATGTCTCTTCAGGCGTGAGTTCATTATCCATTGGTCCTGTGCCTACTCTTGTCACGTACGACTTGAAGATTACCAGAACCTCATCAACCTTCTTTGGGCCCAGTCCAATATCAGAACAAATTGCTGAAGCAGTAACGTCTTTTGAGGTAACATACGGATAAGTACCATGCCATAAAGAGAGATGAGTTCCTTGCGTGCCTTCTACTAGAACATTCTCATTAGAATCAAGAGCAGAGTTAACTGCAGTTGGAATATCTCCCAAGTAGGCAGAAAGTGATTTAATGTCTTTTGCTAGCTTTAAAGTTCGCATAGCTCTCTCGGCATTAGCAGGTCCTGTGCCTGAACCTGTAGTACCAATTGTTTCCTTTAACCTTCCTTTAGAATCCTCATCTATATGGTTTTGTTCGATAATTCCACAGTTTTTGTCAATGAAGGCTCTATTTGAAACGTCAAAATCTTTTATTTCCTTTAGTAAAACATCTGGATTAATTACGACTCCTGGCCCGATCATTACTTTAGATTTCTTATTTAAAAATCCACTTGGCAACATGCGAATTTTGTATGTTCTATTACCATCTTTGACAGTATGACCGGCATTAGGTCCTGCACCTCCTCGTACAACAATAGAAGGGTTGTCTTTCAAAGCAAGGTAGGAAATTATTTTTCCCTTTCCTTCGTCTCCAAAGAAACCACCAACTGCAATTGTTGAAGGCATACATGTCAGAGCATGGAGATGGTGTATTTAAGCTAAATTATCACTCTAGCATTTTAATATTCAGTTTTTACAAGTTGTAATATTGTCTGAACCAAACTATGCAGGAAACATAATTGTGATTTTAGCTAATTTACCAGAGTTTCTTCGAACACCGATCTTGAAAAAAAGGATGTTAGAATTTTTCTCAATGTCAGAATCAGATAAACGAGAAATAATTAACAATGCCCTTGAAGCAGGTCCAACGATTCCTTTCCCAAATTTTTCTAAGTTATTTAAAACATGGCTTGAGGTTTTAACAACAATTACTGAAGAACAAAGAGGTCTAATGTTCTCTAAATATATTGACGAAATAGGTTCTGCTCCACAAAAATTAATTAATTTTAATCTGGATGGAATTTTTGAGATCTTCTTATCACTAGATAGTTCAAAAAAAGAGATCCTTACAAATTCTATTAATAGGATAATTTCTAACTTAGATGAAAATAGAAAAAAGAAAATATTCTTGATAATTCCTGAAAATGCTAAAAAGCACCTAGGGTTCTAAGGCTCTTCTGGATTACGGTTTTTTTCATCAGAAAAATCTATAACATCGCCTTCAGGCGTTCGAACTCCAACAAAAATCTGCTCATTTTTTTTAAGAAGCTTTCTATGATCAGGAAGGGACATATCTAATCTCATCTCATTCATGACCATTATCCGATATTCTTTCCATCCAGCCCAACACTTGTTACAGCATGGATATGTTGCTGCTTTTGGGTCTAAATCCTCGTCTTCTGGGATTGGATTTTTGCATTTAGTACAGGTTTTACCCATATTCTAGCAGCATATCTAAACTCCTTTTATCTTTTATTGAATCTAAACCAATAATAATTAATTCGTACTAAGTTAGATGTGAAGATTAAGTGCCCAAAATGTGATGAGGGGGCTGAACTTGCATCAGATTTTTCCGTGGTAAGATGTGAACACTGTAATTTAGATATGAGTTATGGTGAATATGTAAAATTTGTTGCACATAATGTTGCAAAATACTCTGACATTTTAGGAGATTATTCAGGTAGTACAGAAGGGGAATCTGCTGGAACTCTAGATGAATGGGATTAACCATCTAGTTAAATGATTCATCAAGTTAAAATAATTAATTTTAATGGATAATGTGCGTAATTGGAATTCTTACTTGAAAATATTCTAAATTTAATTGGTTTTGTTGTAGGTCTTGCAATTGGTGTTATCGCATACATAGGTTACAAAAATACTGGAAGTGCTACTCTCTTTAGATTATCAATTGCATTTTTGTCCATCAGTGTTGGTTTTTTTGTTGTATGGACAGGATACATGGCTGAGGACTTTGTTTTACAAAAAGGTCAGATTGAACGTTGGGTACAAACTTTAGGAATTGGAATTCAAACAGTAGGATATTTTTTTATAGCATTCTCACATAGTATTAAATCATTTTTCCCCAAATCAAGATATTTAAGATCAATTGGGATTATTCCTCTGTTCTTAGTATCTGCTGTTCACATTGAACATATTTTTCGATCGATATCATTCATTTTGTTAGTTTATGGTGCAATTGAAACTATTCTTTCTTATTTCGAAGGAAAAAAGAAAGGAACTATTTTCGTTGCAATGGGATTATCATTTCTTGCGTTAGGAGAATTTCTAGGATGGTATTCGTTTGTTTTTCCGGAATCTATATTGTACTACGTTTCTATTTCTATCAAAATTGCTGGATTAATTTCTCTCTTTATTCCAGTAAGCAAGATTCCATTAACAAAAATAAAATTTGACCCCGAGATTTAATCTAAGGCTAAATACACTGAATGATACTAATTCAGAAGAAGGAAAAATTGGACAAATTACATTGTCAATTTCTTTTATCTTCTTAGTATATTGAACAATATCGTATTATTATCATATTCCATGGCTAAAACAAATTTGGAGGCAAAATTGGTGAGTGTGTATAGACCTCATATGAAAATTATTGGGGATATTTTATCCACCGCTAGAGATGATTTGGATTCAGAGGAAGGAGCAACTGTTACCTATCTTATTAGAAAGGCAAATGTTTCTCATGTAAGAATTTCAAAAATTCTTAACAATTTAGTTTCTCAAGGATTATTAGAACAAGTAGATTCTCAAGGTGCTTTCAGATACAAAATTAGTTCAAATGGAAGAGAGTTTCTAGTTGCATATCAAACCTTTAGTAGATTTGCAGAAAATTTTGGTTTACTAATTTAATCATCATCTTCAGAATTATCTAAATCGTCATCAAAATCATCTTCAAACTCATTATCTTCAAATTCAGATGATTTACTTGTCATATAGTTTCTAGATGCTTTGAAAATCAAATTATTAATAAGGATATTTGAGTGGCATCTTATACAACCTCCAATGTTTTCCGCTTGTTGATGATAATGAAGGTATGTATGTTTCTGAATCTCATAGAAAATTGATAATAATATTACTAATTTGTACTTAACATATTACTAACCTACCAACATTCTAACATTAATGAAAACAATGAGAGTATCTTGTGATTCTAAAGGTGTCAATATCGCCATCAGAACTTTTAGGAATGGAGGTATAGTGGTTTTTCCTACAGATACAGTTTACGGAATTGGTTGTGATCCATATAATAAAAATGCAATAAAATCACTCTATCAAATAAAAAACAGAGACCCTTCAAAATTATTTCCCATTTTAGGTTTCTCTAAAAGAGAACTCTCTAAAATAGCCGTTTTTGATGAAATGGCAGATAAGATTTCTGAAAAATTTTGGCCAGGACAAATTACCTTAGTATTAAAACTTAAAGATAAAAAATTAAAACAATCTCTTAATCTTGATGAGAAAATAGCTGTAAGAGTTCCTAAGAATCCATGTGCCTTGTCAATTCTCAAAGAATGCAAATTAATTGTTGGAACTAGTGCAAATATTTCTGGTTCTCAATCATTTAGAGACCCTGAAGAATGTATTAGAAACATCTCAGGATATGACTTGTTTGTAGATGGAGGAATAATTTCAAGTAAAGGAGAATCAACTGTAGTAGAAATTAATAATGATCTGAAGGTCTTAAGACCTGGAATTATATCAAAAGAGGAGATTATGGACCTGTTTTGAATTTAATTATTACATGCCCACGTCATTTTGAAGAAGAGGCTAGTGAGGAAGTAAAGAGAATTCTTATTGAGTTAGGAGACCAAGAACCTAAAATTATCATTTCAAACATGCCTGGAATTCTTACTGGCATTACTAGTCTAAATCCAATTGAAGCTATAGAAAAGATTAGAGAAAAAATTCTCGATGAACCTTGGTCTATTAGATACTGTCTAAGAATAATTCCAATTCAAGGAGTTTGCAAAACTAATATCAAAGAAATAGAAGATGAGATTCTAAAGAAAATAGGAGTTATCAAGTCAGAAGATAGCTATAGAATCACTATAGAAAAAAGAAATTCAAAAGTTTCCTCTGACGAAATTATATCAAAAATAGCAAAAAATATTTCAAATAAGGTTTCCCTGGATAGCCCAGATTGGGTTATTTTGATTGAAATAATCGGAGATGAGGCAGGAGTTTCAGTTATACGAAATAACAATATCCTAAGTGTAGAAAAAACAAAACGTTCTTTATCAGATTAAAATTGCTGCTTTTTCTGCAAGCAAGTCTTCTAATTGGGATTTTGAAATTATTGCATCCATCTGTTTTTTTGTGATGTTAAATTTTTTTTTCAAAAAATTTTGATTATTTTTGGATAGAGGGGTTGTGTTCAGTAATGATTCGATATCTCTGAATAATCTGTTAAGTTGTATTTTTTTACCAATTGCAATAATCACAAAATCACCTTCATTCTTTATTCCCACTCGTTTTATCGCATCATTAATTTGAGTAGTCCCAGCAAATCTCAATAAAATATCTGTCTCAATCTTTTTTGAAAGGATGGTGTTATTTTGTTTGGCCATTAGTGATATCGCAATAATTTTTTGTGCATGTGATTTACCAAGTATGTAGTTTGATGATATAGCTTGAATTATTATATTTGGAAATTTTAGTCTAAGGTCGTCTAAAAAATCGATGTTTAGTTTTTGATTTGTTTTGACATCAAATAATTCAATGCATGAATTAGAAATTTTGAATTGAATCCTTTTAGAAGAGCCCCCATGTATTATGGGAATTATGCTAATAACATCCCCATTTTTTAAATTAGTTAATGGTCCATCTATTGCTGAAGAATCAATTCCGTTTATTGCGATTAATAGATTATTTACATCGAGTTTGTTGTCGTTTTTAGGTTTATTCTTGATTAAAAAATCAAGTAGCTGCTGTAAGGTAAGATCATTTTTTTCAATGTCAATATGGTCAGTGGAAAATGATTTTTTTGCTCCGCCCAAAAATTTTACTGTGATCATCTTGTAAATTCCATTATTTTAATAAAATTAATCTTACACTATAGGCTAAGAAAATTCTTCAGTTTCATCCTGTGATGTTTCTAACTCTGGAAGTGTTTTCTCATCATTAGTGGTGATAGGTTGATCATCAGTAGTTGTTTCTTCCTTTTCCATTTGATTTTCTTTTAATAATTGTTCTTCTTTTTCTCGAATTTCACGCTTTATGAATTTAGTAATATATCCTGCTAATTCATTTTTTAATCCTTTTGAGCGAACTATGGAAATTTCATTTAGAATTTTTTTGTTTTCAAGAAAATCAATACCAAATTTTTCTTTGTTATCTTCTAGTATTTCCATTGTAATTTTTTTTATTCTATTCACTCATCCGGTTATCAATTGGGGTTTTTTATACCTATATACCTAGAAAATCGTTTGAATTTTTTTCTAAGATGGCAGAGAATTCATCATATGACTTTCTCAATACTTTTGAGGCACAAAATATTATGCTTGGGATAAAACTCACTTGTGCAGGCTTTAATGCGAAACATCTTGAAAATTTTACTGGTCCGTCGGTCTCTACGAGGATTCTATTAATTTCTGTTTTTGATAACAAAACTTGTTTATCTTTTGCATAAACCAATAGGGGTCCAAATGAGACAAAAAATCCCAAATCCATGGCTTTTGTGAGTTGCTGCTTGCTTCCATCAAACCAATGTAAAACCATTCCTCTAAGAGAGTATGAGGGAATAATTTCATAAATTTTGTCAAGAGTTTTTCTAGAATGAATAGAAATTGGTTTTTGTATCTTTTCAGCAATTGCTAGTTGACCTCTAAAGAGCTGTTCTTGTCTTTGAAATTCTGATTCTGACGAAACATAGGTAGAATCGAGCCCTATTTCACCAATGCCTGCAATACCACCAATATTCTGATTAATTAATTCCAGTATAGGTTCTAGTTTTTCATCAGCTTTACCTGGATGGATTCCTACAAAAGGGAAAATTAGTTCAGTTTTCTTTGAAAGATCTATTGTTTTTTTGGAGGATAGAAGATCTTCGGAAACACAACATGCCTTGATATGCATTTTTTCCATACATTTTATGATATATGGAATATCAGAATCATATTCAGGATCAGATAGATGTATGTGTGAATCTAATAACCAGTTCATAATTACACCAAATGAAAGCTACCTAAAATAGTCTGTATAAATCGATTCCTTAGTAGGATTTTTTCACACAAAGTCTTTAATCGATTACGTGAAAAATGCATGTAATGAAATCATCTGAGCTTGGATTATCAGCCATGTATAGAATTTTAAAAAAATCAGGAGCGCATAGAGTAAGTGATGAATCAGCGGATGAATTAAGGAGAATAATAGAAGAGGTAGCTCTTGCTATTGCTAAAAGCGCTGTCGATATGTCATCTCATGCTGGAAGAAAAACTGTCAGAGGCGAGGATATCAAACTTGCAGCCAAACCTTTTACCAAATTCTGATCTAAAGAGTTTAATTGTGAATAACTCGTTTCTGTGAATACGGTGAGGTGGCAGAGTGGTTATGCGTGGGCCTGCAAAGCCTATCGATAGGGGTTCGAATCCCTTCCTCACCTCCAAAGTTTTGAGTTATTATGTAATTACCTGCTTTTCTAAATAGAGAGTATTTTAGAAGAAATAAGTTGGCACAAATAAACAACAGGGGGTTACTAAGATACATTCCTGGTTCAAGTTCTATTCTAGTTCAAGAAAATAGTAACCAACCACTAGAGGGATTTTCAAAAAATATTCGAGATAGTATAAAAGAGAATGCAGAGTGTGCTAAAAATGAAGTTGAAAAAGGTCATAATTTTCTTCATTGGGTTCTAACAAGAGTTTATGAAGCAACAGAAGACGATGCTGCTGATGCTATAGTTGACGGGGCTAATGACCTAGGCATTGATGCATACCTTCCAGTTGATTTTTCTGATAATAAGATAAGACTATTCCAGTCAAAATATGGAACATCGCACTCTATGGAAGCTATTACAAAATTCAAAGAAGATGTTAAACGACTACTCCAAAGTGATGTTACTAAGATGCGTCCTGAATTAGCACATTTAGTTACCAAGATACGTGATAAAAATTTGAAGGTGGAATGTTGCTATGTAACGGATCAGGAAGTAGAATATGAGAATGAAGAATATTTTGAGATTATCGATATAGAAGAAATCATCCAAAGATTATGGAGTAGAATAAAAAAACCAGCAGCTGGCAAAAAATCTACGATAAAATTGGAAAAAATGCTAGGACATGAAAATACTATTTTAGGCATATTGAAACTAAGGGAATTAACTGAATTTATCTCTAAAAATCGGGACTATGTATTTGAGTCTAACATTAGACAGTGGATGCAGTTTAAAACTACTGTAAACAAAGGCATTAGAGAGACCCTGCAGAATGCACCTGACAAGTTCTTCTATTACAATAACGGAATTACAATTGTAGTAAGTAACTTTGAAGAAATTGGAAATAATTCCATATTATTACATGCTCCACAAATAGTAAATGGGGCTCAGACATCAAATTCAATTGTTGACCGTGCTAAACGGACACATAATTTGGATGGCAGTATAACAGTCACAATCATTCGAGCTGATGATGAAGAAGACCAAAATAATATTACAAAATACAGAAATTCGCAGAATTCTGTTAGGGGCAAAGACCTTGTATCATTAATGGATTTCCATAAATCAATAAAATCCCAATTACAAAATTCTGGTTACTTTTATGAAATTCAAGCGGGATCTTTTGATTCAAAAACTAAATCACAACAATCGGAATTAAAAGGAGATGTGATTTATAACAAATATTTACCAGATAATCACAAAAAGGTAATTGTTGCAAAAGATGCTATTCAATCTTTAGTTGCTGGAATAGAACAAAGACCTACAGAATCTTATAGCTCACCAGCACAATTTTTACCGCGTGGAAGTAAGTATGATGATGTTTTCAATGAAAAACTTGAAGATGAGTACAGACTATTGCTGTATCCATATCTTGTAAAAGAATTTGCCAAAAATACCTTAAAGTATGGCAAGAGAGGAGGGCATAAAACAAAACGATATGCTACCTTATTCTTTGTAGCAGTGTATTTTCGGATCTTACATAAAAATATCCTAGAAACAAAGGGTGATTTTAAAAGTGACATTACAAAATTAGAACCAATTTTTAGAATCTTTAAGCTAAACAGTAGAATTTTAAAACTGGCTGATACAGTAGTCACAAAATTCCTTGAAGATACGGTGGTAGATGATGAAATGGAAATAGCAAATACCAAGCATAATTTCTTCTCACATCACGTCTGGAATGATGCAATGCTTCGAGTGGTAGATAAAAAAATAATACAGGAAGAAGATGAAATCGAGAGTATTAAAAAATTGATTAGCAATCTAGCATAATCAATTATTTTTGCTTAAACGGTAGAGGTCTAACCAAGTAAAAATTTGCAGGAGGTTTACATTGGCCAGACATTCTACCGTGTGTTTTCTACAAGATAGTAATATTTAACATGATTTCTCCAATTGAAATTATTAGTAAAACATCTAAAATGATTTTTATATAGAACAAAAAAACAAGGATGGTTTGAAAAAAGAAGAAAAATGCATTTTATGCAATAATTCATTGGAAACTAAGTATATTCCCATGGAGGAATGGAAAATTGATGGGACATTATGTGGTAAATGTTATTCTAAAAAAATTTCTGAATTCTACCCCGGGGAACATGTAAGGGTAAATTTATCAGATGAATAGTTAAACAATTTTATTTTATAGAATCAATTCATTTTTCTATATTTGTTGATATAAAGACAATTCCATGTGAGGGGATCATCTTTCACTTCATCTTCTTGTAGAAATTTAATGTCTGTAATTGTTTTTTTCTTTTTTAGTAGATTTACCTGAAAAGTTTCAAATTTTTTACATTGACATTCCTCGACTAGACAAGCATCTTGATCGCGTTCTAATTCATGATCTTCTTTAATGTGACTACAGTTACAAACGGCGTCATCTTTTACATCGTTTTTGAATTTTTTTGTATAAGTTCCTAATCTTAGATAAGCTTCTCCATCATGTCCTTTTTTGAAACGTTCATAATTTGGGGATTTATCTAAAATTTTAAAAAAGGATTTGTTGGTTTGAGGTTTAGTTGAATCTCCACCCATAACAAACCAATACTGGTCACCAGTTTCAACAAAACGAATCTTAATTGAATGATCATTCCACCAATGTATTGTGTCATGCCATAGATTTACTGCTTGTTTTCGTTCTGAAAATAGTGGGACCACATTCATTCTCAAATCGTAATATCGATATGCCACTCCCAAAAAATCATTAATCCATGGGATCGATGCTTCTTTTGACATGTCTCTAAGGAGAGGCAAATTCTATTTAATATGTGCAAAATTATGGGTAATACTCTTATATCACTGATTAATGATGCCTAGCATATGGTAGGATATAGGACTAGTATGCAGATCGTAGCAGATTTACTAATTGCAACTGATCAATCTGGCCAAGAAGGAATTAAGACCACCTCACTTCTTACGAAAGCAAATCTATCACATTCCAGACTTTCCAAATTCCTTGAAAATTTAACTGGTGCAGAATTAATCAACAAAATAGAATATGATGGAAAGCATGCTTTTGTCATTACACCAAAAGGAAGACAGTATCTCGAATCATACAAAACGTTTTCAGATATTGCAGGTTCTTTTGGATTAGATCTTTAAGTTTATTTTTTAGATCTTCGATTTTCACGTCTCTTCTCGTTGTGCTCTCTTCTGTTTTTCATAGATCCGTAAATGATTATAATTATAGCGCCACCAAGCATGGCATAAAAGAGTCCAGGAATGAAAGGCTCTCTAGTTATGGCAATTATCATTCCGGCAATCATGAACATCAAAATAATGAGAAGATATTTGTCCATCCCTCACCTGAATCACAAAATAATATATCTTTTTGAATAAACCACATAATAGTTAGGCGTAATGACAAAAATACTAGAGATAATAGGTTTTGCACTGATAGGTGGAACAATTTATTCATATCTTGGAATGATTGGAAATGATTTGAGATGGCCGGTTTTTTGGAGCTGTGCTTCAGGGGCTTTAGCTATAATTATTTACAGAAAATGGATGAAAAAAAAATTGGAATCTAGTAATTCTTGAACTAGTATGTATACAACAATTTTATGAAAATTGTTGACATTGTTGATCAAAAATTAAACAATCGGCAGATCTATAAAGGATGATTATTCGGGTAATATCGAGGGGGAGTATGACAAGCGAGGTAACAAAATGGTGGAAAGGGCTAGCAAGGGAACTAGAAGATGATATTGAATCCCTTGAAGAATAATTAAACAAATTCTAAAATTCCTGTTAACTATTGTAAATTAAAATTGAAAGCCTCGAGTGGGCGTCGATCCCACGGCCTAACGCTTACGAGGCGTTCGCTCTACCAGGCTGAGCTATCGAGGCACACAACGTTTCCTGTCAGAGTTTATAAAAAGCCTTTTTGGTTTGGATTCAGTGAAAATATCTGTCTCCGGAATAAGGGGCATTTTTGGAAATGATTTAACATTGAAGGATGTTTTAAGATTTTGTAACAATTTCTCATCTCTGATTAAATCAAAAAAATGTGTAATTGCTCAGGATACAAGGCCTTCAGGCTCTATGATAATAGAAACGGCAAGTGCTGCATTGTTGCAATGTGGAATTGATGTTTACAATTTAGGGATGGCCCCCACTCCTGTAATATTTAGAGAATCTAGAAAATACAGTGCAGGAATCATTGTTACGTCCTCTCATAATCCTCTTGAATGGAATGGTCTAAAATTCATTGTAAATGGAAGAGGCATTAACGAAGAAGAGTTGAATTTTCTTACTAATGATCAGGACACTTCAAAATCAATTATTGGGTTAGAAACTAAAATTGAATCCAATTACATTGATGAAGCTGCTAATTTAATCGGAAAAGTTGTAGGTTCACCCAAAGTTGTTGTAGATGTAGGTGGCGGTGCTGCTAGACATGTTGCACCAGCTTTATTAAAAAAAATTGGATGTCAAGTTAAAACCATTAATGAAAATTTGGAACAATGTTCTCGTGGACCTGATCCAACTTCAGATGATTTGAAAGATCTGATATCTAACAGTAAAGGAGCTATCGGTTTTGCCTTTGATTTAGATGGAGATCGTCTAGTTGTTGTTAAAGATGGAAAAAAACTATCTCCAGATATCACATTAGGGTTAGGAGTAGCAAAAGCTCTTGAGCTTGGTTATAAGAAATTTGTTCTAAGCATAGATTCTAGTGTTTCAGTTGAGAAATTTATTATAAAAAAAGGAGGCGAGGTTCAACGTTCTAAAGTTGGCGAGGCAAATGTCATTGATCTTATGCTAAAAACAAAATCTCAAGCTGGCGGAGAAGGAAGTAGTGGAGGATTCATTCTTCCTGAATTCAATTTTTGTCGTGATGGTATTCTAACAAGTGGTTTAATTGCCTCAATGCTTGAAACAAACATCTTTGAAGATGTACTCAAATTTATGGAAAGATATCATCAAGTAAGAGATAAGATAAAAATCGAGTCAAATCTGCATGATAAAACGTTAGAGAAATTACAAGAAAAAATGTCAAAAAAGTTTGGAGAAATAATTACAATGGATGGAATTAAGGCAATAATTGATGAGGATAGTTGGGTATTAGTACGTAAATCAAATACAGAAGATATCATTAGAATCTCAGCTGAGTCAGACAATATTGAAAAAGCAAAAACTATTGCACAACAAGTAAGAGACCTAGTGAAACAAAGTTATGACCAAGTTAAATGAAAAAGAAATTATTTCAATTTTTCAGAAAAAGCTAGAAAATCATAGATTTGTTTCAGAAGATGTTGAGATTTTCAGGATAGGAAAAACGAACTGTGTAACAAAAGTGGATACTCTAGTGGAAAGTACAGATATTCCACCAGGAATGAAATTAAAGGATGCTGCAAGAAAAAGTGTGGTTGCGTGTGTTAGTGACTTTGCATCAAAGGGAGTAAAGCCCCTCTATGGCATGATATCTATAACAATACCAAAAAAATTTTCTAAATTAAAGATCACTGATTTAGCTATTGGATTAGGAAAAGCGGCTAAAGAGTTTGATCTTAGATTTATTGGAGGTGATACTAATGAGGGAAAAGAATTAGTACTTCAGGTTTCTCTTTTTGGTTCTGCTAAAAAAATTGTTGCAAGAAAAGGAGCAAAAACAAATGACGTTATAGTTACCACTGGCCCCTTTGGATATTCATCAGCAGGTCTAAAAATATTATTGAACAAGAAAAAAGCTACTCGAGAATTTTCAAAAAAAGCAAAAAGAACAGTCTTTAGACCAGTATCTAGGTTGAAATTCGGTATAACAAATCGCAAATTTTTTTCATCTTCAATGGATTCTAGCGATGGTTTATCTACAACTCTTCATGAAATGGCAAAGCAAAGTAAAAAAAAATTCATTTTAACAAAACTTCCCACAAATCAAGACATTTTCGAATTCGCAAAGACCAATAGGATAGATCCATTAGGTTTGATTTTCAATGGGGGTGAAGAATACGAGATAGTGGCTACAGTTAATCCTGTAAATATTTCTAGAGTTAAGAGTAATGCTAAAGCACAAAAAATACCATTATTTGAAATTGGTTATGTGACAAATGGAGTCGGTGTTATGTATAAAATGGGCACAAAAACAATCCCAATTAAAAATAAAGGCTGGCTACATTTTAGAAGTTAATGTTTTTTAAACCCTTCATGTTGTGGGTAGACATTGTCTGAATTAGAACTTGAAGCTGAAGCAATAAAAGCTGAGAAAATCGAAGAGATCAAAGCTGAAGCTGAGAAAATCAAGGCTGAAATGCAAGCAGGGAGAAAAGGCGAAGAAAAAGAAAAAATCAAAACTGAGCAAAAAAAACAGCCTAAAGAAGAAACATTAGAAAAAGCTAAAGAAAAATGGGGAATTGCACATATTTTCAGCAGTTACAACAATACTATTGTTCACTTAACAGATCTTACTGGAGCTGAAACAGTTGCACTTAGTTCAGGCGGTGTACATGTAAATGCTGATAGATACGAATCATCACCTTTTGCAGCTATGAAGGCATCTAATGCAGTAGTCGAGATAGCAAAAACAAAGGGCTTTACAGGATTGCACATAAGAGTAAGAGCAGTAGGTGGCGTTGGTTCAAGAGTTCCTGGTCCTGGCGCACAAGCAGCCATTAGAGCGCTTGCAAGAGGTGGCTTTAGGATAGGACGAATTGATGATGTAACACCAATACCTCACGATACCACTAGAAAGAAAGGTGGAAAGAGAGGAAGAAGAGTTTAATCTGATTCTACTAGTTTTAATTTTATTTTACAACCACGTGATTCAAAAAAATCAATCATAAAATTAGTAAGTTTCTCATCAGTTTTTCTGCCTTTAGCTTTTTTAATCATATCAGAAAATTTTTCTTCCAGTCTAGTTAGTAGAGTAGGTTTTAACAATAAAGGAAAGAAAGTCCATCCAAATCTTGAGATAGGTTTACCTAAATGATAAGCATCAGATACTTCACATAGAGTTTGAAGATGGCTTAATGCTTTAATAATTAGGATTTTGTCTTCATCGTACTGAGTTGTACTAACTTCAAAAATAGTTTTCATTGAGAATCTAAATCATCTTCAATTAAAGTTTCATTATTTGATGATTTGCTAGTAAGTTTGTCTGAAAGTGAAACAAATTCCCCGTCTTGTTCTACGTTGATTTTTGTTTGCATACGTACATTAATTCCAACAGATCTAAACAAAGCTAGAAGCTTTCCACCATCTATTTCTTCACTGATTTCACCAGAATAGAGTAATTCTCCTAATTTTTCAACTACTATTTTAGTTTCAGAAGGAAATTGGGATTCTGCATTTTGTAAAACTTCTAGGCCTCTATAACCTAAATTTTTTACCAGTATCTCTCTGGCAGAAGGTTGTGTTTTTTTTGAAATGGGAATTTCTTCTAGTCTTTGTTTTAGGGCAATATTTTTTTCCATTTCTGCTAGACGTCGTTTCTTTAATTGCTCAAGTTCCTTGTCATCTTCGCTCATCCCTTTATCACTCCTATTGGTACTAATTTTGCCACTTTGGTAGCAATTCCAAGCTCATGTGAGACGTTAACGATTGAATCAACATCTTTGTATGCTTGGGGGGTTTCTTCGACAATACCATCTCTGGTTAATGCCTTAACCTCTATTCCTTTATCAGAAAGAAATTTTCTAACTTGGGATTCAGTATAGTTTTGTCTAGCTTTTGTCCTAGACATAGTTCTTCCTGCACCATGAGCTGTTGAACCAAAGGTAAGATTCATAGAATTTGGTTGTCCAAGTAAAATCCAGCTTCCAGTTCCCATAGAACCGGGGATAAAAACAGGTTGACCCAAATCTCTGTATTTTTTTGGAACTTCTTCTCTATTTGCAGGAAAAGCCCTTGTTGCGCCTTTTCTATGAACAACAACCGATTTTTGTTTACCATCAATTGTATGCTTTTCCACTTTTGCAATATTATGGGATACATCATAAACTAAATTCATTCCAAGATCTGCTTCAGATTGTTTGAGAACCCGCTCAAAGGATTTTCTTGTCCAATGGGTAATCATTTGTCTATTGCTCCATGCAAAGTTTAGAGCTGCAAACATTGCTTTTCTGTATGATTCTCCTTCTTCTGAGGAATTTGGAACACATGCAAGCTCTCTATCAGGTAAGGAAATGTTGTATTTTTTGAGTGCTTGTTCAGAAATCCTTAGATAATCACTACAGATTTGATGACCAAAGCCACGTGAACCGCAATGTGTTAGAACAGTAACCTGTCCTTGTTCTATTCCCATTCTCTTTGCAGCTTCCTCGTCATGAATTTCTGCAACTTTTTGTATTTCAAGAAAATGATTACCAGAACCTAAACTTCCAAGTTGTGGTGCTCCACGTTTGCGAGCTCTATCTGAAACTTTGTTTGGATCTGCTTTATCCATATGGCCATTTTCTTCGCAAACCTCTGCATCATCTTTTGTTCCATATCCATTATCTATTGCCCATGGAACCCCTTTTACCAAAACCTCATCAAGTTGAGAAGTACTTAGTCTAATGGCGCCTTTTGAGCCTACACCAGAAGGTATAGAATTGAAAAGATCATTTACAAGTTCTTTTAATTTTGGTCTTACATCTTGTTCTTTCAGGTTTGTTCGTAATAGTCTCACTCCACAATTGATGTCATAGCCAACACCTCCAGGACTAATCATCCCTTCTTCTGCATCCATGGCAGCTACACCACCTACTGGAAAGCCATAACCTTCATGACCATCAGGTAATACTACTACGTTTTGCAGTACACCTGGGATAGTAGAAACATTGACTGCCTGTTTAATCGTTCTATCACTCATCATTTTTTCAAGAAGTTGGTCATCAGCGTAAATAACAACAGGAACTCTCATTCCTAGTGCTTCGTCTTTTTCAATTTTATATGTCATATTTCCAATTTTTTTTGGAATTAAACTGGACATTAAGATCGGTAAATGGGCATGCTAAGATAATTTAAATCATAAGTAGATTTATGCCGACAGAACTGAGATTAAACTAGGAATTAAGACAGGTTTCAGTTTGAATTGATGAGTAGATTTATTTTCGATACAAAACAAGATACAATGTTGTCAATATTACCGATAGATAGCGGTCGTTATGGAACAATAGAGATGGTTGCTCTATTCAAAGAACAAAAAAAAATCAATTATCAGTTAGAAATTGAGGGCGCTACTGCAGTTTCACAAAGTGAAATTGGGATGATTCCAAAAGCAGTAGGTAAAGAGATTCAACGAGCTTCAAGATCAGGAAAAATTACTGTAAAGCGAATCAAACAGCTTGAAGCAAAAAGTGATCACGATACTGCAGCTCTGGTAGAAGCACTAAGTGAAAAGTGTAAACTAGAAGCAAGACCTTGGGTTCATTATGGACTGACAAGTAATGATCTTGTAGATACAAGCAATTCTATGCAAATGAAAGATGCCCTAGCAATCATTCAACCAAAAGTAGGCAAACTTGCTTTATTTTTAGCTAAAATGGCTGTAAAATACAAAGATCTTCCTGCAGTTGGTCGCACTCATGGACAACATGCAAGCATTATTTCTTTTGGTTTGAAATTTGCAAATTGGGCTTTTGAAATGGCAAAGCACATTGAAAGAATTGAAGAAATAAAAAAGAGAGTTTTGATCTGCAAAACTCTTGGAGTAGTTGGAACTGGGTCATTAATGGGTTCACAAGCACTTGAGGTTCAAAAAAGAGTATCAAAAAAACTTGGTTTGTTTCCAGCAGAAGTGGCTACACAAATAATTCCAAGAGAAAGATATGCAGAATATGTTTTTCAATTGGCACTTTTAGGTTCAACACTTGAAAAAATAGCAGTTGAAATACGTAATCTACAGAGGACCGAAATTGGAGAAGTTGAAGAACATTTCAAAAAAGGTCAGATGGGAAGCAGCGCAGTACCTGTAAAAAGAAACCCAACTAAAAGCGAACGGATTACATCGCTATCAAAATTATTACACAGTCAAGTACAAGTCTCATTTGAAAATATCCCGCAGTGGCATGAACGTGACTTGTCTAATTCAGCAAATGAGAGATTCATTCTTCCCATGTGTTCAATTTTGTTAGATGAGATGATAGAAACAATGATCAACGTAATCCAAAATCTACATATCAACGCAAACAGTATCAACAAGAATCTTTACGTGACAAAAGGTCAAATCTTTGCTGAATTTCTTTTAAAGGCTCTAATCAAAAAGGGTATTCCACGATTCAAGGCGTATAGAGATGTTCAAAGAATTGCATTTGAAGCTCATGATAAGGGAATTGAATACATTGATGCAGTAAGAAAAGATAAATCAATATCTTCACAAATAACTGAAAAAGAGATCAAAACCATATTCACTCCAGAAAATCATCTAGGATCGTCTTCGTCTATAATTAATAATGTCTCAAAGTCAGTTCAAAATACATGTAAAAAATTTATCTAGATTTGATTAATTCTTTGTGGATTAAAGAACCATATTGCAGTGCCTTTTTTCTTTGATTAGCTGAGATTTCAGGCACACCGATGTCTGTCGCTATCTTTCGAATAATGTGTTTTCGTAACAAATCCTCAGAATCTTTAATTTTGTAATTTAGAGGAATTTTTTTAGAAAATTTTATGAAACGTTCAGATAAAAATGGTTGAAGAATTTTCACTCCAAATTCAGAGGATACCTCATTAACTGCTTTCATCATCTTTAATTCATTTTCAATTTTAGAATCCATTAATTCTTGGACTATTTGTTTTCCTTCTTTGATGGCGTCTCGATATGCATTGTATCCACAAAATAATTCATCAATTCCATTTGCGGTTATTACAGTGCTTAGGTGGAGGCTTTGAGCAAGTTTTGAAACATAATAGAATGCAATGCAATTCTCATTCCACGATAAATTATCAGTATTTATTTTATCTTTAATTTTTGATGAAACTTTGTGAAATGTAGTTTGATCAATTTCAAGAATCTTATGAGGTAATTTCATGATTTCGTTTACTTTTTTTGAAAACAAAATATCATGTGAGCCTGCAAAACCAATAGTAAGAAGAGTCACTTGATAACCAAGATCACTACAGATTTTTGCCAAAAGTGTGCTATCTACACCTCCAGAAAATGCAACTGCGATTTTCTTTTCTGATAAAGTTTCTTTGATTGCATTTTGTAATTCTTCTAAAAGAGCTGTAATGTTAGCCAATAATTACAATCTAAAGATGGGATACAAAGTGCTTACGGTTATCTATTAATGGAACATGGAGGGGTCATGTTCATGAGAGTAACAAAGATTCCTCATAAAGAAATTGAAAAGGAGCTCAAAGATATGCCGGGCTGGATAATAGTTGAAGATAAACTACACAAAGAATTCCAATTTGATGATTTCAACCAAGCCTTTGGCTTTATGACAAGGGCAGCAATGCATATTGAAAAGATGAATCATCATCCAGAATGGTTTAATGTTTACAATAAATTAATCGTGGACCTTACGACTCATGATGCTGGTGGGATTACAGAAAATGACATTAAACTTGCAAAAACTCTTAATTCATTAATTTAAAGAAGACCACGTTTTATATACAGAATAAAGTCAATTTTTGCAAATGACCGCCTCCCCAACAATACTAGATTCTGATTTTAGATACATTGACAAAAATGGAATCTTGATGAAATCCAGAACGGAACTTTCTATAGCACAAATGCTTTCATTTCTTGGTCAAGAATACGAATATGATCATAAATTTACTCTTGAGGGAAAAACTGTTTTAGTTGATTTCAAAACAAAAAATGGATTAATTGAAGTAATAGATAATGATGAAGACCTTGAAAAATATAAACAAATCAAAAAGATATCACCTGAAACAAAAATTATGGCAGTAGGTCATCCAAAGTATGCTGCCCAAATAAAGGAATTAAAAGAAATTGTATTTTATGACAAAGAACCGCAAACAGGTTCAATCTTCATGGAAGATCCATCATTTGCCTTTGACTACGCACATATTTTACCACTTGTTGAAAAATGTTCAATACTTCATGGTCACACCTCTGCAGTAATGGTTGAGTTAGTAGGTCAGATGAAGAATAATTTACTAGTAGATTTTGGCGACGCAAAAAAAATTATCAAGGAAGCAATCTCCTTTCTTGATCATAAATTTTTCATAAACAGAGAATATCTAAAAAAAGAAGACGATTCTCACTACAATATTTCATTTAAAGGGCCAAAGGGCATGTTTGAATTACAGGTTCCAAAAGATACAACCTATTTGTTAGAAGGGGAAGCGACAGTTGAGAATCTTTCTACAGAAATAATCAAAATCCTTGTTCCCAAATTGCCCAAGAACGTAGAAGCAATTGGAGTATACATTTACGAAGGATACAACAAAGGAGCTCATATTATTTCACAGTTAGCAAAATCATAGGAAATGGAACCAAAAATACAAGAGAAGGCTTGGAATCCTGAATTAGAATTAGAAATAATAAAGCAGTGGGAAGATTCTCGCCTTTATCAGTTTAATCCACAGGAAAAAAATTTTACAATCGATACACCGCCTCCTTATCCATCTGGGCGTCCCTGGCATATTGGTGCGGCATCTCATTATTCACAAATCGATATGATAGCACGTACTGCAAGAATGACTGGAAAAAATGTCTATTTTCCAATTGGAATTGACAGAAATGGATTACCAGTTGAGCTATACACAGAGAAAAAAAATGGAATAAGAATGAGAGAAACAGAACGAGGGAAGTTTTTGGAACTTTGTAGAGAGGCACTTGATGATTTAGAAGCAGAAATGATTCAAATAATGAAGAGTTTAGGAATTAGCTGCGATTTTTCCAATTATTATAGGACTGATTCTGAAGAATATAGAACTCTTACACAGGCAACTTTTATTGAATTATGGAAACGTGGTCTGGTTTATCGTGCAAATAGGCCAAACAATTACGATTGGGTGTCTGGCACTACCATAGCTGATGCTGAAATCATCTATCTGGATTTGCCAACAAAACTTGTCTATATGAAATTTGAAATCAAAGAATCACAAAAAACTATCATTATTGCTAGTACTAGGCCTGAATTGCTCTGTGCATGCAAGACAATTATTGTAAATCAAGAAGATGAGAGGTATACTGATTTAATCGGTAAGAAAGCAACAGTTCCAATATTCAATCATGAAGTTGAGATTAAAACACATCATTCTGCCCAAAAGGAGTTTGGTTCTGGTGCAGTTATGGTATGTAGCTATGGTGATCAAAATGATGTTGCATTATTTAGAGAATTAAATTTAGATGAAGTCGTAGCTATTGGATTAGATGGAAGGCTAACGGAAGTTTCAGGAGAATATGTGGGTCTCAAACCAAAACAAGCAAGACAAAAGATTATCGAGGATTTGGAAAAAAAGGGATTTGTTGAAAAAATAGAGGAAATAGCCCATAGAACCCCAGTATCAGAGAGAAGCAAAAACCCCATTGAGATTATACCAATGGAAGAGTATTATCTAAAACAATTAGATTCTATCGAGAAGATGAAAAAGCTTGGAGCTCAAATTAGATTCTATCCTGAGATGCATAAACAAATCCTAATGAACTGGCTTGAATCTATAGCGATTGATTGGCCGATTTCTAGAAGAAGATTCTATGGAACTGAAATTCCTATATGGTATTGCAAAGATTGTTTAGAACCACACATACCTGAACCCGGCAAGTATTACAAGCCTTGGAAGGACAAATGTCCTATAAACAAATGCACAAAATGTGGTGCTTCTGAATTTGTAGGTGAAGAAAGAACCTTTGATACTTGGATGGACTCTAGTATTTCACCACTTTTTGTTACAAAATTTGGAAAAGATGAAGAGTTTTTCAAAAAAACTTATCCAACTGCCATAAGACCTCAGGCAAAAGACATCGTACGTACATGGCTTTACTACACTCTATTACGCTGTGAACAGCTTACAGGAAAAAAGCCTTGGTCAGAAGCTTGGATTATGGGATATGGACTAGATGAAAAAGGGATGAAGATGAGTAAAAGTATAGGAAATGCTTTAGATCCTCTTCCAATAATTCAAAAATTTGGAGCAGATACGTTTAGGTTTTGGAGTGCAAGTGAGATAAATCATGGTCATGATTTTAGATGCTCTGAACAAAAAATCGAATCAACAAGAAAGTTTCTAAGTAAATTGTGGAATGTTTCTAGATTTTTATCCAGTTTTCCTATTTTAGAATCTGGTAATACTACCCCAGCAGATGATTGGATATTATCTGAGCTTGATAACCTTATTGCAGAATGTGAGAGAGGTTATGGAGAGTATAATTTCTTTATTCCTGCTGTAGCGCTCAGGGAATTTACCTGGAATCTTTTTGCAGCACAGTATATTGAAATGGTAAAGGCACGTGCCTATGGAATAGGTTTTTCTGAAGATGAAAAAAATGCAGCAATATTTACACTGCATAAAAACACTATCAACAATTCTAAAATTATTGGCACCAATTACTCCATTAATTACTGAACACCTTTGGCAGAAACTTTACTCTCAAGAAAGTATTCACAAAGAAGAGCAAGTAAAAAGAGAATCACCCAAAGATATGCGTAGTTATACTAAGGAAATTATAGAATTTAATTCTAAAGTGTGGAATGAAAAAAAGAGCAAAGGTCTTTCACTAAAGGATTCAATAGCAATTTCCATCCCATCTAGTCTTGAAATTTTCAAAAAAGATCTTAGAGCAATGCATAATCTCAAGTGAGATTATACACTCATTATTCCTTCAGTAATTAAATATTGAATTCCTGAAACAAAGTCAGAATCTCCAATTAAATCATCGGCCCACCAACCTGCATTATTCTTAATCCATGCGGGAATTTCTTCAGAAGAAGAAGTACCTGATTGAGTGGTTGGAATTGTCATTATTTTTTCAGTAATTAAATATTGAACTCCTGAAACAAAGTCAGAATCTCCAATTAAATCATCGGCCCACCAACCTGCATTATTCTTAATCCATGCAGGAATTTCAATTTCAGGTTCTGAAATAAATTCTTGCAGACTTTTTTCTAAAACAGTTGTTCCAATAATTTCAATTTGAGTATCACCGGCAAAGAAAGGGATTATGAGCGTGCGACTATAAACATCGCTAGTAATTTCAACATATTCTGTTTGAAAGCCATCCACAATCACAAAGAAAATGTCATCAACATCATTGAATTTAGCATCGAAGAGTACTCGGGGGAATGAAATCTGTAGAATTCCATCATTTGTAGAATCTATGTATACAATTAATTCAATAAAATCAGAATCAAGAACCATATCCGTGACGATTCCTCCTTCTATTTCATAATCAACATCTTGGTTTTCCAATACAAATGAAGCAGCTTCTGCAAGTGGGGATCCTAAAGATATTGAAAATAGTAAAAAGAGTGTTCCTAAAGAGGCAATCTTTATACCCAAACTAGAATTTGTATGCCACATCATATTCATCTAATTTGCCTTGCTGTAAAATCCAATTTCTTCTTTAAGTTCAATCTTAATATTTCGACCTTCTTCATCTGTCTCATCGGTTTGGTCAGGGTCACATTCACCCCAATAATCATCATGAGCCCTATGAGCTTCCCACGCATTAAATGAAATATTTATTGTATGAGCATTACCAGAATTTCCTGGTGGGAAATGACAGACGTTTATCTTTTTACCTCCATAATCTGAAGGATAACTTTCCAAGTCAGCTGAATCATGATTATCATGTTCTCTAATTTTGTCTTTGTATTTTTCTTTTAATTCATTAATTCTATCACGAATCTTATTTTTTCTATCGTCATCTTGAATTTTTAATTCATACTTAAGTTCATTAAATTGTTCTTTAGCTTCTAATTTTAAATTTTTAATATTTTCTCGGAATTCATGTTCTAACAATAGAAGTTCTTTGCGTTTGATTTCTAATTCAATTTTCTCATCATCTGATAGAGATGACTTTACATTATCTGAAGTATCTTCCTTAAGTTCTGAAATTTTAGAGATTCTAAGTTGTTGGTATTTTTCTTTAAATTCATTTTTTAATGTGTTATATTTTTCTTTTAATTCTTTTTCAAAGTTAACAAATTGCTTTTTCTTTTCTTCTAATTTTATTTTATATTCGTCTCTTAGTTCATTTTTAAGTTGTTTTTGGTCATCAATTTTTTCTTTATGTTGTTCTTTTAGTTCCTTTTCAGATTGTTTTTCTTCTCTGTCATCATTTTCAGATGAATCATCAGCATATGCATTAAATCCAAAATTAGAACCTGTAACGCTTACAAGTAAAGTAGATATTGCAAATATTGCAATAACTTTATCTTCTTTCAATTCATCCATTCACTCTATTTATTATTAAAAAACATTACGTAGAATTGTTTCTACAGCTAGTGGTAAAAATTGGTTATTGGTCTTTCAATGACTGTTGTAATATTTTAACAAAATATTTGTGCAGTGAGATATCAGAGGTTAGTTCTGGATGAAAAGCAGTTGCTAGAATATTTCCCTGTTTTACTGCAACAATTTTTTCATTGAATTTAGATATTACCTCAACATCATTTCCAACCTCGGTAATTGATGGGGCACGAATGAAAACTCCATTGAATTTTGATATATTTACTGGTTCCAGAGAAACTTCTGCCTCAAAAGAATCACGTTGCCTCCCAAAAGAGTTTCGTTCCACTTTAACATCTAACAAGTCCAATAGAGGTTGGTCAGTCTCTCCAACAACTCTGTCTTTTACTTTTTTAGAAAGTAAAATTAGTCCTGCACAAATTCCAAAAACTGGCATACCAGATTCAATTTTTTCCTTTATTTTCTTTAGTGAACCATTAACTAGTGAAAGGTGGCCAATCACTGTACTCTCACCACCAGGAATAATCAAGCCGTCTAATTTAGAAATTTGTTCAGGAGTCTTAACTTGAGTAACTTTTCCATTTATGCCAAGTTCCTTTAGTGCAGCTTCAGTCGAAGCTACATTTTCTGCAACATCTCCTTGTATTGATAAAACTCCAATGTTTATTTCACTCATGCAGTACTACCACGGTCTTGCATTCTTAATTCTAATTCCTTTACATCTAGACCAAGCATTGATTGACGCTCATCAATCATTTTTTGTGCCTCTTTGACTTTATCTGGATCTTCCCAGAATGTAGTAGCTAAAACTATAGCATGTGCACGTTCTTTTGCATCTTCAGCTTTGAAAATACCAGAACCAACAAAGATTCCATCGCATCCAAGCAACATCAAATAGGCTGCGTCAGCAGGCGTTGAGATTCCTCCTGCTGCAAAATTAACAACAGGCAATCTACCAACTCTAGCGGTTTCATTTACTAAATCATATGAAACTCTAAATTCTCTTGCCATTTTGACTAGATCTTGATTATCACCTGAATCATAAATTGATTTAATAATTCGTAATTCATCATTGAATTTTTTTATATGAAGTACAGCCTCTGCAACATTACCTGTACCTGGTTCTCCTTTAGTTCTAATCATTGCTGCCCCTTCCTCAATTCTACGAAGGGCTTCAGCTAATGAACGTGAGCCGTTTACAAAAGGTGTTGTAAAATCCCATTTCCAAATATGATGATTTTCGTCTGCGGGCGTTAACACTTCTGATTCATCTATCATATCAACATCTGTTTCTTCTAGAACACGTGCTTCGTAAACATGTCCAATACGGCATTTTGCCATCACTGGAATAGTTACAGCATCCATTATCTCTTGGATGACTCTAACACTTGCTGTTCTAGCAACTCCTCCTGCTTTTCTGACATCAGATGGAAGTTTGTCTAAGACCATAACTGATACTGCGCCTGCATCCTCAGCAATTTGGGCTTGTTCTACGGTTGTAACATCCATTACAACTCCATTTTTTAGCATGTGAGCTAATCCACGTTTTAGAGTAGATGTGCCCCTAGTAATTACATTTGATTCAATTTTCTCATTTACAATTCCTTTTGCCTTAGGCAAGTCACCAGAAAGCGGTATCATACTAATAACTAATCTCTTCGCTATTTATTCTATTAATTGATTAATAATTTGGTCTAATTCTAATTCGATCATAGATATGATTGGAGGGATGAATTTGTCAGTTGCATTTTGTTCAACCCAGTGGATCTGTCGTATTTGTCCGTTTAAAGTTACTTTGATAGTAGATTTTTGATAATTGTCAACACCATCACGTACAGGAAAAGATTCAGTTGGAATTTCCATAAAACCTGTTTCTTTTATCAACGCAGTTAGTTTTTTTAATTTATCTTTGTTTATTGTAGATTTTTTGTCGGGTTTCTGATATCCTTCTTCCACTACACTGTATTTTATTTCTCCATCATTCTTTATTGTCAAAATCTCAGTGTATTGTGAACCTGTTCTTTCTGATACACCAAATGAAACAAGTTTTAGTTGATGTTTAGTATATTCTATAGTAATTTTGTCGTCTTGCACTACAGCCGTAGTTGGAATTTCTTGATGAGTAATTAGTGAGACAGCAAATAAGATTGCAAAAATTACTGGTATTGCACCAACAATAATCAATGAGATTCTAACCATGATTTACCTGAATGATTTCAGACTCTTAATTATGCAAATAAATCTTAGTAAAATAAGTTAAAATTCCAGTCTATTTTTCTCATTAATTGTGGGGTCGTAGCCTAGCCTGGTAGGGCGACAGTGTCTACAAAGATCACCGCTAAGGGCTCCAGAGGTTAAACTAAGCTACTGATGAAAAGATGATGTGAGTTTGGAGCTGTAGTGACCCGTAGGTCGCCGGTTCAACTCCGGTCGGCCCCACGTCATTTTTGAAATTTTTGATTTATGTTGTTTATCTTGAATGTAGAACGTTAAGGGCAGAGCCTGAACAGAACCATTGTATCTGCATATTATTGTAAGAGTGTTTGAGATTAATCTCGTCCTTTGTTCCATTTTCATGGACTATTTCACATTTTAG
The DNA here is from genome assembly GCA_001443365.1 of Thaumarchaeota archaeon CSP1-1. Classification (GTDB taxonomy): domain Archaea; phylum Thermoproteota; class Nitrososphaeria; order Nitrososphaerales; family Nitrosopumilaceae; genus CSP1-1. The sequence goes on from LDXL01000004.1 coordinate 61,561, forward strand.
AGTTTTACCAGCTTGAAAATTATTCAGTCCAATTACACTTATTTTATCACTTTCTATTATTTTGTCATAATCATTTGGGTTTTCAAATGTGAGTGCAAGTATTCCCTGTTTTTTCAAGTTAGTTTCATGAATACGGGCAAAGCTTTTGGTAATCACAACAACGCAGCCCAAATATCTTGGAGTCATTGCAGCATGTTCTCTGCTACTGCCTTCACCATAGTTACTATCTCCTATAATCACCCACGGTATTCCTCTTTTTTTATACTGTCTTGCTATCTGTGGAAATGATTCTATCTTATTGTTGAGGATATTTTTCCCATTCCCGATCTGATCGTTGAACGCATTGACTGCACCAAGTAGCATGTTATCACTCAGGTTATCCAGGTGGCCTCTGTAAGAGAGCCAAGCTCCTGCAGGAGATATGTGATCAGTTGTACATTTTCCTTTTGCCTTGACTAATATTGGTAATTCGTGAAAGTCATTACCATCCCATGCCGGAAAAGGCTCAAGTTTTTGTAATCTTTTACTGTTTTTGTTAATAATTACTTCTACATCTTCTGGATTATCTGCTGGTGGAATGTAAATTCCTTCAGTGTTTTTAAAACCATTAATTGGAACCTCCGGAGCTAAACTTGGTGGCTTGAATTGAAATTTTGAACCATCGGGAGTTGTAATTGAATCGGTTATTGGATTAAAGGAAAGATTGCCACCTAGTGCAAGAGCTATTACTAATTCAGGACTACCAATAAAGTTCATAGTCTCTCGTTTTCCATCATTTCTTCCTGGAAAGTTTCTGTTGTAAGATGTGACTATGGTGTTTGGCTCACCTTTCTTTAGCTCAGGTCTGCTCCATTGCCCAATACACGGTCCACAAGCATTTGCAAGAACTGTTGCGCCAATAGACCTCAGAGATTCCATTTGGCCATCCCGTTCAATTGTTGCACGTATTTGCTCTGAGCCTGGAGTCACAAGAAGTGGAATTTTTGCCTTGACACCTTTTACTCTTGCTTGCTCAGCAAGATTCGCAGCTCTTGACATATCTTCATAAGAAGAATTTGTACAACTTCCAATTAGAGCTACTGAAATGTTGTTAATGTATTTATTTTTTTTAACATCGTCAGCAAGTTTTGAGATGGGTCTTGCGAGATCAGGAGTGTGGGGACCAACAATGTGTGGTTCCAATTTTGAAAGATCAATTCTAATCACCTTACCAAAGAATTTTTCTGGGTTTTGTTCTACTTCTGGATCTGCAGTGAGTAATTCTTTGTTCATGTTTGCAAGGTCTGCAATCTTTTCACGTTCAGTAGCTCTAAGATATGTTTCCATTCTTTTATCGTAAGGGAAGATAGAACAGGTTGCACCAATTTCTGCACCCATGTTTGTAATAGTGGCCTTACCAGTGCAGCTTATGGATTTTGTTCCAGGTCCAAAATATTCTATTACAGCATTTGTTCCACCTGAAACAGTTAGTTCACTTGCTACATGTAAAATAACATCTTTTGGTGCTGTCCAACCATTAATTTCACCAGTAAGATACACTCCAATTCGTTTTGGGTATAGAATTTCCCAAGGAAGTCCTGCCATAGTTTCAGCAGCATCAACTCCACCAACACCAACTGCAATCATTCCAAGACCACCAGCATTAGGAGTGTGAGAATCAGTTCCTATCATAAGACCCCCTGGAAATGCATAGTTTTCCAAAACAACTTGATGTATTATGCCAGCACCTGGTTTCCAAAAACCTATACCATATTTGCGTGAAGCAGATTCTAAGAATTTGTATATTTCACTATTTTCATCAAGAGCAATTTTAGTATCGGCTTCTCCTCCAACTTTAGCTCGTATAAGATGATCGCAATGAACAGTTGTTGGAATTACTGTCTGTTTTAAATCGGCCTGCATGAACTGTAACAAAACCATTTGACCTGTAACGTCTTGCAAGGCAACTCTATCAGGATTAAGATAAACATAGTTTGAACCTTCATCGAGATTTTTTTCTTCTATTTCTACTAGATGTCCAGCAAGAATTTTTTCAGTGAGTGTAAGAGGTCTACCTACTATTTTTCGAAAATTTGAAAGGTTTTTCTTAGTTTTTTGATAGACCTTTGATACAAGTTCAGATGTAGTTTCTATTTCCATGTCTATTCAAGCTTGATTGGGGAATTTAATATTTCAAATTTAAATGGAAATTATACACTAATTTACGATTTGCAATGTAAAATATACCTAACAATTATAAACGAAAAACCACTTTACATAGTGGTTGTCAAGCAAGGTAATATTAGACGTTCAAATTTTGTTTAAAAAAGTGGTGTTTTAATAAAAAATGGTCAATAAAGGTTTTCCAAGTTTTGGTATGTCGCAGGCTGGCTCATTTGTAGCTACATTAAAAAATTACAATTTACCTGACTTTATTCTTGCTCTAGTTGCAAAAGATTGTGATTCAGGTTTGCTTGAGCGGGGAAGAATTGATGATAGATTACAAAGTATGAATGATAAGGCTTTGGAGGTTTTACACAAAGTCTTTGTTAACTGTGAAGAAGATGATAAAGGCAAATTTGCACAGTACAGATTTTTTGCATACATTTCTAGTATGTACCACAAATGTGAAATTCTAATCAACGAGACCATTCCTGGGGGATCTGGCAAAAATCACAAGATTCCTGTTGCTGTTAAAAGTAATGGAATGTACATTGCAATTGCATTCAATAAAGCAACTGGCACTCCAGTTCAGAAAAGAGAGGCTGAAAAGTTCTATGCTATTGCGGATGATGTCAAGAAAGGGGATCATGGCACTATGTTAACGGATGCTGTTTATGGTTCATCTGTTGGATTCAAAGGAGATTCTCTAGTAGAACTTGAAAAATTAAGTAAATCAAGAAAAAAAGATCCAGAAAATAAACTAGATTTTAAAACTGCGAACTTTGAAAATAGAATTTATTCTGTGACCAAGTGTTAGATTAAATCCATTTTATTCCATTATTTTTGTAATATTTTTGTTTAGCCTTAGAGTGTCTTGATCTTACATGTATATGGTATTACAACATGGACAATTTGATCCTACCATAGTAAAGTAAACATCACAAATACTACATCTTTTTTGATTATTTTGATATCGTAAAAGACTATTACCAATTAATGAATGGAATTTTGTTTTGCATAGGCCTTTACAAAAAAACATATCTAAATACAATCAATTGTAATTAAAAGAAAATGGTATTGTATTATAACCGAAAGCTTGATGTATCAATTGTTAAAAAATAGGGTTTACTAGTAGTTTTTTTGAAATCTTTGCCATATTGTTCAAAAGGTAAATTATCAAAAATATGTCTTGTCCAAACATCATGGACAAGTTCAATGTATTTTTTGTTACCTGTTTGCCGTAACAATTCGTGAGCAATTTCATGTGAAACAGTAGTACAATTTTTTTCAGCTAAAAACAAAGTGTCCCCTTCATTTTTTGGAAGTTCCCATAATGACATTCCAAAATTCTCAGCGTGATATCCCTCACAAGTACAATCTGTCCACCAAGGTCGAAAATGAGTGAGATAAAAATGATAAATATCTTCTCCTCGTTCTCTGTGATCTCTGAGTAATTGATAGGTATCCAATTTTTGAAGTAAACCATTTGGTTTTGTAATCATCTCATCAGATTGTACCTCAACGTCTTTTGAAAAATTCCTCTTTATCCATTCCTTGTAAAACTGTGACATTTGTGTTACGTATTCAAATTCTTTGTCTCTCTTACCAAGTTCATTTTCTTTAATTACGAAAATAAAATGCAGTAACATAATAAGAAAAAGAAGTGATTAAGTTTGGCCTTCGATGCCCATCAAGGTCAGAGTTGAACGGATTTTTTCTATTTTACGAATTTTCCACGTAATTGTCTCGCGAAGTGTTTCAACAGTTGGCGATTCAATTTTTGCCAAGATATCGTATGCACCAAAAGTTCCATGAACTTCCTTAACTCCTTCAAGGCTTTTGAGCTGATGGATAATAGCTTCCTCCGAACCTAGTTCGCAGTTTATTAAAACATAGGCTGTTGCCATACTTGTGTATAAAATTACGGTTATATCAATAAATCTTTTCCCTTGTACACAATTGATACTGGTTCTCTCTAAGTATTTTAATAAAAAATGAAATAATGTTCCCCGGTTCTGACTCACACAAATTCATCGGTCTTAGCCATTTTCCTCATTTGGCTCTAAAACCGGGGCTGCCCGATGTTGCACACCTGGGTGAATTAGAAATCATTGTAATCATCACGATCAACGTCATCCTAATCCGTCTGTATGCATGCTCTTTTGGGCATTTTGTATAAAGGGTTAGTCAAATATTAATCCAGATAATTGGATTTCAAAAGCAGTCACAGGAACTCGTATCTTAAAATTATCAATCACTTTAGAGTCAATTTCTCCTAATACTCCTACGATTTTGTTATTGACTAAAATATTTGCCATCCTACCTTCTGAAAAAATAGGATGCGATGATGTTTTTGTTTCACACTCAATATTAAATCCAATCTTCAGTGAAGATTGGAGTATTGATTTAATTTCAGAAAAATTTGTATCTTTATGTGCACTAATTCCAGCTAGATGAGTATCTTCTCTGATTGGATTAGCTTTTAAAAAAACTGTTCCAATTTCAAAAAGTTTTTGCGGGTATTGCTCGTGCACGTTTTTTGACAAATTTTCTAAAAGACCTGGCATGATTGCGTCACGAAGAATTGTATGCTCTAGGCTTTTAGATTCTACAACTTGAATAACTTCAGAATTGCTTCTATTGGTTAACTCATATTGTATTTTATTACTAACCAAGCTAGAATTTAGTGCCTCAGTATATCCTAAACCAATCATTATCAAACTAAGAGAATCTAAAACTTTTGTAATGTCATTTTTTTGTCCAACAGAAATTGAAGGTGGGAGAGAAGGTTTTAGATTTTCTATTCCATATCCTAGCACTACTTCTTCTACTAAATCCATAGGACCAAAAATGTCAAATCTAAATCGAGGTATAATACAAGATATCTTGTTTGTCTTAGCAACTGCATCAATTCTACATTTTCTCAGAGAATTTGCAATCATTGATGAAGATAGATTCAAGCCTAAGATGTTGTTTACTAGTTCAGCAGATAGAATTATTTTTCTTGGTTTAAGTAAAGGAGTACTATTGTTTGCTCCAGAAATTGTTACTGAAAAAAGTTGAAATCCAGCTGCCTGTAAAGTCGTAGCTAAAACAGCAAGTGTATCTTCTGCTGCATTTTTTTCTGTAGCAGTAACTTCGATCAGTAGATTTTTTGTTTTGGTTGATACTTTAGTGAGAGCGGAGTTAATTATGGGTGGAAATGAGATTGTGTTACCTGCTGCATCTAAAATTATTGGAACTTTAGAAGAATTATTCAAAATTGAACCATATTGCTGGCCAACCTCGGTTTTTTCTAATATTTCAGTTATACTGCTATCATTTGAAGAATCAAGTGGAACAAATTTGTGATTTTTAGTAACTGTAGTGTATTTTATGGGAAAAACTATTCGTTCCAAATCATGGATACCAATCGATGTTTTTTTACGTCGTCTACCAATTCCAAAATGTAGATCTTCTTGAAGAGAAATTAGCTGCTGTATAGTTTCGTCATCAAGAATTCCATTCTTAGCAACTATTGAAGTTACATAGGGACGTATTTTTTGTACAGAAGAATCGACTTTAAGGGAATAATTTCCTTTTTTTATGGATAGTTTAGGCATTCCTTTTTTAATTCCAAGTAATCCTTGAAGCCCCAAAGCGATACCAAAGTCAGTGGCATAATCAGGTCGATTTGGACTGTATTCTACTCTAAGGTATTCTTTTGTTTGTTCTTCTATATCTAATCCTAAAAACGGAATTTTTGAAAGGATTTTGTTATTGTTAGATTTTTTCCCTACCAGCTTTTGTAATCTGTCAAGATATAATTGAACTACTGGCATTTTGTGGCACTCCTTAACCAATTAAGATTGTTATTATAAAATTCTCGTACATCATCTAATCCGTATTTTAGCATTGCAATTCTTTCTATTCCTCCACCCCAAGCTAGAACAGGTTTTGTAATTCCAAGCGGTTTTGTTACCTCAGGTCTAAAAATACCCATACCAAAAAGTTCTATCCATTTTCCTAGCCTGTCATTGTAAACCATTGATTGTAATGAGGGTTCTGTATATGGGAAAAAAGTTGGCCAGAATTTGATTTTTGTCAGACCAATCCTTCGATAAAATTCTTCTTGTAATCCCATCAAGTCTCGTAGTGTAACGTTCTTACCAATTACAACGCCTTCTACTTGATTGAATTCGGCAAGATGTTTGTAGCTGACTTTTTCGTTACGAAAAACTCTTCCTAATGAAAATATTCTAGATTCATCTGGTTTGTTATCGGCAAGATGTTTTATCGTTACACATGTTGTATGGGTGCGAAGAGCCATCCTTTGGGCCTCAGACATATTCCAATCATATCTCCAACCTTTCTTATGTGAACGAGAAACTTGGTTAATCTGAGTAGAGGTTGCAAATTTGCTTGCCTTCATATCTTTGAGGTAAAAAGTATCTTGCATCTCCCTTGCTGGATGATCTTGTGGTGTGAATAGTGCATCAAAATTCCAAAAACTTGGTTGTGCCAGGTTTCCTAAAACTTCAGAAAAACCAAGACTAACAAAGATTTCTCTAATTTCATTTATAGTCTCTTTTAATGGATGGATTCTAGCAACATATGTTACCGGTACTTTTGCCTCAACGTCAATTGCTCCTGTGGAAGAATCAACATCAATGTCTTTTGCTTTCTCAGAGAGAGATATCGTTTTAAATTTTGTAAAATTTTCTGTGATAAAATCTGGTCTTTTTTTTAGTAAAGTTAATGCATCAATATCTTCAATATCGTTTAGTAGTTTTTCTTCAGCGCCAAGAAAATCAATCAGTTTTTCTTCAGGCGATGGTAAGGCTTTACCTTTGAGTGAAATTTTGCTTGAAGATTCTCCTTTCTCTATTTGAATCCAGTCATTTTTTTTTGCATTTGCTATTGCAGCATTAAAATCAGATTTTAGAACATTTCTTATTTCTTCAAATGATTTTGGGCCTTCTTGAATTTCGTTTACAAGTTTTCTTTCTGGTAATCCATTATTTTTTGCATCTAATCCATTCTTGCCAAGTCTAAGGAAAGTTTTTTCATTTCTTGTATATCGGCTAAACCTTTTAGCTTCAGCCATTCCATTCCTCGCCTCACCTGATCAATTGAAAGTTTAGTGGATTCTACTAGTTTTTCTGGAGTTGAACTTTTGCTTTCTTTTAATGATTTTATTATTTGTTTTTCAATTGGATGGAGAACTTGCGACAATATGACAAAGTTCCAAAAAGACTTTTTAAACCTTAACCTAACTCAAACATGAATGCCTACTGATGAGTTTATTGTCACACCTTGGCATGTAGAAGGTGAAATTGATTATGACAAGTTGATAAAACGATTTGGAACTGAAAAAATTTCAAAGCAACTACTAACCAGAATTGAAAAATTAACTGGCGATCTTCATTTTATGTTGAGAAGAGGTATTTTTTTCTCTCATCGAGATTTGAATGCAGTTTTGAATGAATATGAAAAAGGCAACAAGTTTTTCCTATACACTGGAAGAGGCCCTTCTGGCCATACTCATATTGGGCATCTAGTTCCATGGGTTTTTGCAAAATGGCTCCAAGACAAATTTGGAACAAATATGTATTTTCAGCTAACAGATGATGAAAAATTCTTTTCAAAACAAAACCTATCCTTAGAAGAAACTAAACAGTTTGCTTTTGAAAATGCTCTAGATTTTATTGCACTTGGTTTCAAGCCAGAAAATACTAAGATAATTATCGATACGGAGAATATCAAAACACTATACCCTATTGCAGCTCAAGTAGCAAAAAAAATTAACTTCTCAAATACAAAAGCAGTGTTTGGTTTTTCAAATGATACCAATATTGGAATGATTTTCTATACAGCACTTCAATCTGCACCATGTTTTATTGAAGATAGGCCAGTGCTTATTCCACTTGGAGTAGACCAAGATCCTCATTTCAGGTTGACAAGAGATGTTGCACCAAAAATTGGCAAACAAAAACCTGCATTAATCCACAACATAATGATTCCAGCTCTGCAAGGACCTGGAGGAAAGATGTCAGCCTCTGATGATAACGGAACAGTCTATACTACTGATCCTCCAGAAGTTGTAAAAAAGAAGATTAACAAATATGCGTTTTCTGGAGGACAACCAGACATTGAAGAACATAGGAAAAAAGGAGGAAATCCAGACATTGATGTGTCTTATCAATATCTTAGGATTTTCTTTGAACCAGATGATAATAAATTAAAAAAAATCTATGATGATTACAAATCTGGCAAAATGTTAACAGGGGAACTAAAAGCAATCCTAATTGAAAAAATCAATGGATTTCTAAAGATTCATCAAGAAAAACGTGAAAAAGCCAGGAACCAATTAAGTAAATTTCTTTTAGAAAATTCATGAAAAGGAAGATTATATGTCTTGACAAGTATGAAGCAGAGAAACTTGCTAGTTTAATCTTTATCAAAGAAGGCAAAGAGACGTTTATCACTGAAATTTTGAATATTGTTGACAATGAGATTATTGTAAAAATAAAAGATAAATCAGCTCACAGTATTGTATTCAAGGATAATTCCCAAGTAGAAGCTTTTGCAGATTTTATTCAATCAGTACTTGAAAAAGAACACAAGATTGTTAATACTTTAATTTCTGAGAACGAAATAGAAATCATAAAAGAATAAGATTAAACCAATGACTTGTCCATCTCAGAGCTCATTATTTCTTGAACTTTGAGAAAATAAAGTCTGGTAGAATAAGGCATATTATCTAAATTATTATCAATTATAATTATGAGATATCGTACGGCTCGCTTTGAAATATCGATATTAAATTTCATGTGAAGAATTGGATCCTGTTTTACATTTATTTTATCTGTAAGCCAGGGCGGTGCCATCTCTCTTGTTTCATGAATTATTTTCTGATACCAGTAAGCAAGATTTTCAGGATCAAGACCTTCCTTGAGAGTAGTAACATCGTTTCCTATTTTTTTTAGCATGTGATTTATTATGGTCAAGGTTTGGTAGTTGAGATTTTTTGTTTTATCTCACTTACTCAAAGTTAGACAAGTTATTTGTCAATTCAAGACAAGTTTCCCTCTGGGTCTATCTCTGATTTTTTGATTCTGGTAGTTGAGATTCGGCTTCCATCTTCAGCTAACACCATTGGAACTATTACAACCTCAACTAAGGGAAGATTTCTTTTCTGTCTCAATTTGTTTAAAATATCTCCCTTGTTACTTGTTTCCTCACTTACCACCAAAGCATCTACCTTTCCTTCAATTGCGGCAGGTCCAAAATCATTTTCAAGCTTGCTTATAGCATATGATGAATTTGGAAAGTACTGTTGAATGGTAGATGTGAGGGATTCTAATCTTTTAGAATAATTATTGATAATATTCTTGCCCTTTTTTCCAACAAGCTCATCTCCTGCAAGGCCAATTATAACATGTGAAGAAATTGAAAAAGCCTTGGTTAAAAGTGCCATGTGTCCTTTGTGAATAATATCAAAAGTCCCTCCAAGCGCAACTGTCTCATAATGTGACATGATTTAATTTTACAGTCTCTGAAGATAAAGTTACTACTTTACAAGTACAAGTGAAATTGGACCTTTGGAAGCCAGAGGAATTGCATTTGGATCCCAAACAAATGTTTCAATAAAATACAATCCATCTTGTTGAGGGGTCCATGGTACTGTGGTAAGTTGTTGTCCGTTAGAATTAAACGAACCTTCTACCTTTCCAATATATTCAACAAAGGCTTTTTCTCCTGATTGTTTGATTTGTATATAGTAAACATATGGTTGAACTTCAGGTTTTTGATTTGGTGAATATTGTATAGTTAATTCACTTTGTATGTTAACTGGAGAATTTACCATTAAATCAGGCAATCGATTTCCCTCAGAATCTGTAACAGAGATATCGTTTATTGTAACTAGACTAGAAATAAAATCTACAGTAGTTTTTGTCACATCCACAAGACCGCTTGAATAGTCTTTTGATTCTGCAACAATTTTGAAGATAGTGGCACGCGCATCTCGTGGGACATTAAAATTAAAATCATGCGAGTCTCCAACTTTTATTACATCATCGATTTCTGTTGTGGCAATTCCTAAAACTCTTGGAGGTGTAAATGGATCATAAGAGATCAGATAAATTTTTGTGTTAGTGCTATTTAGTTTACCGTTATTTGTTATTTTACCAGATAATGATAAGTTTTCACCAATATTCAGGTTATCAAGAGCAAAACTCAAAAGTGACTTTTTGTCTGGCGAAGAGCTGAAACCAAGCAGATTAACTGATACATTAGTAATTGCAGAATTTGGACTAGGTGATTTTATCATATAGGGCGATTTCCCAAATGGTGGAATTACCTCTAGAATTGTAGTACCAATAGTAGTTTCCAATGGCTTGTCACTATTATCGTCATAAAATCCAACCCAAACTTTTACTCCGCTAACGGGAAAGCTTTTGGTGTTTGATACTTCGCCTAGAACTACAGTTGTTCCATCTGCATCTTTGTAGTTGAAAGGGGCATTGCTGGTGAGAACAATTCCCAAGGTTTGGGGGGTATCAACCTTTTGAGAAAAACTTGTGCTAATTGGAAATAAGGTAAATATCAGAAATAATACAAGCAGTACCTTTTTCATATAGAAACGATTGACAGAGGCAATTAATCTTGTAGAATATATCATAATGTCAACAAGGTGGATAGGAAGGTTTTACCTATTACTACTCTTTAGGAAAATAAGAAAAAGATGTTTAAAGATTGGAGAATTTTATCTTCGTTTTTTCATAGCAGTAATAGCTAGCCAATAAACTAAGCCGGGAGCTAATCCAACTATAAGAGGAATCCATACGGGCCATCCGTCTGCTGCTGTTGCCATGAGAAATTGCTCTACCCTATCATATTTAAATCCATCTTAGAGTTTTAAACGCGAAAATGATCGCTTAGATGTAAAACCAATTCTCACTAGAGTTATTTTGGAAAGAAATTATTGAAAATGAAAAATGGACTGAAGGGGATTTGAACCCCTGACCCCTCGCGTGCAAGGCGAGTATTCTACCAGTCTGAACTATCAGCCCATGGGTTGGATGATTGGCGTGTGGATTTTAATTGTTCTCTTCTTCGTTTGGCAAAGATTTTATTTCCAATAAAGCAGATTTTTTTATGGTACTGTTAGAATCGCAAGTAAAACTAAAAACTAGAGATCATGCTCCTGATTTTGAATTATTAGGAATAGATGACAAAAAACATTCCTTAAATGATTACAAAGGCTACAAGGGTTTACTTGTTATTTTCATGTGTAACCACTGTCCATATGTAAAGGCAAAAATTAAAGCAATAAACGAAGTTCACGAAAAGTTCAAAGACAAAATTGCAGTGATTGGAATTAACAGCAATGATCCAATTAACTATCCTGATGATAGTTTTGAGAATATGAAAAAAGTAGCAAAAGAAAAGGGCATAAAGTTTGATTATCTAGTGGATGAAACTCAAGAAATTGCTCAAAAATATGGAGCAATATGTACACCTGACCCATTTCTCTTTGATAAAGAAAAGAGGCTTATCTTTCATGGCAGAATTGATAACGCAATGAAACCAGAAGATACTGCTACTGAAAAGACCATGATAAACAATATTGAGAAATTTCTTTCTGGAGAAAAAATCAAAAAAGATTTTGATCCCTCCATTGGTTGCTCAATAAAATGGAAAGAACAGCAAACTTAAATGAGCTGGCTCTTGAAAAATTTTCAGGGCCGGTAGCTCAGCTTGGCTGGAGCGTTCGACTGATAAACTTATTCAGACATCGAAAGGTCGTGAGTTCGAATCTCACTCGGCCCATGTTTGATTTTTTAGGGTATAGAATGCTCAAATGTTGTTTCTGACCATTGTAGTACAGTTTCTAAATTATCTGCAATCAAATCTGCCTTTGCAAGAGTATTTTTTTTGATCTTGCTGCAAAGTACCAGATTAAGATTTTTTCCAAATTTTTCTTTCACAGAATTTACAGCTTGAGAGAAAAACTTCAAACCTTCATCTGTCTCAGAGAATATGACAATTATCATTATTCCGTTCTTTTTCGTCCAAACCTTTCCGAGGAATTGCTGCAAATCCAAATCAAAAATTACATCAATAGCATCAGACATATCACCAAGTGACGAAACATTCCACCCCTCAGAATGAAATGATGCAGAGGCTGATTCTGCAATTAAAGCACTCTTGGAATCTGCAGAAATTATGATAACATTTTTTCTTGGATTAATTTCTGTAGTTATAAGATTAAGCATTTGAATTGAGCTAGATATTATTTGGCCGAGTAGTTTTTCTTCTGATTTACTAATTTTTCCCTGCTCAAAAAGTTCTTGAACAGATTCAATAGCTGGAAGGATTACTTCAGTCATTAATTTTGTAGTATTTGCATTAGAATGAATACAGTTTCGAATTAAGTTGTATACTTTTTGTTCATTTATTGAAGTTAGCAATTCTAGGTATTTTGTTTTAACATGAAAATAATCATCAGGAAATTCAAATTGTTCTGTACCTTCTTCTATAAACCATAAATTAACATTACCAATATTTTTTTGTCGGAGCATGCCTTCAGTTGCAAAGATGTTAAGATACTTTGTCATGGTAACTCGATTTATTCCTAGTTTTTCTGAAATCTCAACTCCTGAAAGTCCAGTTTTAGAATTTGATAGAACCTCAACGAGTTTTTGTTTGAGGTCTTGTGTTTGATATCCTTTTGCCATACAACTTTAGATTTTTAGTATAGTATAAAGTCTAATTCTCATTTACTCTTATGGTTATCACCTGAAAGAATAAACATTAAATACTTGAGTACTTTAATGTACGGTAAGATTAGGTAAAATGCCAAAAGCTGGATTCAAATCAATAACCATATCTGAAGAAGTTTACGATAAGTTCTTCGATGTATATCAGAAGAATAAACCAGAACTCATCATGAAAGGTGTCAATAGTTTTGCAGGTTACATTACATATACGCTAGAAGATATGATGCTAAAGGACAAGACGTTTGCAAGATATGCCCCCAAACTTGAAAAGATCTCCGTAGATGATGATAGAGTAATAATTAAAGACAATATCAAAAACAGAATTGCTGAGGTTACTATCCAGAGGGGCGAGCTTTATTGCCAGCTATGTGAAGATAAGAATTGCTTCCATATTGGATTTGTATTTTCACTTCCTGATGTTTACGAAGTTTTGAATTCTAAGGGAATAAGACACCCAAAATAAGAGAGTGGAGGAGGTGGGATTCGAACCCACGAACCCCTAAGAGACGAGATCACCCATTTTTTGATCTTAAGTCTCGCGTGTCCAAAAGCAAAAGCTTTCTTTGGCCAGGCTTGACTACTCCTCCACCAGAATTGCTAAAATTAATTCGAAATTTAACAGTTTAGTGTTTTCTAAGAAGATAATCAAAATTATAAAGAGTCACTAGAGTCAGAAGTGCATGCTTCGATAGCTCAGCCTGGTAGAGCGTTACCTTGGTAAGGTAAAGGTCGCGGGTTCAATTCCCGCTCGGAGCTTACTATTTTCAGTAATTTTGTTAGTAATACCATTTTTCCATCAAAGGTAATTCTACTTTAAAAAATGAGAAATTGAAAAAATGACGCTTATTCTCTTGCACTTGGCTTTCTGGAGATTGTAAATCTTGCATTTTTTATTGATAAGTAGAGTTGAGAGATAAGTATGAGGACTGCATTGCAATGCATTCCTACTATATTTATGAAAGATTATCATATATAAAAAAATGGCAAAGTATTTCATATATGCAGGTATAGCTGTAGGAGTTGCTGCATTAGCAGGAATAATGGTTTTTGGGACAGCATCTCAGCAAGATCGTATACCTGACTCAGCAGTTCCAGCACCGGCTACTCTTGAAGGTTCGTTCTCATCACCCTCAGGTTTGGGAGCTGAGCTAAACAAGGAAAAATGGCGTGAGGATCCTTTTGCAGATGAAGCAGCTGAAGTTAAGGCAAAACTTGGATTAGGATAACACCGTCTCTTTTTTTATTTTTTTATTTGTCTAATGAACATTAGTATGTTTTTCATTTTTCATATTGTAAAGTGATTTAGAGAAATTAAAATCTCTATTTAGGATTCACAAAATTAATTCGAATCTCCTTTTGATTGCTGAACTTTAAAGGAAATTTATGCACTAAGTTTAAAAAAATCCAAATTTAGGTTTGGCTTTTCTAGCTTTATTTCAATTTCTGATATTCTAAACCAAAGTTTTCAAACATTGCGTCAACTAAACTTGCTAGTCTAATAATTTTTTATTAAAAGCTCAGAGTGTCCTGTTCTCTTTTTAGAGTCAGAGTTTATTGCTCTGTTTGCTTCAATTTCTTCAACGTCCCATCTTGAGGAGGGAAAAAGTTCTTGTACTTTTTCTGAGTTTGAATTTGATAACATTACCATGCATCCTATAGAATTTAATTTTTCAGACAGTTTTGCAAGGCGTTTTAAATCCTGATAAGAGAAATCTCTATTTGTGTAACTAGTAAAATTTGCAGTTTTGCTAACAGGTTGATATGGAGGATCAAAATAAATAAAATTTCCTTTTTTGACATCATTAATAATAGAAGAAAAATCCCTGCATTTGATAGAAATATTTTCAGATCTTAAAACCTGATTTACAGCAAAGAGATTTTCTTTGTTTACAATGTTAGGATTTGTGTATCTGCCTAGTGGGACATTAAATTTTCCCTTGCTGTTTACTCTATACAATCCATTAAAACATGTCTTATTAAGAAAAAGTAGTCTTGAGACTTTTTCTACTTGGCTTTTTGGACTTGATTCTCTTACAGAATAATAGTATGATTTTGAATCTTTGAAATATTTTTCTGAATGATTTTGTAGAGATTTAATGATCTCGTTAATTTTATCACGTATAGTTACATAGGATAAAATTAAATCAGAATTCAATCTGAAACTTGACATTTTAGATCTGGTTTTTTGTAAAGTAGGTGAAAGAGTAGGGCACCACCACCTAGGAATGGTTCAAAATATGTATCAAATTTCTTTGGTAGATGTTTTGTTAGCTCTGGTATTAGTTGCCTTTTTCCTCCTGCCCATTTTACAAATGGTTTTGGTGGCGAAAGTAGAACCTGACCATAGTACTGTTTCACTTGCGATGATCTTGAAGTACTTTATTGAGAAAATAAAGTTGGAAAAAATTACAAGATGTACAATATTTTTTAATCTAGTTTCTTGATGAAAATAAATCAGGCATAAAATTTTCTATAAAGTTCAGTTAGTGAACTAAAATGAAAAGGAAAAGGTTGTGGGATTTAGTCCCATTTTGACCAAGCTGCCATCCATCTATACGTCCACGTGTTAAGTTTACAACCTAACGCGGCAAACGTAACCGACAACACAGCACCAGCACCTGCGCCAAGCGCGACGGGACTGTTGTAGAACTTTCCTACCTGTGGTTCTATCGGTGTCATATATGGTGGTAACGTGGGTCTTGGATACTTGAATGCAGTCTCTAGCGGATCTGCTACCGTGATCAAATTTACCATGTTGAATAGCGGTAACGACATTCCGACCATGACTCCACCAAACAGTATGAGTGAGTGCTTGTTCTTCTTTGTAGCCCAATACGCCAAGTCCAACAACATTGCTGATGGAATCCATACTGGGGTGACAATGAAGTCATATGGATAACCTAGTGCAAACCATGCGCCTTTTGCTACCCAGGTATACACTGTCATGATTAATCCGTAATATGTTGCTGTTCCTGGAACACCCGTAAATGTAAGGTAGTAGACTGCTCCTACCGTAAGCATCAATGTTTGCGATATAGAGAATACTACAAATGATGTCCAAGCCCAATCTGTGTAGAAGATATAATCTCCTGCATTAATTGTTAGTAGAGTTGAGTTGACTGCGACTACTACTATGAATAAGTAGTGTGTACATCGTCTAAGCCAGACCATTATCAGGTAGATGATAGGGTCAGTATATAAAATTTTAGAAGATTATCGATCTTGTACATAGTAGAGATCTAGAAAAATGAAAAAAGTAGGAACGATTTACGTTTCTTAGAAACCGACGTATAACGATATTAAGACCGTTATTACAGCAACTGCTGCAACTACTCCGCCAACTATTCCATTGCTGTTCTTTCTGGTACCTTCTTCCATTACTTTGACACAGAAGATGTAACCAATTGACTCAATAATTGTCAAGACAATGAAAGCATAGTGACCACTGTTTGTTGGATATGCCCATGGATAATAGAAGTATCCTGCGGCAGTTCCGCCAAAGGTAGCTAACCAAGCTGCAATGTATGAAATCGTTATCATGCCGGTCATGTTTTCGACACGACGGCCGATCATTCTTTCGACGTCGGCACTTGTTCCGCCTCCGCCGCCCGCTGAACCAAATCCCTTCGGTAGAGTCATTTGGGTTTATACTATTGAGAATACTTTTAAGTCTTTCTTAAATTCTCAGCCTAGTTCGATCTAAGGGTTTTATATAAAAAGAGAAAAAAGTGCGATGATTCGCATCCTTTTTGTTTATGGAATGGATCTGCTGTACAGTTTGCCTTCTAAGGCCATCTTGTACATTTCAGCAACATAGGGGTTTTCACCTGGTGTTTCTGCGCCAAGTTCAACCAGTCTTGCATATACTCTTACTACGTAAGCAAGAGCGCCCATAAAGGCTACTACAACACCCATGTTAAACATCCAATGATTTGGTACTGCAAAGATTTCCTCTACAAACCAAAAGTGCCACATCTCATTGACTCCAATTGTAAACATGGTTGCAAGATAACCTAGAATAGTCATCTTCAGACCAGTGTTCATTGAGTTGTTTGGACCTCTGAGAACTGGTACTCTTCTATCATAGATTGCAGCAGCACCCCATCCGAGTGGCAGAGTAATGAAGTGTGAATATAGCCACCAGTGAGCTGGAGTAAATGCACTATCTCTGATAGAGGTTTGATGTAGAGAACCGTCAACAAAGTTGTCGACTTCTACCGATGCAGCAGTTGATCCCATAGCGATAATGATAAGCCAGATCTTTTTTAGTCTCTGGATTTCGACCTCTTTGGGAATTAGTGCCGGCATTTGTGCCATAGCCATACTATACTTAATTCTAAATATAAGGCATGAGTTAGGAAAAATGGGTTTTTATTGTAATTAATTAGTGTTTAATTAATAAGATTCATAAAAATTTTCATTTTTTCTTTAGAAAATATATGAGATTTTTATCAGTTCTAGAGGAGGTTCCAATGTTAATCATTAATGTTAATCATTCAAACTGATCCCTGAATGATGATAATTAAGGTAAAACATATATCGTTCTTAGTGGGCTCATTTGGTAATTAACGGGATAACTATGGTCGATAAAAAATTAATCGTTGTAGGGCTCAGTGTTGTACTAGCACTTGGAACAATTGGATTCAATTGGATTGATTCTATACTTCCATCAGCTGAAGCACACGGTGTCCAAGCACAACTACAAAGTCGTTTCGTAAGAATTGAAGATGAGACCTTTAACAGACAATCTCTACAAACAGGAGAACAACTATGCATTAGTGGCAAATTTATTAGTCTTGTTACAAGAGACTTAAGAGGATGGAACTCAATCTTCTCTGAATCAACAAATGCTGGCAATAGATGGGAAATTATGACAAGAGATCCACCTGGCAATGTATTTGATCTTCCAGGAAACGGGGTGGTCCCATACCAAATTTGCGCAAAGGCACTTGAACCAGGAGTATATCACGTACATACTCAACTCAATGTTGCATCAGTAGGTCCTGGACTTGGTCCTGGACAAACAGTAGTCGTTGATGGAGAGATCATTCTCAAACCAATTCCATACACTAACATTGCATATCAATCAATTATGATTGGAGTTGCATACGTAGTGACATTTGCGACACGACCTTGGCAAGTAATCTAAAATCAAACTTCCTCCCTTTTTCATTTTATCTTTAAACCAATAGTCATATTTTTAATGCATATCTTCATACTTTATGAATTAAAATCTTATCTTGGATGTTAGGCATCAAAGTATAGAGCAAAATAATGACCATTAGTTTTAAAATTAAACATCTGGATATTCATCAGAGTTACTTTAAGGGCAAAGTCGAATTTAGAGGAGACGAGTATACAATTAACATCCAAAATGAAAGAAGAGGCAAAGTACTCAAACTTCCATTTAAACCAAAAGTAAAAAATGAAAAAATGTTGGTGAGACTAACAGGTCCTGGAGATATTTTCATTGAAGATTATCTACCATATCGAGGAGAGTCTGAATGGGTAGAAATTGACTCTGATGAAATAACATTTTACATTGCTGATCATCAGGATCAATTTGATACACTTGAAATCATAGATGATATTAAGGGACTTTTATAGAAAGGACTTTAAGTAAATCTCAACGATTTTTAGTCATGATATGGCCAGGGATGGGAGATCCTAGCAAACGCAAAAAGACAATCAAGTATCTTCTCATTACTGCTGGAATTGCTATTGCAGTAGGACTTGGAAGTTCAGCTGTTCAGGGTATTCTCAATGTAGATAACCCACTTAGAGTATGTATAGATGATAAAGACACGCCATACAAAATTTCTGCTACTTTAGAATTATTTGTGGATGGCAAAAAGGCGGAGATCCCATCAAATATTGGAATCAGTGATGGTTGTACACATTCGCTTTATACAATTACAAATGATGGGACAATCTATGCACAATGGCAAGAAGAGTATCCTTTTGAAATAGGCCACTTTTTGTGGACTTGGACCACTTATCATGAGGGAGGTTTTCCAATGAGAGATATGGATCAGAGTAAATCAAGAATTTTAGTTAATGGTGTTGAATCTCCAAATTTTCTCAATACTCCTTTGGTAGATGGATATCATTACAAAGCAGAATTTCAGACTAAAGATTATGATGAGACAAAAGATAAGGACTTTTTACCGCCTGACCTCTAGGTGGACTGAAATTAATCTTTGATTGATTGTCCGATTAAAAAATAATGAAAAGAAGAAAAGAAAATGATTTTACCAGTATTTGCCGTTGTCAGGTATTAGACCGATGCCTTCTTTTTCGAAGTGTCTGTCTAGTTCATCAACCCATCTCTCACGGTTGTCTTTGTATGACCATCCGTGAACACGTAACCAGAATGCAATAAGTCCAAGTAGGAATATTGTGAACATTATGGTACCGAAAATGTATACCATTACATCGTAAAATAGTGGGTCATAATTTGGTCCTAATTGTCCAGTAACTGTTGACAGGATACTTAGGATTGTGCCCAGTAAAGGAATCATTGAATATGAAAATTACACACGTGCGATATATACATTTCCTTTATTCTCAAACAAGAAGAGATCAAAAAATAAAACGATCTAGGGATGAATTAAAATAAGAAAAGAGAAGGTTGTTTAACCTCTTCCTTGAGCTGCGTATTTTCCAGATCTTCCTTTGAAGAACAATGCCCCTGCAATTCCTCCAAATACTGCTGCTGCAATTGCTGAAGCACCCAAGACACCATCTGCTGCAAGATATGGTGTACCAGAACCACTAGCTGGATTGGCTTCTGCAGCCTCTATTGCTCGTCTTGCAAGCTCCAATTGTTCTTCTAAAGTACGCGCGCCGGTTTCACCTTCATCGCCGACATTACCCATGTACTGTGCAAAAGCTAATCCACTAGCTCCATAGTAACCAAGTACATAGACAGCGAAAATGGTTGCAATTAGTAAGGTTTTGTTCATATCGATTACCTGTTGAAGGAATGCTAGCAGTGTCTATTTAACTTTTTTCTCGATATCAATTTTGAAAATAATTAGTATGATCGCTTTAAGTAACGTTTATGTTTGTTCTTCAGGCACGATTTGCATGGGCAGATTACACACCCACAATCATGGAAAATCGCATTCCACAAGACCAGTAGATCTCAAGAAACCATCATGGGTAACCCAAAGTCCAAAAGAAATTGAGGAGATGATTGTCAAATATGGAAAAGATGGATTGCCACCCAGCATGATCGGAATCAAGTTACGAGATCAACATGCAATTCCACTTGTTAAACCAATAATCAATAAGGGAATAGCACAGGTTCTAGATGAGAATAAATCAAGTCAAGAAATACCTGAGGATTTGAATAATATTGTAATGAAGGCAGTTGGTTTGCAAAATCACTTAAAATCAAACAGAAATGATAATCGAAATACTAGATCGCTTGAGCTTATAGAAGCCAAAGTACACAGACTCTCAGTTTATTATAAGAAGATTGGGCGAATTCCTAAAACCTGGAAATATAAGTCTGTAGTCGCTCAACTTGAGTAATGGAAAAAAGTTTAGACCAGGCATTAGCAAATTTTAAAGATAAAATCGCTGATTGTATAAAATCAAAAAAAAGTATCTCAGTTATCACTCACATAGATTGTGATGGAATTACATCTGGCAGTATTATATCAAAGGCACTAATTCGGGCAGGAGCAAATTGTACTGTAACCACAGCAAAGGAGTTAAACAAAAAAGTAATTGAAAAATTACGTGAAGATCATAGAGATTTTCATGTGATAACTGATCTTGGCGGAGGCTTTGGAAAAGCTCTTGATGAGAATCTTGCTGACAAGTGGTTTGTTCTTGATCATCATCAGATTCCCCAAGAAGAATTTGATAATGAACGGGTCATCAATGCTTGGAAATATGGAATCGATGGGGGAACCCAGATCAGTGCTGGGGGAATGGCATATCAAGCAGCGAAAGTTCTTGATGACAAAAATACTGAGCTTGCATGGATAGCAGTTGTTTCAGCACTTGGTGATAGGCAAGACCAGGGCGAAAAAAAATCATTTACTGGAATTAACTTGGAAATTGCAAATGCTGCAAAAAATTCTGGTCAGATGGAAATTGATTTGGATCTGTTACTTGTGGGAAGAGAAACAAGACCGTTACCTGATGCACTAGCGTTTACATCTCAGCCATTTATTGAGGGACTCACATGGAACAGAGATGCCTGTCTTTCTTTGCTTAATTCATCTGGAATAAAACTAAAAGATGGTGGACGCTGGCGTGTTCCAGCTGAACTAAATGAGGATGAAAAACGAATGGTTATTGAATCTATTTCTAAATTCACATCGGGAAAAAATGCTACTGAGATAATGGATGAATTAATTGGATATACATACACCTTTCCAAGAGAAGACAGAGGAAGCTTTCTGAGAGATGGAAGAGAGTTTTCAACTATGTTAAACTCTTGTGGACGAATTCAAAAGGCAGGAGTTGGAATTGCTATATGTATGGGAGATAGAACTAAGATGCTCAAAGAAGGAGAAAATATTCTAGTAGAATATAGAAAGATGATCAGAAATTACATGAACATTATAGCAAATGAACGGTGGAGAACTAGCGATACAACAAATTGTGTGATGGTAAATGCAGAAGGGATTGTCCCTGAAACTATGACAGGAACAATTTCATCTCTGATTGCTGGATCACCAAAAAATGCTGGAAAGATTGTAATTTTGCGAACAGATGGAGAGGAAGGTACGATAAAGTTTTCATCAAGAAAATCATATAGTTGCAAGTCAGGGATAAACCTTAGTAATTTAATGAGAACCGGGGCAGAAAAGTTTGAGGGAGTAGGCGGGGGTCACGATGCTGCAGCTGGGGCTAGAATAACTAAAGACAAATTGGATGGTTTCTTAGATTATTTGGAACAAAATGTCCTTAACGTGCAAAGTGCAGGTAACTCTCAATAACATATCTGAGAAAAAGGCGCATGCCGTCAGAATGGCATTAGAGCCAGACAATGTGAATTTCCCAGAAAACTTGACCCTAGAAGTAGAAAATGTTGATAACAAACTTGTTTTTAATTTTCAAAGTCAGGGTAATATGAAGAAATTAATAGCAACGGTTGATGAGGTTTTAGAACATGTCCAAGTTGCACTCAAAGTGATAGAGTAATGCTTGATCCTAAAATCATCAGAGAAGAACCTGAAATTATTAGAAAAATGCTAAAAAATCGAGCAGTTAATTTTGACTTTGATGGACTAGTTCAATGTGACAAACAAAGACGTGAACTCATCATTAAAACAGATGAGCTTAGAAAGAAAAGAAATGATGTGTCCTTAGAAATTGCACAGAAGAAAAAAGCTGGACAAGATTCTGCTCCATTGCTTGAAATGATGAAAGAGGTTTCTCAAAAATTAGAAGAGATGGAGAAAACGCAAAACAAGGTTGAATTAGATTACAAAAAACTAGCACTAACAATTCCTAACCTAATTCATGAATCAGTTCCAATCGGAGTGGATGAAACTGCAAATAAAGAGATTAAAAAATGGGGAGAGCCTCCTCGATTAGATTTTAAAGTACAAGATCATGTGGATTTTTCAACAAGCTTGGATCTTGTAGATCTTGAACGAGCTGCAAAGGTAGCTGGAGCAAGATTTTATTTTTTAAAAAATGATCTTGTGCAACTAAATCAGGCCTTAATTCAATACGCCCTTGACTTTCTTTCCAAAAAAAAATACAATCTAATTCAACCTCCATATATGATTAATCGTAATTCTATGGAAGGTGCAATTATTGCTGAAGATTTTGAAAATGTCATTTACAAAGTTGAAGGTGAGGATCTTTATCTGATAGGTACATCAGAGCATGCAATTGCAGCTATGCACTCTGATGAAATCTTAGATGGAACAAAATTACCAATTAGATATGCAGGAGTAAGTCCCTGTTTTAGAAAAGAAGCAGGAGCTCACGGTAAAGACCAGAAAGGAATTTTTCGCGTACATCAATTTGAAAAAATAGAGCAATTTGTTTTTTCTAGACCTGAGGATTCTTGGAAGGAGCACGAACTCATGCTCTCAATTGCTGAAGAATTTTACAAAAATCTAGGAATTCCCTACAAAGTAATGCTTCTATCAAGTGGGAATATGGGAAAAATTTCTGCAAAGACATATGATATAGAAGCATGGATGGGTGGTCAAAATGCCTATAGAGAAATTGTTTCTTGCTCGAATTGTTTGGATTATCAGGCAAGAAGATTAAAGATTAGATTTCGAGATAAGACCAATGAACAAACTCAATATCTTCACACCTTAAACAGTACTCTTGTGGCAACAACAAGGACTTTAGTTGCCATCATGGAAAATTTTCAAACAAAAGATGGTCACATCAACGTTCCAGAAGTTTTACAGAGATATGTTGGAAAAAACACAATCTAAATTCAGTACCACTTATATTTTGGCTTAAAAGGTCGATATTAGTTGGCTCGCCGAACAACAAAAGTAAAGGACAAGTGGAGAGAGAAGAGATGGGTAAATGTCTATGCACCAGATTCATTTAACAATGTTCCAATAGCGTATATTCCCATCACTGATGATGAAAATGCAAAAGGAAGAGTAATTGAGGTAACGCTTTTTGATATTCTAAAGGGAGATCCCTCTCAGCACCAATACAAGATGTACTTTCAAATTAACAAAGTCGAAGGCGAAAAAGCTACTACGATTTTCAAAAGATATGAATATGCAAAAGAATTTTTGAGAAGTTTGATTAGACGTGGTTCATCTAGGATTACATTTATGCTTGAAGCAAAAACAAAGGATGGGTATATTTTCCGAATTAAGGTTATAGCACTAACACATAGAAAACTAAACACCTCTAGAAAACATGCATTCAGATTGATTGCAAAAGATGTTATGGAAAAAACAATACCTCAGATGACAATTGACCAGTTTGTCCAAGCAACATGTTATGGAAAAATAAACTCTGACATTATGGCAGCTACTAAAAAAGTCATTAGAATGAGACATGTTGGATTAGAAAAAGTAAAACTTGTCAGAACAGCAGAAGCTGAAATTGCCCTTCTTAAGGCTTAGAATTAATTTAGAATATTTTCTAGTTAAAAGATGGCAGATAAGCTTGAAGTTACAGTAGAGATAATTGCTCACGCTACAGAAGATGTTGAAAAAATTTTAGATTCATTTTTTGAGCTATTTAACATTCCAAAAGATGAGTTTTCTAGGCAAAACCTTACTGGTCATTTTGATAATCCGATAACTTTGCTTCGTGCCAAAATTAAAAAAAAGGATGCCAAAAGTTTTTTAGAAAAATTGGTTTCAAAAATTCCAAAAGATGAATTTGAAGCATTAATTGATGATATTGAGAATCGGCTGCAAGATTCAACATTGCACTTGAGATTTGGAAAGCAGGAGATGATTAGAGGAAAAATGATACAAGAAGAAAAAGATGCAATCAAGTTTAAGATAGTCACACCTGCCTACAACAAAAAAGATACTGTCAAAAATTATGTAACGCTCTTGACTGGTAAAAGTAAATGAAATAAATTTCTTGGATAGAATTTAATA
Organism: Thaumarchaeota archaeon CSP1-1; assembly: GCA_001443365.1. Lineage (GTDB taxonomy): Archaea > Thermoproteota > Nitrososphaeria > Nitrososphaerales > Nitrosopumilaceae > CSP1-1. The sequence continues at coordinate 86,039 of LDXL01000004.1, forward strand.
AGATTATTCTGTATGACGGAATGGGAATGAGGAGATATTAGCCGCTCCAGTCTGAGCAAATATGCTTTGAAGAAGCCGCGACGAACTGACCCAAAAATTTATTGTGATTTTAGGATTATTTTAAATACAGTTGTTCTAGTTGGGTAGCTATGAATACAGATTATGATGTGATCGTAGCTGGAGGAGGACTTGCAGGCACTATTGCGGCACAATCAGTTTCATACTATTCTAAACAGAAATTATCAATTTTAGTAATTGATCGAAGTACACAGTTTACACCAGGTCAAAAAAATATTAGTGGTTGGACTTGCGGTGATGCAGTAAGTAAAGAAACAGTTGACTTTATGACAGAGCGAATCAAGATTCCCTGGACAGAGCCTGAGATTGAGCATCATGTAAAGGGGGTGATGGCATTTTCTCCCGACAGAGAAACATCCATTCCGTTTGATGGGGATGGCTATATGCTAAACAGACAAAAACTTCCAGAAGTTCAGAATCAAAGAGCTCAAAAAATGGGAGTCAAGTTTGATTTTGAAATTAATCTAACTGGTCTTTTGTATGAGGGCAATCAAGTCACAGGTGTACAAGGAATTGATAACAAGACTAAACAACCATACAAGAAGACTGGCAAGATTGTAATTGATGCAACTGGAATAACATCGATGCTACGAAATCAGATTCAAAACACTACAAAAATTGAGAGAAAAATTGACAGACGTGATATAGAATCTACTGGACGTCACATAATGTATTTTGAAAAAGGAGAGCAAGATCCATCTGAATTTGATCCTGATTATTGTATCATACATCTTGATCAAGATATTGCACCAGGTGGGTATGGTTGGGTTTTTCCTAAAGGAGAAAACAAGGTAAACATTGGATTAGGTGTTGAAAAAACAATTTTAGATAAACGAAACAAACGACTAGGAAAAAATGATAATGTTTCTAGTCTTATAGAGGAATACCTTCATCGAAATAAAGCAATCAAAAACCCTAGACTATCAACTGATCCAATTGATAAAAACAATGCGACTGGAAACTTTCAGGTATCAGTACGACGACAAAATGATTGCTTGGTTGCAAATGGTTACATGTTAGTTGGAGACTCTGCATGGATGCCAAAACCACTTGATGCAGGAGGAATTGGTCCTGCTCTAGTTGCTGGTACTCTGATTGGGAAAGTTGTTGCAGAAGCTATAGAATCTGGTGATGTAACTGAGAGAGGATTATGGAAATACAATAAGGAATTCATCAATGAATATGGATACAAGACTGCTGGTCTTGAGATATTTCGTAGATTGATTCAAACACTAACTAATGATCAAATCAGCTACGGCATGAAACACTTTTTGGGAAATCTTGATGTTGAGGCAATCTCAAAAGGGGAGCATCCAGACTTTAGTGCATTAAGCAAAATAGGAATGATGATTCGAGGAGCTCTCAACAAAAAACTTGCTGACGGACTTCGATTTACAACCCAAGTAAACAGTTGGTTGACAAAACATTATTATAATTTTCCAGAAACTCCTGATGGATTTGAAAGGTGGCAAAAAGAGCTACATGAAAAATTAGATGAATCCAACGTGAAATTGGAAGCGTATTATAATTAACGAGTTTTTTTCAATAAAGTTTAATCAGATTTTTTCAATCAATTTTGTAATAAAATTCAAACTTAATCCAATATGAATGGCTAAACAGGCACTGCCTGCATGTCGATCTCACTGTGGAATATTCCTAACTGGTTTAATTGGTACTGGTGGGGCCTCGATGATATAGAAAAAGAAGATCCAAATGAAGTATTTACAATAAAAGAAGAACCTGAACCAAAAAAAGAAAAACCAAAAAGAAAAGCAGCAAGAAAAAAGGCAGCATCTAAACCAAAAGAAACAATTCAGCTGATCTTGCGACCAACGATACTAGAGGAGCTAGAAAAAGAAGCACAAGGAATTGATTCTACTCTGAATCAATTAATTCAAATTATTTTAGAAGCTCATATTGAATCAAAGGACAATCAACCTATAGAATCAGAATCGTGGAAATGCAGTTTTTGTGATCCACAAGAAGAGTTTTTAGATTATTTCAAGTACTCTGAGCACTTTTTTGCAAAACACATGCAACCGGGACTAGAAAAATTATCTAAAATAAATAGCGATAATTAAATCTGAACTAGTCCTCTTTCTAACATCCACTGAATTCCTATAGAAAATTCGTCATCTGATGCATTTCCTTGAATCCATTTTTGAGAATTAGTTTTAATCCAGATTGGAATTTCTGAATTAGCAATTTCTTTTGATTGATTTGAATATGGTACATGAATTATCTTGTTTTCCAAAAGAAACTCCAAAGTTTTGGCATATTCTGTATCTGATATTTGATTGTTCACCCAATATCCTGTTGTAAGTTTAAACCAGTTAGGAATTTTTACAATTTCATATCCTACCGTGACTACAAAAGAGGTTCTAGCCTCATTACCTGAAGAATCAACTGTATAACATCTAACAGTAGTTTTTCCTGTATTGAATACATATCCAACTCCTCGATCACAGTCAACTGAGATTTGCTTACCTGTATTATCAACTGCGGTTATGGAATAAAAAACGGTAGTAGGAACTTTGGAGATTACATAAATGTCCTCAGGCGTAGTTATTATCGGTTTTACACTATCAGATGCAAATGCTTCATTCTCTACAATTGTTTGTAGAATTAAAATTGAAAAAACTGTAAATAAAGATAAGATTGGCCATCTCATTTGTCTGACCAAGCCTCGAACCATGTTAACGTTGTCAACAGATATCTGATGAAGTTAAGGTTTACTATTATATTCCACTAGTGATGTGCATTTTGAAATCACAGAAAAAATGTGTGAGGATTAGTGAGAATTAGAGAACAGAGAAAATGTGAATTTTTTTTACTATATTGTAAGATGTGCAAAATGCACATCGGTATCAGTAAATTTCAAGACTTTTACGATGATTTATGGGTAAATTCAAGGAAAAAGGCTATTTCATTCAGAGCTTGGCAGCAATTTCAATTGTCATGTTAGGCATTGGAGGAGTACAATCTGCTTCTGCGGGTCTAGATGATGGACAGATAAATCTAGAGGCTAGATTAAATCAGGATTATGGGGATGGCTCTGGAAAGGCAATGTTTGTGGCTCAAGATTATCGAGTTCGCCTTAGCATCGAAATTGAAAACATGTCAATGAATTGCGAAAGTTTCTCAGCTAAAATGAGTGGAGTTGAGGTAGTAGGATATTTTGAATATAACAATGGAGTATGTAATCTAAATTTGGATACTAGGCAAGGAGATACAGTTCCAGCAGTAGCTGCAGGAGACGAGGTGTATGTTTTCGGGAACGGAGTTACTCTAACAGGAATTTTGCACTTCAAATAGTTTCATTTGAATAATTTGTAATACGATAAGAATTTTTTACATCAATACTTGTTGATTAAAGTAGATGTTTTTGAATTATACAAACAAGTGTCTATCTATGATCTTTGTCTAAAATCTGTAGATGCCGTTTAAATTCATTAATTGGTTTTTAGAGCAGCAAGAGGAACCTAGTTTGCTTGGAGAAATAGCTAAAAAATGTATGAAGGATCCTAAATTTCCTACACAAGCAAAACATCATGAAGAAGTTTTTGATTATCTAAAAAACAAAAAAGCCACCAGAAAAGAAATCCAGGCGGTAAGGGAGGCTTGGAACATATATCGAAAACTAGGAAAGGTCAAATCCACATCACTGAGTATACTTAGAGCAAAGATTTAGAAAATCGTTCTAGGTTTTAATACAGTAAAATACAAACTAATCTATTGTTACAAGATTCTAAATATCTAGATTGGAATAATTCATTTGAAAAAATTGAAAAAGCCTTTGAAGCTGGACTGTTTGTTATAATAATTGGTCCAAAGGGAACTGGAAAAACTACTCTAGTTCGCGAATTTGCTAAAAGAAAATCTGTAAACCTGGATTCAATTAACTTTAGTCTTAGAACTCGTGAGAGCCATCTAGTTGGAACTAAAACATTAGAGAATGGTACAGTTGGGTTTATCGAAGGACTGTTAGTAAAATCAATGAAAGAAGGAAACATGTTGTATTTAGATGAGATAAATTCAGCAGAAGCTGACGTACTATTACGATTAGATGAGGCACTTGATGACAGACGCCAGATTGTACTCAAAGAATCAACTGGGGAGACGATTCAAGCCAAAGAAGGATGGTTTGTAATAGCTACAATAAATCCATTATCACATGTTGGAACTAAAGAGCTTCCACCTCAGATATTATCAAGATTTCCTGTTAGAATTAGACTAGAATATCCTCCTGAAGACATTGAGCATATTGTTAACGACACAGTTTAGGCTCGCATGATAAGGAATTACAACAAGGAATAAAGCTTGCAAATACTTTACGACAGGCAGCTGCAGTCGAAGAGCTGTTCTATTCACCTAGTCTTCGAGAGACTATCGCATATGCAAAATTATTGGATCTCAAAGTTCCTGCAAAAGAAGCTGCAGATATTGTATTTGGAAATGTATATGCACAGTGGGGTTCTGTTGAATATCAAAAAGTCAGTGACATCATAACCTCAATGTTTGGTAATTAATGCAATCACTTAGTTTAAGATATGACACATTAATTGAAATTGCAACATTTTTGGTCAGACGATGGTCTGAAGACGATAAAATCACAGTAGAGTTATCGCCAAGAAAGGAGATTTTAACTAGACTCGGTGACAAACGAGTAATTCTCATTCCTGTTGAAATGTATCATGGAGATGACTTTGCAAAGTACAGGCAGTTTAGAACATCTGTATGGTATGAGGCAATGCGAATCAAGTTTTGCAAAAAAATACTATCAAATGATCACGCCTTTGGATTTATTCTAAATACACTTGAGACTCGCCGAATCGAGATGTTAGGCAGAAAGGTTTGGCAGGGAATGGATGAAGAGATGATATTTTCGTATACGTATCAGTGGTTGTATAGACCAATATTGAGCTCTATTTACGGCAAAGCTCGAACTGTAGAGGCATTTTACCAGTATTTTATTATGGGTGACATCAAGGGCGAGATTCAGCCCAGTCAGTTTGAAAAGGTAGTAGAGGCGGTAAGGTTTGCAAAAGAAGCAGTAACTGATGCATTAAAGAAAAACCATTCCACTGAATGGCTAGAGAAAAAAATTCCAGAGATACTTAAAATTCTAGACATTGATTCTCTAATTACAATACCACTAGTTGTTCCGCTAAAGGGATCTGGCATAATGGCAACAGCTCAAGATCTAGTTAAAGCATTGCAGAAAACTGCAAAAAATCGTGAATCTGACTTTGGTAAAGTTGAACCTAAGAATGTGTTCGAAGGAAAAACTTTACAAGACGAGTTTAGGATTTTAGTCGAAGAAAACAAGAAAAGCGAAACAAAAGGTTTAGCTGTTGAAACTATTGGGATTAGTATTCCATCTGCAACTAATGTTGATGAAACAAAAATTTATGATCAGGATTTGATTTCTGGTCTTAAAGCAAAGGTCAAAGAATGGCGTACTGGCTGGCATGAGCAACATGTTAGAACAGGCGATGAATTTGATGAGGAGGCCTATCTTGAAGGACACGAGCCGTTTTTTACTGATATAAAAAAGGTGATAAAGTCTAGAGTTTTGATTTTGCTTGATCATTCCAGCAGTGTGTCAGACATTCAGCAAGATTACAAAAAGGCTGCATGTGCGTTGTGTGAGGTCTTGTGGTTTTTGAAGGTAAAATTTGCAATGTATGCCTTCAATACTGTAGAAAAACAGGTAATGTGCTGGGCAATCAAGCCAGAGGATGTAAAATGGAATAATGTTGCTGCAAAAAGACTAGCACAGATTCAAGCTAATGGTGGAACTCCTCTAGCTGAAGTTTATGATAAATTATTGCCTATAGTGAATGCAAAAAAGCCAGATATTTTTTTGACTCTAAGTGATGGTGAGCCATCAGATCCTGATGCAGTGCGAGCTATGGTAAAGACATTCAAGAGTTTAGGGATAAAGATGGTGGCAATTGGTCTGGGTCCAGATACAACTAGAGCTACGATAATTGCAAATAACTTGAAGCTCCTTGGATATGAGAGAACTTTGGCAGTTAGTAGATTAAATGACATTCCAAATAAGGTTCTCAATGTTTTAGGAAGAAATTAGGTCGAAGTCTCAACAAATTTGGATATCAAGACAGAGAAACAATGTTTAAAAAATAAGATTTGTAGTATGCGTTATGAATAGTACAGAATCAGGAGAATCATGGTCACAATGGCTAGACTTTGATAAATCTAATGTTAGTAGCATACCCGAATGTGCTGGCGTTTTTGGGATGCATGCATCCATGAAGATCCTCTTTATTGGAAGTACTCAAAACCTCAGAAATTCATTACTTGAATCTCTGTCCACTCCATGTAGAGATAAGGCAAAACGTTTTCGTTACATGATCACAGAATCACCTGATGAAGTAAAAGCGCAGATCCTCAAGGAGTATATTGAAAAACATGATGGCAAGTTGCCATTATGCATGGAAAGGATTTGATAAACAGAAATGAAGTGCCTTTCTGTATCACAACCTTTTGCAAATCTTATAGTTCAAGGCAAAAAGACAATTGAGCTCAGGCGTTGGAATACTAACTTTAGAGGAGAATTTCTAATTCACTCACCACAAAAAATTAGAATAGATGATTGTAAAAGGCTAAAAATTAACCAAAAATCCCTTATCCGAGGCGCAATAATTGGCAAAGCGGATCTATACGATGTAAAAAAATACAAAACAAAGATAGACCTAAACCAAGATTTAAAAAAACATCTAGCCTCTAAAAAATTTCAAAATAACAAATATGGTTTTTGCCTAAAAAATGCAAAAGCATTCAGAATACCAATTCCTGCAAAGGGACAATTAGGATTCTTTGAGGTAAAGCTAAAACCAGCAAAAATCAAAAAGTCTCAAATCATTACTGATCTAATTGATGAAGAATACAGATACCAGTGGATTGGTCGTCACTAATTAAAAAAAATAAAAGGGTTATGCATCAGATCTAGGAAGCTTTCCATTTTTATCAAATGTATCTTGTACTGATTTGTCTGCAAAACCGTGTTGTATGTTAAGATCCTCTACTGCTTGGATTAGCTGCACTCGTTTTGCTGATGCATGTTCAAAGTAAGCGTCTCGAGCCTCCTTGAGTGATCCTCCATTATCTAGTACCACCTTCATTGCAGCTCTTGCACTGTCAACTTTGCCTTGCATGTAATCAAACATTCCCCAAAATACACCCTGAATATAGTCAGGTTTTTTTTCAACAAATTTTGTATAAGCTGCCTTTGGCATCACGTCTTTGTATTTTTCAATAAAAGCATCCAGTTTTTCATCTAGTCGTTGTTGTGCGATAACTCTTTTTTCTTCTACCTCAACTTGTTGTGCAGTTAGTTTGACTGGTTGTGTCTTTTCTTGCATTTTTTGTGTGTATCTTAGTTTCTGTTTTTCCATTTCAGCAAGAATTTTCATTGCCAATGGATTTTTTTGGAGTTCTTCAGAAGCCTTTACAACTGGCTCTGAAGTTGCATCTGGCTCTGCAAAAGCAATTTGTGCTGTGCTTGTCCCAATCATTGCCATCATAACAACAATTGACAAGAATGCTGTTGGAAGGACTAATTTTTTCCCTTGCGTCATTACAGATGGAATTTTTAATTTTGAATATATCCATTAAACAGAAATCAGTAGAAATATTCAAATGTTAAAAAAACAATTTACAATATATTTGCAAAATTAAAAACATGGATAACTTATCAGTTCTACGTATCCCTTATTTGTAAAACCATTTAGCATACAAAAAAAATCTAAAATCATTAATCTAAAAGATGGTTCGATATCTCTAACAATAGCAGGAAACGCCACTAAAGAATTCTTAACTCAGTGAAATAGGGCAAATCTTATATTTAGTATATATAAAGGGCCTTTATAAGGACGTTAAATGCCACAGACAAAGCCAATTGTGAGTGTTGAAAACGTTGTAGCATCCGCTTCTGTAGATCAGAAAATAGATCTTAACGAGGTTACAAGAAAATTTCCGGATACTGAATACCATCCAGATCAGTTTCCAGGTCTAGTATTCCGTCTAAAGGTACCAAGAACTGCAACGCTGATTTTCAGAACAGGAAAAATGGTATGTACTGGTGCAAAATCCGAAGAAATGGCAATCAAAGCAGTAAGAACTGTAGTTCAAAAGCTTCGAAAAGGTGGAATTAAAATCAAAAAGGACGCTGTAATTGTTGTACAAAATATTGTAGCTGCAATTAACCTTGGTGGAAAGATTCACTTGGAACACGCAGCCCGAGTTCTTCCACGAAGCATGTACGAACCAGAACAATTTCCAGGGTTGATACACAGAATGCTTGATCCAAAAACTGTAATTCTGTTATTTGCCTCTGGGAAACTAGTTTGTACTGGTGCAAAAAAGGAAGCTGACGTTTATCGCTCTGTTCACAATCTACACTCACTACTAGAAGAGAAAAAACTAATGATCTACGACGAGTAGATTCTATCATTTCTTTTATATTAAAATCTGTTAAGCTCCTCTTCTAGTTTTTTTGCTTTCCATGTATTGTCTACAGATTCTGCAGGGTTTTCCAAAATATTCAACAAAGTTATTAAATCATAGGGAATCCATAGAAGATATAGTGGATTGCAAGACCTGCGGCGAAAAGATGCTTCCTAGAACCATTGTTTGGAGGGATCCTGACAGACCACCTGTTCAACACACAAACTTTGTTTGTGAAAAATGTGGGGCTTCTATATACAAGAGATATGTTTTGACTAAAATAACTTAGATGCTAATGTCTGGGTTTTCTGATTTGAGCTTTTCCCAGTCTGCCAGAAAATTCTTCAAACCAATATCTGTTAGTTGATGCTTTAGCATTTGCCCTAGAATAGCTGGTGGCAATGTAACAACATCGGCACCAATCTTTGCTGCATCTACAACATGCATTGGATGTCTAACGCTTGCAACAAGAATTTGTGTTTTGAAATTATAATTTGAAAAGATTTGTTTAATTTCTCGAATCAGACTCATGCCATCCTTTCCAACATCGTCTAGTCTTCCAATGAAAGGACTGATGTATTTTGCACCAGCCTTTGCAGCTAGTAATGCTTGGTTTGGTGAAAATACTAGAGTGACATTTACAGGGATTCCTTCTGCGGTAAGTGCTTTACATGCTTTAAGACCTTCAGAAGTCATTGGACATTTTACAACAACATTGTTACCATACTTGCGCAGTCTACGACCCTCTTCCATCATACCTTCGTAATCTGTTGCAACAACCTCAAGGGAAACATCACCTTTGATGATTCTAGTGATTTCCTCCATTGTTTTTTGAGGATCGCCACCTTCCTTTGATAGAAGTGATGGATTAGTTGTGATGCCATCTAGCAATCCCATGTCATTGTACTTCTTTATGGACTCTAGATTAGCAGTATCAAGAAATATTTTCATGATTTACTCCTGATTTCCTTTACTTTTTTTGCTATATTAAGAGATGTAATTCCATGCTTTTCAAGCAAAAGTGAAATTTCATTATCTCGGGCAGATTCACCAAACTTGTCCTGCACACCTATCCTTCTTATTGGAACAGGGTAGGTTTCTGAAACTACCTCAGCTACTGCAGAACCAAATCCTGCCATAATGTTGTGCTCTTCACAAGTAACAATTCCGCCTGTTTCTCTTGCTGCCTTTTCTAAAAGTTCCTCATCAATTGGTTTTATTGAAAACATGTCAAGCACTTTACAAGAAATTCCTTCTTTTTTTAGGGATTCGGCTGCATCAAGTGCCATTTTTACCGTTATGCCACATGCTGCAATGGTACAATCAGAACCGTCCCGTAATGTAATTCCCTTTCCAATTTCAAACTCTTGTGACTCTGAATGTATAACAGGTGTTTCAGAACGAGCCATTCTCATGTAGAATGGGCCATACTGTTGAGAAATAATCCAAGTAAGCTTTGATACTGAAATAGCATCAGCTGGAATTAAGACGCGTACGTTTGGAATTGCACGCATAATTGCAATGTCTTCTAATTGTTGGTGTGAGCCACCATCAGCACCAACTGTTAGTCCACCGTGTGAGGTTACCAACTTTACATTGAGTCCCTTATTGTCATCTCTTGTTGGATAACCTATTTGGTTTCTAATTTGATCAACACATCTACCTGGCAAAAATATTGCATATGTACTTGCAAATGCAATCTTTCCAGCATATGCAAGGCCAGCTGCTATAGTTACAAGATTTGCTTCTGCAATTCCAACATTGAAAAATCTTTCAGGAAATTGTTTTCCAAAACCAGCAGTTTTTAGTGAGTCAGTAGTATCTGCTCCTAAAACAACAATGTTAGGATTTTCTTTTCCAATTTCAATTAGTGTCTTTCCATATTCGGTTCTCATGTCAGCCATCTGATTTGTCATCGTCAATTGAATCCAAGCTCCTTTGCTATCTGAATAAGTTGGTTCTTTTTCTCACCAATAACATGTAGGCTTATCCAATTGTTAACAAGTTCTGTTCCACCAAGCTCATTTGCCTTTTGTATTAACAGTCTTCGTCTAGATTTCAAAATGGCATTTCTAAACTCTCGAATAATTCCCCTAACGTCTTTTTGCCCAATTATTGCACTTCCACCAACAAAGGCTCGAGCGCCATCAACAAAACATTGACCCACATTATCAAGGGTTACTCCTCCATCAGCCTCAATAGTTCCTTCAAATTTGTTATCTTTTAGAATTTTAACGAGATTTTGAGTTTTCTCGTGGCTAGACTCGATGTATTTTTGTCCGGATTTGCCAGGAACTACTGACATTACAATTAGTTGATCCAAGTCTGCAATGAATTTGTGTGACCACTGTGGAAGATTTGTATCTGGATTAATTGCAAGACCAACTCCAACTTGGTTTTGTTGTAATACGTCTTTTATTTCACCAAAGCTTGATTCATCACAAACTTCTGTATGTACAGTTACTATATCACATCCTGCATCGACATAATCTCGTACGTGTTTTACAGGTTCATTTATCATTAGATGTGCATCAAATGGAATAACGGTAAGTGGTCTTAGCTGTTTTATTTTTGTATGATCAAATGTAGTATTTGGAACAAAGACACCATCCATTACATCTAGGTGAATGTAGTCTGCTCTTCCTTCTGCACATCGCTTTACCTCATTTTCTAAATTTGACATGTCTCCTGCAATTATAGATGGTGCGATCATAAATTGTGATTCAAGTTCTGCATTGATTATAGGTGCCATTTCAGGTTTTGGTGCCTTTCCGTGCCATTGCGGGTTATCCTCCATATGTTCGACTCCCTTTCCTTTGATTGTTCTTGCAATAATTATTGAAGGAACGCCTTTTGTCTGGTTTGCCTTTTTTATTGCATGATCAATTTGCTCAATTCGATGACCATCAATGTCAATTACATTCCATCCAAATGCACGCCATTTGTCACTAAGCTTCCATCTGCTTGCATCCCTCCACATCTCTGAAAGATCGTCTCCTTCAAGAGTTTCATCAAGTGGCATAATCTTTTCTGTGTACGAATCTTGTTGAATGAAGTTTCTATCTACAAAGACTGTCATGTTATCAACTTTGAATTTTGCAGCTGCCATTGCTGCTTCCCAAACCTGTCCCTCATCTGATTCGCCATCGCCTATTATAGTATAGATGCGATGACTTTTACCATCAATTTTTGCAGCAAGTGCATTACCAATTGAATATGATAGTCCTAGTCCTAAAGAACCTCCACAAAATTCTACTCCAGGACATTTTAGGTCAGGGTGTCCTTGCAATCTGCTTCCAAACTTTCTTAGCGTTTCAATCTCTGAAGGATCAAAATATCCTGCAACGGCAAGATTAGAAAAAAGACCAGGAGATGCATGTCCCTTTGAAAGAATTAATCTATCTCGGTCTTCCCAGAGAGGGTTTTTTGGGTCAAATCGAAGATATTTGTTAAAAAGACAGCCCATTATTTCAGCCATTGAAAAGGAGCCCCCGGGATGGCCGGAAGCTGCTGCTATTGTACCTTTGATTACAAGTTTGCGTGCCTTGAGAACATTCTTTTTAATTTTATAGTAATTTAGGCCCATCCTTGTTGTTGCTTTGTAAATGAAATATTAAGCTACTTCCAAAAATTTTAATCCGATCGCAGCCTAACATAATTATGGAATTAGATGACTTCGTACCACTTGTCCTTTATGATAACCAGTGTTATCTTTGTGTAAAATTTGCAAAATTTGTTAATTTTTTGGCAAGAGGTAGATTACGGATTGTGGGTCATTATACAGATCTTGGAAAAAAGTTACGAGAAGACATTTTGGATTCTAGTGCACTTGAAATGTTTTGGTATGTTGATAGAAAAACAGCTTACGGGGGTAGAGCAGGATTACTTCCTTTAATGTCAGCTATAATTAGAGCAAATGGAAGTACCGGAGATCTAAACATACAAGAGTCATGTGATTTGGATTGTAAAACTACAAAGGCGGTTTTTCTTCGTTCTGCGAGTCTACTAACAAATAGTAAAAAAATAAAGATAAAGTAATCTATAATACCACTAAACGTACGAGCCAAACATTATGAAGATAAAAGCAGAATCTACTAAACCTTCAAATAAAAAGACTCCAATTCTTTGTGCTTTTGTTTTAGAAAACTCCAAAGAACCACTTGGATTAGGAAAAATTCATGAAAAAATCAATTCTTCAGTAAAAGAATCAATCAAAGAAACCAAAGGTAAAGTTGGAGAGATATCTATTATTCAAACTCTAGGAATTACTCCTGCAAATAAGATCTTAATTGCTGGACTTGGCCCAAAGAACAAATTATCTACAGATGTATTGAGGAATGTTACAGGGAAAATTGCGCAAAAGGTACGTAGTTTAGGTTTATCAGAGTTTTCAATAGTTATTCCAATTGGATTTCCGATTGATTCAGACTCGTCAATTTCAGCAGTTGTTGAAGGTACTATGCTTTCTCTATATTCATTTGATAAATTCAAGAAAGAAAAAAGTGAAAAATCACCTGATCTTTCAATTTTAGTTTCAAATTCACAGAATGCTCAAAAGGTTATTTCACAGGCGCAAATTGTTGCAGAAGGAACATTATTTGCAAGAAATACCGCAAACCTTCCTCCCAATGAATGTTCACCATCTACTCTTGCAAGCATTGCAAAATCGCTATCATCTAAGAATAAACTCAAATGCAAAATTTTCTCCAAAAATGAACTCAAGCAAAAAAAGTTTGGTGGAATCTCAGCAGTTGGTCAAGGAAGTAAAAATGAACCAAAACTCATCATTTTAGAACATAACAAAGGCAGACGAGATGATAAACCAGTTGTAATTGTAGGAAAAGCTGTAACCTTTGACACAGGTGGAATTTCATTAAAACCAGGTGACAAAATGGATGAGATGAAGTTTGACAAGTGTGGTGGATGTACAGTTTTAGGAATAATGAAAGCAGTTTCAGAATTAAAACTACCTATCAATGTTGTAGGAATAATTCCATCTGTTGAAAACATGCCAGGTGGTGAATCATATAGACCAGGTGACATTATACGACTATACAGTGGTAAAACAGCTGAGATTTTAAACACAGATGCAGAAGGCAGACTAATTCTAGCTGATGCATTATCTTATGGAATAAAACAATACTCACCAAAATCAATTATTGATTTTGCAACTCTTACTGGTGCATGCATTGTTGCATTAGGAAATAATGTTGCAGGACTTGTAAGCAATAATCAGGAATTAGCAGAAAAAATAAAAAATTCGTCTGAGAAAACTTCCGAGGAGCTTTGGCAACTACCAATAAATGATGATTATATGGATATGATCAAATCAAATGTTGCAGATATGAAAAATGTTGGCATGGGAAGAGCTGCTGGCACCATAACAGCAGCCGCATTTTTGGCAAATGCAGTAGATAATGCCCCTTGGGCACACATAGACATTGCAGGAACTGCATGGACTCAGGAAGCAACTAAAAAGAAATCCTATAATCCAAAAGGTGCAACTGGATTTGGAGTACGATTAATTCTAGATTATCTTAGAACATTATAGAAGATTATCTTTTACATTCAGGATCAAGGCCTGTTCCTTTTAGGACATAAAGCAATGCTTTTTGCAAATACTCTTGACATTGATACTTGGTAAGATGCAGTATATGCATAACTTGGGTTTCAAAATTAGTATTTAACTTTTAGAAATAATGTATAAAGCGAGATTTAGTATCCTCTACTATTTCTATCTGGTTTGTCAACGTTAGGATTTCTAAATCCATGTTTTTCCATCATGTGATTCAAAAAACGAATGTCATCATCAAATGGTTGACCACAAACAGAACAATTAGGCATACAATTATCGGTTTGAGCTAGCTTATAGTTTTTTCAAAATAAAGATGCCAGCACTACTGCTTCCCAAGAGCTCTCGCATCTTAGTAACACAGCAGCGACATTGGGTTTGACTTCCAGGTTCGGAATGGGACTGGGTCGCACCCCAACGCTATGGCCGGCTTGTAGGTATTTTTTTGATGTTATCTATTAAGGTAACTATGAGGTATCTTCAGAACTCAATCAAATTGATTGAAAAACTAACTCGATTTCTCGAAGAGATATAAATTAAAGAAAAAGCGTGTACACTCATGACTCATCGTGTTGCAGTGCTTGATAAGGAATTATGTCAACCAAAAAAGTGTGGTCTTGAATGTATCAAGTACTGTCCTGTAAACAAATCAGGTGCTGATTGTATAATATTAAATGAAGAAATAAAAAAAGCTCAAATTGATGAAAACATTTGCAATGGTTGCGGAATTTGTGTAAAGGTTTGTCCATTTGATGCAATTACAATTATAAATTTAGCATCAGAGCTTGCAACAGATAAAGTTCACCAATATGGAATTAATTCATTCAGATTATACAAACTTCCTACACCAACAAAGGGAGGAGTAGTTGGATTACTTGGAAGGAATGGAATGGGAAAAAGTACTGTCATAAACATATTATCTGGCAACTTAAAACCAAATTTAGGAAATTATAATGAACCGCCAGATTGGGATAATATTTTAAGATATTATAGTGGAACTGAGCTTAAATCACATTTTGAAAAAATTAAGGACGGAAATATCAAGGCCTCAATTAAACCTCAACAAGTTTACAACGTTGCTGAAGTTTTTGATGGCACTACCAAAGAGTTACTTGAAAAATTCGATGAGAGAGGAGTTTCAAAAGAGCTAGTAAAAGAATTAGGGTTGACCAATTCTTTAGAAAACCACCTAAAGGAGCTAAGCGGTGGAGAACTACAGCGATTAGCAGTAGCAGTGACCACTTCTAAAGATGCTGATTTTTACTTTTTTGATGAACCATCTTCTTACAACGACGTATATCAAAGAACAAGTGTAGCAAGAGTAATTCATGGATTAGCAAAAATTGGAAAGAGTGTAATGGTAGTTGAGCATGATCTTACTCTACTAGACTTTCTCAGTGATTACATCGATGTGTTATATGGCGAACCTGCTGTCTATGGAATTGTATCAAAAGTACTCTCAACAAAGGTTGGAATCAATGTATTTCTAGATGGTTATTTACCAAATGAAAATGTCAGATTCAGAGACAAAAAATTCACATTTGATTCGTCTGCTACTACAACAGAGAATTTTCAGGTGGGAAATGAAATTATATCATATCCCTTACTTGAGAAAAAATTTCCATCGTTTTCAGTAACAATTGAACCAGGTAAAGTAAGCAAAGGAGAGGTTCTAGGGATTATGGGAGCTAATGCTCTTGGAAAAACTACCTTTATGAAAATGATTGCAGGGGTTGAAAAACCAGATTCAGGTGAAATAAACAAAAAAATTAAGATTGCTTACAAACCACAGTATCTAACAAATGACATTGATGTTGAAGTAGTTGATTTGTTAGAGAAAGCAAATGGAGGTCCGATTCAAGGAAGTACGGAAGAAGAACAAATTATTGATCCACTAAAAATAAAAAAACTCTACAACAAGTCTGTGAAAAATTTATCAGGGGGAGAACTTCAAAAAGTTGCAGTAGTTTCTTGTTTATTACAAAAAGTAGATGTCTTTGCCCTAGATGAGCCGTCAGCCTTTTTAGATGTTGAAGATAGAATTGCGATTGCAAAGTTTATTCAAAGATTTGTTCGCTCTTATAAAAAATCAGCAATTATAATTGATCATGATTTACAGTTAATGGATCTTATTTCTGATTCAATGGTAATTTTTGAAGGAACTTCTGGGATAGAAGGACATGCTACATCTCCTCTTTCAAAAACGGATGCAATGAATAGATTCCTAAAGTCCTTAGGCATAACATTTCGTCGTGATGAGAAATCACTCAGACCCAGAGTAAACAAAAGCGACAGTAGGTTAGATAAAACCCAGAAAGACTCTGGAAATTTCTATTACAAGAATTGACTCGGATGCTAAAAAAAGCACTTGAAAATGTTCTTTCTGAAAAAGAAAGCGAAGATCTCTTCTCAGCATTTGATCAAATTGGAGATATCATAATAGTTAGGATTCCAGATTCTTTATTGTCAAAGAAGAAAATTATTGGGGAGACATTACTTGAACAAGTCAAAACTGCAAAATCTGTTTTTTATCAATCATCGTCAGTTGAAGGTGACTTTAGAACAAGAGATTTAGAAATTCTTGCAGGAGTGGATAAAACTGAGACAGAGTATAAGGAATTTGGTTGTAGATTTATTGTAGATGTAGAGAAGGCATTTTTTTCTCCCAGGCTTTCTACTGAGCGAGATCGAATAGCAGAGCTAGTCCAAGATGGAGAAATAGTAATCAACATGTTTGGTGGCGTTGGAATGTTTTCAATAATAGCAGCTAAAAGGAAAAAATGTACAGTGTATAACATTGACATTAATCCTATTGCTGCAAAACTATGTGAGAAAAATATAGAATTAAATAAACTTGCTGGGAGAGTTATTTCTATTCATGGTGATGCTGCTCAAATCATTGAAGAGCAATTAAGTGACCAAGGGGACAGAGTTTTGATGTTATTACCAGAAAGATCAGACGAGTTTCTTAATTCGGCTATATTAGCAACAAAAAGCAATGGAATAATTCACTATTATTCTCATATTCATGCAGATGAAAAATCACAAGCTGCAAAACTTTCTGAAAAACACTATCTAGATATCACACCAATAAAATCAAAGATCCTTAATTCTAAAATCGTAAGAGCTGTGGGTCCTAGATATTATCAAACCGTAGTTGATGTAAGAATTACAAAATAGATATCACTATTCATCATCTGATGTAATTGAAGATGGAGATGAGTTTGTAGTTGCCATAGTATAGCCAATCCAAGAAATTACTCCAAGAACTCCGCCAACGACCATAAGCATAGATAACTGCAGAACTATGGGGCTCCACTCAGATAACATGAGAAGATAAGCATATACAAAAAAACCAACTATACACAAAATAAAGATGGCAATACCAGTAGAGCGGCGTTTTGACATTGCGCTACAAGTTTGGCCTGACTTATTTATTTGAATCTAGTACTGAAACTCAGTTGCCATCAAAAAGGCATCTTCACCATCACGATAATACGTCTTTAGTCTCTGTTTTATGATAAAGCCAAGTTTTTCGTATAATCTGACCCCTTCAGTGTTACTACAACGAACTTCGAGGTATAGCTCATCACATTTTTTGATTTGAACACCATTTATTGCCTCTTCTACAAGAGCTTTACCAATTCCTTTTTTGCGATGCTCATCAAGTACAGCAACAGATACTACATGTCCTTTTTTTACAAATCCTAATTTCTTGAAATTTGAGAATCCATATTCTGTTTTACACATAATATAACCAATTGCCCTTCCTTCAATTTCTGCAACAAGAAATGCCTCAGGTAATTCTGATAGTAGACTTTCATAGAAATAGTCTGAATAATGTTCTGGAAGGGTTTTCATATTAATTTCCATAACTGGAATTAGATCAGCTGGATCACATCTCCTAATGGAACAATCTCCTATCTGCTTAAGGATTACTTGCAATACTAGTGGTAATAGATTCAAATATTTAATTTTGAGCATTTTTGGAATTAGTATATTTTAACCGCAAAAGCATTAATGGACTATCTCTCGAGGTTAAAGAATGAGTGAGCCAACACAGGAAGAAGTTATTTCAATAGTTTCTTCACAGTTTGAGGTCACCAACGTAGATCTTACTTTGGATACTTTGAAATTCAGAATAGAAGACAGAGAGTTCAAATCCAAATTTGTGGAATTAGCCCAAAAATTAGAGGCAAGAGATCTAATCTGCAGAATGCAAAAATCATCTGATGGTATGTATATTCTAGTAAATAGATTTCCTCCACGAAAACAACGAAAATGGTTATCAAGTTCATGGACACCTAGAATTCTTTTTGCAATAGTTATTGGTTTTGTAATGATTGATGGATATTACCGAACAATTGGTGCAAATACTGTAATCAACATTGGAGATCCTTTCGATATAGCTGTAATTTACACAATTTCATTGTTAGGGATTTTGGGAATCCATGAGTCAGGTCATTTAATTGCAGCTAGATTACACAAGCTAAAAACATCGTGGCCATATTTTATTCCAGGAATACCTATCTATGGAATTCCCACATTTGGAGCTGTAATAACATCAAGAGGATTAACGGTTAACCGACATATTCTTTATGATGTTGCAATTGCAGGACCTATTGCAGGCTTGGCCATTGCAATTATTGTCTCAATGTATGGTGCATACACAGCACCAGTAATTACTAACGATCTTGCAGATGATTTGTTTTCAAGATCTGAATTAATTGAAATGAATGAGCCCATACTGATGAAAGCATCCCTTGCAATCTTTGGAAAAGGTGGAAATGGAGAAGAAGTGATAATGACTCCTGTCTTGTTTGCCGCATGGCTTGGATTTTTAATTACATTTTTGAATTTGCTACCTGCATGGCAGCTTGATGGAGGACATATGGCTCGTGCACTTTTTGGAGCAAAAGTGCATAGAATTGGAACTTATGCAAGTATTGGAGTTCTTTTTGTGTTAGGATATTTCATTATGGCGATGTTTATCTTGCTTCTCAGTTCTCGAAATGCTAGTGCAATGCCACTTGATGACATCTCACCAGTTCCTAAAAATCGAAAAATTTTATACGCGGTAGTAGTTGTTCTTGCAATATTATGCGCACCTCTTCCTTCCACTATACTACCTTAAGAGAATTCGAGCACCATCAGAAACTACTGCAACTTTTTGTTTGATTCCTTGCACTTTTAGAATATGATCCATTGCTCGTTTAATTCCTCCAAAAGAAATTATGTTCAATTTTTTTGTATAATATTCAGGTAAAACTGAAACTAATCCTACCTGAAATCTTTTTTGGATTTCTGTTAAGAACAAAAGGTCTTCCATTCCATTGACATATTTTGCAGGTTTTTTGAGTCGGTCTATACTCATTCTACCTTCAATGAATTGTTGAATTGCTTCAGAACCAATTCCATTTTTACATTCTGAAAGAAGTATTGCTAGTCCATTATCTTTAATGGCAGTATTACAGTTCCAGAGAGATGCTAAAGATTTACTAAAATTATCATTGCTTGCATCTTTTCCAGTACTAATCATCATGGTTCGATGTTTTTCTACCTGTTTAGTAGCTGATTCACCAAAGGATTTTGAGATTGATATTGTTGATGAAGGATGTCCTATAGACAAATCAACTAATCCATTTTGATTTGCCACAATCTCAATTGCCATAATTTCAAAAGAGTCCGTAAATTTTTTAGCTGTTTGAATATTATCTATTACTTCACCTGGTGCAGGAAGGTCACCTTTTCGTTGTTCGTATGCTGAGAGCATTTGCTCATTTCCAAATTTTTTAATCAATCTTGTAGCTATAGTTTCAAATCCAAATAATCCATCAAACTCCATCTCTCCAACAAAAACAAGATTAGAATTTGAGAGGTCATCGTTACCAAACTCAGATATCGAGCTTCCCTCAGGCAGGTATGACTTAACATAATTCAGTATTGGTCTATCTGCTAAAATTCGTGGTATTGGGGCTGATTTTTGTTCACATTTTTCAAAAAGGGCTAAAATGGTTTTTTGAATAGATTCTGAGCTATTTAGAACTACAAGTTCCATTGGTTTGGTAATATCAAGCGTGTCAAGTTTTTCTCCAAGTTCAGAATCATTGAGTGCTTTACCTTGAGAATCTAGTTGTTGGTCGAGGTTTTCTGCTCTAATGTCTAGTACGATGTTAGTTTTACCATAATTTAACCAGATTTCAGGCATAAATGAACAAAAACATAAACCAAAATAAATCCAGTTTAGTTAATTTTAGTATGGAATTTGTAAAAGAGTTTGCAACCTTTTTACATCAAAATGGGGCACTAAAGTTTGGAGACTTTACACTATCAAGTGGAAAAAGCAGCTCATACTATATTGATTTAAGGTTAGTTTCAAGTTTTCCACATCAATTTCGTAAAATGGTAAAAAATCTCCAAGATTTAATTTCAGAAGAAATAGGATTTGATAATTTTGATTCCTTAGCATCGGTACCAACTGGTGGATTGGTAATAGCTTCTGCTTTAGCAATGGAAACTGTAAAACCACTAATTTACGTTAGAACTAAACCAAAGGAATATGGTACCACAAAATCAATTGAAGGTAAGATACACCAAGGAATGAAGGTCTTAATGATAGATGATGTGGCAACTACAGGTGGTTCTATGGTAAATAGCATCAAGATACTAAAAGAAGCTGGAACTGTAGTAACAGATGCCTATGTTATTCTTAACAGATTAGAAGGTGCAGAAAAGATCTTAGATTCAGAAGGAGTAAAGATGCATCAATTAACTGACATAATAGAAATAACAGAGTCATTACACGAAGCAAGTTTGGTAAGTAGTGAGATTTTAGAGAAAATCCAAATGCAAGTGAACCAAAATTAAAAAAAATTTAAAAAACTTGGCAGCTCAGACAAATGCCTTCACATCATTTTTCAGATATAACTCTGATTCTTCATTGCGGCCATAGTACATAGATTGGTGACTTATTTTAAAACTAAGGTAAATTCCTCCCTGAAAACCGATTTTTGGGAAGAGTGGGCCCGAAGGGCTTCGATCCCTTGGCTCACCGGTTATGAGCCGGTTACTCTACCAAGCTGAGTTACGGGCCCCACGCAAAAAAGGTTCTATCCTCAGTATAAAATGTTATAGAGTTAACAGTAAGATTCGTAACAACTATCAAGTAACAGATTTTGTGCAGAAATTGATTTTTCTGCTATTTGGATCAAATCTTCATTTTTAGATGAAGATTGTTCAAGAGCTTTTCTCCAAGCTGCTGCATGTCTGATATCAGCTTCTGTGTGTAACTTAAAGTACTCTGTGGCCTCTTCGCTAGAAATACCATAGAATTCTGCTAATCCTTCAAGTTTTATTTGACTTATTTTTGGAATCTCCTTTTCAAATGCATACATTGCACATGAACCCTCTTCAAATGAATCCATCAATGATGAAAGTTGAGATATAGCTTTTCTGGTCTTTGGAAGGCCTTGGTATTGCTCTAATTCCTTTTGATCAACACCTAATGCTTCTGCAAATCTCATCCATGGTTTAATGTGTTCTACTTCTTCTTCTTGGTTTGATGTGAGCTCACTTCTCAGAGAGTCAGGTGCTTGTTTAATTATAGGGGTCATAAATGATGGTACAGATTTTACAAGTTGGAAATACTCTTTTGAATATCCTGTAAGAGAATCCAATGAAAGCTTTCCATCTGACCACATTTGGTAAAATGGATGTTTAAGTAAACTTCTTTCTTCGATCATTTCATCGATTCTTTTAATCAGAGAATTCATGAGTTTAATCGTAGAATGCTGATAAAAAAATCTTTGTAGTTCCCAAAAGATTTTATGGATAAAATAACCGGATGCAAACGGGCTCCTGTGGTGTAGACCGGTCAAGCATACCGCCCTTTCAAGGCGGTGATCCCGGGTTCAAAATCAAAAAATGATGAAAGTCCCGGCGGGAGCACCAACTTTTAATATGCTATCAAAAGTAGGTCTGGCAAGGGCTGTTTTTGAGTAGAAAAAACATCGAAGTCAATCCTCTTTTAGGAATCTACGGTAATTATATTAAAAAAATTGATTCTTCATTGAAATCCGAACTCGAATTATACTCTGAATCTGAGTTTATTGAACCCTTGAAATATGCAATGGAAAGCGGGAAAAGGATAAGGCCATTAATTTTAATTCTATCTGCTGAAAGCATTGGAAAAGCAGATGATAATGCATATGTTGCATCCTGTGCTGTTGAATTTTTACATACAGAATCAGTCATTCATGACGATATTATCGATAATGAAACTATGAGAAGACAGAAAGACCCATTCCACATCAAATATGGTTATAATGCAAGTATACTAACAGGAGATTTTGTTTTAGGGTTAATTCTCAATATTTCCTCTAGACTTGACAACCCAAGAATTACAAAAGATCTAGCCACTACAGCAATGCTCATGAGCGAAGGAGAAATCATAGAAGGGCGTTTAGAAGAAAGTGAAGATGCTACTTTTGATGATTATCTCAAAGTAATTGAATACAAAACTGCCACTGCTTTTGAAACAGCAGCAAGACTGGGAGCAATTTTGGGTGGTGGTTCAGAAGAAGAAATTGAAGCATTATCAGAGTATGGAAAAAATATTGGTATTGCCTATCAAATTCAAGACGATCTTAATGATTGGAAAAATGAGGACAAGCTATTCAATCTTTTAATTAAGAAAAGTTCTGATCCTCGTGACGTCTTTAATAAAATGGAGGATTTGCTAAAAAGTTATTCTGAAAAGGCTAAGATTGGTTTAAGAAAAATTCATGAAGGTGACGCAAAATCACATTTAGAAAACTTGATTAAATTTACTATGTTTAAGGCGAAAGTGCCGCCAAGTTAGGAACTGCTGTTTCAGTAAATTGAATTATTGGATCTGGGTAAACACCTATTGCGACTATGAATATTATTGAGAAAATCATAACTGCGATTATGGATTTTGGTTCCTTGACTCTTTTTTCGTTTTCTCCTTCAAAGTACATCTTTCGTATTATCCAACCATAGTAAGCTAGTGACAGAGCACTGTTAAGAACACCGGCTATTGCAAGCCACGGAGCCCATGCTGCTATTGGTCCTGCATCAATTGCTCCACCAAATAACATAAGTTTACTCCAAAATCCACTTAATGGTGGAACACCAGCAAGTGCAAGAAGTGAAATTACTAGTCCTAAAGAGGTAATTGGCATTTTTCTTGCCAGGCCTTTTAGCTTATCGATATTAGTAACTGCAAGAGTAGTAACAATTCCTGCAACGGCAATGAATGCTGCTCCTTTCATTACTGCATGATTAAGGATGTGGAATAAGGAACCTTGAATTCCTATTGCTGAGAACGGTGCAATGGATAGACCGATTAGTATGTAACCTGCATGTCCTATGCTAGAATAAGCAAGCATTCTTGCCAAGTTCTTCTGCATTACAGCAGCAATATTTCCTACAGTCATAGTCATTACTGCAATAATGCCAAGTGCAAAGGTCCAGTCAAGGCTAAGAGCTACTGCACCCATTATAATTATTCGAAGTGCAGCAGCAAACCCTACTTTCTTGGTACCTGCTGCTAAAAGTGCAGCAATAGTTGGCGGAGCTCCTTCATAGGTATCAGGTAACCACATGTGGAAAGGAACAAGTCCCATCTTGAATCCAAATCCTGCAATAAACATTCCAACTGCCAACAAAGCAAGTGGTGTCATAGTAGGATCAAGTGTTGAAAATCCTTGAATCACTTCGCCTATGTTAGTTGATCCAGTAATACCGTAAGCGATTGAAATTCCGTAAATTATGATTGCAGATGAAAGTGCACCAAACAAAAAGTATTTGAGTGCAGCCTCGTTTGATGAAGGATCTTTTTTCATGTAACCTGCTAGGATGTAAGTTGGAATACTCATTAGCTCCCATGCTACAAAGAGCATTACCAAATCTGTAGAGTATGCAACGAAGACCATGCCAATGGCAGATAATAAAATTAAGGAAAAGTAAACTGCAGGATGTTTGTGTTTCCGCATATAATTGAATGACGCAACAGTTGTCATAATTGCAACAATTAACATTGCAATTGCAAACAAACCACCAAATGCATCATCAACTAGAACATCTTCTGAGAAGATTGCAGATTGTGCAACATTACCAGTTACAAATTGGTAAATAACGTATCCAATAGATGCCAAAAGTGCGCCTAAGGCTATTGCGCCATAAAATAATGATGAGCCTCGATCTTTTCTTGAAATGCTAATAAGTGGAATAGCAATTGCCACAGTTCCAAGTATTGCCAGAATTATCAATGGAGTTGAAGAAATCTCAATCATCTACAAATCACCTATATCAACAATATCAGGACAACAAAGAGTAGTCCCGCTCCAAATACGTAAAGATAAGATTGTGCAACACCAGTTTGTGTTCCTTGGACAACTTTGGCACTCCAAGCAACTGCCCGCTCCAAGCCTACATTCATGCCAATATCGATTGCAGTTCTTTCAAAGTAACGCCAAATTCCTCTAGCAAACCAGAGGGGTGCTACTACAAATACCCAATAAATCATGGCATTAAGATACCATCTGTTTAGGATTACTTTGTGAAGTGAATAGAAGAATAAATTGGAATTTATGAATTTGACAGGATCTACCCATCTTCCAATGTAGAATATGTATCCTAGACCAAATCCAACTGCAAATGCAATCAAAGATGATCCAAGTGCAATGGGATTTAATCCAGCAAGGAATCCTGGTAGCATTGATTCTTCAACTCCGTGTTCTATTGAATGAATTCCAAAGGATTCAGCAAGATATTCTGTAAATAATTCATGAATTCCTTCTTCGGCAGATAAACCAATAATTCCTATACCAATTGTAAGTACAGCAAGAATGCCATATGGAATCCACATTGACTTTGGAGCTTCATGGATATGGTGACCTTCACTCTCCATTTTTTCAATGTGTTTGCTATTTTTCCCAAAGAAAACCATTCCAATCATTCTTGTTGTATAAAATGCAGTGATTACTGCAGTTAATACGGCAATTATAAAAATTGGTAAAGCCCATGTGTTGCCAGATTCATAAACTGCTGCAAAGATTGCGTCTTTACTCCAAAAGCCTGTTGTGATGAAGGGAGCACCCATTAATGCAAGACCTGCTGCCCACATGAATGCATAAGTTTTTCGCATTTGTTTGCGTAGTCCTCCCATGTCTGTCATAAATCTGGAGCCAACAACATGCAGCAACGAACCTGCTGCCATGAACAAGGATGCCTTAAACATTGCGTGAGATATTAAATGGAAAAATCCAGCGGTATAGCCATCAACAAATTGTTCGGATAATCCTGCAATTCCAAGTGCCATCATCATGTAACCAATTTGTGAACCAGTAGAATACGCAAGCACCTTCTTAATTTCGGTATTAACCATTCCTTGAGTTGCAAGTAATATTGCGGTGATAGCACCTACCCAAGCAATGATTTCAAAGAACTGATCTGCTAAAATGCCTGCTGCCCCTAAGGCAAAGAAGAGTGGTCCTAATCTTGCAACCAAGAACACCCCTGCTTTTACCATCGTTGCTGCGTGAATTAGTGCGGAAACTGCTGTAGGACCAGTCATGGCCTCAAGTAGCCATTCATTTAATGGAAATTGGGCAGATTTTCCTATAGCCCCTCCAAAAAGCAATACTGCTGCAGGTATCAAAAGTCCTTCTGCTGCCATAGATGTAGCCCAAGTTGTTTCACCAACGAGTTCCTTGAATCCAAACGTTCCAGCAAATGCAAAAATCAAAAACATTCCTGCCAACATCATAACATCTCCAACCTTTGTCATGATGAATGCCTTCATACCAGCATGTGTCGGTGAATAATATTCCATCAATCCAAGTGCAGTATATCCTTCTCTGCCAACATGATGTTGTGCTTTGTCACGATACCAGAAGCCAATCAAAGCATAAGATGCAAGACCCACTCCTTCCCATCCAAAGAACAACTGAAGTAGATTATCAGAAAGCACGATAAGCTGCATCGATCCAATGAAGAACAGCATCCAGAACCAGAATCGTACAATATCCTTGTCACCTTTCATGTATCCAGTACTGTAAACCATAATCAAGAAGGAAATCCATCCAACTACATTTGCCATGATTACTGCAAGTGGATCAGCTAAGACACCTGCTTTGAGACCAATTGAAGAAATCCATGATATTTGTTCATGAACTTCATGTGCTTCTAATGCACCAGGTAGAAGAGATGCTGCAAACAGTGCACTGGCAAGAGATAATCCAACTGCAACATAACCAGTTGCTTTTTTGGAACCTTTTCCAACAGCAGGAATTATCAGTGCTGCAATGAAAGGCACAATCCAAATTAACCATGCATTCAATCCACCAAAGTCCAATCCCATTGCTCAGTTGCCATATTCTATACCCCAATCACTCCGTTCATGTATGGAATAATTTTGTCAAAGAATATGTCGGGATAAATTCCTAACACAATTGTAAAGCCTGCAAGTACCATCATTGGTGCCAACATGTACCAACTTGCGTCTTTTACATTGGATAGATTTTCTGGTAGTTTTCCAAAGAATACTCGTTTTAGCATCCAAAGAATGTAAGACATTGTAAGTACTGTTGCAACCAAACCTAGTCCAAATGTTATTGCACGTAGAGTAGAGCCCTCTTCTAAAGCAGTTTCAAGTGCTCCGTAAAAGAGAGTCCATTCGCCCATAAATCCACTAGTAGGAGGCACACCCATTATGGTCAAAGCCCCAATTACCGCACAAACAGCAGTAATTGGCATTTTACCTGCCAAGCCACCTAGTTGTGAAATATTTCTTGTACCTACTTTGACAATTAAAACTCCTGCAGTCATGAAGAGAATGCCCTTTCCTAATCCGTGTGTTACATACATCATCTCTGCACCTGCAAGACCTAAAGCTGAGAGCGAACCCAAACCAAACAAAAGATACCCCATTTGACTAATACTAGAATATGCAAATAGACGCTTGATGTCGTCTTGCATCAATGCCATTGTACCTCCATAGAACATAGTTACAAGACCCCAAATGTGCAACCAAATGGCAAGGTCTGCATATTGCATTGGCAAAAATTCTATAATTAATCTAAAGATCCCGTATGCACCAATTCCGATCATTGCAGGTGATAAGAGAGCACTAATTGGCGTTGGTGCAGCACCATGTGCATAAGGTAACCAAATATGGAATCAAAAAGCTGCAAGTTTTACACCAAGCCCAATGATAATTGCAACTGCAGCTAACTGAACAACATCTGATGGAATTTCTGATTCTTGAATATCAGCAAAATCAAAGCTTCCAACGCTAAAACCAATTGTTAAAAAACCTAAAAGTAAAATGACAGCTCCTACATGTGTCCAGAATAAGAACATTAATGCAATTCTTCGTTTGTTTCCATCACCCCAAAATGCAATCATGAAAAATGCTGGAATTAGCATTACCTCAAAGAAAATGTAAAACTCGATTAGATTTGTTGCAAGAACAGTTCCCAGCATTCCCATTGCAAAGACAAGAAACATTGCAAAGTAAACACCAGATTGTTTATTCACATAATTAGTAAGACCTGAAGATTCAACGATTGCAGTAGTTTGAACTGCACTTTCTTGGTTTTGTTTATGGTTAAACTCTGCATAATTTTCCTTGAATTTGTGTACCATGTATGGTTTAGAATACAATGCAAGGATAGTAGACAAGACGTAGATGATAATGGCAAACGGACTTGCTAATCCATCTAGTAAGAATCCAAATTCGCCAAATAATTCAGTCCATCTATAATGCTCTTCATATGTTCCACCTAGAGAAGCAAGTATTACCAGAACTGTACAGTAGAGTAGGACTCCAAAAGTAAACCATGTAGCTGCGTTAGCACCTGATTTTCTGCCTATAACATAGGCAACTGGTGAGAGTAAGAGAGGCAAGAAAACTGCCTGCAATAATGCATAATCCATTATCCCTTAAGGCTCCGAAAATCAGCAATGTCGATGTTTTGGTACATTCTATAGGCTACAATAATTAAGGAAAGACCAACTGCAACTTCAGCTGCTGCAATTGCAATAGAAAATAATGCAAGCGTTTGTCCTCCACTGTGGGGGATAAATCTCGCAAATGCAACTAAATTTAGATTTGCAGCGTTGATAATTATTTCAACTGCAAAAAGCATTCTAATTGCATTCCGTTTAACAGATAGACCGTAAATTCCAATACCTAAAAGTGCAATTGATACAATTACAAAATCAATTAGCTCGTTGCTCATCTTCAACATCCTCCCGTCTTGCTAAAACAAGTGCCCCAGTGACAGCGCCTGCTAAGATAAGTGCCATCAGAATCAATGCAGGCCAATAATATGTTAGAAAGTCCTCACCAATATCTCGAAAGTCAACAGCTGGCTCATTAGTTTGAATTGTTCGAAGACCAGAATCAATAATAATAGAACCTAATCCCATCATTAAGATCAGCATAAGACCGATTCCTGCAAACTTGCGTCTAGGATCTTCAATTTTTTTGAATATTAATTCTCTTTTTACAAGCATAACAGTAAACAAGATTAGAACAGCGATAGAACCAACATATACTGCGATTTGAAACATCGCAATAAACGGCGAGTCAAGCAGTAAGAAGAAACCAGCAATCCCACCTAGGGTTCCCATTAGTGCCATTGAGCCATATATCATAGAACGAAGTTCAAGTGCAGCTATTGCTGAACCAATTGTAATTACAGATAATGCAAGAAAAGCTGCATCAACCATGTGTTGCACCTCTGTCGTCAATGACGATATCTACGTCTTGTTTAACCTCAGGCTTGACTTGTAGTTGAGATGGTGTGTAGATTAATGCTTCTTTAGTAAATGATGAAAGTTCATAATCATTTGTCATGTATAAAGCATAGAAGGGACATGCATCAACACATAGTCCACAAAAAACACATTTTCCATAATCTATTTGTGGCATGATAGATTTTTTGTTATGTTTCCATTCTTCTGGTACCTTAACCATTGCAATTGCTTCAGCTACCCCTTCACAGGCAATAGCACAAAGCTGACATCCTGTACATTTATCATGAAAAAGCATGTGTCGTCCTTTGTAGCCTGCAATCCCAACTCCTGTAGTTGGATCAAATTGGTATCCATCGCCTACAAACTTGAGTTTTTCTTCAGGATATCTTAAGGTAAATCGTTTAACAGCAAGATGTTTAATTCCTGAATTTAGGGCCCGAATAATTCCAGTAGCAGTACCCATTACAATAAACCTCCTGGTCCTAATACTCCAGCATAGAGCAAACCGAGTGCTATAAAGATGTTAATAAAAGCCAAAGCGATAAGCTTGTTCCAACCTATGCTCAAGAGCATGTCAATTCTAATTCTTGGAAAGACCCCCCTTGGAATCAAAATGAAAAATATCACTGCTACAGTTTTTAGTGTGAACCAAAGAGTACCATTTAACATTTCCTGGGTTGTTATTGGAAGACCTGGAACTTGTACAGTGATTGGACCAGCTTCTATTCCATGTGTAATAATTTCTGCTGGAAATGGTGGTACAATCATAGGACCCTGCCAACCGCCAAGGAACAAAACCACAAACAATGCTGCAAATGCATACAGCTTTAGGTATGATCCAAGTTGAACAAGTCCATAAATCATACCAGAAAATTCAGTTAACCATCCTGCAACAATTTCACTTTCTGCTTCGGGTAAATCAAATGGAATTCTTTCTAATTCTGCTAGCACTGAAATAAAAAATACAATTGCGCCAATTGGTAGAAAAACAATAAACCAATAATTTGATTGACTTTCAACTATTTCAGACAAATTCAATGTGCCAGTTAAAATTACAACTCCAAGAAGTGACAAAATTAATGGTATTTCAAATGAAACCATCTGATGCAGTGCTCTTATGCCACCGATGAATGGGAACTTGCTGTTTGCAGACCATGCAGATAGAATTGTAATTATTGGGAAAAAACCAATTATGGCAAATACTGCAAGCAATCCAACATCCAAGTCTGCTACTACCCATCCAGGAGCAACTGGAATCAACGAAACAAATGCTGCTGCAGTTGCAACAAACAAAATTGGAGCTGTCCAAAAAATTGGTTTATCAGCCTTGGCTGGAATAATAATTTCTTTAGAGATTAGCTTTAGTCCATCTGCCATTAATTGTAAGATTCCTTCAAACTTTCCACAGTAAAATGGTCCAACTCTAAGCTGAAGTTTTGCTAGCAATTTTCTTTCAGCAAAAATTGTACCTGCTGCAAGCAAAGCGGCAAATCCAAAACCAGGAAATGCTGCAATTCTAAAGAAATCAGAATACAGGAGAGATTTTACAACTGGTACTGCCAGTTCAGGATGAAACATCATCGTAAAAGCAAGGAATGGGGTCAGAAGCGTGCCATCTAGGACTGGTAAATCAATGAAAAACAGAACGATCATGATGGCAGGAATTCCAACTAGAGTTAATAGAACTATTATCCAAAAGATATTGTCTGTTAGTGATTTAAGAAAATAACCTAGTCGAAACTTGGGTGCAATTACTGACATTTATCTATCTGCCTCCACAGGCCAATAGTTTAAGCTCCAGTAAACTGCTGGCATGTTACCTAATTTTTCTCCCTTTAACAGATAGGGCATGCAAATTAGATTTCTAAATGAACCAACGCTCAATTTTACTCGGTATGGTTCAGGTTTACTTCGAGAAACAATGTATGCACCAAGTGAACCTCTTCCTGATTCTACTCTTTTGTAAACTTCATCATTTCCACCTTTTGGATTTGGTTTTAATTTTACTCTAACTGAACCAGATTTTGGCATTTTTTCTAGAGCTTGTCTAATGATGTTACAGCTTTCTAACATATCAAGCCATGGGGTTTTAGAACGATCATACGAGTCACCATTCTTTAAAACATTAGTGTGAACATCAAGTTCATCATATACGTCGTATGGCTCTTTGGTTCTAACATCATAATCTACACCACTTGCACGCAAAACTGTACCAGTTGTACCAAGTCTAATTGCATCTTCTCTAGATAACACTCCAGTTTTTTCAGTTCTTGCAATTAAAATTGGATTGTCGTAGAAAATATCGGCATATGCTTTGAGTCGTTTTTCTAAATAATTTATCTGTCTTAGACATACGTCTTCAAAGTTTGCAGGAAGATCGTTTCGTACGCCTCCTGGAACAAAGTATGAATGTGTAACTCGCGCTCCAGTTAACTTTTCTAAAAGATCGATTGCGAGTTCTCTATCTCCTGCGGGCCACATAAACATGGTAGAGTGACCCAAGAAAATTCCATATATTGCTAACCAATAGAGGGTATAGGTAAATCGGTTTAATTCAGATGCAATTACTCTAACGTATTTTGCACGTTCTGATACTTCAAGACCTAAAAGTTCCTCAACACCTAGACAGTACGGATATAATATGTTACATGAATCATGAATGACTGGTCTTTCTAGATGAGGAATATTTGTGATATAGTTTCTATATTCAGCCATTTTTTCTTCACCTCGATGAACATAGCCTGGATCAGGATCGCATGAAACAATACGATCTCCGTCGACTTGGATAATGAGTCTCATATGGCCTGAGCCTGGGTGTTGTGGGCCAACGTTTAGAGTCATTATTCTGTCATCGACTTTTTCTAATTGAAGTCCTGGAGGTAATCGTGCAGTCATTTCTATCTACCTTTTATTGCAAAGTCTTTTCGAAGTGGTGGAAGATCTGCCCAATCTTCTGGCAATAATAATCGTCTGTTATCTGGATGACCCTCAAAGAAAACTCCTAACATCTCAAAACATTCTCTTTCATGAAATTCTACGCTGTAAAAGATATCTCTTAGACTTGGGAGTTTAGTGGAATCATTACTGGGATTAGGATTATCTTCACGCGGCGCCCTTGTTGCCAAGGATAAAACTTGTCTGCTTAATTGTGGATCTGTGTATGAACCCAGGTGATAAACTACTTCAATTTCTTTGTCTGCAGGAAAATCTACGCCAGTAACGGACTCTGCATGATCATAATTAAGCTCATCTCGAATGAAAGATGCTACATCAAGTATGTCTTCTTTTTTGACATTAACTCTAATTCGGTCAGGTTTTACAAAAGCAATTTCAGTTTTAGAGCCAAACTTTGCTGTAATTTTATCTGATTGATCTTTTTCAAATTTTGGAAGTTCTTGTTGGTTTTCTACAACTGGTTTTGTTTCAGTCTCTTGTATACTAGTATCAGAATCACTCATTACTTTCCTACCTAGCCTTCATCCTCTTAATTTTCTCCTGAAGGAGAATGCATCCTTGAATAAGAGTTTCAGGTCTAGGGGGACAACCTGGGACATACACATCTACTGGAAGTACTCCATCAATTCCTGGAAGAACATTGTATGAATCAAAATACAATCCTCCAGTAATTGCACAGGCACCCATTGCAATGACGTATTTTGGTTCTGGCATTTGATCATAAACCAATCGAAGTCTTGGAGCCATTTTTCGGGTGATGGTTCCTTGAACAACTACTAGATCACATTGTCTTAGTGATCCAAATGCCTCTATGATTCCAAATCTTTCGACATCGTATCGAGGGCTAGATGCAGCACCGAATTCTACGCTACAGCATGCAGTTTCAATATGTACAGGCCAAAGGGACCAAAGTCTACCCCAATTAATGGCGTATTCTAATGGTTTGTCGATTGCTTTGACTAAAATATCTCCTAACTTACCTACAAAGGCATTGGCATTTTGTGGAGTTATCAGATCTTTTAGCAATTTAATCCCTTATCTCCATCTTAGACCAAACTTGTTTAATTAGAATTACCAAATATCACGCCTCTTTGATTGATAAAGTGCATATGCCATAGCTCCAAACATAATTCCTAAGAATGCTATTATTGGAAGAGTGGCAGTTTTTTCAAGATTAAGTATAGTGCTTCCCCATGCATACAAGAAAATGGCCATTACATCAAAAACAACAAACATCAAAATGAACGCATAATATTGCATCATAAAATGAGTCCTTCCAGCACCAGATGGGACTTGGCCACATTCCATTGGAAGGAATTTTACTGGATTACTTCTTCGTCTAGGCGAAATCATTCTTGATATAATCAGTGCGGGAGCCGTTGCTATGATTGCAAAACCAAACATCATCAATACATGACTATAACCTGCTACTGCTTCGCCCACCAAAGTAGCTTTGAGACTCTTCCGAAGATATAAAAAGCTATCCACATTTTTTTTTCGATCAAAGGCTTTCTAATCTAAATTTTGCAAAATTCTTAATATGACAAGATTTCTAACAATTCTCATGACTTTGAATGTGGGAGATCAAGCTCCAAACTTTGAATTGGTGGATACTGAGTTGAAAATGAGAACCCTAGATGAATTCAAAGGGAAAAAAATTATTTTATCATTTTTTGTAGCAGCAAGCTCACCTGTCTGTGAAACTGAGATGTGTACTTTTCGAGATTCATGGGATGAACTATCAAAGCTTGGTGCACAAGTGATAGCGATAAGTAATGATGGACCATTTGCAAATAAGGCATTTGCAGAAAAAAATAATTTAAAATTTCCAATTCTTGGAGATTACAAAAGTAAAACAATTCGAGATTATGATGTATTAATGCCACATCTATTACATGTAAAAGATTACGATGCAGCAAAGCGTTCGATTTTCATTGTAGATGAAAATGGAGAGATTGCATACAAGTGGGTCTCAGATAATCCACTAGTTGAACCAAATTATCAAGAGATTAAAGATTTTCTCAGCACAAGAAATTAATTTTTCTTAAATTATTCGATTTCTGCAATAACATCATTTTTTGCAACTGTACCGCCATCTTTAATTTTTATTTTTTTAACAACACCATCTTTGTGGGATTTTATGGAAACTTGCATCTTCATTGATTCTAGAACACAAATAACATCACCATTTTTTACTTCAGAGCCTTCAGATATTGAAATTTTAACAACTTTTCCTGGAATTTGACTATAGAGGTTTAATTGAGAATTACCAACCCCAGATTCTCCAGAGTTTTTGAAAACAATTTCATTTAGATTATTATGCATGTTTAACGTGATTGGTACACCATCAACTACAATTTTCATTTGAGAAGTTGTATTATCAAGATACTTTACTTTGTGATATTTTTGATCTAAAATAAATTCTATTCCTCTAGCAGACATGTTAAGAATTTTTAGATTTCTTTCATTGTCATTTATTTTAACTAAATATTCAGAATTTCCTAATTGCTTAACAATTTCAGCATTAAACGGATCTTTGATGTCTGCTATTTTGTAATCCATTAAGATCTATCCAGTTTACTTTTCCAATACATGTTAGTTTCCTGTGATGATTTTACTCGACTATTATAACGAACAGAGTGAATTACAGCAGCAGCTATTGCTGCATCTTGTTTTTGAATTGTATCATTTTTGATATCTTCTTTTAGTCTTTCAA
Source organism: Thaumarchaeota archaeon CSP1-1 (assembly GCA_001443365.1). GTDB lineage: Archaea > Thermoproteota > Nitrososphaeria > Nitrososphaerales > Nitrosopumilaceae > CSP1-1. Next base: position 120,619 of record LDXL01000004.1, read on the forward strand.
TAATGTTATATCGTTGAAGAAAATCTGTTGATAAGTTACCTTCCATGAATTCTTTTGACTTTAGTATTGTTTTGTATAGCGGTATAGAAGTTTCAACTCCTTCAATGTAAAAATCATTCAAGGCATTTAACAGCCGTACTCTAGCTTCTTCAAAGTTTTGACCCCATGCATTGAGCTTTGCCATCAATGAATCATAAAATGGTGAGACTGTGCAACCAGAGTAAAGATATGTATCACAACGAACTCCAGGTCCAGACGGTATTATTACATCAGGTACTGGTCCGGTCGAAGGAGCAAAGTCCAAGAAGGTATCTTCTGCATTTATTCTACCTTCTATTGCACATCCATTTACTTTGAGATCTTTTTGTTTGAAAGGAATTTCTTCGCCATTTGCAATATCTATTTGTAGTTTTACCAAATCTAATCCAGAAACCAATTCAGTTACAGGATGCTCCACTTGAAGGCGTGCGTTAATTTCTATAAAATAAAATGATCCATCATCTACTCTTAGAAATTCTGCTGTACCAAGGTTAGTATAATCAACAGCTACTGCAGCTTTTACTGCAAGTTGACCAATCTCGTCTCTAATTTTTTGATCCACTACTGGAGATGGAGACATTTCAATTAATTTTTGATTTCTGCGCTGGATTGAACATTCGCGTTCAAAAATGTGAACTGCATTGCCATGCGTATCTCGTGCTAATTGAAATTCAATATGCCTTATTTTTTCAAGAAATTTTTCCACAAGTATGGCAGATTTTCCAAAGGCTGCCATCGATTCTCCAGTAACTGTTTCATAGGCTTCACGAAGCTCTTTGTCATTGTGAACTAATCTAATTCCTCTACCTCCTCCACCATATACTGATTTTAGTAAAACAGGATAACCAATATCATTTGCAATAGAAAGTGCTTCATCTGCATCTTTGACCAAGTCAGGACTTCCAGGAACAGTTGGTACCTTTGCCTTTGCCATAACATCTTTACATTTCATCTTGTCACCACAAAGTTCCATTGAAGCTCCAGAAGGGCCTAGAAAGTTAATCTTATTTTTTTCACATAAATTTACAAAGTCAGAATTTTCAGAAAGAAAACCATAACCAGGATGAACGGCATCAGCACCTGATGATAATATTACATCAAGTATTTTTTCTTGATTAAGGTAACTTTTTGCAGGAGCTGCCTCACCAATATGATAAGATTCTGTAGCCTGTTTTACATGGAGTGAATTGTAATCTTCATCAGAATAGACTGCAACTGTTTTAATACCAAGTGTTTTACACGTTTTGATAACTCGTAAAGCAATTTCGCCCCTATTTGCGATGAGAACTTTTTCTATCATAATTTTCTCATAGATTGATATTTCCGTGTTTGCGAGGTAGTTGTTTTTCTCTTTTGTTCAAAAGCATCTCTAATCCTTTAATTAACATTGGTCTTGTTTCGGCAGGATCAATTACAGCATCTACTGTTCCATGAGAAGCGGCTACATAGGGATTAGAGAATTTTTCAGTAAATTCATCGACTAATTGTTTCTTTAAAGATTCAGGATCTTTTGCCTGTGCCAAATCTTTTCTATTCATAATTTTGACGGCTGCTTCTGAACCCATTACTGCAATTTGTGCAGTAGGCCATGCGTAATTAATATCGGTTCTTAGATTTTTGCTTCCCATTGCAATATAGGCTCCACCATATGCTTTACCGATAACCAAAGTAATTTTTGGGACTGTCGCTTCACAAAAAGCGTACAAAAGTTTGCTTCCATGTCTAATGATACCATTGTGCTCCTGATTTGTACCTGGCATGTATCCTGGAGTATCTACTAGAGTAATGATTGGGATATTATAACAATCACAAAATCTAATGAATCTTGAAGCTTTATTTGAAGAGTCAATGTCAAGTGCACCAGCTAATGAAATTGGTTGGTTTGCGACAATTCCGACTGTTCTACCATTTAATCTTCCATATCCTACGACTATATTTGGTGCAAATAACTCGTGAATTTCAAAGAATGTATTATTATCTAAAATTGAATGAATGATTTCTTTCATATCATAAGGTTGGAGGGAATTCTCAGGGATTACATTTATCAAATTATGATCTAGTCTATTTGGATCATCATCGGTTTGAATTACAGGAGGCTCTTGTGTGTTATTTTGTGGAAGGTAGGATAGAAGATTTTTAATATAGTCCATGCAATCGTATTCATTTTTTGCTACAAAATGAGAAACACCGCTTTTTGTTGCATGAGTCATTGCACCACCTAATTCATCAGTTGAGACTTCCTCAGCAAGAACAGTTTTTACTACATCTGGTCCTGTTACAAACATTGAAGCTGCTTTATCAACCATAATTACAAAATCAGTCATTGCTGGGGAGTATACTGCGCCACCTGCAGATGGTCCCATACTTGCAGTAATTTGTGGAACGACTCCAGATGCTAGTTCATTGTGATAAAAAATGTCTGCAAAACCATCTAAGCTTAAAATACCTTCTTGAATTCTTGCACCACCTGAATCAGCAATTCCAATGATAGGACAACCAACGCGTAAAGCATGATCCATTAGTTTAGTAATTTTTTTTGCGCCCATTTGACTAAGCGTTCCACCAAGAACGGTAAAATCGTACGCAAAAACAAAGACTTGTCTTCCGTTTATCTTACCATAACCAGTAATAATTGCATCACCAAAAAATTTCTTTTTTTGCATTTCATATTCATGATAATGATGCGTTGTAAGTTTGTCTAGTTCTACAAAACTGCCTTCATCTAATAAAAGATCAATTCTTTCTCTTCCAGTTAGTTTTCCTTTCTCATGCTGAGCTAATATTTTGTCTTGTCCACCTGCTTGTTCTGCTATCTTATTTTTTTTTAAAAACTCTTCAATTTTATCAGAATGCATGCCCAGCGATCTGAAACATGCTTTTACATATATTAAGTTTAGATTTTATACTCGAAGTTAGATTCTTCTTCCTTTTACGGTTCTAATTTTTTGGAATTTGAACGTAACAGAAATACATTTATCCAAAGTTGCGAAAAAATACTTGGATGGTTCTAGACAATAAAGGAATAGTTACTTACACCCAATTTCTTAGAGAAGATCTTGTCATCCTCCGATTTGTTCCAGAGAATGGTATTATGCCAGAGTATAGGACAGGTCAATTTCTGACCATTGGTGTACCAATACCTACTGAAAATTTTAAGACTGTTCGCAGAGCATATTCAATTGCTTCGCATCCTGAAAACAGAAAGTATTTTGAATTTGTAATTAGATGGGTTCGAAAGCCTTTACCTGGTCGTGTTACAACCCAGTTATTCTATGCAAGTGAAGGAGATCAGATATTTTGGGGAAATCCAACAGGAAATGCTTTAGCAATAAGTAATACATTATCTAATGGCCAACCAGATAAACGAAGAATAATTTGTGTTGGAGGCGGTACTGGGATTGCTCCCTTTGTTGCTTATGCTCAACATCTACATGCTATAGGTGATAAAAGAGAGATCATAATTCTTCATGGTGCAAGTTATGTAGATGAGTTAAGTTACAAAGGACTTTTCACCAAACTAGACGATGAAAGTATTGATAGAGGAAAAGATAAGTGGAATTTCAAATATAGAGCTGCTATCAGTAGGCCAAAAGAATGGTTTAACAGATCTTGGAAAGGTCAAACAGGAAGAGTCGAGGCATTCTTTAAATCAAAATCTGGTGGATTATCCCCAATAGAAGAACTAGTTGGAGAAGAACTTACCAAAGATAACACAATTATCTACATTTGCGGATATCAAGGAACAATTGATGGAGTAATGGATTTTGTGAAACCAAAAGGCTTTGTCACAGAGCATGATAAACGTGAAGATGGAAGCTTTGAAGTAAAGTACGAATCATACGGTTAATCATTTTTTAAAGAAATAAAATAATTTGCTTGCAGTTTCTAAAGTTATAGGTTATTTTTGGTCTGATGCTTTTTTTGGATTATTCACAGGTACAGAAACAATCTTTTCCACTACAGCCTTTGTTAACTCTTCAATAATTTTGATTTTTTTCTCATCAGTTTCTCCTAACATTTGCAAGGCTTTCTCTAATTCTTTTTTTCTTAACGAGTCTACGGTGACAGCTACATCTTTAACTAAAGGTTCTGCGTGAAGTCGTTTCATTGTTGCTTCGATAATTGGAACTTCTTTACTAATCATTTCTTCTACAGCAGGAACTTTACCCTTTCTAGCTTGCACATCTTCTTCATACATCTCAGAAACTTGATCTCTAAACATCAATTTCATTCCAGGAAATGTAGAAACTTTCTCATCAACTGCTCTGGGATCTGATATATCTAATATCATTGTACCTTTCTTTTTATTTTGCATAGCCATTTTTAATTTATCATAATTAATCAAGAAATAATCTGCAGTAGTTGCAACAAAGACTATGTCAAACTTATCAAATCCTGATAAAACATCTTCAAATTGTACTGGTTTGCCACCGAGTATTTTAGAAAAACCAGTGGCTCGTTCAATAGTCATACTGGTAACATCAAATGTAATATTTTTTTTATTAAGAGATGTAGCAACCATTGCTGCCGTCTCACCTGTGCCTATAAGTAGGACATGTTTTCCAGATATTCCTGTTTTTTCTTCTACGGTTTTGATAGCGATATCACCAAGGGATATTGTTCCTTTACTAATTCCAGTAGAATCCCTAATCCGAGATGCAATTCGTATAGAACTATCAAACAATTTATCCAATACTTTACCAGCTGTTTTAGCTTGTTTAGCATTTGAAATTGATTCTTTTATTTCATCAAGGATCTCTTCTCGTCCTACAACTATTGAGTCTAAACCAGTAGCCAGTCTTAAAAGATGAAGGTAAACATCAACGTTCCTATACACTTCAAGAGTTTGGTCAAAGTGATCCAAGTCATATGCATCTAGTTCTGTTAGTGATTCCCATGTTTTTTTGATTCGATTTATAGTAAGATTTTTTCCTTCACTTCTTCTTGCATCTGGTACGTCTCCTTTTTCAAGATTAATCACCATAATAACTTCAACCCTGAAAGCATTCTGAATTATTACACACTCTGAAACATCAGAAATTTTTGTGAAAGTTTCACATGCAGTTGTGAGATCTTTGAATGAAAAGCTTCCTATCTTATGAATAGGAATATTTTTGAAAGTAATTCTTGCATTAATGATATCAAAATTATTTTCACCCATTCGTATCACTATTCATTCCCGAAGTTTGGCTCTTCCACCTTTTGCTGTACGAAAAACATTCATTCCTATATTATAATTCTCATATAGATAATCAAGAGTTTTTAGATCTTCTTCTGCTTGATTAATTTCTTGAGCACTTGCATTTGGATCACTTCGTAAGCGTACAAGTCTTTGTTGTATTTCTTCTTTCTGAGTTTTAATTCCAATTTCGTAGTTTGAAGTTCCATCATATTCTGGACTGAGTATATGTTCTGGCTTGTATGGGGGAATTTGATCTGTTGGAATCTCTACTAATCTTGAAATTTCTTGTTCTTCATCTTGTGAAAGTATGGTTCTTTTGGGAGCTCGACCAAGTTTATCTAGCCAAAATTCTGGTTCTCCCATCTCTCTTCTAAAAATTTGTTCTGCTCCACGGTTATGAGTAAACGAATTACCTGGATCTGCAACTACTACTTGTGCAGCTGCTGCTTCATATTCTTTTTCTGCTTCTGCTTCTGCTGCTAACCTTGCTGCTGCTAATCTAGCAGCTGCTGCTTTTGCTTGAGCTTCTGCAATAGCTGCTACTTCTGCTGCAGTTAATACACTTTCTGATGCTTCAACTTTTGATTTTTCTTTAGGAGTTTCTATTGTTTGAGTTTCTGCCTTTGGTTTACTCTTAGTACCCTTTGGTCTTCCACGTTTCTTTTTCGGTTCGTCTCCAACACTACCCTCAGACATTATCATTACCTAAATCATGTTAAATTTTAAGGTTTTAGCATATTTTTTGGGAATGATTGCGATCTAGAGTATTAGTTATTTTTTGAAAATATTATACTGTTCTTTCTATTTCTCGTGCAGGATGATTTGTGATATCTTTGTGTATGAGAGCATGGGATTCTTGTTTAAATGTTAAATCACATCTGTAACATTTCCATCCTAATGCACTCATGATCTAAATATACAAAATTTGCATATAACATTCACGTAGAAATGATCAGTATGATCTAAATACTAAAAAAAGAAATGATTTACAATTGAAACTGTCGTCAAAGACTACCGTTTTTGGCCTTAAGTTTCAATTTTAAGATTTAACAGAGGAAATTTCTTTTTTACAGAAATCTGATAAGAAGCAAAAGGATCTTCAGTCTCATTACATTTTTTACAGATACATAATTGAGAAACTTCCTCAAGATTACAATCTTCATTATATTCACATTGGGAACATCCAGCGGATGCCCCACAAACAATACATTTGAGTTCTTTTATCTCAGCGCATTTTTCATGTTTAACTCCTAATCCTTGAGCCCAAAGTCCAATCTCATTGGCTTCAATTTTCTTGTTGCATACAATGCATGTTCCTGGAAATTTCATTGAGATTTTACGCCAGCTCATGCTAACTTTTCTATCTCCTTTTCTATAATATCGCTGAAGTTTTCTTCCAAGTCCAAATTCATTTTTTTATTCTTTATACAAAATAGCATGTAGGGAAAATAAAGAGTACCAAAAGTACTTCTTGATATATGCATGTTTTTAGCAAGAATTGTAGCCAATTCCTTGATACTTTTACCATCCCAACGAAGTCGATTGAGAAGAGGCCATGATAAATTATATTGTGAATATCTCACTGAGGAATCTTTCTGATACAACCCAATCAAGATTTCATCAAGATATCGTAATAACCTCCATTGTTGCGTTCTCATAATCTTACCAAACAACATATCTGCTTGAGAGAGGACTTGTAACATCTTATCCAGCTCACTTTTTGAAATGCTGCTTGTAATAACACTTGAATAAAAAGCGTTAATTTTTTCACGAGGGTCAATACGAAGTGAATAAAGAACGCTTCGAGCTTCATCAATTGAATTTGCCTTGAAAAATGCATTGACGCCAGATTCAACATCCAAACTTTCAAAAGACTTTCCAGTGGCAGGCTCAAATCCTGTTACAATAGCTTGTGCTGAGTTTATCATTGATCTTAGATCACCTCTAGATTCACTGATGATTTTAATTAAAGAGCCGGGGCTGAGTTTTGCATTTTCTTTTTTTAGAATTTTTTTTAGAAACAATTGTACTAGTCTAGGAGGTAAAGGACGTAGATGAATTGTCTTAACTACTTTTTTGATACTTTTCATTTTAGTAGAAAGATCAGAGTTTGCAGCTAAAATTATTGGAACTGTAGGCTCTTTTAGAATTTTAATAAGGGCCTCAGCTCCTCCGTAATCTGATCTTCCATAAATTCCGTCTACCTCATCTACAAAAATCATTGGACTGCCAAGTATGCTGGCATTACCAAGAATTGGACTAAGAATTTCTTCAATACGATTTTTATTTCTAACGTCACTTGCGTTAAGACTAATCATATCATAACCAAACTGCTTTGCAGCAAGATTTGCAAGTGTAGTTTTTCCTATTCCAGGTGGTCCGACAAGTAATAATGGTTTAGTACCTTTTTTCCATTTTCCAAACCATTCCACAAATGAGGCGCGTGCATCCTCATTTCCCATCATATCAATTATGCTTTGAGGTCTATATTTTTCTGACCACATCAAGATACATCACTTTGGAAGATTCTCATAAAGAGTGGACCAAATATTTGCCTTCTGTAAACGATTATACCAAAATTGATTATAATGCTCAACAGTAAGAAAGAGAAATTCCAAAAATTCTTTGTGTGAAAATTTATCTGGTAGAAGTTCAAGTGCCAGACGTGCATCACTAAGATATAGATTACTTTTTTCCATTGTTAACTCAAATCCTTTTTTTACATCATTTGCAAGAAGAGAATAATAAAGAGGCCATGAAGGAATTTTGACAAATTTATTTTTGATAGTGTCCTCTATTTCGTTTCCACATCCTACACATTCAGCTGCTCTGGCCATCCCTAGATAGAAAATTTCTCCAAGAGGTCTTTTTGCAAGCGCCATATTCCTTCCAGCAGTTCCCATAACTGCTCGGTATTTTTTATAACATTGATTCATTTCTTCTTCTGTGATAGTAAGAGGTTTTGTTTTTAGTTTAGTGTCAATATACTGACCTAATCTTGCATCCTTGAAACCATCTTCAAATTCTTTGAGAACCTCTTCGCCTCCTTTTGAAATCTTATCTCTAGCAAGTTTCAAAATGTAAGGGTTCATCAACTTATAGTCATCAAGATAGTCCAAGTCTTCATCTTTGTCTACAATTCTATCCATAGGCTCACTTAGATCAATTGCGATGATATGACCATCCACCATGTTTTGACGCATTTGAGGATCATTAGTTCCTGAAAATTCTGCAGCTGCATCATAAAGTGCATTAAAAACAGGGAAGGTCATTTTTACAAAATTTGAGTTTAGTATTCGTAAAACACGATCTTTGAGTACCTCGCGATCCTCAAGTTTAGATTTAATTCCATCAATTTGGGATTCTTGCAAAATGATTTCTGTAGAACCTACTTCTTTTGCAAATTTTTGTTGTGTAGTATTTGGTGAAGAATCTGTTTTAATTTCTCTTAGTAAATCGTCGGTAAACCGTTCTGCAAAATTTGGAAATTCATTTTCAGCTTCTTCTTTGTATTTATTAAAAAGCTTGAAACCTTGTGATTTAAACAATCCTTGTTTAATGATTTGTTTTCCCGATTTAGTAGACATTAACGCTTCTTTGCTAACAACAGATTGATCCTTGCCACTCACACACGCTCAACTTCAGCCTAGTTATTTATGCTTTCAAGTAATTTTTTATTCTTTCACTTAAATTACGAAAAAAATTGAAATGGAATATGGAAGTTATTGAAATCCTCAAAGAAGCCTCAAAACGAGTATTCGAAAATGTCAAAGGTTTAGCAGGTACAAGTGCAGCTGCAGGAGATTATGGGAGAGGTGCAGGTGGAGATATTTCAAGAAATATAGATATAGTTGCAGAAAAAACTGTTTTGGATTATCTTAAGGAAATTTCCTTTGAATGTGTAGTTCTTGGGGAGGAATGTGGACGTGTTGAATTATCAAGTAAGCCCAAAGGATTTGTAATCATGGATGCAATTGATGGTTCTGCAAATGCTGTAAGAGGGGTTCCTTTTTTTTGCTGTTCTTTAGCATTTGCCACTAAGGATAAAATTAGCTCCATTACTGACGGGGTTGTAACTGATCTTTCTTCTGGAGATATGTATTGGGCATCAAAGGGGAAAGGCTCGTTTTTAAATGAGAAAAAAATTCACGTACAAGAAAACGAACCCATTTACAGAATAGTTGGAATTAATCTTTCAGGAGCTACTGCAGAACAAGTAAAAAAATTACATCCTGTTTTGAAAAGTCATAATCACACTAGGCATTTTGGTGCAAACGCACTTGAAATGGCCCTATTTGCGCGAGGATTAATTGATATTTTTATCGATATTAGAGAAAAAATTAGAGTACAAGATATTGCAGCAGGTTATTTGTTGATAAAAGAAGCTGGCGGTTTAGTTTTAGATGCAAAATTAGAACCATTAGATGCAGATCTTAGCTATAAGACAAGATTGTCATTTATTGCAGCAGCTAATAAAAAAATCCTAGATGACGTTTTCTCAGAGATAAAAATATGATGGCGCCCTTGGCGGGATTTGAACACGCGTCTCAGCCGTGACAGGGCCGAATTCTAGACCGGGCTATACTACAAGGGCGCAATTAATCAAAATGAATCTACCAGTTTAAAACTTTCCTTCAAAACAAAATGTGCTGTAAAAGACTAAATTATACGCCTCGGCAAGTTGGCAAGGGGTCTGTGGCGCAGCCAGGTAGCGCACCGGACTTTTAATCCGGTTGTCGTGGGTCCAAATCCCACCAGACCCGCTTTATTTTATCAGAAGTTTGACTTTTTTTGAAAGATTTTCAAATGTAGTCTTTACTTGGTTTTCTCGTTTGGTTGTGCCTTCCCTGTACATCTTTATCTTTTTCATACGATCTACAATCATTCTTTTTTGTTCTAAAATTCCTGAAGATCCCTGAGAAGTCCTATCCCTAAGAGATGAATCTATTGTTGTGGAATTGATTAATTTTAATAGAAATTTAGAATCAACGTTAGTTCCTTTAACTGATGTTTTTACCTCTGAAGGAGTAATTTTTGATAATGGTTTTTTTGAAATGCTTGCAATTTGAACTAGTTGTCCTATAACCTTGTGAGCGGTTCTAAATGGAATTCCTTTTTGAACTAGTTTTTCTGCCAAATCTAATGCAATTAGATAGCTGCTTTCTGTAGATTTTTTCATTTTTTCTTTATTGATGGTAATTGTCATGAGCATTAGTTTTATGACTAATAGGGCACTAATGGAAATTTTTGATGTTGACCAAATGGACGATTTGATTTGTTGCAAATCTCGATTATATCCTGATGGCAGGCCCTTTATTGTAGATAGAATTGAGGTAAGATGCCCAATTACTTGAGCTGTCTTACCCCTAGTAAGCTCCAGAATATCTGGATTTTTCTTTTGTGGCATTACGCTTGAAGGAGATGTAAACTCATCTGAAAGCTCAATGAATGAGAATTCTGATGTGGACCATATGGCAAAATCTTCAGAAATCCTACTCAGGTTTGTCATAAGAATTGCCACTGCTGCAACATATTCGGCAACAAAATCCCTTGTGCTAGTTGCATCTATGGAATTTTCAACTATTCCATGAAAACCAAGCATCTTTGCAGTGCTTTGCCTGTCAATAGGAATGCTAGTTCCTCCAATTGGGCCTGCTCCTAGTGGATTTTCATTGACCCTTCCATAAGTAACGTAAAGTCGGTCTACGTCCCTAAATAGAGCATCAGCGTAAGCTAAGAGATAGTGAGAAAAGACACCTACTTGGGCCGGTTGTAAATGAGTATAAAGCGGCATTACAGTTTTTTGATGTGCTTGTGCCAATGAAACAAGTGCTTCAATTGTATCAAGTAAACATTGACATAAGGTATTGATGTCATCACGAATTTTCATGCGAATATCAAGTGAGACCTGATCATTTCGTGAACGGGCAGTATGCATCTTTCCTCCACTTACAAGTCCTGCACTTTTGATCACAAGGGATTCAATAAGTTCGTGAATGTCTTCAAAATCGGATTTTTTTTCAAATTTTTCTTTTTTTAATTTTTCAAGTGCGTGAAGAATTTTACTTACTTCGGTTTTTGTTATTATTTTATTTTCGTAAAGCATTATGCTATGCGCTTGGCTACCAACTATATCATAGAAAATAATTTCAGCATCATCAGAAATTGATGAGACATAACTTAGAGTGATTTCATCTAAGTTTTTACCCATTCGTGAACGATACATCATCATAGGATTTAGAATGGTTATATATAGAATAGACGTTTTTTTATGCTCATGGCTCAAGACGTTAAACAGCTGCGAGTAAAAATTTTTGATGAGTTATCAAAAATCGTAGATCCCGAAATTAACACAACAATTACTGACCTTGAATTAGTTGATGAAGTCGATATCAATAATTCACATGTTAAAGTTGATTTACATCTTACAAGTCCTTTCTGTCCTGCTGTATTTGGTTTTAAGATATGCCAAGACGTTCACGATAATCTTTTGAAAATCGATGGTATAGATGATGTAAAAGTAAATGTCTCAAACCACTTTATGGCAGAGCAAATTAATAATCAGGTAAATAATAGCCCAAATCCAAAAAAACCTAGCAGCTAGTCTCGAAAACCTAGTAGATATCCTCGAAGTAATTGAATCCCCATTGCAGGATCAACTCCTTTTGGGCATACTTGACTACAAGAACCAGCAAAATGGCATCTAAATATTCCGTGTGAATCATCGATGATTTTAAGACGGTCGTCTTTTCCTTTGTCTCGATTATCGGCAACATATCGATATGCCTGAGCTAAAGCTTGTGGACCAACGAATGAGGAATCTGTAGCCATAGTAGGACATGCTGAATTGCACAAGCCACACTTTATGCAGCTTGAAAACTGGATGTATTTTTCTACATCTTCTGGAGTTTGTAAGAATTCTTTAGTTCCAGGATTTATTTCTGATTCTTCATTGATGATGTATGGTTTTATTTTCTTGTGAGTTGAAAACATTCGTTCAAAACCTACAGCTAAATCCCGAATTATTGGAAAGTTGTTCATTGGTTCAATCGTAATCACGTCAGAGTTTAGCTCACTTATTTTGGTAAAGCATGCCAATGCAGGTCTACCATTAATTTTCATTCCACAAGAACCACATGAAGCTTGTCTACATGAATAACGTACAGCAATGGAATGATCCAAATGTTTTTTCACCTCTAATATGGCATCTAAAACTGTAGTCCACCTTTGATATGGAATTTTAAATTCATCAAATTTTGATTCGTTATTTATTTTGGGATTATAGCGAAATATTCGAAGTGTAATAGTTTTTGTTGGCGAAACAATTATTCCGGATTCTTCTTTAGAGATTTGTAAACCTTCAGATGTCATCTTAGACCATTCCCATACTTGTCATAAATATTGTTCTTGAACCATATAGGATAATTAACGCCATTGCAGCTATACAGCCATAAGACACAGATTTTTCAAAAGTAGGTCCTTGTTTTAATTCCAGAAGAATTACTCTTAGACCATTAAAGCCATGAATTGAAAGTAAAATCAAGATTATTTCTAACATTCCAGCATATGGTAAGAATTCATAGTTTGCAATTACACTTTCGTATTGGAGGGATTCTGCAAACCCTTGAGTAAGTCTAAACAAAATATGGACAGCTACTAGTGCCACCGAAGCTAGAGCAGTTCCATAATGAATTTTCATAATTACGCTTTCTCTCATTTTATTCACCAAACATTACTGCAAGACCATACATCATTGCAAGCGCTGCAAGAACAATTGAAGAGTAAATTGCAATTTTGTGCCTAGCATTTTGAGATTGTGGAGCGTATGGATAGTCTGGTCTTGCTGGTTTTCCAACTCCAATACCTCCATGGCCAAGCATTACGCGTATACCATTAACAGTATGAAAAACACTCATTCCAATTACAATTGCTAGAATAATGTGACCCTCTGGGGTTTGTGTAATTGCTAAAAATTCTTGCCATCCTACTTTTCCTCGTAAGATGTTGCTTGTTTCGTAAATGTGTGCTACAAAATATGCAAGTAGCCCCAGTCCAGTTAATCTCATTAACAAATAAGCAAATCTTTCAATTCCATATCTGGTGGGATTTACCATTCCTTTAATGCCTTCTTTGTTTTCATCAACTTTGGCCATCTAGTATTTCCTCTCCACTGGTTTGTAATTTGTAATTGTAACCGGATGTTTTTTCATAATTGGTTCCTTAGGATCATAATAAGCAAGGGTGTGATGTAAGAAATTAGTATCATCTCTTTTTGGATAATCGGTTCTTGCATGACTACCTCGAGATTCTTTTCTATGGATGGCACCAAGAAGGACAACTTCGGCAACCCTAAACATAGAATCGAGCTCCATTACATTTGTAAAGTTTGTGTTGTATTCCTTAGCATGATCATCAACATGTTTCCAAGTTTTGCTTTTTAATTCTCGTACTTTCTTTAATCCAGCCACCATATCAGATTCATTTCTGTAGACATAGGCTTTATCGTTTAATGTATCTGTCAATTCTTGTCTAACTTCGTAAGGATTTACATCGCCATTTCCTCGAAATATTCCATCATAGATTCTCTTTTCTTCTGCTTCAACGAGATAATATGGAAAAGGTGTCATATGCTGCTTGTTTAAGATATAATCTACTGCAAGCTCGCCTGTAATTCTTCCCCATACAATGCATTCAGAGGTAGAGTTTGCCCCAAGTCTATTTGCTCCATGTACACTATTACAGGCAGCTTCGCCTGAAGCCCAGACTCCCTCAAGTTCTGTAGCACCATCGATATTGGTATGAATTCCGCCCATCATATAATGTGCTACTGGCCTCACATCCAAGGGTTCTTGGGCAGGATCAATACCCGAAAACTTGATTGAAATCTCTCTAATCGCGCCTAATTTTTCTTTGATAAGAGAATCACCTAAATGTCTCAGATCTAATTTCATACACTTTACACCAGTTTCGTTATCAAAACCACGACCTTCATTAATCTCAGTCATCATTGCTCTAGAAACAATATCACGAGGGGCCAGCTCCATTTTACCTGCGGCATATTTTTTCATAAATCTCTCCCCAGTATTATTGAGAAGATAACCGCCTTCACCACGAGCTCCTTCTGTAATTAAAATTCCAGAGGGCAAGATTCCAGTTGGATGAAATTGTACAAACTCCATATCCTTAAGAGCCATACCTGCTCGATATGCCATATCTATCCCATCAGGAGTTGAGGAAAGAGCATAAGTTGCAAAGCTGTAAATTCTTCCAGCACCTCCTGCAGCTATTATCAAAGCCTTTGCTTTGATAGTATAGAATGTTCCACTAGAAAGTTCAATTGCGGTAATACCCAAAAATCGTTGTCCATCATGAATAATTGACGTAGCAAACCATTCATTTAGAAATTCAATATTATCAAACTTTTGACAGGTATCATATAGTGTTTGCATTTCAAAAAATCCTACTTTGTCTGAGGCATATGTTGCTCGAGGATAGCTATAACCTCCAAAGTTTCGTTGTCCAAGTCGTCCATCTTCTCTTCTTGACCAAGGCATTCCCCAATGTTCGAGCTGATAGATTTCATGAGGTATTTCGCGACAAAGTCTTTCTGCCACATCTTGGTCAGCTAAAAAGTCACTACCTTTTATTGTGTCGTATATATGTGACTCGATTGTATCGCCTTCGTCTTCAAATAGAACAGCTGCTGTACCACCTTCTGCGGAAACAGAGTGCGAACGCATGACTTGAACTTTAGAAATTACTGCGATCTTAATCTTTGAGCTTTTTTTTGCTGCAGCAATTGCAGCTCTTAGACCAGCAAGTCCAGATCCAACAATAAGCAAGTCATATTCAATAGAATCAACCATTTACAGTCAACTAAGCTCTAAAGTTCGGTTAAATATGTATTCTACAAGATCGGCTTCGAATAAAATAATTAGAATTATTAATATATATCGCTAGTGATATCACTAGCGATGATTTCAGAATGGTTTCAAAGAGTTGGAAGCTCAATTCCAAGAGGTTTTTCGAGATATTTTATTTTAGAACTATTAAAAAAGACACCACATACTGGAAAGGAAATAATTGATGCAGGCGTAAAACAAAGTCAAGGAATATGGAAGCCTTCCCCAGGATTGATTTATCCTCTTCTTGGCAGGTTATTGGATGAAGGATTGATTGAGGAAACTAAATCTGGAAAATATCAGATTACTCGTAAAGGTAAATCTACTGCAGACGATCTTGATTCGGTAAACGATATTGTAAAAAAGCAACTAGATGTCCTGTTTAGAATAGGAAACGTTGGACGATTTGTAGCCTTGGATGTTTTAGAAAGAGTATCTTCTATGGGAGCATTGTTGAGCTCAAATGTATCTAACATGACAAAGGAAGAAACTACAAAATACAAAAAATTCTTAGAATCTGAGCTTCGAAAGATGGAAAAGCAGACAGATAAGAGAAAGGAAAAAGAGATCAAAATCGATTAAATCATAAATAATTCACATAAACTATGTCTTACATTGAATACGCTTAGACAATTGCTGAAAAGCAAAAAACCACTAGTTATTCCAGGAGTGTTTGATGCAATTGGTGCTAAAATTGCCCAAAAGGCAGGGTTTGAGGCAATGTTTCAAACAGGGTATGGAACATCTGCTACACTTTTTGGGATGCCAGATTATGGCTTTATTGGTTCTACTGAAACTGTAGAAAATGCTCGTCGAATTTGTCGGGCAGTAAATGTTCCTGTAATAGTTGATGCAGATACAGGATATGGTAATGCTCTATCAGTATGGAAATTAGTTAGAGAGTTAGAGGCAGCAGGGGCATCAGGAATGTTTCTAGAAGATCAAAGATGGCCAAAAAGATGTGGCCATATGAAAGGAAAAGAAGTGATAAGAAAAGAAGAGTATGCAGAAAAACTACAGGCTGCACTTGACGCAAGGAAAAGTGAGGATTTCATAATAGTATCAAGAACAGATGCAAGAGCCACAGAAGGTTTAGACAAAGCAATTGAGCGTGGATTATATTACAGAGAAATTGGTGCAGATGTAATTTTTGTAGAAGCTCCAGAGACAATTGGAGAAATGAAAAAGATTGGTAAATCAATCAAGGCACCACTTGTTGCCAATATGATTGAAGGTGGAGCTACCCCAATTAGTTCAGCATCTACGTTACAAAAGATGGGATTTAAAATCATATTATATCCATTGTCAGTTCTCTTTGCAAATACATTTGCGTCACTTCAGATTTTAAAAGAGCTTAAAAAATCAGGTACAACTACCAAACTCAACAAAAAGCTGGTTAGTTTCGATGAATTCAATGATATTGTTGAATTATCAAAATTTAGAAAATTAGAAAAGAGATATGGTACTTTAAACAAAAAGAAAAAATCCAGGTAAAGAGTTTATTTTCTCTTTACTTCGATTTCAATTGTGGATACGTTTCTTGTTTTACCGTCTTGTGACTCTAATGCTTCAGAGCCTAGTTTGATTTCTCCGATTTGATAACCAGCATTTTCTGTCTTTCTGGAAATGATTTGCGAGACATCTACTGCTCGTCCAATGCTCATTCCTCTTGCCTTAATGCGAACGGCTGGTGAGTTTGCCAACTGAATTAGCGTAGAAGTAACATACGCCATTAGTGGTTTCTTACCAATGAATACTGTGTCTCTGCTGACAGGAGACTGTTTACTTTCTGTAGTCATGGGAGGCTGTTTGCTTTCTGTAGTCATAGGAAATTGATAAAGTCACGATAATTTAAATCTAAGATCGATCAAATCGCTCAAAACATGGATTTAGTGAAAATTTTTACTCTCAAGACTCATTATTGATTGAATATGTCAGATGAGAAAGTTAGTAAGATTTTTGAATCAGGTACAAAGGAAGAAAAAATTTATGCTTTAGAATCTTTTGTAAATACCAATGATCCTCTAACAATAAACAAGATAATTTCTAAATTAGATGACTCTGATATTGAGGTAAGAGGCGAGGCATTTAGCTCCCTTGTTCTTAATGAAAATAACATCTCAAATCTGTTGATTCAAAATCTAAATTCAGAAAGTAAAAACATCAGGGGGTATGCTGCACTTGTTCTTGCCAATCGTAGAAACTCTGATGCTATTTCAGCAATAACTAATCTTACAAAAGATCAAAGTGGAATGGTAAGGGCGTGCGCGTTAGGAGCTTTAGGATATCTTAAAGCAAAACAATCCAGCAAAGAGATTCATGAGTGTTTTTTGGATTCAAATTTAGAAGTAAAAAAATGTGCCTTAAAGGCTGCAATTGACATTGGAGATAAAATATCTAACGAAGAAATCAAAGAGTTGTCAATGGAAAATGATCCTGAAATAGAAAAATTGCTAGGTCAAGCAAGAGTGAATTCTTAACGTTTAACCGTATGATTCGTATTTTACTTCAAAGCTTCCGTTTTCACGCTTATCATGTTGTGTGACAAAGCCGCTTGGTTTCATAAAGTCCATTACTCCGTCAATTGTTCCTTGCCAACCACATACGTAAAAAATTGTATTGTCCTTGGTAATTTTATCTCCGATTAGTTCCTCTAGTGGTGAAAAGCCCCCATCTTTAGGTCTCAAAAATGTCTCTACTCTTCCTGTTTGACCTCCCCAAGATCTGTTAAACCATTCTTGTGGACGACTGATAGAAGCTCTGTATTTAAAATTCCACTTATCTTTTCCTCTATCAAGGCTATCATCTTCTAAATCAGTAAGCAGGTCCTTGTAACTGAGCTCATCTACATAACTTGCGCCATGGAGAACGATAATTTCTCTTTTATCGCCTACAGCATGTAGGTGTTGAGCAAAGCTAACAAATGGGGCAAGTCCTGTACCACCACCGATACAGACAATTCTTCTTTCATCTTTACTTCCATCTGGTAATTTTTCATTTATTGAAAGAGCCGAACCTGTTGGTTTTATCCAACTAATCTCATCACCGACTTTAGCATTGAATAATTGTGTTGTTAAACGACCAGGAATAGGTTTTCGTACCCATCTAATGACAAGTTCGATATACTTTCTGTTTTCAGGATGAGAAGCAATAGAATAGGCTCTTCTGACTATCTTGTTGTCTTCAGTTGGATTTGGCAAACCAATTGTAATGAATTGACCTGCTTGGTATTCTGGTACAATGCCATCATTTGGAACTAGTCTCATTATAACCAAGTCTTCTTTGAGTAATTGAACATAAGTAATGGTAGCTTTGTTATCTACGACCACTCGATAAGTGGAGCCAGTAGTGGTTAAATATCTTCTGTTAAATGTTTAACGAATATTTTCAAACATCCGCTAAACGTTAATAGCCATTTGTAAAAGTCTTAAGCGGTCAGAATTTAGTTCTGAAAACTTGGGCCGGTCGTCTAGACTGGTAGGATACGCCCTTGGCATGGGTGAGATCGAGGGTTCAAATCCCTCCCGGTCCATTTCCTTATTTCTAAAAAAATAATACCAAACACTTCTGCCATACATTGGGGACGTAGGTTAGCTTGGTGGACTGCCAGCCTCGGGTGCTGGATGTCATGGGTTCAAATCCCATCGTCCCCACATTAAATTTGAGTTAATTGAAATAGGACAAATTAATGAGATATTTCAATTGACAGTTTCTATCTATCTTGCACACCTTAATCCAGTTACAAATGCACATGTAGAAATTATTGAAGAATTAAAAAAAGAATCTAATGTTATGGTAATGCCTGTAATATTTCTCAAAAATGACATTGAAATTAACAGTGGTAGCTTTCCATTTAGGTTTGAAATCAGAAAGAAAATGCTTGAAGCTGTATTTGGAAGTTCAATTGAAGTTTCTAAAAATTATACATTCCGAGCACCTTTTTGGAGATATCTTCCACCACTATTATCACCAGTATCGTGGGGACTAAGAAAACAAATTCTAGAAGGCGTTCCAAAAGACTATTTTACATATACAGGTGACAAAGCAGAAGGCATTATGCTCAAAATTTATCGTCTTAATCCAAAAATAGGTGTACGAAAAAGTGTTTCAGCTTCCTCAGTGAAAAATAAATTGTATGATTCAGCTAGAGGAAAAAACACAACATGGAAAGATGATATACCATCCAAAGTGGTAGAAATAATAAAACAACATTGGGATGTGGTTGAAAAATATGCAAATGTAGAAGATGAGACTACGAGAATTGCTGGCATGAAGTTTCCTAAAGATGGTTATTGGTCCAAATAGATAATTGGTGAACTATTTTTTGATGCTATAATTAGTTGGAAATGATTTTTTAGGAATGTAAGTGATTAATTAGTTAACTAAGTTTTGTTGTTTCGCTTTTTTTATTTTTTATTACCAATTCAATAATCAACCCTGCAACAACAACAAGTAAAACGATGACAAGAGACCATAGAATATCAAATGATGGTTCACCTGTAGTAATAGTTGTAGTTCCTGATATTTCCAAAGATTCAGGAGCAGGAACTGCCTTTTGCATCATAGATGTTTCTTCCGATCCCGGCATTGCTAATTCTTCTTCCATTGCTATAGGAATCTGTGAATTTTTTTGAATAAACTGAGAAGAAAACCATGCTGCAACACTAACTGCCCCTAATGTTGCTAATCTATGAATTCTTGAAAATGAATTAAATAATGATTTGCTTGTTTTAGCTGATTTTGACATTTCAGAAGGCAAAATTACAATTGCAAATTTGTCAACAGTATAAAATTTCATATCGTGAGACTTGGTGTTTTTTCCAACATTTGTAATTTTTATCACGTCAGATTCCTGCATCTTTTTTAGATGATAAATAACAAGCGGTAGAGACACACCTATTTTTTGTGAGATTTGGTTTGCTGTTAGGGATTGATTGAATAATAATTTCAGAATTTTTCTGCTAGAATCAGAACTAAGAATCTCACCGACAGCTTTTATTTTTTCATCTTCTGTAGATAAAATTTCTACTTTATCAGATATTGCAAGAGTTTCGTCTTCATTTTCACTCATGAAATATGTCTTTGATCAGATTGTATTATTAAGATTACTGGTTAAATCGTAATTAATCAAACCTTATTTTCAAATCCCGCTATCATCATGACAATGAAAAGTTCAAAACTATTCATAATTGCTGTACTTGCAGTAATTGCAATTTCAGTAACTGTTGTATCTGTCTTTTCAGAAGCTGAGGCACAAGAGGTGACTTCACCTTTATCTGAAAATACAATCTCAGTGACTGGTACAGCAACAACAAAAACAGAGCCTGATCTACTTCATATCCAATTTGGAGTAGAAATACAAGAAAAGACGGCAAAGGAAGCACTTGAGGCAAATTCACAACTAATGAATTCAATAGTTGAAGCTATCAAGAAAGTAGGAATTGAAGACTCGGAAATCAATACGTCCTCTCTGAACATCTATCCCATATACGACCAGTATGAAGATCCACTGACAAAAAAATATACACAAGAGCTAATAGGCTACCGAGTTTCCAACATTCTAAGTGTAGAAACCAAAAAACTTGATCTTGCAGCATCAATAATCGATAATGCAGTAGGTGCTGGAGTAAATAGAGTTGACAATGTGTACTTTACACTTTCTCCAGATACACATCGTAAAATCAAAGATGAACTACTGGCAGATGCAATAAGTAACGCAAAATCAAAGGCAGAAAAAGCACTATTGCCACTTGACCACTCTATCATAGGCGTAAAAACTGTGTCATTATCAGAGTTTTCAATGCCATACCCAACTCCTGTATTTCGAGCCGAAGCTGCAATGTATGAAGAATCATTTGCCCTTAAAGCCCAAACACCAATATTTACTTCTGATCAAGATGTAAGCGCTACTGCAAGTGTAGTGTTCATCATTGGAAGTAAATAACTCCCTTTTTATTTTTAGACACAGATTTAACTATAATCTTAATTATAGATGGTTTATCATCATTTTCTGTGAAATTTCCTCTTTCAAAGTTTGTTTGGTTTGATGGCAAATATGTTACATTAGATAAAGCAAAAGTTCCCGTTACAACCCATGCAATTCACTATGGAACGTCGATTTTTGAAGGAATACGGGCTTACTGGAATTCAAAAAATCTCTTCTTGTTCAGACTAGAAGATCATATGAAGAGGTTCAGAAATTCTGGAAAATTTTACTCTATTTCTTTGAATTTTACAAATAAGCAGATTGAAAATGCGATTATCAATTTATGCAAAAAAAATAATATGAAAAAAACCTGCTATATTAGACCATTTTATTTTGTTGGAGATTATGGAATTAATCTTCATGTGACTGAAAAAGCGCCAACTAATGTTGCAATCTTTATGTTTCCTTTTGGAGATTTATTTAACAAAAAGGGGATAACTGCGGGAGTATCTTCATGGAGAAAATTCAGCGTTTCGTCAACTCCACCTCAGGCAAAAATGGGCGGAAACTACCTAAATTCAATATTGGCTACACAAGAGGCAAAACGAAATGGATACGATGAAGCAATTCTATTAGATAAACTGGGAAATGTAAGTGAAGCACCAGGAGAAAATATTTTCATTGTAAAAGATGATGAGATAATCACTCCACCTCTTAGCTCCTCAGCATTAGCCGGAATTACAAGAGATTCCATATTCGAATTAGCCAAAGATAGAGGCTATAAGGTAGTGATAAGAGAAATTACAAGAAGTGAATTATACATAGCCGATGAAGTTTTTCTTTCAGGAACTGCTGCAGAAATAACTCCAATAATTAGAATTGATCAAAATATCATAGGAAATGGAAAGGTAGGAATCATAACAAGTGAGCTAACATCAGATTATACAGACGTTGTTATGAACAGAAACAAAAAATATTCAGAATGGTTAACTCCGGTGTATTAGAATGAAAGTTGCTCAGATAGGAACAGGTGGCTGGGGTAAAAACCATACGAGAATTCTATCACAGTTAGGAGTACTCAGCGCTGTCTGTGATGCAAACAAAGAAAGGAGTAAAGAATATGCTGAGAAATACTCTGTTAGCAGTTATGATTCTGTTGATGCATTATTAGATTCAGAAAAGTTTGATGCAGCGTTTATCTGTACTCCAACTTCCACTCACTCACAAATTGCAACTCAACTTATACAAAAAAAGAAAAATGTGTTTATTGAAAAACCTTTAACTTATCATTCTGAAGAAGGTGAAGATCTACTTGAGCTTGCAAAGAAAAACAATGTGTTAATGACCTGTGGATATATTGAGAGGTTTAATCCAGCAGTAGGCTTGGTAAAAGATTATGTGAAATCAAAAAAATATGGTGAACTTGTGATGCTTGAATTTCACCGCGAAAATAGAATGCCACTTCACATTAAAGATGTTGGAATAATTTATGATACATCAGTTCATGATATAGACACTGCAATGTGGCTTTTTGATGATACACCTCAGGTGGTTTTTGCAAGAGCTGGAAGCATCAAGCACAAATACGAAGATTTTGCAACCATAATGTTAGGCTTTAAGGATAACAAAGTAGCTATAATTTCCTCAAACTGGATCACACCAACAAGAGTAAGAAACTTTAATGCAGTTTGTACAGAGGGAATAATATCGGCAGATTTTATTTCACAGGGGATAAGAATTGAAACTGATAAGGATACTGAAATTCCTAGGAATGAAAAACAAGAGCCTTTACTATTAGAAATACAGAATTTTCTTGGTGCCATAGAAGGGAAAAATGAGTTAAGAGTAAAACCAGAACAAGCAGTAAATGTTACAAAGATTGCTGAAGCATCACTTTTATCTAGCCAAAAGGGTACACCAATTTATCTCGAGTTACAATGAATAAAAAAATGATGAATATTCTTGCTTGTCCTATTGACAAACATTTTCCACTTGAAATTTTTGAATCTAAGATGAAAGATGATGTAGTAGTTGAGGGTGCGTTATATTGTACTGATTGTTCTAGGTTTTATCCAATAATTGAAGAAATTCCAATAATGCTTCCTGATGAATTAAGAGATAAAAAACAAGATATAGATTTTCTGAACAACAATCAAGAAAAATTACCTGAAAAAATAATTAAACAAGCTTCTCCATGGCATTTATGAGACATTTTGGTTACTAATTTTATATCCAATAAAGCAAAGATTGGAAAAAATGTAAAGATATGGCATTTTACATATGTTGGCGATGATACTGAAATTGGAGATAATGTAAAAATTGGTTCGCTTGTTCATATTGATTACAATGTAAAGATTGGTGATAACTCTATGATAGAAGGAGCAGTTTACATCCCACCACTATCCCGAATAGGTAAAAATGTCTTCATTGGTCCTGCAGCTGCTCTGACAAATGACCCTTATCCCCCCAGCGGAAAAATGATTGGAGTTACTATTGAGGATGGAGCAATTATTGGATCACGTGCTGTCATAAAAGCTGGGGTCACTGTAGGCAAAAACAGTGTGGTTGCGATGGGAGCTGTAGTTACAAAAAATGTTCGGGCTAACACAGTTGTAGTAGGTGCTCCAGCTAAAGAAAAATACTCTAGAGACGAATATGACAAAAAACAAAAACAGTGGATTGCTAGCTAAACCTTAAGCTGAGAACGGAAGATCCAATTCTTAACCTTTGATAAAATAAAAATCCATGCCACTACCAATCCAATTGATACTACGGCCTTTATTGCAGAAGAAATTATTAAATCAAATTCACTATATCC
Organism: Thaumarchaeota archaeon CSP1-1; assembly: GCA_001443365.1. Taxonomy (GTDB): domain Archaea; phylum Thermoproteota; class Nitrososphaeria; order Nitrososphaerales; family Nitrosopumilaceae; genus CSP1-1. The sequence continues at coordinate 144,486 of LDXL01000004.1, forward strand.
AGATATTTCAATAGGTGCTAGAATGAGTACAGATATTCCTCCACCAATGATAATTAAAATCCACATTGCAAAAATAAATACAAAAATCGATGAACCACTCAAAGTGAAATCTCCATCATAAATGCCGTAATTATTGCCAAAATGCCTGAAAAAATTGTGAGCCTAAAAATAACATAGCCTATCTCTTTTTCGGTTAGTGGCCTACCGCCAGCAAGGATCAATCTTACCAAGGTAACACTTGCATCTTTATCTGAGGTTGCTTTAAGCTTAAAATCTTCAGTTAATGAAACCGGTTTTGCTTTAATTTCTCTGTGTTCAACGATTCGTTTCATGCTTGAGAGAAATAAGAAAGAGTTGATAATTGCAGGACCAAGTGCAATTGCTGCAACAACTTCTACTTGACCTACTATTGCTATGGCACCGTACATTGCACCAAGAGTAAGAGCACCAGAATCTCCTGGAAAAATTTTACTTGGGAATTTATGGTATTTGTAAAAAGCCAATGATGCAAAAACTAGCATGAGACTTGCTATGGCGACTTCATAATTCTGTAAAATGATTAATGAAATTGTAAGCGCAGAACCCGCAATTACCATAAAACCACTTGCAACACCATTTAAAACATCAATTGAATTGATAGTGTTGCCAGTAATTGATATCATGATGACAACAACTCCAAGGTAAAGAAGAGGAATCTTAACATCTCCAAATAAAGGAAAGGAAAGATCAGAATCATATACGCCGAGTAAGAGTATTGGGATCGCCGTTGCAGCGAGTGCTAATGGTTTGAACCATCCTCCCATGACTTTTTTGTCATCAACAAGTCCTACGAAAAATGCTAATGCAGTAGTGGTTAGAATTGCAATTATTTCCGTCTTAGGAAAAAAAGCATACAGTACAATTCCAGAAATCAATATTCCTACTATAAGGGATGGTCCACCAGGTCTAGCAACCATTGCGCCTCCTTTTCGATGATAATCTTTAACAACACTATTTCGTTTTTCTAGTGCTTTGATCAAAAAGGGAGTAATTACAAATACTAAGAAAAATGCAATAGATGAGACAATTATGGCTGCTATGATTTGGTGTTGCAATTATCTACCTTTTCGTAATTGAGACTTGATGTTATCTGCAAGTGTCGAACCAATTTTATCAATTTCTGCTAATTTTTTAACTGGAATTTTTGAAAGATCTTCAAGGGTTTTAATCTCGTTATTATATAATTTTCGGGCACGAATTCTGCCTATTCCTTTGATTTTTACAAGATCTATTAGTTCCTCTCGTATTCCGTAGATTATTCTTTTTCTTAGAATATCCAGTTCTTCAAGAAGATCTGCACAATCTGCTTGTTTTGCCAATTCACGGAGGCAGTATGTCAGCCATTCTGCAGTTTGTATCATTCTGTGCATATCCCCAGATTCAATTTTTAGATTATCGGAAAGTGAAATTTCTGATGATTCTGTAATCCATGATTGTAAAGCCATTAAACTTCGTGAACAGTCATATTCTGAAATTGGTTTAATTAGTTCGGAGGAATAATTCTCAAGCATAACACCAAGACTTTCATGGTCTTTGATTCGCAACGAAAACTTTGGGAAAAATTCCTCACAATTAGTAATCAAATGTAAGAATCCGAAGGTATGTTTTCTTCCTTTTGTGACAACATCAAGTGCATCTTTGAAATAAGTTGCAGTTATAGGATCAATGTATAGCTTGGAAACTTTTTTACCAAAATCTGTTGCGACAAATCTTTCTCCTTTTTTTATGATAAATTTTTCAGTCAAAAGAAATTTTGTTGCAATGTCAATTCCAAACTTTATTGTGGACTTGCTTGATTGTAGTCCTCCCAATGTTTTTAAAAAGAAATCTAAGATCTCATCTTTTTTTATTCCGGGGCTAGTAACAATTAGACTCAGAACATGAATTCTAAGTGACTTGTCATCGGTTATCTTTGATTCAATTGGTTCAGGTTCACCATTAACATAATAATCAATTAATTCTGAACTATTGTAATTTCCAACAATTATTGCTTCACCATAATCATCGTATTGAGGTCTGCCAGCTCTTCCACAAAGTTGTTTGTATTCTAATACGCTTATTGGTCGGTTAGCTCCGACACGCGAGTTATACCTACTTACGCTGGAAATAACAACTCTTCTTGCTGGAAGATTAACACCAGCTGCTAGTGTAGGTGTTGCAGCAAGAAGTTTAATTTTGCCATTTCTGAATTCGGTTTCTACTGTTTGTCTACAATTTGGATTAAGACCTGCATGATGAAAAGCTACTCCTTTTTTTACTAATGTTGCAAGTGTTTTTACTAGTTCAGTGTGTTCGTTATGTTCAAGGATTTTTTTTGATATTTTTTCAAGTTCCTCTATTTCTGATTGCTGAAGAGAGTTTAAGATAGCATCTGCTGCCTTTATGGCAAGGGAAGATGATCTAGTTCTAGTTTCAGCAAAAAGTAATGATTGGCCTCCATCCTTTACTGATTCGACTCCTAAATCAACAGGTTTGCCTCTAATGCTTGTTTCAACCTCAAATTCTCTGCCATCATTCATTATCACAGAATCTCCATCATAAACTCCTTCATAGAGTGGAACAGGTCTCCATTGACTTTCTACAGTTTTACAGTCTAGCCATTCCGATAGTTCGTCTACATTTGTTATTGTAGCGCTAAGTGCTAAAATCTGTGGTTTGCTTTCAAGTAGTTTTAATTTGGTTAAAACAACTTCCAGAGTTTGACCTCTGTCTTCATCACCAATGAGGTGAATTTCATCTGCAATTACTAGTCCAATATCTTCAATCCATTCAGGACCATGACGAATAATTGAGTCCATTTTTTCGTTTGTTAAAATGAGAACATCACTATTTTCTAATCCCTTATCTAGAGATTCAAAATCTCCTGTAGAAATTTGTACTTTGATCTTTTTCCCAAAATCTAATGATTCAAACTTTTTAAACTCTGAAAATTTTTCAGCGGCCAAAGCTCGAAGGGGACTAAGATAAATTACTTTTCCATTATTTTTTGAAAGATAGTTTATCATAGCAAGAATTGCAATTAGTGTTTTGCCGCTAGCTGTTGGGGCAGAAACTAGAATATTTTCTCCGTCTAATAATCCTGCAGTAATGCTATCTTGCTGTGGTGGATAAAGTTCTGAATAGCCCTCGTTTTTTAGAAAATCAATTGCTGATTTAGAGAGTTTTAATTCAGATATCTTCATACTCGGTTATAATGACCGGGTTTTGATTCATAAATAGATGCCTCACGAAGCATTCTTCTAAGGTAGTTTCTAGCCTCTTCTTCTGTGAATTTACCTGATTTTACGAGTTCTTTAATGAATAATCTCTCTTCTACTGCCATCTTGTTGTCACCCTCTAGGGACTTTAGAACATCCATGAAAAGCTGCATCTTTGAGACTTCACTGTGAGCTCTTCCTTGAAGTACTCCAAGATCCACTTTGCCTGTATTTACATCAACGCCAGCATCTCGAAGCATACTCTCAATTAAGAATATTGCCCGTTCTGCGTCTTCTGCTTCTACTTGATCTTTCATCAAAAGACGTGCTCTTGCAGTTGCAAGTCTGATTAGACCTTCCAATTGTCTTGGGGTTACAGTAATCATTTCTTCAGACTCTACATTTCGCATTTTCATATAGTAGGCTAGGATCTTATCCTCAGCTTCTTTGGTAAGTACTGGATTAATTCTCTTAGAGTATGACAAGTATTTTGTAAGAATATCTGAATCAATTAGAGAACGTGTATCGTTTCCACCAGGGGTATACAAATTAATGATATGTTTTGCAATTCTAGAGTCTTTTTCCTTTGAAGGAATATCTCTTACAACAAAAATTAAATCAAATCTTGTTAAAAGAGGAATTGGAAGATTTACATTTTCTGTAATATTTTTGAAAGGATCATACTTTCCATACATTGGGTTTGCTGCAGCAAGAATAGATGTTCTTGCATTAAGTGTAGCAACGATTCCTCCCTTTGCAATGCTAGCTGACTGTTGCTCCATAACTTCGTGAAGTGCACTTCTATCTTCTGGCTTCATTTTGTCAAATTCGTCAATGCACACTAGGCCTTGGTCACCAAGAACTACAGCTCCTGCTTCTAGCATCATAATTCCAGATTTATCGCGAACAACTGCTGCAGTAAGACCAGCTGCTGTTGAACCTCTACCAGATGTGTATAATCCTCTTGGTGCTATTCGTGCACAAAACTTTAGCATCTCACTTTTTGCAGTACCTGGATCTCCTACCAAAAAGATGTTAATGTCGCCTCTAATCTTGGTACCATCTTGGAGTAATCTTTGTGTCGAGCCAGCTATTAACAACAAAATTGCTTCTTTTATCAGAGCATGACCTTGGATGTGAGGAGCAAATGAATCAACTAGTCTATTGTAAATATCGGGATTTCCAGATAGTGACTTGATTATCTTTTCTTCTTCAGGTGAGACTTCTTCTCTTTCGGTTTTCCTTGAAGTTTTAGGTCCTCGTCCTCCAAGAAATTCTATATTATTTCCATCAATTCGTAATCTGTAAAGCCCACTTGTGGATCTAGCGCCAACAAAGTATTCCTGCTCAATTCTGACTATACCTGTTAGAATTATTCTGTCTCCTGGTCTTGCATTATCAACTAGATCTTGTTTTATTGTGACATCTACATAGTGAGGTAATTGTCCTGGAGGTAAATCTTCAGGTAACTCTTGTAATCTAGCAATTTGAAAATCGATAAATCTGCTTTTGTCAGGTTGAATTGTAAAGTCTTTACTTGTACATTTGGGATCTATACCACATCTGTATAGAGGAGGTACAGTCATTCCTTTTTCTAAAGTAATATGAAATTCATGATCATTGCTACATTTGTAAGTGATTTCTTTTGCCAATGGTTTTACTTCTGATGATCGGACAACCATTCCAGAAACACTAGTCATCTTATTGATGATTTCAGCATTAATTTGACGAAGACTTCGCTGAACTGGATAGTTTACTATTCTGGCTCTGATTTCCTCCTTAATTTTTGTAGCATACTGTGGGAATCTTTCTTGTAAGATTTCTTTGATTGCTCTTGTAAAGGCTGCTAGAATTTCGTCTGGATTTTCATTAAATTTTGATTCTATTTGAGGATGTGAAACTAGGTCGTTATAGTCTACTACAATATATCGAGCGCTTTTTGGCATCATCTGGTCGATTTGCTCGACGTAATTGAATGAGCCTTGCTTATCCTTATGCTGTTTTAGGAATTCTTTTACCTCATCTGATAAAGCTGATTTACTAAATTTGGTTTCTAATGCAGTCATTTTTTATCACCTAAGATTTGTTTTTTAAAGTCAATTGATGTGTTGTAAATTTTTTCATAGAACGATCGTTCCTCCAAGGTCAGCTTTTGACTCAAGTCTGCAGTTAATTTCGAAGAGTCAGCTAGGTGGATAATTTTTCCTTGTCTTTTACGAACTAGGGAATTTAGCATACTTTCGACTTTGTCATAATCATCTTTTGGTAGTTTTTTCATGTATGAAAGCAATCTTACGTAAAAGTGTGGTTCAAGTGTTGCAAGTTCAAATTCGCCTTGAACATTTTCCTTAACTGTTGCCTGCTTTAGCTCAACTACCATATCAGTATCCTCTATGTTAACATGCTTTTCATATTCGAGAACATTTGCTACCCATCTTGGAATATTGAGAATTTCTCCTTGTTTTCCTTCTACATCTACACCTGCAACGTTTATCTTGATATCGTGTAGAAAGGTGACCTTAACATCTTCCAATTCAAATCCTGTATTATGGACCTTTGAGAGATCAGTACTGTTTAGCATTGTAAGATCAGTGATCCCCTGTAGGATCGTGATGAATCGGATCGATCAATTCTGTTCACAAAAAGGTGAGATCAATTGATCCTGTAAAAAGTCAACTATTTAGTGTAGGTTGAGCATTGGGTAGATCGGAATGTCGGTTTCTGATTTAATGTGGGTAGAAAAATACCGTCCACACAAGATAGCCGAACTGGTAGATCAGAAAGAAATCGTAGGCAGCATTCAATCGCTTTTAAAAAACCAGTCTGAGATGCCTCATCTTTTGTTTTCTGGTTCTGCTGGAGTTGGAAAAACCACTCTGGCCCTGTGTCTGTCCCATGAGATTCTAGGTGAGCATTGGAAGGACAGTACTTTGGAGCTTAATGCCTCTGATGAACGAGGAATAAACATGGTTAGGGATAGAGTAAAGACGTTTTCTAGATATGCAGGACTAGATAGTAAAATTCCTTTTAAAATTATTATTCTAGATGAAGCTGACGAGATGACTGCTGATGCACAGACTGCTCTGAGGAGAATAATTGAAGATACTGCAAAAATTTGTAGATTTATTCTGATAGCAAATAACATTTCAAAAATTATCGATCCCATTCAGAGCAGATGTGCTGTTTTCAAGTTCTCAACTATTCCTGAAAAAGATGTAGTTTTTCATCTAAAAGAAATTTCAAAAAAAGAAAAACTAAAGTCTGATGAAAATGGTTTAGCTGCAATTTACGAATATTCCGAAGGAGATCTAAGACACGCTATCAACTTGCTTCAAGCAACAGCTAGTTTGGGAGATATTACAGAGGCCAATGTAAAAACGTCAGCTGGACTAACCAAAGTCAAAGATGTCGACATTGTACTAAAACTAGCACTAGATGGAAAAATTTCTGATGCGCGAAATAAGATGATTGAGCTTATCAAAGTTTATGGAATGTCCGAGTCTGATTTTCTAAAATACATCAATGCTGCAGTGTACAAAACAAAGAACAAAAATCTGAGTGATATAGTTCAGACTATAGCAAAATATGATTTTAGAATTCTTAGTGGTGCAAATCCTGAAATTCAATTATCTGCACTTTTAGCAGAATTGACAAAGTTTGGAAAATAAAAGCGCAGAGAGAGGGATTTGAACCCCCGAATGGCGAACCACACAGGCTCTCAAGGCCCGCGCCCTACCAGGCTAGGCGACCTCTGCGGGATTCGTTGGCTTTAGCTGATTAAAATTTGTTTTATTGTGTGAAATTTGATAAGCAAATATCTAACGATAACTATAGAAAAATAAAGAAAAATGGTCTAGTCGTGAGCGTGTGGATTTGCTTGACCAGAACCTAGTTTTTGGTAAGTTCCAAGTGCCTTTTCATGCCATTCTTGGTTTCCTTGATCTACTAGAACAGCTTGTGGAGGGCATACTGAAACACAGGCCATGCACCAAATGCAGTCGTGTTCTCTGATTGGGTCTGCATTGTCCGAATAGTCATGTCGCTCTTCTTTTACAGAACTTCCAGTTCCATCAAAGGTTTCATGAATTGCCTTTACTGCTGAAATATCTTTTTCTGTTCTGTACCACTGGAAAACTTGTACTGGACAGGCCTCTATACAGGCTCCATCTGCTACGCAAGAATCCCAATCTACTGCGACCATTGTTCCGCTAACGCCGATCTTTTCCATTTTTTCGCCATTTTTCTTGTATGCAGCAAGAACATCTGGGTTCTTTGATGCCTCTGCAAGACCTTGTGATGGCCAAACCCAATGGAAGTGTTCACCGTCTGAATGCATGATTTTACCAATTGGTTTTTTGTTATGACAAAAGTCTTCTTTAATTGGCATATGGAGTCTTCATCTTTTGTATATTATTTAAATCTAGACAAAATTAGTGGAAACTAAAATTTTTGATTTATGAATTTTTTCAGTTATAACACTGTTTTTGTAGTTTTTCCCCTACGTTCATATCGGTTTGGCATTAATTGGATTTCATTGGATATTATAAAATATGATGTGTATAGTGGCCCAAACATTGGTCTGTATACTGCAGTTAATGACAAATATGTCTTTATTCCAAATGGGTATGCAAAATCAAAGGCAAAAAAATTGGCTGATTATCTAAATGTAGAACCAGTCTTTACTTCAATGGCAAATACAAGATTAATTGGTGCAATGATGGTTGTAAACAATAATGGAGTTTTGATTCCACATAATGCCATACCTAGTGAGTATGAGCATATAAAAAAATCAACTGGACTTAATATTGATGTATTAGATTCAAAACACAATGCACTTGGGAACTTGATTTGTGCAAATGATAAAGGTGCAGTGGTTTCTCCAATGATTCCAAAAGAGAAGATAAAACAAATAGAGGATACTTTGGGAGTTGAGGTAATTCAGAAAAAAGTAGCTGGATATCATCAGATTGGTGTAATGGTTGTAGCAACAATGCATGGTGGCGTGATTCATCCAGAAGCTGATGATGATGAAATTAAGAGCATCGCAGATGTTTTAGGTGTAAATATAGAACCTGCAACAATTAATGGCGGCATTCCTTATGTGCATTCAGGTATTTTAGCTAACAATCACAGTATGGTAGTTGGTGGCCACACCACTGGTCCAGAAATAATGATGCTAACTAGGGCTTTTTCAGGATAGAGCCTGCGTTTTCTATTAGCTCATCAATTGAGATTTGTTTTTCAGAACGGTCTTGCATGTTTCTGAGAACAACTTTGTTTTCTGCAAACTCTTTTGGTCCTACAATAATTGCAAATTTTGATTCTGATGATGACTCCATCTGTTTTTTTAGAGCCTTGCCAGGATAATAGTCAATTGTAGTTGGTACTCCAATTTGTCTTAGCTTTGATGCAATTGCTAAAGCTTCTGCATGCATCTCGTCATTTGCATACAAGACAGAAGTCATCACAATTTCTTTTCTTGGTGCGATGCCTTGTGATTCTAGTGATAGAATTATTCTTTCTACTCCGCCAGCTACTCCAGTTGCACCTAGATCATCTCGTCCAAATGCCTTTGGTAGTGTATCGTACCTTCCTCCTCCAACTAGTGCGCCAAGATCAGAGCTGGTATCAAATGCTTCAAAGACCATTCCAGAGTAATAGTCTAGTCCTCGAACGATACCAAAGTTGATGCGGATATTTTTGACGTCTCTGTCAGTAAGTGAGAGATATAGCTGCTTTAGCTCATCCCAGCCGTCTAGTGATGAGGCATCAAAGCTGTTTTGGATTTCTTCTGGCGTTCCTTTGATGGCTGAAAATGCTAGAATTTTTTCAAGTTTTTCTTTATCAATACCCTTTTTGTGATATTCAGCTAGGATTTCGTCTGGTCTTTTCTTTTGAACCTTATCCATTGCTCTAAATATTTCAGAGATAATCTTTGGATCGTCTGTTTGAAATAGGCTAGTTACGTAGGATTCGACTAGCTTTCTGTGAGAGATATCGATAATTATGTTTTTGAGCTGTAGTTTTTCAAAAAGCCTTGAGGTAAACTCGATTAATTCTGCGTCAGCTGCCAAGCTTGGTTTTCCAAAAATTTCGATGTTCCATTGATGGAAAAATCTGTATCTGCCTTTTTGGGGCTCGTCATATCGATATACTCCGCCAAAGCTTGCTAGCTTTGCAGGCAGCTTTAGTGATTTTTGCGAAACTACGTATCTGGTTAGCCCCATTGTAAAGTCAAATCTTAATCCGACTTCTCTGTCGTGCTTGTCTTTGAAATAGTAGATATCATCTTTGATGCCGGGTCCACTTTTTGTCTCTAAAGTTGAGAGTAGCTCAATTGGAGAAGGGTCCATGAAACGAAATCCGAATAGATTAGCAGTTTGGACGAAGTTTTCTCTGACATATTTGATTTTGAACATCTCTTCGCCATCAAAATCTTTCATTCCCCGTGGAAGATCCATTTCACTGTGTGATTACGATCTTGTGATTTAGGCTTTACGATGTTTACAAGTTCATTCTATCTATTAATACGAGAAACTTACTTCAGAATCTAAATTGAGCTTCAAATTATTAGAACATGCCACAGATGCTTTCATTGAGATAACTGCTTCTGACCTAAAAGAGGCATTTACTCTAGCTGGAAATTCTGTAGTGGAAACTACTCTAGATAGAGATGCTATAGAAGAGAAGGAAGAACGAATAATTTCAGTTGCAGGAAAAGATCTAAGATATCTTTTGTTTAATTGGCTTGAAGAAGTAATTTTTCAGATAATTACTGAGGGATTTGCAATTCATAGATTTAAGCTTGATATTAAAAAAAAATTAGAGTACGAGATTGTAGCTACTGCATATGGTGAACCAATAGATCTTCAAAAACATCATTTTAAGGTAGAAATTAAAGCACCAACATTTCATTTGATGGAAATTTCAGAAGGAAAAAAAGTAGTAATGCGGTTTCTATTGGATTTGTAATAATTTCAACATCCATTTCTTTTTGCCCAAGCTTCATTCCCAAACTCACTGCCCCCACAAAACTCCTCACTAATAGTTGCCTTTTTTGCATCCAAAATTGCAGCATTTAGCAACATATCATTACAATATACTGCAGCTATAATTCTCCCAAAACTGCCTTGCCTTTGCCCATCATCCTCATCCACAATAGCAATACTTCCAACAGGACAAAACTGTATAGTAAACTCTCGTGCATTGATTCCGCCACTCTCATGTAGCTCAGGAGCTGAGCTTAGTGCCAACCTAATTGCATTACCTTCAACTTTGATTGTATCACCGTCTGTAATTGCAGTAACTTTACCCATAAAGCATGCAGCAGTTCCCTGACATATTTCAGGCCTTACTTCAGAGTCTGATTTCAACAAAAACCCAATTAGAGCAGAACCACTCAGAAAAGCTAAAGCAACAATTGCAGCTAGAATGGATTTTTTCAAATTGTATTAAATAGTAAAGTCTTTGATAAATCCATTCTAATTTCGCTAAAATCACTTTACAATCAAAAAAATCAAAGGTTTATGGATTTTGGTACAATACCAAAGCAAAAAACTCTGGTTCTTTGAGAATGGTTTTGGTAATTTCTACTAGTTTAATGTCTAAAATCTTATCTGGTGATTCAGAATCGATCCATTTGTTGATATCAGTTTCGATAGCATCACTAGTTCCTACAAAACCTCTTACTTGAACCAAGGACATCTTTACTTTTTTAGATTTGATATAAGGAGGAAATATGATTATCAAAACTGATTTTAAATAAATCTAGAACGATCTAATCTAGATTATGTATTTCACAATTACTATTATGCCTATAACGTTTCTAGAGGGTGAGAACACCATCTGCACGCCCGTTTGGTAGTGTTAAAATGACATTCCCACCCAATAAAACATAATAATTTTCACACATAGACTCACGCTTGATCAAAAAACACACACCAGTCTCAAAAGCTGACTTGTAATTTCAATTACGGTAGGTATTCAAATTGCGCATCTTAAACACACATCCAGTTTTATCCTATTTTGAATATTACAAAAACAATGCAAATTAACGAAGATTTTTTTTCTGGATTGGATAATTTTCTAGAAGGCTTTATGGGAAAAGCTTCTAAGAAAAACGCCCAAAGTCAACAAAGCTCTACTTGGGGTTGGTCGGATCAGAAAAATTTCTCTCATGGATGGTTTGTAGGATTTTTACAAGGAGCATGTCATACTTATTTTATGCAAACTTTTGATAGAGAGCCAGATGCTGAAGAAGAGGCTAAATTAATCGACGTTGTAAGAAAACAACGCTTTAAAATCAAAGAAATGATGGATAGAGAATTTGATTTAGCAATAATTGAAAAATAAACTATACTCCTAGACTTTACACACCTAAACTGCTTTGCAATAGTAATTACTTATGTAGAATGACGACGCATAGTATGCTGGAAGCTAACATCCCTGCAAGTCAGATACCTCAAAAAGGTCCTCGTGAATAACTACTCCAAAAAAGTTTTTGTCTACCCGTATAATTCACAGAAAATATTATCTTAATAAATACAGATATGCAACTTTTTCATAAAAATCTTAATTTCTAGTTCTACGTATAAGAAATAATGAAAGAGGGTCAAGATTGAGTCATCAATGTTATTATTGTGAACAAATTTTTGATTCTAAAGAAAAGCTATATGATCATCTGGAAGTTCATTCAAATGTTGTAGATAAAAAGAAAAAGAAATAGTTTAATTTTACTAAATCCTATGTATTTTTTCCGCATTAAATATATTGGACTGACTTTTGTAGAATTCTGTAAGGGGCAACGTGCTAAAATTCAGAACGATAAACTCCCGTTCAAACGGCATTTGCCATTCTTCCCTTACAATTATAACAAATCATTTTTAGGTTTGACAGAAATTTGTTATGAAGTATTAAGAGTAAATCTCATTTAACCTAGGTCAACAAGCTCGTTAGTAATTAGAGGAATCATTCGTTCAAATGTCAATGTTGAACCATCTCGAAGTATTAACTCAATTCTAATTTTATCTAACTGCTCTGGTCTGTCTCCTGCAGCAAAAACAATTGCAATTAAAATTATAGAAGATTCTACGCCACTGAGAGCTCGGTGGGTATTGTTCTTATGCCATTTTTGAATAAGGTTCATTTTGAGTTCTTTAATGTGATAAATCTTGGATTAATCATACAGTTTAATGAGGCAAACATTTGATTTAGAATAGAGTTTGTATGTTAGAAACAAACCTGAAGTGAGGATTGTTTTAGTTTGATAGAATCAATTTCTAAAGTTTGTATACTATACCAGAGTATTAGAATTAATGAGTAAAAGTAATGACGAGCAAGCAGAAAATGAATACAATTCTAGAATAGAAAACGTGGCATCTCTAATAATTAAAGACCAAACCTCGCTAGATGAGCAAGATCCACAAAAATTGAAAAGATACTATCAATATGTAAAAACTAACTTCAAAATGGAAGGCGAATCTGCAAAAGAATTTGTCAATGAAGCCTTTTTGTATTTAAAATTAAGAAATGCACAAGATGCAGATCCTATCAAAGAAGGAGATCAGTTTGGAGCTGGCTTTAGTTAGAAGGAAATTCTAAATTTTTATTCAAGCTATTATCGTATGTTCAAATCAAACACCAATGACCTATTAGCATTATCTTAGACACTGTAAACTGACTACCATGAGACAATATAATGTTAAAGTAATTTGTAAGAATTGTCACCGAATTAACGTTTTTGAGATAATTAAAATGGTCTCAGAAGATGAAGTAAGAAAAAATGCCAGATGTGAAACCTGTGGCGTGAAGGGTGGTTTGGTTTATCTCAGCTCACTTGACAGGAAATAATTTCGAAAACTTATTTTTCCATTTTAAAATTAACATGTTCTAATGCATGCTGGCTAATGCTAAAAGCACGTCTCTTTTTCCAAGAATTCCTGCAAGTTGTCCATCAGAATCTTCCACTCCTAATGCATTAATTTCTTTTTCAATTATTATCTGACATGCATTTGCCAAATCCTCATTTGCTCTGACTGTTATGATTCCTCTACTCATTACTTTTTCAGCTGGCTGTGCACAAAATTCTCCATATCTTGACCAAAATTCTTGGTAATTCCCTAACTCCAAAGATTTCTTGGTGCTTTCAATACACTCCATATCCAGAACTGTTCTAAAGATATTACCAGTTGAAATGATTCCAAGAGGTTTTCTCTTCCTATCTGTAATTATCATTCTAGAAATTCCAAATCCTAGCATAGTTTTGATCACATCATAGAGAGCATCGTTATTAAAAGCAGAAAAATAGTTAACTGACATGTGATTGGATACTTTATTTTTTCCAAGATGATTTTTCCAGTAGAATTTTGTAAGATCAGTCTTAGTAACAATTCCAACAAAATTATCTGGAGAATCTATTGCAACTGAGCTACATCGGTTATCAATCATAAACTGAGAAGCTTCTGTTATTGTTGAAGTACCATTAATGAAAAAAATATCATGCATGATTTCATTAACTGATACTTCATTAATGCTTTTATGCAGTTTTTCTTTGTACAAATATGTAAGAATGTCCTTTTCTGAGACGATACCAATTGGTTTTTGGGAATCAGTAATTATCAGTCTGCTAATTTTATGAGTCAAAAGTTTGTTTATTGTATCTGTAAGATTGGCACCGCTTTTAATTCCAATTGGACTATTCACTATATCCTTGATGAAGGCGTTAGCTGATTTTTCCATAGATTATCTATATGATTTTACTATTTTACATTTACATGGTATATGCTTGTATTGCAGTGCAATGCATTAGAGTTGATAACGTTTTGTTAGTAAGTTAATTTAATAGGTAAAGTTCATTAGTGGATGCCTTTGATGCGTCTAGTTGACTAGTGTAATAGTAGCAGATGATGAACATGATGTGGTTGATACTTTATCTTTTCTATTAGAACAAAACGGAATAAACGTGATAGGAAAGGCTTATGATGGAGAAGAGGCTTCGGAGTTATTTTTTCTTCACAAACCTGACGTCATATTATTGGACTTGAATATGCCAAACTATGATGGCCATTACGCTATCGAAAAAATAAAGCAGAAAGACCCAAATGCAAAAATTATTGCAATCTCTGCTTATTTAGATAAGCACTTTCAAGCCAATCAAGTTTCGGCAGTTTTCTCCAAGCCATATGAAATAGCTGAGATAGTAGAAGAGATCAAGAAAATAGCAAATTAATTATTAATTCAATTTTGCTTAATAATTTTTAATTTTTATCTTAGAATTAAAGCCCATTTGAGAGCATTTTCTGGAAGATTGATAAAAGATACTATCTTTTGTACATTTTTTATCTCTGCCTTGAATTCTTGTTGTTTCATAAACAATTGATCACATTTTTACACTTAAAGGATGCGTAGAATTTCTCAGAATCTACATAATGCGATGTATGTCCATACCACACAGAAATATCGTCTTATGCATTCGGATAAATCTCATTTAAATAAAAAAGTGCAGGATTTGTGGACAGGAAAATAGAAATGCTTGTTCTAGAGAGTATTACGTCGTGCTAGTCTTTTGATTCAACCTTTACAAAGTTCGTTATATTGCTAAATTCCTCTATAGTTGTATTATTTTGAATTTTTTCAGTGACGTCATACGGATTTTCTTCGAGTTGTTCAAATCCAATCTTACTGTCCTCAGTAGGTAATTGAGGTTCAATATCTGTAAAAATGCCTAATGGGATTACAGCTACAAATAAAATTACACTAAATACTGTACTAATAGCCAAGGGAGCAACTAATTTTTTTTGAAAAGAATTAAATTTTTTCTTCTTTTTTAGATTATTATATTCTTCATTGTCTGCTTGTGAAGCCAAGATTTCAACAATTTCTTTCATAGCTTCTTTATCTGAAAGTTGATTCTTATTCCATCTTAATACAATACCAATTACATCATAAATAATTTGAAATGCCTTTATCTTAATATCCATTCTACCATTCCTTTGAAAAATACTGCGATTATTCTACATAACATGTTGTTTGTGAATTTTTACAACAGGTTTTGAAATTAGAAAACTGAAATAATTAGATGATCAGCGATCAGAATCGATAAATCTCTCTGAATTAATAATCAATTTTCTCAATTCTAGCTTGAATTCCCCTTGCTTCTAAAAAGTGCCCTAAAAAATTCTTCAGCTGTTCGGCAATTCTATATCCACCTGCACCTTCCATCATTCCTGACTTTTCAATTCGAGAAGACAGATCTGAGCTTAGTTGAATATTAAAAAAAGTCCATCCAGCCCTAGTAAATGGCTCACTAATCATGCACCCATTTTTTATGTTGCAAATACCTTCAAGCTCCATCATTGCTTTTTTTATGAGCTCAATTTCGTCTTTGTATTTCCTAGTACTTAGCTGGAATAATGGATGCATGGTTCAGGTGATTATTCTTAGATAATAACCTATTAAATAATCCTTGAATAACATTTTTGCACATGTATGATGAAGAGCTGGAACGAATAAAACAAAAAAAGTTATTCGAGATGATTAAAAAACAACAAGAGTTTAATGATCAGAAAGAAATTGGTGTAGTTGAGCTTGATTCAGCAAACTTTGAGCAAATGGTATCAAGTAAAACTCCAACCCTAGTGGATTTTTGGGCAGAGTGGTGTGCACCATGTAGGACTATGCATCCGGTTTTTACTAGAATGGCAAGAAAATTCAAAAAAATTAGATTTGCAAGGTTAAACATCGACCAAAACCAAGAGATTGCAACAAGACTAGGAATTCAATCCATTCCAATTTTTATCATGTTTAAAGATGGAAATCCAATAGACAAGGTAGTTGGTGCAGTTGGGGAGCCAGGAATTAACCTGATTGCACAAAAATATTCTTGATATCTTAATATACAGATAATTATCGATTATAATTAAATGGAAACAGGTACCGTAAAGTGGTTCAACCGAACTAAGGGCTTTGGTTTTATCGAAAGAGAATCTGGCGACGATTTGTTTGTTCACAAATCAGACGTTGCTGATGGAACTCTTAACGAAGGAGACAAAGTCGAGTTTGAGGTAGGTCAAGGACAAAAAGGACCTAATGCTACTAACGTCAAAAAAGCAGATTAGGTAAGAAATATTTTATAATTTAAGAGCACAATTTTTGTTTACTTAAATTAGCCCCATTTTTTTTATTATATTTTAATAAACTAGTGCCAACATAAAAAATGAAAATATCATAAGATTATTATTAAAAGATGATTACGAATTATTATTCTTGACTTCACAAAGAATCACGATAATGATTGACAGTGATGTTGCAAAAAAATTGAGAATTATACAGGCAGATTTGTTGAAAAAATCAAACAAATCCGTTAGTTTCTCAAAGGTTTTGAATGATTGTCTTAAGTACAGTATCGCAAAGAAATGTTGTTAGAAAATTAATAATTTAATGTTAAATTAAAAGGAAATTCCTAGTAACCATAGATAGGATTTGTTACACGGATAATCTCAACTATTTCATTTAGTGTATGAAGTTCTTCAGAGCTTAGTTTATTTTTGAATTTGTTGAGATATTGTTTTGCGTCATCAGGTGGCGGAAGAGTATAGAAAACATCTTCTTCTTGTATTTGTCGTCCAATTGTAATATTTTGTACAGAACACGCAACTTCTTGTCCAGTCTTTGCCGTTTCTACAGTTTTATTCTCATGTTGAAGTTGGTGAATAACACCAATTTTCTTGCCTGTCTTGTTCATAAAAGAAATTTTTTGACGTAACGTTCCTACATCTACTCTAATTCCAAAGACTGCAGGATTACTATTTCTAAAAATATATCCTTTAAGAAATGTAAACCTACTAATCGGTGTAAGTTCAGAAAACATTGAGTTTTCAAGATCTGCGCTGTCATCATCGACCCATTGAGTATATGTGTCAATCAAACTGTAGATAATTTTATCATCAAAAATCTTAACATGATAGTTATCAGATTCGGTTTGCGCTTCAGGGGTTATCTTAACATTAAATGCAAGAATAACTCCTAGATGTCTATTGTTTTCCTTTACAGCCCTTGCCTCCATTATATCACGGCGAGTAACAGGTCCAATATCAGCAAGAGAAATTGGAATGTTTTGCCGTCTCAGCATTTCAGTTAGGGCTTCAAGCGAACCAATTGTATCACATTTTAGAATAATTCCCTTTGTTTCAGTCTTTATAAAAACGGATTTCATCTCAGATTCTATTAATTTTTTTAGATTCTTAGCTTCTTCGTCATCATCAGTGGCATAAACGGTACTACCTGGCAACACACCATCTAAGTCAGGCGAGGCAATTTTTACTCCTGCAGCAGCATATACTTCATTAATTGGTTTGAATTTGTCACGAGGATCTCGCATTTCGTCTAACGGTTTTGGTAATAACATGGCTTTTGGTTTTGTAATAACAACAGAATCCCTTTTTGCAATTATTACGTTGTCTTCTTTTTTCAAATGCCCATCAATTAGTATGATATTTGCAGTTGGTCCCAATCCAACCTCGTCGTTGACCTCAAGAACAATGCCTCGAGTTGATTTTTCTTCCTGCGCTAGTCTTTTCTGTAGAAATTGTTGTGCTAATCCAACTAGAACTGCCAAAAGTTCTGGAATTCCTACTCCGGTTCTGGCGCTTACTGGTACAATTGAAATTTCTTTTTTAAAGTCCTGTACGCGGTAAAATGCTTCAGATTGATAACCAAGAACAGAAAGTGCAGCAACTACATTGTAGATTTTCTCATCAATAGATGTCTGTACAAACGGATCCTGTTCTTTGATAGCCATTGATATGAATGGAGTATCGCTTTTTTTCCATCCAGAGACCATATCTGTTTTGTTTAGAGCAACAACAAAAGGCACTTTACGGCTTTCTAAAATTTTTAGACTCTCAGTAGTTTGAGGTTGAAATCCACGATTAGCATCCACTACTAGAATGGCAATGTCTGCAGCAGAACCACCGCGTGCTCTAAGATTAGTAAAAATCTCGTGTCCTGGAGTATCAATTACAAGCAGGCCTGGTATAGTATGTTCTCCTTTGCTGAGCTTTTCGTACAAAGGTCCAGTCAATTTTTTGATTGTTTCAGTGGGGAGAAAACTTGCACCAATATGCTGAGTTATTCCTCCTGCTTCTCTTCCTTGAACTCCAGTTCCACGAATCTTATCTAAAATAGATGTCTTACCAGAATCTACATGACCTAATACGACCACAATTGGTTGTCTTATACGCAACCCAGCTCACTCGAATACTACCTTCACTTCCTTTTCAAAGCTTTCTGTGGAATCAGATGCATGGACAATGTTGTCAGTTAGTCCAAGTCCGAAATCACCACGGATTGAACCTGGTGCTGCCTCAAAAGACTTTGTAGAACCAATCATGATTCTTGTTGTAGCAATAACATTATTTCCCTCAATGACTGCTACAACTACTCTTCCTGATGTGATAAATGAAACAAGTTCGTTAAAGAATGGTTTTGAGCTATGATCAGAGTAAAATTTTTCCGCCTTCTCCTTTGTAAAAGTGTACATTTTTAATTTAATAATTTTAAATCCTTTTTTCTCAAAGCGAGAAACAACTTCGCCGATTAATCCCCTACTAACAGCATCGGGCTTTATTATGAAAAGTGATTGTTCAGTCAATTTACTTCTTGACTTTTATTCCGCCTTTGACGTATTTTTTAGTCCACTTTAATTTTCTAGGATCACGCTTTAGCTCAAGCATGTTTTTTCTACATTTTGCTGAACAAAACCACAATACTGTTCCATCATTTTTTGCAAGCATTGTACCTGAACCTTTGGCGACAGGTCTATCACAAAAACTGCAAGGCTTTACTAAAAGACTCAATTTTCAAATCACCTAATTTTCTTTGCTTCTCGTTCTGTTTCTCTGAGAATTAAAATATCTGACATTCTTACTGAACCCTTTACGTTTCTTGTAAGAACTCGTCCTTGATCTTTTCCTTCCAAAACTTTTACTCTAACTTGAATAACTTCACCAGCAATTCCTGTCCTACCAACAATTTGAATAATTTCTGCTGGGATTAAGACTTCTTGTGGAACGCTCATTTATCTGACTTGCCACCCTTTACTTTTGCAATTGATTCAATCACTTGATCAACGATGTGTTGGGCGTCACCTGAATCTAAAATGGCTGCAGCAGCTGATGTAACATCTATACCAAGTGCTTTTCCTAGTTCTTGTTTGCTTGGAACAAATGCATAAGCAGCTCCTTGTTCGTCACAAATTATTGGAAGATGTGCAACTACTTCTGGTGGCTCAACGTCTTCAGCAATTACTATAAGTTTGCTAATACCACGCTCAATAGCCTTTGTAGCCTCGTTAGTTCCTTTTCTTACTTTACCACTTTGAGAAGCCACTCTAAGTGCCTCTAAAATAGGATTTACGAGGTCCGGCGGTGTCTCAAATTTTACGTAGTAACCTTTAGCCATTCTCATCAACCACCTGATTCGTTTTAAAAGTGTTATCTGCCCAACATTGATTTTATCTTTTGTACATGCTCTGCAATTAGATTATCAAGCTTTTCCTGGGAGCTAGCCTCTGCATAAACTCTAATGATTGGTTCTGTTCCACTAGGTCTTACCATAATCCAGTTTTGTGTATTAAAAGTGGTTTTAATTCCATCTGTGGTATCAGAATCTGGGTTTTCCTCTTTTAGTTTAGTAATTATCTTTTGTGCATCTTCCTTGGAACATGAAATCTTAGTTTTTGTAGTAAAAGAGGGTGGCAAAAGATCAACCATCTTTGACATGGTGTTGCCAGTTTTTGCAAGTAAGTCAAGTGCTAATGCCAAAGTCATTCCACCATCTCTGACTTGGTTGTGTTTTCCATACATAAATCCCCCATTTTCTTCAAATCCAATGATTGCGTTTATTGGAACCATTTTCCTTGATACTTCAACACTTCCAACCTTTGTTCGAACTACAGTTGCGTTTGAATTATCAGCAATTTTTTCTATACTAGAACCAGAGTTAAGACAAGTGACAACAGTAGATTTGGGATTTTTTTCTAAAATGTACTTTGAAAACAAAAGAGCTGACTTGTCACCAGTTAAGATTATCCCATTATTGTCACAAAAAAGACTTCGATCACCATCACCATCAAATGCGATCCCAAAATCAGATCCAGTTTTTTTTACAGTATCAGAAAGTTCTGAAAGATTTTCAGGCGTAGGCTCTGAACCACGACCTGGAAATGTGCCATCTATTCTTTCATTAATTAAAATAACTTGACATCCCAACTCCTCACAAAGTTTTGGTGCAGTAACTGCCTGTGCTCCGTTTCCTAGATCTAACACTACCTTGAACTTTTTTTTTGCGATCTTAGATGAATCTACTTGAGACTTTATACCATTAAGATATACCTTAATTGCAGAGTCATCCTTTTGTGTAGATCCAAATTTGGATGAATTGCTATTCCATTTCTTACCAAAGTAAATCTCTTCGATTATTATCTCATCTTCTCTTGATATCTCCACCCCATCATCTGCCACAGGCTTGATTCCATTGTATAGTGGAGGATTATGTGATGCAGTAATCATGATTCCACCGGTATACCCAATTTTTTTTGTTGCAAATTCAAGACATGGGGTTGGAACAAGACCAGCATTCTTGCAATCAAGTCCTGCATAGTTTAATGTAGAACAAATAATTTTAGCAATTAAAGGACTAGTATCCCTACCATCGTATCCAACAAGTATTGGACCTTCTTTGAAATATTCTGCTAGACACAATGTAATATCATGAATGAATTCTAATGTGAAATCTTGTCCAAAGATTCCACGAATTCCATTGGTTCCAAATAATTTTGCCATACTATCATCTCTCAATAATAGATAAATTTGTGTTTAAAGGCAATGGGGGTGCGGGAGTTGCCAAGCCTGGTCAACGGCGCAGGGCTTAGGACCCTGTCTCTTAGGGGTTCGTGGGTTCGAATCCCACCTCCCGCATCAATTCTAAAAATTATAAGTACCACATTTCAACAACGTTCATGAAAAAGACAATAGTTGGGATTACAGTTGTTGGAAAAGACAGAGAGGGAATAGTTGCTGCATTTACCAACTTTGTGTTTCAAAAGAAAGGAAATGTTGAGAAGGTAAACCAAAACGTCATCAAAGGATTATTTGGAATGTATCTTGAAGTATCATTTATCAAAAAAATTGATATTAAAAAATTTGAAATAGAGCTGCAAAAAGTTGCAAAAAAGCATAAAATGGATGTAAGTACGCATCATGAAATTGACTTAGAAAAAAATATTGCAGTCTTTGTAACAAAGGAATCTCATTGTCTTAAAACATTACTTGATTCTAAAAGTGCAATTACAGGAAAAATTTCTGTCATCGTTGGAACGGAGAAGACTTTATCATTAATGGCAAAAAAAGCGAAGATTCCATTTGTGTTAGTAGATGAGAAAGAGCAGCCAAAGGCTGAATCAAAACTTATTGATGTCTGTAAAAAATATGATGTCGACCTAATTGTTTTGGCGCGTTATATGAAAATTCTAACGCCAAACTTTGTGTGGCGTTATCCAAACAGAATCATTAACATTCATCCCTCACTGCTGCCTGCATTTCCTGGCGCACTGGCATATGCTCAAGCATATGAACGTGGAACCAAGATTGTAGGGGTTACGGCACATTATGTTACAGAGAATTTGGATCAGGGACCAATTATTTTCCAAGATTCCTTTAATGTAAACCCAGAAGACAGCCTTGAATCTATAAGAAAGAAGGGACAAAAACTGGAAGCTGATACTCTTCTTAGAGCCGTTAAAATGCATCTTACAAACAAATTAGAAGTACGTTGGAGAAAGGTTCACACAAAGTGAATTGAATGGTTGTTGTAAAAGATCAACTTGATCCAGACCTAAGAAAAATTATAAAAAAACAAAAAGCCGTAATAATTCCGGTAGGTTCTATTGAGCAACATGGTCCTCACTTACCAGTATCAACAGATTCCGATATTGTCTATGAGGTAGCAAGGCGTGTATCAGAAAAATGCAACTTTTTGTTGTTACCTACTATATCATATGGTGTTTCATTCGAGCATGCACCTTTTTTCAATCTGAGTCTGAAACGACAAACCCTAGAGCAATTGTTAATTGATATCTGTCTTTCCCTTTCAAGCAATGATATAAACTCAATATTCATACTAAATGGACATCATGGAAATCAAAAGGCCGTAGAAAATCTAAGTAAGAAAATCAATAGACTTTCAAAGAAAAAGGTTAGAGTTTTTGTCTTTTCATATTGGCATTTTATGAAACATGAATTTGACCATGCAGGATTTGTTGAAACATCACTAATGCTTGCCATATCTAAAAAAGTCAAAATGAAGCGTGCTCAGGTGGGGTTGATTACAAAGAATTTGTCAAAAAAAGAAAAATCAAGAATAGCAAAACTGGCTTCAAAATCATTTCCATCTGCGACTAGGAATGGCATATGGGGGAACCCAATGAAATCAACTGCAAAAGACGGCAAGAAGTTTCTAGCACAAATTGTACGTAATTTAACAAAAAAGAGTCAAACATGCCTTACAGATAAAAGTCGAAAGTTACACCATTGAAATTTTAATATAATCCCCCAATACCAGATCTAATAAGTGAATTAAATGTCAGTTGACATGGCAGTAAAAGTACTGGATGAGAGTATCAACAAAATCGTATTGATAAAGCTAAAAGGCGGAAAGACGATTCGAGGCAATCTACTCGGTTTTGACCAACACATGAACCTGCTACTCGACCAGTCAGAAGAGATCCCTTCTGAAGGCGATTCAAAGAGTCTTGGAACCATAGTTGTACGAGGAGACAATGTGGTAATGATTTCACCACCACCTTCCTAGGAGTGATTTGATATGGTAAGAGGCACTACTTCAATGGGTAATTTTACTCGAAAGAAGGTTCACATCAGATGTAGAAGATGTGGAAAGAACTCATTTCATAGGCGTCACCACCAATGTGCTAGTTGTGGATTTCCCGACTCGAAACTAAGAAAATACTCTTGGATCAAATGGTACACATAGATACATGAATTTACTATTTTCAAAGTCCAAAGTTATATCAATAGGGGCCAATTCTCACATTAAGAGCCAGTTAAATTCATTGAATATAGAAAGAGATATTCTAACTAAGACTATCTCAAGACTTTACCAACAAGATGTAGATTTATCAAAAATTCAGCGCGACAGGCTACTAATAAGATACCAACACCAGTTAGGCATAGTTTTAGCTAAAATTGAGAAATTAGAAGCTGCAAGCAAACATCCTGATTTGGGTCCTCTAGGAGATGGGTTGATTACACTAATGGACCAAAAGCTATCACAGCTTGACAAGAGGTTATACGAGCTCACATCAAAAATTAACGTAGCAAACATGCAGATAGAAGAAACAAAACCAAAGATTGAAGAACAGATAAAGAAACCAAAAGAAGAAATCAAAAAGATTGAGGTTACGCCACAAATACAAAAAGAAATAGTAAAGGAGATTTCTCAAGTACTAGTACAACCAAAACCAAGAGCATTTGAAATTACAACTCTAACAGAATTACCATCAAATGTATTAGAATTTCCGTTAATAGAACAAAAACCACGTGAGATACAAATGGAAATAATACAAGAACAGATTGAAAAACCTCAACCAAAAGCAGGTGAAAAAAGTGAGATTCTTCAAACAAGTTTAAGTTCTATTGATTTAGAAAAATCTGAAATAATGAAAGAGATTCCAGGACAGGAAACTCTTCCTGTTGTACCAGAACACAAACCAAAGCCCACAATAAAGTTACCAGATGAAGAAAATATCGAAGACGATGATGAGGATGATCTTGATAGAATTAAAGGGGAGATAATGAAAACTCTCTCCAAACTTGAGCAAGCAGAGGTAGAGTAATTGTCATTTGATGATGCCATTTCGGCATTGTCAACAGATGCATTAAAATTTGTTAAAGATGGATATGTTATTGGTTTAGGTAGTGGTAGGGCAGCAACTGCATTTGTCAAATCACTTGCAATATTATTACGTAAAAAAAATATCAAAGTTCGAGGGGTTCCTACTTCACTACAAATAAAAATAATTGCAGAAGAGGGTGGAATTCACTTAATTGAAGCAGATCAAGTGGAGAAGATTGATGTAGTTTTTGATGGAGCTGACCAGATTGATGAACAGAAAAATCTAATCAAGGGTGGAGGTGGGGCTCTTCTTAGAGAAAATATTCTCATTAACGCAGCAAAAAAAGTCGTTATTATGGCAGATAAATCAAAGTTTGTAAAATATTTTAACAGAACAGTACCTGTTGAAGTTCATCCACTTGCAAGAAATACGGTTGTAAAATCTATTCACACTCTTGGTGGAAAACCAAAAATACGTACAATAGAACGAGGGTATCCTTTCATAACAGAAAACGGTAATGTAATTTTAGATTGTGATTTTGGAGTTATAAAAAATCCAAAATCGCTTGCACAAAAGGTTAAACTTATTCCAGGAGTTATGGAAGTAGGCATATTCACTAGAAAGCCTGACGTGATTTACAAGGCCAAAACAAACGGAAAGTTTGAGATAATAACTTAGTCAAATTATCTGTTATGTTGTTGAATAGAATTTTAAAAGATTTTACACAGTTATATTTAGATAATAATTCTTAAAAATTATTGAAAATCATTTTTCTGCTTTTATTAATTGGATTAGGATTTATTGATTATATTAGTGAAAACACTGCCAATTCAATAGCCTACTTTCCTCCACCGTTAAAACAGATAGCAAGTGGAACAGCACCAGAAAATGTGATATGTGCTGAAGGCCTACAAATTATCCTAAAAAAATCAAGTGGAATACCCGCGTGTGTAAAACCTAGTAGTGTAGCCTCTCTTATTGAACGAGGATGGGGAATTCATGTTTTACCTGATTATATCAAAGATGAAAACAATAATTCAGAGATTTTTGACGATGGTTCATTTAGTATCACTACTGAAAACGTAAACTATTCAGATGACTATGTTGGATTTCTTGCACAACCTGAAGCTTCAGGATCATATCCAGGGATAGTTATGATTCATGAATGGTGGGGTCTTAATGATAACATAAAACAAATGGCCAAACACGTGGCTTCTCATGGTTACATAGTTCTTGCAGTTGATTTGTATGGGAAAGAACCTGCAACTACTGCCGATGAAGCACGACAGTTAATGTTATCATATGATTTGGAAAGAGGGATTGCTAACATGAATGATGCTTCAAATTTCCTTTTAGAAAACTATCAAGTTAATAACCTTGGATCTATTGGGTGGTGCTTTGGTGGAGGCCAGTCATTAAACCTTGCATTAAATAATGATGATTTGAATGCCACCGTAATTTATTACGGACAGTTAACTACAGACGAATCTCAACTTTCATCAATTAATTGGCCAATTTTAGGTATATTTGCAGAGCTTGATCAAGGAATTCCTGTTGGAACTGTCAATGAATTTGAAACTTCTCTTAATAATTTGGGAATAGAAAATGAAATTTACATTTATCCTGAAGTTAATCATGCTTTTGCTAATCCATCTGGCATGAGCTATGCTCCCGAGGAAACAAAGGATGCATGGGAAAAGACAATTATATTCTTAGAAGAACATTTGAAATAATTTTCTAGCAGATTACAATGCTACTAAGGATGTGGGCTTCCTTACAACCATTTTTCCATATCCACGTTTTCCTATAACTTCAAAATTTTCTGCAACAACTGTTCCACGTACAATGGTCTTGACGGGCCAACCTTTGAGATTCCATCCAGCATACACAATGTAGTCAGAAAATCCTCCAAATAGATCACTTGTGACTTTTTTTTCTTTTTTCAAATCAATCATTGTGATATCTGCATCTGAATCTTTTTCTAGTGAACCCTTATTTGGATACATTCCAAAAATTTTAGCAGCGTTCGTACTTGTAATCTGTGTTAATTTTTCAAGTGAAATCCTGTTCTTATTTACTCCCTCACTCAATAGTATAGGCAAAAGTGTTCCTATTCCAGGAAAACCGGCAAGAGCATCCCAAACATCATTTCCTCCTAGTTTTAGCTTCAGTTGGTTTGCAACATGATCAGTTCCAATTGTATTGATTTGTCCATCATGAATTGCATTCCAAACACTTTCTACATCCTTTGATGTCCTAATTGGTGGCATCACCTTTGCAAGATATCCTTCTTGCTTTTCATAAGATAAAGTCAGATAGTGAGGACATGTTTCTACAAAGATCTTGGTACCATTTTTTTTCTCTTCTAATATCTGATTTAGTGCATCAGCTGAACCAATATGAACAAAGTATAATGTACAACCGCATTCTCTTGCAAATTTAGAAATTGTTTTTATCGATTTGACTTCAGATTGAGTAGATCTACTTTGAGACCATGCCGCAAGACCATCTTCATTTTTTTCCTTGGCAGTTTTGATACCACAGGAACACATCTCATAATCTTCAGCATGAACTAAAACTGGACATCCCAATGATGCAGCGTTTTGAACAACTTTCTGAATTATTTCAGATGTTATCTCAACTTTGGCCTCACGCAGAGAATTTGTACCAGGTTCCATATCCATGTAAACATGGCCAACATCTCCACCTAGATTCATGTATAGTTTGAATGAGGTTATCCATTTATCAAGACAAAATTTCATTTCATCAATCTGTTGATTATTAAAAATTGAAGCATGAATGGAATAATCAATATAATGACTTTGGGAGCTTGCAATAAGTTGTGGTATCAATGAATTTTTGTATGATCCCCCCAGTCTAAGCATTCTCATCATTGTGGTGATTCCACCAATTGCTGCTGCATGAGACTCTGTTCCAGCTGCCTTTTCTATTGAAGAATAAACACCATAATGTACGTGGGGATCAATGACTCCGGGAATCGAAATCAATCCATTTCCATTTATTTTATTGTCACAAGATGGAACATCACTAGTAAAATCAACTATCTTTTCCTCATCGATGACGATGTTTTTGTTAACCATTCCTTGAGGAAGAATTACGTGCGAATCAACAATTACAGTATCATATGTCATCTATTTTTCTGAAAAGACTTCTCTGGGTTTTATTCGTTGAGTAAATGAATAAAAACAGATTCTTTTGTGGTAAGGGAAGGGCCGGTGGTTTAGTGGTATAACGCCGCGTTCGCAACGCGGATGTCGAGGGTTCAATTCCCTCCCGGTCCACTACCTAGAAACTATTATACATAAACCAAGAATATTGATTTTCATGAAGGTTTTCAATGGAAAACAAGCTGCAGAAGACTATATGTCAAGTCATACACTTGCATTTTCTACTCCAGAGTTGACCCTGATGAGATTTTCATTTTGGTTAGGAGATATGGTTCCTGATCCAACTAAGAAAGAAAATAGTATACCAAGATTACTGACATTTGTTGAAGAAAAAGATTTTGAACCTGTTCAAATTATTGATGATGAAAAATATGAACCAACAGGTGCGGTGAGGGGTTCTGGGATGTATGGCAATACTGCTCCTCAAACCAGTTCTAATACAAAATTTTGTTCTGAATGTGGAGGTAAAATTGCTTCAGCAGCAAGATTTTGTACTGAATGTGGTGCAACCCAAGTATAATTTTTATTTATAATTTTTCTAAACTTTGTTTCCGCACTTTGTACAAAACTTTGCGTGTATTCTAAGTTCTGCACCACAACCTGTACAATGCATTCCACTACCTGGAGATCGTGATATTAATGAAGGATCTGGAGTTGGAAGTGTACCAGGTTGACTAAAACCTTGTTGGGCTGAAATTACTGAAGGTGGTGCACCTACTGGATTTTGATTAGTTCCAACACGTGCAGCGGAGGGTTGCATTCCCATTCCACCCATCATTCCTGGAGAACCCATACCAGGCATTAATCCAGGTGAATGGGTTCCACCTAGTGCTACACCCCCAGAAATTTTGTCAAGTGCTTTTTTCATTTCAAAAATAACTTTGATTGAAAGAAACTCAAGTGCAGAGTACGCAACAACATAATCACCTAGCTTTTGAAAAAATTGCTTATCAGTAAGTTTTCCATTTTTGTAAAGATTATTTGCATCAAGAAATGATTCATAGTATCCTTGTGACTGATCAAACAACGCATTTAATTTGTCTGTTAGAAGATTTAATGTATCTATTTCACCAAGCGACATGTGATTTTAATCTGACATTTCGAATATTAATTACTTTAGATTAAAAACGAAAAAATAGTACAAGTCTAGACTTTTTCTAGTGCTCTTTCAATCATATTTTTGTAGGATTCTTTTGATGCAGCACCAACTTGCTGGGCAATAATCTGACCTTTACTGAAAATTGCTAGAGTAGGAATACTAAACACATTGTATTTTGATGCTAGTTCATTAGCGTGATCTACATTTACTTTGACAAAATCTACCTTGCCGTCGTATTCTTCTGATAGTTCTTCTACAACTGGACTGACCATTCTGCAGGGACCACACCATTCTGCCCAAAAGTCAACAAAAACGGGCATTGAAGATCTCATTACATCAGTTTCCCAACTCTTTGTGTCTGACACTTGCTTGACTGCCATTGTAAACATAATTCATCCAAACATCCCTAAATATGTTCACACTATTTTGAAGCCAATTGAAGACTCAAATTGTTCTCAAAAAATTTAGGGTGTTTTCAAATTTGATGAATATATACTTAAATGACCTTTTGGGAAATCTCAGATATGAGCTTCGAATCAAGGACGAAGAAATTAAGGGGTTCTGGCGGTTATATTATGGCCTCAATCAATGACGAACTACAAAGAAAAGGGAACTTGGGAGGGCCAGATTTATTTTTGGCGCCAGTTGGACGAATTGATTCAGAGAAAATTTCAAAATTTTATTGTAATACTTGTGAAAAAGACTATGAAGGAGCTCCTAGGATCCAATTTGAAAATCCAAATGAGGAGGTTGCAGAAAATCTAATTCTTGTAGAGAAGGGGCAATACATTTGCACAACTTGCGGCTCTACTCTAGCAGAATACAGAGAATTCAAAAAACCAAACGAGGCAATAGATACAGGCAATGCAAGACCAATGACTCCACGATATGATTCAATAATATCACCTTCTAAACCAATTCAACAATCATTTCCACCACCTAGTCCAACTGTTACAATTCCTGACTTTGATTCTCAGATGCTTCCAAGCTCTAATTTACAAGAAGATATTGTACGCCAATCTCAGCAAACTAATTCATCTTTTAATGCAATCGCAGGAATGACAGTTTATGACGAGAAAGCCAAAAGAATGGGAATAGTAAAACAAGTAGGTGTTGATGCAACTCAAAATGTCGTACTAATTATAACAAAAAATGATGGAAGTGAAGTAAGTGTAAAATGGAATCAAATTAAAAAAATCGGAGAGATAATTCTGCTCGGCGAAGGACAAGCGGGAAATACTGGCACAATACAGTCAGTCTTAAAATGTTCTAGCTGCGGTTTTGATAACAAGCCAGGCTCTAAATTCTGTCAGAGTTGTGGCTCTCAAGTATAGCAGGTAACAAACAAAGGTTTTCTGATGAAATCAAGTATGGAACATAAAATGAAAAGCGGTATGGTTCCAAAGGGAATTCTCAAGGATATCATTATTGTTGTAATTGGTGTTCTAATAATATGGATGGGTCTTCGAGTAGTCTTTGGTACTGAAAATCCATTTTATGTTGTTTCAAGCGGAAGTATGATACCTGAGTTACAGGTATTTGATGTACTAGTTGTACAAGGAAACGATCCATTTGAATCAGTAAAAATTGGCGATGTAATTGTCTTTGACCGACCTGAAGGTCAAGATCGTGTAATTGTGCATAGGGTTGCTGCAATACTCAATGAAGATCCTTATACCATCAGAACCAAAGGAGATGCAAACCCAGCTTCAATTCCGGGAACTGACTTTCCAATAACAGAAGAAGAATACATTGGAAAAGTTGCATATGTAATACCACAAGTTGGATATGTAACTAGAGTTCTCACTCCTCCAATTAATTATATTATTATTGCTATAATTATTGCTGTTATGATTGGCAAACAATTAAGGAAAACTAAAAAGGAACATGAATTATCTGATTCATTTGATTTTGATTCAAACAATAAAGACAATCAACCGCCTAAAGAGTTAGCTGACTTTGATATTCCAGATGATAAGGAATACTCTAAAGATTTTAAAAAAACTGAAAGTTCAGAACCTGAATTTTATAATGAAAAAATTTCAGAATCAAAGGATTATACTGAAGCCCAATCAAAAAATAATAAAGACGATAAAAAATAAAATCTAAACTTTCTTCTAACTAAACCAATCACAGAATCATAAGATCATTTATAATTAGATAAATTTTAACGCATTTTATGGCCGCAATCGATAAAGCAGCTATTGCTTGGACTATTGCCATTGTCGCAGTAGGGGTAGGTATTGCATCTATAGGTGGTCAATTTCAATCACCTGTTGCTACAACAGTTCCTAATACTGCACCTCCGGTAATGGAAGAACCTAGCAAACCAGTAATGGAAGAACCTACTGGACCAATGACAGTTGAGGTATCAATACCCGCTGGAACATCAGTACCTGGTTGTGAAGAGACCAACAAGTGCTTCATTCCATCATCGGTATCCATCATGAAAGGCGATACTGTAGTTTGGTCAAATGATGACACTGCTGCACACACTGTTACAAGTGGAAGTCCAGCAAATGGACCAAGTGGAACGTTTGATAGTAGTTTGTTGATAGGTGGAAAATCCTTTGAGCATACGTTTGATTCATCAGGTTCAATTGATTATTTCTGCATGGTTCACCCATGGATGACAGGAAGCGTTCAAGTTTCCTAATCTATCATTTTTTATTTTTTACCTAAGAAATTCAAATATAGGATAGATTTTTGAGCTAGTCTTCTGAATTTAATCTGAATACTCTTTTAAAATATTCTGACGGTTCGTTTATTTCTTCATTGTCATCTTTAACGCCAGCTAAGTTCTTTGCTAATTGTCTCTTGTAACCTAGTTGCATTTGACGAGCAATCTGAATTCTTTGTGCCTGTGGGGAACCTGCGCCGTGCATGGATTCTGTAAGATATCCTACAGCATTTCTTCCCATAGTCATGTTCTCAATTAATCGAAAAATTCTCATTCTGTTTTCAACATCAACTCCTTTTCTTCCTACCAAGTATTTTTTCAAAAGAGGACCTACTTCAGGATGTCTAAAGTCTTTTTCAGACGGCATAGTTACCACAAGTCCTCCAGCAATATCCTGTGCAAGTCTACCTATTTCATATGGAAATCTGGTAACGTTATGCTTGCAAACTTGAGCTAACATGTCATCGTTAAGATACACTCCTGATTTCAGTTTATGTGCTTGATATGAAGATGCTATACCTGCTGCGAATATAGATTCGTTAAGATGAGTCATCTCGACTAATTTATCTTTGATATGAGAAACATTTGGTATGCCATTGTAATCAGATATTGTTGATGCAGCACCAATTAATACATCACCTAGTCCGGTTTTACAAACATAGCTTCTTCTGTGATAACAAGTGAATCTTTCAATAAGCATTGATGCAAATTCGTATTCCCCGTCCATGAAGATTTTGTCCCATGGAATAAACACATTATCAAGAATTATCATTGCCTCCTGTCCTGCATATAGAGCATTTCCAGAATCTATATCGCCACCCTCCATGCTTCGGGTGTCACACGACTGGCGACCATAAATGTAGGTTATACCTGGTGCATCTGCTGGGAATGCTCCCACTAAAGCATAGTCTTTGTCATTTTCTGTAAGTCTTAAGGTAGGCATTATTATTATCCAGTGCGAATTGATACAACCAGTTTGATGCGCTTTTGCACCAGTAACGTAAACTCCTTTGTCATCTCTTTTTACAACGTGAACAAACATGTCAGGATCAACTTGTTCTGCAGGACCTTTACTCCTATCCCCTTTAGGATCAGTCATTGCACCACCAATGACAAAGTTCTCATTTTGCATCATTTTTATAAAATCAAGCAATCTTTTATGATATTTTGTTCCATGTTTTTCATCTATTTCATATGTAGTAGAATGAAGTGAGTTTATTGCATCCATGCCAACACAACGTTGAAAGCATGTTCCAGTGTTTTGTCCCATCTTTCTTTGCATCTTATTTTGGAAAACTAAATCTTGAGCACTTTCAGCAATGTGTAAGAAACGATTTACCCTTTTACCACTGATGGAAGATTGCGCTGACGCAAGTTCTTCTTCTCTTACTGCTAAATCATACGTCTCAGCTACTGCATTAATTGAAGGACGAATTATTGGATGTTCTACAGGATCTTTTATCTCTTCACCAAATAGGAAAATTTTGAGTTTTCTTCCACGTAGACTATCAATGTATTCTTTGCCAGTTCTGATCGGCATATAAAAGGTTGCTCGAAGTTGTATAAATATTCAGATCATAGTAAAAATGATTTTTGGAATATAGATAGTCAGAGTCCTATTCTAACATCTAAAATCTTACAGCCTTTGCCTTGTTCCATTACTAATACTGGATTCATGTCAAGCTCTTTGATTTCTTTAAAATCTGTCACAAGTTGTGAGAGTTTTTGTATGCACTCAGATAATTTAGCTTTGTCTGAGGGCTTTTCTCCTCTAACACCTTCTAGAATTTTTTTCATTTTAATTGAAGATATCATGTCATCAGCTTCTTTGTCAGTTACTGGTGCTAATTTGAAAGTTACATCCTTTAAGACTTCAACATAAATTCCACCCATTCCAAGCATAATCACTGGTCCCATTCCAGGTTCAAGTTTTGATCCAATAATCATCTCCTTTCCTCCTTTGATCATTTCAACGATTAAAACTCCCTTAATCTCAGCTTTTTTGTTATATTTTTTGGCATTTGAAACGATTTCTTCAAAGGCAGATTTTACTTCGTTGTCATTTGTGAGATTAACTTTTACACCACCTGCATCAGATTTATGAATTATTTGTGGGGATACAATCTTCATTACCACTGGATAACCAATATTCTTTGCAATTTTTACTGCATCATTTTCTGTTTTGGCTAGAGTACTCTTTGGAAGGGGGAATCCGTATGCACGCAATACTTCTTGTCCTTCCTCTTCAAGAAGATTTGGTCTTCCATCTTTTTTGACTTTATCAATAATTTTCTTGGCTGTTGCTTTGTTAACTTTGAATTTTGAAATTTTTCCAGGAGGGGATGAAATCCATTTTGTAAATCTTAGCATGGCAGTTAATGTCCTTATGGCACCTTCTGCGTAGGTATAATATGGAATTCCTCCTTCGGCAAGAATTTTACGATTTGTAATGCCTTCATCAAGACCCATTAGACTCGCAAGCATTGTTTTTTTGTATTTTTTTGACATTGCTACTATAACTTCTGCAAGTTTATCATAATCTAATGTTCCTGATGGAGTACACATTGAGATAACAGAACCAACATTTGGATGACCTAAAACATGGTCCAAAACGTTACTGAACCGATTAAAATCTGCATCACCAACTATGTCAACAGGATTTCTTGAGCTTCCCCAAGGTGGAATTACTGCATCAATCTTTGATCTAATGTTATCTATTTTGGCCATTTTAATTCCATTTTTTGAGCATGCATCAGTTGAAATGATTGCAGGTCCCCCTGCATTTGATACAATTACAAGTTCCCCTTTTGTTGGAAGTGGCTGTTTTGAAAATGCAACTGCATAATCAAATAATTCTTCCATTGTATCAACTCGGATAGCTCCAGATTGTTTTAGTAGAGCATCATAGATTTCATCAGAACCCATAAGAGCACCAGTATGAGACATTGCAGCTTTTGCACCTTCTGGACTTCGACCAGATTTTAGAACTAGAACTGGTTTCTTTAATTTCCGTGTAATGTTTTTACAAACTTTAAGAAATTCTTGTCCATTACCCATATCTTCAAGATACATGACAATAACTTTGGTCTGTTTATGATTAGCTAGCATATTGAGAACATCAATTTCGTTCATGACTGCCTTATTCCCCATACTTACCACAGCTGAAAATCCAATGCCTTGTGCACTTGCATCTTCACAAAGTGCAGCACATATAGCTCCGCTTTGAGATACTAGAGCTATTTCACCAGACTTTGGGGTGATTTTTAGAAATGTAGAATTCATCATTGTTTTTGGATCAAGATTCATCACTCCAAGACAATTAGGTCCTATTACTTGGATTTTGTATTTTTTTGCTATGTCCTTGAGATGCTGTTCTAATTTTGCACCTTCTTCATCTACTTCTTTGAAACCAGCAGTGATTATAATTACGCCCTTTACTTTTTTCTTACCACATTCTTCTAGAACAATTGGAACGATAGTATTTTTTGTAACAATTACTGCAAGATCAATTGGTTTTGGTACATCAAGAACAGATTTGTAGGCTTTTTTGTAAAAGACTGTGGGTCTGGTAGGACTGATGGGAAAAACTGTACCTTTAAAACCGTTCATGATATTTGATGTAATGGTACGTCCAACACTACCTCTTTTATCAGATGCACCAATAATTGCAATCGATTTTGGAGAAAGGAAAACTGATTCTGTCATGGATAACGAACTTGGATCAGAATATTTTACATAATAAGGTTAACCATGACAAGTGCGATCGGCAATCTAGCTTCCAAGCATTTTGCCAGCTAGATTTTCATTTCTTGGAATCCATTTAATTTTGAGATTAGAAAATTTGGAAATTATCGGCCATGCCTCTCTTGCTAGCTCTTTTAGTTGTTCGCTGTTTATGGCATATTCATGATTTAATTGTGAAACAGTATTTTTTGAATCACTAAATATTGTAACTTCTTCATCAGAATCTACAAATTTTTTTAATGCTGCAATGATTGCCAAGTATTCTGCTTGATTATTTGTGATATCTCGTTTTTTTTCATAAAACGATTCTCCTGTTTCTTTTACAAAAAATCCATAACCAGAATCTGAACCACCAGACCCATCAACGTATACATTAATTGCCATCTTTGTATAACCTCGTCATGATAACACTCAGATTTACTACAATCATGTATACAATGGTGGATATACCTTGTGATGTCATTGATGCAATGTAGGGTTCATAATCTATTGTAAGCAAGTAATACTGGGTAATCCATCTAACTATTGTATAAACAACCTCTGCAATTCCAAGTGAGGTAATAATTTTTATCAGATCTCTTCTTAGTGCAATTTTGTCAGTTTGACCAGATTCTAGTCTGTATTTTTTTCTATTATCAAGATAGTATAGTCCACCAAATATAGAAAAATATACTACATAATCTACAATGAGAGTATAGGTAGTGTTGAGATAATCTTCCTGAGCAACAAGTGATTGTGCTACAATAGCTGAAATTGCTATTGAGGCGGCAAAACCAGCAAGAATATTTTTGTTAAGTTTAAAATATTCTTTGTATTTTTGTTTCATTAATATTTGGAAAATATTCTGACAAATAAACTAGATTATTCCAAAGTAATTTTCAAAAGTATCAATACACCAGCAAGCTCTGCAATAGTAACACCTAACATGTATGGGAACACCTCA
Organism: Thaumarchaeota archaeon CSP1-1; assembly: GCA_001443365.1. Taxonomy (GTDB): domain Archaea; phylum Thermoproteota; class Nitrososphaeria; order Nitrososphaerales; family Nitrosopumilaceae; genus CSP1-1. Next base: position 180,284 of record LDXL01000004.1, read on the forward strand.
TGAGAAAATATCTGATCCATTGAAAAATATGCAAATGAGCCAATGATGTTATGCAAAAACAACATTCCTGCAAAAATAATCATTCCTAATGGAAGCTGTGCTTTTGTTTTGGAATACATTTTTCCAAAACACCACATCAAGATTCCAAGAACAATCATGTTAGCAATTGAGACACCTGATAAAATAGCACTAGTTGGTTCCAATTAGATGAGAACACCTCCACTATACTTATTTACTTTTTTCCAATTTTTGAACAAGTTCATTAAAAGTTTCCATATTTACTTCTAGGAATGTTGAAATGAAATAAGTCACACCGTATTTTTCTCCTACCTTGGTAATGATGTTGTTTTTCTCAAGCACTCTAATGTGGTGCTGGATTGCTTTATAGTCTAAACCTAATTCTTTTGCAAGTTGATTAGCATTAAGTGGGTTTTTTTTAATTGCAGATACAAGTCTAAGTCTATTCAACCCCCCTCGTGAACCTGCAAATAAAAACCAAAAAAGTCGTTTTGAATGGGGATCGTTTGCCATATGAAGATAATTTTTGTGTAATTAATCTCCTAAAATGTATTTCAAAATCAATACCTACTAGTTGTATTATTTAAGTGAGCGAACTCCATTAGGAAATAGTGCAAAAAGACCGTCTCTCAGAATGGTTTGTACCAAAATTTGGTACTAGAAATTTTAGATTAGGAATTGGGATTCTCTTTTTACCCTATACTGGTATGGTAGTAGCGTTTGCAGCATGGGGTTCTCTTGTTGTTGACTACTCCTTAGAGAGACTCGTAGCAATTTGTTTACTTTATTTTTTAGCACTTGGAATATCAGCCCATTGTCTTGATGCTCTTGGCAGCAAAACAAAACCTTGGGGATTCTTATCAAAAAAGAAATTGTGGATAATTTCTTTGATTACCTTATCTGCTGCAATAATTATTGGATTTTATTATGCATTTTTAGATTCTCCTCTTTTAATTCCAATTGGAATTGTTGAAATATTTTTTCTTGTTTCATATAATTTAGAATTATTTAATGGAAAATTTCATAACAACTCTTCCTTTGTACTTTCATGGGGAGTACTACCAGTTCTTGCCGGGACTATCATTCAAATTAATTCAGTAACCTTAGAATCCTTTGCATTATCTGGGGTAGCTGGTATCTTGAGTTATATTTTGATCAAGACATCACGTATATACAAAAATCTTAAAAAGCAATCAGCAAAGACATCTCTTATCTACAAAAAAGAGATTGTTCTAAAATTAATCAGCTCAGGCGTAATTTTAAGCACAGTTTTATTCTTTTTGATAAGACATCTTTAATTGAATTAATTTTATATTAATATTATGGCAGTAATTTTGGATCCTCTGCTTCAGAGTATTTTAGATGCACCAGTAGGACAGGTTGAAAGTACATTAAAAGTGGCCTTAGAATGTGATGTTTATCTTGACATTATAGAACAAAATCAAATATCTGGAACTAATTTTGTAAGAAAGATAATAATTACTGCAAATGAATTACCAGTTATTCTTGCAATAGTTAATTTTGATTCAAAAATTCTTCCTAGTAATGTATCGTCTGAGCTTTTACGAAAAAGAGATGGAATTGGCACTATACTTACACGTAATCATATCAAATCCAAAAGGAAAATTATTTCAGTTGATTATGACGATAAACGTGAAAAAGTTACTAGAAAATATCAAATCATTACAGATAATACGGTCTGGTTTGAGATAATTGAAGAAATAAGATTAGACTACATTACTTCCTGTAAGAATGGCTGAGCAACCCCATGTCATCTGTTGTAGTTCTACTTTCAAGCCATGATTTTTCATGACTTTCTCAAATTCCCCAAGCCATCTAGTTGACTTGATTAATTTTGGAAGCTCGACAAAAACATCCCTCCAGTTTGGGATGAAATATCCTATAATATTCAACACGACAAAATAAAGATTCCAAAAAATTCTAACTGCTTTATTTTCCGGATAGGTAAAATCATGTAGAATAATTTTTCCGCCAGTTTTCAAATGCTTCATGCATACATCTACCAGAATTTCTGGGTTACAGTACTTTGGAATATAAGATGAGGTAATACAGTCAAATTTTTCCTCTAGATCTAATTTTTCTGCATCTTGTTTTACAAATGAGACGTTTTCTTTTGAAGCAAATCTCTTTTTTGCAATATCAAGATAGCTTTCGGTAATATCCACACCAACTATTTTTGCATCTGGAAGCTTTTCAGAAATTTTTTCAGTTAATATTCCTGTCCCGCATGCAAGATCTAATATTGATTTACATTGTGGAATTTTTTTAAGAATTTCTTTTTTCCAATATTTGTCCTTGGCAAAAGTTGTTTGGTTTACAATTTTATCATAAGTTAAAGCCGTTTTATCAAAGAATCTAGGAATGAGATTCTTAGTAGACTCACTCATAATTATTAGACTATTGGATTATCCTTTAAGGAGTTTTACGAGTAGAAGCAAATCATGCATACTAAAACGATAAATTGGATTTGGTAGTACAGAAACCTATGATGTTAAACTACGACTATCCAATGTATAGACCTCCTTCTGAAGCTAAATCTCTAATATTCCAAGTAACTCTAGGATGCTCATTTAACCAGTGTTCTTTTTGTGATATGTATAGATCAAAAGAATATTCTGAAAGGCCATGGGAGGAAATTAAGATGGAAATCGATATGATGGCTAAACAGATGCCTGATACACCAAGAATTTTTCTTGCAGATGGTGATGCATTGAACCTTCAAACTGACTATATGATAAAGATTGTAAACTATCTTTACAAAAAATTTCCTAATTTAGAACGAGTGTCATGTTATGCAATGCCAATGAATTTACTCAAAAAAACTCCTGAAGAATTAAGAAAAATGTATGAAGCTGGACTTAAAATGATGTACATAGGAATCGAGAGTGGCTCCGATATTGTATTAAAAAAAGTAACAAAAGGAGCAACATCTCAGACAATCATTAGAGCTTGTCGTAAGGCAATAGATGCAGGTTTCACTATTTCATGTATGGTTATACTTGGATTAGGTGGTAAGACCTACACTAAAGAGCACATAAGAGGAACAGCGGAGGTACTAAGCGCTGCATCCCCTCAATACTCTGCTGCACTTACCTTAATCATTGAACCTGGGGTGAAAGATGAATTCATGACAAAGTTTGGTGAACCCTTTATCCCAATTTCAGATTCAGAAGCTCTAGATGAGCTAGAGGATTTAGTTAGTAAAATTGAAACAAAGGAAGAGATTATTTTTAGAGCAAACCATGGATCCAATGCATACACTATCAAAGGAACCTTCCCACAAGACAAACAATCAATGTTAGAAAAGATTTCATGGATGAAACAACATCCAGAAGCTGTTAGACCTGAAGGTCTTCGAGGATTCTAAAAAATTATTTTCATAATTGAGCTAAAAGCGGTTTTAGATTTTCTGGTAGTTCAGGTAGTTCAGTATGGCTTTCGTTGTTTTCCAAAACTTCAGGTCCAATTCTCCTTACTTTTTGAGTTCCAATAAGAGTATCAATCCCTCTTTGAACATCTTTTTCTGAAAATACTCTCTTTAATTTTTCAATTAAAACCTCTTTATTTTCATATTTTTTTATAGCATATTGTATTAGGGTCATTTTTTCATCCTTAGATAGTTCGGCCATTTGTAGATTCATAATTTGTGCAGAATAAAAAACATTCCTTATTTCAGATTATTTTTCAAGATTTTGCTTGGAAAGAGAATTTATTCTTCCACCATACTTGTCTTTGTATAATGTTCGACATGAAGTACAACAAAAGAATCTCTCATACCGACCAAACTTCAAAACTTTTGGCTGGCTAGTTATCTCACCATCACAATAGTCACAGTTAACATTTACTGCAAGACCAGTTTGAATATGCGATTCTGGAGTTTTTATAACAGAATCTTCGGATATTTGTTTGTGAATTTTTTTATCAATCTTTTTCATATCTATGATCGGGGATACTGACTTTATCAAACCCAAGTTAACCAGCCTTTGATATCTAGACTTTATTGTTGGGGTGCTTATTGATAATTCTCTTGATATTTCTCGAAAGGATTTTCTACCATCCTTCATCAATGATTTGATTATTGCTACATCTGTTTTATCTAATTTATGAGGCAATGATTTGGTACACCTTGTTTGATATTTAATGATTAGACTTTACAAATGACAACTTAGTTATTGTGATAGAGTTTTTTGATCAATTCCTTTTTTGTTGGAACTCCTATAAACTCCAACTTGTCATCTATTACAATTCCAGGAGCAGTAAAGATTGGATATTTTTGAAGGTATTCTGGTTTTTCTGTAACATCTATAGTTGTATACAAAACCCCAAGCTCATCAAACATCTTTTCAACTATATTACAATTTGAACATGCAGGAGTTGTAAGAATTTCAACCTTCATGATTTCTCAAATTGTTCTGGATTTCTCTCAAAGGCCCATTTACAGCTTGCACAACAAAAATAGAATTTCCTACCGTTATAGTCTAAAGAATCATGTTTTTCATCAACTTCCATGCCACAAACAGGATCTTTCATACAGTAACCTTTGCCTCCCTTTTATTTGCAAAATACCATGCTATTGGAAAGACAATTAATCCAGAAAATATTATTGGGATGATCTCCTGTGGTATGACAAAATCAAACATTTTTTGATGAATGTGTTCTCCTATATGAAATTCGACTGGAAGGCCAGTCATAGATACAAGATTATTCCAACCTATGTGTACTATTGTACTCTCATACCAATCATGTCCTCCAGGAAAACCGTTAATTATTAAAAATGAGCCAATGAAAATTAGCATCCATCCTGTAATTTTCTCAATTTTGATTCTGTTAGTGGTCAAGCCCTTTGTTGCATTAATTCCTAAGATAGCAAGTAAGGAAAATAAAATTAATGGTATTGCTCTTCCTATTCCATGTACTAGGCCAAGCGAGGAACCAATCTCTAAACTTCCACTTCCTGCAATGTATATCAAAAGCCAATAAAACATTGGATTAGGACATCCAACACCTGCATTGCCAAGTAAAACCCCCATTAGATAAGATTTTGAATATTCGCCTCTATTCTGGATAAACTTTGGAGTCCTTGAATACGATGGCATCTTTAGTGTGATTAATTTTAGTTGTGATAGTCCAAAAATGAATCCAGAGATTCCAGCTATGAGAAACATAATGGTAGAGAATTGATCAAGGGAAGTAGTTTTTCCTAAGGTTGCCACTCCTAAACCATACAAAGTTATTGTTGTTGTGAGTCCTGCACCAAAAAGCAATGCCATTGTTAAACCCTTTTTGTAACCTTTTCCCATACTTAGTGGAATTATTATGAAAACTAGTGGTAGAGTACAAGGAAGAATTATCATTGAAAGGCCAGCAACATAAGATATTATCAACCAAGAGGGATAGGAAAAATCGCTTCCAGCTTTTACAGAGATATCACTAGTTAATGAAAAGATTACACCAAGAAATATGAAAGAAAATAAGATGAATGCTGTTAAGATCCCTGATTTTTTGGCAAGTACTGATTGAGACATGATTTGAGATATTATTCCCAGATACTTAATGAATAGACTTTACAAATGTAAAAATCTAGGAAGAGGAATGGGCCCACGGGGATTTGAACCCCGGACCTTCGCCGTGTAAGGGCGACGTCATAACCGAACTGGACCATGAGCCCAGCAAAGTACCTTGTTAAAATCCATTTAAACTTTGAGAATCAGTAAAACAAAAAATTAGAAATGGGATCGTTTTCAAATCAGGTCATGGTTGGCATAACATTTTTTTGCAGTCCAATTGGTCTAGGTCATGCCGCAAGAGATTCAGCAATTGTTCAACATCTTAAAGAGATTCCAATAAAATTTGTTACAGGTGATGCTGCAGCAAAATTTCTAAAACAATTAGAATTTAACGTTGAAGACGTATACATTCCACCACAATTTGTTATCAAAAACGGTTTGTTACAAAATTCACTAAGGTGGCTCTGGAAATATTACAAATATTACAAAGACTGTAAGGATATTTCCTCAAGTATAATTAAAAATGAAAAACCTCAAGTAATTGTAAGCGATGAGGATTTTGCGTCTCTTACAGTTGCACAGGAACAAAATCTATCTTCAGTGCTAATTACAGATGTTCTAGAAACCAGATTTACAAAAGGAATTGGGTCTATAATCGAGAGAAAAATGAATCGATCTATGAAAGACATTATGAAAAAATGTGATGTTATTATTTTGCCTGAAGAGGGAATAGATGAAGATAATGTAAGACGAGTAGGTCCAATTGTAAGAACAACCAATTATTCTAGAGAGGAGTTAAGAAAGAAATTTTCTTTTAACAAAAAGACAATTGTTGTTAGTGTTGGTGGTACAGATGCAGGAAAATTTTTAATTGAAAAAACAATTGAATCTTATACCAAAATAAAAAATGATGTAGAATTGGTAATAGTTTCAGGACCATCACTGAAAAAAGATTACGGAGAAAATATTCGAAATTTGGGGTTTGTAAACAATTTACATGAAATAATATTTGCTTCGGATCTAATTGTATCTCTTGGAGGAAAATCTACAATTGATGAGTCAAAGTCATATGGAACTCCTGGTATTTTCATACCAATAAAAAATCATTTTGAACAAGAAGATAACGCCATGAGGGAGGGGTTCTCACATGAGGACGTAAATAAATTGGATTCTTTGATTTCTGAAAAACTTGGAGAAAAACGAAAGCCCAAAAGTTATGATGGAGCCAAAAAAGCGGCCGAAGTAATAAAAGATATCTTTCCAAAATGAAATTTAGATTTTATCAATTAATACCAAACCAATGATTAATACAGGATTATAATTTTTTATTATAATGGATTGACTAGACTGATAGTAGCAAAATTCGGTGGTAGTGCTATTGGTGCAGATGGACTTTCAATCCCAATTATTATACAAAGAATCAATTCTTTAAAAAAAGATGCTAAGGTAATCGCAGTTTTTTCTGCACCACTCACAATACAAAATGGCATGGCTAGATCTTTGACTGACATAGTTCTAGAGCTTGGAAGAAATGCGGAAAAAGGAGAAATACCAAAACTTGATGAGCTGAAAAATGCTTATGAAAAAATTCTTGAATTAGTTAGTTCGGATTATCAAGAAGAATGCAAAAATGTAATTAATTCATTTTTAGAAAAATCAAGAATGGCCTTAGAAGATGCAAAACAAAAAGGAGTATTTGCTGATGAGATTCGTTCTAGAGCACTTGCAAATTCAGGTGAACTTCTTATGTCTCAGGTAATGAATTATATTTTCAAAAGCCAGGGAATTAGTTCTGAAGCAGTAGATTTTGAATGCTGGCCTATTATTACTGATAATAACATAGAATCAACAAACTTTCTTTTATCAAAATCAATAGAAAAATTAGATCCGCTAGAAAAATTACTAAAAGAAAATGATGTTGTATCGATGGGAGGTTTTATTGGAAAGACAACTGATGGAATAATTACTACATATGAGAGAGGTGGGTCTGATAGAACTGCAATAGATCTAGGAATACTTCTTCACAAAAAATTTGAAACCACCATTGATTTTGAAAAAGATAACTCAGTAGTTTCAGCAGATCCTAAAATTGTGACTGAAGAGCTTAGTGAAATAGAACAGCTCTCATACAATGAAGCCAGACTGGCAGGTATGTTTGGTATGAAGATTTTGGATCCTATTGCTATCAAGGAAATTGTTGAACATGGAGTTGATATGCCTATCATAATTACTAATATGAAAAATCCATCAAAAATCACTACTATAAAACGAACTCCCGATAATAAAAATGGTCATCCATTAAAAATAGTTACAGGGAAGAAAAACTGTGCAATTTTAAGAATAGAAACAGAATATGTACACAAATTATTGGCATCACTAAATAATGAAAAACGGTATAATGAATTTGTTATCTTATCTCCTTTCATAAAAGATGGAATTGAATTTACAAGAATATTGTTTCTTGATGGAGATTATGTTAAACGGAATGAGAAATTCATCCTAGGATTTGATTCACTGGCTACAATTACATACAATCGAGGAGTAATTACTCTCATTGGTGACGAAATGTGGAGAGTTCAGCAGATTGCTTCAAAATCAAGTGCTAGAATAGGAGAGGCTGGATTAAACATATTGAATATGGATGCACAAGAAGAAACTTCAAGAATAATTATAGTGATTGAAGATTCTGGTGACAATATTGAAAAAGCAATCAAAGCAGTGCACAAAGAAAGAACAAAAATTCAGTTTGTTTAAACAATAACTAGTTTGGCGCTACGGGTTTTCACCAGTAGTGCCAAAATGGGTTTGTTCTTGGACCGTCATCTAGAATCAGTCCGGCGTTACCCAAAACACGCTTACTTTGTATTAGAAATCCTAGTATTTAGAGCTGATCTATATAGTCTATCAAGGAAGGCCGCCAGTTGAGTACCAGAGAGCAAAACCTGCCCCTATGAGAATATACCATTTGAAGTTTCTTTTGTCCGTAAATATTCGAGGAGAGCCAAGTTCTTCATCACGTTTTGTAGAAACACGAATCTTTCGCATCTCAAAACCTTGACCAATTAATCCAAACATGACCAATCCAATAGCAAGAACTGGTATTATCCACTCTTCCATGTAATTAATAAATAGATTAGATATTTAGTTCTAGTGAAATTTTCATTTTAAAAAATCATTAAAAGAACTTGTTTATTCTTAACGTTCAAACCCATCTAGATTACAATCGAATTTTTAATTATATCAGTGACTAAAAGCTCATTCCCGTAGAGCAACAAAAAAACATTGGAAGAAAGCCTTGAAGATAAAAAGATGATTAAGCATAAAGGAAAAGTTGCCAATTCTTTAAATTACTAGAATAGATTCATTTTCATATGAAGGAAGTAGGTAAAATTTGGATGAATGGAAAGCTTGTGCCATTCAAAAATGCCAAAGTGCATGTCTTAACTCATGCATTACACTATTCAACGGCAATTTTTGAGGGTATAAGATGCTATAATACTCCTAGAGGTTCGGCAATTTTTCGCTTACCAGAACATGTTGATAGATTTTTTAATTCTGCTAAAATGTATTCTATGAAAATGCAATATAACAAAAAACAAATTACAGATGCAATTATCAAGACCGTAAAAAATAGTACTTTGAAAGAATGTTACATTCGACCCATAGCTTACTATGGGTATGGTGAAATGGGCCTCACACCTACACAGAACAAGGTAGATGTTGCTATCGCCTGCTGGTCATGGAAAATGGGTGAATCGAAAGCTGGAAAATTCGCTGGAGCTAGATGTAAAATTTCAAGTTGGATAAGAATTGATTCTGCTGCACAACCAATGAAAGCAAAGGCTGCACCAAACTATTCTAACGCTGCTCTGGCTCGTGTAGAGGCACTAAATGAAGGGTATGATGAAGCTATAATGCTAAACAATCAAGGAAAAATTGCAGAGGGGAGTGCAGAAAACATTTTTGTTTTAAAAAATGACCAAATAATTACGCCCCCATTAACTGCAGGAGTTTTAGAAGGTATAACCAGAGATAGCGTTATTCAGATCATTAAGGAAAATGGCGGACAAGTAATTGAAGCGGATTTGGACAGGGAGGACCTATACGTAGCTGATGAGGTTTTTATGACAGGAACTGCAGCAGAGGTAAAATCCGTTACCACAATAGATCAGGCAACAATAGGAAATGGTAAACCTGGTAAGGTTACCAAGGCACTACAAAAATCATTCACAGATGTAACGATGGGAAGGGATGAACGATTCCTTCACTGGCTCAAATACATCTAGAACTAGGTTTTTTACTGAAAAAATACATAGACAAACGTTAATGGAATCTTGTTCTACTGGTGATTCAACCCAAGAAATATGCTGGTTTTGTAAGAAAGGAAGACATGAGGAATGTATGAGGCAAATACCAGTGGATGGAAAATCAGAAGGTCCACATGACTGCACCTTTGATACAAAATTAGTTCCTTGCAAATGTACACATTAGTAACAAATACGAGAAGAGTGAGATTGTTTTGATGGAATATGACACTAATTATTGGAACAAGTACACAAATGAGAACAAATCAAATTATAATGAAGAGTTTGCTAAATTCATCCGTGATTTAGCTACTTCTCTAAAAGCTAACAATGTTTTGGAGGTTGGGTGTAATATTGGAAATGATTTGCAAGGATTTTCCGAGAATTTTGAAGTGTATGGTTTAGACCTGAATGAGCATGCATTAGATATTGCTATACAAAGATTTCCTTCATTCAAATTTAAAAATGGTTCTATAACTGAGATGCCATATGGGGATTCCTCTATGGATTTTGTTTTTACACATAATGTTCTAAATTACATACCTGAGAAAGAAATGGATAAAGCCATAAATGAATTGTATAGAGTTTCAAGAAAATACATACTAAATTGTGAATTATTTGATGAAAATGAAAGTCCAATAGATGATACTGATACTTCATGGAAAAGAAATGTGTATAAAAGATGGTTGAATTTTAAAGTGAAAATAATCAGTGACGTTGATATGCATGAAGATATAGAACCTCAGAAACCACGATTCACTTTAGTACGTAAAATTTCATAAAAGCGGGTCTAGAGGGATTTGAACCCTCGACAGCCGGATTAAGAGTCCGGTGCTCTACCTGGCTGAGCCATAGACCCCAGAATAAACAAACGTTAGAGTCGTTATTAATCTTGAGATGAAATAAAATAATTTAATTTTGAATTTTTGTCTCGATTTCGTTGTACTTTTCAAGAATTGCATTAAGTACTGTAGAAACTGGAACGTTGTTCATCTTTTTCTTTTCAGCAAGAAGTTTTTGATATGCATCAAGTGTAATGTAAACTGGGATAGAACCATTTCCTTCCAATAAACCTCTGACCTTGTATAATGCAGTTTCCATTCCTCTTTCAGCAGATTTTGCAAACTTTGCCTTGTTGATTATTGCTCCTAATGGTCCAAATGGCATTTCATAATCTACTGTCATTGTAACTTTTGTTAAGTTATCTGATAAAACTTTGAATTCATTTTTAATTTCCCATTTCTTAAATGGTCCTTTAATCATTTTTGCAGAAATTCTTTCTTCTCGTTCAAATTCAGTTGTTTCACAATCCCATTCTAGTCTTTTACCACTAAAATCAGCAATAACTCGGAAGGTTGTTCCAACTCCCATTCCATCTTTAATGTCCATAGGGATAACAGTCATGCCAACCCCTTTGTCACTCATCTGATCAGAAACATGTTCGGGTCGTGCAAAATAGGTAAATACTGTATTAACTGGGACTTTGATATCAATAGATTTGCTAATGACAGTCAACGTTTGGTTGTTTTGTCGGTCTGAATTTAAAGCTTTTGTAAGTTTTCAGTTAAAAATTCTTTTTACAATATATTAGCTAAAAATATCTGAAGGATGAAAATGACACGGAGTCGATTAATTTTTGCTTTTATTTTTTTGATTTTATTTTCTATTTCTATAATTTATGAGGCTCATGCACATTCCATGTTTAATTCTGCAGAATCAACCATAGGAGATTTTAGAGTTCAGATCGCTACTCTTCCAGAAATTCCAAGTAATGGAGAGCCAATGCAGATTCTTTTTAGAGTTACTGACAGGGACTATGAGGAAGTGGATAGATTCACTATGGGTGTCAGAATTTTTTATAACGATATTCAGATTGATGCAATACCTCCCCAATCCATCAAGGAGGTCATTGGGAGACGGATTATGTCCTAGAAAGATCAGGTATTCATATTTTTAGAGTTGATCTGTATGATGTTGCAAAAGATGGTGGGGTTTTAACTTATATCTTTAATATCAGCACTCAAAATCCATTTGGATATGCCTTCATATTTTCAATAGCTGCCGGTTCCATGGGCCTTGGAGCAATTCTTTGTTATATTTACATACCAAGAATTCTAAAATCTAGAACTAAAGCTTAGTTTGAATTGTTGTCTTTCCTAATCTAAATGCAAACAACGTAGTTAAAAGTACCATGGCAAATAGAAGTATTCCAATTCCTAAGTGAATTGCTACTAATAGAGCCTGTAATTTTAGATCTATAACTAAAGCACCTAAAGCGATTTGGGTTACTACAAAAATACCAGCCAAAGTTCCAGTAAGTTTAATGTGTTTATTAGAATTTTTTGTAAACCAACAACCCACGGCTGTTGCAATAATTAATGCGCCAGCTGTAGCTGCAACTGTTCTATGTGTCCATTCAATTAGATATTGTTCAGTAGGAAACAAGCCACTTGGGCATAGTGGCCAATCAGGACAGGTAAGACCTAACCCTGCTGAAGAGACATATCCACCAATAAACATTAGCGAATACAAAACGATTAGCGATGTTAATGCCAGATATTTTAAAATCAAAATAATCTCTAGAACCTAATTCACTTGAATTTTTCCTGTCATCCATGGGTGAACCATACAAAAGTAGTTGTATTCACCTGCATTGTCAAATGTATAAGAGAATGTTGTATCGGCCATAAACAGACTACTATCAAATGTGCCATCAGGCCCACCAGTTGGAGTACCACTGGTAACAGTGTGAGCTGCTGAATCATCATTACTCCATATTACAGTATCACCAACATGTACTGTAACTTCGGCAGGAATGAAACATTCGTTTGTTTCATCACATCCAGGAACCGAAGATCCAGATGGTACTGAGATTGTTCCAGAAAATGGAGTCATAGATTCTGGTTCTTCTTTCATAGATTGTTCAGGTTCTTCCTCTACTATCATCTCAGGAACATCTTCTGAACCAGGAGCTGGCATTGCAGAACTTGGTGAAGGTTCTGATTCAACTATTTCTGGTTCAGCAGCTACATCTGAAACATCGCCTACAACAATTTTTCCCTGCATTCCTTGTTCTCTATGCCCTGGAACGGTACAAATGTAGTAGTAAGTTCCTTCTTTTCCAGGAACAAATTCTGACTGACCACCCTCTCCAGGTTTTAAGGGTTTACTAGTACTTCCTATCTCTGAACCTGCGACTGGCTGATATGGACCATGTTCAAAAGGACTTTCTTTGTCTTCTTCAGGAATCGCCATGACTCCAAAAGCATGGAATGATTTCCCAGCGTTTTCAACATTAAAAATAATTTTATCGCCAATTTCTGCATTAATTGTAGGATTATTATCAGGCGCTCCCGGTAATGCATTAAAAGCCATTGTTTTAAAATCAGAAGACTCTATGAATTTTAAAGAAATGGGAATTTCTTTTCCTGTTGCTACTACAGGAGCTGCAACTTCAGCTTTTACACCACCTGCTGCAGGTGAGGTACCAGAAATCCAATAATCCCACATACCAAAGAAGATGATGCCACCAACTATGCAAATACCTAACATAATTGCCATCATCTTTGCAGCTCTTCTTGGAGAGGTTCTGTAAATTGGTGTTACATGTTCTATATGACTCATTTTAACCCTCTAATCATGATGTGGATTCTTAGCTTGATATGGATAGTAGTATTTGCCTCCAAGTCCAAATGGATCTTCCATGTTGGCTTCTTTTCCTTTTGCAGAACTGTAAATCAGATTAACCAAAAATATTGTCATTCCTACACCAAGTAATACAGCACCAACGGCTTGAATCTGGTTCATTGCAATCCATTCAGGAATTTCTGGATAATCGAAAACTCTTCTAGGCATACCATACAATCCCAAAATGTGTTGTGTAAAGAACACCAATACTGCTCCAATAAATATTAGAACAAAATGCACCTTACCCCATAATTCGTTATACATTCTGCCCGTGATAAAGGGGAACATGTAATACAAGAAACCGAAGGAACCAAATGCTATAGTTCCAAACACAAACAAGTGGAAATGACCTACTACCCAGTAAGAGTCATGTGTGATAAAGTCTAATGGCATAGCAGTGTTGACCACTCCTCCCGCACCTGCTGAGAAGAATAATGCAATACCACCAACTGACCACATCATGGGTGTGCTGTACTTGGCTCTTCCACCCCACATTGTAGCTAAAAAGTTGAAAACATGCATTGCGGATGCAGGTACTGCTGCAAGAGTACCTACCATAAAGACTGTTTTTTCGGTAAATGACATTCCTGTTGCATACATGTGATGAGCCCAAGACGCAAAACTAACTATTGATAGTAAGACAAAAGCAAACACGCCAGAACTATGACTGAAAATTGGCTTTCTTGAAAACCTTGGAATAATTTCATACATCATTCCTATTGCAGGTATAACTAAAACGTAGACTTCGGGGTGGAATGTAAACCAGAACAGATGCGAATACGCAATAGGATCTCCACCCATAGCAGGATTGAAAAATCCTGTAACACCCAATCTATCTGTCAATAACATTAGTAGAGCTGCTGCAAATGTTGGAATTGCAACTAATACAATAAGGCTTGAACTAAGGAATGACCATCCAAGTAAGGGAACCTTGCTAAGTGGTAAATCTGGATGTTTACACTTCAATATTGTAACTATGAAATTAATTGCACCAAGAATTGAAGAGACTCCAATAATTTTAAGACCAAATATCCACATCTCTGCAGCAGGACTTGGTGCACTAATTGCTGAGTATGGTGGCTGTGCATACCAACCAAAGTCTGCAAATCCAAGCCAAACGAGGGCAGCAGCTGGTGGTAGCATCCAAAATGCAATTGCATTAAGTTTTGGATATGCCATGTCTTTGTATCTGACCATAATTGGGATAAAGTAGTTGCCAACTGCAGATGCAAATGGAAGTAAGAAAAGGAAAATCATATTGGTTCCATGAACTGTAAATATTCTGTTAAATGTCATAGAGTCTGCAATAAATTGAGGGCCTGGAGAGAACATCTCGACTCTAATTGCAAGAGCTAATGCACCACCCATGAAAAGAAACGCAAGTGACATTATGGTATAAAGTAAACCGATATCGGTATGATGGGTTGAGAACATTATCTGCCAAATGGGACGTGGTTTTTGAAGTTCTAATACCATGTTAGACTCTCCTTTTTCAATTTAATATGATGTAAAGTTATCAAAAGTTTTGCCATCAAGCCCCATCCTCTATATACAAAGTTCCTCTCATGTTATAGTGAATCAAACCACAGTATTCCCTGCATTGTATTGGAAATTCCCCTTCATCCACAGGAAGAAACCAAACTGTGTTTATTCTACCAGGTACTGCATCCATTAGTACAAGATAGTCTGGAATATTAAATGAATGAATGACATCTTTTGAAGTAATCTCAAATTTGTATGGAACTCCTTTTTTAACATGAAGTTCTCCGGTTTCTTTTGTTCCATCCTCATGTTCAAAAGTCCAAAACCATTGTTGTCCAGTAACTTTGATGACTTCGGCATTCTCTGGTACATGCTCAACTAATCTTTCGATGTTCCATGCTTCTGCTCCAACCCAAGCAAGTAATGCCACAACAACTCCAATGTAAACCCATTCTGACCAGTTAGAATGTCCACTCATCTATCTAATTCACCAGTTCCCTCATATTTGGTAGGAGTTGCTTTTGGATTTGATTCTCTAAATCTCCATATTAGCCAAATTAAAGTTCCAGAAACTACTGCTCCCACTACAAATGCCACGGTCATCATTCTAAAAAAAAGATTCCAAATCTCTACCCTTCTATCAATATATTCTCCAGCTTCATCGCCTGCGGCAAATACTATTTGAACAGTTGGTAAAATTACTAAAATTGACAACACCATGAATAGCCCAATTATATTCTTCATGACCAGTTGTTCTGTCGTGACTATAATTTTCTATTTAAGGGTTTTGAAGGTTATCAGAGGGTAAGATCGAATCTTTCTGCATCCATTACATTAATTGCAGATAACGAAAGTTTTCCTTGATGTTCTTTAAAGATAGTAAGGGATGCATTTTCAATTATCAATTCAAACATAGAGTTTGCATCCAAATTCATAATTGTAGATATCATTGCCTTTATTGGATCCATGTGAGTTACTAACAAAACATTTTCATCATTATGCTCTTTTAATACATGATCAACAATTGATAAAACTCTGTTTTTAACTTGAACAAAAGTCTCAACTCCATTATGCGCAATTTCAAGTTCTCCGTCATAGAATTTGAAAAATACATTTCCATGTTTTTCAAAGATCGCATCATACTCCATTCCGGTAAATTTTCCCATATCAAGTTCAATTAGTCGCTCATCAATTTTGTATTCCAAAGAATTATGTTTTGCAACAATTGCTGCAGTTTTTTCAGCTCGCTCGATTGGACTAGAATAAATTGCTGAAATGTTAAATGGTTTAAGAAATTTTGCTATTCTTTCTGCTTGTTCTACTCCTTTTGGAGTTAAGCTAACACCAGGAGTACGACCAGCTAATAGTCGTTCAGTGTTGTTGATTGCCTGTCCATGACGCAAGAAAATAATAAATCTCAATGCGCTTTCCATTTTCAAATAAAGATAATAATAACATTGCCAGACTTCAGTCATTGAAAATAGGAATAATTGGTGGAACTGGAGGAATGGGAAAAGGATTTGCAATTCGTTGGTGCATTAATCATGACATTCTTGTTGGTTCAAGAGATGCAGAAAGAGCGTCAAAATCTGCTGAAGAATATACTAATACTGCAAAAGAAGCCTATGGTAAGATAAACGGTTCAATTTCTGGTAATGATAATGTATCGATTGCTAAAGAAAGTGATGTTCTTGTCTTGTCAATACCATATGAAAACATAGAGTCAACCTGTTCTCAAATTTTACCACAGATTAAAGATAGTTGCGTTGTGATTTCTCCTATAGTTCCTATGACAAAGACAGAATTGGGGTTTGAATTCATACCAATAAAAGAAAACAAACCATTTTCGTACCAACTAGTCGTAAAACATATGAAAGATAAATCAAAACTTGTATCTGCATTTCATGTTATATCAGAAAAAAAGCTTGTTAATCCAACTTTGACCTTAGATTACGATATCTTCGTTTGTGGTGATGATCAAAATTCTGTCAATGTTGTAAATGGTTTAATCAATGAAATTAAAGGATTGCGTCCGATTTATTTGGGACCTGGTTCGTTTTCTTATTTTGCTGAAGTTGCAACGCCATTGTTGCTCAACGCAATGATAAAAAACAAATTGAAAAACCCCGGAATTAAGATAATTTAATTCTCATTAATAATATAGATCATGAGTCACGAGTATCGTCGTAGAGGGAAAAATTGGTTTACTGCGATGGGAGTTTTGTTCATCGTCATGGCATTAATTGTTCTAACGAGAAATCTTCTGATCTGGGGACCTGAATTTGTACTTGATTTTTTCGTAAGTGCCGAAGTAACAAATGAGAAAATATCTGCTGGAATGCTTGTGTTTGGAATATTGATGATATTTTTAGGATTTAGAAAAACAAATTAGAAAAAATTCTAAAAAAACAATACAATTTTCTATGAGTTATTGGCTTACAAATTCTTCAATTTTATCTAGTGCTGAATCTAACACATTCAAGTTAGGGAGAAAAACTAATCTAAAATGTCCACTACCATATTGCTTTCCAAATCCAGAACCATGTACAGTCAATACTCCTTTGGAGTTTAACAGTTCCATAACAAACTCCTTGTCTGAATCAAACTTACTTTGCTCTATTTTTGGAAATGCGTAAAAGGCACCTTTTGGGTTTGTACATGAAAGTCCTGGCATCGAATTTAGTCGTTTTACTACCAAATCTCTTCTAGTTTTTAGCTCAGAAACAAATTTTGAAATATACTCTTGTGGTCCCCTTAGGGATTCTAAGGCAGCATGCTGGACAGGTAAATTTGTTGATATTCTGACTCTAGCAAGTTTTGGTAAGTTTTCCCTTAATTGCTCTAGGGCTGGTGAGTTGTTAAATGCAATATATCCAATTCTCCAACCTGACATCAAATGTACCTTTGAGAATCCATTTAGTAGGATAACAGGGGAAGTACCTGCTACTTTACCAATACCTACAAATTTTTCATCAAATACAATTTGATCATAAATTTCATCACAGATTATGTAGAGATTATTCTCATTAGCAACATCAACCAAGTCCTTGAGAGCTTTTTCATTGAATACAACTCCAGTGGGATTATTTGGGCTAATAAGACATATTGCAATAGTTTTTGGCGTAATTTTAGAACGAATGTCATCAATGTCAGGTGTTGAATTATCTAAATCAACTGCAAATTCTATAGGTATGCCTCCATGTAATCGAATATAGGATGCATATGGAGGATAATAGGGTCCAGGAAGTAAAACTTCGTCTCCTTCTTCCACAATTGATGACATTATCATATCAAGACCTTCAGAAACTCCATTTGTTACAAGTATATCATCGCTAGAAACAGAAAGACCTTTTTTGTGTTCTTTTTGTGATATTAAATCTCGTAACTCTGGCAATCCCTCCGAAGGTGCGTAATAGTTTTCGCCTTTTTGAATTGCTTTTATCAATGCCTCTTTGACATGATCTGGAGGCTGAAAACCATACAGTACAGGATCTCCAATGTTTAGGTATTGGATTTTTTTTCCTTGCTTTTCTAATTTTGTTGCTGCAGAAACAATATCCCGTATTGCATATTCAACACCTGCAACTTTTTTTGAGACCTTCAAAGTATCTAGACAGATATTTAGGCCTGTTAAATTCTTATTTTTTTGGACTCGTTGCACAGTCTGGACAGTGCGGGCGGCTTCGGACCGCCAGGTCGAGGGATCGAAGCCCTCCGAGCCCTCTTATCAAAATGAATTTAGCGTATGCATATTTAAGGTGAAAATAAGTAACAATTTCTGAATTGAAGAGACTGTCGCTGTTTAAGATTGGTTTGATTTTATCAATAATTGGAGCAGTGTGGATTGGGGTAGTGTTTTTGGAAGCAGAAAAAGTCTTTGAAAGTTACGATTTGAATCCCTCTCAAACCATTATTCTTGATGTACAGCTTCAAGATGCTGGTATCGGATTTTATAGAATTTTGATTCCAGATTTTGCAGGAGATGCCTTGTTTATACAGATTCTTGATCCTAATGGAAATATTTTAGCTGATAAAAGAATTGAAACAAAAATGGCTGTTAACTATTTTGATTTTGAATATGATGGAAAATATGTTTTAAAAGCTACGAATCTTTCAGAGGATTTAAAAATTGTGGAAATTGAATTTGGAGATACGAATAGTTCTGAGATGAGAATTCCAGGAATTTCTCTTGGAATAGGATTGATGTTGATTATTATTTCCACTTTTAGAAAGTTACAAAATTATAGAACAGCGCAGCCAGAAGAAAAAATTTCGTAAACTAGAGTACATAAAACTGGACTTGCAAATATAAGACTCAGATTAAATCCTAGCCAACTTATAGAAAAAATCAAAGTCAGTATTGATACTGGCAATAGTTTTTTGAATTTCTGGTTTTTCATAACTGTCATGATTAGAAATCCTCCAAGGGCACTTAGAAGTAAACCAATTTCTAGTGGTTGATGGGACCATGAAACTAAACCATCTATTCCAAACAAGTCATGAGAAAGAGAATCAGCATATCCTGCTGAAACTTGAAGAGCAGATCCTATTATGATAATTTGAAGGCCTCTTTTCAAATTTCCAGTAACTTTTTTTGTAATTAAAAATATGGCACCCAGTATTCCAGAGCCTGCTATCATTGCAACCCCAGTGTAAACTGCTACATGTTGAATTGTCCAAAATAATTCTGGTTCTCGTAAAATATGAGAAGTTGCATCCCATATACCTCCAGTTATTTCTAAAAACGAACCAAACACTGCAAGAAGAGAAATTATTTCTAAGAGAGTCTGTCTTCTTAATAGAATTGAACTTGAAAGCTTTTGAATTAAACTCATTTTGATTTTCTCCGTGTGATTATATTTACTCTATTTGCAGATTTTCAAGATTGGTAACTAGAACGTTTTACCTTTAGCTTGTATTATAATTAACTATATTAGACTAGCCAGTTATTCGAGTTTTATGAGTCCAGGCATAGGTCTGATGAAGCGAAGACTGGAAAAAGAAAAAGATGCTATTGCTTTGGCAATTTCAGGTATTATGAAAAATTACAAAGTGGCTGAAGAGCAAATTAGTACCCTTGAAACAAAATACGATGATAATACAGGTGATTGGTACGTTGCTTTGGGTTGGAATGAGAAAAAAGCTATAGTCAAAATGGATTCAGTTCAGGGAATTATTACTGAAATTAAAGAAATCTAATTAAACTTTATAGTTACATTAACAGAATCCAAAGTGTTCTGCATCTACCTAATTTTGAGTTTTAGAGGAAAGATCTAGTTCTAGTTGATATAATTTTTCAATTCTTTTGTAAGTTAATGGATGAGTCCTAAAAATTTCACCAAACTTGCTAAAACTGTTTTTTCTTTCCCAATCCATAGCCTTTTGCACTTCTTCTTCTGAAATATGTTGATCCTTATAATATGAAGCAAATTTTGAAACTTCATAACTTGAAGCAACAGGATCCACAGCATAAAACGACCGTAATGCAGAACTTTTCACTTCTCGTTTTTGTAAACTCAATCCATAAGTTATCTTTGCCAAAGCATTGGCAAGTATAGATGGTTTTACTTGTCTTCCTGAAAAATTATCTGCATAAAATTCTCTGAGACGGGAAAAGTATAGGATAAGAAGATTAGTAATGAAATACACTGCAAAAGCCCCAATACCAATTAGAACTGAAGCACCACCTTGGTTTCTTGATCTGCCACCGAACATAGTTGACATTGCAATAAAATATGCAATTGTTGGAATAACTGAAATTATAGTCATAACAACCATATCATTATGTTTTATGTGTCCTATTTCATGTGCAATAACTCCTTTTACTTCATCTTGTGACAAAGTGTTTAGCAGGCCACGAGTTATGGTTAGGGTTGCAGATTTATTTGATCTTCCAAATACAAAGGAATTTGGCATACTAGTATTTGCAATTGTTATTTTTGGAATTTTCACTTTATTTTTGATACATATTTCATAAATGGTTTCTTCAATCCATGGAAATTCATCTTTATTTAACGGACTCATGTTAGTACTCCACCGTACTATTACAGGCCCAATTGCCCATTGGAACAAACCAAAAACAACTGCTAATCCAACTATTGTATATATTCCAAGGTCAAAGTAGAAACCCAAGCCAGCAAGCAGTGCAAAAAGTAATCCAAATACCATAACCATTGTCAGACTCATTGAAGCCACAAGTCCTCTGATCATGAGGATGCCTTTTTCTATGCGTAGGATATAATTGTTCGAATCTGAAGGCTTCTTACCTATAGAAATTTAATTGGAGTTTTTTTCTATTTCTACATATGAATAAGGCAATAGTCATAGGTGGCTCTCGTGGAATGGGAAAGGCTATTTCGAGTTCCTTGAGCTCAATTGGGTATGATGTTATAGCCACTTCGAAAAAGGAATTAGATACTTCAAACCTCAATAGTGTAAAAGACTTTGTCCAAAATCACAATGAAACTGATGTTTTGGTTTTGAATACTGGTGGTCCTCCTGCAAAAGAATTTTTTTCAGTTACCGAAGAAGAATGGCAACAATATCACAATCAACTATTTTTGGGATTTTGTATAATATTACAAAAAATTAAGATCAATGAAGGAGGATATGTATTTCTCATTACTTCAAGTGTAATAAAAGAACCTAATCCAAAATTGGTAATTTCAAGTGCATATCGTTCTGCCTTTGCAAGTGTATTCAAAATACTAAGCAAGTCTTTTGCTGAAAAAAATATTAGTTGTATCAATATAGCACCTGGGCTAATTAACACAGATAGAACAAAGGAGCTAATTGATGATATCGAAGAGTATCAAAAATCACTTCCTATGAAAAGACTTGGTGAACCAAAAGAGATAGGTGATTTTGTTAGAGCAATTATTGAAAATAAGATAAAGTATCTGTCAGGTGTGGTAATTAATTTTGATGGTGCTGCATCAAATTATATTTATTAAATTAAATTAGTTCTAGCGTTTCTTAAATTCTACATTAGGAGTTTCTGGTTGATTTGGTATTAGAATTAATCCGCCATCGCTTAATTGTTTGATCAGCTGCATTACTTCTTTTTCAACTTGATTTCTTTGCAAGCCTGTTTGTTGAGCAAAAATTTCAACTAGTTCTGTAATCTTTCGTTTTCCATTACATGATTTCCAAAATTCAACAATAGCTTGATTTACCATAAATCCCTGATCGTGTTCGTTAGCTAAAACCAAAGAGCCATCCTCTTGTTTTACCAACTTTCCAACTCCTTGAGGCAATGCAGTTTCATAATCAATTGGTGCTGGAGTCGACATACCTGCTCCCATATTTTTTAGGGTGGCTTTTGCTTCATCAGACATTTTATCCATAGACCAAGGAGGATTCCAAACAATATCGACTTTAACGTTATTTACACCTGGAACTTTTTTGGCATATCTTGTTACATCTTGAACTAATGTTTCATGTAATGGACAGCCTTGAGTCGTCATAGTCATTTTGATATTTACATCGTTATTTTCTAGGACATCAATTCCATAGATTAGACCCATATCAACAATATTTAGAGGGACTTCAGGGTCCATACATTGTTTCAATGAATCCCTTATTGCTTGAGATGTAACTGTGCTCATCTTCTTACCACCTCTCCAAAAAACAATAAAAACTTTCTATTAATTAGCTTCAAATAATTTTTTGATAGATTCTCCAAATGGAGCTTTGGCTATGCCTTTTTCAGTAATTATGCCTGAGATTAATTCTGGAGGAGTCATATCAAATGCTGGATTTATCACATTAATTCCATCTGGAGCAGTTTTTTTATCTCCAATTCCTGTTACCTCACTACCATTTCTCTGTTCAATAATTACATCTTCAGGGTTGCTTTGTAAATCAAATGTTGAAAGTGGGGCTGCTACATAAAATGGAATCCCATGCTGCTTTGCCATTGTTGCAACTTGGTAGGTTCCAATTTTGTTGTATACATGTCCTGTCCGTAAAATTCTATCTGCCCCAACTATTACTTTGTTAACCAAACCTTGTGCCATGGTATAACCAACAGCAGTATCTGGAATTAGGGTAACATCTATTCCATCATGTTTTAATTCAAAAGCAGTTAGACGTGAACCTTGCTGAACAGGTCGTGTTTCTGTAGCTATAACTTTGATTTTTTTTCCACTTTCTTTAGTTGCCCGTATTACACCTAACGCAGTACCATAAGCTACTGTTGCCAATGCCCCCGCATTACAATGAGTCATTATGGTATCATTATCGTTAAATAATTCTGATCCGTGTTTTCCCATAGCCATATTGATTTTTACATCATCTTCTGCCATCTTTTTGGCAGTTTGAACTACCAATTCTTTTATTTCATTTACATTATCCCCTTCATTTGCGACTTTCATGATCTTTTCTAACCCCCATTTCAAATTTACAGCAGTAGGTCTTGTTTCAAAGAGAATTTTTCTAGCCTTTTCTAAATCTTCAATTAGTTCTTCTTTGGTCATTGACTTACTTTGTAATGCCGCAAGTGCTAAACCAAATGCTCCTGATACACCTATTGCAGGTGCTCCACGAACAACCAAGGTTCGTATAGCGTTAGCTACGTCATTGTAATCTGTAAATTCTACAAAAACAAGTTCATTGGGTAATTTGGTTTGATCAATCATCACAAGTTTGTTATCCTTCCATTCTATAGTTCTTAGAGATGAATGGAGGGTAGTTGTTTCTTCTTTCAACGATAGTTTTATAGTAATCGTACTATATTTAAAATGAGCCTGGTGGATTTTTAATGAAGTGTTATATTGATAATAGGAGATTCATGAAAATGCTTGCTTGATATTGGAACCTTAAACAAATACGACACTAAGAAAATGTATGCCATCTATGATAAATGGCCGGAAATTGCTAAAAATGCTTATAATTCAAGTGTTGAACCTGTAGATTTCAAAAATATTGAACATATTGTATTTGCTGGAATGGGAGGTTCTGGTGCGCTAGGAGATATTTTCTCTTCTATTCTATCAAAAACGAATGTATATGTTACTCTAGTAAAGGGATATATTTTGCCAAAAACTGTCAATTCAAATACAGTAGTTGTGCCTACAAGTGTTTCAGGAAATACTGTAGAAACATTAACTGTTCTAGAATCAGCAAGAAAATTAGGTTGTAAAATAATTGCCTTTTCTGCAGGTGGTAAAATAGAAAATTATTGCATAAAAAGCAGAATTGAATATAGAAAGATTCCACAACATCTGTCACCAAG
>LDXL01000005.1 GCA_001443365.1 Thaumarchaeota archaeon CSP1-1
CTCAAAACCCTATGACGTAGATAAGCTAATTGAAAAAATCAAGCAAATAACTAAATCATAACCAATCCGTCCCAATTTCGCTTAATCACTTTGAGGTAAAGTAATTTTGATTTGTGCCTAAATGCGCCTAAATTATTGCCCATACAAGTGGTAGTCCCTTCGGGCCCGTGGAATTTTTTTTTACCCAACTAGGGTACTGAGCCCTAGCGGATTTGATACCAATTTCGCTAAATCACTTAACGATCTAGACTTGTAATTGGGCAAAATTTGAAATTATGTAAATTAATAATTTTTCTTAAGATGGATCTTGTCATTTCTGATATTCATGCAGACATTTCAGCTCTTAACACAATCATAGATCTCACTACCTCAGTAGATTTCAAAAAAAAATATGGTGAAATTTCTCGAATTCTTAATCTTGGTGATATATTGGAAAGAGGAATTCATCCAAAACAAGTATTAGAAAAGATGGTGGCATTGTCTAAACACTTTCAAATCATCTCAGTAATTGGTAACCACGATGAGGCATTTTTGTATGGAAGACAAGTTAGTGGTAGCACAATTGATAGTATTTACGCACATCGTTCATTAACTAAAGAAGATCTTGTTTTTTTTAAAAAAAACCAAGATGATACATACGGTAAACAAGAATTTTTGGATAAACATAATGGTTTGGTTTGTGTTCATGGTGGTCCAATTGATCCCAAAAAGATCACTCCAAAAAACACAGGCTATGAAGCATGGCTATATCAGAAAAGTTGGCAGAGATTATCGGACGAGGGTTATGAATTTTTCAGTCATGCTGGATATCACTACAAAGCTTCATCTGCTTTTGAGGAAGCAAAAACAAAAATCAAAAATCCTATAATATTATGCGGTCATCAACACATCGAAGCTGCATTAAAACAAAATAAGGGAGGAATACAAGAAATTCTTTCAAAAATCAAACTTAATACTGAAAAACTTTCCAACTATATGGTCGAAACAAAAGAAATTCAGATTGAATCAGGAAGTAACTATTTGATAAGAGTTGGTTTAGCGGGGCCTGAGGGATATCATGGAGTAGGAGATGCTAAACCACATTTTGGTATAGTTCAGTATAAGCCCAAAAAAATAATTCTATTTGGGATACAAAAAAAGAATAAATTTTTTCAAGGGCCAAGACCACGGCTGATCATAACAAAATAATAAAGCAAACAATTAATCATATAGAAAAATTGAAATCTTGATACAATTCAATTCTTTATACTCAAAAAGAAAATTCTAATTGTTAAACGTAAACCAAAAGTGTTTCAGTTTCTTTAATGTGAGGGATTTTCCTAATATCGTTAATTACAATATCTTTCAAATAGTGTTCTGAGGTCGTCTCTAGTTTACATAATAAATCAAAAGGTCCATAGGTCACCCAAATTTCGGCAGCTTCAGGAATTTTTTGTAATTTTTTATAAACATAAAATTCTCTTCCTGTTTCGCAATGTATTAAAACAAAAGCTTTAGTCATTGTATGATTCTATTAGGTAATACTAATAGAAAAATATCATTGGTAAAGACTAGAATCCCCAAATATTTGAGTGATCCTTGCTGCTAGCTTTTCAATGTTAACATATGGCTCTGCTGAAACTAACAGTACATTATTACTTACTGGAAATGGAAAGCTGATCAATATTACTTTGTTTCGTCTTGAAGCAAGATAGTTTATTGGTCCCAAGCTTTCGTCATACTCTCTTCTAGAGGAAATTTTTATTACAAATTTCATAAATTCTTCTAACTTTTGTTTATCTTCTTCTAAAGCCCGGATTCCTTTTTTGAATCCACCTGCAATTAATTTAGCTCTGCTATTAATTATCGCGGCAAATCTGACTCCTTCTTCGTCTAAAACATCACCACATCTAACTTCGTATATATTGTATTCTTTGTTCTGCCATGACAGTAATTCTTGGTCTTCTATAATTGCGTCTATCACACTAACATGATAAAGTCAAAATAAGAAATAAAGATGAATCTCTAATTGCTTAATGAATGTTCATTGTATATTGAAAAAATAAACAAATTTTTAGAATTTGGAAAATGTTCTTTTTATAATATTATTTGGAACTAGTATCGGATAGTAATCAACCAAAAAACACTGATGTACTAGTACCGGATTGGTGGACGTCTAATCAATGGATTAGAAGTTTGGTTCGGGAGATTACTATCACATTTTATGTAAAAAATTATCTCTAGTTACTAGAATTCGTGAAAATAAGGTTGCAACCAAATTTCTTTAATTGTTAGACATTCTTGAGGGTCGTGGCAATTACCAAGCCTAGTATGCTGATTATAGCGCCAAAAATAATTAGCACTTCTTTCCAGCTTCTCCAGATTATTTGTGATGACACAAGTATAATTTGTAAACCAAAAATTTACAGCTTTAGGATCGTTAATTAAACATTTGTTCAAATTTAGCACAATTATTTCGTTATTTTTTTAGAAATCTCATTGAATGGCTTAAGTTTCAGTTTTGGCGTATAATAATTATGAAATTTGGAGGGAATTTGTAATGAGTGAGACTTGGAGAGAAAGACTCAGCCGAAGGAGATTAGAAATAGGAATAGAAGGACCAGAATACGATTACATACAAAAATATATCGAGTTCTATTGCTCTGAGGCCGATCGTAGATGCAAAGAAATGGATATGAACAAAACTGTGGATGAAGTAATCAACTCTATGAAAGATGGAAAGTTTGATAGATTTACGAAAGGAGTTATTGATTCTATCCACAAAAAGCGGGGTTACGATCCTTATGACTACAGTAAAAAAGAAACTGCTCCCTTAGCTTCATGAACATTATTGTTACCGACCTAAGTGTATTCCTCAATCAAAATTATATACAATAGGGAAATCCAAAATTCAAGAGATTGGAAAACTTACAAAACAAAGAAAAGGCAATACTCGAAGCATTAAGTGAACCATTCAAAATTGACGAAACCATGTGGATGCTCAGCAGTGAACTGGCCGAAAAAACAAACATTGCAGATTACAACGAACTCGAAACTCTGGTTGAAGGTCTTAATGAAAGCGGTCTTGTCGATATTCCAGTTCGTGCGGTTAAGGAATTTGCAGTGAGACTTACAAAAGCGGGTTTATCATTTCTACAAAAACAAAATAAGTCCCCATGACAAGACTCAGTTAAATAACATAAAACCCAAAGAACTATGATGGTTGATCCTTGTCCGTTTTGCAAAAAAGAAAGCCATTACTTTCTTTTTTTATTCAGATTACAACTTCGCTAAATCATTTTCAAATCTACAACGTAAAGGTCTTCGTTTATTTCTGGCATAATACTTGTGACGCCTTATCTACATTTTATCTACTTTGCTGGTGTGCACAAGGATATCCATGATTGCATTATGTCCCTATTCAGATCTGCAAATGAACTGGCATTATCACTGAATGTCTTGATGTTTTTCTTTGCCACTTCAATTGTTGAAATTGCAATTTGATCACGTACTGAACGTGTTTTGAGAAACTCATCAGTCATATTTCGTATTATTTCTTGAGATGATTCTGGCATTGTTGTGTCAAAGCCTGACTTTGTTACAAACTCTTTTTGTACTGATAAGTTTGCTCTGATAATATTTCTCCATGCATGAATGTATTCCTCCTGAAGGTCAGTAAATGCTTGGAAATAGCGTGATACAGTTTGTTCTACATTAGTAAAATATTTGTCAATGCTTTGCTGATATATTGCAAAATTATCCTTAGTTTCTGATATTGTTTTACTCATACTTTCACCTCCTTTTTTGATGTTTGTGGCTGTTCCACCTTAATTTCTCCCATAATTTTCTTAAACTCAGTAATTGCTGATTTGAATGTCTCTGGGCCAATTTGAGGTAATACCATCTGAGAACCAGAGGATTCTACTAACTTTTTGTTCATTTCAGAAAATGTCTTTACATTATGATTGAATGCCTTAATGTTCTGCCTTATTGCAGCAATTGAGGCCAACAACATT
The DNA here is from genome assembly GCA_001443365.1 of Thaumarchaeota archaeon CSP1-1. Lineage (GTDB taxonomy): Archaea > Thermoproteota > Nitrososphaeria > Nitrososphaerales > Nitrosopumilaceae > CSP1-1. Next base: position 3,996 of record LDXL01000005.1, read on the forward strand.
TTATTCTGTAATGACTGAGATTTGTCAGCCAGCTCAGCTATGTCATTTATCACTTTAATGGTTTCATCAGGAACTTCTGCATTCATTTTTGACTGGTGTGCAAATTCTTGATGGAGAATAATTGCTGAATTCATGCTTTTTTTCCATGACTCGATAATTTCCTGTTGAAGGTCTGTAACTGACTGCAAATATGTAGCAGTTGTTTTTTTTGCTGCGTTAAAATATTTTTCAATACTCTGATTGTAAACGGCAAAAACATCATCATCTTGTTTTTTAGGTGTTGTTACTTTTGGATGAGGCTTGAAGACCCTTGGGTATTGTGGTGAATGAACCTTTGATTTTAGTACATTTTTTACCATTCCTTGCCTCTACATCCAATACTATATGTGAAGATGAGTGATAAAGTTATCTATAAAACTTTCAAAAAAATCGTAATTTATTGAAAAATCTCTTATATTTACAATTACTCTAAATATAATCTTCAATAAATTCAACAAAAAATCAAAATTATTTGACACCCGATTTTTACTACAAATTGGTTGATCCAATCAAAGAATTCCCAGTGAATACGGTCATCACTATTGCTAACCAGAAAGGAGGAGTAGGTAAGACTGACCTAGCGGTAAATCTATCATCATTACTTGCAGGAATGGGAAGACGTGTATTACTGATTGATTTTGATCCACAGGCAAATGCAAGCTACTATCTAGCCCAAGATGAGTATAAGCTGTCAATAGCAGATGTTTTGCTTGATGGAATTCCATTAGAGGAAATAATTGTGAAGAGTTGTGTCAAAGGTCTTGATATTGCACCCGCTTCAATTGGTTTGAGTGCAGCGCAGCTACGGCTTGCCAGTGATGTTAACATGCAGTTCAAGCTAAAAAAGGCTCTAAGTGCAATAAAAAACCATTACGATTACATCCTTATTGATACACCCCCCTCACTTGGACCATTAACAATTAACGCTTTTACAGCTGCTGATGGAATTTTGGTACCAGTTCAAACCCACTTTTTCCCAATACACGGACTGTCTGATCTTCTCAAAACAGTAGATGAGTTGCGGGAGGTGATTAATCCAAATCTACGTTTTTACGGAATTGTATTAACCATGTATGATCGTCGGACCAGTCTTGCCAAGGAGGTGCAGCAGGTAGTTACAGCTCGTTTTAATGGTAAGGTGTTCAAGACAGTTATCCCTGTTTGCATTAAGCTTGCAGAGGCTCCCAGTCACAGAAAGCCTATCACTCTCTATGCTCCAAACAACAAGATTGGAAAAGTGTATACTCAACTGGCGGAGGAGTTTCTAAAACGCCTGGAAAACTAGGAGAAGATCCTTTTGCAATTGGCCTCAAACAAGAGCGAGAAAAGTGTCTTGATCTTTTTTTCAAACCAAGCGACAAATTAGTTTCATCATCATCTGAAATCTTTCAATTAAAACAATTTTCTTCAAAACTTTCAAAATCCGAAACGATTGATTGGATTCAAGCATATGTATATTACCTATGGAGGAACGTTCCAGAGCTAGGAGCATTATTGATTATTAACAATGAGGGTCAACTCATAGAACATAAAACTTCTGAGGAGTTTAGAAAAGAGTTTGGCTTAGTTTGGAATTTACGGCAATTAGGTTTGTCAAAGATACAAAACAAAAAGCTGTTGGTAAAAAATCCGAGGATTATTTTCAAGGAAACTTTTAGAGAGCCGCGAGATTTTTAAAATGACAAAAAGATTAGGTCAAAATCCATTTGAAGATGATTTCAGAAAAAAGCGTGAAAAACATCTTGAACTTTTCTTCAAACAAGAAAAAGTATTAACAAAATCGTCTTCTGAAAATAATCAAACTCATGAAAAGACAAACCACTGTACAAACAATCACGAAAAAATTTCAAACTATGAAGAAAAACGTGTTAATGATTATCTAATAAAGAATGGRATTAGCACGACACTGGATATCTCAACAASACTGAATCTTTACGTGTATGATGCAATACGAATTTTGCAAAGGCTAGAGAGTAAAGGAATGGTCTTGAAAGCCAAGCAAAGTTAGCATAAATCATTCTTATTAAAACTAATCTGCAACGGTAAGTGTTCTTAATTTCGCTAAACCRTTTTGAGGTAAARCAATTTTGATTTATGCCTAAATGCGCCCAAAATATTGCCCATACAAGTGGTCGAGTCCCTTCGGGCCCGTAATTTTATACAATCTATACAGGATTATCACGCAATAGTTTTATCCATTAATTCCAAGAAAATATGAAAATGGCAAGAACTTTGTATGTGCGTGAGATAATCACAATTCTCAAAGACCCACGATTATGTCCTACTTGTGAAAAAGCTGATAAATTAGAAGAAAACGTTATCTTTGAAAATATTTCTCATGGCAAAACGTTTCTCTGCACACGTTGTGAAGCATTAACCGTAGTTACCCATCTTAATCTACGACGAGTTGAGCTAGCAACCAAAACAGAAGATACAGTCATGATAAAAGAGCCTCATTACATTAGAAAAGTTAGTTACTGAATCAAAACACTGCTCTATCTGAAGGTTAATAATATATCAAAATCTAGAACAAACAATTGGTTTGCACGCCAACAAACCTAGAAGGGCATTATCCAGCGATAATCCCTCTAGAAAGTTTCATACTGAAAACTCGTAAATAACAAAAATATATTTAATTGATTTTACCTAAACGAGTTGTTAATTGGCTAGATTGGGAAATATCTTGAATACCCACGTGCTATTTTCGGACTAGAGCAGAGAAGCTCGTCATTCAGGTCTGAATCATATAGTTCTTTGACGCCAATTGACTTCTATTCCTCGTCAAGTTTTGTATCAATATCCTCATTTTTTTCAAATAAACTAATTTGTTCTAGCTCTAAACATTTTACACAAATACTATTTTTATTCACAACCTAGATGCCCTAGTATGGCTTCACGAAGAAGAGGTTCCAGAAGATCTAGAAGTAGACCTTCAAGAAGATCTGCAAGACGGAGTTCAGGTAGTAAAGCTGCAAGACGAGCACTAATTGTCGCAAACAAACGAAAAAGCGAGCTAAAAAGAGCTGTTGTGAGAGTCCTAATTGCAAAGAGAGCACTAAGAATGGCAGTAATATCTGCTAACAGGAGAAGAACTGCATTTAGGCAAGCTTTATCCCGTGCCCAAAGAGCGCGATAATCCTGCACTCCTTTTTTATTTTTTAAGAACCAAAAAATCACCTTCTAGTTCCTAGACAATTTATGCACAAAGGAAATTGCTTATAATTTCTACCATATGCTTTTTAATAATTAATTAGATACCAAACCATGAATATACATTCCCGTACAATTACGTTCTCTGTAAATCGTAAAACTGCTGAGACATTTGATGCAATTTTAAATATTCCACCAAAAATGATACCAGATGCAATAAAAAGTAATGATGGATGGTGGTCATTTACTACCCTTCGGGGTCCAGCCAAATTGAAATTTTACGAAAACAGACAACTTGGCATATTAGATTATCAATTTGTAGATAATGAAGCCAAGTGGAATGTACCAATGAGGGTAATTTCTAACGGAAATGATTCAACAGTAATTACTACTATTATCAAACCTGATGGAATTAGCGACCAATCATTTGATGAACGCATGATAGAAATAGAAAAAATAATGGAATCTATGAAACAAATCATAGAACTACCTTAGGATATCATTTTTGAAACAAATAGAAATATAGACGCCCAAATAAAAAATCAAATAATGTCAACAATATCACTTAGACGTGATCATGATTTAATTGAGAAGGTCATAAAGTCTATGGAAACTACAATTCAACTTTTAGAATCAGGTAAAAAAATTCCTGAACCAATTTTACTTCCTGTAATAGATTTTTCTAAAAATTTTACTGACGTTTGTCATCATAGCAAGGAGGAAAAATCATTATTTCCTGCATTAGAAAGATCTGGCATGCCAACACACATGGGACCCATTGCTATGATGTTAATGGAGCACGAAATTACTCGAAAAATAGGAAATAAAATGGAAGAATCAGCAAAAGATTACTTTGAAAAAGGTGATGCAACTGAGCTAATCTCTGACTTGAAAGAATATGTTGAACACGTAACACAACATCTCTGGAAAGAAAATAACCGCTTGTTTATGATGGCAGAAGCCAGACTACAGAATGTTGCCCAACAAGTAGATGATGAGCTAAATCAAATTGAGAAAATTAAACTAGAAGAAATAGGAAAAACAAGAAAAGAATATGAACAAATTGCAGAAGAACTTCACAAAAAAATCTCTCAAGATATTTCTTAGCGATTAATATGACTTTGCTGGATAACAAAAAAGAATTTCCTGACTGGGATTCTTACTACAAGGAAAATAATGTTGAGAAGATGCCATGGTACGAAAAAAATTTAGATCCTAATTTAGAATATGAAAAAAATCAACCCACTTGAAGTTTTTTTATGGACTTTTCGTCGAAATGAAAAAGATGTAGTAAATCTATATGATTCTCTTTCTGATTTAATGAAGATTACAACTGGAGGGGACATGCTAAATTTTGGCTTTTGGGATAATACCACTAGTACCCCTCTTGAAGCTCAGAACAACATGTGTACAATTTTTGGGAAAATGGCTCGATTAGCCTCTAATCAACACATTATAGATGTAGGAAGTGGTATGAGTTCTCCTGCAATTCAGTGGTACTCTAATTATCATCCAGCTGAACTAACCTGTGTCAACATTAACTTTAAACAATTACAAAATTCAATAAAAAATATCACTAAATCAATTGACATTAAAAATAATGACACTAAAAATTTCAACTTTCTAAACTCGACAGCTACCATGTTGCCTTTTGCAAGTGAATCCGTTGATCGAGTAGTGACTCTAGAATCTGCCCAACATTTTAAACCATTACGAAATTTTATCTCAGAATCTTATAGAATACTAAAAAAAAATGGATTGTTAGCTTTGGCCATCCCAGTAATGATTGAGAAACACACCACACCTATGATGAAATTGGGTCTGCTTTCAATGACTTGGTCTTCTGAACATTATAGCATTGATTTTGTAACATCTCTCCTTAAACAAGAAGGGTTCAATGATATTGATTTACAAAAAATTGGTTCAAATGTTTATGAGCCTTTAGCTAGATATTACATTGAAAATAGAGAATCCATCAAACCTAGAATATCTAGTCAGTATCCCTCATACGTTGAAAAGATTCTCTTTAAATCTCTTAACAAAATGAAAGAAGTTTCTCAAAAGAAAATCATAGATTATATTCTTATAACATGCCAAAAATAAAAAAATACTACAGAAAGTTTTTAATCCCCTGAACTAAAAAAACCCATGAAACGAATAGATGCAATGATTCCTAATATGAAGCGAAGTCATGTAGTTGCTGCTATTATAAAAGCAGGAGCAGGTGGAGTTACAATAGCAGAAACCAGAGGATTAGGATCTGGTGAAAGACCCCTTGTGGGTAAATCTAGAGGAACTGCAATGTATGTTGCAGAATACAATAGGACTGATACAATAACTACAATTGTAGAAGATTCACAAGTCGATGCTATAATCAAAGCTATAATGGAAATAGTACATACTGGAGTTAAATCTGATGGGAAAATCTTTGTTTCACATGTAGAGGAATCATATGATATATCTACAGGTCAAAAAGGGAAATTATAATGACCGGTTGGCAAAACCACCCATTTAAAATTCAAGCCAAAACAGGTGAAACAATAGCTTTTTGCATGTGTGGTAATTCAAAAAATGGCCCTTACTGTGATGGTTCACATAAAGGAACTGGAATTTCTCCTAGTGTGATAACTTATGATACAGATACATCTGTTCATGCATGTGGTTGTCAACAATCAAAGAACAGACCAATGTGTGATGGAACTCATAAAACAATCAACGAATAAACTCTTCTAGTACTAATGAAGATTTATCCATAAATGATACAGTATTCACAATCGCAACTTGGTTGTTGCTTGGTTTTTGCAAGACATCTCTTATGCTGACCTGCCTGACACTGAACACAAATCTTTTCCAAATTCTCAACTGTAGAATATTTTTTTGATTGATCAAAACCAAAACCACCATCTTCAGGTCCAACCATATCGTAAATGTTATACACTTCTATTTTAGGATGCAGCAAGTGCTGTCAAGTTTATGACCTGGATTTAACCTAAATCTCAAATTTTCCATTTTAAGATTTTTCAGAGCTATCATCTAAATTCTTACTTTTCTCTTTATTTCTATCCCACATTCGCATAGTTCCCCTTAGCATAAAAAAACCAACTGTGATAGCTATAATTCCTCCAGCAATAAATGCAAACAGATTTACAATTTTTTTCATCAAGGGCATAACACCGATTCAACCAACTTTGAGTTAAGTTTACACCCTCAATTCTTGAAGAAAAATTTTAGCTTCAATTGCGTACATTAAATTACCCTCACTTTTTTTCGCAATTGTGGTAAATAAGAAAAACATAGCCATTTGGATTGGGATCTTAGGTGGAGGAATTGGATTTTTCCTTTTTTACGGATATGTGGCTGAACTAATGCGGTAGAATTTCTGTAATAATCGTTGTTTATTCAAAATGGAAAGCTATTACTTTTTAATAAAAAAAGTTGATTTATGCCTAGAATAATGACACAATCCCAAAAATCACTTGCAAATGTTTGTCTTTTTTGCGGCGAAGGTTTGAAATCACCATCAATGTGTACATACTGTGGATTCAAATTTTGTGATGAACACAAATCTCCAAATGGTCATCAGTGCATTAAAACAAGATATTCTGAATATATTCGAAAAAGTCTTGGAGCTCATCCAAATGTTTCCAAAGGAAAATTCATAATTGTCTGTGAGATATGTGGCTTTAATACAAAAAAAGGCGTTCCAATTGAATACGCAGGTGAAGAATTAATTCAACACACCCAACTTGTTGGTTGTTCTGAGAAGGTTTTTCTTGATGAGGTAATAGATCTTGATAACAATCTTCCAATAGAATCTGTTTCTAGTGATGGAAATAGTAGTGAATCTATTCAACCAACCAAAACAGTTCCTAGCCCAAGCAACGCAACATCTAATCAAGCATCAATTATTGATGAAATAGTAAAACTATCTGCTCTTAAAGAAAAAGGAATGATATCAGAACAGGAATTTTTGTACATCAAAAACGAACTTATCAAAAAAATAAAATAAATCAACTTTTGATATAATGAAATTCGATCTTATTAGATTCAATTGTAGGTTGTAAGCATAAAATTACAAACACAAAGATAACTTTTCCAATTTAGAATGTACATTAGGTATCCTCGCACTGAGATGCTGGGTGACATTCCCACATTTTGGGTGTGAGGGTACCTTAATCATACTCTAGTATGATTCCCCATGAACCTTGCGTTCTTGTTCTAAAGTTTTCTTTACAGCCTCAAGCTCTTGCTGAGTTCTTCGCAATTCTGATTTTATTGAAGCCATCATGGAACTTGCTGCCTCGATTATGCTTTTTGGAGAATCTCTACTACCTGCAGTATAAATTTGTGATTCGGTAAATTTTAACTCCTTTTTTGCAGATTCTACTTTTTCTTTAATCTCCTCATATTCAATCTGGAGTTTTGCAACGTCACCTAACTTTGATTTGCCTTCTTCAATTTTAGATTGAATTTCAGCAAATTCTGTTTTACATTTTTCCATTTCAGCTTTGAATGAATCAAGTTCTGATTTTGCTTTTTCAAATTTCTCAAAATCTAATTTGATAACATCATACTGTTTTTTTATTATCTCTAACTGTGTATTGGCAGAGGATATCTTAGATGATATTTCTTCATATTCTGTTTTCATTGAATCTAACTCAGTTGTTTTCTCTTTAACTTCGCGCTTAGCTGACATTACTTTTGCTATGACTGAATCATATTCTTCTTTTACAGTTGTTAATTTTTTTAAAATAGAGTCAAAAGATTCTGTTTTATCTTTAACTTCTTTTTTTAGATACTCAAGTTCAGTTTCAATCTGTTCTTTTTCAATCTCTTCTGGTTTTTTGATTGGTGGTGCTTCAGAGATTATCTCTTCTTCACCTTTTTTAAAACGATTAAAGAGCCCCAAACTAATCCCTTGAGCTTTTTGATTTCGGTAAGATGAACATTTCGTTCAACTTGGGCTATGTTTTTTTATAAACCGTAAGTAAAACCCTAGCCCCCCAATGATAAAGCCTGCCACAAACGCCAAGATGCCAAGGTTTGAATCTCCTGGATAAATTGTTGGTGCTATAATTAACAACAGCGCTCCAAAAATTACCAGAAAAAAACCTCCTCCTTTTTTGGGTCTGTTATGTTCAGCATGAACCAAAACTAAATCATCTCATTAAAGATAACTAGCTAATGTTTGAGATACTTTTTTTCTACCAATATCTAAAATAAAAGGTCCAATTTTTGGACCTCTATTTGTTGAAAGGATGATTTGGTAAAGTATTTTGAAAAAGTCCTTTGGTTGAACATTATTTTTCTTTGCAATTTGATAAATCGTATTTTGTAGATCATCTGGTTCATCATCTGCTCCTAGCAGATCTGCAAGCTCCCCTAAGGCCTTTTTAGTTGCATCATCAATTTGAACATCGACTTTTTCTTGCAGATCAAAATCGTCTGCATAATTACCAGCCATAGTTATCAAATCTTCAATTTGAGGTTCGGAATTTTTCAGAACACCATAGTCGATGAGCTTTTTCATCACAAGATCTGTTCTTTTTTCTTTGAATATTCTGGATAGCTCAATTAGTAACCTATAGCTGACGTAGGGAGTCAAAGTCTTTGGGGTATTTAACAGGTTTACGTATTCATAAAGTCCTTTCATCTTTGTTTCTTTTGCAGGATTCTCAATCTTGATTTTCCCAAAGAAAATATTTTCAAGCTCATTATATTCATCCATAAGAGATGGTATGTCTTCAAATCCTAACTCACGTGCCCCAGAAATTCTTTTGTAGAGTAAGAGGAGAATGCTTTTTGGACTCCCATACTTTAACCATGTCTGTGATGTGACTACATTTCCTAATGATTTTGAAATTTTTTTACCACCCTTGTCTAAAAACATTTCATACTTTACATGATGCGGATGAGGAAATTTTAGAATTTCATCTGCAACCCAGTCATTTACCTTAACTGAATCCATAATGTCCTTGCCGTATGCCTCAAAACGAATATCAAATGCCTGCCATCTTGCTGCAAACTCTACCTTCCAAGCAAGCTTGCCAAGATCCTTTGTAACGTCAGCCTCTGCCTCATGTCCGCAACCATTGATATTCTGAGACCCAATTGTTGCGTCTTTGCAGCGATATTTTATTTTCTTTTCATCAGAAATGTACTCAAATGATTCTGTTGTGTAAATCTTGTCGCAATTTGTACATACTGGAAAATATGGAAGATATTGTTGGAATTTTTCTTGGCCAGTAAGTTCTGATATTTTTTCACCAATTTTTTTGCTGTTTTCTAGAATTGTGTGAATCTGCTCTTTGAGTAATCCCTTCTCATAGGTGTCTTTTGCACGTCTAAAATCATATTTTATTCCAAGTTTATCAAGGCCCTCAAGCAAAAGGCTGCTCATATGCATCCCATACGAATCATGACAATCAAAGGGGTCAGGAATAGCTGAAACACTTTTTCCTAAATGTTCTTTTAACGAATCAGGAAATCCCTCTGGGATTTTTCGAAGACCATCTAAATCATCCGAATATGCAATTAGCTCAGATTTGTAGCCAAAATTTTCTAGTGCAAGTTTTACTCCATATGCCCTAACTGCATCACCTAAGCTTCCAATATGCGGAACCCCTGATGCACCTAGTCCACTCTCTACTCTTAGTAGATCAGTATTTCGTCCAAGAGTTTTTTCTCTTTCAAGCAACTCATGAGCTAGCTTGTCAATCCAAGTTCCTTTGCCAATAATACTTTGTTCAGACATTTTTCGTCACTAGGCCAACTCTTTTGCCATGTATGGGCCTAAAAGAGAATATCCTAATTTTTGATAGTACTCTCTGGTACCCACACCACTAATTACCAGTAATTTTTTTGAATCAAATTCCTCTTTTGCAATTTTTTCAGCTTCATTCATTAAACTTTTACCCAAACCCGAGTGCTGTATATCATTTTTATTTTTCTCACCAATTTTTAATGACTTGCCATAGACATGTAACTCTCTTACAATACAAGTCTCCTGTGAAATTTCCTTTCTGTGTGCCATTTTACTTGGATGCCTTAATCTCAAAAAGCCATAGATTGTATCATTAGGATCCACATATGACAAAAAGACTTCACTCCCATCTGAAGAAGAATAATCTTCACGAATTAAACTCAAATGGGAAGAAAAATCACTGTTCTTTGATAATCCTGCCTCCCTGCATCTAATACATCTGCAAAAAAGATTTTGTTCTTTCAGATTTTTCTGAACAATTTGGCGTAAATTGCCAAGTTTTGGGCCTGCAATTATCTCGCTTGATGAAATCTCTCTTTGTACCCTCATAATTCTAACCCATGAAGGAACCTCTTTTTTAATTTCAGTTAAAACCCTTATCATTTCTTGATCTGCATATGGTTTGTAAACCCCATCTTTGTAATCTTGGTATAGTGGTGTTCCTTCCAAAACTAGAGAAGGATAAATCTTTAACATATCTGGTTTAAAGCGCTCGTCTTCAAAGAGCATTTTAAAATCAGCAATATCTTCTTCTGGGGTCATAGTAGGTAAACCAGGCATCATATGTGCCACAATTTTGTAACCTGCATCCTTTGCTATCTGAAATGATTCAACAACATCAGAAAAATCATGTCCCCTGTTTACAATATTATAAACTCGTTCGTGTAAGCTTTGAACCCCAATCTCAACTCTCGTGACCCCGTATTGTAACATCAAATCAACATGTTCTTGTTTACAATAGTCAGGTTTAGTTTCAATAGTAAATCCAACATTTCTAATATCTGCATGTTCATTGTTGGCCTTTGCTTCTTCTAGTGTAGAAGAATCAGAACCATTTAGTGCATCATAACAAGATTTAATGAAATTTTCCTGATAATCTTTTGGCATGAAAAGAAATGTTCCACCGACAATTACCAGTTCAAGTTTTGATAGATCATGACCATAGGCAAACAATTTTTTTAGCTTTGTTACAATTTGCTTTTTTGCGTCATATTGATTCTCTATAGCATTGATGGTTGATGGCTCTTTTCCAGTGTAGCTATTTGGCGTGTTAATATCCACACCTCCTGGACAATAGGTACATCGTCCGTGAGGACATGCAAATGGTTTTGGCATGAGTGCAACTACTGCAACTCCTGATGCTGTTTTTACTGGTTTTCTAAGTAATACTTTTTGTAATTTATTATAATCCGAACCACTCACTGTAGATAAGATCTCATAATTTCTTGGTATTCTTTCAAGTGAGTATTTTACACAGATTTTTTTGATTTCTCTTTTAACCTCCTTTTTGTTAGGCGCTGTAACTGTGAGAAGATTTTGTGAGATTTCAGAACATGCTCTTGAAAATATTGACTCTGATTTTTGCATTATTATTATTGTGATTAAAATCGGTCATAAATTCTTTAAAGTGGCGCTCAAACTATGGCACTTACCTTCTTCGTGATGGTCTTCTTTTTGAAACTCGTCTCTTTGTTCTACTTGTTGCCCTTCGTGCTGTCCTTTTAGTAGATATTCGTCTATTTCGTGATGACCTTTTCTTAACAGTTCGTCTCTTTGCAGCAGTTCTTTTCCTCTTTGCGACTCGTCTTTTTGGTCTTTGTTTTTTGGTTTTACGTTTTGACTTTTTCGTGGTTTTTGGTCTTGATATAGAACTGCTTGGATTTGTCCCAGTCATTCTTACCTTCAAATTTTTTAATTGTACTAATTCGACTTTGGCATTTGTGCTTTGACTGAGAAGATCTTGATTTATCGCAGGAAAATTTTTACCATATTTGTCATAACAGTCTTTATGAAAAACTCTACCTTTTTCATACATCATGTCTTCGCTAATAACACCTTTGTTACACACTACACAAAATGTCACAAAAGGTTTCGCCGGCACCTCGCTGACAAAACTTTCCATCATATCTGAAATCAAGACTTTATCTTTAGACGACATCCCACTTACACAATTCTAATTCTCGTGTAATTTAAGATTTTTAGATTCAATAAAGTCGGTTAATCCTAAAAAATGAATTAAAGCAAGGAAACATCTCTACTCTACTTTCATATCTTTATTATTTCTGCACTTGGGCCGTGACTTGACGTGTTTTCATCAGACTTGTGCCCTCGAAACTCTCTCCTATAATCCATTTTAAGCCAAATCGGTGTAATTATTGTAGTAGCAGCTACCATCAGCACAATCGTAGAATAAACACCAGAGGTTAGAACTCCTGCAGACAATCCAACTCCTGCAACTATTAATCCAACTTCTCCTCGTGAAATCATCCCTATTCCTACTCTCATTCCCTGAGTTCTACTTTTAAGAAAAGCCCAAGCGGGAAGCCCACATCCAAACAACTTTGTAACTACTGCAATTACAATAATTATTCCACTGAGAATTAAAATTTCCATATCGATTCCTCTAAAATCTACTTGAGCCAAAGAAAAGGGCGCAAAAATTATTCCAATCTTGCCAATAAAGCTTTCAACTTTTTCAAAAACTTTGGTTGTCGAAAGCGCCATTCCTACTGCAAAAGCACCCACAATTGGAGACAATCCAATAGAACCAGCAAGTGCTGCAGCACCAAAGAATGAAGCAGTTGCAATTCCTTCAACACTTCCCTTTGCTTTCCACAATCTTGGTGTGATAATTTTTGGAATAACAATAATTGATACAATTAGAATCACAGCAAAGAAACCAAGTATCTTTAGAACTGTGAATGTGACATCAAGAACATCCACATGTGTAACATCTCCTCCAAGAGATGTAACTACTGAGAGAATAGCAATTGCCAAAATATCGTCAACTACTGCGGCACCAATAATCAAACGAGCCTCTGGAGACTTTATCTTGCCAAATTCTGATAGTACTTGAACTGATATTGCAATACTTGTTGCTGTAAGTGCAGTTGCAATTAGCAATGATTGGAATACATCAAACCCAAACATCTGAAAAACAACCAGGCCAGCAAAGAATGGAACAATTACTCCCAAGGTTCCAACTGTAAATGATGCTTTACCTCCCCTGAAAAATTCTTTTGGTGTCATCTCAAGACCTGCCATAAACAAAATTACAATTGCACCAATCTCTCCTAGAACTCTGATCTCACTACCTATCTGAAGCAGTGGTTTGCCATCAAAGATTAGAAAAGATCCTAGAGCAAATGGTCCAATAATCATTCCAGCTAAAAGCTCCCCCAAAACAATTGGAAGTTTTAGTCTAAGGAAAATCTCTGCCATTAATTTTGCAGCAAAAAGCAAAATTCCTACACCTATTATGATCTCAATAAAGTTAGTCTCAGCTACCAATGCATTCCCCGTTTTAGGTGATATGAACGGTCAATATAAGGCGGTTATTAGTTGAAAATTATCTCAAATTAGTCTAATAGATTATGCAATCCTTTTGGAATTTACAAAGACACCTTTTTTGTTTGTAATGTTTCCAATTTCCTGACTCGCAATTTTATGTTTACGAAAAATAGATTTTATTTTTGCAGCCTGATCTTTTGGTGCAACAACACAAAATCCAACTCCCATGTTAAATGTCTTGTACATCTCGTCTGTTTTTACTCCGCGCTCCTGTATTAATCCAAATATTGGAGGAGGGTTCGGCATACAATCCAAATTAAAACCAGTTTTTTTTAGTCGTAAAAGTTTGGTAAATGCACCACCAGTAATGTGTGCAAGACCATTTATCTTACATTTATCAAGCATCTCTAAAACCGGTTTTACATAAATTTCAGTTGGAGATAAAAGCGTATTTCCCAAAACCCCCACACCTTTTATTTTATCTTTAATTGAATACTTTGAAAGCAAAACCTTTCTTGCCAACGAATATCCATTAGAGTGCAAGCCAGTACTTTTTGCACCAATTATTACATCTCCTGATTTAATCGAATTTCCTAAAACCATTTGTTTCTTTGAAAGAAGACCTACTACCATTCCTGCAAGATCAAAACCAAAACCCTTTCCAGCAATTAGGTCTGGCATGATTGCAGTTTCACCACCAACTATTGGAACTCCAGCTTTTTTTGCACCCTTTGCCAATCCCTCAACAATTTTTTTGAATATTTTTTGATCGTTTTTGTTTGCTGCAATATAATCAACAAATGAAATTGGAGTTGCACCGACGCAAATGATATCATTAACATTCATTGCCACACAATCAATGCCTACTGTATCGTATTTCTTCATCATGTTTGCAATCATTACCTTCGTGCCAACTCCATCGGTATGAGTTGCCAAAAGATTGCCTCCGGAAATCTCAACAATTCCAGCGTAATGGCCAAACCCATGTGCAATTTTTGCTATTTTTGAGAGGCCATGAGTTGAAGAAATGATTTTACCTATTGCGGCCTGACTTTGTTTAATTTTTGAGACATCTACTCCTGCGCTTTTGTAGGTTATTGCCATAAATTGTGTCTGCCTGATGCGAGATTGGGATTTTGGTAATATGAATTCAAGTCAATCAAAATATTACATGTACATTCCGGCGTCTGTTTTCCTATCTTCTGAATATTTTTCAGAAAGTTCTTTAAAATCGACACCAAGTTTTTCTGTTTGTTTTTTAAGGTCTTCAGTGTCAATATTTGTTTGATATGCTCTATTTACTGCATCAACTAGAGTTGCAGCAGCTAAAGGGTCTGGCTGCGTGTGGTTTGCTTTTACAAGAAAAGACACACCTCGAATTTCACGCATCATGCACTCGTTGAGAATTCCGCCTGGCATTCCTGTAATGAACCCCTGTCGAATCATACTGATTCCCTTATCTTGCATTATTCTGCAAAGATCTTCTTCTGCTGCACAATACGCTTTATCATCATGACTATCACTTGCAACGCCATCTAGGATTACGATCTCATGTGAGCCTTTTTGTTCTGCCCAATCTAATATTGCAGCTACTAATGTGTACAGACCTTCCATTCTTAATGTGATCTCACAAATTATTGCACAAATAGTTCCTTCTTTGTTTGAGTAAAAACGAAATGGATGTCTTAACATTCCATGAATAAAAACAGTTGATGGTGGCAGGTATTTTGATCTCATGTACGCAACCTCTTCCATTTTTAGCTTTTCAATAATATACCCAACAGATATTGGACCTGCCAGACCTGCACCAACAAATCCAGCAAAAACAATCGGAGAGTTGTAATTTACTTTTTTTATCTCAAATACTTCGG
The DNA here is from genome assembly GCA_001443365.1 of Thaumarchaeota archaeon CSP1-1. GTDB lineage: Archaea > Thermoproteota > Nitrososphaeria > Nitrososphaerales > Nitrosopumilaceae > CSP1-1. The sequence continues at coordinate 19,329 of LDXL01000005.1, forward strand.
CTTCTGGAAATGCCCCCTGTTGCATTCTTTACGTCAAATTCTTGGGTCTAATTACTTTTATCAATACGACAGTGCCATCAATTCTTAGAATTTTCTAGCTTGATCTATCCTTGTTTTGAAAATTCTCTGTATCCACCATTCTATTTTGGGTTTAAAATGTCATTGTTTAGTCAGTTTTAGGCATAATTTTTAATTTAATTTTTTTACTGTCTTTGCTCGAATTATGACTGTTCTTAGATAATCTTTAGCTGTTGCATCTGATACTCCCAAATTCTTTGCTCTTTGGTATAGGGCTTGTTCATCTCGTTGTCTAAGATATATTTGTAAAAGTTGATTCAATCTATGTGATCTTCTCTCATCTGCATTCATATGGATTCATCTTTTACACTTGTTTTTTGCATAAACAAATTCAACATTGTCATGCCTTTGTCAGTGATTGAATAGATCATATTCTGTCCTACTGATTTTTTTTCAAGAAAGTTATAGTCAACACAAAGGTGCAGATAGTTAAGAAATGATCTTTTCATTCGTATTTTGGATTTTGAATACAGATCAGAAAATGTCATGGACTCGCCTCGTACCTGATATAGTAGCTTTAGAAGCGACAAGGTGCTAAAATCTCGTGTTCGTGCTCTTACTGCATCTAAGATCTGCTCATCGCGCTTTATGATAAAATCCCCAAATTGGTCTGCTACCTCGACTGGAATGTAAGTTAATCGTGCTCTCATCATACGGTATTGGTACCGTACTTTACCTTATTAACTTTGAGATGAAGCTTTGTTGAACTATCTAGATTCCTTTTTTCAACCAGGCCGGTCTGATGTTTGATCGCAGGTAAGATCTACTTTGATTGTTATGGACGTAGAATACTAATACGCTTTTATGATTTCGGTACAAAAATGACGCGTTGCAGAATCATAAATTGGAAAAAGAATTCATAGTTTGGATTGATGACATCAACACTGAATCTACAAGAAAAAATAAAAAAATATTATTTGGATTTAGTCTTGTCTTCTACTCCAAACATAGGACTGCGCGATAATATCTTATACATCAAGAAGACTAAGAAGGCAATAATTACAAAGTCAATTATATTTGCAATCAGGTCTCCATAGGCAAATGTTGATGTTACGCCAGTTACAGAGTTTGTTACGCTGTAGGATAATTCTTTCAAACTTCCTGAGGGTAAGGCCAGGCCTACTAAGGGATTGACCAAGTCGTTAACAAATGCTGTTATCAACTTTGAGGAAGCTGCACCTATTACGAATGCAATAGCCAAGCCAATTATTCCGAATGTTTTAAGAAATTCGATGAATTGTTGCATCAATGATTTTGGTTTTGGTGGAGGGTGCGTGTCAGACATTAAAAAACAAGAGAATATGGTCTCTATTTAAACTCCATGAAAAAATCAAAATAATCTAACAGGGTTATCCAAAATTCAGATTTTGATAAATAAATATATTTTATTTTTTCCATAACTAGTTTTTAGCTCAGAATTAAATTGGAATTGCTTTGATTCGTTCAGCCCTTACAGTTGGTGCAATTGAAGGCAACGATGCCCACTGTAAAACATTTTTTGAATCATTGCCTACTCCTGAAATGTTTTGTAACATTACTGGCAAGTTATGAACAATTCTAACCGATGTTCCAGGAGCTTTTACCTCTCCATTTTCAATAATTCGAATTCCACTTCTTGCGGTACAAGAAAAATCTCCTCGAGTTGGATTGACAGCGTACGTATACCAGAGCCTTCCAACTAGCAATCCTTTTTTGGTCTCTTTGATGATTTCATCCCTACTCATCCCATCCCCCAAAATTCTCATGTTATGTGGAGCAGGTACAGGAATGGGTTCTGCGCTTCGACCCATCGGAGAGCCTATTCTACTTGCATTTCCAGAAGGCTCTTTTCCTTCTTTGTAGGCATTAAACAAATCAGAATAAAGACCTCGGAAGACTCCGTTTTCAATTAACGGTCTTGGCTTTGTTGCAAAGCCTTCATCATCAAAAATCTTGCTGCCAATACCTTCAGGTGCATGTGCATCATCAATCAAATTAAAATTATCAACTGCAATTTTAGAATCAAGCTTGTCTGAAAAACAGCTTTTCTTATCATAGTAAGTTTTTAGACTAAAGTTTGATGCAAAAACAAAAGCCAATAACTCTCCCACAGAATATGGATCAAAAATAATACTGTATTCACCAGCTTCTGGTTTTTGTGGATTGATAGAACCAACACACATCTCTGCTGCATCAAACCCTACTGATTTAGCAGAAAAAGCACCCAAAGTGCGACAGCTTGCTTGTCCAATTCCAGAAACTGGTGAACTTCCTTCCTCAGAATCAGCATTAATGGTTCCAGAAATGTAAGTTGCATCATCAGCGCAATTCAGACCATTTGTATTTGCAATCTCTACATTTTCTGAAACTACATTCAGTGAACCAGTAATGTTGGATACTTTAGAATGAGAAGCAGCATTAATCATAGTTTGGGCAATGTCAGCTGCTTGGGTTCCAGTTATTTCAACTAGTTTTTTATCATAAAGTTTTTCGATTCTAGATGATTTTTTAAATTCAGATGGTAACGACTTCCAGAATTCTTTTGGCTTTTGTAGAGTAGATGAGGCTAAAGCCAACTCTACCATTTTGACTGCATCATCAGGATTGCTAGTACCAGCTGAAGAAATTCTTTTTTGATTAATAACACGCACTCCAAGGTTTTTGTCGTAGTTTTGTTTTATTTCAGCAATTTCTGAATCTGTAATTCGAACAGTTATGATTTTCTTTTGTACAAAGATAGCTTCACACTCTTCAATGTGTAAATTTTTTGCATGAGAAAGTGCCCTATCACAGGCAGACAATTAAGATCGCCTTGGATTTTTGTATTTGTATTTGTCGATTTTTATTAGTTCAAAATAAGAGCCAAATCTTTTAGCATCAACTGTATCAAGCTCATCTTCATACTCATTCTCATTTTCAAATGTTCTCAAAATTTGGTAATCGGTGCTTCGCTGCGCAGGAGTGCGATTTATTTCACGAACCATACGTCTAATCTCCTTTGGTTTGAGAAGCTGTCCATGTTGAGCCCCAGCTGAAGTCGAGATACTTTCGTTAATCAAAGTCCCTCCAAAGTCATTAGCGCCCCACATTAGCATTAGCTGTGACATCCTTTGGCCTTCTTTTACCCAAGACATTTGGATATTTTTGATATAGTTATTGAGCATGATTCTAGCTATTGCATGCGTCAAGAGTGCATCATTTGCGTTAGCTCCTTGTCTAATTCCTTGATGCAAATCATGCTTGTACATTGGTGCTTCATGATAAATGAAATTTAGTGGAACAAATTCAGTAAAACCTCCAGTTTCTTTTTGAATCTCACGAATCTTTGCAATATGTTGAACACGGTCATGTGGGCTCTCAATATGACCAAACATCATAGTTGATGTTGTTCCAATTCCTAGCTTGTGTGCAGTTTTAATAACATCGATCCAGTCTTTTACACTAATTCTACCAGGAGATATTTTATCTCTCATAGTTTGATCTAAAATCTCAGCCGCAGTACCAGGAAGTGTATTTACACCTGCTTCTTTTAGTCGCACAAGATACTCTTTTACTGAAATCTTCGACCTAGTTGCACCATACAAAACTTCTTCAGGAGAAAACCCGTGAATGTGAATATCTGGAAGCTCAGCCTTTATGGCACGACAAATGTTCTCATACAATTCGCCATCCATGTCTGGCGGAATTCCAGCCTGAATGCATACCTCAGTTGCTCCAAACTGATGAGCTTCTTTTGCACGCCTAACAATTTCTTCAGTTGGCAAAAAATATCCTTCCTCTTCTCTAAAGTCTCTGCTAAATGCACAAAATCCACATTGCTTGATGCATACGTTTGTAAAATTGATGTTGCGATTAATTACATATGTTACACAATCCCCAACTCTTCTTTTTCGAAGTTCATCAGCTACTGCCCCAACTAAATGAAAGTCCATTCCTCTTGCTTCATATAACCTTGCAGCTTCCCCTGTAGTGATTTCTTTTTCTGAAAGTGCACGGTCTAGTGTAGTAGCTATTTCTGGGTCCGCATCTTTGAAAAACACATCTAAATTACTTAGCGCCAATAGTTTTCTCCAACTAAATTAGTCCCATCATTGATTTCAGACATTTTTTCAACAAGTGATGATTCTACCATGGAAAAAAATTCTGGGTATACCGGATATCTACATTTTAACTCATAGCCTGCATTTTGTGAATTAACCTCAATAGTTTTTATCTCAGGCCAGGAAAACTCTGGATTTACATAGTCAGGAGTTAGTGGAGATATGCCTCCCCAATCGTTAATTCCCACAGAAAGGAATCTTTCATATGATGTTGGGGAAAGATTTGGAGGAATTTGCAAATTCATCTCAGGCATTATGATTCGAGTCAATGCAACCATTGTCTTAAAGTAGTTTTCCTCAGCTGACGGATGTTCTTTCATTATAGTGTCAGGTTTTGGATGAAAGTTTTGCAAGATAATCTCTTGAATGTTTCCGTATTTTTTATGAATCTCCTTGATCGCATAAATGGAATCAATTACCTCAAATGGTGTTTCTCCAATTCCAACTAGAACTCCAGTTGTCATGGGAATGCCTAACTGTCCTGCGTTTTCTAATACTTTGAGTCGTTCTTTTGGATATTTGCTTGGAGCAAGATGATGGGGCATTTCTTTTTCTGTTAAGCGCTCACTAACATTTTCAATCATGAGGCCCATACTGACATTTGATTTTTTTAGTTCTTTTAGCTCATGCTTTGTTAAATTTCCTGCATTTGTATGAGGGAATAATCCTTCTGCTAAAGCAATCTCTGATGCAAAAACAAGATATTCTACGGTGTTTGCAAAACCATTTTCTTTGAGCCAACTTCTTGCTAGCTCAAAGCGTTCCTCTGGGCGTTCTCCTGTAACAAATAATGCCTCAACACATTGATGTTTTTTTGCAAGCTTGGCAAGATTTTGCACATCCTTTATTGACATCATTGAAAGTTTTGATTCTCCAGGATCTGCTTTGTAGGTACAATATGTGCAGGTGTCGCGACATAGATTTACTAAATTAAAAAATGCCTTTTTTGAAAAAGTGACTACATTTCCATGATTTTTATTTCGTAAGATTTTTGCAGTCTCAAATATCTCTGCAGACTCATACTGTGAAATGTTAAAAATTTCATAAGCTTCTTCCTTTGGAATTTCTCTTCCCTCTAAAACCTTGTTTAGAGCATCACAATTAAGAGCAAGCTTACTCAACACCTGAAATACCTTGAATCCAAGTATTTATTCTTGTATCGTGTTTAACCTGAATCTGGTCTTTCATCCAACTTTACAACAAAATTGGTGACTCTGCCATCTCTTAGGATCTCTAAAACCATTTCATCTCCAACTGACTTGTAGCGCTGAAGATGAATCAATATATCATCAATTTTTCGTACAACGTTTCCATCAACTGATAATACTACGTCACCGCCAATAAGATATTCAATACCATCAATCTCTTTTGTTTCTGAAGAACCCTTTAGTCCTGCTTTATCTGCAGGACTTCCCTCAACAACATTGACAATAAGAAAACCTCTTGCATCAGTTAGATGAAGTACTTTTGCAAGATCAGGATTAATGTCTCGTCCTGCTATTCCAACCCATGGATGATGATAAATTCCCTCTGATATTAGCTTGGGCACAATCTTTGCAATTGTATTTGATGGGATAGCAAATCCTACTCCAGTAAATTCTCCTGTTGCAGATTGGATTGCTGTGTTTATTCCAACAACTTCTCCCCTTGAATTAAGAAGTGGACCTCCAGAGTTTCCAGGATTAATAGCAGCATCAGTTTGAATTACATCAGGAATTGAAAAACCAGATTCTTGTGGCAATAAACGTCCTAACGCACTGACAATTCCTGAGGTCATTGAACCCGAAAGACCAAATGGGTTTCCAATTGCAGCAACCTGCATTCCAACCTTCAGGTTTGAAGAATCACCAATTAAAAGTGGTTTTAACAAAGAGGAATCTGCATCAACTCTAATTACAGAAATATCAGTAGCTGGGTCTATGCCAATCACTTCTGCATTATAGGAACGCCCATCAAGAAAGGTTACAACGACTTTATCAGAATTTTCAACTACATGCGCATTTGTAATTACATGCCCATTTTTATCAAAAACAAATCCAGATCCAACTCCGTTTGTGGAAACTACTTCCTCAGATCTTTGAATGTTAACACGTACTACTCCTGTTTCAGCTCTTTCAAAAATCTGAATTAAAGAAAGATCTTTTCCAAGAGATAGAGGAGTTTCCTCACCAACAGTACTTGGACCATGCCCATTTGAAACTATTATCTCAGGAGGACTAATTGAGGGCGGAGGAATCATCACAAAGGCAAATACCAACAAAATTACAGTGGCACCTAGCATACTGCCAACTATAATTCCTGATTTTTCCATGGAATTAGAATAACTTTGGTTTTATCTATAACCCTTACTACACACTAATTGAATTCGTAACGTGTTCTTTCATTGAATAGCTTCTGCCCCTCCACGATATTGCCGTTTTACTCTTTGCCTGTAACATACCCATCAAAAACCCAGCTACAACAATGAAGCTACCAACAGGAGCAAGTAACGAGTAAATCCACTTAATTTGTAATCCTTTTGTAGCATCTATTATACCTGCAAAATAAACAAGACAACAAGCCAATATCGAAGAAATAAGTAATATAGTAAACGAAATTGTTCCATTAAAAAAAACCACAGAGTAAAACAAAATGGGAAATGGCATAAAAAGTAAGAACAAGACTGCAAAGAAAATTCCAATTGCTATGGTGTTATTTTGAAGATATAATGGAACCATCAATCTCTTAAGACCATTCCAAAGAGTTGACCAGTTGCTAGCCCATACAGCTTCCAATAGATGTTCTCCACGTACCATCTTTAATTTGAATCCTGATTCTTTTACCTTTTTTCCTAGAGCTCCATCTTCAATTATTTCATGTTTTACTCCTTCATGTGTTCCAATTGCCTCATACACTGCCTTTTTGATAATGAAAAAACTTCCAAAAAAGTAACCAGTTTTTTTAGAAGGATCATTTACCCTAAGAGCTGAAAAACGTGTATGCAAAAAAGTAGAAAGCATTGGGAGTGTGATCTTCGTCCAATTATCAAGACACAACATTTTTGGAATTACTGTAAGTGCATCAATCTTTGCTGATTCCAAATGTGCTACGGCAAGTGATATAACATTTTGAGAATATTTTGTATCTGAATCAGTACAAAGCAAAAGCTCTCCCGTTGCTTTTTTGTATCCTTCCATACATGCCCAATTTTTTCCCATCCAATCTTCTGGTTTTGGTCTTGCACTAACATGAATTATTTTGGAATGTTTCTCAGCGTATTTTTTTATAATCTGCCCTGTCGAATCCTCTGAGGAGTCATCTATTACCACAATCTCATAATTTTGATAATCTTGGTTTAACAGAGAATCAAGGCATTTTGAAATAAGCTTTTCTTCATTTCTTGCAGGAACTATGACAGAAACTTTTGGATTGATATGATCTTTTGAATTAAACTTATCCAAATACGGGGTATCTCTAAACGAAATTAACATGGATTTTATTAAAATAATCCACGCGCCTGATACTCCAATTAAAATTGCTGCAAAAATGTAATTAATAATTTCTACAATTAGGTACATGAGTTATTGCTCTGCTTCTTTTTTTATTGCCTGAAGAGCTTGCTCTGTACCACTTTTAACATGTTTTTTAATCATCCCTGTAAACATTCCCATCATTCCTGATAGTTTCATATCCCATATTGCTTCAAGTAACACTTCATCTTCAAGCTGTTTTAGACTAATTGTCTTTGTTCCTTTGATAATGCCTTCAGTGAACAAGGCCTCAATTCTTTCTTTTGGATAAAGTGTAACTTCCTGTAAACACTTTGAATCTCTAAACGCAATAATGACTTCACGCTTGATTTTATTACCTTCCTTGGAAATGTTATGAATTTCTTTAGTGCCCTTCCAGAACTTTGTTTCATTATCTAGGTCTGAAACAATTTTCCATACTTTATCTACAGATGATCTGATTTTTGTTGAAACCTTGATTTGAGTCATGATGACACTTCAAAAATAATGAAATATTAGTCTTCATTTTTCGAAATTAATTTTAACTGGTCACAAAAACAATGGTTATGCCAATTTCATATGAAGATTTTGCAAAATTAGATCTTCGAGTTGCTAAAATAGAATCTGTTGAAGCAATCCCCGGCAAATCGAGGATTGTTAAGGGAGTGATTGATCTTGGTTCTGAAAAAAGAAATGTAATAATTGGAGGCGCAGAATTTTACAAGCCTGAGGATCTTATTGGTAAAATAGTAATTGTTGTTGCTAATCTTGAACCAAAAAAACTTGCAGGAATTGAATCAAACGCAATGTTACTTGCAGCTGATGTAAATGATAAACCCTATTGGCTTACAGTAAATGAGGATGTTCCAACTGGAACAAAAATAAAATAATTATCCGATACCTGGGCCGTCTTTCTTTATCTCTACTGGTTGCTCTATAATTTTTTCATCAAGCTCCTTAGTATCGATTTTAATCCGTAGAATTTTTTCAATAACTTTTAAGATATTGCTTGCAGCTTTGTATTGTGGTGATTCTGCATCAACAATTTCACCAAAAAGACCTACCCCATCAATATTTCTGCTTTTAGCAATTCCTAAGATTACTCCATTGAACCATGTTATACTTTTAACTTCAGGAGATAGAGGCTTTACATCATATGACTTTAAGATATCTATTGAATGAGAATTAGTTGCAACACCGTAAACTAAAGTTCCTTTTCCACTTTCGCTTGGTAAGTATCCTCCTGCAGAAATAAGCATCTTTATGTTTCCCATCTTACTAACAATATCAAGAATCGTGTTTACAATTTCAAAAACCGTTCTAGGTTCTTGTGGTTGATTTTCACCAGTAAAAATGACAATACAATTTTTCTCATCAACTGTTAAAGTATATTCATCCTGTGGGAGTTCAACCAAACCATCCTTGAGGTTTACCCATGGTTTATCTGCTAAAATTATTTGAGCAGATTTTTTAGTTTCTAACTTTTTTGTTAGGTGCTGTGTAACTAAACCACCTACCTTACCCATATCTGGTAATGAACTAATTAGAATAATGTCTTTGAGCTTAAAATCTTGAATTTTATTTACTTTCATAATTAATCCAGTTTTTTATACTATATCGACTTTACTTTTAATTCTAATTATTCTAATAATGTTTTGATTTTAAAAAAATTACTCATAAATCATGAGTTTTTTTTCTTCGAGCAAGGCATGTAGATTATTTACTGACCTGTAAACATCAGCTTCTTTTTTTGCTCCTGTACATACTAATTTTCCTGATGAGAAAAGAAGAATTACAGTTTTAGGATCAAGCATTCTATGAATCAAGCCAGGAAATTGTTCAGGCTCATACATGCTCCTTGGTAAAGTTCTAGCAGCTTGCTCCAAGTGAATCCTTCCACCAAGATTTATCGATGCAACTATATTTTGGATTTGAACTTCTGCCTCTTTTTTTACTTTAATTCCCCCCTTTCGTAATCGTTGAACTACAGTTTTTACTGCCTTTCTTGACATTTCTTCTGATTTTGCCCCAGTACAAACCATCTTGCCAGATGTAAAAATAAGTGTAGCAGTCTTTGGAACCTTTAATCTAAAAACTAATCCTGGAAATTGATCTGGATGATATTCAACATCAGGAAAATTTCTAGTAATTTCATTTAGGTCCATCTTTTGATCTACAGAAGCAGATGCTACCACATTTTCAATACTTACAATGGGTTTTGTTTGAGGCATGTTACAGGATTTTTATCACAACTATAATAAAAGCAATCACTAATTCTTTACCTTGCAATACATTATTTTTGAAATTCCTATAGGATTTGCTTGAATTTTAGTAACGAATGATTTAATTGAGAAAAGCAGATCGCTGTGATTATTGAATTTTACTAATTTTAATCTCGAAGAATTTATGGGATTTGGAGATGATACTAATCCCGTTTTATGGTTGATATGGATAATACCAATTATTATCTTTGTATTTTATGGTCAACGAATTCAGCTTCAGATAACATCAAGTGAAATCAAAAAAAACATTACTAAACTTCAACAATTCAAAGAAAATTCAAGAAAAGAATTAATCAATTACATTAAAAATAATTTAAATCCACCAAAAGATCCCACCCCTAAACTTGACAGATTCATTGATTATTTTACAATAATGCCAGTCGACATGGATCCAGGTGGAATAATTCCCAAAGTTAGGCATGTAGTTCGTTCCAGAGAAGACAATACTAGAGCACAAATCAAGTCTCTGTTTTCTGAGATTTCTGAATTGGAAAGAACCAAAGTGCAAACCTTACTAGAAATAGTTACTTCACTTCAATTACTCTACAAAATTGTTAACCATCTATATCTGACAGCCAAAAAACAGAATAATTACCCACTTATTTTACCCCTTCAAATGATGTTGCCTTTTATCATGGAGGAAGCCAATGCATTAAACGAAGCCGTACCAGCATTAAAACAAGGCCAACCTATCGGTGATGGTATCGGACCCATGGTTGTTGGCAAAATGATGCTTGGCACAAAAAAGCAAAAAGCATCATTTGAAACGGTTTGGAGTGAAACAAAGTATGAGGGAAGAAAACTTTTTTTGATAAAGGCTGAAGGCCCATCAGCAACTATAGGTAGGCCAGGAGAAGCAATTGATACAATCGTATCTCAAAACAAACCAGATCTAATAATCATGGTGGATGCCTCATTGAAGCTAGAAGGTGAAGACTCTGCATCAGTATCACAAGGATTCGGCGCAGCAATTGGTGGAATTGGTACTGATAGATTTCAAATAGAAGAGATAGCCACAAGACACAACATCCCAGTTTTTGCAATTGTAATAAAGCAATCTGTTAAAGAAGCAATCAATCTAATGACAAAAGAAATAGCTGACAGAGCAGAAGAAGTTAGAACTCAGATTTATGAAATGATCAATGATAATACAAGTACTGGACACACAGTTCTTGTTGTTGGAGTTGGAAATACACTAGGAGTATCCCAATAATGTTTTCAAAAAAAGAAGAAAAAAGGGCTCCCTGTACAGTTGAGCAGTGTGAATCTTGTAAGAAGGAGACAAAAAGAAAATTCATAGAGGGAGACTATATTTTCAAAGAAACTTCACCATGTGTATCTTGTAAAGGCCAATTAAGAATAACAAAAATTTTTGGTGAAATTATTAAAACGTAGTAGTGACTGTCACCCCAGTCTCAGTGGGTATGAATGTGTGCTCTGCTTGGGAGACTCTCTGACCGTTTGCTTCTACTAAAATAGGATATGCATGTACAACTTTCTTTTTTATTAATATCTCCAAAAGTTCTCTTGCTTTTTTCTCCTCCCAATCTTTGACTAACCACCTTAATGCAAATGGTAACATATTGAAATTTGTCCAAATGTATTCTTGGAGTTTATCCGCCTCATCATTTTTTGTTCGTTTTCTTGAGCCTAATGCAAAAATGTTCTTAATTTTGCCCTCCCGTACAAAGCCCATGCCCTTCTCTGTTGTTACAAAGGGCTCACATGCATATGCCACATCCCCCTTAAATGAAAATGATCCTATCGACCAAATATTTGGAATTGATTTTCCAGCATGAATAGTATACTGTGCCAGTGAATGCCCACTTAGATTTGCAATTGGTTTGAAACCAAGTTGCTTGACTGTCTTTTCAATGGTTCTTCCAACATCGCTTGATTTGACACCAATTTTTATTATAGAAATCGCATTTTGTAATGCATCCTCTGCTGCCTGTATAAGGCTATCATATTGAGGATCGTAACAAACTGTAACTGCTGTATCTGCAATGTATCCATTTATCTGAGCACCAAGATCAATTTTTATCAAATCAGTATCTGTAACAGTTTTTTGATCATTGGGTTCTGCTGTATAATGTGCTGCAACCTCGTTTAAGCTTGTATTTACAGGAAAAGCAAGTTTAGCTCCTCGCTTTAAAATTTCGTTCTCAACTTCTTCACAAATATCTTCAAGTGTTATACCAATCCAGTTTTTCTTCCTAACATTTTCCCTGACCTCGGCTGCAATTTTTCCAGCTTTGATATAATCTTCTACCTGCATCGGTTTTGGTGTTTTATTTGTTATTTAAAATCGTATCATCTGTGAAGCTTAAATTGGGGAGACCTAGTGAAATTCGAAGGGATTGTGGTCTAGCTTGGTATGATTCGGGTTTTGGGTACCTGAGGTCGCAGGTTCAAATCCTGTCAATCCCACTTTTATTTTCTAGATCTTTATTAGTAATAAAATAATTTCCAAAAAATATAGGAGAATTCATATCTTTCTTTGATTTATTATTATTGCCAGACAATGAAGAAGAGTTAGAGTAATGATTTAAGATGATGGAACACTTTGTCTCACGAGCTGAGTTCTGGCATACGTTTTTATCAAATTCTAAATAATTTCATGCAATTGGGTTTTGAAAAACGTGACATCATTTTGATTGCAGGAGTGTTGTTTTTTATGGTAGGGTTACTCGGTGTCGGCCTCAATCCTGTAGAGGCAATTGGAATATCAATCGCAATTTATTTTGGAATAAAGATATTTGTTGGTAGAAGAAAAAAATTCTTAGATCAAAAAATTGGTGAAGGCTTCTGTGCAGAATGCGGAGAAAAAATCATCGGTAAAAAATGTCCTAACTGCGATATACCTAAAAAATAACCTATAGAACTTAGAATAAATTCTTCGTCGACCTTATAACAGATAGGAGTCCAAATACATGAATGGCCTCACAGGTATATTGTACTTTTACAACTAGCTCAACTTTTACTCAATTCTTACCTAAAATTGCATTTTTAGCGAGAAGCATTTAGCGAGTGATTAAATGAGATCTACATTAGTTATTGGAATCTTTGGATTTTTTCTATTAGGCAGCTCTATATTTCCCGCCATGGGACAAACTCCGTCTTTTGCAGATCATGTTGTAATAAACGAAATTGACATAAATCCTCCAGGGGACGATTCAAAATCTGTATCAGAATGGGTTGAGTTGTATAATCCAACTGATACCGCAGTTGATATCGGTGGATGGGTTATTGCCTCGACAACTGTTTTAAAAAAGACTATGAAAATTCCTGTAGGAACAATTATTGAGCCAAATAAATTTTTGACTTATTCATACCAAAGTGTTTGGTTTACAGATGTTTCTGAAACAGTACAATTACGGAATGCTGATGGAGGTGTCATAGATCAGACTCCAAGTTTTTCTGATATAAAAAATGATTTTACTTCCTGGCAGAGAATATACGATGGGGTAGATACAGATTCCTCAAGTGACTGGAAATTTGAATTTTCAAATGCCGGTTCTACCAATGGTAAATTCACAACAGAAACCGAAACAGGTAAACCAACTATTTTGATTTCTACTGATAAAAGTAATTATAATTTCCAAGAAACTGCCATAATTAGTGGCCAAGTCTCAGAAAAACTATTTGTTGAGAAACCTTTTTTCCAAACTGCACAAATTATGATAAAAATTTATGGTTCTAACGGATATGAAAAAAATATCAGCCTATTTCCTGATCTCAATTTAAAATATCAAACTACTCTTAGTCTACAAAAAGTCCTTGGAATCACTGGAGGAGTTTATTATGTAGTAGTTGAATATGGTGATGCAATAGCATCAACACAATTTACAGTTGGTAATGAAATTATTTTAATTGAAGAGAGAGAAGAAAGCCAACTAAGTATCACCACTGATAAAGAATCATACATTCCAGGTGAAACTGCAACAATTATTGCTAATACAAATAACATAGTGCCTTTTGAGGGTCTAAAGTTCAAAGTAACAAATCCTGCTGGGAAGCAAATTTTTGATGGTACTCTATATCCTGATACAAAAGGTAAGTTCTCAACTACAATATTCATGACTACTGTCCAACCAGTTTATGGATTTCATAAGATAGTTGCAGAATATTCTACATATTCAGCAGTGAGCTCTTTTGAGCTAACAAAAGATGTCAAGGAGAATAAAGTAATTTCTTTGACTACTGATAAAAAGGCATATGGGCTTGGAGATACAATAATCATTTCAGGCAGGTTAAACAATATTTGGATTTTCTCATTAGACCTTGAAATTCTTCAGACAGGTTTTGGTTCTCTGCATACAGATGCTCTCAATAGGCTAAAGATCCAAGATTCTGTAAAGCTTGCAGGCGACAGCACATTCAAATATGAATTTAAAATTCCAAATAATCCTATTAGATATGGGGATTACAGGGTTACAGTTTCTAAAGAGGTTGGAACAGAATCTGTCGTATTCCATGTTGTAGAAAATCCAGACGAATTTGTTGAATCATTAAAACCATTTACTGTTTTCACCGATAAATCAACATATGATATAGGGAATTCTATAATAATTTCTGGAAAAGTAAATAATCCAAAAATTAGTAGTACTTATCAGACTCCTATAATTGATATTGTAATAAAAAATTCTGAAGGAAACCAAATCACTTCTTCTGTTTCAAAACCTACTGGATTCAAATCTGCTACAGCTGAATATTCCCTGAAAGCGATTCCAGATCAAGTAGGAAATTATCAAGTTAAAGATACCATTTACGATGCAATTTATGGCCCTGGTAGATACATAGTTAAAGCATCATATGCAGATGGCCTTCTTCAAGACTCAACAACTTTCTCAGTAATCGATCCATTGGATATAGAGGCACCTATCATCACTCTTGACAAAGATGTTTATGGCTTGGGTGAAGATGTTCACCTCACAGCTTTAGTTCCAGGAGGAGGAGCAGGCAAATCTGACGTGGGAATAATTCTTACAAAACCAGATGGCGATACAAACAAGTTTGGTACTACCGTTGACAATGGTAAATTTTCATGGACTTGGACTACTCCCCAATCCGAAAAGTCTAACGTAGTACAAAATGAGAGAGTCCGATTTTCAAGTAACTATGGAGTGTACAAAATCAGTATTTCACAATCTGATACAGCCCCAGTAGTTGTTTTCTTCAAAGTATCTCCTAACCCCGATGAGGATTTTCTTAATATTGAGCCATTGACTGTAACGTCAGAACTTCCAGTTTACAATGTAGCTCAAAATCAAAAACTAACAATATTGGGTACTGCATTAAAGAGAGTACAAGGTACTCAAGGCCTTGTTGTACCTGATAGGGTGGATATTGCAATAAAATCTCCTTCAAATAAAATAATTACTGAATCATCTGTATACTTAGACTCTGGAGGAAATTTTCAAAGTATTTTTGATATGCCAGTTACCATCTTTAAAGAAGGCATCTACAAGGTAACAGCTGTATACCAAGGAATTAGGGCTGAAAACTTTTTCCAAGTAGATAATGATTTCATTTTTGGCGGGGATGAAGTGCTCTCGTTGTTGATAGGTACTGACAAAGAAGAATATAATCCAGGTGACATTGCCCATATTACTGCAAGACCTACAAAATTGATCTTCATAGAAACTGTTGAAGTTGGAATCCCAACAGAAGAGCAAACCAAATTAAACTGCGGTGCATTTGTTTGTGGAATAGGCGTTCCAATTACAACTCTAAGGCAAGATCCTACTGGAACATTCGTCCATGAATATACATTTCCAACTAATGCTAAACTAGGTACATACATAATCACCTTTAATACAGAATTTGGAACTTTCACCAAATCTATACAACTAGTCGAAAAGATTCCAGAGCCTGAACCAGAACCTGAATCAAAGATATTTGGTGAAAGAGTAATTGAAAAGGTTAACAGAATCACAGAATCTCAAATTCAAATTACAGTAAACAAAAAAATAATTAACGAAAAAGAATTATCCCCGAGAGTTATTCAAGGTTCTCTCTTTACTGTCTCCAAGGGAGAAGAATCTAATGTCAACATCAAAGTTAGTATCGAGGATGGAACATGCATAATAGGACAAGATTCTGACTGCATGATTCAAAAATCAACTAGAGTTCCAGGTGCAATCTACCAGACAATCCAAATTGATGGTATGGATTACAATGTTAGGTATAGTGGACCTGATGTTAGGCTAGAAAAGTTTACAATTTTACCAGCGGCTTTAGATGCTTCACTTCCGGATTCAACTTGGAATGTAGAAGTACTCAAAGAAGAACAGGTATCAAGACTTTACTACCAAGTTACTTACGTTGCTTTAGAATAAACTCAAATAAGCACATTATTTTAGAATCACATAATGCAAATTCAAGTTGTGATGTTAAAACAAGATGATCCAAACAAATGCACTGCAGCTAAGCTTGTAAAATTTGGATTGGCAAAAAATGTAAAAAAAACAACTGAAAAAACTTTAGTTTTAGATCCTTTTGCAAAAAAAACTCTACTGGCATCAGATAAGAAACTTGTAGGTTCTGTTACTGCAATTGATTGTTCATGGAATCTAGCTGATCAAGCATTTACTACAAAATTTTCTGGAATTCATAGAAAGCTTCCTCCTCTTTTTGCCGGCAATCCAGTTAATTATTCTAAGCTTGATAAACTTACAACCGTTGAGGCAATATCAGCTACATTATTTATTTTGGGTTACAAGGATCTGGGCTTGAAACTACTTGACAAATTCAAATGGGGTCATACCTTTCTAGATCTAAACAAAAATTTGTTAGAAGACTATTCAAAACTAGAATCAGAAGATGAAATTAGCCCTCTTCTCAAAGAATACAAAATCCCTTTTTAGTCATTATTTCTAACAAATTTAGGAACTAAATGAGAATAATCTGAGTGAAAATAGGAAATCATAACTAAAAGCTTTGGGTTATTTAATGAATCATGAGTGAAAAGGCAAGACGAATTGAAGAACTACGAATGAAAACAGGTAGGAGTAAACGTTGTCTTGACTGTAAAAAACATAGATGCATTATTGGCTCTTGTCTTTGTGAATGTCATAAGCTAGTTCCGAAATAGGAAATCTGCATAAAAGATCGATCCCAAGTTAATTTTTCATATGAAGACACTAGCTGATCCATGATTATGATCTACCATTAAAGATTTATGCGCGGTTTTTTGTCACACGGATAGGATTGTTTACTGAAACGTCATCGTCAGGTCTAGTCAGAAGTCTTTCTTTACTTGACATAGTAATGGTTGGAATTGCTGCAATGATTGGTGGTTCTATCTTTATTCTGGTAGGCCCTGCCATGGGTGAAGCAGGTCCTGCACTGCTTATCGTCTTTGTATTTTGTGGAATAATCAGCTTCTTTACCGCATTAACATATGCAGAGCTAGGATCTGCATTTCCAGAAGCAGGTGGAGGTTACAGATGGGTAAAAGAAGGACTACCCAGACCAAATGCGTTTCTCAGTGGCTGGACTGCGTGGTTTGCTCACATGATTGCAGGAAGCCTGTATGCAGTATCCTTTGGTTCCTTTTTTGGAAACTTGCTTATCAACCTAGGCGTCCCATCCGAATATGCTGGAGTCGCACTTGAGAAGATTATTGCCGTAATTTCGATAATAATTTTCACCTATGTGAATTACAAAGGTGTTTCAATTACGGGCAAAGTTGGAAATGGACTAACATTTGCACAACTTGCACTTATTATTGTCCTTATCACTTCAGGTCTTTTTGCAATGAGTTTTACAAATCCTACTTGGATGACAAACTTTCAGAATTTTATTCCGAATGGTGCAGTTGGATTGATTCTAGGGGTGGGAATTATGTTCATAGCTTTTGAAGGGTATGAAATAATTGTACAAGCTGGAGAAGAAGTCAAAAATCCAAAGAGAAACATCCCAAAAGCAATTTTCATTACGCTTGGAGTTGTCACAACACTTTACATTGTTTTTACTTTCGCTTTTCTGGGTGGGCTGAACTCATCTATAGTTGGCAAGGAGTCATGGCAATTCATAAGTGATTATAATGAGCTGGGAATTGCACACGCTGCAAATTTTTTACTACCATTCGGAACGATACTAGTCCTAGTTGGCGGTCTGGTGTCAACTATTGCTGCACTTAGTGCCACTACATTTTCCTCAAGTAGAGTTTCATTTGCAATGGGAAGGCAGTACAACCTTCCTTACATTTTCAGCTCTATTCATTCCAGATATCATACTCCTCACTTTGCAATATTAGCATCAGGTTTTATCATGCTTGTAATGGCCGTGTGGCTTCCAATTGAACAGCTTGCACTTGCTGCTGCTGTAATGTTCCTATTTCTATTCACACAAGTCAATTGGGCAGGTATTAACATTAGAAGACTCTACGGCAACAAACTTGATTATGGATTCAAAAGTCCATTGTTTCCTATCATGCCCATTGTAGGCATATTTTGTAACATTGGGCTTGCTGTTTTTCTTCTTATTTACAATCCACTGAGCTGGGCAATTGCTATTGTATGGATATTGATTGGTTTTTCAATTTACAAATTATATATTTCCAAAAAAGAGATTGAGCATTATGCACCTTTAGTGGCAAGTGAAGGTCCATCTTATCGAAAGGATTATCGTATAATGATTGTTGTTGAACAAAACACAACAGAAAAACTCGCAAAAATAGGTCTAGCTTTAGCACAGGACAAACAAGGTGAAGTTTCATTTCTCAACGTAGTTACAATTCCAATACAGGTAGCACTTTCATCTGCACAGAGTCTTGCAGAACCTGCTACGAAATCCTTTGATGAATTAAAAAAAATACTACCAAACTCATCTGAGCATAGATATCTGGTCAGGCTTTCACATGATACTACTGAAGCCATAATTGCAACAGTTGAAGAACAGGGAATTAACCTACTCATAATGGATTTTCGTAGCCTACGTAGTAACAGAAAGTTACTATCACTTACAACATGTGATATTATTGGAGTTAACATCAAGGAAAATTTTGATAATGAATTACAAAATATTGTTGTATCCTATGATAAAGGCCGACACTCAAATTTGGGATTAGAAATGGCAAACTCGCTTTCAAAATCATTAAACAGCAATATACGAATTGTTAGAGGTATTGTTGAATCCCCCGAAGAAGAACGCGATATTTTAGGAATAATTAATGAAAAGATGTTTGATCTTGACATGAAAAAAATCCCAGTTGAAAGAGTTTATCCAAAAACAGACAATGCAATGCAGAGTCTGCTTCAAAATTTTGATAGCGGAAAACCCGAAATGATAATTGTTGGAGCAGGAAATCAATCTGATCAAGCATTTAGTCCAAAAACAATGGAAGTGGTGGAAAAGTCTTCTAATACCGTATTTGTAATACGTGACTCTAGATTATCTGGAATACAAGCTAGGTATTTCTGGAATGCAATTGCACCGCGACTTGCAGAAAATCGTGTTATCTATAGAATGTATTTGAATGCGCTAAGACTAATCTTTTTTATTAGAACAAAAAGGGCAAAAACTCGTCCTGATGAAGACTATTTTGCATCAAAAATATGACTGCGTCACTAGTCTTAACAATCTTAAAATAGAAATTTTCACTTTCTATTTACAAGTGCGAGCTGGTGAACGAGACGCTGCTACGGCAGAGGAAACTCCTCCCTCCATGCAGGAAATGTGTTCCGGCGACGGATAGTCAGAGATGACTGGCAACAGAATAGAAATTAATCCGACCTAGCGTACAATGATGGCAAAACCTGAGGTTTCTAGAGAAGGAATGAAAGAGCTGACCCACGTGGAGCAAGGCCAAACAGAACCTTAGGATCCTGCACTTGGTTCAGGTAGGCTGCAAAGCGAAATATCGTTAAAACAGAAGGAGGGTTACGGCCAGCACGCACATTTTAAGATGGTTTCCAACCTTTTGGCATGGAACCTTTTGTACTAGACTTACTTGCAGGCTCTTCTTTCTTTTCTTGTTCATATACGCTTCTGGTTTGTTCATAAGATTGGTCACCTTTCAGTTGCGCCTCCCCTCGAACAGTTTGATATCCACCAGAAGAAGCACTAGTTGCATAGCTTTGTAATTGTGATGGATCAATACCTCGTTGGCCTTGTCCTTCCTCGGCCTTTAGCTTTCTACTACTAAAAATCAAAACTGCAATTGCTCCAATTCCTGCCATCGCTGCCATTCCATAAATTATCATTATTGGGAATCCTCCTCCTGTAGTTTCACCATAATCCTTAGGAGCTGTTGGAGTAACCCCTAACACTTCAGTACCAGCTAAATTATCTATTGCTGCAAAACCAATTACAGCAACATTTGCCGAGTCTGCTCCTTCTGTGACTCTAATTGTGTATTCTGTATCTTTTGTAAATGTTACCACAAATTCTTTTTCAACTTGTCTTCCTTCCCTGATACTACTTTCACCCATTGTAAAAGAATGCACAACGAAACCTGAAATGGATTTATCTAATCCAAATGTACTTGCATCAACATTAATTCCAGTTGGGTCAAACAAATCGTGCCAGTTTCCAAGTGGTTGGTCTCTTATTCCATCAGCATTCATAATGTTTTTTGAAAGAAGAGATTCTCCTTCTGTTCCAGCAATAATCTCATATGTTACAGGCTCTTTAGATTTTAAAACAGAAATTGGCATGTTAATTTCTACTCCATCAATTGTTATTGGTACAATAACACTTAGGCCTCTCCAACCCATATCTACTAGTGATGGATTGTTAGGAGAATATTTACGAATATTGTAGTGTGATAATGTGGGAGTTAAAACTATCTTGTAATCTATGGATGTATTTGTCTCTCTTCCTATTAGTTCTGCACTATACTCTACACCCAAATCAGTTATTTGAGCACTACTTCCATCATTTTTTATTTTTTGATTCAATTTATTTATCAAATCTTGAACTGCTGGGTTGGAAGAATCTGCCTGAACACTAACTTTCCAGGTTTTTGTTTTTAATTCGTTTGCAAGATCTCCACCATTTTGATAATCTATGAAAATATTTCTTTGGAAAGTCATCTTAATTTTAGCCGATTCAGCATCAGGTAATAGTTTTGCTTCAAGTTGTGCACCAAAAACTGATGTACTACTACCAATAATTAAAAGACCTGTAAAAAAGACGATTAAAATTGCTACCCTCATCACGGAATGTGATCGCTATAGCCACAATAAAAAACTTGTCTTGATTCATAATTCTGGAGTTATATTGAAAAAGTAATATTGAGCGATAATTTCATTGATTAGTAGTTTTAGAGCTGAAAAATATGATAACAATACTTGCGGGAGGCACTGGATCGGTCAAATTAGTTCGAGGGATAGTTTCGCAATCCTCTAATGTGAATGTAATCAGCAATGTAGGCGATAATTATTGGTTGTATGGTATGTATCTATGTCCCGACATTGACACCATTATCTACGGATTAGCAGATATTCTAGATTATGATAGGGGCTGGGGAATTACGAAAGATACATTTGGATTCTTAAGACAAATGGAGATTTTTGGAGAAGAAACTTGGTTTAGAATTGGCGATAGAGATGCTGCAACACATCTGATGAGAACTAATATGCTAAAAAATGGAAAAAACCTAAGTGATATAACCAAATGGATGTGTGAAAAATTTGCAGTTGAAGCAAAGGTAATTCCTGTAACAGACAATAGTTTGGAGACTAGAATTACTACTAACAAAGGAGAAGTTCATCTCCAAGAATATTGGGTGAAATATAGGGGAAAAGATGAGGTAGAAGGAATCCAATACATTGGAGCAGATAAAGCTCGTCCCAATCCTGAGGCTATTAACGCAATGCATGATTCAGAACGAGTTATCATCGCTCCAGGTAATCCGCTAACAAGTATTGGTCCTATGTTGTCAATTAAAGGAGTTAGAAAAGAGTTGTCAAAAATCAAAAAGAAAGTAATTGCTGTCAGTCCTTTAATTGGAGATAAAGCATTTAGTGGCCCAGCTGCAAAATACATGCAAGCTGCAGGAATAGAGGTTTCCTCCTATGGGTTGGCAAAGATGTATTCTGATGTTTGCTCTAATATTGTTATAGATACTAAAGACAAGGGACTTACAAAGCAAATTGAAAGCTTGGGTATGAAAGTATATGATGCAAAATTAAAAATGATAAACAAAAATGACGAGCAAGCATTAGCTTCGTTTGTATTAAAACAAATCCACGTATAATTTGAAAATTGCGGCTATTATCCCAGTTAAGACGTTTTCTAAAGCAAAAACAAGATTAAACTTATCATCTAATCAAAAAGAAGATCTTTGTAGAATCATGTTACAAGAAGTTGTTGAGACTATCTCAAAATCTAAAATTTTTGAAAAAATTGTTGTTGTTTCAAAAGATGAAACAGCTTTAAAACTAACTAAAAGATTTGGTGTGCAAGAAATTTTTGATAATGATGAGTCTGGGGTGAACCACGCAGTATCTCTTGCAGACAACTATCTTGAAAATAATGGATGTGCCGCATCAATTGTTTTTCCACAAGATATACCATTTATGCAGTCTGAAGACATTGAAAATCTAATTCGATTTCAAAAATCCCCCAAGTCTGTTTTAGTTGTTCCTTCTCGGAGGTTTGATGGAACTAATGCATTACTTAGAATGCCAGTAAATTTAATGGAAACTCATTATGATGAAGATAGCTACAAGATTCATCTGGAGGTTGGAAAATCCCTTACATCAAATACCTCTCTTGTTCTTTTAAGGAGAATTATGCTAGATATTGATAATCAGGAGGATTTGGAATTTTTGCTTTCACAAAATGAAAAACCCACTATCAGTAGTAAAATCGGCAAAATTTCCTAACTTATTAGTAAACCCATCTATAAGCATATAAGTAACTGTACAGCAATGTATAAATACGAGAATTTATCGAAACGACGAGATGTTATTGATATGGTAAAAAATGCTAATCCAAAAGATAGATGCCCTAGATGTGGAAAAGGCACTCTAGTTACTGACACTAATACTGGAGAGAATTTTTGTGGAAAGTGTGGATATGTTTTAACAGATCAATCAGTGGAATCTGGCCCTGAGTGGCGTTCTTTCTCTAAAGAAGAACACGAAGGTAGAAGCCGTGCTGGTGTTCCAACATCCCTTGCAATGCATGATATGGGACTTGCAACCATTATCGGACCAACCGATAGAGATGCAACTGGAAAACCTCTTTCGGCATCAATGAGAAGTACAATTGAGCGTCTTAGAACTTGGGATAGTAGAAGCCAAGTTCATGAACCAATTGATAGAAACTTTAGGCAAGCATTTAGTGAACTTGATCGACTCAAAGATAAACTAGCTGTTGGTGACGCAGTAATTGAAAAAGCTGCATATATTTACAGAAAAGCATTAGATAAAGGCCTAGTTCGTGGAAGATCAATTTCTGCATTAATTGCAGCTTCACTTTATGCTGCATGTCGTGATACTGAAACTCCAAGAACCCTAAAAGACATTGGACATTCAAGTAACATTAAAAGAAAAGATATTGCGCGGTGTTATAGATTGTTACTCAGAGAGCTTGGCTTAAAGATGCCAGTTGTAGATCCAATAAAATGTATTGCAAGAATTGCAAGCAAGGCAGGCTTGTCAGAAAAGACCAAACGTGACGCCACAAAAATTCTTAAAACTGCTGAAGAAATTAAAATTTCAGCAGGAAAGGATCCAATGGGTCTTGCGGCTGCAGCTCTTTATGTAGCGTGTGTAGCAAATGGAGAAAACAAGACACAACGAGATGTTGCTGAAGCTGCAGGTGTTACAGAAGTTACTATAAGAAATAGATACAAAGGACTCAAAATATCTCTAAATCTCTAATTTTTTTTCCTTTTTCAAATTCAGATAATTTACAATTATTAACACAATTGATAAAATTCCTGTCATGACAAATAGAATCTCCAAACTATTAGTTAGTGAATGAGAAAAAGCATTTTTTACTGTAATTTCATTTATCTCAGCAAGGAAATTCACGTATGAAAAAATAAAATAATTTGTTGACCAATGAACCAGAATTGCCGAGACAAATCCATGTTTGAAATAAACCCATCCAATAATTATCCCACTTGCAGTTGCTTGAGCAAATTTGCCTAAACTCCAAGGTTCACCAGAAATTATATGAGCTGCGCCAAAAAATATTCCCACAACTACAATCAAAATCAATGCTTTTTTTGTTTCATAGATATGTAAGGTCTGTGTTGGATGCCATAGTGATTTGAAAAATAAAATCATTGATGCTCGATGAGAGTAAATAGCAAACAAAGGAATTCCAATTAACATCACTCTAAATCCTATTTCTTCACTAATTGGTGCCGCAGTAATCTCAAAGAATTGAATTAAACTATCTGATTGTTGAGGCGGTTGCGTTGTTATTCCTACACTTTCTTGAATAAAATCAATTATTCCAGAAACTACAATCAAAATAGCAAACCACTTGATTACTGAAACGAGATAGTTTGATTTTGATTCATATTTTCCTTCTGACATAATAGAAGACAAAGCTTTTAGAAAATTTGTTTTGGGTCCGAACATAGCAATTGAAAATAGAATAACAAATACACCCCACAAACCAATAAAGACATCTCCAAGCTCAAACTGTATTGGAATTTCAAAACCAATTCCTGCAGGGAAAAAATCAAACCCATTGATTGGGAAATCAAATCTTACTCCATCTTCTATATTGGAATTAAAAACAACATAGGCACCTAAAGGAAATGAAAGAATCATCAAACCAAAAATTACAGAAACTAATGCAGAGAATGGAATTCCCAAAGATTTCATTAACTTGTTTTGGTCTAACAAGTCTTTTCTAGTGAAGTTCTATTGATGATTCAGCAAATCCAAGCTTTACCAAAGTTTCTTTGATGGTATCTCGATGGTCGCCTTGTAAAAATATGTAACCATCTTTTGCTGTGCCCCCACATGCATATTTGGCTTTTAATTCCTTGGCTACACTTTCTAAATCATTAATTTTTGGATCTAGCCCTTCAATCATAGTTCCTTTTTTTCTAAAACGTCTAGTTTCTAACCTTATAATGATATGAGTACTGTCTTTTTCTAGTTCACCACAGGCGCATAAATCTTCAGGAAGGCCACAAGTACTACAAATTACCGCCATTAATCGAAAAATACTTCTTCCCACACACTATTAAGCCTTCGCTGAATATGAAAAACTCATTTTTCTACAAGACTATGAAGATTAAGTTTTTTAGAAATCAATTCTAATATTTCTTGATGTCAGCAGAACTTACCAAGAAGGCAATCGAAATGTTGCTAAAAGGTGCTACATTAGTTAGCGAACCATGCCCATATTGCAAGGGTGTAAGGGTAATAAAAGATGGTCATGCATTGTGCGTCAATTGTGGTAAGGAACCTGAAATTAAAGAAACTAAACCAGCATCTGAAATCACAGAATATGAGGAGATACAAAAAACCCGTTCAACTCTAAATGTTTTAGAACAAAAACTTGAAAATCTTTCCAAAGAACTCGACGAAGAAAAAGATCATGAAAAACAACAACAAATCTTAAAATCGATTAATTCACTCGTGGAAATTATTGCCAAATTAAAGAAACAAGAATAAAGTTTTTATGTAAAGTTCCTGACTTTTTAAATTAATCATGGCAACAAAAAAAGGTGCTCCATTACCGGCATCAAGTGCAGGACTTTTGAGATTCTTTGAAGATGAAACAAAAGGGTTCAAAGTAGATCCAAAAATTGTAGTAACCGTTCCAAGCAGCCTTATTGTAATCTCGTGGTTGATGGATATTTTTCTAGTATAGTGACCCGTTATGACAGAATCTTACAGTGATGTTTCCAAGATCCATAAACGATATTCACTAACATTACTAAATCCCTCTTCATTTTATCATTCATTAATAATTTCAATTATTATTGCATCAGTACTTGTAACGTTAACTGTATCAGTCTATCTGGAAAGTGAAGATATTGTTTTTAGACTGCTTGCTGTTCTAGGAACCCTTTTGGTAACACAAATCATTGACTCTCGCTTTACCAGAAACAAAGAGTATTCTAAAGCATTACACATGTCGCTTTTTGGAAATAGTCTTTGGTTGCTTACTGCGGTATCTGGTCTTTTGGCTTCTCTTATAATATCTAGAGAAGAGATTCCCTTTCTTTTCATTACAGTTGGAATGTTTTTGTTTGCAAGCTTTAGAATTGGAATATTCACAACTGTTCTTGGCACTAACATACGCAAGGCCTGGCTTGTATGTTTCTTACAACCAATGGCAATGTTTTTAGCACTAGTACCAATCGATATGTGGATTCCAGTTTTAACTAATTATCAGGCTATAGCATATGGTACAACATTTTTGATATTAGCCTCGTCTTGGTCTATCCTTACTGATAGGGCAGGAATGCCTGGTGTCAAGAGCACTCATAAATTGATACAAGCTTATCTTTCATCCTTATCAAAAAATAATCCATCCGAGGTTGAAAATATTCTTACTGAACGTGCAAAAGTATCCAAAGTTTCGACGTCACAAATTAGATTTCATACAAAGAACGCAAATAGAGAATTTAGATTAGTTTTACCTGATATTCATCCTGGACCATTTCATCCAGTAGGAGGAAGCAATATCCCATACCTGATTTATAAAAATCTTGGTTCATCAGCAATGGTGCTGCATAGCGTTTCAAACCATTCTCTAAATTTACCTTCACAAACAGAAGTATCTCAATATCTTGAGAGTTTATCAAAATATTCTGTAGCACAGGAAGGATTGAACTGTACTGAACCTGTTACAGTTCAGATTAACAATGCCCGTTGTGTAGGATTACTTTTTGGTAAAACCGCACTCTTGTTTTTGTCTCTTTCTCCACATGGAATGGAGGACTTGCCACTACATGTAAAAAGTGAGATTGAACAGTTTTCAAAAAATCGTAACTTTGGTCAAGTCTTAATTGTAGATTGTCACAATGCAATGGGAGAAGAAATATCTCAAAACAATTCAGAAGATCTTTTAACTGCATCAAAATCTTGTCTTGACACGTTGATGACTAAAGAGACATATCCTTTAGAATTTGGTTATGCAAATTCTAAAGATATGGATATTAAAGCGCCAGATCTTGCACTTGGTGGAATTGGAATTTTGTGTCTTCGCACAAATAATAAAAAATATTTTCTAGGGTGGGCCGACGCAAATAATATGGAAAATGGGGTTAGAGAAGCAGTAGTGAACCATTTTTCAAAAAATGGATATGACCTAATAGAAATTTGTACATCTGATACGCATTACACCACACAAGGTGTGAGAAATAGAAATGGATACTATCAATTTGGGTTGGTCACAAAACCTCAAGACATGGCAAATTGGTATCTTGAAATTGCCAAAGAATCTGAAAAAAACATAGAGCCAGCTTCCTTTGAAATTTTAGAAAACGAAGCCAATGTTAAAGTGATGGGGCCAACTATATTTCGGGATTATTCTAGAGCAGTAGACAAAACTATGAATTTAACTAAAGGATTTCTATCTGCATGTTCAGCATTTTTTCTTCTAACTATGTTTCTATAGTCTTCAAGTCATCCAAATTCCCATAAAATTCATCTAAAAACGAAGAAAATTGTAAGATAGGAATTATTGGTACATTATCGATAAAACTAATTTCTTCTTGGTATAAGGTTACTATTGCTGGCACAGCTATTGTCCCTTGAGTTTTTCCTACGTAATGCTTCACCCGTGCAACCTGTTTTTTTACTATCTCTCTAAGAGTCGACGAACTCATCCTCTTCCAATGCTTACAGTCAATGAGAACTGCCACCCCGTGATTGATTCCAATTACATCTATTTCCATTCGTGGCTTGGTTAATACAAGATTTTTAATGATATCAAAGTTCTTTGATTCTAATATCTCGGCTACAAGGCCTTCAAAATCCTTCCAATTCAAATAAATGGAAACATCATCAATTGGAGCCCCTTGGCTGATTGCAAAAAGAGCGGCTTTTAGTTTATCTTCTGGATTGAAATTAACATTTTCTCCTTCAAAAGAACCTATTTTATTTGCAACCAAAACATTGAGAATTTCTTTTGCAGAAATTTGATCTGTTTGTGCAACTATTGCAAAATCTATAACCGAAATTCCCCCTGGGATTACCCCCGTTATTCCTCTTGTAAGTGGTTTTAATTGCAATGTATTTTCATATTGAATTTTCTTTTTTAAATTTTAAGTGTTAATATTCATCAAAATAGTTTATGACCTTGGAACCTTATATTACAGCCATTGCACACGCATGTCATGAAACTCTTACTTGCCATACTATTTGGCATGTTAAGTATTCAGATTGCATCAGCTGACAAAGGAACCTTTGTTGATGAGATACAGTTCATTCAATATCTTGATGAAAACACTGCTCTAGAAGAAGTACGAAATGGTAACTTGGATCTATACTATTACAGAATTTCCTCAGACAGAATTGACAGCGTAAAGTCTCGTGAGGGATTACAAGTTTATGAATCAACTGGAGGTTCCTATAGTATTCTTATCAACCCTGCAGAGTCAGAAAAATTTAATCCTTTTTCAATTAAAGAAGTAAGATTTGCACTAAACTATCTGGTCGATAGAAAATTAATTGTAAACGAACTAATGGGAGGATATGGCACAACAATGATTTCAAATTATGGACCATTTGATCCAGATTATTTATTCATCGTTGATGAGTTAGAGTCATTTCATTTTAGATATAACCCTGCTTTGGCTGAAGAAATGATTTCAAAAGCGCTAACAGATGCAGGTGCAAAAAAAATTGATGGTAAATGGACATTTGATAATAAGGAAATAGAATTAATTGCGTTCATTAGAAGTGATGATCCAGTAAGAAAGTCGATAGGTGAGATACTATCATCTGAGTTAGAAAAAATCGGCTTTAAAGTGATAAAAGATTTTGGTGATCTTAACAAGGCCTTCGTTAACGTTTACGGTTCAAATCCATCAGATATGAAATGGAGTTTCTACACAGAAGGTTGGGGAGGTCGTTCTGCATTTGTAAAATATGATCCGTTGAGTCTTGGCCAAATGTACTCTCCATGGTTCTCAAATATGCCTGGATTTAATGACCCCTCGTATTGGAACTATCAAAATGATTACATGGATTCATTAACACAAAAAATCTATACGGGAAATTTCAGCTCAGCTGAAGAACGCATAGACCTATTCCGGAAAGCCACAGCTGAGGGGATTAGGGAATCTGTGAGAATTTTTCTGGCAAGTAAAATTGACCAATATGTGGTAAATGAGAAGATTGATGGAATAATCAATGATTTTGGTGCTGGCGTTCCATCTAGGTTTACTCCAATTAATGCTAGGACTGATTCAAATTCCCTTACAATAGGTGTAAAGCAAATCTATCAAGGCGCATGGAATCCAGTAATGGGAATCAGTGATATCTACAGCAGACAAATTTGGGATGCCTTGTATGATCCTGGTGTTTTCAAACATCCATACACCGGTAATACTATTCCGATTAGAACAAATTTCACAGTTGAAACTGCTGGTCCTGCTGGCAAATTAGATGTTCCAGAAAATGCTATCACATGGGATCCAAAATTACAAAAGTGGAGTACGGTTAAAGCAGGCACTCAAGCTACAAGCAAAGTAATCTTTGATCTTGAATTTAGTAAGTGGCATCATGGTATGCAAATGGACATGAATGATGTTTTACATTCTCTATATTTTACATTAGAGTGGGGCTCTGAACAACAAGAGGATGATAAAACGTTTGATGCAGAGTATACTCCTCGTGCTGCTCAAACTGTTCAAACATTAATTGGAGTTAGGCCAGTTGATGAAAATACACTTGAGGTATATGTTGACTATTGGCATTTTGATGAAGCAGAAATTGCAGATTGGGCTAGTTTGTGGAGTTCTGAACCATGGGAATTAATGACTGCAATGGAACAAGCAGTAATCGATGGTAAGGTCTCATTTTCACGTTCTGGGTCTGTAAGCAAAAATGTGAATTGGCTTTCTTTAATTGTACCAAATGATGCTGAAATTATTCGTCAATATCTGCTTGACTTCAAAGATTCTGGTTTTGAGCCACCGGCACTAGCCACCTTTGATTTGCCACATAGCTATTTTGATTCAAGATACGACGCTTCAATAAAATGGATTGACGAATACAATCATGCAGTAATTAGTAACGGCCCATTTTATTTGAAAAGTTACTCTCCAGAATCAAGAACTATCACCATCAAGGCTTTTGCCGATGAAAGCTATCCATTTGAAGCTGGGCATTGGCAAGAATTTGAAAAAATTAAGTTTCCAAAAATAGTTCAAGTTGATATTCCTGATGTCATAAAGAAAGGTGATATCTTAACAATCCCAATTTCCACGCAAGACACATCAAAAATTGATTATTTTTTCACAAATTCACAAGGTGATTCGGTAGCCTCAGGCACGCAGTTAGTAGATTTTGGAAAAACCATCTTGACTCTGTCTGAAGAACAGACTGACAAATTTGGGATTGGCGCAAATGACTTGAAGGTTTTTGCAGTATCTGAATCTGTTCTAAGACCTGACATCTATAGTGTTAGCTTTCTTGCAGTAAGTGATTCTACCCAATTACCAGAAATGTCTCTTACTGATATTCAAAACGCTGAGGAAAAAAATGAATACGTATCAATAACTGCGATTGTTATAGGAATTATTATTGTAGTGTCAATTTTGTATTTGAGGCGTTCTAGAAAAAAATCACAAATAGTTAGAAAATAATTTATTTTGTTCCAATAATAAATAGAGTACCAAATTCTTGCTTCCATTTTTTGCGATTCGAAGGATCTTTAACCTGTTTGGTTTTAGTTTTAAATCCAATTTCTTCAAACGTTTTTTTCCACTGTTTTTTTGATCTTAAATCAAGAGGCAATTTCATCATTTCAGACCAATGTGTAGTTGCTTTGTTATCGCTATAGAAATCTGTTCCACAAAAAAACTGCCCTCCAGGTTTGAGTAATCTATAGATTTTTTTCAACCCAGATTCCATTGGCGACAAATAATACAAAGACTCCATTGAAAAAATATAATCAAATTTATTACGAAACTTCCACGATTGAATATCCGCCTTCAAATACAATTCTTTTAAGGATTTCTTTTTAGAATTAGCTTTTGTAATCATATTTTTACTCTTGTCAATTCCTACTGCCTTTTTGCAATTCTTTAGTTGGGCAATTTTCCTTACTACCCATCCATTCCCACATCCAACATCAAGAAAAGAAAACGGTTTATCAAATGGCACAGAATTTAAAAATTTGAGTACGGTTTTGGAGTGTTCTTTTTCCATTAATTCAGATCTTCCACTAATTGCCCACTCATCAAATGTTATTCTGACCTTATCCATTTGATCTTCAAACATTTTTTTCCATTTCAATGTTGAGTTGATTAGTAGCTTTTGTATGAACGAATTCTACTCAAGCCTTAAATCCAAAATTCGTAAAGCAAAGCCGAAACGAATTGCCAGATGAATCATGTAGAAAATGTGGTGGAAATCTCATTGATTGTAGTCTATGTGCCCAATGCAAAGGGGTTATAGGCATGATTTGTGTTTCATGCGGAACAAGAACCATGGAGCAATTTCATGATTCGTGCCTGTATCTGGTTGAACAGATTCAGACTACAACTGACCGTAATCAGAATGGATACCTTTTCCAAAAAATAATATCGCTTACCTAAATTCCATCTTTACTCTTTGAGCCTTTGACAATATTGAAAAGATGTCTTACGGCTAGTTTTGGGTGGTGGGCTGCCAGCTTTACCATATTTGTTAAACCAAAGTCTGCTTTGATAAAATCAATAAACTCATCAGGAGTTAATTTCCCAATAATTTCAATTTCTTTATCCCACTCTTCATCCGATAAACCAATCCATCTATCTTGTATCTTAGATGCAGAGTTTATTTTTGCTTTAATTGCTTTTTTCCAATTTTCTTCATACTTTTTTAGTGATTTTTCTGATGTATCGCCAGACTTTATTGCATTAGCTGAAACTTCTCCTGCAACTCTTCCAAACATTATCGCATATCTTATGCCCTCTAATACAAGTGGATTTGCTTGTCCTGCTGAATCCCCAACAAGTATCAAATTATCATAAACTGTTTTTCGAGATAGTCCATCATTTGGAATTAAACCATAATGAAATTCAATTGGAGTAATTTTTCCTAGATTTTTAATTGGACCTGGTTTTTTTTCCATAAGTTCTTTTAGTCTTTCAGTAGGATCTATTGATGATTCAGGTTTTCCCACTCCTACTCCTATTCGAATAATATTTTTACTAACAGGAAAAATCCACGCATAGCCTGCTGGCGAATATTGCTGTCCAACCATTAGCCACCATGTATCCGAGTCAACATGCTCAGCATATGCTTCATATTCAGCACCTGCTCCAAATCTTTCCCACTGTGTTACTACACCCAAAGATTTCGCCACAACTGACTGAAAACCGCTTGCATCAATTACTATTTTGGAATTAAAAACACAATTCTCCTTTGAGGATGTTTTAACTCCAGAAATTTTTCCTTGATTATTTCTAATGACATCGGTAACATTAGTTTTTACAAAAATATCTGCGCCTTCTTTTGCTGCTTGCTCAGCAAGCCATTGATACGTTTTTCTTACATCTAGTACCACTGCTCTTGGTTTTGAATCCCTAACTGAAACTTGGTTGTTTGGTGAACAAAATGAATAATTTTTTATCTCATTATAGCAGTCTGGAGGAATTCCAAATTTTTTTACATCTTTAATCCATGTAACTCCGCTAGTTCTAACACTTTGAGAAATACACTCTTCTTTTTCTAAAAGTGCTACTTTGACTCCATTTTTTGCAGCAGCAAAAGCCGCTGAAGAACCTGCTGGGCCTCCTCCTACAACAACAATGTCATAATCTAATTCTTTAGATACCATCAGCTTTCAATCTTTTCAATAACAAAAACCCAATGTAATTAAAGAAATTATCTTTTGAGCACTGGCTTTCCAGCCCCATCAGTATCTCTTTCTGAATCCATCGATTTCTGCTCGCTTTTTTCCCTATGCATATAACTATGGGTTGCTCCTTCCTTTTTCCGGCAGAATTTGCTGTGGATAGATTCCTCAACCTTTAAGGTATCTTCATTTTCATGGAACATACGTTTCCCACAATCTGGACATAGAGCTTCTGGCATGATCTTTGAGGGAAATCAAATGTATTTATTTTATTCCTAACAGTCAAAACCCATTAATTCTAAAACTAGCGTTCTAATAGTTTGATAGTTTCTAAATAATATGGCAGAACCCGAGATAGTACCATTTGCAGTATGGTCTCTAACTACCATTGCGATTGTAATAGTTACTGGCCTTTCTTATAGGGTCTATTCTAGGAGAAAACCCAATGCGCCATCTTCATCTTGAAAAAAAAGGATTACGAGGATTAGCTATCGCAGAAAGTTTTACTCAAAATTCAAAAAAATCAGTTCTTGCAGGTGTCGTAATGCGACGAGATTTTGTAATTGATGGATTTGTTTTTGGTAACTCAACCTTGGAAGGAGATGATGCAACAGAGGTAATATTGTCAATGTACAAAAAACTTGAAAGACCCGATATTAGCTATTTGCTTATTTCTGGAATCATCATCTCGATGTATAACATTGTAGATTTGAAAAAAATTTCTGAATCATTAAACATTCCAGTAATTGGCGTTACCTACAAAGAGTCTGAAGGCATTGATGACGCAATTAAACATCATTTTCCAAACTCATATGAAACTAAACTAAAAGAATACAAAGAATTAGGAGATCGTGAACAAATTACTCTTCATACATCATACGATGTTTACGTGAGAAAAGAAGGATGCAGCATTTCTGATGTGAAGCATCTGCTAAATGAGCTCACTCTTCAAGGATCGTTTCCTGAGCCATTACGGGTTGCACAATTACTTGCAAAGACCTTGCTTCAGGAAAACTAGCCTTCTGAAGCTGTTTTGCCACCATCTACATTAAGAATTGTTCCAGTAATCCAGTTTGCTTCATCTGAAGCCAAGTACAAGACTGCATTTGCAACATCTACAGGTTGTCCAATTCTATTCAAAGGCAATCTATCTTCCAGAACTTTTCTGGCTTGAGGATCATCTAGATACGGTTTAATCATTCCGGAATTAATTATACCAGGATTTACACAGTTACATCGAACATTTGATCTTGCATACTCTACTGCAATTGCTTTTGTAAACATACTAATTGCTGCCTTTGTAGCTGAATAAACTGCCAAATGCACTTTTGGAATAGCACGTTCGCTTGAGATTGAACCTATATTGATAATACACCCATTCTTGTTTTCACGCATATTTGGGAGAACAGCTTTAGTCATCTTAAAAACACCATACATGTTTACATCAATCAATTTTGTTATTTCAGAATCAGGCATTTCGTGAAAGTGAATTGGATCATTTATAGCTCCTGCACTATTTACCAAAATGTCAATACTGCCATACTTGTTAAGAATTTGTTCAACTGTCTGAAGCACTTGTGCTTCATCTGTAATGTCACACTGCATAGATACTGTGGCATTTTTATTACTAATTGTAGTTCTTGCCTTTTCAAGTGAATCAAGTTTTCTTCCCAACAATACAACTTTTGCACCTTCTTCAACAAACCTCTTAACGATACTAATGCCAATTTCACTTGAGGCACCAGTTACAACTGCCACTTTGTCTTTGAGGCGCATGTACCTATGATTATTCCAGTCATCTTAAATTAATTGTGCTAATCTACTAATTTCGCAGCTTTCTTTAGGTAGGCAAGGATTCCAGTATAATCAAGATCCCCAAATCCTTCATCATTTGCTTTTTTGTAGATCTCATTTGCTTTTGTAGCCATTGGCAGTTTAAGACCAAATTCTTTGGCAGCTTCGTTAATAGTGTCTAAATCTTTTTTTAAATTGCTTAGAGTAAATGTTGGAGAATATTCATCTTTTATCATATTGTATGCCTTATTTTCACTCATACCTGTTTTAAAGTATGTAGAATTTAAAATCGATAAAAATACCTCTGGGTCAACTCCAGCACCTCTTGCAAGAGTTATTCCTTCTGATAATGCAAGTGCAAGCATTCCAATTTGAAGATTCATTGCAAGCTTTACCGAATGAGCAGTACCATTTGGTCCAAGGAAAAATGTTTTGCTAGCTATGGTTTCAAAAATTTTTTTGTGCGTCTCAAATGCATCTTTATCCCCTGCTGCCATTAATACTAATTTTCCAGTGATTGCAACATTAGGTCCTCCCATAACCGGAGTATCAAGCATTATAATTCCATGTTTACTAAACTGTTTTGCAATTTCCTTAGATGCATTTGGATTAATTGTACTCATATCAGCTACAATCAAATCATCATGCTTGCCATCAACTATTCCGTCTTTTCCAAATGAGACATCCTTTACTGCATTAGCATCCTTTACTATTGTAATAACCAAATCTGATGATCTTGCAACATCTTTGGGTGAATCTACTACTGTGGCTCCATGATTTTTCAACTCTTCTGTTTTGCTTTTGGTTCGGTTGTAGACAGTTAATTGATATCCTGACTCTAATAGATGCAAACCAACTGCCTTACCTAACATACCTGTTCCAATTACACCAATTCGAGTCACAAGGTTTTTTGTTCTAAATGTGATTAAGTATCTTTCTGGAATTGAAACTAAAACAAAGCCTCTATTTTCTTTCTTCTTCTTTTACCTGCCACTTTTCACTTGCAAATCTTGAAGCTTCTAACTCTAAATGTCCTATTACTTTGTCTCCCCTCCTCACTATGGCGTAATCTGATTTTTTCGTATGAAAAATTCGCTCTTTGGTTTTGTAACCTCCTTCAATAACTTTGATTTTAAATCGTTTGCTAGCTTTGATTATTAGTTTTCTAGCAACCTGTACATCTCCAACCCAAGAAAACATTTCAAAGGAGCCAAAATTCTGTGTTGTGATGGTATGTCCATATAGTCTAGCTTCGAATTTTACATTCTGTTTCTTTGCTTCTTCATTTAACCATTCAACAACTTTTGAGCCATATCCACTTTCTACAGCAAACGACTCTGAATCCTTCATACCATGAAATTCAAATCATACTAGATGAATAATCATGTCATAAACCATTCTCTATTTGTTAAACAAAATCATCTGTAAATTAGAATAAAAAGGAAAAAAGTTAGAAAAGGTTATTAGCAAATCCTAATTTTCGAAAAACCACTCTTCTAATCTGGTATTAAACTAAAATAGTATTCAAATTGGTGTTGTTTTATGATTACTGTCGACTGTAGAGAAGTCGAATCCATAAAATCTGAATTACTTGTTTATGTTTCAGACCAGGTAGGGGCTATCCCTACATTAAAGCTACATGAGTTCGTGCTATCTCCCATACAAGATGAAGATGTAATAGACGAAACTGAGGTAATTACTTCAATAAAGGAATTTCTTGATTCAATAGGAGAGGCAAGAAACTTTGCAGTAATTTCTAAAGCAGACGTAATTTTAATAAAATCAATTTCTGGTAAAACAATAGAAAGAGAATCAAGGCCCCCAGCACAAATGTTTTCTTGTACTCATTGTGGTTTTGTTACTCAATATGAAGTTGAATACAACAATCACGTAAAAATCCATTATCTATAAGTTAATTTTATTTCAGAAAATTAGGAGGATTATTTATAAATCCTAAATTGTTAAAGATAACATGGATAAATCATCCAATAAAGCAAACGTATCAAAGATCTATTGCGAAAAATGTAATGAAGTATTTAATTCCAAGCAACAATATGACAAACATTCTTCTAGGCATTCATCTGGCGTATCATCCCAATCTTGTCCCATAGACACGGTATTGGGGAAAATTGTAGGTTTGTTCAAAAAGCCAAAATAACACTCTCACACTAGCTTGAATGTAAAATTTGGAACAAGTTTTTTAAATTATTGGGAAAGAACTGTTTCATGAAAAAGAAAGGAATAATTTTTAGTGGAATTGCAGCTATAGTCATTATCGCTATTATAGCATCCATTTCTGTATCTCAATCTGTAAATGAATCTCTAAATCTTGACATGGGACAAACACATGGAACAGTTTCTACTGCAATGGGTTCTCCAATTTTAGGTTCAGATTCTGCTCCTATCACCATTATTGAATTTGGTGATTACCAATGTCATCAATGTTATAATTGGTTTCATAACACAAGAGACTCAGTGGTTGAAAATTATATTGAAACTGGAAAAGCTAATCTAGTTTTTGTTGACTTGGCTTTTCTTGGGCGTGATTCCCCAAAGGCTGCTGCTGCAACTTATTGTGCAGAAGAACAAGGAAAATACTGGGAATTTCATGATCTTTTGTATACTTCTCAAGAGGGAATAGATTCTGGTTGGGCAAATTCAGAGCGCCTCAAGGCATTTGCATTTAGTTTAGGATTAGATATGGAATTATTTGATAGTTGCATTGACTCTGGTAAATTCAACAAGAGAGTACAGTTTAACATTAATGAAGCAAAAAAACAAGGGGCTTCAGCTACCCCTACATTCATCATTGTAAATTCTAATGGACAACAACAAAAATTAGTAGGCGCACAACCATATGCAGTATTCAAAGACGTAATAGATTCAATGATCTAAAATGGCACAGATGATAAAACTAGTATTTGCAGATTATAGATATATCATTTTAGCAGTAGCAATCTTTGTTGGAATGTTAATTCCGCTCTCAATCATTTCTGAATTCATATTTCTTGAACCATATGTCATTGCACATATTCCTAGTGGCGGTGAAATCAGCTTCTTCTTAATTCTAGTTGTTTCTGCACTGTCTGGATTAGTTCTTGCCATGAATGTGTATAGAATCAATGCATTTCGTAACAGTCCGAAAAAAAAGATGGGTGGGGGCCTATTTGGTTCATTAATTGGCGCAGCAGCTGGTGCATGTAGCTGTGGTCCGATAGGATTTGCAGTCATTTCGACATTTGGTGCAGCTGGCGGAATTGCTACTGCATTTTTGGCAAACTATGAAATACCAATAAGACTTGTCGCGATTGCAATTTTGGCATACACATACTATGCAACAGTAAAATCTCTTGCAGTTGAATGTAAAATTAACACTTAGTAAAATTATAATTTATTGGCGACTGAATCTCGTTTAAAACACCCGAGATAGGACGTGGGGAAAAAAGATCCAGTCGCCTTATAATTTCTATATAAAATTTTAGCATTTCACAAGGTGCTTGTTGAATTTGAACAAGCTTGGAATAAACACTGAAATGAAATTCTTTCCTAACAAATCATTTAGGTGTTTTGTGGCAGAATTACCCTGGTGGAGACATGTAGTATTTTCCGTCTTTTTTCTTACTTGATCTTCCAAAATGAATAAGTTCTAAAATAGTAAATTTTTCCATTTCAGTAAATTCATGTCCTGTTATTTTTTTCAAATACTCTATTAATTCATCAATATGGACTGGCGGCATTACCTTTCATCGATAAATTTCATAGTAAATAAAATTTTGTTGATTAGATTTGAAATTGGTTTTTTATTCCTCTTATTGTCTCAAAAACCCTAAACGTGAAGAATCTAACCAAAGAGGCAATTTTTTGTAACCGGGAAGCCTATCATTGCCCTTCTTGAAATCATACTAGAAAATGTCAGTGATCTTTATTCCGATAAGGCCAAGTAGAAGAGATTCTGAGGCTGATGAGCTAACCGAAACAGAAGAAGATTAAGTGCTTTAAGACTTGATCTGTTTGAAGGATACTTCTGGATTTTTTATTTTTTCAAATATCTCAGGATGAATTATCTTTGCTAAAATTTCAATACCTGTGACCGTTCTAAGACTTGGTTTACTAAAATATGAGTTGGCATCAACTGCAAATACATTTTGCTGCCGTACTGCACGAATCTTGTTCCAGTCTCGATCGTTTTGAAGAATTTTTTTATATTCTGAAACTGTACGCTCTACATCAAAACCACATGGCATTAACACAATAATATCTGGATCAGACTGTACTATCTCCTCAATTTTCATTCTTCTTGATTGTTCTCCTTTAGAACTAATCTCATTTTTTCCTCCAGCAATTTCAATCATCTCTGGAACCCAATGACCAGAAGTGAAAAATGGTTCAAGCCATTCTAATGCTAAAACTCTAGGTCTGCTATCAAAGTTTTTGCTTTGAATAAAATCAATCCGTTTTTGAAGTGACTGTATTAACTCCCTTCCCTTTTCCTCCATGCCAATTTTTTTTGCAACATTATCAATACTGTCTAAAATTCCCTTAACGTCATGAGGATTTAATGGATAAATCTCTGGTTTTTTATCCAAAATTTCCAGCGCCTTGGTGACATGACTAGTATACGCTGAACATACCTCGCATGTATCCTGCGAAATTATTAGATCTGGCCTAGCTTGTCTTAGATTTTCTTCATCAATCTTGTAGATTTCTTTACCATCTCTCATTAGCTCTACAATCTTATCATCGATTTCTCTGCTTGACATGGTATTAGGATTAAAAACGGAATTAATTACCCGAGGCTTTGATTTTGCATTTTCAGGATAAAGGCATTCATGGGTTACCCCAAAAATTTTGTCTCCTACTCCAAGCTCATAAAGCAATTCTGTGGCACTTGGGAAA
This sequence comes from Thaumarchaeota archaeon CSP1-1, assembly GCA_001443365.1. Taxonomy (GTDB): domain Archaea; phylum Thermoproteota; class Nitrososphaeria; order Nitrososphaerales; family Nitrosopumilaceae; genus CSP1-1. Next base: position 58,896 of record LDXL01000005.1, read on the forward strand.
AAAGAAACAATTCGCTCTACTCCCATACTCTATGAAAGTTAATTCAAATTAAAAAATTGTATCTTTACCCAAGGTCAAATTTCAAATTTAGTCAGATTAATAGGCTCAAAATATGTACGAAATTGGTGTCTCGTAGCTCAAAAGAGATTCGAAAATCAATTGAGGCTAATTGGAGAGAATATCTATCAAGATATGGGAATCTATTTTCGTCAAATTCATTGAGTGGTTCTAGCCCTCCATCGGTTTTTGTTGGTACGTACAATTATCCTAAGGTGAATGTTGGCCCAATGGTACCACCAGTTCACGGTGATACTAGTCTTCTTGATATTCCGGAACGATGGTTAGGAAAAAGTCTTGAAGAAATCGTTAATTTTAGACTCAGTCTTGTAAGAGGAATTAAGAAGGTCTCTGTATTGGAACCAGAGGGTCGTTTCATTGAAAATCTTCAAGAAGTTGCAATGTCATCTCGTCCAACTGACTCTGATATTGAATTCCATAAAAACACTGTTCCAATAACTACCATTGATGGCGAAAGTGCTCCCTTTGGACCAATAGGAGAAATAAAAAAAGCCAAGTTCTCCGGTTCATCTGCTCAAAGAACAATTGAAAATGCTTACTATGACAAAGATCTAAAAGCAGAAGATGCGGTGTTAAAACTCTATAACACTGGCATAGATCTCTCACAAATTCAAAAATGTTTTAGCATTGGAATGTTTGGCAAAAAAAGAAAACTTGTTCCAACTAGATGGAGTATTACTGCAACTGACGACATTATTTCAAAATCACTTGTCACAGAGATTTTAGATTATCAATTAATTGACTGTTGCAAGGTTTTCTCATTTAATCATCTTGGCAACATGTTTTCAATTATTTTATTTCCTCATAGATGGTTGTTTGAAATGGAAGAAGCTTGGTATGACGAACAAGGACAGATTGGATTTGGTTCAGACTATGAGGATGCAAGAGGAATTGATCATCCTCCTGCAATTGCTGGGGCATACTTTGCTGCAAAACTTGGTGTTGCAGAGTATTTAGCAAAAAATAAAACGCAAGCTGCAGTTTTAGTGTTGCGTGAAATCAGGCCAGAGTATGCAATACCTGTAGGTGTATGGCAGGTACGTGAAGGAATAAGAGCTGCTATGAAAGAACAGCCTTTCATCGCTTCAAGCCTCGATGATGGGATTAATCATGCCTGTAAATCAATGAGCATTAGTAAATTAGAATGGTTAGCAAAGGGTGAGCTTTTCAAAAAAATGAAACAAAAATCAATAACTGATTTTTTTTGAGTGGAGTTTTAATTTTATTCCAAAAATTTTACAATATCTGCTTTTGTTTCATTGGAATAACACCATAATGCATTCCTAATTTATTCAAAGTAACCCTCTTGTTGTATAGAGCACCTGTATGTATAGGATCAATTGATATTATTTTATCATAACAAGAATTTGCTTCTTCATATTTTCCTATCCTAGAAAGTACAGTTGCCTTGTTGTACATTGCACTAGTATCATTTGGAATGATTTCTAAGACCTTATCATAGCAGGATATGGCTTCACCATACTTTCCAATACTATCAAAAACATTTCCTTTGTCATACCACGGAATTGGGTCTATTGGGTTTTTTGCAATTGCTAAATCATACCAAGAAATCGCCTCTTCATATTGTCCTAACTCATCAAGTGCTCGTGCATTTTTCATAATGTTTGCTAATTGTTCCAGAGAAAAATCACTGACAAGATTGGAGAACTTTATTTTTTGATCGTGTCGCACAGTTTTTTCCACGTTAAGTTGAAGAAAGGTTATTGGTATATAATTAAAACTGTTGGGGCAAGTGCACTATTTATAATCATTTTTGTCGAATTAATTATTGCAAAATAAGAATCTGATCGCTGGAATTTTGTTGATTTCTAGTCCGATCTTATTTGCATTAGTAGTTTTTCCTGATTCTTTTAGCCTAAGTTGGAATCAGGGGAGAGGTGGATTTTTGTTTGCTTTAGCATTTGTAGTTGCTGAGCTTGTCGGTCTAAAATTAAACATCCCAACAAAGCGTCTTCTAGCAGTAGTACCTCTTGCTGCAATTACGATTGCTTACTTGATTGGATTGGAATACGGTTTGCGTGAGTACATTGAAGGGGGTGCGGAAATTTATGATGTACAGCTAATTTTTTCCTGGACGTGGATGTGGGATTTTATTGTGATGACAGCCTTTATGGTTGCTACGCTTTTCATCTTTTTTGGCACAAAATGGGTTAGAATTTCTCCAGCAGGTCCAATTTTCCTTGGTGGAAGTGCAGTCATACTCTCGCTTGATGCCTTTTTTCCTTATGACACATTGGGTCCATTACAATATGTTGTACCATACCTTGTCCAAACAAATGCTTGGATAATTACTACATTTGACCTTGGAATTGCTACTGCTAGAGATAATTTGCTTTTTCTAAAAGGTGATCACGGCCCTTTTGCATTACAGGTATTTTGGCCATCTGCAGGCGTGCACAGCGTAATTATCTATTCTCTTGTGATGATGGCATTTTTGTTAAAAATGAACATCCAAAAAAACAGAAAAATTGTATACTTTACAATTGGAATTCTTGGAACAATAGGCGTCAATATGATAAGAATTTTTTCCCTTTCATTATTTGCACTCAAAGTTTCTACAAATGCAGTAGAATTTGAAGAATTTCATTCAGTTGCAGGGGAAATAATGTTTCTTCCATGGCTGTTTATTTTCTTATTGATAGTGACCGCGATAGAAACAAAACGTCTTAAAAAACTTGAAGCAGCAAAAGTGGAAGATAAAGCCACCTAAAAATAACTCGTAATATCCCTTTGACCTTCTACCTCTGATAGCTCAGAGACCTTTACACCAAGTCTTCTAACTGGAATGGTTTGATTTTCCAACGCCTCATGCAAAAGTTGCTTTGCTGTTTTCTCTAATTCTTCAAGATTTAGTGTAGGATTTTTTAGCATTTTTGATTTTGATTTATTTGATAGATCAGATTGAACAAATTGTATTCCAACTGATTTGAACATTCTATTGTTTTTAAGAACAACAGAGTACAGTTCCTTACAAAGTTCTTTCAAGGCTTCTTCAAGAAAGTCATACTCTTTAGAATCTTTTTTTAGAGTAACAATTTTGCTAAATTGAATTCTTGGTTCTCTTTCTTTTACAGGCTCATCGTCAATTCCTCTCACAGCATTGAAAATGTATGTACCAGTCTTTCTACCAAATTGTTGGCTTAGGGTAAATACATCAAGTGACTTTAATTCTCCAATTGTTTCTAATTTCATTTCAGAAAACTTTTCTTCTGTTTTCTTTCCTATTCCTGGAATTACACGAATTTTTAGAGGTTCAAGAAAATTCTCTATTCTTTCAGGGGGCACAACTGTCAAGCCATCAGGTTTTTTGTAATCAGATGCAATTTTAGACACTAACTTATTTGGAGATACTCCAATTGAACAAGTCAGTTTAACTTTGGATCTTACTGAATTTTTTATTTGTTGCGCTAAATGACTTGCTTTTTTAAAGTCAGATTCAGTTTTTTTTGTAACGTCCAAATATGCCTCATCTTTTCCAACATATTCAAAAATATCTGCATACTCTTTGATTACATTCATTGATTTTTCTGACATATCTGAATAGTATTCAAAATCTGTTGGTAAAAAAACTGCGTCAGCTCTCTCTTCGAGTCTTTTTTTTGCAAACCTAATTGGTAATCCAGATTTTACCCCATATTTTCTTGCAGTATAGTTTGCTGTTGCAATTGCACCACTGTCTCCGCCTCTGTCAGAAAATACACAAACTGCAACTGGCTTTGTTTTTAGTTCAGGTGAGCGGATTTCCTCACATTGAGCATAAAAATAGTCAAAATCAATGTGAAATACAACTCTGCTTGGCAACAATCAATATTCTTTTGAAATACATATTACAATATCGGGGCAAGAATCATCTAAATAGCGTTTTAACATATTGAGGTAGGTGTATCCGGTCTCCCCAGGCGATGATGGAATAAAAATACAGCCTGAAAAGATGGAAAGAGAAAAACTCTACCATTGTGTTTTTCAAGATAAAGTCCTTCTTTTCTATAAAGACGTTCAAGATGTTCTAAATTGTTATGAAATAGAAGAAAAAGACTTGGTTCAAAAAATCAAAGCAATCTCTAACAAAGAAGAAGCCGAAAAATTTTTAGAGGAATATGTCGAGCAAAAAGACATTAAACATTAAATAAATGCTAAAGGCTCTGTTTTTTTTATAGGCATTATAATGAGTGATGACAAGCTAACTGACGCAGAAGAAATTTTCTCAGAATTTCAGAAAAAAAAGGTTGAACAAGAAAAGCCTCTAGATGTACCTTTTGAATCCGAGACTGCCCCAGAGCCAGAATTATCAAGCCCAGACCCTGAGCCCATGTTATCTGCTCCTGAGCCAGAACCGATGCTCTCAGAACCAGAAAAAGAGATACCATCAGAACCTAAAGAAACTCCCATGCAAGAATCACAAAGCACTGACGATGATAGTGAAGAACATATTCGAAATGTCATTTATGTTGGAACAAAACCAATTATGACATATGTAACTGCAACATTAACGCAGCTTTCAGGCCAACCAACAGTTACAATCAAAGCCAGAGGAAAAAGAATTACTCAAGCAGTTGATGTTTCTCAAATGATTGTCAAAAGAATGAACTCTGTAGGGTACATAGTAAGTGATGTAAGAATAGCATCAGATTCATTGACCTCCCAAGATGGAAGACAAAGAAATGTTTCAACAATAGAAATTGACATTAAAAAACCCCAAGATAATTAAAAGCATTATTGTTATTATTATAATTTCAATTGCAGTGCTAGTTTTTAGCTCAGGTGAATTGAATTCTTGTGGAATACGACACATTACTTTATTGGAAGATATCAAAACCTTTGAAAAAAATGAAGATCCAGAATTTTGTGAAAAAACAGTGGATAAAATATTAGAATTTAATGAACAATGTGAACCCTATATTGAAATTTTAGATTGTGGTTAAACAAACGCTTCAATTAGAAAAGTAATTCCAAAGTACACTAAAGCTATGCTTAACACTGCTATCAAAAATTTGAAATTTCTATTGGATAAAACCTTGGAAATTCTTGATGATATCATAGCAGTTGATGAAAGCCAAGCATAATCCATCCAAATGTGAAGCAAGAACATAATCCCTATTCCCCAAAAAGACCATAAAATTAGCGAGTCTGATATCAATTTGAAACCAATTGTCAACCACCAAATTATGAAGAATGGATTTAATGCACTAAGAAAAATGCCTGCTAGAAATGGTCCATGTTTTGTTTTAAATCCAGACTCAACATTTTGTTTGAAAACTTGTCTTAACTGTATACCTGCAAATGCAAAAAGTCCTACTGCCCCAATTATTGCAATGTATGTTCGAAACTCTGGAATGGTTTCTAAAGATAAAGCTCCAACGCCAAGTAAAATTATCAAAGGTAACTCTACAACTGTATGGCCGTATGCCATTTTCAGACCAGCTTTTGTTCCACCTTTCATGCCATAGAAAATATTAGCAGTAAATAATGGACCAGGCGACATTACTCCTGAGGCTGAAATAACAATTACAACTGCAGCAAACCCCAGTAACTGTTCCATCTTGAAGAATTATTATCTATACATGTAATCTTTAAGATGCTTTGCTTCCTGATCTGTTTCTTTGATTTCTTTTTCAGCAGTTTCTGCATCCTTTTGTAAGGATTCTATATTACATGAAACACCAGGCATAAGCTTAGCCATCGCCAAGCATAAATGAACACTTGCTTTAAAGTCAGGTCCTGAATCTTTTGCATTAAACAAAACAACTGCGACATCTTGGTTGTTTAACATTCCTTCATTTAACAAAGAACCTGGAATCCCAGGAATAGTTCCATGCTGTAAAACTAAAAACCCAGCTTGTTTTAGTTTGCTTTTTGCAGATTCCGTACTTCCTGCTGCGACAACTTGATTTTCATTTACAGCAGATTTTACTGCAACACTGCTTATGACAAGTGAACATTTGTGTTTTTTTGCCCACTCTAACATTTGTGATGCCATAGTTCTGTGTAAGGATTCATGAAGTGTAAGATATGAAGAAAATACTGCAACCTTTAGGTCTTGATTTACAAAAATTCTTGTGGGATAATTTGGGACGCCATCTTTTATTATGCTGACTGGAGGAAAATTATCTGAATCAATAATTCCTCCCAACTCAAATTGTGAAGTATGAATTAATGATTCAGTTGCAATGGCGCTTGTAAAACCAATTGACGGAAATCCATCAACTAGAAATCCTCCCTCGATGTTAATTGGTATGGTTTCTTTAATCCTAATATTTTGGGATTCGCTCATGAGTCTAATGCCTGTTTTAGCGCTTAATAGTTTTGTTACAAATTGTGTTTTAGTTTGCTAAGTAAGGCTGCATACAAAAATGGAAGAATGGTTGTTGCCTCTGCATGTATGGTAGATTGTTTTGCTTTTTGGGTAACCTTTCCCCAGGAAATGGCCTCACGCACAAGTGCACCACTTAGGCTGCCGTCAAACTCTTGTGCAGTAGTAATGTACAAAGCATAATCTAATCCTTCTCGATATTGGTTCCACCATAAAGTGTGATGTTTAGAAATTCCTCCACCAAGCATTAAAGCACCAGATTTTTTGGCTTTAAAAATTAATTCTGAGAGAATCTCCGAGTCTGCAATGATATTTAGATGAAAATCATGATGTTTTTGCGTAAAGAGCCACACCTGACTCCCTACTGCACCATCCATTATTCCTGGAACAATTACAGGAATATCGTTTTTGTAAGCCCAATAAAGAAATGAATTCTTACCCATGTGTTTTCCAATAATTTTTGAAAGCTCAGCAGTGGAAATCTCTCTTTTACCTTCTTTGTATGCTTCTTCCAAAAAAGATTGTACCTTTTCTTCGATTAGTGGTCCATAACTTTTCATAGGAACTAGAACATTTCCCAATCTGTGGATATGTTGCTTTGCAAGTTGCTTGTCATCAAGTGTAAATGATCCTTCATTGTAATTTGAATAATATCTTGCAATATCATGATCCAAAGCACCACATGTTGTAATAACAACATCAAACCATTTGTTTTTGATCATATCTTTAATTATTCCACGCAAACCCGTTGATACAATCGCTCCCACAAATGAAAGAAACTTTAAACATTTTTTATCTGAAATCATACTTGATAAAATATCTAATCCTTCAGCAAGGTTTCTTGATTCAAATCCTCCCGATTGTTGCAACTCGGAAAATATTTCTTCAATATCTGTATCTTTTTCTATGACAATGTCTTTGACTGGTCTTCCGAGTTTAATCATGTACTCCACACAAAAATTCGGTTATAAAATTCTGCCTTTGAAAAATCTATGCAAAAACAACTAAACCGCGCTATTGTAGGAAACTTTAAAACAAGTCCAAAGAGACAAAATTTGGATGGGCAAAAAAATCAAGGTCGGCCTAATCGGAATTGGCAACTGTTTTTCTGGTTTAATTCAAGGAATAGAATACTATACACAAAATCCTTCTCAAGAGGTTATCGGTATTATGCACAATAAAATCGGTGATTTTTCCATTCATGATTTAGATTTTGTAGTAGGATTTGATGTTGGTGACAATAAGATTGGAAAGACAATCAATGAGGCAATTTATGAATCACCTAACATGGTCAACTGGGTACCTAAAAATAAAATGCCTAAAACTTCAGCTAAGGTTTACGAAAGTCCAATTCTTGATGGCGTAGGTATTTGGGTAGAAAATAAAATCAATCCAATTAAAAGCAACAAAACAGACACACAGCTTACTGAAGAAATCAAAAAAATCATAAAGGAAACTGGTGCTGAAATCCTTGTATCTTATCTACCTGTGGGCTCTGAAAAAGTTACCCAATTTTGGGCACAAATTTGTTTGGATACCAACTGTGCATTTGTCAACTGTATACCATCTTTTATTGCATCCAATGATGAGTGGGGAAAGAAATTTGCTGCAAAAAATCTCCCTCTAATTGGAGACGACATTAAAGGTCAAGTTGGTGCAACAATTGTACACAGAACACTTGCACGCTTGTGTGATGACAGAGGAACAAAAATCGAAAGGACTTATCAAATCAATGTAGGTGGCAACACAGACTTTTTGAATATGAAGGAACAAGAGCGCCTCGTTAGTAAAAGAATCTCTAAAACTGAAAGCGTACAAAGCCAGTTAAGGAAACGACTAGATGATGATCAGATCTATGTAGGTCCTTCAGACTTTATTCCATTTTTAGGTAATACAAAATTGATGTTTATGAGAATCGAGGGAAGACAATGGGCAAACATTCCATACAATATGGAAGTTAGACTAGAAGTTGATGACAAGGCAAACTCTGCAGGAATTGTAATTGATGCAATAAGATTAGCAAGGCTTGCACTTGATAGAGGCATTGGTGGGCCAGTAATATCGGCTTGCGCGTACTTGATGAAACATCCTCCAAAACAAATGAGTGATCCTGATGCTAGAAACGAGCTAGAGGTATTCATTAAAGGTAATTAAGAAAATTTTCTACTATCTGAAAATCTAATCTGCCTGGGAAACCAGAGCCTTTTTGTACCATTTCCTTACCTGGCTAGAATATGGGTCTAAAATTGTCCCAAAAATGGGGGCATGGTCTGATAGGGACTTGGTTTTAGAATAATTATTAATCGTTCCTGTATAGTAATCCTATATGGATTATGATAAACTGGTAATGAAATAATGACATTAGATCCTCTAATTCGTTTTGTTGCTATCTTGAATCAAAATGGAGATAGAGTGGCGGAAAGTTCTCATAAAAATATTTCTAGTCTGTTAAATCCAGAAGAAGTCAAGATGTCACAGTATTATGCGTCACGCAGATGGGAGGCTCGTGGAAACCTTTCGCATAGGATTGGTGATGCTAAATATTCTACAACTGCCTATGAAAAGGTAAAACAAATCACTATGCCAGTCAGCAAAACGGAACTCCTATTAATTAGCACGGAACCAAGTGCAAACCAGTTCCAACTTATTGAACAAATTCTTAAGTTAACTGAAAGTAACTAAAACCTACAATTCTTCCAATAACGGCATAGTCTAGTTCCTAGTCTAGGTAACTGCGCTTCATGAATGTAGAATTACAATAATTCTAGTTTCTAGTCAACTAAACTTGTTCGTATTCGATTATTCTAGCCAAATGAAAAATTCTGATATTGGTCCATATAACAAAAGTTGAAATGTTTGGTTTCAAATCCTTTGGATTTAAAAATACAACTGTAGATTTCCAGCCTGGACTAGTATCAATTTCTGGACCAAACGGTTCTGGAAAAAGCAATATTTTAGACGCCATAATTTTTGCACTTGGAGAAAACCGCCCAAAAACAATGAGAGTAGACAAGCTGCGCTCTCTCATACACGATATTGAGGGAGACCGACGTGGACCAAAGATGGCAAGGGTCAGCGTGCACTTTGATAACTCTGATAGAAAAATTCCTGTTGACTCTGATTCAGTCACTTTTACAAGAGAGATGGATGATAAGGGAGAAAATATCTACTATATTGACAAAAAACAGACACACAGATCCCAGATTATTGATCTACTTGATATGGCAAATGCGGGTTTGCACCAACTAAATGCAGTACAGCAGGGAACAGTTACAAGAATTTCTGAATTTACATCTGAAGAAAAAAGACAGTCAATTGAGGATCTTATCGGTCTTTCCTATTTTGACGAAAAAAAGAAAGAGTCTGAAGAACAGCTAGAACAAGCAGATCGCAGATTAGAAGTCGCCATGGCAAAAATGGGCGAAATCAAAAAGCGAATAGACGAGTTAGAAGAGGAAAGAAACCAGCAACTTAGGAACGATTTGCTAACTAGAGAGGTAAACAGATTCAATGCTATAGAGTCTGCAAATAAGCTAAAAACCCTCAAAGTCTCCAAACTATCAAAAGAGCGAAATTTTCACGCCTTAACCTCTGAAATCAAAAAATTTGAGGAGGAGCGCACCACAATTAGAAAAGAAGCACATGAGATAGAATCTCAGAAAAAAAAATTCATGGATGAGGTAAACGCTTACAATCAATCCAAAGCCACAATTGATTCAGAGCTAACTGAATCTATTCAAAAATCAGAACAGGAAAAAAGTGAAATTAACACTGCAAAGAAAAGATTTGAACACATTGAAACAAGACTGCCAGAAATAAAGTCAGAATTAGAAACATTGCAAGTAGGTAGAGAATCTCTTGATTCTACAATCACTCAAATGCGTTTATCCATACAACAAACAAATGACGAAAGGAGACGTATTAACGAAGAAGTAAAAACAATTGATTATGAATTAAGTAAAGTTCGAAGAGAGCAATCTGAAATATCTATAAAAAAACTTGAAGTAGATAATAAAATAAAAAGTCTTAACAGCAAATTCAATGCAGCAAAATTATCATTATCAAAACTTGAATCTGAAAAAAATGACATTGAAAACAAAATTAATCTTAACACAATAAAGAACAGCGAATTTGATCAACAATCAAACAATCTTGAACGCTTAAAACAAAAACTTGAATCAGTAATTGTAAATCATAAAGCTGCAATTGATGAGCTAAAAACTAGAATAAACAAACTTAATCAACAACGTGAAAAGATTCAAAAAGATATTGATGATGTAAGTCTTATTTTAGAAAAAGCAAGCAAGAGTACTGCTCAATACGAAACAAAGATTAGAGTAGTAAAAGGAATTATGCACGAAGATTATTCAATTTCACAACTAAAAAGTGACTCTGATGCACTTGGCATACAAGGTTTAGTTTATGAAATACTCTCATGGGATAAAGAATACGAACGTGCAGCATTAGCTGTTAGTTCAGATATGATCAAAGCAATTGTTGTCAAAGACTTTACTACTCTCCTAAATCTTGCTGACTTTGTTCGCTCTAAAAAATTACCAAAATTGAAAATTATTCCCCTTGATGCTATACCCAAATTAACAATCTCCCCTCCTAAAGACTCTAAAATCATAGGAATGCTATCAGATTTCATTAAATGTAACGGTAAATTCTCATCACTCAAAACCCTGCTTTTTGGTAATGTCGTTTTAGTAAAATCAAGGGAGGATGCCCTTAACATATCAAAGACTGGATACAAAGCAGTTACCTTGGAAGGCGAATTTTTTGAGGCCAAAGCAGGCTCTGTAGTAATCGATTTTAATTCCAAAATCTCAAGGCTCACCAAAATAATTACAATGAGTACTTCGATTGATGGATTAAATCGCTCAATAGATTTACTTCGAAAATACATCCAAAGTAAAAAGTACAAACTCAAACGAGTTGAAAATGCTTTAAAAAATTATAACGATAGACTTTCAATTTCTGAAACAGGCCTTGCCACTACTTCAAACAATTATTCAGACTTGAAAACAAAATTAATTTCTACATCGAGGATGGGAGGACAACTTTCATCAAGAAATTCACACCTGACGCGTAGAATAGAATATTTACAAACAGAAATTGCAAAGCAAGATTCATACGTTTTATCATTAGAAGAACGAATTAGAATCGTTTCAGAAAACTATTCAGATCCAAGGCAAACAAAAATCGCACAGGAATTATCAAGATTAAATGAGAAAAAATCAGCGATCACAACCCAACAATCTAACATAGTTTCTGAGCTCAAAGAAAAAGAGTCAGAGCTTGCACAATTTACAGCACAGGAAACTGCTGAAAAATTAAAATCCAAAAACCTTCATGAAGAACATGTTTCACTTAATGAGGAAAAGCATCAGCTAGAAACCCGATTACGAATCCTGGAAAAAGAATATGCCGCAACAAGTGAAAATCTAGTAAAACTTAGAGAAAAAGAACAAGAACTCATCTCCACTTCGGGCAAATCAGTTTCCCAAGTAAACGAGTTTGATTCAAAACTACACGAACTACATGATAAGGAGCACTCACTTACAAAAGAGATCAGCACCAGAGAAAGACAATCAGACGCACTTTCACGGGATTTAAAAGAGCTTGGAGAAAATGAATCCCAAATTCAAAAACTGATTTCACATTATGGATATACAGAATCAATTGAAACCTTTGAGGTCGAACCAATTCTAAAGGCACTTTCTGCTGAACAACGAGTATTATCAGAATCAATTAATCGAAGAGCAGCAGAGCAATACATCGACCTTGCAACAGGTTATCGTTCCATGTCTACTAGGAAAAACGAGCTAGAAGAAGAGCGAAACAGCATAGTAAAATTCATCGAGTCAATTGAAAAGGACAAACGCCAGACATTCTTAGATGCCTTTGATATAGTTGACAAGGAAATTCGTGTAATATTTTCAAAAATGACAGGAGGAAATGCATGGCTAGAGCTAGAAAACGAAGACGATATCTTCTCATCTGGAATTACATACATGATACAATTCAAAGACAAGCCAAAAAGAACATCTACCTCAATTAGTGGTGGTGAGAAGACTCTTGCTGCAGTAGTGTTTGTACTGGCTTTGCAGAAGCTCAAGCCCTCGCCATTTTATCTATTTGATGAAATAGATGCACACTTGGATGCACCAAACTCTGAAAAACTTGCAAAAATTATCGAGGAAAGATCAAAAGGCAGTCAATTCCTTATGGTGTCTCTAAAGGACTCTGTGGTGGAAAAGGCAAAGCTCATCTATGGTGTTTATCCAAAAAATGGGGTTTCTCATATTGTAACTTACAAAGACAAACGATTGCCTTCAATGATTACATAATTAGTTTTAAATACAAAATTTGTAATGAATGCCAAGTGCTAACCCGATCCTCGCTTGTTTGGGGAAAACAAGACAAGCTTGAGTTGATGTAGGTTAGCGTTTTCCCCATCTAGATTTCATATCTAAAAAATTCATTTAGATCTAGAACTGAAGGATTAATCTAACTTAACAAAACAAGCGACGTCTCTTCCATCACCTATACTCTCCAAAGGAGGTTCTTCCTTACACTGTTCAATTGCATATGGACATCTTGCGCGAAACCTGCATCCTTTATACACATCAATGTCTAGTGGCTCATTGATTCGAATCTTTTTTTCCTTGTGTAGATTATCTGGGTTTGGTTCTGACAGTGCATCAATGAGAGCTTGTGTATAGGGGTGCTTTGGATGCAACAAAACCTGGTCTATTCTACCAATTTCTACTATCTTTCCCAAATACAAAATAGCAATTCGTTGTCCAAAATGTCTTGCAGTCGCTAAATCATGAGTGATGTAAATAAATGAGATATTGTGCTTTTTTTGAAGATATTCCATTAGCTCTAACACTTCTGCACGAACTGACACATCAAGCATTGACACTGGCTCATCTGCAATGATTACTTTGGGTTTTAACACAAGAGCTCTTGCAAGAACTATTCTTTGGCGTTGTCCTCCAGACAGCTCATGTGGATATTTTTTAGCAATCTCATCAGCAGGCTCTAATCTTACTTCACGTAATGCATCTATGACTCGTCTATGTCGCTCTTCTTTATTACCAATTTTATGAATTTCAAGTGGTTCTAAAACAATATCAAAAACCTTCATACGTGGATTGATAGAATCGTATGGGTCCTGGTGTACCATCTGACACGACATCCTAATTTTTTCAAGACTTTTAGAATCATTTCCAATTTCCTCTCCTTGGAAAATTATTTTTCCAGAATTTGCTTCAATTGCCTTCATGATCAGCCTTGCAATAGTTGATTTTCCAGACCCCGATTCCCCAGCAAGAACAAAAACCTCGCCTTCCACAAGCGAAAAAGAAACATCATCAACTGCCTTTACAATAGAGGCCTTGGAGCTAAAAAATCCCTTTTTTACAAAATGCTTTGTGAGATTCTCCACATTGAGGATATCGCTCATCAATTTGGGATAAGGCATTTATGTATAAAAACCGGGTCGTAACACACTTGAGTACAAAAACTCTCCAAAAATCACTAGGATACAGACATTTTGAAATAAATTCGAGGCTATGCTATTTTAAACCAGCCTCTTCAAAATCTGAAAAAACCTTTGCTAAAGAAATATCTTACAGTCTTAATCAAAAAGAAAAATCAATTAGCCCTAAATTTTTTTATGATATTAAAGGCTCAGCGATATTTGATGAAATATGTGAACTGCCAGAATATTATTTGACAAGGACTGAAACAGAACTTTTAAAAAAAATTGGAAACGACCTTATCCAGTTTATTTCTAAAGATATTAGATTAGTTGAGCTTGGCAGCGGCTCTGCTGTAAAAACCAGACTACTCTTAGACGTTCTAACAAGCATTCAAAATAAAATAGAGTATTTTCCAATAGACATTTCTGATATCTTGCAAGAAAGCTCACAGAAACTATTAGAAGATTATGAGAACCTTTCAATTACTGGAATTATTGATTCCTATGAAGGCGGATTAGAATTTGTAGAGCAATATGACGATAAACCCAACTTGATTGCATTTTTAGGTTCTAGCTTTGGCAATTTTACTCCTGAACTTGGTTTTGCATTTCTACACAAAATTTCTTCCATCATGAAAAAAAATGATTTATTTTTCCTAGGTCTCGACCTTGTCAAAGATAAAAAAGTTTTAGAAAAAGCATACGATGACCCTAAAGGAATTACTGCTAACTTTAACCTAAACGTGTTATCAAGAATCAATGATGAATTGAGTGCTGACTTTGATCTTTCACAGTTTGTTCACCATGCAATTTACAATGAGAAAAAACAAAGAATTGAGATGTATTTACGTTCACTAGAAAAACAAACGGTGGAAATTAAAAAAGCTGATTTGTTATTAGATATAGAAAAAGATGAATTGATTCACACTGAGCATTCTCACAAATATTCCATTCCTCAAATTGAAAATATCCTGCGTAGAGCAGGATTCAGATTAGAAAAAATCTGGCAAGATACAAACAAACCATATGCCCTATTTCTGGCTTCAAAACACTAGGCATCTTCAGCACACCTGAATCCAGAAAATAACCATCTTTCATCTAATCTGAAGAAGTTCCTATAACTTCCTCGTATGGACATTTGAGGTGTTCCAAATGATCCTCCCCGTAGAACCTTTTGGTTTGTAAACCACTTGTCATTGTATTCTGAAAAACCTGTTTTGAACCCAGGATAACCAACAAATTCAGACGTAGTCCATTCCCAAACGTCACCAATCATCTGATAACACCCATAGCTGCTCTTGCCATCAGGATACGACCCTATCTCAGAACAACTCCAAAGATAGGATTCCAACAAGTTTGCATTTTTTTGGTTAGGAGTCTCATTACCCCAAGGGAATATTGTTTTTCTCATTTTTGTTTCGTTCCAACATGCTGCCTTTTCCCATTCTGCTTCAGTAGGTAATCTTTTTCCCGCCCATCTGCAATATGCGTCAGCTTCATAGAAGCTTACATGACAAACAGGCTCATTTGGATGAATCTTTCGTTTACCAAGAAAATCACGTATCATCCATCTCCCATTTTCTTTTTCCCAGTACATTGGAGACTGCCAATTATTTTTCTTTACTGTATCCCAGCCATCTGATAACCAGTACTTGTAATCTTCATACCCTCCATCCTCTATGAAACTCAAATACTGCCCGTTTGTGACAGGAAATGCATCAATTCTGTAATCATTAAGGAAGACCTTATGTTCTGGCCGCTCAATGTCATAAGAAAAGCCATCCCCATGATATCCCATTGTGTATAACCCCCCACTAATTGCTACAGACTTTGGTTCTACTTTAGATGGTGTAGGAGGAGAATTTTTTTTCACTGGTCTATATTCATCTGCAAGTAAGTGTTGCAGATCATACACAAGTAGCTCTTGATGTTGACACTCATGATGCATTCCAATTGTTAGGAGCTGATCTGTCTTACTTGAAACTGAACTAGTTTCAAGAAATTTTGTTACACGTTGATTAACTATCTCAAAATATTCAAAAACTTGTTCTACTGTGGGTCTTGACATAATTCCTCTCTTACCTTTATCATGTGGTTCTCCAAACTGATGATAATACGAATTTAGATATTCAGAAAATTCTTTTGAATAAAATTCATAATCTCTATTTAATTTGCTTAGAACAACCTCGTAAATCCAGCTGACATGGCCCAGGTGCCATTTTGGTGGGCTCGTATAATCTGCGGTTTGTACCACAAAATCGTCTTTTTCGAGGGTTTTTACTAATTCTAGAGTGCGGGTTCTTGTCTCATTAAATGAATCCAATAAGCTTTTTGATTCTGAGATAGCGGTCATGAATTATTTACAATCAAAACTTGGCGCGTTTTAAATTTACTGCCAAATGCTTGCTAGTATCCTCTAGCAAAAATTGAAGTAATGGAACTTGATTTACCACAATAAACACACTTTGTATTCTGATTTTTTTCCTCAAAAGGAATTACTCGTATTTCAGCTCCTGTTTCTTCCTTAATTTTTTCTTCACAGTTTTCATCACCACACCATGGAGCATACAAGAAACCACCTTTTTCTAATTCTTCTTTAAATTTTTCATAGTCGTCTACAGATCTGCTTCTTTCTTGAAGCATTTTTTTAGCAGCATCAAACATTTCATTTTGAATTTTCTCTAGGATTACATTTATCTCTCCATCAATTTTATCTATCGCAAGATCCGTTTTTTCTTGATTATGCCTTGTGGCAATTACCACTTTCTGCTTTGCAATATCTTTTGGACCAATTTCAATTCGTAAGGGAATACCTTTAAGCTCCCAATCGTGAAATTTGAAGCCAGGAGTTAGCTCACTTCTTCTATCCACATGAACACGTATTTTTTTATCAAGTAAAATCTTTTCAATTTCATTTGCCTTTTCTATTACCTTTTTGGCATCAGCTTCAGAATAGTATATTGGAACTATTACAACTTGAATTGGTGAAACTTTTGGCGGCAATACAAGACCCTTGTTATCCCCGTGTACCATAATCATTGCTCCGATTAGTCTCCATGATACTCCCCACGATGTTTGCCACGCATAATTTTCAACATTGTCCTTGTCTGAAAACTTTACATCAAACGGTTTTGCAAAGTTCTGTCCTAAGAAGTGGGATGTCCCCATCTGAAGTGCCTTGCCATCTGGCATTAGTGATTCCATTGTTGTTGTATAAACTGCTCCTACGAATTTTTCCTTCTCGCTTTTTTTCCCAGTGATTACAGGAATTGCAAGTTCTTCCTCAACTGTTTTTTTGTAAATATCTAAAATTTTCATTACCTCTTCTTCAGCTTCTTTAGGAGTAGTGTGAACTGTATGTCCTTCTTGCCACAAAAATTCTGAATTTCTAAGAAAAGGCTTTGTTGCTTTAATTTCTGCTCGTAATGCAGTATTCCAAAAATTAATTTTTAGAGGTAGATCACGCCAACTCTTAATCCATTTTGAATACATCGAGTAAGCTAGAGTCTCAGAAGTTGGTCGTAAAGCAAGTCTGTCTCCTATCTCATTATTCCCTGAATGCGTTACCCAAAAAGCCTCTGGATTAAATCCAGCAAAATGCTTTTTTTCTTTACCTAAAAGTGATTCAGGAATTAGTACTGGTAAAAATCCATTTCTTATTCCTTCTTTTCTAAATTTTTCATCTAAAGCAGATCTTATTGATTCCCAAATAGAGTACCCGTCTGGCCTAAGAACAATGAGTCCTTTGACTGGTGCATAATCTGCAAGTTCAGCCTTTAGAACCACCTGTGTATACCATTCACTAAAGTCATCATTTTTTGTAACAGTAATTCCTATTTCTTTGCTCAATTTACCACTTCATGAAAATCAATACTAATGAGCTTTTCTTGTTTTAGAGCGAATCCCCTTTACAGAGAACCTTTCCAATAACTCTACTTTGAAAATTTGGGCAAACAAAGCATTGGACAAAATGTATGTGATCTTTTAGAACTGGACAATCTACATACTCCATTTTCATTTTTTTGAGCATTTTCGGGCTGACTCCTTTTAGTTTGAGCTTTCCTTTCTCATCCATCATTCCTGATCCCCTTAATTCCTCCTTTACATTATCAGGAATTTTTTGGCGTTCTTCAGTAGCTTTTATTTCTACTTCGTATTTGTGCTCTAGCTCTTCCATTCTGTTGTTAGTTACAATATTCGATTTATTAATAGATGTTGGCGATCAAAAACTTGTTAAACTTTAATATATTCTAGTTTTAGTTCACAAACAGAAAGTAATTGTTAGTAATTTTTGATGTTGAAGGAGTGCTTTTTGATGCAGAATATCTGCCAATTCTAGCCGAAAAGATAAACAAGGAAAAAGAAATTTGGGAAATTACTAAAAAAGGAATCCAAGGTGAAATCAATTGGGAAGAGGGACTAAAAACTAGAATAAATTTACTCAAAGGTCTTGATCTTGCTATCTGTCAAGAGGTTGCCAATTCGTTACCAATTATGACTGGTGCAAGAGAAACATGTCGGGCTTTAAAGAAAGCAGGATGGAGACTAATGGCAATCTCAGGAGGATTCACAATAATGACTGACAGACTCAAAAAAGAGTTAGATTTGGATTATATTTACTCAAATGAGCTACTATTCAAAAACGGAAAAATTGATGGTGTTAAAATTAATGTAGATTCAGATAAAGCAAAATCTGCAAGGATCAAAATAAAAGAATGGGGAGAAAAAAAAAAAGACATTGTTGTTGCAGTAGATGGTGCAAACGATGTTAAATTGTTTGATATATGCGGCTTGGGAATTGCTTACAGAGCACAGGATTTAGTCAAAGACTTGGCAACAGTAACACTTGAAGAAAAGAATCTTGTCAAAATAATTGATATCATAAACCAGCATTATCATCTTAAAATAGAATCACCAACCATCGCCTAAACCATATTTTTTTGGATGGTAAATAACACCCTTAAATGAAGTTCTTTCTAACTAAGTTAATGACCCTGGAAATTATTCCTGTTCATATCAAAAAGGAAATTAACAGAGGTGATAAGTTATCTGATCTAATTCTTTCTTCAGCAAAACAGAAAATTCAAGATGGTGACATACTTGTAATTTCCCAGAAAATAATATCTAAACAAGAAGGCAGAACAATTAATCTTTCTGAAGTAATACCATCTAATCTTGCATTAGGTATAGGTGCAGAATATAACAAGGATCCAAAACTTATTGAAGTGATTCTTTCAGAATCAAAAAGAATTGTAAGAATGGAAAACGAAATAATTATTGTTGAAACAAATCAAGGATTCGTCTGTGCAAATGCAGGAGTAGATGAAAGTAACGTAGAGACTGGTTATGCAACACTACTTCCTCTTGATTCTGATAAATCAGCATTGTCCATACAAAGACAAATTCTAGAAAAAACCAAGAAGAAAGTAGCCATTCTTGTATCTGATACATTTGGTAGGCCTTTTAGGATGGGTCAGACAAACTGTGCAATTGGAATTGCAGGAATGGATTCGATACTTGATTACCAAGGTACAAAGGACAGTTTTGGAAAAATATTACGTGTTACAGCTATTGCTATAGCAGATGAACTATGTTCGGCAGCAGAGCTTGTGATGGGAAAGACACTAAATTGCCCAGCAGTTATTGTACGTAATTACAAGTACAAAGAATCACATTCAAAAATTAATTCAATAATCAGACCAGAAAATGAGGATTTATTTCGTTAATTATTTCTTGAGTACCGGTTAAGATAAGAATATAACATCAATTATAAAATTCATTTTGAAATTGTCTATTAGATCTGAATTACACTGTCATAATTTATTTTCCAATTTTCATTTGGGCAAAGAAGAGCCGCCATACGATTGCAATGTTACTATTAGAGACCAATTAGAGCGGGCAAATGACTTGAATCTTGAAGCATTGTTTGTAACGAATCACAATACTCTTGATGGATATTCTCAAATGGTCAAATACAGAAATGAACATAACAAATTCAAAAATCTTCAAGTTTATCCTGCTGAGGAAGTAACCACTGACATTGGTGCACATGTGTTAGCATATGGCATACATCAAGAAATTCCAGATGGTCTTACTATAGAGGAAATAATCGATGAGGTAAAAAAACAAGGTGGAGTTTCGTCTGCTCCTCATCCATTTAGTTTAGTTGATGCGCTAAGAGAAAAAGCAAAGACATGTGATATGATTGAAGTATTCAATAGTAACAATATTGACGTGATTTCAAACGCAAAAGCAAATCAATTTGCCTTAGAAAATAATATGACCAAGGTATCTGGAAGTGATTCACACGTTAGCTCAACTCTTGGAAGATGTGTAAATGTAATCGAATCTGAAAATACACTTGATGATATCTTATATGCAATGAAGCATAATCAAATTAAAATTCTCAACACGGGTTACACTCTACCAGAAGAAACATTAGATCACATAAAATTCAAGATTAATAATTCTAAAGACTATATTTTCGATTATGTTAAAGAACATCATCCTAACGCTGTAGGGCTTTTTTCATTTTTGCTCAAAGTATATGATCTTGATCAAGATAGTTACCTCTGGACAGTGTTCTACAAATTCTGTCTTTATTTCCTAAAAAGAATCTCACACAAAATTAATTATCAAAACCTTGACTCAAATTTCATGAATGAAAGAAATCCATTAGTTATCTTTACGAAAGCTTTGTGAGAATTTTTATTGTTAGGTAATACTAATTTTCTCTTATACATTGGTGTAACATTTCTGAATTCCCAAATAGATTTTAATATGACAAAACAAAGATCATAAAATAGGTGACTTAAAATTTCCGATACAAAATCTATAAAATTAGATGCGGTAGGCTTGTTTTGCCCAGAACCAGTATTTCGCACAAAGATTGCAATTGAAAAAATGCAAGTAGGTGAAGTACTAACGGTACGTGCAGATGATCCTGCAGCTGAAGATGACATTTCAAGATGGGTAAACAGAAATGGTCACGAGCTATTAAGCTTGAAAAAAAATGATAACGTCATCGAGTTTTCTATTAAAAAGGTGAAGTAATACATGGCTACAAAAGTTGAAACTGATTTATCTATTCTAAATCAAATTGGTAATACTCCACTTGTAAAACTTGACTCTCTTACAAACGATAATGTAACATATTTTGCAAAACTTGAAGGTCATAATCCATTTGGCTCAGTCAAAGATAGAGCAGCATATTGGATGATAAAAGATGCAGAAGAACGAGGAATATTGAAAAAAGGTCACAGTATTATCATCGAACCTACTTCAGGAAACACCGGAATTGCTCTAACAGGAATTGCCAAATTGTTAGGATATGGAGTAGAGATTGTCATACCAGAAAAAGCAAGTAATGAAACCAAAAAAATTATTGAATTACTTGGTGCAAAGTTATATGAAACATCTGACGATCTGTGTCCCAAAGTAGGAGCAGGTACTGATCAAAGTATTGCTTTGGCAACATCCATCGCATCATCAAGACCAGATACGTATTATTCTCCAAATCAGTATACTAACGAAGCTAATTTTATGGGTCACTACAAAGGAACCGGACCAGAAATATGGAAACAAACCGAAGGCAAGGTGACTCACTTTTTTACTGGAGTAGGTACTGGAGGGACTATAACTGGAATAGGAACATATCTCAAAGAGAAGAATCCAAATATCAAGATAATTGGATGCCAACCACAAAAAAATCACTTAATCCAAGGATGGAGAAATTTTGAAGAATCAGCAAAACCTGATTTGTTCCTAAAACGAGAAAGTGTTGTTGATGATTGGGTATCAGTTACAAATGCTGAAGCTTTTGGGGTAGTAAAAGAGGTATTTGAAAAGGATGGACTTCTGATTAGCCCATCATCAGCTGCAGTCTATGCTTCAATGAAAAAATACCCCATAGAGAAAGGTTATGTGGTAGGAATATTTGCAGATGATGGTAGGAAATTCAAAAGCATCTATTCAGAACAAAAAATTATGACCGAAGAAGAATTCGACAAGTCATTAAAAAAAGCAAAATACGTCTCAAAACTAGCTTACATGTGATTTTCTTATCATCTTGTTTGAATTTTAGCTATCATTGTATTTAGAGAAAAGGGTTTTTGTAATATCTCAACAGACTCCTTCAATACGCCTGGTGCATTTAAGATAGAACTAATGTTGTATGCTGATGCAAAAATTATTCTCTGTTTTGGGCATCTTTCTAAAATCTCTTTTGCTGCTTCAGCACCACTTTTTTTTGGCATGTTATTGTCAATTAGCACTACATCAAAGGGACCTAATTCTAATGAATCAGGATTTAAAGTCAAGAATGCTTCATTAAATTTTTGTATACATTCCTCTCCATCATACGCAACTGTAACTTTACAACCATTTTTTTCAAGTATGCGCTTGTATTGTTGAATTGTAAAAAGATTATCTTCAGCTACTAAAACATTCAAAGCTATTATTTCCTCATCTGTAATATTTCCAAATGGAGTTTAACATAGAGTTTGTCTGAATTAAACGAACAGGCGAATATCTAATTTGTAGATAATTCTGGAGGGCTTTGAATTTGCTCCTTGTTTACGACGGGTATAGTAAATTCAAATGTTGCTCCGCCATCAAAATTATTTTGTGCTGATATTTTTCCACCGTGAGCTTCTATGATGCCTTTACATAAGAATAGCCCAAGTCCGGTTCCTGATTGTTCTTCGTGTTTGAGACCTTTTGTAACAAATTTTTCAAAAATCCTAGGTAAAACTTCTTTAGGAATTCCCAAACCAGTATCCAAAACTCTAACTTGGATTTTATTTTCATCTGGATACACATGAGTGTCTATAGTTATAGTCCCCTTTGGCGTAAATTTTATTGCATTATTTAGAAGATTCCTGAACACCTGACCAATTCTAACCCTATCTACTTCAACTACAATGTTTTCATCAAGATTTTCTCTAATGATTATAGGTTTTTTGAGGCTTATTTTTTGGGATTTAGTAATTTCTAAAATAATATCATTAATCGGAATCTTTTCTATTTGTAATTCTAATCTATTGTTCTCAATTCTAGTTACATCAAGCACTGCATTTGCCAAGTCTTGTAACTTATTTGCAAGCTCTAATACCCCATCCCAGGCTTCTTTTTGATCAATATCTCCTGATTTTGCTAATTCCGCAAAACCCAATATTGGTTGAATTGGACTTTTTAGCTCATGTGAAGCTATTCCAATAAACTCATCTTTCATTTTATCTAACTCCTTCAATTTTTCATTTGCTGTTTTCAATTCAATGGTTTTCAAATCAACCTCTTTTTTCAAATCACTGTTTATTTGACTGATAAAGAACCCAAGTGTAGCTGCTATTGCTCCAACAATTGTTATGATTACAATTTGCCCAGTAAGTGAATCTCTTTCATTATCTTCAATCTGACTTGTAGATTCATCTGCAAGGATTGATAATGAGGCTAAAGTTGAATCTAGTTCAATTTCTAATTGGTTTTCAGTTATTTGGATCTGATCTAACAAAAGATCATTATCTAATTCAAAAAATAATTCGCCTACAAGATTTTCATATTGATTATAAATTCTATCTATGTTGGATAATTTTTGATATAACATATCAAATTCCTCCCCTGATTTTCCTGATATTGCTATATCCATTCCTACATTCACTATGTTTTTACCTCTCTCTATGTTGGAATCAATGGTTCTACCGCTTAACCAAAAACTCTCCTTTGTTTTTTCTAGTTCTCTCATGTTACCAGTCTCTGCAAATCTGATAATTTTCTCAAGACTAACCTCTTGATTTGATTTTTGGAATCTAATGTCTGATACTATTTCATACAGCGGAGTGTATTGTTCAGAAATTTCAATAATTTCATTGCTAACTTTAGACATCTGGAAAACACCAAACATCACAGTTATTCCTAAAAACAGAATGATGATTCCAACTAAGCCACCTATCTTAAAACTTGTTTTTGTATTCCTAAACAAAATCTACACTCTCCATGTCATTTCAACTAATCTTGAAATTCTAAATTCAACATAATCAGATTTTTCCATATGGAGTTAATTGCAAAACAACTAGTATCTGTAAATGTCTGATCAAAATGAACAGACAAGGATAGATCTGAAAATTCTTTCTAGTTCTCTGATAGGAACTTATCAACTTCGATGGCTGCCATGCATCCAAAACCCGCTGCAGTTATTGCTTGACGATATCTTCTATCGTGAACATCTCCCGCAGCAAAGACTCCTTTTACACTGGTTTTTGTATTTTCTTTAAGGACGATATAGCCTTGTTTATCTAACTCAATTTGATTAGCGAAAAGTTTGGTGTTAGGGTCATGACCAATTGCCACAAAGATCCCTCCTACCTCAAGTGTTGTTTTCTCATTGGTTTTAGTATCTCTAAGAACTACTTTCTGCACTTTTCCATTTCCAATTATTTCTTCTACTGTCTTATTCCAATGAAACTTGATCTTTTTATCTGCAAATGCTCTTTCTTGCATTATCTTGCTTGCCCTAAGCTGCTCTCTTCTATGTACAAGATGAATAGTAGATGCAAATTTTGTAAGGAATGTAGCTTCTTCAATTGCAGAGTCTCCACCTCCTGCAACAACCAATTCTTGATTTCTAAAAAATGGACCATCACAAGTTGCACAATACGATACACCTTTGCCTCCATAGGTTGTTTCCCCTTCCAATCCTAGCTTTCTTGGATTAGCTCCGGTGCAAATTATTATCGCATCTCCTTCATACTCTTCCGATGCAGTGAGAACTTTGAAGGGCCTGTGTTTAAAATCTACGTTAACTACTTCATCATCAATAATAGTAGTGCCCATTCTTTCTGTCTGCTTTCTAATATTTATCATAAGATCAGGCCCCATGATACCATTTTCAAAACCTGGATAGTTTTCTACATCGGTTGTATTCACAAGCTGCCCCCCTGGAAGTATGCCTGAAAGAATTAGAGTATCACGTCTTGCACGTGAGCAATAAATTCCAGCAGTATATCCTGCAGGTCCGGCTCCAATAATTATGACATCAAATTTTGTCTTTTTTTCATTTGGTTTACTTGGAGGTTTTTTTCCTAAACCCTTGTCAACTACCTGAGTTTCCCCCGTAGCACTTGACATCATGAATTAAATTTTAAACTCATGAATTTAAATCAAGCACCAAATCCCCAAGAATTTTTTGATGCTTTTTACAAAGTTTACCAATCTCAATCTGTGAGTGGAGAAGTTCCTTTTGCCAATGTGGATTAAACAGACGACATTCCTCAAGTTCACAAAATGGCTCTCCTGTAAGGTAATAGAATAATGCCTGCATGGCATACCCTTCGACTATTGTTGAAATACGCTCATCATGATATTCTAAATAAGCCCCTCGATATTTTTTCTTAATCGATTCAAGATTAAGACCTTGAGCCATATTTGAAATCAATTCAATATAGTATTCTTTAGGTTTTGCAGGTGCCTCAATTATGCCTGTAGTGGAAATTATAGATGGGTTTGAACATATTATGGCTCTTCCATGATATCGATAATCATTATAATCATAAGTGCACATCAGTCTATTTGTAAAAATAAGATGAAAATTATTTGCTGAATTTTCTGCCTCGGAAATTAAATCAGAAAGAATTTTTTGAAATTCAAATCCATCATACATGATAATGTTTTTTATTTTTGAGGAGTTTTGAAAACTATTTTTTTCAAATTCAATCTCTTCTGCGCTAGGGGAATGAAATTCAAACGGCTTTCTAGTGTTAAAGATTCTACATGATGCAAGTTGCTTGGCAGTAGTTTCTTTTACATTTGAGAAAATATTTTTACGCACTTCTATATCTATTGCGAAGTTTTTTTTGATAAAATCCGCTAATTGATTAATATTTATTTCTGGCACTGATGGCTCATCATATAGAAAAATTTTTGAAATTTTCAATAAACTATTTGAGATTAAGTTAGTTATCTTTCTAACTCTTTGATTTTGGCTGCGGTAACTTCTGCAGCTTTTTTACCTGAAAACAGCATAGAGCCAAAAGTTGGCCCCATTCTTGCCAAACCATATGTCTCAGTCACAGACATACCTGCAACCACTAATCCTGGAAAGACTTCACCTGTTTTTTCAACGACATACTCTTCTCCTTCATCAACCCACATTGGGTTCATACCCTTCCATTCTACAAGCTTTCTATCTACGAGACGTTTTACTGCTACAGAATCGTGACCTGATGAATCAATCACCATTTTTGATTCTAATGCTATTGGATCAACACATGTGATGTTTCGTGGCAATGCAGATACCGGCATCCAGTTTACTACAACCCCAGCAACACGACCGTTCTTTAAAACCAAATCATCAAACTTTGTTAAATTCAGAAACTTTACCCCAGCATCACATGCGGCAGCTATCAATTTAGAAACAGCATGAGGGCCTGGGGTGAGATACAATCCATTTGCTACTTTCTTATATGGAATACCTAATTCATCCCAAATCTTTTGAGCAGGCTCTCTTACAGTAACAGGATTCATCATATATCCGCCTAACCAATATCCACCTCCTAGGTAGTTGTTTTGTTCAATTATCAGTACTTTAAAGCCCATACTAGATAATTCACGTCCTGCAGTTAGACCAGCTGGTCCGGCACCAATTATAATTACATCAGATTCTGCTCTATCAATTAAAACTGAATGAAATTCATTTACAATTGCTTTAGTGATATCGACCTCTCTTACATCTGTAAAAATTTTTTGTGGTCTTTCTTCGTTAACTGATTCTTGCATGTACTAATCCATAATAAAACCCATTAATAGTTTCCTCGTATTTGGCAAAATCTTATTAAACTTAGTTACTCTTGAAGAA
The DNA here is from genome assembly GCA_001443365.1 of Thaumarchaeota archaeon CSP1-1. Classification (GTDB taxonomy): domain Archaea; phylum Thermoproteota; class Nitrososphaeria; order Nitrososphaerales; family Nitrosopumilaceae; genus CSP1-1. The sequence goes on from LDXL01000005.1 coordinate 85,647, forward strand.
ATTTTTTCTTTTTTTCAATTTCAATTTTTTTAGGTAGAGTGGTAAGATCCCTATTTCTATACCACAATAGATCTTTTGCCATATTTTTTTTCAATTGTTTAACACTATCTTGTTTTATTTGTTCATCATACATCTTGTGTAAACATTTATTGCAAATTCTATCAGTTACTCCCATTCCCTCTGGGGGCGTAATTCCCATTATCTTAAATCTTGATCTAGATGTTTTCAAACTACTTGGTTGAAAAATTTGTTTACATAAAAAACATACATTATCCATAAACTGATATCGTTAATCTACTAAAAAAACATACATGTAAACTAATTATTGATTCACACCATTAGTATTACCTAATTCATAGAATGTCAAATTATACTATATGTTATTCTATGAATCTAGAAAGACTATCAAGTGGCAAGATATGGCTACTATATCGTAAATTACGGTTAAAATTCCTACTCTCAAAAATTTATATCTAAACTCGAAGAACCTTTTTTGAACATTGACAATATCTAATCTAAAACAAACTAGTCCTGATTCTAAATTGCCTAGAGTAAACTGGGCAAAAATCGAAGAAGCTGACAATTTTGCAAAGACGGTAAAACTCTATCGACAAGGAAAAATTGATCATGATAATTTTCGACGCTTTAGACTACAGCATGGTGCATATGGTACAAGAATGACTGATGATTATGCAATGGTTCGAATTAAAATACCAGCTGGGGAAATTTATCCGACTCAATTAGAAAAAATTGCTCAACTTAGTGAGACGTTCTCAATTGGAAGTGCTCATATTTCTACAAGACAAAACATCCAACTTCACTGGGTAGTTTTAGAAGATGTATCAGAAATTATGCGTGGATTGACCGAAGTTGGTTTAACCTCACGAGAAGCATGTGGTAATACTGTTAGAAATGTAATGTGCAGCCCTCTTGCTGGCGTATGTAGTACTGAAGAATTTGATGTAACCCCATATGCCATCGCTACTGCAAAGTTTCTTTTAAGAAATCCATTAAATCAAAACCTTCCAAGGAAATTCAAATTCAATTTTACATGCTGTGAAAAACATGGAATGGCAAGAATAGTTGATGTTGGATTAATACCTCAAATAAGGGAACTTGACGGAAAGAAACAACGCGGTTTTAAGATCTTCTTAGGTGGCGGTCTTGGGAACAAATCATTTGTTGGACATCAATTAGAAGATTTTACTCCTGAAGATGATGTGTTGTACACTTCTATTGCAGTTCTCAGAATATTTGATAGAATGGGTGATAGAAAAAATATGGCAAGAAACCGAATGAGATATTTAGTTGACGAGATGGGATGGGAAAAATTCCAAAACTTGGTGTTAAAAGAAAGAGCCATTGTAAGAGCTACTCAATCAGTAATTGTAAAACTTGATGTAGATGACACTCCTACCGAAATTAAAAGGCCGATAACTATATCTGACACTGACGGAAAGCCAACCCCTGAAGGATATTCCCGTTGGATTAAAACTTCCACATTTAAACAAAAACAGGATGGATATAATTCAGTTTTTATTAACTTAGAAGCTGGCGATATAACCGCCAATCATCTTCATGCTCTTGCAAAAATTTGTAGAGAGTTTTCAGCAGAGGGTTTTGCTAGAAATGGATTTTCTCAGGATATAGTCTTTAGATGGATACAGGAAAGTGATCTCCCTAGATTGTATTCTCGTTTAATTGAAGTAGGACTAGCAAATCCTGGTTCTCTTACAATGGCATCCCCAATAGGATGTTCAGGAACTACCTCATGTAATTTGGCACTTACTAACTCTCACAGACTTGCAAAGGAGATTCAAAGAAAGTTTCTTGAATTAAAACTGGATGAAGATGATGACTTGAGAGACTCTACAATTAAAATTAGTGGCTGCCCTAATTCTTGTGGCCAACATGAAATTGCCACAATTGGATTTTACGGAGGTGGCGGTAGAGTTGGTAAAGACATGTATCCACTTTATCAGATGTCACTAGGTGGACGTTCAGATGGTGATGCTATGTTGGGCGTAAACTGTATGCGCGTTCCAGCTAAAAGGATAATTCCAGTAATTCTCAAAATAATTGAATCGTTTAAGAAAAACAAAAAATCTGAGGATACTCTTTCGTCATGGATTAATAGAATTGTTAGGGGTAATGAAAATTCTGAAATAAAATCTGTGAATGATTTGAAACAAATTCTATCTCCTCACATAGTGCCCCCAACCAAAGAAGAAGATGCAGATTTCTATTTGGATTATGGTAGTGACAAAAACTATCACACAATCACTGGAAAAGGTGAATGTGCTGCTTGAGTAAAGAAAAAATCATGCGTGTTACCACTGACGTCGATACACTTCGTTCTGAGATCCGCGATAAGAGCGTCAGAGTAATTGACGTTAGAAGAGAAGAAGATTATAAAAAAAATCACATACCCACATCAGTTAATTTACCTCTGGCAACTTTATTATCAGATGATGCCCCAGAACGTGTAGTTAAACTTGTAAACAATCTTGGAATCGACGATGAAACCTCGGTAGTAGTTTATGATGATACTTTTGGGGCTTTGGCATCTAGGGTTGCCTGGACATTAGAATATCTAGGTCATAGCGATGTTTCACTACTTGAATTGACTTATGGGCAGTGGAATTCTTTGGGGCTTGAAACCGATACTAAAGTGCCTTCCATTACATCAAAAAACCACTCTATAAAACTTCATCCAGAAATTATGGCGACTGTTGACTATCTTGAAAAGGCTAAAGAAAAAAAAGATGTCATTTTGTTGGATAATCGAGAGAGATTAAATTTCTTAGAACAACATATTCCTGGTGCAGTTAACATTCCATATAGAACTCTTGGTACATCAGAGAAAATTTTACGTTCAAAAGAAGAAATGAAAAGATTGCTTGAAAATAGAGGAATCAAACCAGATGCTGAGATAATAACATATTGTGGTAGTGTTGGCACGCTCTCTGGGTTGGCGTATTATGCCTTAAAATCAGTCAACTTTCCAAATGTGAAATTGTATGTTCGTTCATTTAAGGAATGGAAAAATCTGAACAAACCAATTGACAAACAAGAAAACGCACACTATTGGGATCTTTCTGCTGAATAAATATCAAAACTTAGTTCTGGGCTACCTCATTGCGTAACTTTTGGGTTACTGTAGCCTCAATATCATCAAAAACATCTAACATTTTCTTCTTATTTTCATGTAAATAGTCAATCCCTCTATCCTTCAGTCTAATCTTCCATAGCCTAATTTCTCTATGACTTTCAAAAAATTGGTCTATCATTTGCTGACCAAATTTTGTTGAATCAATAAATAAATCAAAATTATCAATTGTTTTTTCAATATCTTCTTCCTCGATAGATGATTTGACGGTTTGAATCGCTTGACTAATTTCTTTTAGATTTTTTATCGTACTTGGTAATCTTTTCTGCGTTATTCCAAGCAATCCTCTCTTTTCAACTCCAACTTTTTTTGCCATTTCTGGAGTAAGATCATAAGTGTCTATTTTACTAAATCCTTGCTGTTTTTGATGTTTAACAACAAGCCCTTTTTCAATTAATTTTGAAAGTGCATCTAGCGCATCAGCCTTATCAAGGAAAGTAGTCCACACCATGGAACCAATTGTATGATACCCTTGTCTGATAGACTCTAAAACAACAATTTCAACAATTCGTTTAAAACCTTCTTCCACACGGACATTTACAAAATCTTTGTCCTTAACAGCTCTTTTTGCATTTTTAACATCAATCTCTATTGCTCGCTTTAGTGCCTCTAATGATTCAGGTATTTGATTTAAAAGAGAAAGAAAACATGCCTTGTTATACCATGCCATACCAAAGGTTGGTTCAGATTCAATTGATTTTTCAACAGAGTCAAGTGCCTTTGCATAGTTTTTTTGTTCATAATGTACCAAAGCTTTTAAATTCCAAGCTTCTGCATTTGTTACGTCGATATCTAAAATCTTATCATAAACTCTCAAAGCATCTAAATGATCATCTAAATGAAATCTTGCATAGCCTAATTTTAAAAGTGCATCAACATTATCTGGATCTATTCTCAAAACTTGCTCAAAGACTTGTACAGCATCTTCAAGCTTTTCATCAGCCATTAAATTAACGCCTTTTTTGAAAAGTTTGTTTCTATTATAATCAGCATCAGTGAGACTAGTTTCTTCTTTTTTTTCTTCTGGTTTCTTTTTGAAGGGTTTCTTCATACAGATTACTTTAACGAATTTTCTCTAGATAAATACTATTCCTAAAATTTTCCTAGTTCTACCATTGATCTCACTCTTTTTCAAAATGGTAAATACAAAAATACTTCATAATTCCACCTTCGGTAGTGTCTACTAGCCCTAAAATCGAGATTCAAGGAACTTCTCCTTTCAAACTACCTTCGGGGGTTTTTGAGGTCCAAATCGCAATTTCTGATAAAAAGCCTTCTGAAAAAAGCCTAATTGAAAAAAATTTTCCAACTCTGTGGAAAGACGATTTTCATTTAAGAGTACAAGACCGAAAATTTACCGAAATTTTAGGAAGCAATGAAAACCCCTTACCGCAATCAGTATTAGATTCTGATTCTGTCTGGGTGATAGTTTCAGATCAGTTTTCTTCTTTAAATTCAGTTTTTGATGTACAAATTTCCAAAACCTCAACGCGTAAACCTGTAAAACCTAAGATTGAAACTCCATCAAGAGAACCTGATTTTAGAACCCCTGCAAAAATTCAGAAAGAAACAGTATCACCTCGTGATGAATATGGTATTCCAATAGAACGAAGTTCTCGTGTAACATCCGGTCAAGGAGGAGATAAAGGAAGAACAGGTCCTCCAGGTCCACAAGGTGATCAAGGTCCTGAAGGCCCACCTGGTGACAAAGGAGATACAGGTCCACCTGGTGACAAAGGAGACAAAGGTCCTACAGGACCAAGAGGAGATAAAGGTGACAAGGGGCTAACTGGAGATAAGGGAGATAAAGGAGACAAAGGCACTCCAGGTTTCACTGGCGAGAAAGGTGACAAAGGAGTACAGGGTTCTCCAGGTGATAAAGGAGACAAGGGTACTACAGGTGAACGGGGGCCTAGGGGTGCAGCTGGAGATAAAGGTCCAACAGGAGAACCAGGTTCTAAAGGTGAAACAGGAAGAACAGGAGATCCTGGCATAGAAGGTGATAAAGGAACTCAAGGACCTCAAGGGAAACCTGGTGATAAAGGATTAACAGGAGTTCCTGGAACTCCAGGAGACAAAGGTGATAAAGGCCCACCAGGTACTCAAGGAGAAAAAGGTCTTACAGGTCCATCAGGCCCTCCAGGTGATAAGGGCCCAATAGGTCCACAGGGTCCACAAGGTCCAAGAGGACAAGCAGGTCCACCAGGAGAAAAAGGTCCAATAGGTCCTCAAGGGATACAAGGTCCTCAAGGAGAAAGAGGTCCAGCAGGTACTCCAGGTCCACAAGGTGAACAGGGTACAAGAGGAGAACAAGGTCCGCCAGGAGCGATAGGTCCTAGGGGTCCTCCAGGTCCACCAGGAGAAAAAGGCGCTGCTGGAATGTCAGAGGAAAATAAAATACTGTTTAAGGAATTATTACACATACTAACTTCAAAAAACATCATTACTACACAAGAACAAATCAAATTGATGAGTTACCTGTATTAGTAATATGTTCAAATATGATTAAGAACTGAGTAATGTTTGATGAGTCAAAAACCAAATAAAATCGAATTTAAAATGCTGGATTACGAAAGATTAGAAAATGAATTTGTATCCTTCAAACTTGAAGATGGCACAATTGTAAAAGTAAAAGTTGATTTAGATCGAGTAGGAATTGCTACCAATTATAATAATCCTGATGGAACCCCTCACTATGCCATCAATACATCAGTAAAATTATCTATAATTCCAAACGATAGAAAATTCTCTGTCGAGAAAACCTCAATAAAAGGAACGCAATCTTCTCCGCCATCACAAATGTTTAGTTGATTATATCTTAGCATTCAGCCTAGTATACACTTTCAGCTGATGGACGTCTACCTTGTAACCATGTTGTTTGTCCACAAATTGTACATTTGTATTGTCTTCTACGTTTGTAAGTTGGAATTTTTGGTTGAAAAATGATCTCTTGTTTGGTTTTGGCAATACAAAACTTACACCATCTGTTCTCGAAATCTTTTTCCACATTATCATTATTTTTGGTCATACTAAATTTTTTCTTACATTTCACGTGTTTTGATTATAGTTAATACATCTTCATCTTCTAATACATGATTAATTCCAACCCTTTGACCACCAAATTTCACACTTTTCCCCCAAACCATTCCATGCCTGAACTGTTTTTTCATATTGCGATGTAGTTTGTTACAAATATCCAGTACTGTGGACCCTTCTCTTGCGATAAGTGGTTCTTTGAAATCGGTTTCCCCACCTTTGGGCTTCATGTAAATTCTCATGAACCTAAGTTTCTCGTATATCTTCTCTTTGAGAATATCAAGATTTTTGTTTGAATCGGCAGATATTGTGATGAATTCTGACTTGATTTTTGATTTTAAATCATTTAGAAATTCATCATCTACCAAGTCTATTTTGTTAATTAGCGTAAGAGAATTAGCATAGGTTTTACTGCCTGATAAAAAATCAACAATTTGATCAGACTCTACATCTTCTCTTATCACAACTCTTGCACTGGTTATTCCGTAAACATGAAGGATATCTTTTAGAAGTTTTTCAGATATTTTAGTTAATTTTACTTGTTGTGCTATTGAAATCCCGCCAATATTACTTTGTTCTATGATGATATTTGGAGGTTTTTGATTTAATCGGATTCCGATATTGGCCAACTCTGTAACAAGAACATCTTCGTGATATGGTTGAAATACATCTAAAACCAATAATACTAAATCTGCATTTCTTGCAACAGAAAGAACTCTCTTGCCAAGGCCTTTGCCAGTTGATGCACCTTTAATTATTCCAGGCAAATCTAAAATCTGAATTTTTGCTCCTCGATAATTCATCATGCCAGGAACAACTGTAAGAGTGGTGAATTGAAATGCAGCTACAGATGATTTGGCAGAAGTCAATTTATTAAGTAGAGTAGATTTCCCCACGCTTGGTAAACCAATTAAGACAACTGTCGCATCCCCAGCTCTCCTTACATCAAAACCATCAGAAACACTGCCTTTTTTTGATTTTGTCTCTTGTTCTCGTTTTAATTTTGCAATTTTAGCTCTTAGTAAACCAAGATGATGTTCAGTTGCTTTGTTTACTTGTGTTCGTCCCATCTCATCTTGGATGGCCTTTATTTTTTCAGGAATTCCCAATTAACTCAACTCATGTTCAGACTTTTTAAATAAAATCTTATTATTTTTCTTAATCAATTGGATTCTAGTAACCGGTATAGTTTCAAAATTATTTGATTCTTTAAGAAAGTCAGGTAATGTCAATTCTTTTATACTATCAAAATCCCTGTAAAATACCCTGTATAACATGGGATCATCTGCGAATTTTGCTTTACTAAATATCTCCTCAATTATTCCTTTTTTAGTCATACCGATATCATTTTAATCATCCCACTAATCTATTTTCATTTGTAATTTGTAGATGATTTTTGATTACGTAGCAATTATTATCTGGCTTGTAATATGAGATTTATTGAAACAAAAAACATTTGCAGTTGACATTGATGGTACTATTACCGAAAATGGCGTGGGGAGAATTAATCTTGATGCATTAAGTGCCTTACGTCATTTGAAAAAAATTGGTCATAACGTAATTTTTGTTTCTGGACGATCTTCAGTTGAAGGATATTTACTGTCAATCTTTGGGGGTACAACCCACATTGCTGTGGGGGAAAATGGTGGTTGTATTACCTCTGGACCTAATGACCATAAATTATTAGGAAATAAAGATGAGTGTTTTCAAGCATTTGAATTATTAAAATCAAATATTGACAATGTGAATGAAAAACCTGTTTTTCCTCGTATGACTGAAGTTGTACTTGAAAGATCATTTGACATAGAATCTGCAAACAATTTTGTAAATAAAAATAATTTACCTGTGATACTCTCTGATAGTCAGTATGCATTTCATATCAATTCAAAAGGGATCGACAAAGCTCGAGGCTTCAAAGAGGTAATGAAAATGTTATCAATAACTCGAGATGATGTGATTGCTATAGGAGACAGTGACACAGATATTCCTTTATTTAAAATAGCAAAAACTAGCATAGCACTTGGAAATTCTTCAGAGTTTGTCCAGTCCCAAGCTAGCTTTAGCGTTTCAGGAAAATCTGGAGATGGTCTAATTGAAGCACTTGATAAATTAGCTCCAAAACTTTCAGAGGTTTAGTAAATGACCTTCAAAATATTGCTTGAAGAAATTTACTTAAATATTCAAAAAATTATTGACGAACTTGATCTCCCACAAATCTCCTTTGTTGTAGAGCCCACAAAATTAAACTTTGGAGATGTTACATGTAACGTGTCATTCTTACTTGCAAAACATCTAAAGAAAAAACCATATGAGGTAGCAAAAATAATTTCAGAAAAGTACCAACCATATCTTGGAAAACTTATCAAAAAAGTGGATGCTCACCAGTCTGGGTACATTAACTTTTTTGCAAATTATTCACAACTAAATACGATTATTCTAAAAGCCTCTGTAAAAGATGATTATGGATTTCTGGATTTGGGTAAAAAATCAAGGATTGTGATAGAACATACTAGTGTCAATCCCAATAAAGCGCTGCATATAGGACATGTCCGAAACATTGTCCTTGGTGATACAGTTGCACGGATTCTTCGTCAGACCAACTTTGATGTTAAGGTACTCAACTACATTGATGATTCGGGATTACAAGTAGCTGACATCATTGTTGGTTTCAAATATGGTGGGTTTTCTGAAAATCCACCACCTGGCCAAAAATTTGATCAATATTGTGGAGATGTTGTTTATGTTAAAACCACTGAGAAATATTCCTCCAATCCCGATCTGGAAGAAACCAGAAAAAAAGTCCTACAATCTTTAGAAGATGAAAAATCAGATATTGCTAAATTTGCAGAAAAGATAACTAAAAAAGTCCTCTCTGATCAGCTAAAAACATGTTGGAAATTATCTGCCTCTTACGATTGTCTTAATTTTGAATCGCAAATAATTCGTTCAGGATTATGGAAACAAGTTTTTGAAAAAATGAAAGAAATGAAATTAACACATCTTGAAAAAGAAGGAAAAAATGCCAATTGCTGGGTAATCAAAGGAGAAAAAAATGAAGAAGATAAAGTTCTTGTTAGAAGTAACGGCACTGCAACATACATTGCAAAGGATATTCCATATGCTGCCTGGAAATTAGGATTGCTTCCAGATCCCTTCTATTATACACATTATGCAACTCAAGAAAATGGAAAAATTCTATGGCAAACAACTCTTGACAAAAGCACAGAATCAAAACAAGACTTTACTGCCGACAAGGTTCTTACAATTATAGATTCTAGACAATCTAGACTACAGAAAATAATCACTAATTTAATGTCTAAATTCAAGTCAGATGAAAAAGCATATGTTCATCTTGGCTACGAATCAGTTACTTTAAGCTCAACTACTGCAAAAACCCTAGGAATTGATACGCAAGGTAAAACTACCCAAATGTCAGGGAGAAAGGGTCTTTACGTTAATGCAGATTCGATTATTGATTTACTAGAGAAAAAAACGTTTGAGGAAACTAAAAAAAGAAATCCAGAACTTGACGAAAAAATTTTACAACAAATAGCACATGATGTGGCAATTGGAACCATTCGTTATGAGATGATAAAACAAGATTTAGATAAAATAATTACTTTTGATCTATCAAAATCAATGAGTTTGGAAGGTGATACTGCTCCATACATACAATATACTCACGCAAGAGCCTCTCGAATTTTAGAAAAGGCCGGATTCGTACCTAATTTTGGGGTCTCCTTTGAATTACTGGATAATGAATTTGAAATTGCCCTCATTAAACAAATAGGGAAATTTGATTTACAGATTGTAGATGCAGCAAATAATTTTTCCCCAAAAGTAATTGCCAGGTATTGTTATACTTTAGCTGTGACCTTTAATGCATTTTATGAACATGTAAAAGTTCTTGATGACAAAAATAAATCATTGATTAATGAAAGGTTATGCCTGGTCAGTTCCTTCAAATCAACTATTCATAATGCTTTAGGTCTTCTGGGCATTCTATCACCTAATATGATGTAGTGCCAATCAATTGTTGTCTAGTCAATAGGTGGGTATGTTCATGCCGGACATACAAGAGGATATTATCAAAATTAGTCATGAATATTATCATGGTTTCCAGGAACAATAGCGCCATTTTAGTTGACAGTCCTAATTATTCAAAGCTCTGTGCGTTCTGTGGTTCAGATTTGGATATGGAAGAAGGCGTGATGATTTATGATAAAAATTGGTATCATAATGTATGCTGGGATTCTTTTGAAAACCCAAAAGAGGTAATTAGAAATGACTAGTGTAATTGTTGTTGATGACGATAGAGATACAGTGGAAGTTTTTTGTGAATATCTTGCTATAAAAGATATTAAAGTTTTAGGAAGAGGATATGATGGAAAGTCTGCAGTTGAATTGTATAAACAACACAAGCCTGACGTAGTACTTTTAGATGTAATGATGCCTGATTATGATGGTTTTTACGGTTTGGAACAAATTCGAAAATTAGATCCAGCCGCCAAGATAATTATGGTCACAGCTGATTTGACATCTGATACCGAAAAAAAATTAGTTGAACTAAAAGCATCCGCAATGATCTATAAACCATATGAAATTGATAGTGTCATTGAAACAATAGAGATGGTCAATAAGGAAAACGTTGTTTTATCTACAACTACCTCAAGCTAGAAATTTTTATTAAAAAATTCCTAAATACTCAATGTTCTAATAATTACTGATAATCATGAAGATTTTAATCGCAGAAGATGAAGCAGATTTGTTATCTCAGTATAAGGAGTTTTTAGAAAAAAATAATCACTCTACAATAATTACAAATGATGGAGACAAGTGTCTTTCTGCTTATCGTAAAGAATATGAAAGATGGTTTGACCAAAAAAATGATGAATCAAGCTCAGATTCTCCTTTTGATGTTGTAATACTTGATTATCAAATGCCAAAAAAGAATGGTATGGATGTAGCAACTGAAATACTCTCAATCGTTCCAAAACAACGAATAATATTTGCATCTGCTTTTGTAGAAAATACCCTTAAAGACTCAATTAAAAATTTGAAACAAATTATAGAATTAATGCAAAAACCTTTTTCATTACAGGTACTAGTAGATACAATAGAAGATAAGGAAATTTATTACGAATTAGAAAAACTAAATGTTGATATTAAAAATTTAAAGGAATTGGAACCAACCCATGCCCAGGTAAGAGATTACTTGGATGCATTAAAGAAGATTCAAAAAGGAAGAACCTTCTAAAAAACTACTTAATTTGACATATTAAGGAATTTTTAGAATTTCTCAAACTACATAGTGCTGAATATTCAATAATGCAGTAACTTATTATTTAAAAAAATTCAGGTCTAATCTATGAATAAAATAAAACAAGATTCCTATGTGTTATTTTTTTTTAACAGTACAAAAAAATGGCTAGCGAAAATATCAAAGGAAAAAGAACTTCATACTCATATTGGTGTAATTCGCCATTCTGATGCAATAGGTAAAGAATACGGCTCAAAACTTGTGACTAATAAAGACAAGTACGTCTATTTGCTTGAACCAACTATTCATGACTTTATTATGAAAATTCAACATGGGACTCAAATTGTATATCCAAAAGACCTGGGCTATATTGCAGCTAGGGCTGGACTTGAAAGTGGTCAGAAGGTTGTAGAGATAGGTACAGGAAGTGGTTCCCTTACCTCTTTTGTTGCAAGTATTGTAAAGCCCAATGGGCATGTTTACACATTTGATGTTGATTCAGGATTTATGAAGATAGCTCAAAAAAATATCGAAAAAGCGAATTTGATAAAATATGTTACAATGAAGAAGCTAGATCTTAAGGTCGCAAAAAGAATGCCAGTATCAAATGCAGATCTTGTATTAATTGATCTAGGAGATCCATGGACTGTAGTTCCACAAGCTAGAAAGATGTTGAAAGGTAGCGGAGGATTATTTGCTATATGTCCCACAATGAATCAGCTCGAAAAACTTACCTCTTCATTAATTCAAAATGAATTTACCGACATTGAGTGTACAGAACACATTTTACGTACTATTGAAGCAAGAGAAGGAAAAACAAGACATTCATTCCAAGGAATTGGTCACACTACTTATCTAGCTTATGCAAGAAAGGCTTTTTTTGAAAGGGAAAAATTAAGAAGAACAATCAGTAAAAACGATAAATCAAAAACAAAATGATTTCTATACATGGAATCAATTTCCAAAAATAATTTAAAATACCCAATTTCATTTTCTGGTTAAACTAGGTCTGTACGATTCAAACAAACACATCCTAATAGCAATAAATGACGTTTATTTTTTGACTAAGATTGTCAACCTATAAACTGGATAAGGCAGTTTCTGCAAAAGATAGCACATCGCTAGATAAAAAAATTGAGAATCTAGTTAGAGCAAAAGAGAAAATTGAAAAAAGAGGAAATCAATATTCATTTGTAGAGCCTATCACAAAAGAGGATCTTGCAAAACTAAACTTTTCAGAGGATCTTACACAATTAAAAGCAATTCAAAGAGAAAGGCTCCTTGAAGACATATCAAATCTCCTTAATGAAAAAATAAAAGAACTTGAACAAAAAGAAAGGGAAAGCAAGCAGAAAGAGCAAGTGTTATCTGAACTAACAGCTGCTTTGGATACTAAAGTAAATCAATTGGAATCTACTAATGCCCAACTTCAAGTAGAAAAGAAACATTCTGAGGAACTTAATCAGAGTTTAAAGATTCATTGAAAAAATTAAGCGATGCTGAAATACAGCTGAAAATAGAAAGAGATTGGTTAGCAGAGCAAGTTGAGAAAAAATCCATTGAAGTTCTAAAAACCATTGATCAGCTGATAAAGGCAGAAAATGCCAAAAGTCAGAGTTCTTAAACAATATTTGTAAAGAGACTATTTATTCATCTAAAAAAAATAAAAAGTCTATTGGTAGCAAAAAACCTTCAATCAAACATAGTTAAAAAATTCATTCCAGAAAGAAAGATAAAATCACGAAAGGGTGACAATGGCAAAGTACTGGTTGTTGGTGGTAGTTACATCTATCATGGCGCCCCCATACTCTCTTCCCTAGCCGCATTACGTTCAGGAGCAGATCTTGTTTACACAAGTGTTCCAAAAATAAATGCACAATCTACACGGGCAATTTCCCCAAATCTAATTGTGTTACCGCTTGTTGATTCAAAACTTACTAGGGGAGCCGCAAACAAACTTTTGGGACAAATTCCTCATGGTTTGGATTCTGCTACAATTGGAATGGGATTGGCAATCAAAGATATCGAATCCCTTAAAACATTATTAAAACCACTCTTAGACAGTGACGTTAGGTTATCACTTGACGCAAGTGCGCTAGTAAGCGGCATATTGCCTTTACTTCCAAATAAAAATGTGGTTGTAACTCCACATGCAGGTGAATTCAAAAGATTGTTTGGAGAGATTCCGCCAAATTCTGTCAAAGAAAGAACATCTATGGTTGAAAAATATGCAAAAAAAAATTCACTTACAATCCTTCTGAAGGGACCAACTGACATCATATCTGATGGACAAAAAACTTTTCTAAATCCAAAGAATATACCCGCAATGACTGTAGGTGGCACTGGAGATGTGTTATCGGGTATTGTCGCTTCCTTTCTTGCAAGAAACAGAAATGCATTAGAGTCTGCATCTGCAGCAGCGTTTGTAAATGGTTTGGCTGGTAAATTAGTTCAACGGAAGATAGGATTGCATATGGTTGCGACTGACCTTATTGAGGCTTTGCCAACCGTACTCAAACCTTTTGATCGTGTCAGGTGATTGACTCGAAAAAAGTTCTCAAATTCGTTGATAATAATTTGAATGGACTTGTTTCACAACTTCAAACTTTGATACGACAGCCCAGTGTATCTGCAAAAAACGAGGGGATAGAAGAATGTGCAAAGCTAGTTGCTAAAATTATGAAAAAATCTGGAATATCCTCTGAGATTTTACGTCTAAAAAAAGGAATTGCCCCTGTAGTATATGGAGAAGTAAGTTCGAAAAAAAATCCTGAGAAAACAATCCTATTCTATAATCATTATGATGTCCAACCTGCCGAACCTTTTGATCTCTGGGATGATGAACCATTTAGTGGAAAAATAAGAGGAAATAAAATTTTTGGTCGTGGTTCATCTGATGATAAAGGAGAACTAATTACTAGAATAAAGGCAGTCGAGGCATATCTGAAAGCCACAGGCGATGTGCCTTGCAATGTAAAATTTGTTGTTGAGGGAGAAGAGGAAACTGGCAGCGCTCATATTGATAAATACCTAATAAAATTTAAAAAAAAATTTTCTTGTGACGGTGTAATCTGGGAATTTGGTTATGTTGATTCTAAGAATCGACCAATAATTGGGCTTGGCATGAAAGGATTGCTTTTTGTTGAGCTATCAAAAAGAGAATCGATAAGAGACGCTCATTCTAGCTTAGCTGTAATAATTAAAAATCCTGCATGGCGACTAATTGAAGCCGTCAATACATTACGTGATTCTAAAGGAAAAATTCTGATTAAAGATTGGTATAAGGAAGTTAAACCGTTTACAAAGTCAGATCTGAAAATTCTTAATTCAGAACCATTTGAAGAAACATTCTTCAAAAAAGAGTTTGGAATAAAAAATTTTGTTGATGATAAGAAGGGCTTGGAAATAAAAAAGGCTCTAGCCGGAGGTGCAACTTGTAATATTGCAGGATTTGTATCTGGTTATACCGGTAAAGGTGCAAAAACTGTTCTTCCATGTGAGGCCTTGGTAAAAATAGACTTTCGTCTTGTTCCAGAAATGATTCCCAAAAAACAGGTTTCTAGACTCAATAGACACCTAAAATCTAAAGGATATGGGGATATTAAGATCAAAGTTTATCATGGTGAGGCTGCTGCGAGAACTGATCCCACTCATCCTTTTGTATCTCAAGTAAAAAATTCAGCTGACGAGATTTTTGGAAAATCGATTATAAACATTTCAAATGCAGGAACAGGACCGATGTATTCGTTTACTAACATTTTACAGGCTCCGTGCATTTCGATCGGAAGTACCTATATGTTTGCTAGAATTCATTCTCCAAACGAATTTGCACGTATTGATCTTTTAAAAAAGACAACTAAGTGCATTTGCCAAATTCTAGAAAAATTTGGAAATTAAATTTTTTTAAAAATTAATGTAAGAATCTTGGTAATTTTTTAATTGCATGTGCTGCAGAAATTCTACCAGGACCTGTCACAATAATTACTAAGTTTGATGCAAGAAGAATTAACTCAAATTCAATACCTCCATCTCCTGTAATACTTGCTGCACCTTTTACATAGAAAATTGCACCAAGCATTATTATCGATAAAAGAGATGAAGATATTCTTGATAAAATACCAATAATTAGCAGTATCCCAGGAATTGTTTCTGCAAGTGCAATTGGAATCTGCATCTCTGCTGGTAGTCCCAATGGGCCTGTCAAAAAGCCTACAAAGCCTGGATTAAATTTTCCAGTTCCGTGAAGAATGAAAATTACTCCAATAGCTGCTCTTATCCCCATGTGAGCTATATCATGTAACTTATTTTCACGGAATACTGCTTCAGTCAATAAGACGACCAGACAATAAAGTGGTTTTAAACTATTAGTGTCAATTATTTCGCATTTGATATGTAGAAAGGACTTTATTGTACTCAGAAACAATCTGGAATATGTCATACATGTACATGCCTGGAGCTACAGCAGTAGGAATCACATATGATGAGGGTGTAGTTTTTGCAAGTGAACGTAGAATTGCTTATGGAAACTTTCTTGTAAGTAAAACTACAAAGAAAACATTTCAAATAACACCAAAAGTTGGAGCCGCATGTGCGGGTTTGGTAGCAGATATGCAAATTTTATCTCTTCAGATCGCAGCTTTGGCAAAAATCCGAAATATGGAGCTCAAACGTGAAATTCCACCAAACTCTGTTGCAAAAATGATGTCAAATATGATGTATGAAAGAAGATTCTTCCCACTCTTGACTCAGGTTATCGTTGGAGGCGTTGTAGGAAAACCCGCTATCTATACATTAGATCCATTAGGTTCAGTTCTTCCAGATGAATATGCGGCAGTTGGAACTGGCGCAGAGATGGCCCTTGGAGTTTTAGACCCACAATTCAAAAAAAACATGACTGAACAAGAAGCAAAAGATCTAGCAATAAAAGCAATTCGTTCAGCCAGTATGAGAGACTCTTTTAGTGGTGACGGCATTGATATGCTTGTCATAAACAAAAAAGGCTCTACAATGTCTACTGAAAAAATAAATTAATCTCTGATTGATTTACCAGATTCCCAATATTTATCAGAAATATAATGCATATTTTTTACAATCTCTCCTTTGCTTAATGATTCCATCTCTGAACTTGGGACACATGATAGTCCTACAGCAAGAAATTTGTGTTGTGATTCTTCGATTATACACACCAATTGATCTTTTTCAAACTGTGAATAGTTAGTAATGCCTGGCCTCATTACATTTGCCCCATTACACATGAATTTTACAGCACCCATATCTACCATAACATAAGGAAACTTTTTGAGAATCTCAGTTTCGGTTAAAAACGGAAGGTAGACATCGCCTGTCTTTATTGCCTTCAGTCCAGATCCTGTAATAATTAGAACATCATCTTCCAGATAATGAAACTTTAGATTCTTTATTCTTGGAAGATCAATTTTCCATTGAGAAGAAATCTCCTTGACCACTTCAGCAGTTTCACTCTTGGAAATTAGATTGGATTTCAAATTTTTGAAATCTCTTGTCTAATATCAAGGAGGTCACGTATAATGGAGCTAGCTGTTTCTATACCCCCTGCACCTCTACCAATGATGGTTTGAGTTCCTGAATGTTCTGAAGTAAACGAAATAGCGTTTAGAGTGCCATTTACGCATAAAGGATCATCTAAAGAAATCTCTCTAGGGGAGACAATAAGCTCTTTGTTACAGGAGGCTATCAACTTTACCGCACAATTTTTTTTGGCTGCATTTTTTATATCATCCGCTGAAACATTTCGAATTCCAGTCCGCTTGATATCAGGCATGGTTACTTTAAGCTCCATTACCCAGTTTGCCAAAATTACAAGCTTTGCTGCTGCATCAAGACCGTCCAAGTCAAGCGATTCATCAGCTTCGACATATCCCTTTTGTTTTGCATCATTAAGGGCATCTTTAAAGGACATTCCATTTGTCATGTTGGTAAGAATGTAATTTGTCGTACCATTTAGTATACCTTCAAAAGATACGATTCTCTCGCCAAGTAAACTATTTTTAGCATAATCTAAAATTGGTGTGCCCCCTCCTACCGTCCCACTAAACCTTAACAAAACTTGGTTGTAGATTGCAAGTTCCATCAAAGATGGAAAAGCTAATGCTAATGGTCCTTTGTTCACAGAAATCACATGTAATCCGTGTTTCATTGCTTCAGTAATGTGTGTCATTCCAGGTTCTGCATCTTTATAATTACTTGCAGTAGTTTCAACAAGTACATCTGCATCAAGGCTTTTTATCAAATCCACTCCAGACAGGTTGTTTTTAGAAGAACTGTATTTTTTTATAGTTCCGTATTTTTTTTTGACATTTATCAATTTAGATAAATCTAACCCAGCAGACTCTACTGCACTTCCTTTAGTATCAAACACGCCAACAATTCTAGGTTTTAAGCCAAATCTAGCATACAGATCTTCAGACCTTGATTCCAATAGTTTTGCAAGGCTTTGACCAACTACTCCAAAACCGCAAAGAATTAATCGCAATTTACCACAAATCCGTAAGATATCATCTCATCTAATGAGTTTTTCCGTGTCAAAAAACAATATCATTCATTTTTTTTATCAAGATTTAATGAAACAGAATTAATACAAAATCGAAGGTTGGTGGGTTGTGGCCCATCATCAAAAACATGTCCCAAATGGGCACCACATTTTTTACACATAACCTCCGTTCTAATCATTCCATAAGCGGTATCTGATTCGCATTTGATATTTTCATCATTTATTGGCTTGAAAAAACTTGGCCAACCTGTTCCCGATTCAAATTTTGAATTAGAATCAAATAATTCATTACCACAACATGAACATTTGTACATTCCATTTTCTTTACAATCGTTATATTTTCCTGTAAATGGTCTTTCAGTATCTTTTTTTCTACAAACTCTGTATTGTTCAGGTGTAAGGATCTTTTGCCATTCTTCATCAGTTTTTGAAACCGTTTCATCAGATGACAATGTCAACGCTTCCTCTTTTTTTCTTCAGTTCTTTTTTCTGATTCAAATCTTTCTAACTCGTATTTTTTTAAATCTACAAACCTTATAATTTTACTTAAATTTGGATGTACCTTCTTGATCTCTTTGAACATATTTTGTGCAACATCTCTGTAATCTATATGTCCTTGTGGTACTGTTCGTAGTTCAATTAAATGACAAGCTTCTCGTAAATTTAACCGCATAAAATATGGATAATTATATGCAAAATTTACAACATACTGCGCATGTGCGGGATGTTTTTTTCTAACCACTTTAAAGACCTCTTTTGATTTGTACATACAATCTTTAAAGTCCTTATCAATTCCAAGAATGGAAATCTCTTTTGGCATTTTAAATCCATGATTTGTTGTTAGAAGTTGTCGTTCAAGTGTAAGTACTCTATGTCTATGAAAGTCTCTGAACATGCCAAAATTATTAATTAAATCAAAGGTATAATTTACCATCTCAAACGCACGTCCTGGTCTATGTCGTCTATTTTTTCGTAATCTGGAAAAAGTTAACAGCATTTGATTTTTTTTACCGAGCGACATTTTTTTGACATTAGAAAGTATCTTGTGATAGGGAATTCCAGGCGACTGCTCATAAAGAATAGCAGTAATTACCTTATCTATTGCCGCAGACTCTGGTTCATAATCTACTAATTTAGTTAGGCTCATTTTTGGTGAATCCCCGCTGACATATCTCTTAGTAAATTTTAGAGCAGTTTTACGAATATTCTGAAGGTAATTTTGCATTGTTTTTCCGTATTTATCATCTGACCGTCTAACAAACGACTTTATGGTAGAATCTAATTCACGCTTTATTTTTGCAGCTAGAATTTTCTCTTCTTCTAAATCTGAGCTATAGAGAATTGTTAACAGATACTCAAAGGCTCTACCATTACCTGTGATGCCAACATTAGTTAATGTTGACGCAGGTAAGAGCCCACGTAAAATGTCAAGTGCTTTAGCCTTCGTTGAACCTCTATAGATGACTTCGGCAGATTTTATATCAGCACTATCTTTTAGCTTTGCAAATTGTTTTTCAACTCCGCTAGAATCTTTGAATGAATATTTTTCTATTGGATATTTTTCTCTGACGTACTTTATCATTGGTTCAAAGTTTTGTGAGTATACATCAAAATCCAAATTACAAGATTCTAGGTATTTGTCAGCAAATTTAGAACTCATTATTGTAGAGTCTCTATAGAATTTGTAAACTCCATTTTCTTTTTTATTCCATGCAACATATCTTGATGATTTCTCAAGATAGGATAACCCTATTCTACGATCTTCGATTTTTTTTACTGCAATATTTGATAAACCTTCAACTGCAATCTGTGCAGCTCCTAACTCTGCTACAGAGTCATCTCCATATTCAATTAAAACTCTAGTGTAAAACTCTTCTCCTCTTTTTTTGTTTGCCAAAAATTCATCAAGAAAAACTCTACGCATGCTCTTGTCTGTTCTACTGTAGCGTGACATTAGTGCACCTCGATCTACTTGCTGTGGGGTAGTTATAGCAAACACTGAATCATCCGCATTAGAAAAATGATTCAAAAGAATCTTTTTTTCAGACTTTGAAAACTTATCAGACAATACAATCGAAAGTTTTCTAATTATTAATAACCTATCCTTTTTTTATTTGAATAAGATCTAAATCTGGAGTTTTTTGCATTCCTTTTGCTTGCCAACGTAGCAAAACTTCCTTGAAGGCATTTGCATCTGCTTCTTGTTCTGTATACATTAACATGGTTACCCATCTTCCCTTACCAGCTTTTCCTCCAATAGAATTCATCCAAAAACTACTTGGTAGAGTCTTCATAGCTTTATTTTCTGGATCTCGAGAAATGTCAATCCATCGTTTTGAAACAAATTGTAAAATTTGCTCCAATTCTTCTCTCGTTATCATATGCTTTGAAACATATGTATCAAATTTTAAAATTACTATAATTAGGATTTGACTTTAGTTAAATTGTTCTTACTAAAACTGGAAACCTTGTTAACACTTTGTCGGTTATAGCAATCTTTAAACCATAGTCAATGAGTAACGACGAAATCCAGATTATCGGAAAGAAAGTCAAGGACATGTACGGCACACCTGTAGGTAAAGTCGTTGGAACAATAAGCGATATCGATGGCAGCATACAGACAGTTGGAGTCGATTGTGGCGCAGATGGTTTGAGGCAAATTCAATTTGAGCAACTTGTTGTCCAGACTGATGTTGTGATCTTCATTCCTAAATGGAGGCTTGATTCTCAACGATTATTGAGAGAAAAAGGACTAACTCTTCGTCGTCTAAAGGCACTGATTGATCTAGTTTCTGAAAATGATGACATGAAAGAATCAGCAGAAATGCTACATGAAAAATACAAATCAAAACTATCTATATTGGATGAAACAGAAAACAAAATCAACGCCCAACTAGATGCAAGGACTGCAGAATTAGACGAGCAAATAAAATCAGTTAAAATGCTCATCTTTGACGCAAAGATGCAGTACAAGAGTAACGAAATCTCTGAGTCAACGTTTGAGTCGGTAAAGACACAAACTAGTGATTTGATTGAGCACATTACTCATGAACAGGCAGAAATTTCAAATGTTCAAAGACGTCTTCAAGACCTTTCAGTGGAGGTTCAGATTACAGAAGCACCACGACAGCAACTTCAAGAGGAAGCAATATCTTATCTCGGCACCCAAAGTGAGTCAGAAGTACAAACCAAACTTCCCGAAGTACCAGAACAAGCTCCAGAAATACCAATTCAACAACACACGCAACCCATATCTGCACCAATAATTACACCTGTGCAGCAAGTGTCATCAAGCCATGACGCAATAAGCACTAATGAAAAGAAAACAGAAGAGTCCGACTGGCTTTCTAGAATGGAAGCACAATAAGTTCTAAAATAATACTCCTTTTTTCTTTTATTTTCTTCAAGTAATACATTTTTAAAAATCTAAAAATATACTGTATAATTTTCCTGATACAAATGAAAAGTTTTAAAAAATTGACTAAATCTACATTAGAAAACCCAAAAAGCAAGCACATCTAGAGATGAATGGAATCCCAACATGTCAGGATTAACATTAGCCCAAAAAAAGATCGTGATTGGATCGTTTCTAGGTTGGTCATTAGACGGATACGATATAGTCTTAATGTTGTTAGTTGTGCCGTCTATAAGTCAACTATTTTTTCCATCAGAGAATCAACTTTTCAGCATTCTTGCAACTTTTGCAACATATACGGTCACATTGATAATGCGTCCATTGGGAGGAGCGATTTTTGGACTCTATGGTGATAAGTTTGGTAGAAAAAAATCTATGGTAATTACAATAATGGGATTTTCTATTGCGACCTTTTCAGTTGGACTATTGCCAACTTATGTAACAGTAGGTATTATCGCTCCAATCTTATTGATACTCATTAGACTAGTACAAGGAATTTTTGCAGGAGGAGAATGGGGAAGTGGAGCAGTAATTACCATGGAAAGCATCCCAAAACAAAAACGTGGTTTGTTTTCAGGATTTTTACAAAGTGGGTTCTCTTTTGGTTTTCTGTTAGCAGCAATTGTATTTCAAATGGTAACCATACAGTTTAGTGGTAATGCTTTTGATGAATGGGGATGGAGAGTATTATTTTTTACTGGAATCATCCCAGGAGTTGTGGCACTTTTCGTGAGGCTAAAAATGGATGAATCCGCTTTATGGGTTGCTGTAAAACAAACTAAATCTCTTGAAAGATCACCGTTTAAAAAAATAATAAATAAAAAAAATAGAAAGGCATTTTTTTTATGCGCTTTTGTAATGACTGGCATGGTGTACATGTATCATGGTTCAATTAGCATTTTGCCAACGTATCTGGCGGAATTTGGAACCTTTGAAAGGTTTGATATTGCAAATATAATGATTTTTGCTACGGTTTTCTCATGGATAGGGATGATTTTTA
Source organism: Thaumarchaeota archaeon CSP1-1 (assembly GCA_001443365.1). Classification (GTDB taxonomy): domain Archaea; phylum Thermoproteota; class Nitrososphaeria; order Nitrososphaerales; family Nitrosopumilaceae; genus CSP1-1. Next base: position 108,056 of record LDXL01000005.1, read on the forward strand.
CCGGTTGGCTTTCTCAAAAAATTGGACGAAAGAAAGCTATACTATATTTTGTAATTGCTTCAATTATTGTGGCAATTCCAACCGCTTTTGGAATTTTAAGTGGAGGTTTTTCAATAGTTTTTTTTGTTATAATTTACGCATTCGTTATATCCACTGCTTCAGGTCCAATACCTGCATTTTTTTCTGAAAGATTTTCCACAGAAATTCGAAACAGTGCAGTTGGACTCTCTTATAATGGGGGACTAATTTTTGGCTCTTGGTCTCCTCTAATAGCTCTAAGTCTTATGTCGTTAATGACACCAGATATGGTTCCCCTTGCTCTAGGTCTAAATATCATCATAGGCGCTATTATAGTAATCATTCCAACAATTCTAAGTCCAGAAACAAAAGACTATGATCTTCAATGATTCATTTTTCAATAAACTAAAGAACTATTCGTAAATGACTATTACCAATTTTAGAATTCATTTGCAAGTGACTGTAAAGTTTTAAAAACTTCTATTTTTAACATTTAGAAATCACTTCATTTCATCAACTGTAGATGGATTCTGAAAGCTACACTGTTAGTCTTGGTAACAACAATTCCGAAATACGACAAAAGGCAGAGTCTGATTTTATTTCATTTTGGGACAAACAAGCAAAGAATCTTTCTTGGTTTTCTCAATGGACAAAAACTTTGGATTGGAATCCTCCATTTGCAAAGTGGTTTGTTGGTGGTACTCTTAATGCATGTTATAATGCACTTGACATCCACCAAAATACTAGGGCCGAAAAACCAGCAATTTTGTGGGAAGGCGAAAACGGAGATAGTAGTGTTTTAACCTATAAAGATCTCTTAGATCAAGTTAACAAATTCTCAAATGCCTTAAAATCTCTGGGATTAAAAAAAGGAGACAGAGTTACAATTTATCTGCCTATGGTACCAGAGTTGTCAATTTCCATGCTTGCATGTGCAAGAATAGGGGCTATTCACACTGTAGTTTTCTCAGGGTTTAGCTCAATTGCATTAAAAGATAGAATTGATGATTCTAAATCTAAGATTGTAATCACTGCAGATGGGGGTTACAGAAGAGGTTCAGTTGTAAAGCTCAAAGAGATAGTAGACGATGCTATCAAAGAACTAGATTGTGTTCAAAATGTAATTGTATTTGAAAGAACAAAAATCGATATCACAAAGAATCCAAAAGACAAGTTATGGTCTGAACTAATGAAAGACTCTTCAACTAAATGTGAACCTGAGCATCTTGAAAGTAATCATCCCCTCTACATCCTTTATACTTCGGGAACTACAGGTAAACCAAAAGGTGTTCTTCATGGAACTGGTGGTTACCTAACTCATCTGTATTCCACTTTCAAGTGGGCATTTGACATTAAAGATTCTGATATATTTTTTTGTACAGCTGACATTGGATGGGTAACAGGACATAGCTATGTAGTTTATGCTCCATTATTACATGGTGCAACTGTGGTGATGTATGAGGGTGCACCTGATTATCCAGATATTTCTAGAATGTGGGGTATTGTTCAAAAATACAAAGTTTCTATCTTTTACACAACGCCCACTGCATTGAGAATGTTTATGAAGTTTGGAGATGCCATTCCTAACTCGTTTAATCTTTCAACGTTAAGGTTACTAGGAACTGTAGGTGAACCAATTAATCCTGAAGTTTGGAAATGGTATTTTAAAACTATTGGTAAAGAAAAATGTCCAATAATTGATACGTGGTGGCAAACTGAAACTGGTGGAATGATGCTCTCCCCATTGCCAGGGATAGAAACAATTCCATTAAAGCCTGGATCTGCAACTCATCCTATCCCAGGTACTGATTTAGCTGTAGTTGATGAAAGTGGCACCGAAGTACCTTCAAACACTAAAGGTTATTTGGTTATCAGAAAGCCATGGCCTGGAATGCTTTTGACTTTGTGGGGTGATGATGATAAATACAAGACGGTTTATTGGTCAAAATACGAAAATTCCTACTATTCAGGAGACTATGCGATAAAAGATGAGGACGGATATTTTTGGATCCTTGGGAGAGCCGATGATGTTCTAAAGGTTGCAGGCCACAGAATAGGTACTGCTGAGCTAGAAAGTAGCATAGCGTCTCACAGTGATGTGGCAGAAGCCGCAGTATGTGGAATTCCAGATGAAATCAAAGGTGAGGTAATTATCGCATTTGTTGTTCTAAAACAAGGAATTAAGAAAAATGAGGAATCCCTCAGAAAGGAAATAATCAAAGTAGTACGTAATGGAGTAGGCCCAATTGCCACCCCCGAACAGATATACTTTGTTTCAAAGCTTCCAAAGACTCGAAGTGGAAAAATTATGAGACGTCTATTAAAATCAATTGCAAAAAATGACAAAATTGGAGATGTAAGTACCTTGGAGGACGGTGCAGCAGTAAGTGAGGTTCAATCCGCATTTGATGAGTTAAAAAAATCAATAAAAAAATAGAAAAAAATCAAAATTAAACTCCTTAGAAATTATTTCTTTTGTTCATTTTGCACAGACATCATGTTAAAGTTTCATACTATCACATCAAGATATGAAAATTATTGTGGCTTTTGTTTTGGTCGCAATAATTTTCACTCCCAGTACAGTATTTGGTTGGAGATCAATCAATGAGGTAGATCTTAAATGCATTGTTGATTGCAATTTTGAGTACGGCAGTATTGATTCTTCAAAACCAATGAATTTCATAATGTTGGGAATGCTCTCACTAGTTGGTCTTGGTCTTTTCATAAAGTACAAAAAATTGGGAAAATATGAAACGTATTCAATCATATGTAACACTTGTAAACGTAATACACGTGGCCTAAAATGTCCCACATGTGAATCTGAAAAGCAGAGTGCTGTGTAAGGTCATGACATATCCTTTATTTGTTCAGCTAATTGATGAGATTCCTCAACCAAACTCTTTTGCCTCAACTCTAATTCTGATGGCACTTGGGATTCCTCTCCATATTTTTTCTTTATCTGATATTGTTCGGCATCGTATTCAACTTCTTCGATAACACAAAAACTCTTACTTTGATGTTGCAATTATTTTTTTAAATCACTCTTTACTATCTAACTAGAATCAGATATAATCTGGCCTATCCATTATTCACTAAACCACTGTTCAAGTGTATGGCTCTTTTTTTCCAATGCCTTTTTTAATCGATTAAGTGAAGTTTCTACTCTATCCTGCGAAAAATTTCTCTCTTCTACCAAATATTTTGTTACACCCTCATAATTGACTGGTTCAAAGTTTATTTCAGAAACATCTGCAACATCTGGCTCTAGGAATATTTTTCGAATTTGTTTATAATTAATTCGTTCTAACTGTTCTTGTATTTGAGGGATATCTTCTAATCTAGAATGTTCTTGAATCATTTTAAGAGCAGTTTTTGGTCCAACTCTCTCAAATCCATCAGGATTAAAATCAGTTCCAATTAGTATGCCTAAATCAACTATTTGCTCTTTGTTTAACTTTAGTTCTGCAAGTGTCTTTTGAGTGTCTATTATTTCTGGTACGATTTCAATGTATGAATTTCTATTTGGTAGTTTTCGTCTTCCACTATTTGTAAAATTTCTTACTAGTTTTTTTGCGCCAAATAATATCGAATCAAAATCTTGACTTGCAGAGGCGTATGCCTGGCCAGTTTGAGTAAGGTGAGCTGCAGTTGCCTCTCCCTCAGAAGGTGCTTGTATTACCGGTATTCCAAATAGGTTCAATATCTTTTTTGAATCCTGGACCATAGTGTCTCTCATCGAGGTTGTTTGTTGGGCATATTTTCTTGCTTCTTGTAAATCGCCTGCCTTTAGGGCCTTTTCGTACTTTACTGTTGCATCTCGCTTGGCCTGCTTTCTATGTTCTATTTCTGCAGATTTTAGTGATGGTGGTTTTCCATCAAAGACATAGACTGGTTTGATTCCAATTGAAAGAAAATTGATATTACGATAGAACAGGCCGCTAAGATGACTAGTTACTCTACCTTGCTTATCAGAAAGATGTAGTCCATCAGGACCTCTAATTATTGCCAAAAACTGGTAAATTGCATTATACGCATCAATTGCAACGACTTTGGACGCAAATGACTCTAGGTTTGTTTTTTCACGCACAACTAACGCTTTGAGATCTAAACCCAATGAGTTTGGTTATCAAATTGGAGGTTTTTTGTCTTTGTATTGAGAAATTCTCCCATTTCCAATAAAATCAGCTTATTTATCTCGACATTAGCTAAATCCAGTATATCATCCAGTATGCCTAACAATAACCATGTCAACTCCGATGCTCTTACCACAGGAAGTCGAGATTTTAAGAAAAATTCCATATACCTTATCACACAGGTTAGAGAGTCGTCTCGAAGAAGTTGTTTCTTTTTCTGGAACCCATCAAAATTACTGTGTAGGAATAGTCGATATGGTAGGTTCCACCAAGGCAGCAGCCCAACTTTCCAAAGAAAAGGTGACCCAATACTATAGCATCTTTTTGAACGGAATGGCTATGATTGCTAAAGACCACGGCGGTTTAGTTGTAAAAAGTATCGGGGATAGTTTATTGTATTATTTCCCAAAGACTTCAGATTATGATGCTAAACATTTTGTTTGCCCCCTTAAATGTGGAATATCCATGATAGAGTGTTCAGAAATTATCAATTTAAAAATGCAAAAACATGGATTGCCACCAGTAAGCTATAGAATTAGTATGGACTTTGGAGCAGTAATGTTGGCAAATTCGGTATCATCACCATGTGATGACATCTTTGGCTCAACTGTAAACGTATGTAGTAAAATCAATCGTTTAGCAGAACCAAATGGAATGGTAATTGGAAATGATATGTACCAAATTGTAAAAGACTTTGATGAATATAGATTCAAGTCGACTTCAGACTATTCACTTGGATTACTACAACAATATCCAGTGTACGCTGTTTTAAAAAAATAGCAGAGGAGTGAAAATGAAATGAGAGATGATCAACAAGCGAATAACGAAATGAATAACACTGAAATTTTGGACGAATCAAGCTCTGGCGATTATATAAAAAATTATGATGATATTTTAGATAATTTTGAGCTAACAATTTGTATAGTTTGTGGTAGGGAAGTCAAATCCTATTGGGAACCATTATACAAAGGAGTAAGGGCTACCTGTAACAATTGTGGAATTAATTGGGCAGAATCCTAATTTTTCCAAAATCATTTTCTTATTAATGGATTCTTATCTAAACCCTTTTTAGAGGTAAAATCTGCATCTATTTCTTCAGATAATAATATTTACGTCATCATATGAATATCTAATACAGTGGAAGAAATCTTTGAAAAAGCATCTGCAAATTTCTTAGAGTTATCAAGCCATCAAAGATTACAAATATTATTTAATTTATTAGAAAAAAAATCCAAAGTCTCTGACATGGCAAAAAAATTAGAGGCCACTACTCAGGAAGTACATCGTAATTTTATGCGACTAGAAGACGGGGGATTTATTTCAAAAACTAGTGATGGAAGTTATGGTCTTACTACATATGGCAAAACAATGTGTACTCAAGTTCCTACCATTGTATTTTTATCAAAGAATAGAAAATACTTTGAAACACATGAATTTGGCAGTGTGCCTTCAAAATTTGTTTTACGAATAGGTCAGCTTTCAAATGGGGAATATGTTAAAGGAGTCACTAAAGTTCTTGAAAAATGGAAGGATATTTTTAATCATTCAAACAAATACATTTACGGAATTCTTGTCGAAGAACCACATGAGCTAATAGAGCCACTCATAAAGAAGGCAAAAAGTGGTGTGAAGGTACAGTCAATTTTTTCAGAAAATACTCTAGTTTCAAAAGGTAGAAAAAAAACCTTAGAAAATCTGGGATTTGATAAATTAGTAGACACAAAACAAGTAGAAAGAAAAATGAAAAAAGATGTCAAGACTGTAGTTGTATTAAATGAAAAAGAGGCATGTGTTTCATTTCCTAAACTCGATGGGGATTCTAATATAACAGAAATGTTTTTCAGCGCAGATCCAATGTTTCATGAATGGTGTCTAGATTTCTTTAGATACAATTGGTATGGTTCAGATATCTTTCAAGAGAGAAAATTAATCGAGTAAACACTTTTGCTAAAGTAAGAAAAATAACTGATTTCTCTATATTAAGGTGAAAATTCCTTACAACTGTTGCCAGGTTAGCCAAGTGGTACGGCGGCCGCCTCGAAATCTTACACAGGATAGCGGCTGTGCTTTCGCACTCAGGGGTTCGAATCCCTTACCTGGCGCTGAACTTTTAGGTAAAGTAAACTAAAGGAGTAATGATATGACAGAGTTTTCTAAGATTGAACCGTCCTACATCTCAAAAGAGGGGTGTAGAATAATCTGGAAAGGAATCGATGAAGATGATCAAGATGCCATAATTCTAAATAAAAATGAATTAGAGCATCTAACTGAATTATTATCAAAAGAGTCTACTGGAAAAGTCGAGCTTGAGGATGAATTTAGTACAATACTGGTTAATACAGATACAACTCAATTTCAATTAAAAGAACATAAAACACTTGAAGTAAAAACCTCGATTCTTAGAAAAAATATTCTAGAATATGGGAAGGTTCCCCATGAGCCAAAACCAATCAAGATTTATCCAAAAGAATTCTTTCCTTCAATTGAAATACAAGACGACAATGAGGAAAAACGAAATACACTTCTAGACGCCATTCTAACTGCCAAAAGTAAAGACACTATTTCTGAAGATCAGCTTTTCAGGGTAATGGCAACTAGAAGATCAACTAGAAATTTTGATACAACGCAACCCGTAGAACAGTGGAAGGTAGACAAAATATTGGCAGCAGCTGACACTGCGCCAACTGCTGGAAATTTTCAAGGTTTTGAGGTGGTTTTCGTAAAAAACAAAGAAATTAAAAAACGACTAGTCGAAGCAGCCAATAAACAGCCATACGTCAATGCACCAATTGTTTTGGTTTTTTGTATGGATCCTTCAAGGGTAAAGATGAATTTTCCACCAGAGACTCTCTCAAAGTTTTCTCTTCAGGATGCTACTCTGGCAGCAGCTTATTCACAACTTGCAGCATCTGCTTTGGGTTTGAGCTCAATTTGGATTGGGATGATTGATGAAGAAAAGGTAAAACAAATTATTGAAACCGATTTGAAACCATCATCAATTTTATGTATTGGATATCCGCATCACAAACGTCCTCCAAAGTCACGTCGAAAACTCAAAGATCTTATTCGTGTTATAGAGTGAACTGATTAATCTCTTTTACACTTTGAAACAAAAGTATAGGGTAAATTCAAGGCAATTGTCTAAATATTGGTCAGTTTTTTATCGAACCATGATAAGTCAATCAGTTTGGATTGGAATCACAATAGGTGTATTTTTTGCAGGTCTTCTAATAGGATATGCTGCTATACAAACAAGTGCCCCTACAATGCCAATGATGAACTCACAACAGATGCAACAAATGATGAATGATCCTCAATTCATGAACCAATGGCAACAACATATGATGCAAAATCCTCAACAAATGCAACAATGGATGTCTAATCCTGAACATTTAAAACAAATGGAAACTCTGATGCAAGAAAATCATGACTTTATGACGCAAATGATGCAAGTAATAATTGATAATCCAGATTTACGATTACAAATGATGGGGCATATGACTGAAAATCCAGAGATGATGGAACAAATGCAGAAAATAATGGAACAAGGGAATATGGGTTCTAGAATGATGAGTCCACAATCACTATGTCAACAAGGTGGTGGAAATTGGTTGCCTGAATTCAACGAATGTGAACTAATTTCATCTGAACAGTGCTCAATTATGGGTGGAACATTCAAAGAATGTGAATCTGCATGCAGACACATTCCTGATGCTGAAATTTGTACCTTACAATGTGTTCCAGTTTGTGTTATCCCATAAAACATGTCATCAAGAATATACCTATTTTCAATAATGTTGGTGTTTGTCCTAACTTTTCAATTATCTTTTGCTCAGCATCATAGTGGACAGCAAGCGCCTCCAATTAGTTTTGGAAGTGGGCAAGTAACAGTAAACACATCATTATTCCCAACAGATTTTATTCCAGGGAAAAGTTCTGATGTAAATTTGAAAATTCGATTTTTTGATATCTCAACTAATGTAAATATAGAAAGCGTAACGTATCGTGTTCAGATATTTTATGGAACTCAACTTGTTGCAAATCAAATGTTTTTTGACAAAGACGGAGAGCTTGACATAAAAATTCAACCCAGGGAAGAATGTGTTCAAGAAGAACTATGGAAATGTACCAAATATCAAGGAGAAACTGATCCAGTAGTACCTAATGCCCTTACATCATCAGCATTAAGCACGCCAATAATTACAGGGCCAGTATTTTCCCAAAGTGGACAATACACGGTAAAAACTGACATCATAGGTGCAACAAATCCAAAAACCCAAACCACTGAGGATATAACTTTTGAGACTGGCATAACAATACCTCATGAACAACAATTTATGATAACATCTTCAAATACTCTATATCCAATTCTAGTGAAAAATTTTCAAGAATCAATTACCAATTTGCAATATGACGAGTCCTCGCATTCAATAATTTTTCAAATGCCATTTGAATGGAATAACGTTGAGCATGTAGATTCTGTAAAAAATTATTTTGAGATTCCAAAGAATTTTCCACCTTTTCAGAATGTGAAAAGTTTTTCTGGCACAATTAATGACGTTTCAATTTTTCCAAAAGATTTGCATTATGATCAGTATTCAAACAAAAATACAAACATGATTCATTTTATAATTGGAATTGATGAGTTAAAACAACTAAAAAGTGATAATTCTGGAATGAAAGTAGTTATCACTCCTGATTCTCAGTCATCAATAGTAACCAAAGATCTTTTCTTTGATAATGGTTACAAGGCAATAGTATCTTATGATTCTAGATATTCTCTTAGCAATGAACATCTTTTTTCAATTGCATTTTTTGATTCCCAAGGAAATTTAGCTTCTAATGTGCGCTATGGATACAGTGTAAAGGATCCTCTTGGAAAGGAAATTGTAAACACAGGCGGCAATCCAAATATTTTAGGAATTAATCTACCAAACGGTGTAGATACAAGAATAATTACCAACTCACTTGAAGGCAATTATTTGATGCAAATAGTGTTGATAGGAATAGGAACAAACGACTTTGAAAGATTCATTTTCAAAGAATTTGAATTTGAAATAACAAAATCCGAAATTCCAAAAACTATCCCTAGCCAAGAAAAAACTGAGATTCCAGAGTGGATAAAAAACAATGCTGGCTGGTGGGCTAGTGGTCAGATAGATGATAATTCATTTGTCCAAGGGATTCAATTCATGATAAAAAATAAACTCATGAATATTCCACCAACCTCACAAGGATCAGGCTCTGGAACAAATGAAATTCCCTCTTGGATAAAAAACAATGCTGGCTGGTGGGCTAGTGGTCAGATAGATGATGGCTCTTTCATCCAAGGAATCCAATATTTAATAAAAGAAGGAATTATTCGGGTTTAATATTAGAAATAATATTTAGCTAAAATTCAGAAAATCACTTATGAATTATTTTTGGTTGATCTGATTACAGTTTAAGCAAAGAATCTGTAGGCTTTTTCTAGCAAGTTCAGGTTCTGAGACATATTTTTCCCACGATGATGCAGATCCACCTCTTTGGCCATAATCAAAAGATTCCTTATCATCAACATGTCCAAAGCCTAAAGCTCTTTCATCATCAAATCCACAACTGGAACATTTCTTTCCCCCTAGAATTTTAAATAATTTTGTTCTCAGTGTAGAATAAAATTCATCAGATTCATTAGAATTGTAATCCCTAGTCTTTTTTTGATAAACTATATTTTTTGGTTGATATTCATTTTTTCTAAAACTGTCTCTGCTATGAATTGGAGTTCTATCTTTTTCAAACTTACTACTAAAGTCTCTTCCGTATCTAGAACCTCCACCAGAATCTCTACCGTATCTAGACCCTCTGTCATTTCTGTTAAACCCAGAAACACTAGGTTCTTGTGGTTTGTGATTTTGAAAACATTCTCTGCAATAAACTGGTCTGCTATCCTTTGGTTTGAATGGTATCTCACATTCGTTTCCACAATCACCGCAAATTGCATTGTGCATTTCTATGCGTCGGTTACCGTCTGAACTGCGGTTAAACCTAGAACTTCCACCGTATCTTGA
>LDXL01000006.1:0-53683 GCA_001443365.1 Thaumarchaeota archaeon CSP1-1
CCATTAAATACATGAGCTAAAATTAATCATTATATGCGATATTGAATATAATCAGAGGATTATTTTACACAAACTCATCAATGTCTCGCGATGTTTTGCGTCGTACTACATCCCTGCAAAACTTGCACTCGCAAGTCACTTTCATGATATAATTACTCTATTGTATCATATAGGATGTTGTTTGAAAAAAATTAAAAACAAAATCTGAAAATTTTTTTCCAAAATCTACAGCATCCGCTATCTAAAAATAAAATATGAGTCATCGTGTATAGTCTCTATGTATGTGGCTGAACCGGTATGTTGGTCTATTAGTAATGGCACGCTCTTCACTCGCCGAAGCTTGTGATCTATACGTCCATCCTATCAACGCAGTCTTCTACTGCGGACCTTCATCTTACGAAAGGATGTCTTGTCTCGGGATAGGCTTCGTGCTTAGATGCTTTCAGCACTTATCCTAAATCGCTTAGCTGCTCGGCCTACCTTGTCAGATAACCGATAAACCAGTGGCGACGTTGCTCTGTTCCTCTCGTACTCGGAGCAACTTCCCCTCAGACATCCGTGCTTCCATCAGGCAGAGACCGACCTGTCTCACGACGGTCTAAACCCAGCTCATGTTCCCTTTTAATAGGCGAGCAGCCTCACCCTTGGCCCCTGCTGCAGGACCAGGATAGGAAAAGCCGACATCGAGGTACCAAACCGCGGGGTCGATAGGAGCTCTCGCCCGCGACGAGCCTGTTATCCCTGGGGTAATTTTTTTGTCACCTCCGAGCCCCAATAGTGGGCACACGAAGGATCGCTAAGCCAGAATTTCTTCTCTGAATTCCGTGCGTTTGGAAATCCAGTCAGTCTAGTTTTTGGCTTTGCCCTCTTCAACGGGTTTCTGACCCGTCTGAACTAAACTTTGGGCCCCTTTGATATCTTTTCAAAGGGGTGCCGCCCCAGCCGAACTGCCCACCTGCACATGTCCCTGGTCTTCACCAGGTTAGCGACACAATAAAAAAAGGCTGGTATTACAAGGTCGTTTCAAACATTCCCGGAGGAATGAAAGCATGACTCCCAGCTATTCTGTGCAAACTTCACCATATCGCAAGCACAAGCTGCAGTAAAACTCCACGGGGTCTTCTCTCCCCGATGGAAGATGATGGACTGTTCGTCCACCTTATGTGGCTTCACCGGGTTGTAGGCGGGGACAGTGGGGCTCTCGTTGTTCCATTCATGCACGTCGGAACTTACCCGACAAGGCATTTGGCTACCTTAAGAGAGTCAGAGTTACTCCCGGCGTTAACTGGCCCTTAGCTCAGTTGAACCCAAGTTTTAGGTACCAGCACCGGCCAGGATTCAGCGACTATACAAATCCTTTCGGACTAGCAGTCGCCTGTGTTTTTATTAAACAGTCGGAACCCCCTTGTCATTGCAATCTGCTATCCCCATTTCTCATGAAAAAAGCAGACATCCCTTATACCAAAGCTACAGGACTAATTTGCCGAGTTCCCTCGCCATACGGTATACCCGTAGCACCTTAGATTTCTAATCTAGCGCACCTGTGTCGGTTCTCGGTACGAGCTTTGTAAGTTACTGACTATACAGTGTTTCATGGTCTCCTGGACTCGAACAAACTCCGCTAACGCGAAGCCATTCGTACCTCGGGTTGGTTCTCGTCATTACGACACTCCCCAACCCTCGAATACTTGGATAAAACGACGGTTCTACTTGTCCTATCCGGAAGCAATCCATATAGCTGATAACGTAACTTACAAGGTACTGGAATATTAACCAGTTTCCCATTCGGATTACTCTTTTGAGGCAACCCTTAGGATCGACTAACTCCAGGCTGATAGCGCATTGCCTGGAAACCCTTGCGCTTACGGTGGTAGAGGTTCTCACTCTACTATGCTGTTACTGCCGCCACGATCTGCAATAGAAATCGGTCCACAGGACGTCACCGCCCTGCTTCTACCCAATCACTACGCCAACCTACCATGATTTGTCCTAAGACAAATATCTGAAGTATCGGTACTTTGCTTTAGCCCCGTCCATTTTCGCGGCATCCACGCTCGGCAGGTAAGTTGTTACACACTTTTTAAAGGATAGCTGCTTCTGAGCTTACCTCCCTGCTGTCTTGGCGCGAACACGCACTTTGGCATGACACTTAGCAAAAATTTGGGGACCTTAACTTCAGTCTGGGTTAAACCCCTCTCGGTCGTGAACCTTACGTCACACGAACCCGTCTCCCTGCTTCTACGATGCATATCCCTTCGGAGTTTGAATGGATGGTGAGGAATTTCTTCCCCGCGCCGTCCGATCAGTGCTCTACAGGAAATGCTATCTCGACAGAGGACGCCCTACGAGACGCTTCGGTTGGAACTAGCGATCGCCAGACTAGATTGGTTTTTGACCCCTATTCCCAAGTCACACAAACGATTTGCACGTCAGAACTGCTTCAGGCCTCCAGCGGGCTTTCGCCCGCCTTCGCCTTGCTCAGGAATAGATCGTCTGGCTTCTAGCCTTACTGCCATGACTCAACGCACTTTCACACGCTTCTCCTCACAATGTTGCGAGAACTCGGTTTCCCTTCGCCTCCACCTTTTTAGGTTTAGGCTTGCCATGACAGCAAACTCCGTGGCCCGTGTTTCGAGACGGAACGCAAAACACTGGTGATTTGGACTCTAAACCTTCAGCTCTATTGCTAGAACCTCCAATCTAGAAAAATCACCTTCCATGCAATGCACGTCTGTAACCAATAGGTTTCATGCACTTTTCAGCCCCCTTCCGGGGTACTTTTCAGTTTTCCCTCACGGTACTAGTGCACTATCGGTCTTGAGAAATATTTAGCCTTAGATGCTACTTTCACCTAATTCACTGCCCACTGCCAAGGACAGCTACTCGGGTCATAATAAGATCCTATACCATTTCGGTTACGGGGGTTTCACCCTCTGTGCCAGAACGTTCCAGGACATTTCACCTGTGTTCTAGGATCGTAATATCATAACCAAAACACCACATCTCTACCATGTTACCATGGCAGATTCAGTTTGGGCTCTTTCCTTTTCGTTCGCCACTACTTGGGAAATCTCAATTGATTTCTTTTCCTCGTCGTACTAAGATGCTTCAATTCCGACGGTTCGATCTCCGCTGCCATTGCAACGGAGTGTATTTAACATACAAGATTCTCATTCGGACATTCCGGGATCATAGGGTGCTTGCACCTACCCCGGACTTATCGCAGCTTGCCACGTCCTTCATCTCTCCTCAAGCCTAGCAATCCTCCTATTGGCGTCTTTACACCGGCATATACAGCCACATATTACACGACTATACACGATGGTCATCGCTAGCTCCCTGGTAGGAGCCAGCTCCATCCTTCATCCGTCATTTTCATGACGAATTGCATTTGATGAATTTTGTGAAGATTATTGTGCACTCCGCACAATTTCGTTTTCTAAGGAGGTGATCCGACCGCAGGTTCCCCTACGGTCACCTTGTTACGACTTTTCCCTTGTTGCTTACCTCAAGTTCGATGACGCCAATGAGACATCACCTCGCTAAAAGCAAACTTCAATGAAACGACGGGCGGTGTGTGCAAGGAGCAGGGACGTATTCACCGCGCGATAGTGACGCGCAATTACTAGGGATTCCATATTCATGAGGGCGAGTTGCAGCCCTCAATCATAACTGTGGTAGTGTTTGAGGATTACCTCCGCCTTTCGGGTTCGGAACCCATTGTCACTACCATTGCAGCCCGCGTGTGGCCCCAAAGTTTCAGGGCATACTGACCTGCCGTGGCCCCCTCCTTCCTCCGCATTAACTGCGGCGGTCCCGCTAATTCGCCCCACTACTCCTGAGAGTAATGGTGGCAACTAGAGGCAGGGATCTCGCTCGTTACCTGACTTAACAGGACATCTCACGGCACGAGCTGGCGACGGCCATGCACCACTTCTCAGCTTGTCTGGTAAAGTCTCCAGCTTGACCTTCATTCTGCTGTCTCTTCGGGTAAGATTTCTGGCGTTGACTCCAATTGAACCGCAGGCTTCACCCCTTGTGGTGCTCCCCCGCCAATTCCTTTAAGTTTCATACTTGCGTACGTACTTCCCAGGCGGCAAACTTAACGGCTTCCCTGCGGCACTGCACTGGCCATAAGCCAGTGCATCACCGAGTCTGCATCGTTTACAGCTGGGACTACCCGGGTATCTAATCCGGTTTGCTCCCCCAGCTTTCATCCCTCACCGTCGAACGTGTTCTGGTAGACCGCCTTCGCCACAGGTGGTCATCAAGAGATCAAAGGATTTTACCCCTTCCTCCCGAGTACCGTCTACCTCTCCCACTCCCTAGTTCTGCAGTATTTCCGGCAGCCCATTAGTTGAGCTAGTGGATTTAACCGGAAACTTACAGAACCGGCTACGGATGCTTTAGGCCCAATAATCCTCCTGACCACTTGAGGTGCTGGTTTTACCGCGGCGGCTGACACCAGAACTTGCCCACCCCTTATTCATCAGTGGTTTTAGAACTAACAAAAGATTCCTTTAGCAGGAAACACTCGGATTAACCTTGTCGTGCTTGCGCACATTGCAAAGGTTTCTCGCCTGCTGCGCCCCATAGGGCCTGGGTCCGTGTCTCAGTACCCATCTCCGGGCTTCTCCTCTCAGAGCCCGTACCTGTAATAGCCTTGGTGGGCCATTACCTCACCAACAAGCTGATAGGCCGCAGTCCCATCCTATGGCGACGAATCATTTGGACCATAAACCGTTCCAGGATTAATGATCTATCGCGGATTATTCTCAGTTTCCCGAGGTTATCCACGTCCATAGGGTAGATTGACTACGTGTTACTGAGCCGTATGCCTTGTATTGCTACAATGACTCACATGGCTTAGTACCAATCCGATAGCAGTCAGGTCCGGCAGGATCAACCGGATTCTGAATATTATTATGATTATTGAAGTACATCGTTGTACTTTTATTGGAATTGACGGAATGCACATAATCTTCACATCTCAGATAAGATCATGTGATCATATCCTCATTTTGTATGCGTAACTGGAGGCTCGCGAATCATAAAATGGCAAATATTACCAATACTTCATCACAAGCGCCGCACTTGCGTTACGTATCAGAAGGTCGATCTTCTCAAATACATATAAACCCTGCAGAGTATTTTTCGATCTTTGACGGGATTTGCGATCAATGATATATTAGAAAAAACAATGGTAAGGTACTTGGAAGAAAATATCAAAATATACAAAAAAAAGACGCAAAATTCTGCCAGCCTATTTGAAAAATCAAAAAAATACCATGTCAATGGAGTATCACATAACATTAGATTTTTTGAGCCATACCCATTTTTTACAAAATCAGCAAAAGGGAAATTTCTAGAAGATGTTGACTCTAACAAGTATGTAGATTATTGGATGGGTCATTGGAGTCTTATTTTGGGCCATTCGCCAAAGCCTGTAAGACAAGCCGTCAAAAAACAGCTAGGATTAGGATGGATGTATGGGACGGTAAATAAAATGACATTGGAGTTATCTGAGATAATTCAAAAAGCAGTTCCAGTGAGTGAAAAAATACGATATGTTACCTCTGGAACAGAGGCTACAATGTATGCAGTAAGATTAGCAAGATCTGTTACGCGGAAAAAAACCATTGCAAAAATTGACGGGGGCTGGCATGGATATACCTCAGATTTACTTAAAACTGTAAACTGGCCATTTGATGTTTCTGAGAGTAGTGGACTAGTTGATGAAAAACATGTGGTATCCCTACCTCTAAACGATTTAGAAAAATCCCTTGAAATTCTAAAATCAGTTAAAGATGACCTTGCTGGAACTATAATAGAACCAGTTCTTGGAGGAGGAGGATGCATTCCAGCAGAAGAGGATTATCTTAAGGGAATTCAAGAATTTGTACAAAAAAATAATTCTCTATTTATTTTAGATGAAATTGTAACAGGTTTTCGATTTAGATTTGGATGTCTTTACTCAACAATGAAGCTTGATCCCGATATTGTCACTTTAGGAAAAATTGTTGGAGGAGGTTTTCCAGTTGGAGTAATTTGTGGAAAAAATGAGATTATGGAACATGCCAACACTACTAAACAAGGAAAATCAGAAAGGGCATACATTGGCGGGGGAACGTTTTCTGCCAACCCCGCAACAATGGTTGCAGGACATGCAACATTATCAGCCTTGGAGAAAAAAGGAAATCCTGTTTATTCAAAAATTGACGGCCTAGGAAAAGAAGCAAGAAAACAGTTAGAAAAAGTATTTGATGGTAAAGTTATCGTTACAGGAAAGGGCTCTCTTTTCATGACACATTTTATTAAAGATGAAATTAGTCAAATCAAAAATGCCGCAGATGCAGCAAAATGTGATAATGCATTACTTCAGAGGTATCATTTTGAAATGATTGCCAGAGATGGGATTTTCTTTTTGCCTGGAAAACTTGGTGCAATATCTAATGCTCATTCTAATTCAGATATCAAAAATATGATTAATGTCTCTAGCCGTTTTTCATCTACATTATAATTTTGTTAATCCAATCCCGCGAAAGGCTATTTAACTCCATATTTTCATCTCAAATATGAATAATTTAGTTATCTTTGCGTTAATGATATCGATTCTTTTTGTTCCTCTAGTTGCGAATATGGCATTTGCACAGGAGACCTATGTGATTAACATTCCAACTGGAGCAGCAGATATTACTGCACCTTACTTTTGGCAAAGTGAAAAAGATGGAGACACTTCAGGGAAAATTGAAGTAAGAGCGTTAGATTATGTCAGATGGGAAAATGCAGATACTGCAGCCCATACAGTAACTTCTGGAACTCCAGAGGATGGACCTGATGGAATTTTTGATAGTAGTTTGTTTGCTCCAGGAAAAGATTTCCAATATCAATTCACGATAGGTGGAAATTATGAGTACTTTTGTCTAGTACATCCTTGGATGACTGGAGTTGTAATCGTAACATCAGAGTTACAGATTATTCCAAATGTTGGTGCCAAGGCAGGGGATGGAAAAACCACATTTAATGTAGAGTATGAATTTAACAGAATGATTGCTTCTGCAACAATTGACGAAGAACAAAATGCCATAACTTTTGAAATTGTAGGAAAAGCAAAAAGTGAAGATCATACTTTATCGTTAATGCTTCCAAAAGATTTGATCAGCGAACCACGTGTTATTTGGGTGGATGGTAAACAAATCTCAGATTTCGAAATTACATCAGAAGGTGGAATTAATGAAGTAGTAATTCCTCTGGATGAAAAATCAGAGAGGCTAACTATTGTTGGAGCATCTGTTATTCCAGAATTTGGAGCAATTACCATGGCAATACTAGCAATTGGGGTGTTGAGTTTTATAGCACTAACATTTAAAACACAAAAAATTAGCATGCCAAAACTCTAACCGTTTCTTAATTATAGAAAAATCTCTTATTTCAATTTCGCTAAATCACTTTACAATTTGAAAATCAAAATGAATTAATGAATGTCATAATTTCTCAATCAACTTTAAGTAAAAGTCTGCAAATAATTTCAAGCAACTAAATTTCTCCTTTTTGAAGTACTTGTTTTAAGTGGTTAAAGAGTCGTTGTTTTCTTACTATGATCCTGTTTTTCATTTCAGATTCCAGGTCGTCAATACTACTTGACTTTCCTCGTAATATGCTTTCAAGGCGTGACTTGTATTGTACATCAAGAAAGCCTTCCATTTCTATCCAGTCTTTGAATTTTTGTTGGGCTACTAGCTCATCCATAGAATCATCAAGCCTGTTTAGAATCTCCGATAGAGTTTCCTCATCAACTACCATGACAAAATAAATGGTTCCAATATCAAAAGTGTTCTGTTTTTCTTTACAATAATCGGTAAATTTTGACAAGTCTTAATATACACAGATTAACTCCTAAAATCATGAAATATTGCCATGATTGTTTAACTCCAATTAATCGTGATTCAAAAGAAGAGTATTGTACTTTTTGTAAAAGAGATAGAGCCCTTAAAGAAAGCTCTATAGCTTAGGACTCTGATTTTCTAGTTAAACTAACAAATGTTTAGTTTGTATCATTTCTTAGCGTCAACTTTCATGCCTAAAACCCCTTATTCGTTTAGCATCCTTTTCCCTTACTTTACATTAATATCAAGAAGATAAGAAAAGAAATTACAGATGAATCTACTTTGAAGATAAGCTTCACTTGTGGCTTGAAAGTTCGAGATTTGTTAAAGCCAAAAGATGATGCCTCAATCTAAACCATTAATCAGCATAGTTAATGTTGTTGCATCAGCAACAATTGATCAACGACTGGACCTAAAGGATATAACAAAAAAATTTCCTGATGTAGAATGGAACCCAGACCAGTTTCCAGGAGCTGTTTTTAGATTAAAAAACCCAAAGACTGCTACATTGCTTTTCCGTACAGGAAAGATGGTATGTACTGGCGCAAAATCCGAAGAGATGGCAAGAAAGGCAGTAAGTAACGTAGTGAAACTTTTGAGAAAGGGTAAAATCAAGATAAAAAACGAAGCGACGGTGACAATTCAAAACATTGTAGCGTCTATTAACCTTGGGGGTAGAGTTCACTTGGAAAAAGCTGCAAGAAGCTTGCCAAGAAGTATGTACGAGCCGGAACAATTTCCTGGTTTAATCCACAGAATGCTTGACCCTAAAACTGTCATCTTGATTTTTTCTTCTGGCAAATTAGTATGCACAGGTGGCAGAACCGAAAAGGATGTCTATCGTTCGGTTAACAATCTTCATAGTATGTTAGAGGAAAAGAACCTCATGATTTATGACTAGGGGATATTTTTGGAGTAACCACTTTCCAACAAATCATACGTTAGTTTCCCTTTGGTAAGACCACTTTTTTAGGCGCAAAAGGGGGGGACTGCCTTTTTATTGATTGTCGATAAACTCGTTTGCAGTTAATCTAAAAATTCTTAATTTCTAGTTTAATCAAGAAATTGGTAGATGGGAAATAATTATGACCATTTAGCATCACTCAAAGACAAGGAATTTACAATTTTAGAAAAATTATCCAAAAATGACACTACAGAAAGTGAAAAAAATCAATTGATTAAAGAGTTAGAACAAGTTCGAGAAGAAATTGCAAGACTTAGATAGAATGGACAAGCAAGGATGGCCGCTTACCATCATAATCATAGTAGCAGCAGTTGGAATCTCGATTTTTCTTTGGTCTATAGGAATTTACTTTTTCTTTTTACCAATCATTTTTTTGCCATTTCTAAGATATTTCAAGTTCAAATCTAGGAAAATTAAAACAAAGGTCTGTTTAGTGTGTGATCTGAGTTCAGATGGAAACTATTGTCCTAGATGTGGCGCAAAGTTATAGCTAATTTTCATTTTGCTAAATTACTTTAGAATATGAAATTTCTAAATTAGATTAAACAAAAATGGAAAGCCTCCAGTTTGTGCCTAGAAAATTCGGATAACTAATGACATATCAGAAGGTATGATTTGTTGGAGAAATAAAAAAAAGAATGTAATTGAGTTAGTTTCTTATATTCTTGAATGAAGTGAACCAGGACTCAACTATATTATTATAGAAATCTGCAAATGCTTCTGCAGATT
The DNA here is from genome assembly GCA_001443365.1 of Thaumarchaeota archaeon CSP1-1. Taxonomy (GTDB): domain Archaea; phylum Thermoproteota; class Nitrososphaeria; order Nitrososphaerales; family Nitrosopumilaceae; genus CSP1-1. The sequence goes on from LDXL01000006.1 coordinate 9,580, forward strand.
CATAAAACGATTTTACGTTGTCTTCTGTAACATCAAGGGCTGCATTGACATACTGTTCCTGGATTTGGCCTACTTTGATCAATCTATCGGTTGCTTTATCGATAGTCTTGGTCGAAGCCTCAGGAATCTGTGTGTTTATTTGTGCTTTTTGTGAGTATTTTCTTTGAACATCGAAGACTGCTTCTACAGTATTTCTCCAGGTGTTAAGAAATGTTTTTTGGTAGTTTATCACAGATTGAAAGTACTGTGGTACTGTTCTTTCTGCCTCGCTGAAATATTTGCCAAAGTTTTTCTGGCATACTTCGTAAGCATCTCTTCCTTGATGAGTTGTTTGTTTGCTCATATTTACCATCTATTGGTATTAGTATATATATGTATTGGTAATAATTGGTAATGAATGGTAATGATAACCAAAGTTTATAAATTCCAAAACAAGTGTTACCTTAGTATGGCGGCTTACAGAAAAGGCTCACAGATAGTAGTTGATTTGCTTACAGCAACTCAACAGTCAGGACAAGAGGGAATTAAGACAACACACCTGCTGGCAAAAGCTAATCTCCCGCATTCAAGATTAGCAAAATTTGTTGAAAATTTGACAGGTGCTGGCCTGATTAATAAAATTGAATATGATGGAAAAAACACATTTGTAATTACACCAAAAGGCAGACAATACCTGGAGTCATATGAAAAGTTTGCAAATTTTGTGGAATCTTTTGGACTAGATCTCTAAAAGTTAGTTGATATATGCCTATTATACGATCACGTTTTAAACATAGAACAGTAGTGTCTAATGTACGAATATGTGTTGACTGTGGGAGTACTTTAACTGACATAAACTACAAGAGCATTACATGTAGAGATTGTGGAACCGTTAGGCATTTTGATGATACTCCTCATAAGCCTGGTTTCAAGAAGGGCGATCTAGTAAGGATAATTGATTCTGAGAAAAATTCAGATATAATATACAAAATAAAAAAGACGAAAAAATCTCATGATGGTACTAAGATGTACCTGCTCAAATCAAAATCAAGTAAAATTTCGCTTCTTTATTATGAAAGTACCGATTCCTATCTAGAAAAAGTAGATTTTTACGCGTGAAAGGGGGAGTGCCTTTTTTATCGACAAAGAAGAGAGTCGATAGTTATTCCACGTAGCAGCTCAGCATTAAAGATCTTGCAATATGCAAGAGATGAGGCCCACCGTTTTGGTATTACATATAACAGGAATCTTCGTAAATTAAGTAAGATTGAAAACTAGTCTTCAAAACTTAATTTGGCCTTCAATGTCATTAGTAAAAGTAAAACAACTTCAAGAAAAATTAGCTTTAAAAGTAATTACAAAAAATGTTCTACCCTTAAAAATTATTAAAGTGTGCGGTGTTGATGTATCATACAAAGATAATATTGCATATGGTGCTGCAGTGATTCTTGATAGAAATAAGAAAGAGGTTATTGAAGTTACTAAATCAACCCTAAAGGTTACGTCTCCATACATTCCAGGCTTGTTTGTATTAAGAGAGGCAAGACCTATTCTGAAAACATTAGATAAACTAACTAAAGATTTTGATCTGCTTTTAATTGATGGCAATGGGCAGCTACATCCTAGAAGATGTGGTCTTGCATGTTACATAGGACTTGTTCTTGACAAACCGGTAATAGGAGTTGCAAAAAACCTATTGTGTGGCAAAGTAAAGAGTGACAAAACTGTAGAATATGAAGGAAAAATTATTGGGTATGAAATCAATCACAAAGGAAAGAAAATCTATGTCAGTGTAGGACATAAAGTTAGCCTCAAAAAGTCCGTTAGCATTGTCAAAGGACTTCTTGGCAAAAATTGGCTGCCAGAACCTCTCCGTTTAGCTGATGTATATTCAAAAATTCATTCAAAAACGAATCATTGTTACTGATGAATTAATGGGGGTCATTTTTACTTTCATGAAAATTCTTAATTCTGCAATGATATGTGTTCTTATACTATTTCAGATAAAAATAATGAGATATGAAAGAAAATAAATCAAAAAAACTCACGAACACAAAAAAAGAATATGAGGATGTACTAGCATCTGATGATCCTACAAAAATTTCTGAGAAAGATTTACAAGAATTAGCAAAAGAATCAATAAAGAAATTCAAATCTCTTAGTTAGCCAAACCCAAACTTTCATTATCTGGATTAAAAATAAAATATATTATGATATTGTTTGGCAAGCCAAAAGAGCCTGAAGATGTAATTTATCAGGCAATGTCATTTCTAGAAAAAAATCAGCCAAAAGCTGCCATAGTACTATTCAATCAAGCACTCAAGGCTGATCCAAAAAATATCGAGGCACTATACAACAAAGGACTGGCACTTAATCAGATTCGAAAATATCAGGACGCTATAACCTCGTTTGATAAGGTTCTTGAAATTAAACCAGATGATGCTCCGTCTCTTAATAATCGCGCAATATCGTTAGGTGAATTGGGAAATACTGAAGATGCTCTAAAATATTATGACAAAGCTATAGAATCGGATTCAAAGTATTCGGCTGCCTACTATAACAAGGGCGTACTTTATGACAAGCTTGGAAAACAGGAAGATTCCCTTAGATGCCTTGATGAAGCAATAAAGATAGATCCAAAAAATTCAAGCTCACGTTTTTACAAAGGAATTGTTTTAGGCAAATTAAAAAGACATGAGGAAGCATTGAACTGCTTTTCAAATATTTGTAATTCGTATCCTAGACACATGGATGCGTTATTTCATAAAGGAATAGAGATAGCAGAACTAGGTAAACATAAACAAGCAATAGAGATTTTTGATAAACTTTTAACAGAACACAAAAACAATGTTAATGTAATTTATGCAAAATCTAGAAGCAAAGCAGCTCTAGGCGAAATAGACCAATCATTAGATTTGCTAAAACAAGCAATTTCACAAAATCCCAAAGTAATTAAAAAATGGGCTAAACAAGAAACAGTTTTTGAGAAGATTCAAGATGATGAAAGATTTAAGAAAATTACAGGACATTGATGTTATAGAAGGCAGCGAAGGAACAAAAATTCGCCAGATCTTTCATCCACACAATACATTTAGTGGAATCAGGTACAGTATCTCTCATTCAGTAGTGGCATCTGGTAAAAAATCAAAACTCCATAAAATGAAAACTTCTGAAGTGTATTATGTTTTAGAGGGGGAAGGAATTTTACAAATAGATGATGAAACCTTCAATGTATCAAAAGATCAAGCAATCTACATTCCACCTCATTCAAAGCAACGTATTGAAAATACAGGGAAAGACGAATTGAAGTTTCTATGCATAGTGGATCCAGCCTGGATGCATGAAGATGAAGAAATTTTAGAGTAATCACTAATAATAAAATCAAAAATGTCTAATTTACCTTTGATTTTACCCAGATTTCTATTTTTATCTAATCAAAATGTGGAATTTTATTTAAAATATTAACTCAAAGTATGAGATTAGGATTGTTGAGCAAGAAGATTTTCCCATTCGTCTTCATCACTTACTTCATCCAGTAAAACAGTCTTGAATAATTCGTATGAAACATAGTCTTTATCCTTGTATTTATCAGCCATTTTATTGTAAAAGTCTACTGCACATCTTTCTGCATCAATGACATCTTGAATTACTTGTTTTAAGTTGCTTTGGTCTTTTGGAGGTGCTTTATATCCACATCCTCCAACACTAGCTAGTTTTGCAAAATCCATTTCAGGCACACCCCCTAATTCTATAATTCTGTTAGCAAATCTTTCTGCATGCATCAATTCATCTGCAGATTGTGTGGTTAACCGTGAACTTACTGCATCAGCATTAATTCCACTTACCCAGTGAGCTGCAAGCCAGTATTGAAAGTGTGCACACCATTCATCAGCATATGCCTTATTGAGATCAGATATGACTACGTTAACATCTATTTTAGCTTGAACGATTTCTCTTCCTTTTTTACCCATTTTTCTGAGGGTGTAAATCTCTTATAAAAAACATATAGTTGAATCTTAGTTTTGGTGATAATTATTTTGATTTATCAATGGTCTGAATAACCTGTCTCAGTTTCTTTACCCACCTCTAGAAGATTGTATTTTTCAGAATAAAATGAGTAAGGCTATAATGCGTCCAAATGCACTAATTTTTTCGAAAATTATGGTTGAAAACTAAGTGTTACAGTATCTTCTGTAGTGGTCGTGGTACAGGGTTTATCTATGGTAGATCTGATCAGAGATTCCAAAAAATGTTTGAGATACAAAGAACCTTTTTCTTTAAGATCATGATGTATACTAACTGAAACTTTTCCTTCAGTTTTTTCCATGTCACATCTACCATAACCACAAAACTCAAAGTACATCTTAACAAATTCATGAACTACAGATGAATTCAGCTTCTTCCATTTAAATAAAATAAACTCCTTTGCCTCTTGACTTCCACCTCTAATTGCAAGATCCACTAAATCTTTTTCTGGAATAACTGAGAGTATTCTTCTAAAGGTATCAGTACTCATTTTTAGGGTACCAAATTTTTTTGTAAAAACCTCACACTCTACATAATCACTAAATATCTGATTTGCAAGGGTATTCAGGCTAATCCTGTTTTCTTCAGCTAACTTACGTAACCCCCTTTCAGATTTTTCATCAATTCTAAAAGTAATACTGGATGATTTTTTACTCATTATCCCAGAAATTCATTAAGTTAACCATTTAATCAGTTTACCTGCAAATGAGTGCAAAGTATTCATCTTCATTATATTCTACATTTACTCACTTATTGCGAGAAAAAATGCAAAAAATAACTCAAATAGAAAAGAAAGCTCCAGTACTAAAGTTTGTACTGATTCTGGCTGCTGCAACTTCAGTTATACTAGTTCTCACATTAGCGCCATGGAACTTTGTTCCAACTCTTGTAACTGAAGACGTATCTGTCATCGCTGTGACAGACTATGGTTGTGTTGCAGAGTCAGTAACTGGATATTCAGTAGTTGTCTCTGATTGCAACGCCAAACCAGGCGATGTAATTTCTGCAACATTTTACGTTCCAGCCAGGGAGCTAAATGGATACTATGATAGAGTTCAGGAAAAATTAGCAATGGTTAATCCTTAAACTCTATCTTTTTTAATTTACATAGAATCAAAAATAGAACTTTATTGTTCCCAAACCTTTCGAGTTTAGAAATCTTATTTTCAAAATTGAAAATCATGCACTTACTTTATTTCTTTAATTCACAAATTGCTATTATGAAAGAAGATGGAGCCTGAGTAATATGGGAGCAATACCTGAAAAAACAACACCAAGCAAAAAACCGACATCAAGTAAAAAACCAATGATAATGATAGCAGGAATTATTGGCGGAATAGCCCTTCTAGGCTTGACTTACATGACTATACATGTCTCACCTGATGTAAGAGAAGAAATGGTAAAAGTAATTTCGATAACCGAGTCTGGATGTATAGCAGAAACCATGGATGGATTTGCTGTAAATATTGGCAAGTGTAATGCACAGCCTGGTGACCTCATCATGGCACAAGTAGATCAAAAAGTCAAACAACGTGCCAAGGCAATGAATCCGACATAAACTAATTTTTTTTCTATTAATTATCTAAAACTATGAGCTGACCTCTCATAGTAGGTTGATGATATGTACAAAGGTAATCAAAAATTCCACTTTCTGTTGCAGTAAAAACTATGGAAGCTTCTTCACCTGCATTGATATCGTGATTAATATCATAAGGGGAAGTAATTGTAAAAGTATGATGTTCCTGAGTTTCAACTGGTTCTAGATTATAAAAGTGAATTTTTACATTATCGCCTTTATTTACAACAATAGAATCATGCGAGAATTGGTCAGGGGGGATACTATATTTATCCTCATCAATATGTTCATCAACTTGAGTAAACAACCACATTTCTCTGGTTTGTGGAACATATCGTTCGTCATCATCATCGTTCTCATCTAAAGTTGCAATGTTAGTGAGAGAGTATGAGGCAACAAAGATTGCTACTAAAGCTATTGCGATTGCAGCAACACTGATGCCCATTAGTTTTGAATTACCACTTGCACTCAATAAGCATACAAAATAAAATCAGCTATAAAAAATACTAGTTGATTATCGATTTTGATTCCATGTATTTGAACCATTAGTTGATAATTAAACAAAAATCTGCTGGAAAACTGCACTAGCATCAAATGATAATTGGTCTAGTTTTCAAATTATTTTCTTTTTCTTTGTTTATTGTATGTAATGCACCAATGAGTGCATCTATCTCGTAGGGTTTGCTGACAATTGCTGAAGCGCCTAGCTTAGTTAGTTTTTCTTTTTCATCTTGATCAATGGAAGCTGATACAATTATTACTTTGGCTTTGGGATCAAATTCAAGAATTTTCCTTAATCCATAAAAGCCATCGTAAAATGGCATTAACATATCTAACAGTACAAAATCAGGTTTGAGTTTTTTGTACAATTGAACTGCCTCTAACCCGTTGTAGCCTTTTTCTAAAACATCGATTCCTTTTATCCTAAGACATTCGGCTAGAACCTCTGCTCCATCGTGGTCATCCTCAATTACTACTACTCTAATCATGCCTATTCTTAGGTAAAGGATCATAATTTTGTCTGTGTGTATTAGATGAACAGTCTTCTTGTGTCAGCTAAAGGAATTTAGCTAAATTGAAATTTTCGCTTATAATGCAATGTAAATTGCAACAAATTATTTTTAACATAGGAAGAGTATTCAAAATATAGAGTGAACGATTACCAAGCATATCAGACTCTTAAACTAGATTCTAACGCATCGTTTGATGACGTAAAATATGCCTATAGGAAATTGGCCTTGGAGCTTCATCCCGATAAAAATTCTGATGAACAAGATGGCAATAAATTCAAGTCAGTTACAGCAGCTTATCACATTTTAAAAAATAATCATAAAAAAATAAATTCTAATGGAACAGATTCTGCAAAAGGAAGCTATACAAATAATCATACAAAAACTGAACAAACCTTTAGAAAGAAAAAACCAGAATGGGGAGCAGGTCCAAAAGGAAAAACACCTGAGGAAGATTGGAGCAGGTATACAAAAGAGTTTGAAGAGGAAAATCCTGATTTTTGGAAAAGATATGAAGAAGAGTTTTGGAAAAATTATGATGCCAGAGTAAATAATGACAGGGGGTTTGGGAAACAAAGTGAAAGAGCAAAGAAATCTGAACCAAAAATAAATCTCTCAGTTGAAGTAGACCCAACCTTGTGTATTGGTTGTTGTAGCTGCGAAACCATAGCCCCAGATGTTTTTGTCGTAGACAAATTAACAAAGATGAATCCAAAATCCAGAGTTTATAATGAAAGAGGAGCAGGGTACAATAAAATTATGAGTGCAGCTGAAACATGTCCTACAAAGGCAATTAATGTAAGTGATAAAGATTTGAAAAAAAGAATCTATCCCTGGTAGTCAGGATTCCTTTAATTTATCATACAATTCGCTGATTTCGCTATCAGATAATTTTGGGGCATTATGAAACATGCTATGAACTGGACCTGCGGAATCTTTTGAGCTTCTTGGGATTAGATGAACATGGACGTGTGGGATTTCCTGTCCACTTGCCTTACCATTGTGAATGGCTAACAGAGTCGCATTAGTAATCTTGTCAACTTTGGCAATAGTCTTGCGAACTGTTTCAAATAAATCGGCATTGTCTTCTGAAGAAATATCTTGTACTTTTTCATAATGGGTCTTTGGAATCACTAGGGAGTGGCCTTTTGTCAGTGGAAATGCATCCATAAAGGCTAGAGATTTTTCTGTTTCTGCAATAATTTTAGCTGGAATTTCTTTTTTAATGATTTTACAAAAGATACAATCCATTAGTTTTGTAAATTAGTGTGGTTCTATTAAAGTAATAATTTATGGATTGACAATTGAAGCCCATGCAAGACCTTTACCAAACTTTAGCATAACAGTTGTGCCTGGTTCAAGATCACAGTTTTCTATAGTTTTTGGAATTTGGTCAGAGGTGTTTGCATAGCATGTACCGTCAGAGTTTGAGAGAATTTTAGATTCCTCAAAAACGTCTTCTCTTATCAAATTCCAGAAGGGAAAAACTACTGTAGATAATACTATTCCTGCAAGAACAAAGGCTCCACCAAATATGGCACCATATTTTTGAGAGTCGGTGAGCTCCATTTGTTTTACCACATTCCGCCTTCAGAAGTTCCACCCTTTGCGTCGAGTTTTTTTTCGGGTACATTACCATGTGCTTTTTTTAGATGGCGCTTAAGGCGTTCTGGGTCATGTAGTTCTAAACCACATACTTTACATTTTGTAGTATTCTTATCTCCCTTTTTTTTGAACAGGCCCAATATGGAGTAAGAAATTTAGATATACATTATAAAGGATACTGACAGATTCAAGATTTGTGGCAATAAAAAACATTACCGTTTTAGGTTCCGGAATTATGGGTCATGGCATTGCCCAAGTTTCTGCAATGTCTGGATACAATGTAGTTCTTCGAGATATCGAACAACAGTTTTTGGATAAAGCCATGGGAAAAATAAAGTGGAGTCTTGATAAACTTGTTTCAAAAGAAAAAATTTCGCAGAGTCAAGCTGATGATATTTTTTCTAGAATAAGACCCATTGTTGATTTAAAAGAGGCAGTCAAAGATTGCGATTTGGTAATAGAAGCAGTTCCAGAGATTATGGATTTGAAAAAAAAAGTATATGCTGAACTAGATAAAGTTGCAGGAAAAAATGTAGTTTTTGCCTCAAATACTAGTACACTTCCAATTACAGAGATTGCAAATACCACTAGCAGGCCAGAAAGATTCATTGGAATTCATTTTTTCAATCCACCACAATTAATGAAGCTAGTTGAGATAATTCCCGGCCAAAAAACTGCTAAAGAAGTTGTCAAACTTACAAATGATTATGTAAAATCCGTCCAAAAGGAGCCGGTTGTATGTAGAAAGGATGTTCCAGGATTCATTGTAAATAGATTATTCATACCACTAGTTCACGAGGCATGTTACGTTATGGATAGACAGAAAATTAAATTAACAGAAATTGACTCTGCTGTAAAGTTTAAGCTGGGATTTCCAATGGGAATATTTGAGCTAGCAGACTTTACAGGAATGGATGTGATCCACAAGGCAACAATAGAAATGCATCTAAGAGACAAAAAGGTAATTAGACCACATCCTAAAATTGAACAACTGTACAACGAAAAAAAGCTAGGACAAAAGACTGGCGAAGGTTTTTACAAATACTCTGATGAAAAATATGAACGCATCTCACTATCTGAAGAACTTGCAAAAAATTGTAATCCAATTCAGATACTTGCAAACATTCTAAACAATGCAGCTTGGTTAGTTACTAAAGAAGCAAGTGATATACAAGAGATTGAAAATGCAGCAAGACTTGGACTTGGGTTAAAAAAACCACTTTTTGAAACAGCAAAAGAATATGGAATGTCAAATATTGTAAAAGAGTTAGAACAGCTTGCACAAAAACATGGTCAATTTTATGAACCAGATCCCTTGCTTGTTTCTATGCAGTGATTTGTTCTAGAATATACTTTACAGCTTCTTTAGGTGAATCCACCCCAACAATTTTGACTTTGTTTCTGTGATCCAAATACTGGTCTGCATATTTTGTAGCAACATCTCCTGAATTCTTCAAAGCAGCGATTGGTTTTTTGTGCACATATGATGCGCAAACTTCTGTAAGAGTTCCTGAACCTCCACCAATTACTATTACACCATCTGCAGAAAGCGCAGTTAGAAAATCTCTGGCATGCCCCATTCCTGTAGGAATTACAATGTCACAATATTCATTTGCAGCAGATGCTTTATCATATGGAATTATTCCAACTGCCAGTCCTCCTGCATCATGTGCTCCGTGTGATGCAGCCTTCATTACACCGCCAAGGCCTCCTGAGATTAAAATTGCACCTGACTTTGCGATCTCAGCGCCGGTTTCATATGCAAGTCTTTCATGTTCAGCAGTACAACCCTCCTCATCATGTCCAATTACCAAAATCTGATGCTTTTTTGCCATGCTAGTATGTTTTGATAGTCCGTATCAAATATCTTTTCAAATCACAAAGGATATTAAATAATAATGTTAAGAGTAATTATGGAAAAACGATCAATGCCAATTTGTTTTACAAATGAGGAATACAAGAAGATCGAAGAATTTGCAAAAAAGCATGGAATGCTCAATGCAAGCCAGGCCGTAGAAAAACTTCTTGACTAATACTTAAGCAGTGGCAGTGTTTGCCATTTTCTTTTTGATATAATCAAAACAGTCGTATAGTTTAGGCTGAAATTAAATATGCGAATAAAAAATAGTTAAAAGAGTGATGAAGTTTCTAAGTCGAGCACCCGTATATTGTAACATTTGCAATAAAGAGCTCAAACATAAACACAGACCAAAAAAGGAATGGAATATCGAGGGTTTTCTTTGTGCTGAATGTCACATGGATAAGATGAGAGAGTTTTTCGAAGGAACAATGACACAAAATTGTGTTAAGTGTAGTGTAAAAAAGAAAATAACAGACTTGTGGGAGCCACGATGGCAGTGGGAAATGGAAGGACTGTTGTGTAAAGATTGTTTTGATAAAAAAGAAAAAGATTTCACTGCAAAAAAAGAATTTTGCAGTATGTGTGGAGCTAAATTAGGTTTTTTCAGATACAATCCTAAAACAAAGTGGAAGGTAGAAGGTCAACTATGTAGAAAGTGTTGGGACTCTCACAAAGAGCATGATAAATAAATGGGTTTTTTTAAAAAAATTAAATGCGATAAATGCGATAAAAAATTTTCAAAACAAGAAGAATTTATGAATCATCAACAAATTGTTCATAATAAAGATCTACCATACGATTGTAAAGAGTGTAATCAATTTTTTTCAAGTATGGAGGATATGCGTACTCATCTACAAAGACATCATAGTTATAAAAAAGATAGAATTTAGTTTTAAATTCCTTTTATTGTTTTGACTATGGGAGCCCTGATTTTGGTAAAGACTCTAAATCCACATATGCATTTTATTTCTGGCAGTCTCGCTAATTCAGTATTTAGAACGTTAGTGCCACACCTCAAACAAGAATAAATTACATCAAATTTTGCAGAGTCTGTAGTTTCTTCTATTGGGGTTTCTTCAATGGGAGTTTCAGGAATATCTTCTGCCATATCTTTATTCACAATTTTCTATAATTTAAGGCTAACAAACAATCACGTTAAAGATAATTCAATGTAAACGTCATCTGGAATCTTTAGTCTCATTAGCTGTCGAATTGCCTTGTCATCAGCACTAAGGTCAATAATTCTTCTGTGCATTCTCATCTCCCATTTTTCATATGTTTCAGTACCGCTACCACATGGAGATTTTCTTGTTGCAATGTGTAGTCGCTTTACAGGTAGCGGAGTTGGTCCTTTTATTTTGACGCCGGTCTTATCTCCAATGCCCATAATTTCTGTACAGACACTATCTAATTTTGGCAAGCTAGTACTGGTAAGTTTAATGCGAGCTGATTGGGTCAATCCAATAACCCACTATGGTTTGTATTCTTCAGTAATATCTTTAACAATTCCTGCTGCAATTGTTGCACCCATATCTCTGAGTGCAAATCTTCCTAACTCAGGAAATTCTGCAAATGCTTCAATTGGGGTAGGTCTTACTGGTTTAATTCGGACGATAGCAGAATCACCAACTTTAAGGAATTTTGGATCTTTTTCTTCAATTGCACCAGATGCTGGATTAATTTTTGCCTCAAATGCAACAATTGTTGCAGCAACTTGTGCAGTGTGACAATGCATTACTGGAGTGTAACCAGGTGCAATAGCTGTTGGGTGGTGTATAATAATAATTTGTGCTCTAAATTCATTTGCACATTTAGGTGGTTTGTCTGGAGTTCCCATGACATCACCTCTTTTGATATCTTTTTTCTCAATGCCTCTCAGGTTAAAACCAATGTTATCACCTGCGGAAGCAGATGTCATTTCAGTGTGATGAGTTTCAATAGATTTTATTTCACCGATAGCACCAGATGGCATTATGATAATTTTGTCATTTGGTTTCATTGTACCAGTTTCAACACGTCCTACTGGCACTGTTCCTACACCAGTAATTGTATAAACATCTTGAATAGGAACGCGTAGTGGTTTACCTGTTGGCTTTTCAGGATATGTAAAGTCATCAAATGCTTGAAGTAGAGTCTTGCCAGTCCACCAAGGCATGTTTTCTGATTTCTTAACTAGATTATCCCCCATCCAACCAGATACGGGAATGATTGGTACTTGTTCAAGTTTGTAACCTACAGATTTGACTAGTGCTTCTCCCTTTGCTTTTGCTCGTTTGAATGCCTCTTCAGAATATTTACTATCATCCATTTTGTTAATTGCGACAATCATTTGGTTTACACCAAGTGTTTTGAGTAAGAAAGCATGCTCTCTTGCTTGTCCGCCTGGAGCAACAGCAGTATCGGTTTCTCCTTCCTTTGCAGAAAGAACCAAAACAGCACAATCTGCTTCAGATGCACCAGTAATCATGTTTTTGATAAAGTCTCTGTGTCCAGGGGCATCAATTAGAGTGAAAAAGTATTTTGGAGTTTCAAATTTTTGAAAAGCAAGATCGATTGTAATACCACGTTCTCGTTCGTCTTTTATGTTATCCATTACCCAAGCATATTTGAAGGTGTCACCTTTTCCGGTTTTTTCAGATTCTTCTGCATGTTGGGCTATAGTTCTTTCATCAACTACACCAAGGTCCATTAGGAAATGACCCATTGTAGTAGACTTGCCATTGTCTATATGCCCAGTAATTATCAAGTTTAAGTGTGGTTTAGCTGCCATATCGACTTCGTAGTGAGAGGGGTTTTATTACCATTTCGATTTTTTTGAAAAAAATCTAATTTTTTTTCAATTTTTTTTCATCAAGGACTTGGGTGAATTAGACATAAATCAAAGTGGGCAGTGAAACAAGCCATGAAAATTACTGTTTCTGTGATAAAAGCTGATGTTGGGGGTATTGGGGGTCATACAAGGCCAAGTGATGGATTATTAGGTGCAGTTAGAAAAACAGTAGAAAATTCAAAGGATCTGTTAATAGATTCGTACATTGGTTATTGTGGAGACGATGTTCACATTGTTATGACCCATACAAAGGGGGTTGATAACCAGCAAATTCATGAGCTTGCATGGAAAGCCTTTGAGGCTGGAACACAAGTTGCAAAACAAGAGGGGCTTTATGGAGCAGGACAAGATCTTCTAAAGGACTCATTCTCAGGAAATGTAAAAGGGATGGGACCTGGAGTTGCTGAATTAGAATTTGAAGAGAGACCAAACGAGGCTTTTACAGTATTTGCTGCAGATAAGACAGAGCCAGGAGCTTTCAACTACCCATTTTACAGAATGTTTGTAGATGCATTAAGTAATACTGGATTAATTATTAACAAGTCACTTGCAAAAGGGGTAAAATTTAACGTCATGGATGTAGAAGAGGGTAAAATTGCTGAGCTAAACTTGTGGGAAGACAAACCAACTCTTGAAGCTGCTTTAATGTATCCTGGTCGTTATGTAGTTGCATCAGTTTACACAAAGGATAATGAACCCATTGTTTCTTCATCCACTGACAGATTACACAACATAGCTGGTAAATATGTTGGAAAAGATGATCCAATTTGCATTGTTAGAACTCAAAAAAATTTCCCAGCAACAGAAGAAGCAGGTAGTGCTTTTAATAATCCGCATTATGTGGCAGGAAATACAAGAGGCAGTCATCACATGCCATTAATGCCAGTCAAACTTAATTCGGCAGCTACAATTGATTATTGTATTCCAATTGTTGAGGCGCTTGTATTTAGCATGCATAATGGAAAACTAGTTGGGCCGCATGATGGTTTTTCAACTCCAGATTGGGACTACATACGAGAAATTGCCACTAAAAGAGCATTGGCAATTAGAAGTCAGGGATTTATTCATCCTGCAACACTTATTCCTTCAGAATTAGAATATGCTGAAGGCTATAAAGACAGAATGAAAGTTTTAGAAAATAAGATGAAGTCTTTGCCTGGCTCCTCAAGTAAAGGCAGAGCAAAAGGAAATTACGAAGATCCCGATTAAACAAATTATCATTAATTTTTACCCCATTAAATGAAAAATTTCAATCATTGTTTTTTTGTGGACAAAGAGTTAAAAAGAAAAGATGAACAATATAAAATGGCCAAAAATGAACAAATTAAAGCCCTTAATTGAGTTTAGATTTTTCATACTGACTGGAATTGGGGTACTGACTTTTTCTAACTTTATCATAGAATTATTTGGTCAAACGATTCCAAACATAGTAGGGGCATTTTTTAAAGATGTCGGGGTAATGGTTATCGTAGCAGCTGTTTTTGTATTTGCCTTCACCTGGTTGCTAAAAGCAAAACCTCACAATAAACCAAAAAAATATTCCCTAGTAGTATTTGATATATTTGGAAATAAATCAAACATCGAAGGAATACGTACGGAGTTTAAGATTCATGATGTTGCCTGGAGTTATATGAAACAATACAAAACATTGTATCCCCTTTACAACTTTGCGCTAGTATCTGATAATCCAAAATCCGAAAAAAAGACAATCTTTCGATACATTTAGCAACTCACTTTTATTCAGGATCCTATAAAAAATTTAGAGTGAAGTTTTCTATTCTAGCTGAAACTTTTGAAAAGATGGAGAATACGGCAAAACGATTAGAGTTAACAGACCATCTAGTAGATTTATTCAAAAGTACCCCTCCTGATTTACTTGCCAAAGTAGTTTATTTGATTCAAGGCAAATTGCGTCCTGATTTTGAAGGAGTGGAGATAGGCGTTGCAGAAAAATTAGTAATTAGAGCAGTACATCGTTCAACTGCCATTGAAGTCAAGCGAATTGAAGAGGCCTATAGGAAAGACGGCGATTTAGGACATGCTGTTTCCAAACTTATTGAACAAAAAACACAAACAACACTGTTTGATGCAGTGGCAGGTGACAATCAAACTGTAGAATGGGTATATGATTCATTGGTTAAAATTGCAGAGCTAGAAGGAAGTGGGAAAAATGTTCTAGATAAAAAAATGAATTATGTCTCTAGTCTTTTAAACAATGTCAGCCCAATTTCTGCAAAATTTATCATAAAAATACTAATTGGCACAATGCGTTTGGGAGTTGCAGATAATACAATTTTAGATGGATTAGCCATTGCTTACACCGATTCAAAATCAAACAGAGAAAAAATAGAGGCTGCGTACAATGTTTCAAGTGATCTAGGAAAAGTTGCACAAGTTGCTGCAAAAGAGGGACTCAAAGGAATAGAAGAATTCAAAGTTAAAGTTTTCAGTCCAATCAGACCCATGTTAGCTGATCGTGTAAAGAGTGAACAAGAAGCTATTGAAAAAATGGGTAAAAGATTTGCTGCAGAATACAAACTTGATGGTGAGCGTGTACAAATTCATTTAGAAAATGGCAGGGTAGATCTTTTTTCAAGAAGACTAGAAAACATCAGAAGCTATTATCCAGATATTGTTGAAAATATACCAAAAGCACTAAAAGTAAAAAATGCAATATTAGAGGCTGAAGCAGTTGCTATTAATGAAAACAGTGGAGAGTTTTTACCATTTCAAGAATTAATGCATAGAAGAAGAAAATATAATGTAGACAAGGCAGTTTTACAATATCCAATCACTGTAAATTTGTTTGACGTCTTATACTTAGATGGAAAAAGTTGCCTGGATTTAGGCTATGAACAACGACGAAAATTATTAAACGATATTGTAGTTGAAGATAATTTTACCAAAGTAATTCCTCAAATATTGGTAACAAATGAAAGCGAAATTGAAGACTTTCTAGAAAATTCAATTAATGCAGGATGTGAAGGTTTGATGCTAAAAGTTCTAAATGCGCCGTATAGAGCTGGAGCAAGAGGAAGCAATTGGTTAAAGCTAAAGCGAGAGTACAGAAATGATCTAGGAGATAGTTTAGACTTGGTTGTAATTGGTGCATTCTTTGGAAGAGGCAGAAGAACTGGCAAATATGGAACTCTGCTTTTAGCAACTTACAATGATGATGACGATACATTCCCAAGTATTTGTAAAGTTGGAACGGGGTTTACTGACGAAAATTTAGACCAATTCTATCAAATCTTATCAAGTAAAGTAACTCTAAAGAAAAACCCTAGAATAAAAAGTGATATGGAAGCTGATGTATGGTTTGAACCAGAACTTGTAATTGAGATTGTTGCATCTGAAATCACTCTTAGTCCGATTCATAAAACTGCTCAAGATGCTATACGAAAAGGAAGTGGCTTGGCTTTGAGATTTCCAAAGTTTACAGGTAAAATAAGAATGGAAAAATCTCCAGAAAATGCTTCAACTGATCAAGAAGTAATTTCTCTGTACAAAGGTCAAACAAAAATTACTCAAAACACAGACTGAGGCTAGTTCAATTTATTGAAGTGGTATTTTTTCACAAGGGTTTAAATTAACTTTCTATAGATAACAAATTTCGTACATGTATAGTGGGGAATTAGAGGTTCAGGCAAAGAGAAAAGCAATAGCAGTTTTACAAGATGAAATTAATAGAATTCTAAATGCTGCAAGGAGTTTAGCTACTCTGCCAGAATTTATGATGAAGAAAAATAAGGCAGAGGTTAAAAATACTCTAGCACAAATTGTCAACATTGAAGATGAGGTAGAGGCTCTTCGCCGAAAGATCACACGAGACGTTGCAGACGTTGGAGGCCTCATTATGAATAGAGAGAATCTCCTTAACACTGCCTATACCATGGATGAGATTGCAGGATACATCACTGGCATCTCATTCAAGTTATCTAACATCAAGCCTGCTACCCTAAAGACTGCAGATTTAGACAAAGATCTTACCGAATTAATTGAGCTAGTAGTAGATGAGGTTTACAAGCTTAATGAAATAATTCGCAGTCTAAATACAAATGCTTCAAATTCAATTGATCTTGCTCAAGAAACACAGAAAATTGAGAGAGAAATTGATACAAAATATCGAACAATAACTATCAAGATTTTAAATGAAATCACAAATACTAAGGAAATTATGTTGATGAAAGACGTAATTGAAGGTATTGAGGAGATGGCAGATAAATGCCAAGAGGTTTCAGATTCATTCATTCTATTAGCATTGAGCATATAGGTTGAAAAGTGAATTAATCGATAATCGAATTGTTGTTTGGAACATTAAGGATTCTCAAAAACTTTTCATGAATGGGTATTATGGAAAACCAATTGGCATACCAAAACCAAAACTAAATGAAATTAACGTTCCACTTATTTTAGATCTTATGGAAGGATATTATTTGCTTCAAAAATCAATAATTAGTATTTACAAAGTGAAAAAAAAGATTACAGAAACGGAAATGTTAGAAATTTGCAGAAATGAATACCATAATTTTGATAAAAAATTTCTAGTTTACAAAAATTTTAGAGATAAAGGATACATAATTAATCCAGGAATTAAATTCGGATGCGATTTTGCAGTGTATCAAAAAGGTCCAGGAATAGATCATGCCCCCTACTTGGTTCAGGTTTACAACACAACTGATTCTATATCATCAACAGGAGTAGTACTTGCTGGAAGATTAGCTACTACGGTTAGAAAACAATTCATTTTAGCAATACCACATGGAAAAGATGATGTAAATTATTTAGCACTTGACTGGTGGAAAGCTTAAAGGGCTTTAATGTGCCCTGCTATTTTGTCATAAATTTCAAATAATTCTTTTGATATTCCAAATTCAAAATTGTTTTTCCATTTTCCATAAATTCTGACAGCATTCTCTGTTGGATCAACAAAAATAGTAGCATCATTGACTGATTGTTTCTGAATCATTTCTGCAAGGGCAGAATCATCATCGAGTATTTTTGCTAACTTTCCACCATTCCATTTTACGCCTTTAATTTTTTTTGAACCAAAATGACCTTGAGTCGAAAGAATTGTTCTAGCTATAAAATCAGTATTATTTCTTTCAGTATTTTTTCGAACAATAAAATGAGCTTGAAATCTGTCCTGTGCGCCCCAAGGAAGTGGATTTGGATCTTGCATCTTCTTAGCCCTTCTGAATTATTTGTACAACATCGATATTCGTTTTTTTAATTTCTAAACATCCTTTATTGGTAACCATCCTAGGTGTTTGCGTAAAATACCTGCTGTAATAATCACCTTTTTCAATTTCATCAGTTCCAATATCTTTGGGATTAGATTCTATACCTATTTTAGATAAAATTTCACTTAATCGTTGAGGATATGTCTTCAATACAATAGTGTCAGGTTCAGAATCATGCATATCAAATGATGAATTTACCCCTCAAATAAAGATTAATTCAGCATTAGATGATCCAATTAAATAATACAAAAAGTTCATCATTCTGTCAATGTTAAAATTTCAAGAGAAAGTTGTCCTCATTACTGGCAGTGGAACTGGTATCGGTCAAGCCATTGCAAAAAAATTTGCAGAAAATGGAGCCAGTGTGATAATTCTTGGAAGAAGAACAGAGCCTCTTGAAGAAACTAAAAAAATCCTTCAGGAAATAATTTCAAAGGTTCAAAGTAATGCATTTGTAAAAATATTTTCAGGAGTTGATGTAAGCGATGAGAAAGGTATTAGTGATATGTTTGATTCTCTTGCAAGCTCAAAGATCAACGTGGATGTAGTAGTAAATAATGCAGGAGTTTCAGGTCCGGTAACTTGTTTTGCTAATGATGATTTGGATGAATTCAAAAGCACTATAGGAATTCATCTTACAGGAACCTTTTGGACATCAGTACAGGCTCTCAAAGTAATGAAAAAGGGTGCAAAGATAATTACAATTTCAACTTTCTTTGCAGAAGAAAGACCACTTGAACAGCGTCCTTATAGATTCAGAGACCCTTACACTGCATCACAAGGTGCAAAAAACAGACTAGCAGAGGCGATGTCTTGGGAATTAGTAGATAAAGGAATCATCTCAATTGCTACAAATCCAGGCCCAGTTCACTCTGATAGAATTTACAAAACTGTTTATCCAAAAGCTGCCTCAGAATTTTTACGTGTTAGTGGATTTGAAGATCTTTCACCCATTGAAGTTGAGTCTGTAAATAAAGAAATTGTTCCCCTATTAGGTGAAGAAGAGTCTGTTATTAGTCAAGGAATTACAAAAGCAGCTGAAAATCTGGCAAAAACTAAAGGCGGAGATCCTAAAAAATTATCTGTAACTTTAACCAATCTTTTAACAAAAATCAAAAATGTTGCTGAGAAAATTCAACTAAACACATCTAAAATGATTGCAGATGGACAATTCTTATCCCAACCACAAGTTGCTGAAACCGTTTTATGTCTTGCAGATGATGAAATGGCTAAAATTCTTAACGGCAAAGTCATACCAGGAGATAGAGTATTTTATCCAGTCAGAGCACATATTGCAGGAGCAACTCCAAGTGTTGCCCAACCCAGGTTTAATGGCAAGTCGGTAGTTTTTACAATTGATGCAACTGATAAGACAGACGCAGATAGAGTTGAATATCTAGCAAAGCATGTAGAGAAAAATGGTGGCAAAGCAGTTTGTATTATATCAGAAAATACTCCAAAGGAATTACAGGATTTTATTAGTGGCAAATTTCATTCTCATGTATCAAATCTAAAAAACCCAAATGAAGTTCAGAGATGGCTAGAAACAGCTTCTAAGAACATGGGAGAGATTGGTGCAGTGATTCACATTACAGGAAGAGTTCCAGAATTTTCAAAATTAATTGAGTTATCAAGAAGTCAGTGGGACGACCTGGTTGACAAATTCATTAACACTCCTGCTACTGTCATACAACGAGCATTGGAGCATTATGTTCCAGGTGGTGGAAAAGACCCAAGGCTGTATAAAAATAAAAGTGGAATCATTATGACCATAGGACCTGACTTGCCAGTTGGCACAAAGATTTCAGGGGCAGACAGGGCAAAGGTAGAGGTCTTTCGTGGGGCTTGCGACCATTTACAACAACGGTTAATCAAGAATTAAGTGATGTATTAGAGTCAAAAGTTAGATCATTTTTGGTCTTACCTGGAACTATTGATGGTAAAGAGCCTAAAAATGAAAGAATAGCTCAAGCATTGAATTTTTTCATATCAGAAAATTCTCCAGCATCTGCTGAAGTCATTTTCTGTGTAGATGAAGTAAGATAGAATGAAAAAATTCTCAGAGCTCAAGGTAGGAGAAGAATTCTATTCTACATGTAGTATTTCAGAAAAGGAACTAGAAGAATATCTAAAGTTTTCACGAGTAAAAAATGTTCTTTTAGATGACCCAACTACGAAAAACAAACTAGTCTCTGGGAGAGCAATCCTATCTAGGATGGAAGGAGAATTCACCAGACTCAGTCAGATTTATGGAAATGCCTTAATCTTTATTGGCACAGATGGGGATACTAAATGGGACAACAAAAGCACTAGGTTTCTCAAACCACTTAAAACCGATGAAGTTTTGGAAATAAAATTCACAGTATCTTCAAAAGAAGATGTTGATGAAGAATATGGTAAAATTGCAATAGACTATGAAGGTACAAAACAAAATGGGGATTTAGTGGTAGTATCAAAAAAGAATCTGTATAGAATCAAAAAGGAACCTCCAAGGAATCAATAAAAAGTTTCACTGCTACAGCAATCATAACTAATGAAATAAGAATTTTCAATGCACTTTCTTTAATTTCAATTGATAGTCTTGCTCCCACTAGACCTCCTACAAAAGCACCTGCTGCCAGTAAAAGTGCTTGATAAAAATCTGGATGTCCTAAGATACTATGCGTTATTAGTGCTGAAACAGAACCAAATAATAAGATGAATTGAGATGTGGGTGCCGCATTTTTCATTGACAATCCCATAGCAATAACCATCAATGGTACGAATATGATTCCACCACCCACACCAAATAATGCAGATATTATTCCTGCTAAAAAGCTGGCACCTACTGCGAGAATCATAATTTGTTTTGAAAGATTATGACTTTTTGGTTCAATCTTTCTTTTTGAAAAAATGTAAATGCTTGAAGAGATCAAAATTAACGCAAATAAAATTTTGAATAAAGAGGGGGCTATATCTGAGGAAATGTATGCACCAAGTATAGTTCCAGGTATTGAAAGTAAACCAAGTTTTAATCCAATAGAATATTCTATTCTTCTTTGTTTTGCATAAGAGATTGATGATGCGACAGCATTACTAAAAACTGCAAATATGCTATTACTAGCAGATAATGCTGGAGGATAACCAAAAAAAGTTAGGACAGGTACAATAATTATTCCGCCTCCAAGACCAATTATAGAACCTAATAAGCCAGCTACAAACCCAAGTGGAATTAACCAAAGTTCTTCAAACAATATAACATTCAATAGAAAATATTACTTCTATAAAGTTAACATAAACCGACAACAATACTGCCAAGGTATTCAGATTTTCTAAAAAGAAAAGAGCTTAGGCTACAGAGTTTGGATTTTTTTTAATGGCTCTATCTCTTTTGCAGAAATTACAATATTCCTCTGATGAATAACGATTAATTGGAGTTAAACAATCATGGCAATATTTCATGTCTTTTCTAGGTTAAACTAGGAATTAAGAATTTGTTAGATTTACTAGAAACTAACCTGATATTAGCAATTTCCAGAGGTATCCTTCGGTATTGGTAGTTAATTCCATTTGAAGGCTCATACCCATAATACTTAGGTTTGATTTACTGGTAGGTTTTACATCACTTGTGTGAAAGTCCTTCTGTCTGTCAACCCAGTCACTAACTGTTTCAATTTCACTAGGTTTTACATCCTCCCAACAATTACAGACCAAGTTTTCAATTACAACATCATACACAGATTTTATTTCATCAAGATCTTGCATGAATGGATCAGTTTGAATTAATACTAGAACAATTTTTGGCATATTTCGAGAACCCACCATGTGGATGTTTCCTAGGAA
The DNA here is from genome assembly GCA_001443365.1 of Thaumarchaeota archaeon CSP1-1. Lineage (GTDB taxonomy): Archaea > Thermoproteota > Nitrososphaeria > Nitrososphaerales > Nitrosopumilaceae > CSP1-1. The sequence continues at coordinate 31,532 of LDXL01000006.1, forward strand.
TTCTCCATCAGAATCCCGTAGTTCTGTTGAGGTACAATAGTCTACTTGATCTTGCTTGTTCTTATCTGCAAAAAAAGAGCAGAATTTTTCAATATCCTTTATTGTTGATAATTTTACTGGAGAAGACATGGATATACCGTGCGACGCTAAACTTTCTTTTAATTTGGCATTAGATTCTATATAGGTAAATTTTAATTCAGGTAATGATTCTGTTATTAATTCTGCATCATTATTAAATAGACTAAAACTAAGGCTAACGGCTAAAGCTAAAACTGCCACAGATATACCAATGTATAAAAATTTCTTCTTATGCACTTTACAGATTTTTTATTTTAACTAAGATAAGCCTTTGCAAAACTTGCGACGTATTTTAGATAGAAATTATTTCTAATGTTGATTCAGTAGTGATTTTAAATGCATCAACAAATCCAGCGGTAACTTCTAATACATATTTTGCATCCTTGCTTCCACCTTTGTAAGAAGGACACGTTACAGTCTCTAATGCAGTCTTACAAGGAGGAACATTTTTTTCAATAAACACTACCTTGCTGTTATCATCTATCCAGATTACGTCAAGTGGAAATTGCATGTTAAGCATCCAGATTGAGCGTTTGTTAGCATCATCAAACACAAGTAACATTCCTTCATCAAGCGGAAGTTGTTCTTGGAACATTAATCCTCTTGCTCGTCGTGGGTCGGTATCAGCTATTTGAACTTCTAAAACTACACCATCGATTTTTACAGTACCCCTTGGAAATTCTACTGATTCAAGTTTTACATCACTTGGAAGCGACATGATTCCGGCAAGACCTACTATGACAGCAGCTATAGTTATTGGAACCAAAACCTGAATTCTTGAGGCCATACAATTAGGCTAAAAGGTTCTGCATAAAAACTAAAAGTAATGATCAGAGTATAGATTTTTTAAAATCGTGAATTGAGGAAAAGGCATTTTTTGTTTCATGTCCAATATCATGTATTGTTGAACCATTGTATACTTTTTCAAGATATTTGCCAGCTAAAATCATTGGGGCACCAATAGCATTTGTCACTCCGGTTGGTTCTGGTATCCAAAATATGATAAATCCAATTTTTTTTAGTTTTTTCCCAGGAGAGGGAGCTTTTTGCAATGCACGCAAGGATTTTGCAGTTCGCTTATCATCAACTTTGAATAAATCAGAATATAGTCCTGCTCTTCTTTTTGCAGATTCTGAGATTGTCTTCATTTTTTTTAATTTTAGATTAAGTAAGTTATCCATTCCCTCGTCATATTTTGGTAAAATTAGATAAAATTCGAAGATCAAGATTGGTTACTCTATGGTCAAAATTAATAACATCTATGATAGTAGATATGCCAAGTCTGTAATCTTGTAGACACTAAATTATATCTAAGCAATCTCCAATTAATAGAACGTTTGAATAAAAAAGATACAAAACGACTGGAATCAATAAAGGCGGCTCATAAAGCTGGCAGAATCGGCTCTAGCACTAGAATGGAAGATTATCTTGAAGTAATTTTAGAGCTAGTAGAACTGAAGGGATACGCAACTACTCTGGATATTTCAAGATACATGAATGTTAGTGCTCCAAGTGTAACAAAAATGCTGCAAAGACTAGATGAGAGTGGATTTTTAGAGTATGAAAAGTATCACGGAATTAACCTAACACAAAAAGGAAATCAATTAGCTGACGCAATACGACAAAAGCACGGTATTCTCCTAGAATTTTTTGAAATTTTAGGGGTTAGTCATGATACAGCTAATCAAGATGCTGAGGGAATTGAACATCACCTTAACCCAAAAACTATTAGGCAGTTAAGAAAGTTTATTACTTTTTTAAAATCAAATCCAAAAATAATTCAAAATTTTAATAATATTTGACAAGGCTTAAAAATTAATAAAAAATTAGTCTAATCTTTGATAAAGATTTGAATAGATTCTCTAGAAGAAGCATTTTTCATTAATCTTTTTCCAGGGATGGAGTGTTTTGGAATTTTAATTTGACCTTTTCTAGTGATTCTAGACGAGGTAAGATATTCGTTGTTCAGATAAATGTCACCTGAATTACCTACATTCTCTTTTCCAACATTAAACAGTAAAGAAGTTCCAGATTCAGAAAAGTCATACGGCAATTCAAAATCATCAGAGGGGGTTTCAGAAGAGTCTTTTGGCACTACGTCTATGTGCACCTTTAACATTTTTTCTAAATCGTTAATTGTTGCACCACCTCTGCCAATAACGGATGCGATAAACTGTTTGCGTACCTTTACTTTTACACTGTTTCCAGATAAAATTTCAACTTCTGCTTGAGGATCAAATCTTCTAAAGGTATCTCTAACTTTGTCTTCAGCTAGTTTTTCAATTCCAAATTTTGTTGTCTTTTTTGGAACAGGAACGATGACGTTTTCTTCACCGAAGGTGTATATTTCATATTCCAGAGTGTTATCCTCAAAATCACGAATATCTATTACAGGTCTTGCTAAATCCTGCTCTGTCATGCCAGAAGGAACTTTAACTTTGAGATCTAGTTGGTACACTTTGGAGATTTTCCCGTCCTTTACAAAAACAACGGTATCAATTATACTTGGAATAATACCCAATTCTATTTTTCCAATGAATCGTTGGATTGCATCAATTGGAGAATTTGCATGTATGACGCCAACCATGCCCACTCCAGCAAGCCTTAATTCTGAAAATGTTTGAAAATCTTCGCGACGTCTAACTTCATCAAAAATAGTATAATCTGGCCTCACCAAAAGTAAAATGTCAGCAGAATTTTCAAAACTTCCATCTAATCTTGTGTATTGCGTTATTGCCGGATCTACTTGCAAATCACGTGGGGATTCAAATGTCTTAACAATTTTTCCTGTTTTATGATAGAAATCTGCAACACTTGAGGCCAATGTACTTTTTCCAGAACCAGGAGGTCCGGAAATAATGATTCCTTCAGCACTCTCGGCAAATCTTTTTTTGAGTTTGTCAGATAAATCATAATCTTCCATCGATAAACGTACAATTGGATGTACTATAGTAATCTCGTAACCTTCTGAAAATGGCTGATAAGTAATTGCAATTCGATAGTCTTTATGTTGAATTACTTTTGCGCCTGTTTTTGAAATTTCTATATTGGTTTTGGTATCAAGTTTAGCAACATCTAAAATCTGTGTTGTAATGTTTTTGAGATAGTCACGTGTCAATAATTTATCTTCAATTTCTTGTAAACTAAAGGAACCTGGTTTTCCTCTTTTTGCCATTGGTTTTAAGCCTTCTTTTAGATGAACGCTCATTGTTTGAGCGTCAAAAAATCTTAGAAATTCTAACTCTTCTTGTTTTAGATCAGATTTTTGATAATTAACTTCAATTCCTTCTGCTTGTGCAACTAAAGATTGTACATTATCTGAGGTGTAAAGAATTGCATCATGTTGTTTTGCAATGTCTTTGATAATTGCATCTATTCTACCACGATCAGATAATCTTACATCATCGAAACTTGGGCGCATGCCTTCAAATTTTATTATATTTCCATATTGTTTTGAGTTGTTTTGAAGTTTTTTTATCTCATTTAATCCTGTAAACCCTTGTTCTTTTTTTTGTGTTGCTTGTGATTGTAATTCATCAAGAACTGCTACAGGGATTATAATTTCTGAATTCTTAATAGTTCCAGATTCGATTAACTTATTGATTTGGCCGTTAATTATAACACTCGTATCAATTACAATTTTAGACAATGATTCAAGCTACACCATGCTACTTTTATTCATAACTGAATTATGTTGGGAATCAAAGGGAAAATGAATTAATCTAACAGGTTAGAGTGCAAGTGTATCAGAAATGACTTTTAGTACTTTATCAAAGTTAAAGGGTTTAGAAATTGAGGCACTAGCTCCTGCGTCTAGACATTGTTTTATTATAGATTGATTATCGCTAGCAGTAATTAAAATAATTTTTGCTTCCGGATAAAATTCCTTTATTTCTTTTACTACAGTCAGTCCATCTTTTTTTGGCATTGCTAGGTCTAATAGTAATAGATCAGGCTGTATTTGGTTGAATTTCTCAACTGCCTCATTACCATCTATTGCCTCCCCGGCTAACTCATGATTTCCAATTGAGAGGATGTCTTCTAGAACTTGCCTAATAGCATCTGAATCATCTGCCACCATTACTTTTGCCATATCAAGTAGTGTCAGAATTGTTATTTAAGAGAGAGATTAGTCCAAATATTTCGAATATTTGGTTGCTATCTTTTGTTTTATTTCTTGAGAGCTATGATCTGAACCATGAATAGATTGGTCCATAAAAACACTAGATTCACACAGTGTAGAATAAATTCCTACGAGATTTTGACCTTCAATGATATGATTTAGTAATTTATCATTTAATGCTGCAATTTCTCCTAATCCTGTTTTGCCCATCATTGGAGCAAGCCCCTTAATTTTATGAATATGCTTTTCAATTGATTCTGAATTTTTGAATACATCTGAATCATCCTTACAGGATTCTAAGATTTTTTTAATTGAGGCGATCTCATCTTTAATTTCTAGAGTTGCTACTTTAATGAATTCATCAGACATTTGATCTTATATCTAAAAGGTTTTAGGCGGGATTTTTATACTCTCTGGAAATTTACAGGTTAAGTATTGAAAATAATCCAAAAAGCATACTTTCTAGTGGGAATACTTATTGCAGCAGCTGTAGTAAATCTTGTTTTATTATATCAAGCCCAACAGGAAAGTACAGACGAGTCTTACACAATTATTCGTGCGGCTGATCTTAAAGTCAAAGTAGAAACTCTAGCTAGTCTTGCAAACTCTATTGCCAATGGGATTGAGTCTGATAGAGAAGCCTTGAAGGATGAAACAAATCAATTCGAATCAGTCCTTAACATCTTAAGAACAGGAGGAACAATTAGGGGACAGTCAATTGTTACTGTTCCTTCTAATCTAATGGGCGAATACGCGGATGTGGAAAATTCTTGGAAAGATGTCAGACAAGGGCTTGAACAAATCCAGATGTTTGCAGTATCTAATGATGAAGCAAAAGACGCATTAAATTACATTCTAGGAAAAAATGGAGAAATGGCTCTCACTACAGACGCTGTAATGAAAGAAATTGATCAGCTTGACCGAGAATATAATAGACATAAGGAGATTTCAGCCGAGCTTCATGAATTAGCAAAGAGTATTGGACAAAATGCCTTGCTGATTTCAATTGGAGAAGAAGAGGGGGTTCGAGAAAAGCTTCAAAAAGATAGGATAGCATTTGAGGCAGGAATTAGAAAATTATTACAAAATCCTACAGATGATCTAGACCTAGACAGCATTGGACAAAATCCTGAAAATTTGATTCCCATTCCAAGGGAAAACTCCAATGCATTAAGACAACTAGATCCATTATGGGAAGCTGTTGAGCTAAGAGTTAGCATATTAGAAAAAAATTCATTACGCACTGAGGAATTTGATTCGGCCTATAACGCTTTCAAAAAACAAAGAATAGAACTTACATCATCACTTGATAATTTACTTGATTCATGGAACCAACAATTGCAAGAAAGTAGTTCACAACGTGGAACTATTGTACAAACACTTTTAGTTGTAGATATTGCAATTTTTTTCCTTGTAATAATTGTAGTAAGGCAATCCCTTAATCCACTTGAAATAATTACAAGAGCATTATCTCGAGTTAAGGAAGGCATATACGGTGAAAAAATTAATTATAAATCAGATGATGAAATTGGTGAGCTTGTAAATTCATTTAACATAATGTCAGATACAATTAAACAAAAAACACAAGAAGCTAAAGAAACTGACACTGCAAAAGATGAATTTTTATCAATGATAACACACGAATTAAAAACACCACTAGTTCCGATTCAAGGTTATGTAGATATTCTGCTAGGAGAACATCTAGGGCCACTTACTGAAAAACAAAAAGAACGTTTGAAAATTATAAAATCAAGCTCTGAATCATTGTTACGAATAATTTCTGACCTTTTAGATGCACAAAAACTTGAACTTGGTAAATTAGTTGTAAAAAAAGAAAATCATGACATTAAAGACACCATAGAAAAAGCGGTTGAATCTTTACAACCTCGTGCAATAGAAAATAAGGTTACAATAAATCAACATTTGGATAAAAAAATTATTGTACCACATGATACAGAAAGAATAAGGCAAGTGTTAACAAATTTGTTAAAAAATAGCTTAGATGTTGTAGAGCCTAACTCAGGGCTAATTGAGATTTTTGTCGAAGATTCACCCAAAGAAGTTAAGATTAGTGTAAAAGATAATGGTCCAGGAATACCTCAGGAAAAGCAAGAGAATCTTTTCAAAAAGTTCTATCAAGTTGATACCTCATTGACTAGAGAGGTTGGAGGTAGTGGACTAGGATTGGCTATCTGTAAAGGCCTAGTAGAAGAGCATGGAGGCACAATTTTAGCTGAAAGTACTTCAGGAACAGGGGCTACCTTTTCATTTACTTTGCCAAAAGCCTAACAACCTTTCGTATAGTAAATCATTCTGATCTAAAAACTGAAAATTATGAAACATAGGCCTAGACATGGAGTTTTTGCTACAGTCTAGCATGGCAATGGAAAGCTTGGAGATCATAGCAGACTATAACCGAGATTTTTACTCTAATTGCAGGGCATACCTTGATGCCCTACAAAAGCAGGGTAAAACGGATGATAGTTTTGAAGACGAGTTTTACTTCACAATGCCTGCAGTTTCAGGCATTACATAAGATTTAGCAATGCCACAAAGCTAATTGCAGATGTGGAGAAAAACCTAGAGGATTTTGCAGAAAAGGCTGTGGAACATGCTTTAGTTTCAGGATGTCAATACTGTGATGTAAGAACAGAGGTTACTTCAAAGCAAGGTTTTGTCATAGAAAATAACGAAATAGAATATTCTACAACAAAAAATGACCAAGGTTTAGGGATCAGAGTTTTAAATGAAGGAGCCTGGAGTTTTTTTTCAATTTCTAATCCTTTAACTTTTGATGATGTAAAAAGCGGGATAGAAGAAGCTGCAAAAGCTGCACTTTACTATTCATCAAAAAAAAAGCACAAAGTAACAATTGGGAATGTTACTACAGTTAATGAAAAAATAAATTTTCCTGTGAAAATTATTCCAACTATCAACGAGCTAATAGAAATTGGATATGACTGCGATAAGATTATCCATCAGAATAAACGAATTATAAAATCTCAAGTCAGTATGAGCTATAACATAGTATCAAAATTGTTTGTAAGTAGCGAAGGCTCAAAAATACATCAAAATTTTTCAGACGTAATAGCTGACCTTTCAGCTACTGCACATGAAAATGGATTGACTCAATCTGTAAATATTACTGAAGGTGGGAGAGGCGGTATTGAGAAATTATCCACTGACAGAGAAATAAGGGAAACTGCAAAATTTATCTCAGACAAGGCAGCACAGCTCATCGATGCTAAACCTGTCAAAGAAGAAAAAACCACAGTAGTTATGAATCCAGATTTTGTTGCACTGTTAACACATGAAATACTTGGTCATCCATCTGAAGCAGATAGAGTACTTGGAAAAGAAATGGCATGGGCTGGAGGAGCATGGTGGGCAGGAAAGTTAGAAGAAAAAATTGGTTCTGATAATCTCAATGTCTTTGATGATCCTACACTTGAAGGTACACTTGGGCATTATGGTTTTGATGATGAAGGAAACAAGGCTACTAGAACAGAGCTTGTTAAAAATGGAGTACTTTCAAACCATATGCAAAGTCGTGAAACTGCAGAAATTTTTCACACAAACCCAAGTGCAAACATGAGAGCCTCATCTTATCGATTTATGCCACTAATTAGAATGGCTTGCACATGTATTGACAAGGGAGATTGGGAACCAGATGAGATGGTTGCAGATATCAAAAATGGGTATTTGATTTCAAATATGAAAATTCCTTCAATCGATATGAAAAGATACAATTGGAGTATTTCGTGCCAATTTGCTCAAAAAATTGAAAATGGGGAAATTACAGATTTACTTAGAGATGTAATAGTATTAGGCACGGCGCCTGATTTTTTCAAATCAATTGATGCTTGTGGGAAAGACTTTACTGTCAGACCAATTACAAATTGTGGGAAAGGAGACCCAATGCAATCAATGGTTATGGGAAATGGTGGGCCTTCTATTAGAGCAACTGCAATTGTTAGGAGTGCCTAGATGACGTTTAGCTCGCTAGAAGAGATAAGAAATCAAGTAGTAACTTGTACAAAATGTGAGCTGTGTAAAACCAGAAAAAATTCTGTGCCTGGAAAAGGAAATCATAACTCAGAAATAATTTTCATAGGAGAAGCACCAGGAAGAAGTGAAGACAAGACGGGGGAGCCATTTGTTGGGGCGGCAGGAAAAAAATTATCTACTGCTCTTGAAAATGCAGGCATTTCAAGGGAATCAGTCTACATCACAAATGTAGTAAAATGCAGACCTCCAAATAATAGAGTTCCAACCCAAGAAGAAAAAGAATCTTGCAAAAAATATCTTGAGTCTGAGATTGCCATTATCAAGCCTAAGGTTATTTGCATTATGGGAAACACTGCCTATCAATCGATACTAGGTGGCAATAATATTACAAAGGAACGTGGAAAATTTGTAAAAAAAGATGGGAATTTGTATTTTTTAACGATACATCCAGCAGCAGTAATTTACAATCAAAAACTTTTAGATTCGCTAGAAAACGATATGAAAAAATTAGTAAATGGTATCAAAGAACTGTGAGATCCAGTTTGAACATGAAAGTGTTACCTAGATCATTTTATGCAAGAAATACTGTAAATGTTGCAAAGGATCTTCTTGGCAAGACACTTGTTAGAAAAATAGGAAGCAAGATAATTTCTGGCACCATTACAGAGACAGAAGCATATCGTTACAAAGATGATCCTGCCAGTCATGCATTTAGGGGATTGACTGGAAGAAACAAAGTCATGTTTGGTGAGGTTGGGATAGCATATGTCTACTTTACTTATGGAATGCATTACTGTGTCAATGCAGTAGCTAGAAGCAAGACATATGATGCAGGTGCAGTTTTAATTCGTTCAATTAAACCTGACCAAGGAATTAATGAGATGGTTAAAAACCGTAAAATTGATTCGATTGCAAACTTGACGAACGGTCCGGCAAAGTTAACGCAAGCTATGCAGATTACTAAAATGCAATATGGGGAGGATCTTGCAAAATTATCCAGTCTTTTTATTACTGAGGGGATAAAGACTAGCAAAATTTTATCCAGTCCAAGAATTGGAATCAAAAATGGAATAGATAAACTGTGGAATTTTAAAATAGAAATCTAATCTTTTTTGTCTTCTTCAATTAAAGTCCACGGGGCAACCCTTCCAAGGATCTTTGCCCAGTCTAGGCGAAGCAGCAAAATTACCATGGCTGTTAACAATACTCCAAATACTATCATTCCTATGTAGATTGTGCTGGTATCTTTAATATCCTCAAGCAGTGGATCAACTAAAGAAAGCCCAACAAAGTGAGATATCAAAACTATTACGTAACTTAGGACAATTTTTCCTGTAAGTGTAGCTACGAAAAATCTTCGAGGATTATATTTTGCTAAACCAAGCGGAATGTACACCAAATCATCCGGGATTGGAGTAGCTGCTGCCACAAATGCTGCTCCTGCACCATACTTTTTTACTAATCTTTCAAAAGGTTTCATTCTTTTTCTTGTCTTTTCAGAGATAATTCGTCCACCACTATAGCTTACATAGAAAATTATCTGCTTTGCTAGAGTAGCAGTCACAGCTGACAATATCGCCAATATGTGAATATTAAATTGGTCACCTACTGCCATAGTAGCAAGTACTAGGAATGATGGAAGTGGAACAAAGGGAATTAGTGAACCAAAAAAACTAACAAGACTAAGTGCTAGATAACCTACTTCAGATACAAAGGGAAAGAGAGCTTCTGAAAAAGCAGCATAATCCACAAATCAACCAGTTTAGTTGCGCTATTTAACCCTAAAAATTGGAAAAATAATTACAATCTAGGTTGCTTTTAGAATCCCAAAATCATTAAAATATCATATCATGAAATTGATATTAAATTGATTAAAAAAGAATATCAAATGATTTGCCAGAAAATCTCCAGAATTAGTCCATACATCAGATTCGTTGGAGTAATTGGCAGTAAAGGAGAACTATTAGCATATTATAGAAGACCAAATTTGAAACCAATGCTAAATGCAAGTAAAACACAGTATCAATTCTCAAACATTGCAATGAGCACAGGTCTTGATGCTGCTTTTGACAAAGACCTCGGAGAGAACCAATTTGTGTGGGAGGAAAGAAAAAAGGTTCAGACAATTTCATTTGCAGTAAAAACTAATAGAGTTTGGATTTCAATTGACAGAAAAGTAGTTCGTTCAGAAATGCTACGAATTATTGATGCCTGTTTACCAATAGTAAAGTATTATTCATAAAGCCAACACATCACATAACCCGAATCTGTTTTAAATCTGGGGGGATCCTTTTTGCATTTTTCCATGGCCTCAGGACATCGGTCTATAAACTTACACCCTTCCTTTGGTGAGAGAAGATCTGGAGGATTTCCTTTGATGAACTTGGGTTTTCCACCGTGTAATGTTGGAATTGATTCTAAAAGACCTTGCGTGTATGGATGTTTTGGATTTTTGTAAATTGCATTAGAGTTTCCAAATTCTATCATTTTTCCTCCATACATTATCCCAATTTTATCAGCAATTTCAGAAAGTATTGCAAGGTCATGTGTTATTAACATAATTGACATACCATCTTTTTTTAATTTTTTTAAGAGATTTACGATTTGAGCTTGTATCAATACATCAAGTGCAGTAGTTGGTTCATCTGCAATTACAAATTTTGGTTTTAGTAACAATGCCATAGCAATAATTATTCTTTGTTTCATTCCGCCACTGAGTTCATGAGGGTATTTTTTTAGTACACTCTCATCCAAGTTTACAGAATTGATGGCTTTTAAAATTAATTTATCAGAGTCACCTTCATACTTGTGCTGTTTTAAAATCTCCACAAATTGTTGTTTGATTGTATATACTGGATCAAGGGAATTCATTGCACCTTGAAATACCATAGCAATTTTTTTCCATCTATAATTTTGGTTAAAATCTGATTCAGTTAGATCTAAAACGGATTCTCCATCAAGATTTATTTTTCCTGAAACAATTTTTCCACCTTGAATCATCCGTATCATTGAAAGCCCCAGGGTACTTTTTCCACATGCACTTTCTCCTGCTATTCCAATAGACTCACCTTTCTCTAATGAGAAATTGACGTCGTCTAAGGCATGGATTTGGCCCTTTGATGTTTGATATCTGGTAGTAAGATTTTCTACTTCAAGAAATTTCATATTTTTTTTATAATGTACTAGTAAATTTGATTTTTGCAAGAAGGGATATATGCAACTTTAAGGAAGTGAGAAAAAGTCGGTTCTAATGCAGTTTAATCGTACACATAACATTGAGGATTTTAACTCTGGAATGATTGGTCAAAAAGTCATTTTTGGGGGATGGGTAGAAGATCTTCGAAAATTAGGAAAGATGACATTCCTAACCGTACGGGATGTTACGGGATTGGCCCAGGTTATAGTAAAAGAAGACACCAGCAAGGAAATAGAAGGAATTACCAGACAAAGCGTCATTAGAGTAGAGGGAAAAATTCAAGAAACCAGAGCCAGAGATTTTGAGTGTGAGATCAAGGCAGAAAAAATAGATGTGTTAGCAAATGCCGTGTATCCTCTTCCAATTGATCCAATTGGGAGACTAGAGAGCAATATAGACAATCGATTAAATGCACGAGCTTTAGACATGCGTAATCAAAAAACTGCATCCATCTTCAAGCTTCGGCATCATGTTTTAGCATCTATTCGAAAAACATTAACTGAAAAAAAATTCATTGAGATTAACACACCTAAGCTAATTGGTAGCGCAAGTGAAGGAGGTGCTAATTTATTCTCACTAGAATACTTTGGCAAGCAAGCATATCTTGCACAAAGCCCACAGCTGTATAAAGAACAGATGACAATAGGGTTGGAGAGAGTCTATGAGATTGCATCATTTTATCGTGCAGAAAAATCTCATACAGGGCGGCATCTTAGTGAGTTTACAAGCGTAGACATTGAAGCGGCATTTATGGATTATACTGATGTGATGGAAGTTTTAGAATCACTAGTTGTCGAAGTGTACAAATACGTTGAAGAAAAATGCAAAAAAGAACAAAAAGCAATAGGCATAGAGATTAAAGTGCCATCATCGCCTTTTGAGAGAATTACATATTCACAAGTTTTAGAGGAATTAAAAAGTGCTGGCGAAGACTTGAAGTTTGGAGATGACTTACTTGATTCTCATTTGAGAATTATTGGGAAAAATCATCCTGGATTTTTCTTTTTAATAGAATGGCCTATGAAATTAAAACCGTTTTACATTCGTGAAAAAGATGATGATCCAAAGATTTCAAGGTCGTTTGATTTACAATTTGGATATTTAGAATTAGCTTCAGGAGGTACAAGACTTCATGATCCTAAAAAAATTAGAACAAGACTAGAAGAGCAAGGCCTTGACCCGTCAAAATTTTCAAATCATTTACAGGCATTTGATTGGGGCATGCCACCTCATGCTGGATGGGGCTTGGGGCTTGAAAGATTGATGACTATATTAATTGGTATAGATAACGTGCGTGAAGTTGTTCTATATCCAAGAGATCCTGATAGATTAACTCCCTAAATTTACGATAACCATTAATTTATCAAATTATTTAAAAAATAATAAATCCTTATTAACCCTATGTGATGTGTGCAAAACTGTGAATTTTGTGGAAACAAATTTGGAGATTACAAGTGTTACTTTTGTGAAAAAAATTGTTGCACCTCTTGTATAACTGACGATCGAAGTAGATGCAAAAGTTGCTTTGTGTTAAAGAAGAGGGTTAGCTGGAAAAAATTACTTAAACGAAATAAAATTCTATTAGGTTTTATTGCATTTATCTGGTTTTATGCTGTGTTTCCAGGGCCTATTTTTCCAGACATGCCATCAACATACTATACGGCATCTTTGATGGCGGCTATTTTATTTATGATTCCAATAGGTCTTATGTTATTTTTTTGGTCTCTTAATCCTCCTAGATCAGACATTAAAAAGAGATAAACAATTATGCTAATCTTGATATTATTTCTTTAGTAAACTCTCTTGTGGTTTTATCACCACCAATATCTTTTGTCTTGATACCATGTTTTACAATGTCATAGATAGTAGATTCTAACTTTCCTGCTACATCAAAACATTTTTTGTCGTTGTTTTTCATTCCAAGCCATTCTAACATCATCTTAATTGATAGAATAAATGATGATGGGTTAGCGATTTGTTTTCCTGCAATATCAAATGCTGCACCATGCACTGGTTCAAAAAGTGCAAAATTATCACCGATGTTAGCTGCAGGGGCCATACCTAATCCCCCCACAACTTGAGCTGCCTCATCAGAAAGGATATCACCAAAAAGATTGGTAGTAACTATTACATCAAATGATTGAGGTTGTCTGATTAGATTCATCGCACAAGCATCCACATACATTTGCTCAAAAGTGATTCCAGAATGATTACGTATTTCTTCCTCACATGATCTAACAAATAATCCATCAGTTTTTCGCATTACATTTGATTTGTGAACACATGTAACCTTCTTTTCCTGATTTCTTTGTTCTGCAATAAGACATGCATATTTTGCAATTCTTTTTGAAGCCTGACTAGAAATTTTTCTTAGTGCAACAGAAATATTTTCATCTATATCAAATTCATCGCCAGTATAAAGATCCTCTGTATTTTCTCTAACAATTACAAGATCAATATCATCTCGTAACGCAGGCATGTTGGGATAAGATTTGGCAGGTCTAATGTTTGCATAAAGATCAAGTATCCTTCGTAATCGTACGATAACATCTGCTGCACTTTCTCCTACAGGAGCCTTAAGACATGCATGTGATTGCTTTACTGATTCAAGGGTTTCCTCAGGCAAAGCTTTGCCTGTTTGTTTTAATGCAGAGTCACCAGCTTGTAGTTTTTTAATAGAAAATTTTAAGCCTAGCTTATCATGAATGGTCTCTAAAACTGCTATTGCAGATTCTGAGAGTTCTGGACCAATTCCATCTCCTGTAATTAATGATATATTGTACATTTGATTTCCTTCCTAAAACATTCATGTAACTGAACTTAAAAGATTAGTTGCCTACCTTTTTTTCTTTTAGCATCTTTTTGAGCATTATTCTGTTAATACCATCAATCATTGCCTGAACACTTGTAGTTACAATGTCTTCTCCAATTGCTTTTGAAGAAGCCATGTTACCGTATGGATCCTCAACCTTGATTGTTACCTCACATAAGGCATTAGAACCACCTGCAATTGATGCCAAGCCATATTCCTTTATTCTAACTTCTGCAATTTCGCCAGTTATCTTTTGTATTGCATTTAATGATGCATCAACAGGCCCTACACCATAGTCAGTGGCATATACTTCCTTTCCATCTATGTTTAGTTTTACAAAGGCATACGGCATTGTACCTATTCCAGTTGAGACAGAAAATCCAGTTAATTGTACAATTCTCTTTATGCCGCGCTCTCCAAGTATTTCACTAGCAATAGAAAGAAGCTCAACATCAGTCACCTGCTTTCCTTGGTCGCCTATCGCTTTTACCTTTTCAAGAATTTGTTGGGTTTGTTCCTTATCTGGTTCTACCCCATACTCTTTTAGCATCGCATTAATTCCGTGTATTCCTGCATGTTTTCCTACCTGAAACCATCTATGCCTACCTACAAGCTCTGGGCTAATTGGCTCATATGTTAATGGATTACTCAAAACTCCATGAGTATGAATCCCTGATTCGTGACCAAATGCATTTTCTCCAACAATTGCTTTGTTTCGTTGAATAGGAACGCCTACTAGATTTGAGATGTATCTAGAGGTTTCATAAATTAATTTTGTATTGATTCCTGTCTCCCATTTATTTTCAAATCGTAAGCATTGCAATGCCATCACTAACTCCTCAAGAGAGGCATTACCTGCTCTCTCTCCTATTCCATTAATTGTAACATGTGCACAGGATGCTCCAGCCTGAATTCCAGAGATTGTATTTGCAACAGCTAAACCAAAGTCATTATGACAGTGAACGCTGATTGGAAGTTTAGTTACTTCTATTGCATCCTTTGTAATTTCTGCCATATATTGTGGTGTTGAATATCCTACAGTATCAGGAATATCTATTCTGTCAGCACCAGCCTTTGTTACTTCGCCAAATACTTTTTTTAAGAAAGATCTATCAGTTCTTGTTGCATCTTCAGCTGAAAACTCTACTTGGAGACCACGAGATTTACCATATTCTACAGATTCTATTGCTTTTTCAAGAGCTTGATCTTGTGTAAGATGAAGTTTGTACTCTAAGTGAATGTCAGATGTAGCAATAAAGGTATGAATGTATTTTAATCCTGAATCTACTGCGGCGTCAATATCTTTTTTGTCAGTTCTTGCCAAGCCACAGATTTCTGCTTTCAAGTTAGCGCTTGTAATCATTTTAATGGCCTTGCGTTCGCCTTCAGAAATTATTGGAAATCCCGCCTCTATAACATCAACGCCTAAGGTGTCAAGTTTTTTTGCAATGTTTAATTTTTGTTCTGGTGCTAAGGCAACTCCTGGAGTTTGTTCTCCATCTCTTAACGTAGTGTCAAAGATTCTTACTTTCATGCTCCTGTCCTCTGTAAAGCAGCAACACCAGTCCTTGCAGTTTCTAATATTCCATATGGTTTTGCTAATTCCTCAAATGTGTTTATCTGATCAGGAGTAGCAGTAAGCTCAACCATGATTGAGTCCTTTTTGACGTCATGAATCTTTGCGCCATATGCATTTGCCAATTTGTTAATCTCCATGCTATCAGATGCTTTATTGATTTTAATCTTAAAAAGAATTAATTCACGATACACGGTCTTATACTCATCTAATCGTCGTACTTCTACAGTATCAATCATTTTGTCAAGTTGTTTTACTATTTGTTGTATTTGTTTTTCGTCACCTATTGTGGTAATAGTCATTCTGGAAAATTCTGGGTCTGCAGTTACTCCTACTGAAATACTTTCGATGTTAAAGTTTCTAGACCTGAAAAGATGAGTAACTTTAAACAAAATCCCTGGTTTGTTTTCAACTAAAATTGAAATTATAGCCCACATTGTTATCACTATGATGGTAATATCATATCCTTTAATGGTGTACCAGGGGCTACAAATGGTAAAACGTCTTCTTCAGGGTCAATTGGAATATCAATTACTGTAGTTACATCACTTTTTAGTCCAATCTTGATTGCTTTTTCAAGCTCGTCAAGTGACTGCGCTCTTATACCTTGGGCTCCATATGATTCAGCTAATTTGACATAGTCAGGACAATTTTTGAGATCAACACCAATCATCCTTCTGTCATAGAAAGTTCGTTGCCACTGCGCCACCATTCCAAGCGAAAAGTTGTTTACTAAAAATACAATTACTGGTATATTTTCTAGAACTGAAGTTGCAAGAGAGTTTTCTGTCATGCTAAAGCTACCATCCCCTGCAATGTCAACTACTGCCACATCAGGTTTTGCCACCTTTGCTCCAATGGCAGCTGGGAACCCCCACCCCATAGTCCCCAATCCAGTTGAACTAAAGAATGTACCAGGATGAATCACGTCAAAAAATAACGAGGCCCACATTTGGTGCTGTCCTACTTCAGTTGTTGTGATAGACTCCTTTGGAAGAACTTCTCGTAATTTTCTTAGTATTTTTGCCGCAGTCATCTCACCTTTTGGAAGTTTCAAATTTTCTCTCCAATATTCTTTGACTTCCTTGACATGCTTTAACCAGGTTGTTCCTTCGGTTTTTTTGATGGATTTTTGCATTAGTAATTTGACCATTATTCTAAGGGTAGCCTGTACGTCGCCTACCACCGCGATATTTGTTGTTTGATTTTTTCCAATCTCAGCTGGATCTACATCCATGTGAATAATTTTAAGACGTTTTTCAAATTCTTCAAATGTTCCAACCGATCTGTCTGAGAATCTGGTACCAATTGCAAGAACACAGTCAGCCTCTGTCATGAGTTTGTTTGCTTCTGCATGTCCATGCATTCCTATTGGACCAAGTGAAAGAGGGTGGTTCTCTGGGAAGGAGCCTTTACCCTTGAAGGTAGTTACAACTGGAATCATCAATAATTCTGATATGGATTGTAATTCAGCAAACGCTGATGAAATAGTTACTCCACCTCCAGCTAAAATAATTGGTTTTTCAGCAGCAAGTAACATATCAATTGCTTTTTCAATTTGAACAATATCAGGATCTGTCCAAGGATGGTAACCACGTATCTTAACCTCCTCAGGGAATGTCATGGATGCTTCATTTTGTTGTACATCTTTTGGTATGTCAATTAAAACTGGGCCTGGTCTTCCAGTAGCTGCAATATAGAATCCTTTTCGTACAACTCCAGGAATTTCAGATGCATCTCTTGGTTGAAATGAGTACTTTACACATGGATTTGCCATACCAATAATATCACTCTCTTGGAAAGCATCTTTGCCAATCATCTTAACAGGAACCTGACCAGTTACGGCAATCATTGGAGCAGAATCTGCTTGTGCAGTTGCTATACCTGTAAGAAGATTTGTAGCACCAGGTCCAGAAGTTGCAAAACATACTCCTGGTTTTCTGCTGACTCTTCCATAACCGTCTGCCATATGTGCAGCTGATTGTTCATGTCGTGCCAAAATGTGTCTAATGTTACTCTTGAAAAGCTCATCATACATTGGAAGATTTGCACCTCCCGGTAAGCCGAAGACTTCCTTTACGCCCTCTTTTTCTAAAGATTTCATGAGGGCTCTGCCGCCATTCATATTTTCCATAATATTATTCACCAAACATAATCACCATAATTTTAATTGTTAAAAACTAGGCTGTAGTTTTACAGACTCAGGTCAACTAGCAACACGATACTTAAAATGCTAATTGGACTCATTTTACTCATTACAGTCATTCTATTGCATTCACATATAATTAATAAACATTGCTAGAAAAATATCAAAATTGGTGATACGAGTTTTTTCGGTTTTCCAAGCAAGCTCAATATTCCCAGACAGCATCACTCCTACACACAAGACTTAGATGTATCACAAAACAAAAAAAATCAAATTTGTCAGAAACAGAACAAATTATTAATGTAATTGAAAAATTTTTTGAGATAGGCAAAACAAAAAATTTGGCATCTCTTCGCGAAATTCAACTTGATGACCCAAACTTTTCAAGTTTTAGTGATGTTCCTCCGTATGAACTTCAAGATTATTCCACTACTTTGGTACTTGAAGAGTTAAGGTTTGTTAGTATTTCTGATTATGATTATGAGATAACAAATCCTAAAATCAGTATTTTTGGGGATTGTGCAGTAGTTGCCTTTGAGCTAATGCAAAAAGGAATGCTCATAGACAATAAGGCGTATACAGGTGAACATATAATAATTCATGGGAGAGGCACTTTTGTCCTGATAAAAAAACCCACATGGAAAATTGTTCACATACATCTCTCAAAGATTAAGGACTAAATTATTTAATAGAAAATTTATAGATTATTTTTTCTTTTTTGGTTTCTTTGTTGTATTTTTAGTTTGTTTTCTTGCTATAGTAGATTCTGATGGATTTTCATTGCAAAGTCTTTTAAACAAATCGTATGCCTCATTGATTTTAACATTGCCATGAACAATTGCACGAACTGCACGTATCATCGGTACAGGATAATCAGATTGCCAGATGTTTCTTCCCATATCCACACCGGCAGCCCCAGCTGTGACTGCATTATAAGCTAATTCTAAAGCTTCACGTTCCTGTAATTTTGGTCCGCCTGCTATTATTACTGGTACAGGGCAGCTGTTTACAACTTTTTCAAAATCTTCACAATAGTATGTCTTTACCACATGAGCTCCAAATTCAGCAGCTATTCTACACGCAAGTGAAAGATATCGTGCGTCTCGTTTTTCAAGTTCCTTTCCTACAGCAGTTACAGCAAGTACAGGAATCCCGTATTCTTCTGCTTCATTGACTAAATTACCTAAATTCACCAATGTATTGTGTTCATTTTTTGCACCTACAAAAATCGACATAGCAAGTGCACTTACATTAAGTCGAATTGCATCTTTCACACTAGTTGTGATTTTTTCATTAGAAAGATCTTCGCCAATAATACTAGAACCACCAGAAACTCTAAGAACTACTGGTACTGGGAATCGTGCATCAACAGATGTTCGAAGAATACCTCTAGTTAACATTAACGAGTCACAGTATTTCAATAAAGGTTGTATTGTTTTTCTTGGAACTTCCAATCGTTCAGTTGGTCCCAAAAAATATCCGTGATCAACTGCTAACATTACACCTTTTCCATTATTAGGTTTGATAATTCGAGAAAGTCTATTTTGTAATCCCCAATCCAATGCTCTTCGATTTTGAAAGAAAAATTTTGCCTTTCTTAAGCCTTTCTCAGTTAGTAATGATTATCTTCATAGAGTCAACGCCATGATGAGCATGCTCAAAGGCTTTTGGAGAGTCCTTAATGTTGTATCTATGAGTTATTAGTTTTTTAACATCAATTTTAGAGGATTGTATTAGTTCTAGTGCTGCGTTAGTATCAGAGTCTGATGCAGCATAGCTTGAAATCATTGTAATTTCTTTTGAATAAATTACACTCATGTTCAAATTAATCATCGCGTCCTTTGATGGAACACCAAACATAACTACTGTGCCACCTTTTCTGACAAGATCAATTGCACTAGATAAAGCTTGTAAACTTCCCGTTGCAACTATTGCTACATCCACCCCACGATTATCAGTTTGATCAAGGATTTTTTGTTTTATGTCAGGGACTGAAGATTTTATTGCATCAGTAATATTGAATTTTTTAGCAAACTCTAATCTAAACTCATTTACATCAATACAAAATATTTTATCAAATTCATGTACAATTGATAACATCACATGCATCATGCCAGTTGCACCTACACCAAATATTGCAGCTGAGTCACCTTTTTGAAATGAAAATTTATCCCAAGTTCGGATACAACATGCAAGTGGTTCTATCATTGCTGCTTCCTCAAAACTCATAGAATCAGGTATTTTTAAAATTCCACCATGATTAACATTCCATTGAGGAACAATAAATTCTTCTGCCAGTCCACATGGAGAAAGATTCGTTTCAGAATATTTTTCACACATAGTCTCATTTCCATGTAGACAGAAATGGCAAGAATAACAAGGCACATGATGATGAACAAAAACTCTGTCGCCTTTTTTGAAATCTGTTACATTTTCTCCTACCTTTTCTATAGTTCCAGATGGTTCATGGCCTAGACGAGTTGATGGTTGACTGTATTTACCAAAGACTTTCTCTAAATCAGAACCACAAATACCACATGCATGCATTTTGACTAGAACATCTCCAGTTCCAAGTATTGGTTTTTCTACATCTTCTACTACTACACTTGATGAATCTTTTACAAAAGCAGCTTTCATGGTAAATTTCATGAGTGTTGGGTATAAGTACATTAAACGATTTTCAAAAATTGTTTATTTTTTCCTGACATTGTGGTCATTCTGAACATCGATTCTATTATTATTCGATCTTCTTAACAAAATGTATGTCAAGATGGGATGATGCTAATTTCGAGCGTTTTAGGGATGAGAAGACCCCAGATCACGAAGAAATCAGACTGCTTAGAAAATTTGAAGACTATAGGGATCTTGAAAAAAAAGAGCTAGAAAAAAGAGAGTCTCCAGTAGTACAAAGTAAAGAAAAGACTGGAGTTTGGACAAACCGCTTTGTCTTTTTGACTATTATTCAAGCCATTATCATCACGGGATTTACTTTATCTCTAATGCTTATGGAATCTGTCAATTCCGACATCAAGATATTGGTGATGTTATTAACACTGGGAGTTCTAACTGGAGAAATTGTTTTCGTTTACAAATATTTACGAAAAAAATCTGGTTTAATATTTCAAAATGTTTCAGGACAGTTTGAAACGAAAACTGAGTTTGATGTAATTTAGATAGTATCTATACACCTAGTATTTTTTTAAGCATGACTCTATAATCTACTTCTGCTTTTTCGCTTCCTGGAGCAGGTAATGAAAAAACTAAGGTGGATTTTTTTGTTCTCAAAGCAGTGAGCTCGTCGTTGATTGGATCTGAAATGTCATCACTAACAAGAACTAAACCAACATCAGAATCTTCAGTTAATTTTTTAATTTCATCAAGGGCTTTATCTGGTGTTTCAGCAATTATTCCTTGAATTCCTGCTAGTTGGGAACTTGTTACAAATACTCTGCTTCCCACTGTAACGATTTTCACAATTCAGCTTCCGCTCTTAGTAATTTAACCCTTTTTAGAAAAATTTTTGCTGTAATTTTGGAAACGTTGATTTACTTTAATGTACAACAGCAAGTATGACTGAGATTAATAAAGAAAAAGACGTATACCTATTTTTACACGGTAGAATGGATTTAAAACAAAAATCAATTGATGCGCTTGTTTCAAATGGAGTTTCAAAGGATAAAATCATTTTAGCCCTACCAAACAAAGTTGGAAATGAAGGCGACTATATGGCCATGTTGTGGATGCCACCAAATCCTGATCATATTAAGATTCAAAAAATTACCAAAGTAGAACAAGTAGCACCTGAAGGAATTATTGGTCTTTGGAAAGGAGTTTCTAAAGATGATTTATCTACCATTCCACTTTGAAAATTAATTAAAAGAAATTTCTAGATGGATTATTTTATTTTTTATAACAAAGTCTATACCAGTAACAAAGTCGATTTTAGATATCATTTCGTTTACCCATTAACTTACATTATTTTTAATGCCAAATTGGTCCTATCAAATTACTAAAATTTCCACCTTGATTATGTATAATGCACACATAAAGTGATTGTTGAACAAAAGTGTTAGTTTAACAATATTGGTAATTTCCATCCTCCTCATCGTAGTTTCTACTGAACCACATGAAGCTTTTGCAAAAAAAGATGATGATAAGGAAAAACATGACGGAAAAGATAAGGAAAAACATGACGGAAAAGATAAGGAAAAAC
>LDXL01000006.1:53723-222484 GCA_001443365.1 Thaumarchaeota archaeon CSP1-1
TGACGATGATGGCGAAGGGAATACGAATGAGTATGAGGAAGAACCAAAATTTGAACCATCACAATTTAAGGGAAGCGGTAATGATTATGCTCCAACTTTAGGAAGTGATAGATATGGAAATAATTATGTAGATAATGGTTTCACATTTAATGATTTTACAGCAGATGTTGAAGAGTTAAAAACACACATGCCGCTTCAAACACTCAATGTGGGTGAATTAAACACAGCAGTTTTGAAAATCTATGATAATAGAGGAGCTGGAAAAATTGAACATGTTGAATTAGCATTTGGTTTAAACAATAAACAACATGTTAGTGAAAGTAGCAATACAATTACATGGGAACAAAACTTCAAAGGAACTCAATCCATCATTATGAAAGATCCAGACAATATGCTAATGGATGTTAATGCATTAGGCGAAGCTGATGGCAAAATAATGAAAATTACTTTTAATTTTGCGTTTAGAGAACCGATGGAGCAATCAAAAATAGGAGTTACTATTTGGGATCAGGATAGGCATAGTAAAACATTTTACTTTAATGATGGGATTGAAGTTGTAGGTAAATCCCTGAATCCACCAAAAATAGTTACAATACTTGACAATAGAGGATATCCCGTAACACTCACAATGACAGGGAAGAATACAGGTATTGATGAAGAAGGCAATATATGGATCCATAACTCCCCTTGGATGAAACTAAGCCAACCTGCAGAAGATCAACTACCACATGAAAACCTTGATCCAGTTAGCGCCCATGGATTTGATAGAATGAACAGTATGTTTGATTCATACAAAAATGTTCAAGCGCAAGAAGCACAGAAAAAACTAATGGAAATCTTAGGGGGACACAACATTTCCAATTTCAGTGACTAAAATTGTTCTTGCAGATTTTTTAAGTTGAAAATGAATCACAAATCAGAAACAAGTCCCACAATAAAATCAGAAAACTCTTCATCTGAGAATTTGATTAATTCAACTTTGTTCTCTTTTTCAGCCAAGTTTGCAGATTTGAGATGGTAGCATTCTTGTTTGCCCGCGATGGAGTTGAAATAGAAGCTTTGACATGAACAAAAATTTAGGTCTGGATCAAACCAATATTCTTTTTCTTTTCCAACTACAGTCCATATTTTCCTCTGACTTGGCTCAAAAATGTGTAGTTTGATGCGTTTTTCAGAAAGAACTGATTCTATTTTACTAGGATCTTTCTTCATAAGGATTTAATTCAAAAGGTAGGGTATATTTTTGATGGTAGAAACAAAAATTGTTCCTTCTCAACCTGCATTAATTTTAGAAGGAAAGAAGCGAAGTCTTGTTGTATCAGATTTACATATTGGGTTTGAAAGTAATCTAGTAACAAATAAAATTTTTATTGGAAAAAATACCACTACACAAGAAACAATTAATGCGATTGAAGACATTATTGATTTCGTAAAAGCTGATACTTTAATTCTTTTGGGCGATG
Source organism: Thaumarchaeota archaeon CSP1-1 (assembly GCA_001443365.1). GTDB lineage: Archaea > Thermoproteota > Nitrososphaeria > Nitrososphaerales > Nitrosopumilaceae > CSP1-1. The sequence continues at coordinate 55,187 of LDXL01000006.1, forward strand.
TAAAATCAAGTATAAAATCTATTACAAAATCCGAATGGGAGGATGTGCCAAAATTTTTTAAAAAAATAAATGATAAGGTTGACATAATTTTAATACCTGGAAACCATGATGCAAATATTCAAAAACTTGTTCCAGAAGGGGTGTCACTTATAAGTTCGGCAGGAGTAGTTATTGAAAATATTCTTTTAACTCATGGTCACACTATGCCTACAGAAAATTTCTCACATGTTGATAAAATCATTATGGGGCATGTACATCCTGTATTTTTTCAAGAAGATTCTGTTCTTAATGGACAAAGAGTATGGATATCAATAAAAACTGAAAAACAGAACATATTTCCATCAACTTCAGGAGAATTAGAAATTATAGTTGTTCCTTCTTTTAACAAATATTTCTATGCAACTCATAAAAAGTACTACAAAAAATCTATTTCTCCAATTTTAGAAAGGATAAAAATATTTTCTTCAGCAAGGATTGTAACATTAGATGGTATCATAATAGGTGACGAATCAATAATTAATCAAATTCTCTAGCTAAAGGATTTGTAAGGTTCTAGTGGATGTTTTGTAGGTTCATTTTCTTGTAACCATTCAAGTGTTTTTACAAACGATTCAGCAATTTCTGGGGTAGTAAGAACTGGAATTCCTAATTCTAATGATTTTCTTCTAATCTGATATTCATCATAAAGCATTCCTACATATTTTTCCAAAGTAGATGTACTTGGAATATTAATAATGAAATCAATTTTTCGCTCAAATAATAAATCTGCGATGTTGGGCTTTCTTTCAGGTTCACTAATTTTGTAAACTATGCCCACATCCCCAATCTTTTCTGATAAGAATTCAGCAGTATGCTCTGTTGCCATTATTTTATAACCAAGATCTTTAAGGGATGCAGCAGTTTGAAGAAGCTTTTCTTTGTTTTCTTCACCTCCAATTGTTATTAATGCAGTTCCTTCTTCAGGTAAATTATACCCTACAGAAATTAGAGCTTTTGATAAAGCATCATAAAAGCTCTCGCCAAAACAAGCGGCTTCACCGGTAGATTGCATTTCCACACCCAAAACAATGTCTGCACCTTCAAGTTGCATAAATGAAAATTGTGGAACTTTAATTCCATAATTATTTATTTTAGTCCAGTGATCCTTTGGTATTTCTGGGAGAGATTGACCAAGTACTGCTCTAGATGCGAGATTAATTAGATTTATTCTCACTAATTTAGAAACAAATGGCATTGAGCGAGATGCCCTGATATTCAATTCTATCACATAGACTTGACCTGCATTAATTAAAAATTGTAAATTGAAAGGACCTTTAATGTTAAACGATCTTGCAATCTTCTCAGTATAATCGGTAATTGTTTCTATGATTTTATTATTTAAGCGCCATGGGGGGATGCACATCATTGCATCACCTGAATGGACTCCAGCACTTTCGATATGTTCTACTAATGCACCAATAACAATATTTTGTCCATCAGAGACACCATCTACGTCGACTTCAAGTGAATTAAGCATGAATTTTGAAATAACAACTGGATGATCTGGGGATACTGTGGTTGCTTCGTTAACGTATTTTTTAAGTTCTTCTTGGGACCAGACCACTTTCATTGCAGCACCGCTCAAAACGTACGAAGGTCTTACTATTACAGGATAACCTACGTCAATTGCAAAGTTTTTTGCTTCAGTAATGTTGGAGAATGCTTGCCATTTTGGTTGTTTAATGTGAAGATTATCAAGTACTTGGCTAAACTTTGAACGATTTTCAGCTCTATCTACATCGGTGGCGCTTGTTCCCAAAAGTTGAATTCCATGTTTCAATATTTTTGGGGTAAGATTGTTTGCAATCTGGCCACCAACCGAAGTAACTACACCCTTTGCTTGTTCAAATTCATGTATATCGAGAATTCGTTCAAGTGTAAGCTCCTCAAAATAGAGTCTTTGACAAATGTCATAGTCTGTAGATACGGTCTCAGGATTGCAATTAACTACGACTACATTTTTTTCTCCATTTTCTTGTAATCCCCATACCATGTTGACTGTACCCCAATCAAACTCTACACTGCTTCCTATTCTATAAGGCCCTGCCCCTAAAACTATAATTCCTCTATCATTTTCGGCTATTTCTAAATCATGTTTGTTACCACCATAAGTAAGATAGAGATAGTTTGTTTTGGCAGGCCATTCAGCTGCTAAAGTATCAATTTGTTTTACGACAGGGACTATTCCTTGACTTTTCCTAATTTGCCGAATTTCTGATTCCTCTTTTTGTACGGCGCGGCCTATTTGTTTATCTGAAAAACCTAGTTTCTTTGCGTCATGTAATAATCGAAATTCTAATTGTGATTCCTGTAATTTTTTTTCTGTGTCAACAATGTTTTTTATTTTTTCTATAAACCAAGGATCTATTGCAGAAAGTTTGTAAATTTTTTCTACAGAAATTCCTTTTTTTAATGCTGCAGCAACATAGTACAAAATAAAATCATCTGGTTTTAGAAGATGATTCTCAATGTCTTCTTCATCATAGGTTTTACCATTAAGACGATTTAGAACTAACCCATCATTTCCAATATCTAACATTCTAATAGACTTTTGAAGTGCCTCTTCAAACGTTCTGCCAATTGCCATGACTTCACCTACAGACTTCATTGTTGGCCCAAGGGTACGATTAGCAAGTTCAAATTTTTCAAAATCCCAACGTGGATGTTTACAAACGATATAATCAAGAGAGGGCTCAAAACATGCCGTAGTAGCTTTTGTGATACTGTTAACAAGCTCAGATAGTGAATACCCAAGTCCAATTTTTGCAGACATGTAAGCAAGAGGATAACCAGTTGCTTTACTTGCAAGAGCTGAGGAACGTGATAACCTAGGATTTATTTCAATTGCGGCATATTTGTCTGACTCTGTATCAAGGGCAAATTGTATGTTGCATTCACCTACAATCCCAACATGTTTTGTTGCACGCAAGCCAGCAGATCTTAAAAGATGATATTCACGATTATCGATTGTTTGAGAAGGTGCCACAACTATATTGTCGCCTGTATGAACTCTCATGGAAAGAACATTTTCCATATTACAGACAATTACGTTATTTCCTCCATAGTCCAGCATTACTTCGTATTCAATCTGCTTCCAGTTTCCCACATACTCTTCTATGAGAATTTGGCCAACCATGCTAGCAGTAAGTCCTCGGTCTACAATTTCGTGGAGTTCTATCTCGTTGTGTGCAACTCCACCGCCTTTACCTCCTAGAGTGTATGCCACTCTCACAATTACTGGGTACCCAAGATCCTTTGCTGCTTTTTTTGCTTCATTGAAGGTACGAACCGTATAACTATTGAGCACGGGAACGTCACATTGTTTCATCGAATCCTTAAACTTCTGTCTATCCTCTGTAGCCATTATACCAGAAATTTGAGTTCCAAGTACCTTGGTTCCATATTTTTCAAATACTCCAAGTTCGTCAAGTCTTACGCCACAGTTCAATGCAGTCTGGCCACCAAATCCTAGCATCACGCCATCAGGTCTTTCAGACTCGATGATTGATTCAACATATTTTGGATTAACTGGTAACAAGTACACTCTATCGGCGAATCTAGTATCGGTTTGAATTGTTGCGATGTTTGGATTGATTAGAATACTTTTCAGTCCATCTTCGCGAATTGCTTTGAGGCATTGGCTTCCGGAGTAGTCAAATTGACGGTCGTTTTAACGACTTTCGCCGGCTTCTCCGATTTTAATTGCCCCACTACCTAAAACTAGAATCTTTTTTAACGATTCATTTTTTGGCAGGTTTTTCCTCCTCCATTAAGGTTTTCAGCTTTTCAAAAACGAATTTACAATCATAAGGTCCCGGTGATGCTTCAGGATGAAATTGAACTGCGATACACCTTTGTTTTTTATGTATTATTCCTTCAACAGTTTTGTCATCTGCATTAGTAAACCACAAATCAAAATCAGAATCCTTGAGAGTATCTGGATTTATGCAGTAACCATGATTTTGACTTGTGACATAAACATGATCATCTTCTAAATTTATACAGGGTTTGTTTTGCCCACGATGCCCATACTTTAGTTTGTATGTGTCTGCATTGCCTGCAAGTCCTAGAATTTGTGCACCAAGACATATGCCTAATGTCGGAATATTTTTTTCAATAAGTGATTTTGCAGTATCTATAGTATCTTGACATTTTTGAGGATCTCCTGGGCCATTGCTAATAACAACACCCTTTGGGTTGTAGGATAGAATTTTTTCAATAGATGTATTCCAGGGGACTTTAATTACTTTATAACCAATATTCCGTAAATTTCGTATAATTGCATTTTTTACACCTGTATCAATTACAACTACAGTTTGTTTTTCATTTCCAAATACTTGGTCCTCTTTTGTTGATACCACATCCATGAATGTTTCAGAGGCGTAATCTTGCGCAGATGATAGTTGTTTTTTTATCTCTTCCTCATCAATTTCCTTAGAAGAGACTACAAGTGCGGCCATCATAACACCACTGTTTCTCAGTTTTTTTGTTAACTCTCTAGTATCAATTCCAGATATTCCAGGAATATTTTCTTTATTCAACCATTCATCCAGAGTCATCACCATCCTCCAGTGACTTGCCACCATTGAAAGATCATGGACAACCAAGCCCCGAGCCTGAATTCTGTCAGATTCAAAGAATTTTGGTATACCGTCATGATCCTTTAAGGAAGGATCAGGAACTCCATAATTTCCAATTAGAGGGTATGTCAAGGTGAGAATTTGACCACTATAGGAGGGATCAGTGAGAGTCTCAGCATAACCAACCATTCCTGTATTGAACACTAGTTCGCCAAAAACTCTAGTAGAATAACCAAACCCCATTCCATTAAGAACTGTGCCATCAGAAAGGATCAGTTTTCCAAACTTGTTTACGTGTTTGGCTTTTTTAGTGTTAATAGTGACCCTCGACAAGTCATCTAGATTAGAAATTTAAGTTTTGTGAAGTGTGATCGCAGGAAAATTTTGATAGTATTTTATCCGAGATTATAGAGCCTTGAACTCTTCGCTCCATTTGTAATAAGCACGGATCATTTCCATTGAAACGCTAGGAGTTCTTTGAGTTTTTATCAGTCTAAAATCTGCCATTGTGAGACTTTTTGGTTGAAGTGGAGCTCTTCCTTCAACTGGTTCTCTATACTCTGGGGAGTCAAATAATTCATGAACTACTTTGAGTTGACCTGCTTGACATATGTCTTTAATGTCACTTGCACTATATCCCTCAAAAAGTTTTGCAAGTTCGTTTGTTTTTACTCGGATATCTTTTTTGAGTGGTGCAGTATACAAATTAAATAAATTCTCTCTTGCTTCCAAAGTAGGGAGTGACACGTAGATTCTCTTTTGGAATCTTCGCAAAAATGGCCAATCAAGACTCCATGGTTTATTAGTTGCACCAATTACATATAATTTAATATCTTTTCCTTTCCCATTTACGCCATCCATCTCAGAGAGGAATTGATTTTTGGTTCTAATTTCGCCACCAACTTCGCTGTTTCTAGTACCCAAAAGTGAATCAACTTCATCAATAAATAAAATTACAGGTTTTCCTTCTCTTTCATTAAGACTGTGTGCCATTTTGAATAGCTTTGCAACATTTTGTTCTGCTTCACCAAGCCATTTGCTCATCATAGATGCAGCATCCACGTTTACAAAATAACCATCTATTTCACTTGCAGTAGCAGCTGCCAAAATTGTTTTGCCACATCCTGGGGGACCATACAGAAGTAAACCTCTTGGCCAGCCTAATGGAAAAAGGTCTGGTCTTTTTGTTGGATAAACAATAGATTCACGTAATGCACCTTTAGCATCATCTAATCCTATAACTTCTTTCCAGCTAATGTTAGGTTTTTCTTTCATTACCAATTCTTCAAACTTGCCATCATCTTGTTCTTGTTCATGCCTCCTCATTGATTCTTTACGTTCTTCAGGACTAGCGTTAGGATCAACTACGGGTTCCACATGAACACCGTGAGTAGCTTGTAATGCTATGATTCTTTTTTGATAGGAACTCATCCTTTCGGTGTAAATTTTGTTAAGTTTGTTGTTTGGATAAAGTTGTATCAATTTTACTAAGGAATCTATGGCTTTTTGGTAATTCGCAATTGCCATTCCTCTAGCCCCCTGAGAATCACATTTGATTGCCTCAGAAGCATATCTGCTTGCGCTATTCTCTAGTTCCTGTGGTGCTAAACTCAAATTATCTAATCGACTTTCACTTCAGATTTGCTTAGGTATTCTTAGGTGTAAACTGCTGTAGCAGATTTGGTTAAATTATTTGTACTTGTTTTAGGCGTGATATCGGATTCTTTTTCTGAGCCTATCTTATTTGTGGATATTAAAGAGAAATCCTCAGATACCTCACCTTGAATGCTTTTAATTCTAGAAATTGCGCTTTCCGCTGATACTACTAATTCACTAATTTTGTCATTTAAAATGTCCATAGATGCCGTAGAATTATTAATCATCTCCACAAAATCCTTTAACAGAGAATAAACTTCCTTATTGTCTTCATATTTTGTTAAAATATAATCAGCTGCATGAACGAGTTGATTTAAATCCTGTAATTGTTCGAATGAAAGCTTTTCAATCTTGGATTCCTCTTTTTTATCAAGTTGACCAAGTTTTTTCTCTACTATGTAGGAGAATATTCGTATTTTCTTTAGATCTTTTTTAATGTTCCATGAATTTAATGTGGTCATTTTATTTTTATCAAGGTTTGCTATAACCAAATCTTGATTAGTTCGCTACGTGCTTAATTTAGAGTCTACAATCAATTTTGCTTAATCTAAAATGAGGATGCTTCAAGCCGCCAATCGAAATAGCAAACGAGGCATCATTGGCCTTAAAATAGCGATTTGCGGGAGGCGTCGAATTTAGCTGACTTGGTAGCCATCCTTCTACATCAGTTTATGATATTTCTATTTGAGCACCTTGTCACGGTTTAGGTTTTAACCACAGTGACATCAATCCGAAGATACAATTTTGAACTTTTTTGAGTAATTGTATAAAGGAATTTAGCTCTTCGTCTTACCTAAGTATCAATCATTACAGACTATGGTAAAGGAACACAGTATTACTGTTAGTCTTGAGGAATTTGGGCTAAGCAGTTATGAAGCGCGTGCTTATGTTACTATGATTACAAAAGGAACGATTTCCGCAAGTGAAGTTGCATATTATGCTGAGCTCCCACGGACTAAGGTTTATCCAGTTTTACTAAAACTTGAAAAAAAGAAACTTGCAATCATTTCAAAAAGTAAACCAATCATGTGTACAGCTATTGCACCAGAAGATGCTTTTGATGAAATTATTCATGAGCAGATAGACAAAGTAAATGCCATGAATTCTCTTGTAACTAATCTGAAGAAAGTTAGTGAGGATACTAAAAAGTCTCTAGGTTCTGAGGAGAAAAGATACTTTCACTTAAACGCAAATAATGTTTTAAATCAGATTCGTCAAATGATTGAAGGCTCAAAGACATCAATCCACATTATGGCAGACCCATGGGGATTAAATCTTCTAGCTGAATGCAAAGAACAGATCATAGGAGTACTTAGACGAGAGCTTGATGTTAAAATTATTACTGCGCCTTCTCAGATTGGTTCAGAAGCTTTTCGCATAATCCCAGATGGCGCAAAAATAAGAATTGCTGACATAGGCCAGAATTGTTTTGTGTTTGATAAGACTGAATTATTAATTATTGATAGCGAGAATGGTAAAGGTGCGTTATTTTCCTCAACTGAGGTATTGGGCAATAATCAATCTTCTATGTTTATGCATGTTTGGAAACATGCATTAAAAACTGAAAGTATTGCTGATATGACTAAAAATGATGCTCAAGAAGTTTACCGCGTAATTAACTTAATTGAGAATAATGGTCTTGGGCATATTCTAAGTTCAGCATTGGTTTCAAAAAATTATGAGATAGATTTGCTCATGCTTCTTGAAAAAAATGGAATCAATATCAAATCTAAAAGTTTAGAAGACATAATTGAATTGATAGATTCTGCATTACAAATTACATGTTCAGGTCATGCAAATTTTAATCCCAACAGTAAAAACATAACAATAGAATCCAAAATTAATAGTGGTCATTCATTACCTTGGGCATCAATCCTGGACGGATATTTACATAAACAGGGATACAAGACTAGATTGGTTTTACAAAATAATCCCCAAAAGGGTGAAAAAGTCTACATTAAGATTAATCCCAGATAGACAAAACTAAAAACTAGACAATCATGATATAGTTTTATGATTGATGAAAAACTCAAATCACTAAACATTACACTTCCTACTCCTCCTAAACCTGCAGGAGCATACATTCCAGTTGTTATTTCAGATCAAATTGTGTATGTTTCTGGTCAAATTCCAATAGAAGATGGAAAAGTAGCATACAAAGGAAAGGTCCCAACAGAACAATCTTTAGAACAAGCACAAATGGCAGCAAAATTATGTATCATCAACGCACTAGCCCAACTAAAATCAGAACTTGGAAATCTGGATAGAATTTCAAAAATTATAAGAGTATCAGGGTTTGTAAATTCTTCTCCAGATTTTACAGAACAACCTAAAGTGATCAATGCAGCATCCAATTTGTTATTTGAAATATTTGGTCAAAAAGGCCAACATTCAAGAATTGCAGTTGGAGTCGCCAGTCTCCCATTGGGGGCTACTGTCGAAATAGATATGATAGTAGAAATCAATTAGCTGCTGTTAGCAGTTTTGAACACAAATTATTCCAATGTCGTTTGAGGATTGTTCTTTAGTTGGTAATATGCCAATTCTATATCTCGATTTTTCATCATATGAGATATCAAATTGGGTAGTTCTTGTAATTGGAACATTTGGTTTAAGATTATCATTGTAAAGATCTTCTTCACTAAATTTCCCATAAACTGCGCTGTATTTTTTGTCACTTTCATCTAGAAGATAAAATTGTCCACCACTTAGGAGTGTAGTTTCAGAACCAACATTTTCAGCACTTATTTTAATTTGAAAAAAAATATTTTCTGGTTTAATGTCCTCGTCTCCTTTATGTTCCCCAATATGCTCAACTGTGTATACTACTGGACCAACTTGAACTGGTTGGCCTGCTTGGACTATGATAAAATTTGGTTGATATTCTGCATACATGTAAGTTCCAAAAGCAATTGAAGATACAATACCTGCAATAATTATTCCAATCATAGCATAGCTTGTCATTTTATACACACCGCATAGAAATCAGATTTATTGGTTCTGTAATTAAATCAAGTGACTGATTCTAAATCATTGGCCTTTTCTCAGGATAAACTGCATTATACTTTCTTTAGAGTATTCAATACCATGTTCTTCTTCAGTATGTTTACCAAAATCATTAATTATTTTAGATAAGTCATTTCCTTCAACGGAAAAATTACACTCAAAACCATAGTCTTTACACTGAAGTTTTACCATATTCTACAAATCTAATTTGGGTTTAATAATAATATGCCTAAATTGCAAATTTGATATTATGAAATTGTTGCATTAAACTCTTTTAGAAATTGTTTGATCTTGGGCTTTGGAATTACAGCACCACATGCTCGGTCATGGCCTCCTCCCGATCCCCCAAGTTTAGTTGCTAGGGGATTAACAATTCTTCCAAGATGAATCTTACATGCTTTTGAGCCTCTTACTGAGACAGCGTATATTCCATGGTCAACACGTTCTTTGTAGGCTACTCCAACATCTTTTCCCGAAAGACCCAAGACAAAATTTACTGCACCACTTGCCCCAGCATCTAGAACCTCCATGTACGCTAAATTCTTCATCATTTTCATTGATTTTTTTACTTTACCTACCATAGAAGCAAGCTTTTCGACTTGAATTTGAGCAAATTCAAAGGTGTTTGGAATTTCATGCGGGTATTTTGATTCAGATATCTCTTCTACAAGATATAAGAGATAATCAGGATCCTTTTGATGTCCTACGATGTTAAACGTCAAAACTGTGGCATTAATTAAAGCAAATTGTCTGTCGTAAATTTGTAAAAGTTTAGCACCTAGTGGCCTATCTTCCATGTAATCTGTAATAGCAGCACATGCTGCCACAAATGATGCATGCTCGGATAGTTTTGATTTATATGCATTATAAACTTGAACGGTTGTACATTCGTTAATGTCATGAATTAGTTTCACTTTGAGTTTTTCGAGTTGTTTTATAATTTTGGCATCCAAGTCATGATGATCAATATATGTAATTGAGACTTTGTTTTTTCTCAGTTCGCTTAGAACTTGTACAAATTCATCCTGGTTTTTATTACTTAAACCAAGATCACAAATAAACAGTTGTTTTATTTTTTCATCATTTTTTATCTTCTCTAAGGCATCCATCAAACCTGGATAGTCTTCAAGAATGGTATCACCCCCAAAAGCCTCCCTGATTAATGCAGCAGAGCTTATTCCATCGGCATCTTCCTTATGAGATAAGCAGACAACTTTAGTTCGTTGTGTTTTTACTTTAGGTTTTTTAGATACCATACGGTCGAATCATTTACTGGCCCTCATTTAAACCAAGAAATTTCATTTTTATTTATTTTTACGAGGAGTGTGGGTAGTAGAAGGAGCGTTTTCTTTTTTATGTTCTTTGTGGGTTGCATATACATCATAAAACGTATTTGAATGAAGTTGGGTTTGAATGTCTAATTCCTGTAGTTTCTTGAGTGTTTTTCCTGATGCCTTAAGGATTGTATCATCAACACTCTTGATATATTCACGCTCAACTTCGGACATTAATTATTAATTAAAAATTACTCTATATGACAAAGATTTGATAGATTAGACTAATTGCTAAATTGAAAAAAACAAGAGTGATGATTCTAGAGACAAATGAGGTTAAAGAGTTAAAAAGACTTTTTAGGAATTAATTATATGGATACCAAAAATATTGGTCTACGAGACATTCCTGTAGCAGATACACGAATTTCCAACATTGATGGGGAAAGAGGAAAACTGATTTATCGTGGCTATGACATTTTAGACCTTACAAAAAAATCCAATTTTGAGGAAGTTTGTTATCTTTTACTTCATGATGATCTTCCTTCCAAATTTGAATACGAGGATTTTGTTTCTAAATTAAAGGGGGCTCGATTTATTCCAAAACAAATGCAGATTAACATGGGGAATTGGCGAAAGGACGCAGATCCGATGGATATGCTACAGGCGTTTGTAGCTGCACTAGCAGGTTATTATGATGAAGAGTTTTCAGATAAAGAATCAAGTTATGAAAGAGCCGCTAGTCTTATTGCTAAACTTCCAACTATCGTAGCTAGTTGGCAGAGGGTTAGAAATGGAAAAGGGATAGTAGATCCTAACCCTAACCTTAGTCATGCAGCTAATTTCCTTTACATGCTAAATAACGAAATACCAGATGCTGAAATAGAAAAAATTTTTGATATTTGTTTGATTTTACATGCAGATCATACATTTAATGCATCAACATTTGCTGCAAGGCAAGTTGCATCAACACGAGCTCATATGTATTCAGCAGTAAGTGCGGCAATAGGTGCCCTTAGTGGAGAGCTTCATGGAGGTGCAAATTATGAGGTAATGAGAATGTTACTTGATATTAAAACAGAAGACAGAGTGGAATCTTGGATTAAAGAAAAAATGGACAAAGGAGAAAGAATAATGGGAATGGGGCATGCAGTATACAAAACTTATGACCCAAGAGCACTTGTTCTAAAAGAATTATCAAAAAAACTAGCCGAAAAAACGAATGAACCTTGGTTTAACATTACACAAAAAGTAGAACAAATAACGGTGGAGGAGATAAAAAAAAGAAAAGGTGTAGACATTTATCCAAACGTTGACCTCTATAGCGCTTCAGTATATTATATGCTAAAGATTCCAATGGATCTTAATACACCAATTTTTGCAATATCAAGAGTTGCGGGGTGGGCAGCACATATAATCGAAGAAAAATTTGCAGAGGCTGCACCAAAGCCTGCATTGTATAGACCACAAGCAGTCTATGTTGGAAAATATTGTGGGCCTCAAGGTTGTGAGTATATGCCTCTTGATTTAAGGTCTGAAACAAAACAAACTAACTAATTTCTAGAATTTAGCCACTGTTTAGCTTTGGAGGTTACATCATGTTTGTATAACACTTCAAAAACCATATCGTAAAACGAAACACCCTTCTTTTGTGCTTGCTCATCTAACCATTTGATACCGTCAGCAAGTTCTGGATCATATTCAGAGAACTCGACTAGCTCATCAACCATCTTAGTGAAGAAGGAATGTGATTCAAGCATCATTGGAGGCTTTCAATTTAAGATCATAAGTTGAGAATTCAAAATATATAGACAATTGACGCCTTTTTGATTGACATATGGAACACAATTTATTTTCTGATGGAAATCAAAAAAGAATTTCATGGATTATTCAGTCAGGAGAATCTACAGATGAACAAGAAAGAGATCATGCAGACAGATACTTGGATAAAGTGACAGATGAACAATCAAAGTATATCACATTACATGTTGGAATATTCTGGGGTATTGGGAGATTCATAATAAAAAATGAAGATACAGTAAATGTTATGCTTGATTCAAAATCAATGTATGATCATCTAAAAGGTAATACTGAGACGTCGGATATATTTATTGAAAATAGAACTTGGTTCCTCAATCAATTAATTGAACAACGAAAACTAAACATTAGATATCATCTAATAGATCCAAAAGAAAATTTGGCGTCTAAATTACTTTAGGTTAGTAAGAATTAGACCAATATCCATTAGATTTGTGTGAGTGTAACCTGTTTTTATTAATCCACCGTACTTTTTAAAAAAGGAGTTAGAATCATTTGCAGTCAAATATGATTTTATTTCTTTTTGATGGATTAGAATATTTTTTGTAATAGCTCCCGCATACTTTGTGTTACCATCAATTCCATCAGTTCCTAATGATGCAATAGTTACATCCTGTTTAGTTTTTTGAATTTTTTCTAAGATACGTAACACCAGCTCTTGATTTCTTCCCCCTTTACCGCTTCCTTTTACTTTTACTGTAGTTTCTCCACCAAAAATAATACAAGAATTTTTTTTCTTTGGAATGAGTGAAACAAGTTTTGATGTTGCTTTTGCAATGTCTCCAGAAATACTGATGGTTTTAAAAGATACTCCCAATTGTTTTGATTTTTTCTGCATTGCTTGAAGACAGTCACGGTTTGTTAAGACAATATGATGAGGTATTTTTGATTTTTTTGGAGTTTCTGGGATTTTATCTGATGCACCTAGTCTTAATCGCCGTATTACAGAGTTAGGGATTTTGTTTTCTAATCGATATTTTTTTAAAATTTTTAATGCATCGGCAAATTTTGTTTTATCAAAATATGTGGTCCCTGAAGCAATTGAGGAAAGATCATCTCCCATAACATCTGATATTACTAGAGAAACAGCATCACATTTCATTCCTTCAATTAGCCTGCCTCCCTTAATTTTGGATAAATGCTTGCGAACACAATTGAGTTCTTGAATGGTGGCTCCTGATACAAGTAATTCTTTTGTAACCCTGATTTTATCATTGAGAGTTATTCCATCTGGCAATGCCAATAATGCAGATGAACCACCAGATACTAGAAAAATTACAAGTTCGTCCTTGTTTCTTTGGTGTAAAAATTTTAGAATGCTTCTTGCTGCACGAACACTAGTTTTATCTGGAGTAGGATGACCAGCTTGAAAGATTTGAAATCTATGATTTTTAATTTCAGGCATTAGGCCTTTTGGAATAACAACTATACCCTTTTTGATATTTATAATTGCGCTAACTGCGTTAGCCATTGAATCTGCTGCTTTTCCAAATGCCACCAAATAGATTGAATCGTAATTTGTTAGATTGATTGTTTTTTTGCCACATCGTATTTGTTTTGAATTAATAATTTTTTGTAATTGTTTTTGAGGCATTGCAGATTCAAGTCCAGCTGTAAGTATTTTGAGGGCATTAATTTTTCCTCGATCTTTAGCTAAATCCGAATAATTCTGAATAATCATTTTCAATTTCTATGAAAGATTTGTAAGATATAATAATACTCAAAGTTTCAAATTCTATATGCATACAGTAAGAATTCCAAAAGTTATCAATTTTGGAAAAAATGCACTTTCTGAAACTGAATATCCAAAAAATGCTCTAGTTGTAACTACCGCACCACCAGATCTTTCTGGAAAATGGCTTGATAAAATGGGCATACAGGATTATATGGTATTTGACAAAGTTACACCAGAACCATCAATAGATGACGTAAAGTCATTAATTTCCGACTTTAAAGACAAAAAACCATCTGCACTAATTGGTTTGGGAGGGGGAAGCTCGATGGATGTTGTAAAGTATGCAGCACAAGATTTTGGTGTAGAAAAAATTCTTATTCCAACTACATTTGGCACGGGGGCAGAAATGACAACCTATTGTGTACTAAAGTTTGATGGAAAAAAGAAATTATTGCATGAAAACCGATTCTTAGCTGATATGGCAGTAGTTGACTCGTATTTTATGGATGGCACACCTAAGCAGATAATCAATAACTCTGTTTGTGATGCTTGTGCACAAGCTACAGAAGGATATGATAGTAAACTTGGAAATGATTTGACAAGAACTTTGTGCAAACAAGCATTTGATGTGCTATATGACGCAATAATAAATGACAAGCCTGAAAACTATCCTTATGGCTCTATGTTATCTGGCATGGGCTTTGGAAACTGTTCTACAACACTTGGCCATGCATTGTCATATGTATTCTCAAATGAGGGAGTTCCACATGGTTATTCTCTTTCATCGTGCACAACAGTTGCACACAAATTCAATAAATCAATATTCTATGGAAGATTCAAAGAGGCCATGGAAAAGCTTGGATTTGAAAAGCTTAAACTAAAAGCAGATGTTTCTGAAGCTGCCGATACAGTAATGACTGACAAAGGGCATCTTGATCCAAATCCTATTCCAATCAAAAAAGAAGATGTAATAAAATGCCTAGAAGATATCAAGGCAGGCAATTTATAAAAAAATTCTAAAATTTTTTACTTTTTTTAGCCTATTTTGAAAATGTACGAATTTCATCAAATGATCTAAACTTAATTAGCTTAGATCTATACCATATTGTCATAAAGGATTCAAGTTGGGCAGAATAAAGTTTGGAATTCAAAATGGTCTAAATGTGGCACGAGCAGGATACACTGAGGATCAAATCATAACTGCATGTATTTTGGCTGACAAGACTGGATATGATTCAGTTTGGTATATGGACCACACAAATGTTCCTCAATGGAAAAAAGCAATTGTTTTGGATCCTTGGGTTATGTTATCTGCCATTGCATCAGTTACTCATAAAGTTGAATTAGGAACCTGTGTTACTGATGCAATTAGACGTCATCCATCAAATATTGCTCTAGCAGCAATTACGCTAGATAGAGTCTCAAATGGTAGAGCGTGTTTAGGGATAGGCGCAGGCGAGGCACAAAATCTAAAAGAATTTTGTATTCCATTTGAAAATCCAGTTTCTAAATGGGAAGAACAAATACAAGTGATTAAAAAATTGTATAGTTCAAGTCCTGACCATACAGTAAATTATGAAGGCAAGTATTACAAACTAGAAGGAGCATGCCTTCAAGCACCGCCAATTAGAAAACCACATCCTCCAACATACATGGCATCTGGCGGCACACGTACTTTGATGCTTACAGGAAAATATGGAGACGGTTGGCTTCCAATAGGATATACCCCAGAATTATTTGAAGATCATGCAGCACAGATTAAAAAATCGATGGATGAAAATGGAAGAACAGACGTTGAAATTGATAATTTTCAATTTGCGTTGGATATTGATGTATACTTTTCTGAAGACGCAGAAGCGTCTTGGGCCAAAATGAAAGAAGCTGTCAAAGTAAGCTTGTTCAAACCAGAAGTATTGAGAGTTCATGGCCTCAAAGAGATTGAAGGTTTTGATTTTAGAAAATACTTTACAGAGTATTCAATGTCAAATCAGGATTGGATAGTTAAGATGCGAGATGCTGCAACTAAAATTCCGGAATCAGTTGCGCGCTCTTCAACTGCAGTTGGTACACCTGAGGATGTAATTCCAACCTTTGAGAGATTCATAAAGGCTGGTGTAAATCATTTTGTAATTAGATTCTGGGGCAAAAACTACTTTGGCAGTATAGATAAATTTGCATCAGATGTAATGCCACACCTTAAACAAAAAGATGAAACTTCGGCAACCTTCTTAGGCGGCCTGTAAATACAAAATAACGTCTAACTATGCAACTTTTAGGACGACTAGAGATTAAATCAAAAGAAAAAATCAAAGAGTTTCTTGATAAAGAGCATGTTGGTAGAATAGCAACCATTGATCAAAATGGCTATCCTCAGATTATCCCAATGAATTTTGTATTTCTTAATGATGCAATCTACATGCATTCTCACACAAAGGGTGAAAAACTAGAAAATGTTACTCGTAATGAAAAGGTTGGCTTTGAGGTAGACAGAGAGCTTGAATTTTTACCCTCATATTTTGAGGACCCAAAAGATGCTTCCCTTGCAGATACTCTTTACATTTCTGTTGTAATCAAAGGAAAAGGCAAGATTGTAAATGATAAGCAAGAAAAAACGAATGCTCTTAACGGCCTCATGAAAAAGTATCAGCCTGAAGGCAGATACGAGCCAATTTCTCCAGAAATGCAGGTTTTAGATGAGGTAGCCATAATCAAAGTCACACCAGATATGATTCGTGGAAAATACAAGATTGGTCAGAATTTGCAAACAGGTGCCAGAAGAGAGCTTGCAGAAAAAATTCTTGAGAGAAATTCATCTTCTGCAAAAGAAACTCTAAAAATTATGGGGTTTACAATTACAGAGAAAGGTCTTGAAATGACTGATGAGCCTGTCTGGTAAATTACCATTGCTTTAAAATACTATTGAATAGTCATTCTTGCACTATCATTTTTGTATATGTGTCTGTTATGTATGATGACGAATATGCCTTTAGTAAATAGAACGGGAGATGTAGATTGGAAAAAATTACTTAAAGAAGGTTTTCTTGGTATACCGGAACCAGAAAAAAAGAAGGCTGAGATAAAAATTTTAGAAGGCATAAATGAATTAAAAGCAAAATTAGACCTGCAGAATGAGCTGATCATCAAATTAGTTGCAATGATATCAAAAATGTATGAAGATGGAGAGATAAATAAGGACACTTTCAACAAACTTGATGAATTTTTAAAGCCGTATTATGATAATCCCTATGAAAATAGTTCTTGAGTGGGGTTTTTTAATCAACAATCGTTAGCTATAAGTTCAGTTTTTAACGATTAAATCAGTGCAACAAATCCAAGGCTTTCAACTAGTATCAGATTATTCTCCTACTGGCGACCAACCTCAGGCAATAGAGCAACTAGTTAAAGGAGTTAGAAAAAACAAAATTCAAACCTTACTTGGTGTAACGGGTAGTGGAAAAACATTCACAATTGCAAATGTAATTCAGCAAACAGGCAAAAATACACTCGTTATATCACATAACAAAACACTTGCCGCCCAGCTATACTCTGAGCTAAAGCAGTTTTTCCCAAAAAATAATGTCGGATATTTTGTGTCATATTATGACTATTATCAACCAGAAAGCTATCTTCCCCAGACAGATACATACATCGAAAAAGATACTCAGATAAATGAAAAGATTGAAAAATTGAGGCTAGAAGCAACTGCAATGCTTCTATCTGGAGAGCCTACAATTATTGTAGCAACAGTGTCTTGTATTTACTCACTTGGCAATCCCAGAGACTGGGAGGATATGTCAATTACTATATCAGATAAAGATGAAATTAATCGTTCTGCAATTATTAAAAAACTACTCAATGCAAGATATGAACGAAATGATGTAGAACTGTCTCCAGGAAATTTTCGTGTCAAAGGGGACACTCTAGATATCATTCCAGCGTATTCAGAAGATGTAGTTAGAATTTCGTTATTTGGGGATGAAGTTGAAAAGATTACTCTGTTAGACCATGTGTCACTCAAAGAAAAACGTAGAGTGTCTTCAATCAAAATTTTTCCTGCTAAACATTATCTTATTGCAAAAGATGTTAGAGAAAGGGCAGTTAAGTCAATCAAGACTGAGCTAAAACAAAGATTGCCAGAACTCCATGAGCTAGAACGACAAAGATTAGAGATGAGAACAAAATATGATTTGGAGATGATAGAAGAGTTAGGATATTGTTCAGGAATTGAAAACTATTCACGGCACTTTGATGGCAGAAAACCTGGAGAACAGGCATTTTGCCTTCTTGACTTTTTTGGAGATGATTATCTGCTTGTAATTGACGAATCACACGTTACTTTACCTCAATTACATGGAATGTACAAGGGGGATCATTCAAGGAAAAATGAGCTTGTTACTTACGGCTTTAGGCTCCCAAGTGCTTTTGATAACCGTCCACTCAAATTTGAAGAATTTGAAAAATATATCAAAAACACAATCTTTGCATCTGCCACACCATCTGATTATGAAAAAGAAAAATCATTTCAGATTGTTGAACAAGTAGTTAGGCCAACTGGACTGATAGACCCTAGCGTTGAAGTTAGAACTACCAAAAACCAGATGGATGATCTAATTGAAGAAATTAAAAAAAGAGCAAAAAAAGACCAGAGGATTTTGGTTACTACATTAACAAAAAGGATGGCAGAAGACTTGGCAGAATATCTTTCAAAAAAAGATGTCAAGGTACGTTATATGCACTCTGAAATTGAAGGTCTGCAGAGAACAGAGCTTATTCGGCAGTTAAGACTAGGGGAGTTTGATGTACTTGTAGGAATCAATCTTTTACGAGAGGGCCTTGATATTCCAGAAGTATCCCTTGTTGCAATACTTGATGCAGACAAGGAAGGATTTTTGCGAAATAATACAAGCTTGATTCAAACATTTGGCAGGGCTGCAAGAAACATTGATGGGGCAGTAATCATGTATGCAGATTCTATTACCAAATCAATGAACGCTGCAATGTCTGAAACCGAACGCCGTCGAGCAAAACAGCTAGAATATAACAAGAAATTAGGCATTACGCCAAAAACAATCATAAAGTCCATTCCTGTTCAAGAAGCTACACTAGATGACATTAAACACAAATCAACTAGTGATTTGACACGAGACGCAATTGATATTGAAGCCTCTATGAAAAAATATGCAGAGGATCTTGACTTTGAGCGAGCTATAGAGTGTCGAGAACGATTAAAAAGAATTCAAAAGGAAATTGAAAAGAAAAATGACAAATAATATGTTAAAGATTCGTGGAGCACGACATCATAATTTAAAAAATATTGATGTAGATATTCCAAAAAATAATCTTGTAGTAATATCTGGATTATCAGGGTCTGGCAAATCAACACTTGCGTTTGATACGATTTATGCTGAAGGTCAGCGTAGATATGTAGAGTCACTTTCAGCTTATGCCAGACAGTTTCTTGAGATGATGGATAAACCTGATGTTGATTCAATTGAAGGACTCTCACCTGCCATCTCAATTCAGCAAAAAACAACTAGCAAAAACCCACGCTCAACTGTAGGCACTACAACTGAAATCTACGATTATCTTAGGTTGCTATATGCACGAATAGGCATCCCACACTGCCCAAACTGTAGTAGAAAAATCTCAAACCAATCAGTAGAAACCATATGTGATTCTGTTCTAAAAGACTTTGATGGTAAAAAAATTCTAGTTTTGGCGCCTATCATTCAGCGAAAAAAAGGAACTTATGAGAAGCTATTTGAGCAGATAAAAAAAGACGGCTATTCTCGAATTCGTCTAGATAGTGAAGTCATTTCCCTTGATGAGGAGATTCCACCACTGGATAAACAAAAATGGCATTGGATAGAAATTGTAGTAGACAGAATCACTACATCAAAAACAGAAAAAAGCAGACTCTTTGAGGCAATTCAAAACGCAATCAAGGCTTCTAAAGGCGAAGTAATGATTGCATCAGAAAAGGAAAATAAAATATTTTCACAAAATAATGCTTGTCCACATTGTGGTGTGACAATTGGTGAGCTAGAACCACGTACTTTTTCATTTAATTCACCTTTTGGCTCATGCAAGGCCTGCAATGGGCTTGGAGTTAAAATGGAGTTTGAACCAGATCTAGTAATTCCTGATAAAACAAAATCTCTTTTAGATGGAGCAATCGTTCCCTGGAGTGGCAGAGCCTCATCATTTCGTCGTCAAGAACTCAGAGCAGTTGGGAAAAAATTTGGATTTGATTTGATGACTCCAATTAATAAGCTACAACCAAAACAGCTTGAGGCAATTTTGTATGGCACTGATAAAAAGATCAATTACAAATATGAATCAAAATCAAGTGATTCCTATTGGGAGTATTCTGATAGTTTTGAAGGAGTACTAGCAAATTTACATCGTATCTTTATGGAAACTGAATCTGAGTCAAAACGAGAATGGCTTAAACAATTCATGCTAGATATACCATGTAATTCATGTCATGGAAAGAAGCTAAAACCAGAAGCCTTGTCAGTAAAAGTAAACGATAGAGGGATAATGGATGTGTGTGATTTATCAATTGATAATTGTTATGACTTTTTCCAAAATCTCAAGCTGACTGAAACTGAAGCTTACATTGCACGTGATGTGTTAAAAGAGATCAAAGAGCGCTTGGAGTTTCTAAAAAATGTTGGCTTGACATATCTTACGCTGAACAGATCAAGTGCAACTCTTTCTGGTGGAGAGTCACAAAGAATAAGACTCGCAACTCAGATTGGCTCAAACCTGACAGGTGTTTTGTATGTTTTAGATGAACCGACAATTGGCTTACACCAAAGGGATAATGCACGATTAATAAAAACGCTAACAAAGCTGCGAGATCTGGGAAATACAGTCATTGTAGTAGAGCATGACGAAGAAGTTATACGAAATTCGGATTGGATACTTGACCTAGGACCTGGTGCAGGAGTAAATGGAGGAAATGTGGTATTTGAAGGAACAGTGGATCAGATCCTCAATGGTCACAAATCAATTACAGGTGATTATCTTAAGGATAAATCCCTCATTAAGCTTAAAGACAAAAAACGAGAAGACAAAGGTAAACTAATTCTCAAAGGTGCAAAAGAAAATAATCTTAAAAATATAACTGCAGAATTTCCTTTAGGAAAATTTATTTCAGTAACTGGAGTTTCAGGCTCTGGAAAATCAACTTTGATTAATGAAACACTGCTAAAAGCACTTGAATCTAATTTTTTCAAAACTACTAAACGCGCTGGAGAACATAAAGAGCTAATCGGATTAGACAAAATAGACAATGTAATAGCAATTGATCAGGCACCTATTGGAAGGACTCCAAGATCAAATCCAGCTACTTACATTGGAGCATTTACAGCAATTCGTGATCTTTATTCAAACACAGAGATATCAAAAGAGCGAGGATATGCCCCAGGTCAATTTTCGTTTAATGTTCCAGATGGAAGATGCTTTGCCTGTGAAGGAGATGGTGTAAAACAAATAGAGATGCAGTTTCTCTCAGATGTTTTTGTAAAGTGTGATGAGTGTAAAGGAAAACGCTACAACTCCGAAACACTATCTATTCATTACAAGGGCAAAAACATTGCAGAAATACTTGATATGACAGTATTTGAGGCGCTAAAGTTTTTTGAAAATATTCCTGCAATTAAACGAAAACTTCAAACAATTTATGACGTAGGTTTAGGATACATTAAGCTAGGTCAGTCATCGCCTACCTTATCAGGTGGAGAAGCGCAACGCGTAAAGCTGGCTTCTGAGCTATCAAAAAGAACTACAGGAAACACGCTTTACATCTTAGATGAGCCAACAACTGGACTTCATTTTGCTGATGTACAAAAACTTCTTGATGTTTTGAATCGCCTAGTTAATCTTGGCAATACAGTAATTGTAATTGAACACAATATGGATGTCATAAAAAATTCGGATTGGATAATTGATCTTGGTCCAGAAGGAGGCAATCATGGAGGTCAGATCATGGCTACAGGCACACCCACACAGATAGCAGAAACGAGTACCCATACAGGAAAATTCCTTAAAAAATTCATGCAAAGATGACCTTTGATATTTCCAGCATAAACATTCCAAAACATCCAGGAATATACTTAATGAAAGATGCAAACTATAACATAATCTACATTGGAAAAGCAAAGAATCTAAAAAATCGTGTAAAGTCATATTTTTTACAAAATCAAAACTACAAAACACAAAAACTAGTTGAGAAAATTTGCGACATTGAATTTGTTCTAACTGATAACGAAGGGGAAGCCTATATTCTAGAATCAAACATGATTAAAAGATATAGACCAACCTACAACATAGAGCTTAAAGATCAGCAACGTTACACATATCTGCGTTTAACAGATGAAAAATATCCTAGACTTTTAGTTGCAAGACGAATGAGATCTGGAAAATTTTTAGGATCAGGCAAGGTCTTTGGTCCATTTACTTCAGGTAGCTCAAAGCTATTAACAATTGGAACTCTTCGTAAAGCATTCAAGATTAGAATTTGTAAAACACTTCCAAAAAAGGCATGTCTTGAATATCATTTGGGAAATTGCGAGGCACCTTGTGAGTTCAAATATGCTCAAAAAAAATATTCTGATCATGTATCTGATTTAGAATTAATTTTAAAAGGCAAAAAGCAGTTACAAGAGTTTGCACAAAAATTACAAAATGATATGAAACAAGCTTCTGATTCACTTGATTTTGAACGTGCAAAGGAAATTAGAGATACACTACACAGGCTAGGAAGTTTGCAAACTAGACAAAAAATGGAATATGTAGAAAATGCACCAGATGAAGATTACTTTGGAGTTAAGATAGAAGAACATACTGCACTTGTAATGTCACTCAGACAAACTCACGGAGTTATTCGAGATAGCAACCGATTCTCATTTGATCTTATAGGCGACAACACCTTTGGGAATTTTCTTTATCAATATTACACAACTAGCCCAATTCCAAAAAATATTATCGTAAGTAACATGCCTGAAAACAAGCAAGTTTTAGAAAATGCGCTTTCTGAAAAAGCTGGATTTGAAGTAAAGATTCTCGTTCCAAAAAAAGGAAAACGAAAAGAGATGATTAGCCTAGTAATGAAAAATATCAATCTAATTCAATCCAAGGGAATTGAACCAGGAATTTATGAACTTCAAGAACGCTTAGAGCTGGAAAATGCTCCAAAAATAATAGAATGTTTTGATATCTCAAATCATGGTGCACAGTATGCAGTAGGATCAATGTCTAGGTTTGTTGATGGAAAACCAGACAAATCTGGGTATAGAAAATTTAAAATTAAAACAGTTTCGGGCAGGGATGATTATGCTATGATTGCTGAAATTGTAAAGAGGAGATATTATAGATTGTTAGAAGAAAACTCGGAATTACCCAATCTAGTTTTAATTGATGGTGGAAAAGGCCAGCTAAATGCTGCAGAAAGATCATTGCAAAGCATTAGTGTTAAAGTTCAATGTGCATCGTTGGCAAAACAAAACGAAGAAGTGTTTGTACCCAAAAGAAAAAATCCAATAATTATTCCACGAAGTAGCTCGGCATTAAAAATTTTACAACATGCAAGAGATGAGGCTCATCGATTCGGAGTTACATATAATCGGAATCTTAGAAAATTGAATTAATGCGAAAATAATTTAAAAAGCGATTTTTCTAGATTTACCCAGTCTTATCCTGCTAAGCATGATTATTTTGGGTAGTTTGAATTCATTGCGATCGTTAGGCATTATATTTCCTTTTTGGATCGGGGATATATGATACTTTAACGTATATTTTTAGAGAACTATGCGATCGCTTAGAGAATGCATACATTGTGGTAGAGAATTTGAGAATATGCGAAGTGATTTTTGTTCTGATGCTTGTGCACACGAAGCATCAAATTAGACAAATCTGAAAACAATCGAGAAAATCTGATGTCATTTAAAGATAACTAGTGCTTTTTACGCAGATCTTGTCCTTTACAAAATAATCCGGCCAAGGTAATCGATCAAATATCATGTGTTAAAGAAGATTTTTTTTGGAATGTTTTGATCGCACTGATAATTTCTACGTGAACGTTATAAGAAAAATCCCAATCTTACCAATTACGCAAGCAAATACCGAAATCAAGCCATTGATAAAGGAAAGCAACAGCGATCCACCAAAACGTTCTTGGTTGGAACAAAGAATGTATGTAAATCAATTGAAGATAGAACACGACGAAAAAAATGAGTTAGATTCTATTAGACATATTGATTCTCTCAGTTCTCAACTATCTTCAATATTGGGTCTTGAGGAAATGGAGGCACATGTTTACCTAAACCTTCTACGAATAGGCCCAATTTCAGCAAGTGCACTTGCAAAAGAAATTGATGTTGAACGCACCAAAACATATAGGACAATTGAAAAGCTTCTAAATCAAAACATAGTATCAACAACTTTTTCAAAGCCAAAACTTTGTGTAGCAACTAAACCAGAAGAGGTTCTAAAGATGATTTTACAGAGAAAAGAAGACGATTTAAAATTACTTAAAGATACGAGAGAAGATGTTGTCAAAAAAATTAAGGAAATGATTCCTAGCAATCGTTTAAACAGCATGCCTACATTTCATATTATTCAGGGTAGAACAAATATTTATTCGAACATTAGTAAGTTAATAGAAAATTCTACTGATGATGTCTATATCGTTACCACGCTTAAAGATATTTCAAGAATGTATCATACTAGTATCCCCGAAAAAATTAAGATTTGTGAAAAAAATGGTGGACAAGTTTTACTTCTAACTGAGTTAAATGATGAGAATTTATTACCGTTTGTAAAACGTTTTGGTGCAACTGAGACAAGAGTCGGTAAAGTTCGCTCCAAAGGAAGAATGATAGTTGGAAAAAATAAACAAATGATCATGTCAGATGCAACAGCAAAGGACAATGAAAATTCTGGCATGGAATCAGACTTTGCATTCTCAACTAATTCTAATGAAATGGTAAACAATATCCATACACTTTGCAACCTCTTGTGGAATAATTCAAAACCATTAACAATGAGTATAAAAAATAAGAAATTAAATTAACCAAAGTCAAAAACTGACAAATTTATTTGTAATAAAACAACCAAGAACTACGGCAGAGATTTATTCTGTCCGCGTTCTTTGGTAGAATGAATTCTAAATTAATTTTATGACTGGAGATAATAGGTAATTTGTGTGCAATTGAGACACCTTAGCAATTAATTAAAAATCAGTATTTTCTTAGATGTGAATTTTTTTGAGAATAGGGTGAAAAAAGGCCCTATTCTCCTGACTTATCCTCAAAGAACATAGGAGTGTCTGGTTTGAAACGTGTGGATTAGTTCCTGACATAATATACAATTATTACGATTAAGTCTGCGTATGATCACTTTGATCAAACATCTAATAAAACGAATTTCTAGATTCCGACAATAGTTTTAAAGTTCAATTAAGTGATTTGGGTAGTGCAATGTTCGCACCTAACACCTCTTTTTGGCCTATCAGTTTTAAAGTCAAGTGGGATGTCTTTGCCTCTTTTACACATTGGGCATACCATTAACATTATTTTTAAGCACCCAAAAATCATTTATTAATTTTAGCTAGCTTTTTCTGTTAAAAATGTAAATTTATTAGCTTAGTGAATTTATGGCGGCATCAAACACAATTGATGGTTGTGGACCAGCAATTTTTTTAATATCGCCCTCTGGTCCAATTATGAAGAAATATGGGGTTCCTACTACGCCAAGTGAAGCGCCAACCTCGGTGTTATGAGATACCCTGTCAGCATATATTCCAGAATCTAAACATTCGTTAAACATTTCGGCATCAAGTTCAAGGTCTGTTGCAAATTGTTTTAGTGCATCCATGTTTGCCCAACCATCCTGGATTCCCGCTTGGTTATTGTATAAAGTAGAATGGTACTCGATAAATTTTCCTTGATCATCTGCACAATATGTTGCTTGAGCAGCAGCGATTGAATCATCACCAAGCCATGCAGAATCTAAAAAGTAAAGCTTTGCAATACCTTTCGTTATGTAATTGGAAGTGATTTTTGATTTTTCGTTTTGGAACCAGCCTTTACATTTTGGACACTGATAATCTCCAAATTCAATAATTGTTATAGGCGCATCTTCATCACCTTCAACTGGTGCAGCCATAGATAGATCAACACCTCCAATTGTAAATGATTCTTCTTCCATTGTTTCTTCTGGTAGTCCTTGCTCTTCACCCATCGATAATCCCTCAGATAGTTCTATTATCTTCTCATTAGTTGCGTTTTCCGTTGTTTCATCTTCTATTGTTTCGTTTTCTATTGTTTCGTCTTCTATTGTTTCATCTTCTTCATCATCAAGAACGATGGATCCCCAACCTGCATCAGATAATTTCATAGAAGTGGAAGATTTAACGCATGTAGCAGCCCCGTTTGTTGAGCGAATCATCAAGACCAAACCGGATTTACACACTACATCATCTGCAGCAACACCAGATGCCATCTGTTGGCGAGGAGACATGATGTCTTGTGCATTTACACTTAACATCGATGGAGATAAGAATAATCCTAGAGCTATAATAGCTACAAAAGCGGTATTGGTCACAGAATTCATAGTGTAGAATAGGAAAATAGATACTTAAGCTAATCGTTAAGTTCCACTTTGGAACAAATTTACTTATAAAATTTCCAGAGTCCTTATTGATTAACTAAACAAAGTGTTTCTGGGCATATGATGGAGGGGCAATCTCATCAAAAAATGGAGAGGATGAAATGATCATTCTCCCTATTACGCAATTGCAGATGATTTTATCAATGGTAATTGCAGAAGTTTTCCTACTAGGTGATCCTAACTATATTGTAAGGATTGGGTCTGAAAACTACTTTAGCCTAGCAGTTGGAGCATTTATTGGAGGCATTTTCATTTTTGTCTTAATAGCAATAAAATTTGGAAGTAGAGTGCAATTCAAAGAACTACGTCCTAAAGAAAAGATTGTAGTTAAAGTAAGACAGAGTTAAACATAGTCATCAAGGGATTGCTCACGTAACGGTTGCGCATCAATACCAATTTTTTTAAGGTGGGATGCAAATTCTTCTACAAAGCCATGAATTGTATACACCTTTTCTGCTCCTGTTTTATGTACTAGTTCTACAAGTTCATTAAAATCACAGTGATCACTGAGGGGAATAGAATAATCTGACCGTCTTCCAAATGAAAATCGCGAAGATTTAGCCCAGCCGCTAAATCCAATTGTAACTGCATCATATTTTTCCTTCATGTGTTTTATGAATTGATTTTTTTGGGACATCATTGGGGCAACCATAACCCATGGTTTTTTATCTAAGAACCCACCAGATTCAGCTTCAGTGTGACCCATGCCTTCTTCGAGAGTTACACCTAACTTTCGGTGTAGGTCATTCATTTTTTTTACAGAATCGTGATAGTATAGGGGTTTCCAATGTCCAAAGATACTAGAAATTGTTTGAGCTTTGCCCAACTGATATCCTAGTAAAATTACGGGCTTTCCTTTTGAATAGAGATCAGATATAATTTCGTTTACCGTGATTTTGATTTCATCAATTTTAGGAAAAATAAATTCAGGAAGTCCAAATGTGCATTCTGTGATTAGCGTTTTACATTTTGGAATTGCCGCCGCTTTTAGAAAAGCTCTTTCCCTGGTGCAAATGTCTCCAGTGTAAAATACATCGTCAAACAACAAGCCTTTTGCTCCCAAAATGTGTCCACTGTCAATTAAAGAAAAATCATCCATCGCATCAACGAAATTTTCCATTCTAAAACCACGAAGACTGGCAATTTCGTTAGTTTCCATTGATGACAGTATTATGCCTCCATTTTGGGAAGGGAGATGATCAGAATGTGCATGAGAAATAAAATTTATTCCTTCAGAGGCCACATTTTTCGGATCAAGATAGATCTGCATCCCATCTAGTTGGTATACAATCCCATTTTTTGTCATACGTATACTTCGTGGCAAACAAAAACACGATAGTTAGATTTGATATAAATTGCAGGATTAAACAAGTGTTGACTATACTTGCAAAATCTTGCAATTTTGATTTCTGGAAGAGGGAGTAATATGGAGGCCATTTTGAAGACCATAAAAATGAAAAAAATTCCAATAAAACCTAAAGTAGTAATATCTAACAAACCGGATGCAAAAGGCCTTAAAATTGCACAAAGGCTTGGAGTCAATACTGAAGTAGTCGATAGCTCAGGCTTTAATGGAGATAGATGGGAGTATGACAAAAAGATTGTATCTATTCTTTCAAAATATGGGGTTACACCAAAAAATGGACTAGTTTGTCTTGCAGGGTTTATGAGAATAATTAGTCCACAGTTTATTAGAAAATATAAGAATCACATAATGAATATTCATCCTGCTCTGTTACCATCTTTTTCTGGATTGAATGCTCAGAAACAAGCTGTCAAGTATGGAGCAAAATATTCAGGATGTACGGTGCATTTTGTTGACGAAAGAGTTGATACTGGACCAGTAATTTTACAGGCGGTTGTAAAGGTAAATGATAATGACACAGAAGAAACTCTTTCAAAGAAAATTCTAATAAAAGAACATCAAATGTATCCAAAAGCTGTAAAATTATTTGCAGAAAAAAAGATTAGAATTTCAGGTAGACGCACTATAATTAAAGACTAGGCTCTAACCCAACCTCTTTCTAGTAGCTTTTCTGCAGTCTTAGGTTTGACGCATGCTGGAGACCCATCATATTTGAAAATTTTCACAAAACCTTCTTTGCATACAATCTCAACAAGTTGTTTAGAACGCAAGTTTTCTTCATTAAGAGGAAGATTTACAGAATTTTTTGGCATATTAACCATATCAGGAGAAAATGTATCTTGATATACAACTAAGAAGGCACCCAGTCCTCTTTGGGTATATTCAAATTCTATTTTCTCATCTACATCAATTCTTTGACCATTAACGGTTCTTGGAATTTCTATTACGGTATAAAAAATTCCAGTATTATCTCCTGTTTCTCTTAGTGCGGAGGGTTGTGGATTAAACTCATTTTGAACACCGCCAGTTGGTCCCAATGTTGTTCTTATATTTTCTGATTCAAATTGGATTAGATCTAAAGTATAGGATTCGGCTCTATCAGAATCTAAATTCAAATTTGAATCATAAAGTAATATTGTTAGAGGATGGCCAATTCGTACAGTTTTTGAAGTGGCGATTTTTTCTGAACTTGAACCAAGCGATGGAGGTGAATTCAAAACACTAAATGTTGCGGATGCGGTAACTTTTCTAGAGTTGCCTGATGCATCGGTTGGTTCAGTATATTCAACTAAAAGAACATCACCTTGTAATATACAGTGTCTTGAAGATGCACTAGAGTCATCAAATCTAATTTGGGCTTCACTTGAAACTTGGCATTTAGAACTTTCTGGACCATCCGTATTTTTTATCGAAACACCAAATTCGAAAATTCCAGATGTGGGGGATGTTTCTGTGATTGGACCAAATTGTTTTATCTGAGATTTTTCTGAAGGCAAATCAGCAATAGGTTCTGAATCAAGTTGTCCAGAATTAGATGATTTTCCTCCTGCATATCCTAAAACAACTGACTCACCTCTCATAATTGAAATCTTAACAGGACCTACACCAGATTCTCCAAAAATGTCTTGTGCAATTTGGTCTATACCAGTTGGAGAGGTGTTAAAATCAGGATCAAAAATTCTAATGCTGATTTTGAGTTCATTTGATTCGACAGGAATTGGATATGTGCTTTTGTCTAGTCCGATCGTTGCAGAATGTCCTTTTATTTCTGCATCCCCATTAACAATAGGGGTAGATACAAAGAGTGTTAGTGATAATAAAATCACTATGAAAACGCTAGAAAAACTATTGATTTTTCCTAACACAGCCAAAAACCTTTGGGATAATTATAAAACATTACTCTTGTTTTGTTCCTGAGTCTATTATACTGGATATAATTCAATGAATAAATCAGCCTACTTTCCTATGTAAGAATGAATTTGATAGAACTTGTACTAATTCTTGCTCCATTATTGGTTTTTAATGCATACGCTGAGGATTTACCAGATTATTACAACCCATATGCACCTATTTTCACCGATAAAGAGGTGTATACATGGACAGATAAGATTGGTATAACTATAGTTGCGCCAAGTTGGGATGCTAACAAATATGGTATTGATTCAATTGGAACTCAAGAAGGACATTTGATTAAAATTTCATCCGCTGATATTACATTAGAGCCATACAAATTAACCGAAACTGAAACAAGTAGTGGGATATTTACTGGTGAAGTGACTCTTACAGGGTTTTTACATGATGTAGATGGAGATGGTAGACCAGATACAAATCCTATGACTAGTGGTAGCGGACCAACTAATGGTTTTTTGGAAACTCAACGAGATGGAGGAATTACAATTTCGTTTGAGTTTGCTGATGGAGTAGTCTTAACTAAATCTGTAAAAGTTAGTTGGAATGTTGGAGAGATAAGATTCATGAAGTCTGATTATTCAATAGATGAAACAGCAATAATACAAGTAATAGATCTTGACATGAATCTCAATCCAGAAGGAATTGATCAAATTGAAGTGAATATTTCATCAGATTCTGATGCTGCAGGAATTCTTGTTAAGGCTATAGAAACATCTGAGAATTCAGGATTGTTTGAAGCATCTATTTCATTTACCCAAAGCCAACCTTCTAGCGGCAATAGATTATTTGCAATGCCAGATGATTCACTACAAGCAAAATATGATGACCACACACTTCCTTCACCTTATAGTATATCAGACAATTTAGAAATTTCAAGTGAGTCAAAATTTGTTTCAAATATTCCACCAATTGAGAGAATTTCAATAGTGAATAGTTTTATCGCCGATAGTTCTGGAAATTTAATTAGCGCTCCTACGAGGAATGAACAACTTCAAATTGCTGGAACTGTTCATAATAACCAAAATTACGAACAGAATTTTGTTTTCATAATACAGATAAAAGAATCTGAAGGAGCTGTTGTATCATTATCCTGGATTGAAGGACAAATGTCTGCAAATCAAAATTTTGAAGTATCACAATCATGGAATCCCGTAAAAGCTGGGAACTATACAGTTGAAACATTTGTTTGGACTTCGTTAAGTGAGTCCATTCCACTTTCACCTATTCTGAGGCAATCATACTTTATTCAATAAAATTAGGTAAAAACGTTTTATGTCCATAACATGTTATTAGTTAATTAGAAAAAACTTCACAAAAATCAGTAATTGTTTCTACGAATCTGGACCACCAAAAAAATACAGCACTATAAGATCTTTGGTATTTCCAAAAAAGTTATGCTCTACGTTTTTTGCAACAAAAAAAACCTTACCTTCTGAAACTGCATAGTCTTTTTTGTTAATTTTGAGATATCCGTTGCCTCTGATAATATAGTAAATTTCATCACTATCATGTGGTTCTTGTGTATCTTCTCCTCCAGGTTTTAAAAATAAAATTCCTGCGGCAAGACTGTCTCTGTTAATAAAAGTATGAAAATATTCTTCATTGTTTTTTTTAATTTTATCAAGGTATTCATTAGTGTCAAATTCTAAATTCATCAACGATATTGTTAATGCTTTATCTTTAAAGATTGACTCATATTCTTAGATTTAGACCTAGAATTAAATATCAACATCAAGACACAAGTATATTGACTGGCAAAAAAATTGATGGGCTTGAAGTTGCAAAATCGGTTAAAGAACGAGTAAAAAAGGCAGTCGATGAGCTAAAAAAACAAGGTGTAGAACCTTGTCTAGCAACAATACTAGTTGGAGACAATCAAGCTTCTGCAACTTATGTAAAAAATAAACACAAAGCTTGTGCAGAAGTTGGAATACTTACTAAAGATCACAAACCTTCAGCCTCAATTTCTCAAGATGAAATGAATGATCTAATTGATTCCTTGAATAATGACCGTGCAGTTCATGGGATACTAGTTCAGTTACCACTGCCTGAACATCTTGATGAGTTTACCACAACGTCACGAATTTTTCCTATTAAAGATGTAGATGGACTTACACCACACAATGTAGGATTATTATCAATGGGAAAAGCAGTTCTAAAAGCTTGCACCCCATCTGGAATTATGGAAATGTTTGATTATTATGATATTGATTTATCAGGAAAAAATGTTGTTATTATTAACAGAAGCAATCTCATTGGAAAACCTCTGTATCATATGCTATTGGAAAAAAATGCTACAGTAATTACCTGTCATTCAAAGACTAAAAACCTTAAAGAAATTTGTCAAAGCGCAGACATTGTCATTTCAGCTGTTGGAGACAGATCAAAATTTGTTCTAACTCCAGAAATGATAAAGAAAGATGCAATTGTCATTGACGTTGCAATATCCCATCACGATGGAAAATTAGTTGGAGATGCTGATTATGAAAAAATCATTGAAAAAGCTTCGTATGTAACGCCTGTTCCTGGAGGAGTTGGACCCATGACTGTAGCCATGCTACTTAAAAATACTATAACTGCTGCATCATTAAGTAAGGGTCTTGGACACTAGTACCGAAAAATCAAGCCTTCGTAAGGTTTTGTTAGAAAGAAGAGATTTAACATCCTATGATTTTATCAAACTTGCAAGCCAAAAAATTCACAATAGATTAAAACAGATTGAAGTTTTTAGAAATGCAAAAAAGATTGCGTGTTATTTTCCAATAGGAAGTGAAGTGATGACTCAAGATATTATGCAAGAACTGCTTGGCAATGGTAAAGAGATTTGTTTGCCAAAAGTAGTTGGAGATGATTTGAATTTTAGAAAGATTGGAGGTTTGGGGGATTTAGAGAAAGGAGGATTTGGCATAATGGAACCAAAAGACAACTGTCCAATAGTAGAAGATATTGATGTTGTTTTGGTTCCTACAGTTGGAATTACTAAAAATGGAATCAGGTTGGGATACGGATATGGGTACTATGACAGATTCCTCTCAAAGTCAAATACAAAAACAATATCCCTTACTTACTCTAAGCAAATCGTAAAATCAATTCCCTTTTCTGAAAAAGACATTAAAATTGATTGGGTTGTTACAGAAGACGAATCTTTTGAAACGTCAAAGATGAGATAGGCCTTTTTTTCCAATATCAGTTCTGCAATACTTGTTTGGCCAGTTTATCTTATTTGCAGCAGAGTATGCAACAGATATTGCCTGCTCCAATGAATTTCCAAGTGCAGTTACTCCTAAAACTCTACCACCGTTTGTCAATACTTTACCATTCTCTCTTTTGGTTCCTGCATGAAAAACAAATGCCCCCTCAGAGGAAAAATCAAGCCCAGTAATTTCTTCATTTTTTGGATATGCTTCTGGATATCCTTTTGAAGCTAATACAATACAGACTGCACTTTGATTTTTCCAATCAACTGGTCGTAAAGATGAAAGTGTTCCTTCAGTACTTGCCATTAAATAATCATACAAATCAGAATCCATTCGCATTATGATTGGTTGGCATTCTGGATCTCCCATACGAACATTAAATTCTAAGACATAAGGTTCGCCATCTTTTATCATCACACCAGCGTAAAGAAATCCCTTAAAAGGAGTACCCTCACTTTTCATAGAATCAATTGTTTTATCAATGATTTTTTCCTGAATTTTTTTGGCCATAGATTCATTAATTATTGGAGTAGGAGAATACGCACCCATTCCTCCTGTGTTGGGCCCCATATCGTTGTCGTAGATTCTCTTGTGGTCTTGGCTTGTTGCCATTGGAATTGCAAAGTTTCCATCAGATAGGGAAATGTAAGAAGCTTCAACTCCGTCAATCCTTTCTTCAATAATTATCCTATTTCCTGCTTCACCAAAAGTTTTCTTGACTAGTATTGTATTGACTGCAGAGAGAGCTTCTGCAGTACTGTTGCACACAATTACTCCTTTTCCTGCAGCAAGACCATCAGCTTTTATCACAACTGGATGATTAATTGATTTTACATACTCGATTGCTTTTTCTGGGTCATCAAAAATTTCAAATGATGCAGTGGGGATATCATTTCGCTTCATAAAGTTTTTTGCCCAAATCTTACTTGATTCTAGCTGTGCTGCTTTTTGGGTAGGACCAAATATCTTCAAATTTTTTTTCCCAAAAGAATCAACAATGCCTAATGCAAGTGGGGATTCTGGACCAACTACAGTATAACAATTATTTTTTTGAGCAAACTCGGCAAGCTCATCGATTTTATCAACTTCTATAGGAATATTATTTTCGGTTCCACCATTTCCTGGTGCAAAATATACTATGTCTACTTTAGGACTTTGTGATAACTTCCAACCCAAAGAGTGTTCACGGCCACCAGAACCTACCATTAAAACATTAACCAATGACTTTTGTTTCTATGTCTATTATATAATCCAAGATTTAGTTTTGATAAAATGCAATTACTAAAGATTGAAAATTTCAAAACTAATCTAGCTTTATAATATCAGGGTTCTACCAAAACGGTAGATGCAGTTAGAAAAACAATTTGACTCAAAAAAAATTGAAAAAGAAATCAAAGATTATCTCTCAAATATCGATTTACACAAAATGATCTTTGAATCTTCGGAAAAAATTCATAAAATTATGTTCATTGAAGGGCCACCAACAATGAATGGAATTCCACATGCAGGACATCTTAGAGGCCGAGTGATAAAGGATCTATGGTATCGATACATGACATTAAAAGGAAACAAGGTCGTATTCAATGCAGGGTGGGACACACAAGGACTTCCTATTGAGCTTCAGGCTGAAAAAGAATTAGGCGTATCAGGTGGAAAAACTGAAATCATAAAATCAATTGGAATTGAAAAGTTAGTTTCTGAATGTAAAAAATTGGTTCAAAAATATAATGCAAAATGGGTTGAAGCTGATAACCTTCTTGGAATGTCATTTAACCAAAAAGATGCCTATTGGACTTTTAGAGATGATTTTATTGAAAGGGAGTGGCAATTTCTTAGAAAAGCACATGAAAATGGCATTTTAGAAGAAGACTATACAGTAATTGCATACTGCCCAAGTTGCCAAACTTCGTTGAGTCATGCAGAAGTAAATCAAGGATATGATATGGTAAAAGATCCATCCCTTTACTACAAGGTAAAGCTACAAGATGAAAATATTTTCTTAATTGTATGGACAACAATGCCATTCACTCTTGTGACTGATGCGATGGTTGGTCTTAATCCTGAAGAAAATTATGTCTTTGTCAAAGTCAACGATGAAACTTGGATAGTTGGTGAAAAAAGACTAGAAGAATTAATGATTGAGATTAAAGTTGAAAATTATTCCAAACAAAAAACGGTTAAAGGAAAAGATCTTGAAGGCAAGAGATACATTCACCCACTATTGGGGCAAATTCCAGGACTTGATGAATGTGCTAAGGAATCAAACTATCACATTACAGTAGCTGAAGAATTTGTAGATGCAAATACGGGAAGTGGGTTGGTTCATCTATCTCCTGCAAATGGAGAAGAAGACATTAAAATTGCAAACAAAAGAGGCGTTAGAATTTTCAATCCAATTGATGATGAAGTCAAATTTAAAAAAGAGGCTGGAAAATACGAGGGTCTATTCGTTAGAGATGCTGATGAAAAAGTTGTAGAAGATCTTAGAGATGCAAATGCCCTAGTAAAAATTGGTAAAATTAAGCATAAGTATCCATTATGTTGGAGATCCCAGCACAAAATAGTCTGGCTTGCAAGAAAGGGTTGGTTTTACAAGCTTGACAGACTAGAAGACAAGGCAGTAAATGCAGCTGAAAGTGTAAACTATTTTTTTGACCAACCAAAGAATCGGTTTTTAGGGATTATCAAAGAAAAACATCCATGGTGTATTTCACGAGAGAGGTTTTGGGGATGCCCTCTTCCAATATGGGATTGCAAAGATTGTGGTAAACAGACCCTATTGTTTTCAAGAAAAGAAATTGTTGATGCAGCATCAAAACTTCCAGATGGACCAAATTTTGAATTACATAGACCGTGGATTGATAATGTTCTTGTAAAATGTGCAAAGTGTGGAAGTGTTAACACTCATAGAGAAGAATACGTTCTTGACACTTGGCACAACAGTGGTTCTGCTCCATATTCCTCATTAACAAATGAAGAATATTCTAGCAGCATACCAGCACCATTTCTAACAGAAGGAATAGATCAAACAAGAGGATGGGCTTATACACTATTAATTGAAAATGTAATTTTAAACAATGGACCTGTTCCTCCTTACAAGTCATTTTTGTTTCAAGGACACGTTCTTGATAAGAATGGGAATAAAATGAGTAAAAGTTTAGGAAATGTAATTGATGCAAAGGAACTTTTAACAAAATATCCAGTTGACTTGATCAGATTTTACTTTATGTGGAAATCAAGTCCAATTGAGCCACTTAACTTTAGCACAGAAGAATTAATGTCAAGACCATATCAAGTGCTAAGTACACTTTACCATTTACACTTGTATTTTAAACAAAATAGTGAATACGATAAGTTTGATGAATCTAAAACGACTATACAATGGGCACAAACAAAAAACTTGTTGCAATCATCAGATATTTGGTTATTATCAAAACTACAGAAATTGATACAAGATTCTAATGACCTAAATGATAAATGTAAATTTCATGAAGCTGCAAGAGCGCTGGATGATTTTATCATAAATTCATTAAGCCAAATTTACATTCCAATTACTAGAGGAGAATTATGGGATGAAGAGGAGTCAAAAAAAGATAGGAGGTTTTCAATCTATGCTGTTTTGCATGAAATTTTAAAAACTCTAGATATTTTGTTACACCCATTATGTCCTTTCACCAGTGAATATCTTTATCAAACTACATTTGCAAAAAAGAAAAGTATTCTTTTGGATTCCTGGCCAAAAGTTCAAGAGTCATTAATTTCAGAAAACATTGAAGCGTCTTTTGATTTACTAAAAGAGGTAGTATCTGTTTCTGCTGCAGCTAGAATGAAAGGGAAGCTCAAAAGAAGATGGCCACTAAATGAAGCCCTCATTTGTATTAAAAAAAGTGAAAAAACAAAACTCGAATCACTTTCAGACCTACTAAAATCTCAGCTAAATGTAGAAAAATATACTATCTTTGAGATTGAAAATTTTGAAGGCCTAAAGCAAATAACTGAGATTGAGAAACTTAAACTTCCATGGTTACCAAAAATTGAATTAGATAGGAAAAAAATTGGTCCCAAAGCAAAACAACTCATGGGTGCATTATTGAAAAAATTCTCTGAAACCAATCCCATTGAAATAGTTTCTAGTTTACAAAAAGAGTCAAAATTTACCTTTGATATAGAGGGGAATAAAATTTCCTTAGAAAAGGATGACTTTGTAATTGATTTTGAAGCAAAAAAGGGATTTGCTGTTGCTAAAAGAGATACGTGTGTGGTGTTTATTTCAACAGAAAGAAATGCCGAAATGATGGCAAGAGGTCTAATCAAAGACCTTGCCCGAAGACTCCAGACCCTAAGAAAAGAGCGCGGGTATAATCCTACAGATATTTTGAACAAGGCATCCATACTTGATCTAGATCCAGAATCATTAGAGATGGTCACACAAAAAGCACAGGAACTTGCATTCCTGGTGAGGGTAAAAGAGGTAAATTTCAAGGAATCTTGTAAATTGTACAAAGATGACGATATTGATGGTCAAAAGATAAGGATTTCAGTAGAGTAATTGGTTAGCTTTTAGCGAATGAGGGATAATAAATAAGAAAATTGCGTAATTGTAGTATTGGTAAAGCAGATCAGCCTTGACTCATGGCAGATACACCATTTATCAGAATTACTTCAGAAGGGATCACTGGTCGTTGCAAAAACTAACACGCCAATAATACTTTATCGCCAAACACTAGAAGAAGAAGACAGTTCTTACGAGGAGATAGTATGTACATTGACAAAGGATTATGTAATTGAGCAGCTGGTAATATCAGGTGGAGTGCTCCCACCCAGTTTTCATCAGCAATTGGTTTTTACCCTAAGTGAGTTTCCAGATAGACTGCTTAGAAAAAGTCGGGATCTATTCTTACAAACCGTTGATCTGCTTGAAGAGAATCTGAAATAACCATAACAGAATATAAGGACCAAAACTTGGAATTTTTTGATGCGTCTACTAGAGTATCAAGCAAAGCAATTATTTTCTGAGTTTGGGATAAAGATCCCAAAAGGCTTAACCTCAAAAGATGTTGAACAAGGACGAAAGGACGCAGAAGAATTAGGATTTCCGTTTGTTATTAAATCACAAGTTCCTGTTGGTGGAAGAGGAAAGGTTGGAGCCATACAAAAGTGTCACAATCAAGATGAATTTAATCTAAAATATCCACAGATCTTAGAAATGTCTGTCAAAGGGGAAAAAACCAGAGCCATTTTACTTGAAAAGATGGCAGAAATCAAAAAGGAATTGTATCTATCGTTATTTTTGAATAGAGGTAAACGTTGCTACACCATTATTGCTTCCTCAGAAGGTGGAGTTGAAATTGAATCCGTAAAAAATCAAGTAATACGTGAGGTGGGATTAGGAGATGTTGATAAACAAGTAGCAGAAGAAGTGGCTAAAGAAATTGGTCTTAAAGGAAATTCTGTGACTGAATTTGTAGACATGTTGCAAAAACTATCAAGGCTTACAATAGAAAAAGAGGCAGAGCTTGCAGAGATTAATCCCGTTGCTGTCTTAAATGATGGGTCGTTGATTGCCTTAGATGGCAAAGTCATCACGGATGATAACTCGAACTTTAGACATGCAGAGCTGGAAAAATTTCAAGAGCGCTCTGAGCTTGAAGAGAGGGCAGAAAAAAGTGGCTTTACATTAATTGAACTTGATGGAAACATTGCAGTTATTGGAAACGGTGCGGGTCTTGTAATGTCAACTCTCGATATGCTTTC
Organism: Thaumarchaeota archaeon CSP1-1; assembly: GCA_001443365.1. Classification (GTDB taxonomy): domain Archaea; phylum Thermoproteota; class Nitrososphaeria; order Nitrososphaerales; family Nitrosopumilaceae; genus CSP1-1. The sequence goes on from LDXL01000006.1 coordinate 94,138, forward strand.
AGATAATGGTGGAAAGGCTGCATGCTTTCTTGATGTTGGTGGTGGTGCAACACCTGAATCAGTATATGAAGCGCTTACATTAATTAGCAAAATAAAAAAAGTAAAAGGAATTCTTGTCAATCTCTTTGGAGGAATAGTAAAAACAACAACTGTTGCATCTGCATTTATCAAAGCTTATGATGAAAAGCTAATTGACAAACCAGTTTTTGCAAGATTGATGGGAGCTGAATCCGATAAATCAAAAGAGATGCTAAAAGAAACTAAGACAAAACTTTTTGATTCTGTTGAAGCAGCAATCAATGCTGCAGTAATGGAGGTTAGAAAGAGTGGCTAATATTTTTGAATTGTTACAAGGAAAAGAAGGAGATGCGGATTACAACAAAAAACCAGTGATTGTTCAAGGAATCACTGGAAAGTTTGGTTCACTTCATACAAAACTTATGCAAGAATATGGAACAAACATTGTAGCAGGTGTTACTCCAGGAAAAGGGGGTCAGAAGTTTGAAAACATTCCAATTTACAATTCAGTAAAGGAAGCAGTAGATGCAACGGGTTCTAAGATTTCCATTCTGTTTGTGCCTGCCAAGTTTTTTTTGGGTGCAGCTAAGGAAGCAATTGAAGCAGGAATTAAACTTCTAGTTGCAATTCCAGAACATGTTCCAGTTAGAGACTCTCTAATTATGCTTGATCTTGCTAAAAAAAATGATGTAATAATTATTGGTCCAAATACGCCAGGAATAATGATTCCAGAAATAATCAAGATTGGAATAATGCCCGCGAGTCCTTTCAAGTCAGGTGACATTGCACTTCTTTCAAAGAGTGGCACTTTGATGTATGAAGTTGCAAACAACCTAACAGAAGCTGGTTTTGGCCAAACAATTACTTTAGGAATTGGTGGAGACCCCATTAATGGCACTAGGCTGATAGATGCATTTGAAATGGTAAAAGATACCCCAAATCTAAAAGGAATGGTAGTTGTCGGTGAAATTGGCGGAGATGCAGAAGAGGTTTTAGCTCAAAGAATAATCGACAGTAATTTCAAAAAACCAATTGTGGCATACATTGCAGGTAGAGCTGCTCCAAAAGAAAAAAGAATGGGTCATGCGGGAGCAATAGTTTATGGAAACTATGGCTCAGCAGAGTCAAAGATATCCATGTTCAACAAGGCTAACATTCCTGTGGCTAAAAGACCAGGTGAAGTTGCAATGCTATTAGCTGGTAAGTTCGAAAAATCCGATTAAATTAAAAGTAAGTGTGAATGGAGAACAGGAAATGCCAATTACAGACCCCGAAAAAAAACAACTAGCTCAAAAGGCACGTCTTCACATGAAGATTTGTTTTTATTGTGGTGCAAGAAATTCTATAGATGCTACGAGATGTAGAAAATGTCATAATAGCTACCTTAGATTGAAAAATAGAACACTTGGCATAAAGAAGTAGATTTTATCTTAAACCTAAAGATACAAAAAGTTCCTATATTGTAAAAACATTGGACCGGTTGTCTAGTGGCTAGGATGACGCCCTCACACGGCGTAAAGATGTAAAAATCTCGCTAAGGTCATGGGTTCAAATCCCATCCGGTCCATTCAATTTTCAAAATGAAAGGTATACAAGATGTTAGTTTTAAAATGATTTTATGCCAGAAGAATGTGGGCACTTTAATCAGAAAAAAGAGGGAGTAACTCCAAAGACCAAAGGTTGTGAAGAGTGTGAAAAAGAAAAAATGCCATGGGTAGCTATACGACAATGCTTAACGTGCGGTCATGTAGGCTGTTGTGATTCTTCAGTTGGCCGTCATGCAACAAAGCATTTTGAAGAAACAGGACATCCTGTGATGATTGCGGTGCAAGATCACCCTTGGAAATGGTGTTATATCCACAAAGAATATTATTGATATTTCCAGGACATGTTATCTGAACTGATATGAACAAATACGAACTTGGAACATGGAATCTCAAAGGGTTAGTAGCCAACCCAAAAAGTCATGCATTTGAAAAACAAATTCAATTAGTTGAAAGAAAAGCAAAACAGTTTGAAAAAATCAAATCAAAACTAAATCCAAAAATATCATCTAAAAAATTTATTGAAATTTTACATGAATTAGAGGAACTTGATGAAAAAATGAGTATAATTGGCGGATATGCGTCTCTAACTTATTCAGGAGATACGCAATCAGATGAAGCAACTTCTTTACTTACTCGTATGACAAAACTTGGTTCTGAGATTTCTAATCGTACATTGTTTTTTGATTTGTGGTGGAAAAGAGGAATTGATGAAAAAAATGCAAAACGTCTAATCAAAGATTCTGGGGAACTCTCAGGATATCTAAAATACAAACGACTTGTTGCAAAATACTCCCTTAGTGAACCTGAAGAAAGAATAATTAATACACTTGATGTCACCGGAAGTACAGCACTAATCAAGCTTTATGATAAAATAACAAACGCCTTTGAATATGTTGTAAAGATTGAAGGTAAAAAAAGAAAGCTCACGCGCGAACAACTCTCTACATATGTAAGAAGTACAAAATCAAAAACACGAGAGAAAGCATACAAAGAACTTCTATCTAAATTTTCAAAAAATAAAGGAGTGTTAGGTGAAATTTACCAAAATGTAGTTCTAAACTGGAAGGACGAAGGGATAGAAATCAGAGGGTTTGCTTCTCCAATATCAATTCGCAATATTGCAAACGACGTGGATGACAAAACAATAAACTCTCTTTTGACAGTATGTAAAAAAAATGCACCTATTTTTCAGAATTTCTTTATACAAAAGGCAAAAATGCTTGGATTAAAAAAACTTCGAAGGTATGATCTATATGCGCCAGCTACTTCAAAAATTAAAGAAAAAAACTACCCATATGACAAATCTGTAAAGCTTGTTTTTGAATCATTAGAAAAATTCAGTCCGCAACTATCTACCTTTGCAAAAAAAGTATTCATAGAGAAACATGTTGATTCCTCAATTAGACAAGGAAAACGGGATGGTGCATTTTGTAGTACTTTAGCACCAAAAATTACACCATATGTGTTGGTTAATTTTGCAGGGAAATCAAAGGATGTTTTTACAGTTGCACATGAGCTAGGTCATGCAGTACACAATATGGCAGCTTCAGATAAATCAATTCTAGTGTCTGATGCCCCACTACCTTTAGCAGAAACTGCATCTACTTTTTCTGAATTGCTTTTATATGATAATTTGTCTGATAAAATTTCAGCAGATGAGAAAAAAATTATGCTTTCTGAAAAAATTGATGATTTGTATGCAACAATAATGAGACAGTCATTTTTTACATTATTTGAAATTGAAGTACATAAACAAATTGCTCAAAGTACCACAATTGAGGAAATTTCAAAGGCATATTCGCGTAATCTAAAAGAGCAATTTGGAAATTCGGTTGATACATCTGATGATTTTGCATTAGAATGGAGTTGTATTCCACACTTTTTCCATACGCCTTTTTACTGCTATGCATATTCTTTTGGAAATCTGTTAGCTTTATCACTATTCCAACGATACAAAAAGGAGGGTCAAGATTTTGTTCCCTCATACATTAACATTTTATCTGCTGGCGGATCAAAAAAACCAGAACTCTTACTAGATGAATATGGAATTGACATAGGTTCATCAAGATTTTGGCAGGATGGATTTGATTATGTTCATGATCAAGTAAAACAGCTTTCTGCCTTGAACTAGAATAGAAAATTTTATTCAAAATTAAAAGCGACTGACAGTCATTAAACGCATCAGACTGTCAGTCTTTGTTCCCCTTCGGTTTGAACCGATGTCAAAATGAAAAAGAAATCTACTAAATTTAAACTTTTGAAAGCATTTTAGTTTGTTTGACTATATAAAATTGGGTTGAATTACCCTAGGTGTTGCAACAAAAAAGCAAAGTATCTTGTAACTTATGATTGTGGACCAGAAAAAAACCAGACAATTCTTGTGTGTGAAGAACACTATTCAGAAGAGCTATTTCATCGCTTTATAATCAAAGTGGAAAAAATAGGATAGTAACCTTAATAATTTCAAGCCAAATTGTGCTCCATGTGTATAGATTATTCATTTTAGCATCTATTTCTTTGATAGTATTTTTCAGCTCTGCTGAAGTTTATGCTCAAGAGCCAAGACTAGCTACATTTCAGGAAACTGCTCAGATGATAATTGACCAGAGTATCTCAAATAATGTTACTGCGGCAATTTCTCTGCAGAGTACAAGTAATCAGGAAATTAGGATTACTCCAGAACTTACAAAAAAAATTCAAGAAACCGAAAGAGTTCGTGCAGTTATCATAACTAGTGAAGAGCAATGTGTTCTTGGGGTACAAGATGAAAGCTGTATTATGATAAGCATGTCAGTAGAGGGAATTGAAGGGGGAATTAAGGCCATACAAGATACAGGACGCCTCATTGGAGACTCTTTAATTAACGACATTAATGATGAGTTTGATACTGATGCAAAATTTCATTCAGTGTTTTTGCATCAAAGAGATGAATCAAACAGAGCATTAGGAACATCTGGGGTTATCTCTGGACAAGGTACGGTTTCAGCAGTGTATACAATGCCACGAGAAGACTCACAAACAATGTATGAAAAGTTCTCAACCATTTTGCTTCCTTTAGAGATTAGAGAGTCTGGAGGATTTTATGAACTTGCTAGGAAATTATCTGCAGAACAAGATGCTAGGATGACACTATCAATAATTCCACAAAACGGAACTTCACTTTTTCAACTGAAACTATCTGTGGATTATCCAAATACTGCAACAGGAATAAAAAATATCAGCCCACTTGAATTTTTTAAGACTAACGAATTAAAACGCTCAGATTATTTTTCAAAGGATTTCTATCCACTAAATTCTCTTCTAAAGGTTATTTTACTATCACCAGAACCACTCAGAGTAAGTGATGTCAATACCAAAATTGTACCTGATGTAATTAAAGACGGAGAACGTTTACCAGAATTTACAACTGATGGTTGGTTCTTTGATCAAGAGTCAGGAGAAAAAATTGAAGCGACATATCTTTTTGGAAAAAAGTTCTCAGTTAGTAAAGATGATCTTGTTTTCACAGTAAGTCCCTTGGACGGTACTAATGGTAACGAAATAAACACGTCATCAAATACAGTAAAGATTGATTCTTTTCAGATTGTAATTTTAGTTGGTATAGTTATGGCAGCAGTTGGAGCCTCAATTTATTACATGAAAGGATTTAGAGCAAAACATTAGACGAGTAATACCGCTGCAGCAAAAACTGTAGTCCAGCGTCCTTGTTTATCACCTATTGCAGTCTGAGTGACGTTTGCTGTTTTGTAGATCTCACCAGAGATGGTCCACTGTTGTCTTTTCTCATCCCAGCTTTTGTCAATATCAAACGGAATGCCAAGTGATGAGGCAAGCATTTGAGCTGCAATATCTTCTGCATAGTCGCCTGCTTCCTTTTCTGTTTGTCCAAAGGAATCGTATTCTGAAAGATACCCATAATGACCTGTGTCTTTTGGTTGTGCAACTCCAACTGAGGCTGCAGTTAACCGGTGGGGTTCTTGTGTTTGGTTCTTTGAATAAATTGTAAAAAGAATCTGTCCAGGATTGATTATCTTTAGTCCTTCATTTCTTGAGATAAGTTTTGCCTGAGGTGGAAATATACTTGATATCAAAACCAAATTGGTTCCAGCGATTCCTGCATCTCTAAGTGCATATTCAAAACTAGTTAATCTGTCCTCGTGAACTCCTTTTCCTTTGGTAAGAAATAATTTCTTGGCAACTAGGTCTAACAATTCTTCAGTTTTTCAAAGGTTTTGATATTTATAGTTTGATTATTGTGAAAATTTCTAGTCAAAGCTGTTTGAGAGAATTTGCAATTTCTTGTCCATGCTTTTCTACATAAATATCACGGAAGATTTTCTTGATTACTCCTTGTTTGTCTATAATGAAGGTGGAGCGTTTTGCTAATCCGATAATATTTAGTCCGGCATACTTTTTGCAGGTCTCCTTTGTTGGGTCACTTAGATGCAAATAGGGAATATTATATACATCTACAAATTTTTTCTGTTCCTCTACTGTGTCAATTGATATTGCAAACAAAACAGCGCCACTAGATACAATATCAGAGTAAGATGAGACTACGCTTTGGGCCATCTTGAAGACTTTTTTTGATGGACATGCAAAAAGATGGTTTTTTGGATAAAAACATAAAACAACATTTTTTTTGTTTTTAAATGACTCTAAATGAATGAGGCTTCCATCATTTGCTTTTAGCTCAAAATCAGGAGCAGTGTCCCCTTCTTGCATGGCTAATTGTGGCTCATTCACCCATATGACTATTTAGCAAACAAGATTATAGTGCGATTTTTAGGAACTAGTATATTTATAACATCAATTTGACTTGTTGTTGCTTTGGATCTTGAATTTTTTCAATCAGAGGCTTTCGTTATTGGATACTATGTGTTGACGGTTTCAGCCTCCCTGCTATTGATAAAAGAGACAAAAAAACGATGGCGTGATCTCATAGACGGCAAAAATTCTATGATATTTGCACCAATTTCATTTGGAATAATTCTTGCTTATGTTTTCCTTGCTTTTGATTTTTTTGAATCAATTCCAATTCTAAATTGGAGCTGGCTTGGCTACAACATTGCGTTTGGGCCATTTGCAGACCAAGGATTATGGGGAGTTTTACCGTTTATTCCACTATTGCTTTACATGTTTATTCACATAAACTATGTAGAAGAGCTTTATTTTAGAAAATCAAAAAAGATGGTAATAGTTTGGGCACTAGTCCATATAGCAATGGGAGTCAAAGTTTACATGGCAATTATGCTAATACCGATTGGATTTTTGTTCAAATATATTTATGATAAAAAAGGATTAAACCACGCTTATGCTATGCACTTTGCAACAAACATTATGGTCGTAATTACTTTATTCCTTTCTTTTATCCCGTAAGTTTGGTTCTTGAGTGAAGAAAACCCAACCTACAAAACCACCAAGACAGATATTAATAACACCCATAAATGTAATAAAAAACGAAACTTGTGAAGGTTGAGATAATCCTATTATAATTCCCATAGATCCAGTTCCAAAAAACAAGAGCATCAGAACTTTAAGCTTGTGTGGCTTTACGTATTTCATCGATGTTGCTCAATGTTATATGGTATTAAAGATTGATTATTTTTTAGCATACGAAAAAACTCGCAACTTGCTTTTAGAGAACATTTTAAACCGTCTGTCTTTTTTGTACCTTATGCCAATGTAGCTCAGCCTGGCTAGAGCATTCGCCTTGTAAGCGAAAGGTCGCGAGTCCAACTCTCGCCATTGGCTCTTTTAGTTCATTTCTTCATCAAAAAAGCTCGTTAATTTTTAACAAGGGTTTATTAGACGTGAAATGGTCAAGTGATTTATCGGAAATAATGATGGATAGGCAATGAGCTTTTTCTGTCATTGCTAAAGATGAAAAAAAATGACTACATTTGATGAATTAGGAATAAAAAAATCCATTTTAGATGGACTAAAAGAAATTGGCTTCAAGGAGGCATTTCCAATTCAAGTAGCAACTATACCTGTTTTACTCTCTGGAAGAGACGTAGTAGGACAAGCACACACTGGAACAGGAAAGACTGCGGCATTTTCTATTTCTATGTTACAGAAAATTACCCCTAACGGAGGAATTCAGGGATTAGTAATTGCTCCAACAAGGGAGCTTGCAATTCAAATCACAGAGGAGATAAGAAAATTAGCTAAACATACAGGTATCAAGGCAGCAACAGTATATGGTGGACAAGGAATGGGGCTGCAGCTAGACCAACTTAGAAGAGGACCTGAAATTGTTGTTGCGACCCCAGGTAGATTAATTGACCATTTGAAGAGAGGTTCAATTAAACTCAATCAAGTAGGTCATGTTGTGCTTGATGAAGCAGACACTATGTTAGATATGGGATTTATTGAAGATATTGAATTTATCTTGGATCTTACTCCTAAACAAAAGGTCATGTCGCTATTTTCTGCAACCATGCCGCCTGCAATTTTGAGATTAGCTGAAAATTACCTAAATGATCCAAAACAATTCCTACTTGATGCGGATGATCTAAGTGGAGAGGGCATATCTCAGGCCTTTTTAGTAATTAAAGACAGAGACAAACTAAAATACTTGTTGGATTTCATTGAAGAAAATAAAAAAGGCCAAACCATAGTTTTTTGTTCGACAAAACATAGGACAAGAGATGTAGCACGAAGTCTTGAAAGAAGCAATTACAATGTTGTGGCAATTGAAGGAGATATGTCACAGCATAGACGTGAAAAATCAATGTCTCAATTCCGACGTGGAAAGGCAGACATTCTTGTTGCAACAGATGTTGCAGCCAGAGGGATAGACGTACCAGAAGTTGCACTTGTGGTAAATTTTGATGTTCCAAATCAAGAGTTGATGTATTTTCATAGAATAGGAAGAACTGCAAGAGCAGGGGCAATAGGAAGAGCAATTACTCTAGTGTCATATTCTTCAATCGGAGATTGGAAAGTAATAAAACAACAAACAAAAGTTGTGATGACTGATTTGAATGAACAGATGGGAATAGAGATCAACATTCCAGATCCACTAAAAAGACAAGTTGGTCCTCGTAGAATGGGTGGATATCAGAGATCATCTTATGGGCAAAGAAGAGGTCGTTCATCTGGGTCTAGCCATAGGTCGGCTCGTGACCAATATGATAGAAGAAACAAACCAGGCGATAGACGACGGGATGGTGGCGGAAAAAGTTACTACGGTTTGAGAAGCAGATGGTAATTTCTTATTTCCTAGAAAATAAAAAGCACAAGTTTAAAGAAAAGAGTGTGAAAGTACTGTAATGCATATGGGATATGTTTTATTAAATTGCGACCTAGGAGCTGAAGAATATATTGTTGAGGAACTCAAACATATTCCAGAAGTAAAAAAGGCATATCTTACATTTGGGGCCTACGATATTGTAGCAGAAGTTCATGCTCCTACTCAAGAAGATTTTGAAAAAACTGTTGGAAATAAGATTAGGCGTCTTGCACGCGTAGTCAGTACAATGACTCTAAACGTAGTCAATCCCGAATGATTGTTATATAAGAAAATAAATTTTTAACAAATTGGAAAAAATTGATTATACTGGAATTGTCTGGGCAATTAATCACAATAACCCTGAACCACTAGTTGAACACTCTTTAAAAAAATTACAAGCCTATGGTATAAAAAAAGAGGATATTGTGTTAACTGATGCTCCAGAAAACGTTAAGGTTGGAGCCATTGTAGTTGAGATTTGGCCGTATCATTTGGAGATAGGTCGAGTTAGAACAATTAGAAATGAATCTTTCATTAGTGGTTCGGTGATGACAATAGAACTCAAAACGGATGCTGAAGGAAAATACATAGACTAGAAAATTCATTTCAATTTTGCTAAATTACTTTAGTAATCTACAATCCGTCAATTAAATACAAAATTAAAAAAATATCTCATTTAACAGACCACTCAATGTGATTTTGACAATGAATGGTTATTATAGATCATATTCTCTTACCCCCAACAATGACTAGAAAAATTTTAACCGTCTTATTCCTGACAACAATTTTAATGACTTCAGCTATTGCAGTTTCAATTGAATTGTTACCTCAAGCAGATGCTGCAAAAAGTGCCGGTACACCATCACAACAATACGGTTCAGCAACTAAGGATAAGGTTTGTGGAGACAAACTTTGTTCTGAGACAGGAGGAAAAACTAAAACACCAAGTGTTCCGAAAAAAGAAGTAACACCTAGTGAACCAAAAGAAGTGACTCCTAGTGAACCAGTTTCAGAAAAAGTGGCACCACCAATGTGGCAAAGTGCTTCAGGCACCATCAAATCAATACAAGACCCAGGCATAGGTCATGAGACACATCAACTTGCAATTATTTTGCCACCAAGTGACAAAGTCTACAAGGGATTGTTTTCATACGATGCTTCAGAACCAATTCAGCTGGCCCTTCATGGCCACTAGCTGATGGTGAAGATAATGGACAACCCATATGGACACCAGATGGTAAAACAAAGTTTGCATTAACCTTCATTGATCCACAATCTAGCATGGGAAGTTGGATTTTCACTGGCAATGCACTTGCAGTTCATACCATGAATAAAGATCCGTTTACTGTTAGCTATTCAGTAAGTTACATGGAAAATGAAATGTCTGATACTGTAATGACTGGAACCCTAGATTCAATGCTAGACCCAGGAATCGGTCATGAGACACATCAACTAGCAATCATACTGCCCCCAAGTGAAAAAACTTACAGTGGGGTCTTGACCTATTCAGCGTCAGAACCAATTCAGCTGGTTGCCCTTCATGGACCACTAGCTGCTGGGGAAGACATGGGCCAAAAAATTTGGACTCCTGATGGTAAAACAAAGTTTGCATTAACCTTCATTGATGACGAGACAAACATGGGAACATGGGCATTTGCAGGAAACGCTCTTGCAGTTCATACCATGAATGAAAATCAGTTTACCGTAAGTTATTCCGTTGTAGCAGGACAATAAAGAAAATTTCCCCTTTTTTCTTTTTTATTAGAAAACACGCCTAAAATAGAAAATTAATAGCACCTTAAAGTCTAATTGTCATAGATTAGCCTTGTCACGAAAAAAAAGACAAAATATTATTCTTGGAATTATTGTGATTGTAGTAATTGGTTTTGTTATCGTGTATTATTATTCTGCAGAGCAGACCAGAATCAAAGGGTTTACTTTTGGGAATAATTTACAAAGAATTCAAGAGGATTTAAAAAAAATCCAAACAGAGTTCCAATCAGAGATTACTGTATGGGAAGATGGAGACATTAGTAAAGATGAATTTTTAGGGTATTCAGATATGCATATTTCAAAAATGGAAGAACTAGTTTCCAGATATGATATTTTAGACCCACCTGAGGTATTTTCCTCATCTGTTGAACTATTCAAATTATCAACTCAGAGTCAGCTTGAAAGTGATAAAGAAATTATTCGTTGGATTCAAAGCGGGGATATAGATGCAAAAATTCGATCTGATTCCCTAATGGAAGAATCATTTGGATATGAAATGGCAGCGTTAGCAAAATTTAATGCTGTAAAGGCTGGAATTGACCCATAACTTCTTTAAATATGTAAATTAGATTTCTTTTGTTGAAGAAATTCCTGTTGTTGGTTTTTCCGCTAATAGGGCTTCCATGTGTATGGGCTGAAATATCAATCCAAAATGATCAGCAATATTTTGGAGATGATGGTACTTTGCACATTGTAGGAGAAATTCAAAAATAATTTTAATGTGCCATTAAATCAAATTGAAGTCCAAGCCAAATTATTTTCAAATGGTATTTTGATTGATACTGTAAAAACGTCCCCAATGTTAAATACAATTATGCCTCAAATGAAAGGCCCGTTTGATATAATCATTTTAGGCAATGATGCAAAAGGCGTCGATAAATATTCTCTTGAAATAAGCTACAAATTGACTGAGCCTAAAAACCAAGTCATTGATATTACAAAATCAGACTTTTCAATAGATAATTCTAATAATTTGGTAATAACTGGAACTGTTGTAAATCATGGAGACATAACTGCAAATACGGTTGTTGTTGTAGCTACTCTATATGACAGAAATGGGAATGTTGTGACTGTTTCTAAAACACATGTAGAGCCAGATTATCTGAGAGCTGGCGATGAGGCCTTCTTTTTTGTATCAATTCCGGATAAAACACAATCAAACTCCGTTGTAGACTATTCACTTGTGGCAGAGTCAGAAGAATATACTGCAGTTCCTGAATTTCCATTTGGCTCTATGATGCTACTTGTATCATCAGTTTCAGCATATGTAGGACTGACAAGATATTCAAGTAGGATTATAGTAAACCATGTTTCTGCAACAAATCCAAAGTAGGTTCTAACTTTTTTAGTAAAAGATTTTTTTCAAGTGAAGTAGGGAAATCAAATTTGATTGGAAAAGTGATGCTTAACATATCTTGGTCTGTATGAGATACTCTAATGCCATGGAATTCATTTTTAGTTTCTAAAAGAAAATCTCTCCATTGAGATAATCTCTGTTCAACTGCCGCAATTTGTTTTTCTAATCTATCAATATCTATTTCAATATCATTATCAAATATCCCAAATTTTACCATTGGGACCATAAAAAATCCTCCTGAAATTTTGTCTTGATTCTTATGCATTTGTTGTATGATTTCACGTTCATTTTCTTTTGGGAATAATTCCCCATAATCAGGATCAAAATAACCAGCAATGTCTTTTTTTGAATCGTATATTCGAAAATAATCTTCTTCACGCTCAAGTTTCCACATATTGTAACTTCTAATGTTCAAGAAATTTACAGGTTATGCTAGATCTCAAAAAAATTAATGTTATAAGTATCAATGTTGGACTGTAATTATATGGCAATTTCAAAAAACACGAGAGACTTTATTGACAGTCTAGTCGACTACTACATCAGTGAAGCTCCCTCGTACAAACAAATAGCTGAAGAATACGTTCCTGAAGTAGAATCGGTAGTGGATACAGCATTTGGTTATATTGCAGGTTGTGTTTACTCTGGATTTTTACAGGCATACAAAAACATGCAGCAGACCCCTAGCCTTGAAGATATTCAGGAATTTAATAAAATTCTAAAAGATCGAGCGCCTCTGATAAAAAAAGCTATGATTGAAGACTCTTACAATCCAGAGCTTAGAGGAGTAGGCAAAAAGCGCGTTAATCTGTAGGAAAAATTTTTCCTAATCTAACTTTAGTATGCCCATTCTAACTAAGTGCTCAACGCCATCAAAGAATACTTTGTCACTGATTCTTTTTTCGGACCATAATAGGGCTCTTGTCTTAAACCAGTTTGGCATTTTTTCTATGTTGGATTCGCTTACTGGATCTTTTAAATTAAATGGAATATAACTTAACAGAGATTGAAATGATTTTTCTTTATCAGCAATTGGATTAAGATATTGATTCCAATCAATCTCAGTTGGTTTTGAAAGTTCTCGGATCATAAACCCATTTGGAAATTCCAGAGAGAGTTTAATTTCCTCAGAAGTAGAATTTGTTACAGGATTGACTAAATGCTTGAGAGTATTTTCATAAGCTTTATCATTAATTGTATTTGTTATCCACATTTTTGTCAAATCCCGTTGAAGATTAATTAATTCAGAATTAGAATTAGTTATTGCGTAATTGATCAAAGTATTACCAATAGCTGGTTCATAAGGTGCTATCATCACATAGTTCTTAGTTGAGGAATCAGCTCGAATTATTATTTTAAATTCATTACATTTATCATAATCAAAATTTGTTCCTATACAATTATCATATTGATCCTGTTTTTCATGAATTTTCATTTTAATATCGGATTTAGAGAAGCCTTTGTAAGATAATACAAAGTGAGAAAGTTCGTGAGATAATATCCAAGAAGGTAATGTCGTTTCGTAACTAGAAGAGAAATCAGAACAATCACACATCATTAATAGATGGTTAATTGTTCTATCGTTACCTGAATGCACATAAATTCCATCAAGGTTATTAGGATGTAAAGTTGATTTTCCTAAAGCTTGATCAAAAATTAGTATCAACAAGTTTACATTCTCAGATTTTTGGAAATCCTTGAATTGTGATTCTGAAATACAATTCACTGAATAATTATTATTCTCTAATTGGTAAAGCTCAAAGTATTTGGATGTAAGGCTAGCGTAAACTTTATCCATATTATCTTTAGGACCACAAGTATCTTTTTTGATATAGAGTAATTGCCATTCTACTGAAGAATCTTCTGCTGCATATGATTTGGTTAAGGTAGGTCCAAGAATTAGGCCCAAAGTAATCATTATACTAAAGATTACGTAAATTTTTTCTCCAGGAACAATATTCTTTATTTTATTGACTTTAATCATCTGAAAACACCAACACTAATTCTGGAATGTGTGACTGAGCCTCTCTTGATGCAATGTTTATTTGACCTTCTGAATTTTCGTCACTTTTCATTATGATCCATCCGAAATTTTCTTCTGAAGAAAGATAATCTAGAATATCGTCAGTAACATCAAACTTTACCCAGTAACCTTCTACTTGATTTGAAATCCATATTGAATCTGTTGGGTTTTGGTCAAATTTTCCTCCGTTCCACTGATTTCTACAGTCATCCGCCTCGGTAGGACAACTCCAAGTTACCCCATCGCTAGGATTCAATAGATTGCTAACTGGAGTACTTATTCCATTACCTTCCTGCCAGTCAGTTTCAAAGCTGTGTATATTGATAAGCTGCCCGTCTCCCCAATTTTGATTATTACTTTCTATATACAGTTTGAGAGTTGCAGATTCTAGAGTTTTGCCAGTAGCTACGTTTTGAATATCATCTTGATTGAAAGCTATCAGAGCCCTGTTGTTAGTTGGTCCAGTACCCATAATTCGTAGAACTTGGTTTGAGCCTTCGTTACTGTTTTGAACACCTTCTCTAATGAAACTATCTTTTTCAGCAAACAATGTAACTTTATTTCCAGATACCTCGGGCTCTTTTACTGGGAGATTCTTTACAAGTTTAAGATTGGTGAATTCCTCATTTTTTAAAACTTTTTGTGTTTTAGATAACTCCTCTTCCAGTTGAACAAACATGTGATTAGATGTTTCTTTGGCATCTTTGAAATTACACAAACCATTCTCACAAATGTTAGTTGGAATTGGGGTTACTTCTGTATATGAAAAAATTTCTTGTATTTCTTCATCTAGTATGAAAAATGATATCGCAGAAAATGTAATGCCCGCAATTACAAGTAAACTTAAAAGAGTTCTTCCGAGAAGCTCGTCTTTAATAATATTATTCGTTTTCATTTCATAGCCTCCGAGTCATCTATTAGGAAAACTGCACTTGCAGTTCCATAACCCATTGCATAATCATATTCATTTTGTAATGAAAACAGACCAGGTTCTGTATTCTGTTGAATTTTAGTCAATAACTGTTCTGGAGACATATTTGGATTATTCTCAAGAATTAATGCAGCCAAGCCAGCAACATAAGGAGTAGTAGCTGATGTTCCATAGAATGGCTTGCCGTCTAGAGCTAAGGTTGTTACACCATCAGGCCCTACGACATGAGGAGCTAATTTGCCATTATTTGTGGGGCCTTGTGAGCTATATGGTTCTAGTATTCCATCTAGGTGGTTTACCGCTCCTACTACTATTGCGCCATTTGCATCTGCTGGAACTGACACACTACTTTGGGTAACAGGATATTCAAGTTCATCATTAACAGTAAAAATTTCCAAAGTTGCATGAGGTCTATTGCTAGGTGATATCATATCCCCAGAATACAAGACTCCAAGAGAATAGATACCTTCAGTATCTGGAAGATGATAAATATATTCAAAGGGATTGTCTGAACTCTTTTCTTGCTTGTTTGCAGAGAAATCGACTATTTGTCCTAGCGGATTAACAAGCACAAGCTCTAAATCAGCAACATCATCTAGACCCACATCCCACATCATATGAGCGATAATTGGCTTTTCTTCTGCGATTCGATCTTCTGTTACTGTAATCGACAAGCCTTCATCGGTATTTGAAAAATCATGCCAATTATTGAGGCTGGAATCCACAAAATTTCCTTCCCAATGCTTATTGCCAAAGTTTCCTGCTGGTACAACAAAAACAATGCCATTTTCAACGGCTTCCTCAATCTTCTTTGTGACATGACTTGTACCATCAGTTGGGAAGTTAGGCCAACCTGCAGACATTGCTATAATATCTACATTTTTTGATATGGCTTCATCCACAGCTGCTGCAAATTCAATGTCTGATTCCATGGAATACAAAAATAGTTCAACATCTGGAGCAACGTCAGCTATAATTTCTGCAACTGCGGTTCCATGCAAGGCTTCATCTCCATTTCCTTGTATTGGCAGATATCCTATCCCTTGTCTGAACGATTTGACTTCAACGATATTATCTGAAATTTTTTGATTATTTGTAAATGACAAGTCCAACACAGCTACTTTAATCCCTTTACCAGTAATCCCTGCATATTGTGCCAAATCAGCATTCATGAAATACACTCCTTCTGACAATGATTCCTCAAATTGTACTGCTGGGAATGGGGGCCTAATGTTTTCAATACCTTGAATTGACCTGAGTTTTGGAAGGTCACTTAGCTTAATTGTTAGCTGTACCTGTTTGTCATTTTTTGCGTTAATATTACCTAGTGAAGTTAGTTTGTCTAAAACTGCAGCGTCTGTATTTGTTAATGTTACTACAACTTTTGTTTTCCCATCTTTAAAGTCAAGTCCTAATTTTTTGGCATCTCTTTTAGGATCTTCACTTTTTAAAAGAGCCGAAATTTTTGAATCAATTTTATGTTTTGAAAGCTCCTCATGAGAAGCCATCTCTTGTTTAATTTTTAATTTAGTTTCTTTTAGTTCTTGTTTGAGTGTTTTTTTGTACTCTTTATCATAATCTAGGTTTTCATTTAATTTCTTGATAACATCTTTGATATCAGAAACGAGAGATTTGAGTTTTTGTTTATCTTCCTCATTTAAGATCTTTTTTAAATCATTGATCTCTTTTTTAATTTCTTTAAGAGCTTGCAGCTTTTCTTTTAATTCATTTTTATTTCGAGTTTCTTCTCTCTGTTTTTTGATTTTCTCTATTATAGCTCTTTTCTCTTCATCATCATCGTCATTCGATTGACAGGCACCTTTTGTATCACCATGAGCCAAGTGTGCTTCGGTAGCATTTACTGATACCAAAATTTGCTGGAAATTGTTGGGGTTTCCTGGAGGAATGTGACATATTGTAATTTTTTTATCATCATCTTTCTCATCATCTTTCTCATCATCTTTCTCATCATCTTTCTCATCATCTTTCTCATCATCTTTCTCATCATCTGCAACAGCAAGTGCCGGGTTAAAATTTGCAAATGTGCCCCAGCTTAATAATAACACTGATAGAATCACTACCAATGCTCTAGAATTAGCATACGCTGAAACCATTGTTTTTACCTGAATAATTTTACTCCTGAAAACTAGATGACTCTGTGTTTGTAATTGATTACAAACTTTTTCTTATATCCCAAAAATACGTTCAAAATATCAGCAATGAAACTAGTATATGGCCTATCAGAGGCAGCTGGAAAAAAATTGTACCATGATGGAGGGATTTCATGAGGCTTAAAACAAAGTTTTCTTTAGAAGTACTTCTTTTAATTTCTCTAATTGGGATGGTATCTATTATTGCAGTTTTAAATACAAAACAAGTTCAGGATAGTTTTCTTGATTTGAGTATACAGACATTACCAACTTGGGATGCATTAAAGGACATGAGATTAGCCAACTCTCTGATTTTATCATCTACTTTGGAAGTATTGATTTTACAAGATGCGATAAACAATCAAGAAGATGAATTTGGAGTATCTGATTATGAAGAACAAATAGAAAATGAAATTTTTGAAATAGAAACAGCAAAATCATTATTCAGTGAATCTTTTACTCGATATTCTATCCTTATGGAAGAAAATTTCCCAGAATCCAATATTTATGTAGACGATATTTCCAAAAATTGGAATGATTTGGTAATAACGTCTAACAAAATGATTAGATTTAATATTAATGGAAATAATGCAAGGGAAGTTTTAGAATTAAAAAATGATTTTGAAAATAGTGTGCAATTACTTAATCAAAATATATTTTCTGCAAATAGTTTTATTGAGCCTCAAGTGAAAAGCAGACAAGCAGTTGTGGAATCACTTGTTGATAACACCACTACACAGATCTTAATTGTATTAAATATTTTCATTGGAGCATCATTGGCCTTCAAATTTTTTATCACAAAATCAATTTCACGGCCACTAATCAAACTAAGAAAAACAGCTCATAAAATTGCAGAAGGAGAATTTGTTAAAACAGAAATGAAAGGGGATGATGAAATTTCTGATCTTGGTAAAGATATCGATATGATGTCAACTGAACTTCAAAAACTAAACAGGGCACTAGTAACATCTGAAAGACTGTCATCTATTGGTAGTTTATCGAGTCGTTTGGCACATGATCTCAGAAATCCACTATCTGTCATCAAAAACTCTATGGAAATATTGAAATTCAGATTAAATGATAACATGGATGAAAACATTAACCATCAAATTGCAATGGTTGGAAGAGCAGTTTCTCGCATGTCACACCAAATTGAGGATGTACTTGATTTTGTGAATATAGCCTCATTGAAATTAGAAAATAGTTCACTCATTACAGTAATAGAATCTGCTATTCTTAGTACCGACATACCAAAATCTGTTAAGATAAATTTGCCAAAAAATTCTGTTACGATAAGGTGTGATCCATATAGAATGGAAGTAGTTATCAGTAATTTATTGAAAAATGCCTCACAAGCAATGGAAGGTAAAGGAGAGATTTCAATCAGAGTTTTAGACCAAAAAGAGGATGTTTTGATAGAGATTGAAGATCAGGGTCAAGGGATTCCTCAAGAAAACATGGATAAAATATTTGAGCCCTTATTTACTACAAAACAGTCAGGGACGGGTTTGGGATTAGCAAGCTGTATCAGCATTGTAGAAAAACATGGAGGCAGTATTTCTGTGAAAAATAATCCTACAGTCTTCACTGTACAATTGCCTAAGGTCCCTAAAAATGTAAAACTTGAAGAAAAACAAATAGAAAAGCAAATTCCTAACGAATAAAATTCTTCAAAAAGTTCGTTCGTTCCACCCACACACTGGCAGATATGTCACAAATTTGTCATTAATTTGATATGGAGAACCAAGAGTTGATCTTGCCTGAAGAAGAAGAGGTCATGCCACTTCTAGCGGATTATGGATTAACAGAAGAAGAGGCACGAGTGTATGTTGGGGTATTAAGGATTGGCACAGGCAAAGTAAGTGAGATTAGCCATTTTACAAATACTGATAGAGTTAAGGGATACAAAATACTTGAAAATTTGAGAAGTGAAGGATATGTAACTTCAACTCTTTCATCACCAATTTTATTTTCTGCAAATGATCCTAAAACGACATTTGATACTATCTTAACGAAGAAAAAATCTGGAATTCAAAGATTAGAAAAAAATCAAGCTCGTTTAATTGAAAATCTAGAAAAGCTAAAAGGACATAGTGTAGTGAGTAACCTTCCTAAACTCTCAGTAATTTCAGGAAGAGATAATATCTACAATGAAATAAAAAAAATTATTGATGAGACAAAAGATGAGATGTATTTAGTTACATCAACTTCTGATCTCATTAGAATGTATTATACAGATATTCCTGCTGCCATAAAAAAAGCACTCAAACGTAAAGTAGAAATTAAATTAATGACGGAGTTTGAAGTTTCTGATAAAACCGATTGTGTTAAAAATCTAGGATTAAATTATTTTAAAGTTGCAAAATTACCTTCCCAAGGCAGAATAGTTTGCAATTCCTCTCAGATTATCATGTCTGGCTATACCTCAAAGACCTCAAGAATTCATGCAAGCGATGATTCTGCATTAGTAACTAATTCAGATGAAATTACTAGCAACATGCAAAGCTTATGCAAGTTTATGTGGAAAATGGGAGGAGAAGTAAAAATTGATAAAAAAGGCACTGTTGAAGGAGAATCTCCTAGAATTAAAACGGGCGTACAAAAAAATGCTACAGCATTAGTTGTCGATGATGATCCAGATACAGTAGAGATGTTTTCAGATTATTTAGAAAATAAAGGAGTTAATGTAATAGGTAAGGCAAAGGATGGAAAAGAAGGTTTTGAACTATACAAGAAATTAAAACCAGATGTAATATTTTTGGATGTAATTATGCCAAATTATGATGGATTTTATACGTTAAAGAAGATTAGAGAAATAGATGCTGATGCAAAGATTATCATGGTGACTGCTGATTTTTCTCCAACAACTAAGAAAAAGCTAAAGGAATTAAAAGCAACTGATATTATTTACAAGCCCTACGATGGAAGGGCAATTGATAGAGTAATTTAGAAAAAACTGAATTCGTGTATATCAGAAATTTTGATTCTAAAAATTAGGATTTAGAGCCTAATGAGGATACTATAACATCAATAGCATCAGATAATTTTTTGATATCATGCTCTCTGCCTAGGCGATGTATTTCTTCTTTGATAATTTTTAGGGCGGTAGTATTATTTACTATATCAAAAACATTCGTTCCGCGATAGGGAGTTTCTTTGAGATTCTGACGCACTTCTTCTATTTGGAATTCTTGTTGTTCTAGCTCTTTTTCTGCTAATGTGCACTCGTACTCTAACTTTTGAAGCTTTGATTTTGTATTTCGCTTTCCTAGTAATAATTGATCAAGGATAGTTGTAACTGATTTGATATCCATTGTATTAAGAGAATTTTTATCAAGATTAATTTTTTCTAATTTTTGAGATTGTAACATTGCAATTTCTTGGTCAAATCTTTTATGTAATTCCTGTATATGATTAATTTGTTCTTGATGTTTATCGATTTTCATATTAACATATTTTATGTATTGACCTGTGTTTCCAGCTGCATCTAATGCCCAACGAATTGCATTCTTTGCAGCCAAATAACCTGATTTTGTTTCTTTTTCTCTTTGTTGTAATCGATCAGTAAACGTTACCGATTCTGCATCATTTAAATGAAATCCTAATGTTACAGATCTGTCTCCAACATCCATTACGTCTTTTACTTCAACAGTTTTACCAATCTCTGCAATATAGCTAGATTCGTCTTTAGAAATTATTCTGTCTTCTTTACGATTAATATATTTACGAACCAGAAGATTACCTAGGCATTAGAACTTAAATCAAAATGTATGTAAATTATTACAAACATCGTTTCCGTTCAAATGCACAGATTATCACTTGATTACACATGTCTTTTCTATTGATTTTCATACCACTAGAGATAAATGAGAATCAAGAGAAATTTGTTCATGACAGAAGTTACCGAATATCGAATACAGCAAATTGTTGATAATGGTCAGATAGTACAAATGACTCTAGCAGAAGATGTCCTCACAGAACCAGTCTCTCAAAAACAAATGATAATGGATTCTGTGGCAAAGAAATTGGATCCTGAAATAAAAGAACAGGTAACGCCCTTATTAGAGGCAATACTTCAAGCCCAACCTACAATCCAGATAAAGAGTTACCAACATACTTCAATCACCATTACGATGCCAAAAAGCAGATACGAACGAATGGGTAGGCCACAAGTTGGCGAAAAACTGGAAATCAATATTAGAAAAATTTCCTAAAGTTGTTTTTCTATCTCTGAAATAGATTCAAGTGGCAAGGAGCAAGTAAAGTCCTTACAAACAAAAACAATTGTTTTATCATAATTGAATTCTTTTCCTGCAAAGAAAGGAATCTTTGCAAGATTTTTTATTTGGTTTTCATCTCTTACGGTTACAAGAATGGATTCAGGAAGAAACATCCCTGTCAAATATTTGGAGATTTCAGTATTTTTGGGATTTAGGATAGTTATCTCAAGCGGTTTTTGTAAATACATGTAAATTGTATTTAGAAGATATCCAAAACCAAATGGGTTTTCAGCTGCCATCGTAGCTTGGGATTCCATCACAGCCAAGGAAACTTCTAAGAACTTTTTTTCTTGCGTTAAATGATAGAGACGTAAAAGAGAGTAAGCTGCAACTGAATTTCCTGATGGCATAGAAAGATCATAATTGCTTTTGGGTCTAATTATCAACTTTTCATGAGTATTATCTGTCATGAAGAAGTTTTTTTGGGTGGGATCCCAGAAATGGTCAATTAAATAATTCCCAAAAGTTTGAGCGGTTTCAAGATATTTTGATTTAGGATTAATTTCAAAGATGTCTAATAGTGCACTGATAAAATATGAGTAATCTTCAAGGTATGCCTGAATCTTGGAGGTACCATTTTTGTAGGTACGTAAAAGTTTGCCATTTTTAACTAGATGATTTTCTATAAACGAAATACATTTCTCTGCAGCGCTCAGAAAGGATTGTTCGTTAGATACCCTAAATCCTTTAGCTAGAGCACTAATCATTAATGCATTCCATGATGTTAAGATCTTGTCATCTAATCCTGGGGGAATTCTCTTGGTTCGTACATCTAGAAGCTTTTTGATACAAGAGTCCAGGATATTTTTGACTTGATCTTCTGTTTTGCCAAATTTGAAGGCTACAGAGGATAGAGAAATATTGTTACACAAAATGGTTTTGCCTTCAAAATTACCACCATCTGTCACATCATAAAATAGGCAAAATACATCAGCGTCATTACCTAAAATTTCTTGAATTTCACTTTTATTCCATACATAGTATTTCCCTTCTTCTCCTTCTGAATCAGCATCTTGCGCAGAATAAAATCCACCCTCGGTTGAAGTCATTTCCTCTAATACATAGTTCAAAGTTTTTGTTACAACCTCAAGATAGAATGGATCTTTTGTAATTTGGTATGCTTCTGTATATACAACAGGAATCAATGCATTATCATAGAGCATTTTTTCAAAATGTGGAACTAACCACCTGGAATCAGTTGAGTATCGATGAAAGCCTCCACGCAATTGATCAAAAATGCCTCCTTGCGCCATTTTTCTTAATGTTTTTAATGCAAACTCTTGGAATTTTGAAATTCCAGACAGTTTAGAATATCTTAGCATAAAAGAAAGATTTGCAGAATTTGGAAATTTAGGGGCGCTTCCAAAACCTCCGTGTATAGGATCACCTAATTGCATTAGATTTATCGCAGCTTCATCGAGAATAGATTTGTCAAGATGCTCAAAAGTACTTACAGATTCTGTTTTTTGAAGATTTGTTAAAAAATTTTCTGCTGTCTTAAGAATATCTTGTGGTTTTTCTTTCCAAGATTGAGCAAGTTGTCTAAGCAGACTTCCAAATCCAGGTCGTCCATATGAATCCAAAATTGGAAAATAGGTTCCAACATAGAATGGTTTTTGATCAGGTGTGAGAAATACACTTAGCGGCCAACCACCTTGTCCAGTTGCTATCTGACAAACCTTTTGATAAATATCATCAATGTCTGGTCGTTCCTCCCTGTCAACTTTGATATTAATAAAATTCTCATTCATAATTTTAGCAATTTCGCTATTTTCAAAAGATTCATGAGCCATAACATGGCACCAATGACAGGAGCTATAACCAATACTCAAAAAGATAGGCTTGTGTTCTTCTGTTGCTTTTTTTAGAGCAGGTTCATTCCAAGTGTACCATTGTACTGGATTTTTTGCGTGTTGTAAAAGATAAGGACTGGTTTCGTGAATAAGACTATTTTCAGGCATAAAATTCGTTATAGTGAATATCTATTTGTAGTTACTTGCCAGAGGTTTAGTGAGCAATACAAAAATAATCAGAGATTCTGATGGAGGTTCAAAATTTTCATTAAATGTGTGTTGTAAATAACAAACAACAAAAGAAATGTTACGAAGTATATACTATAGTGAGGTCAAAAAATTGCCTATTAACATATTGATAGCAGAAGATGAAGAAGACATTGCTGAGCAATACCGTATGGGATTTGAAGATAGAGGCCATAAGGTGAAAGTTACCCACAATGGCGTTGAATGTATCAATGAATATCGTAGAGCTCGTCAATCACTTGGTGAAAAAGAACCTCTAATTTATGATGTAATAATAATTGATCATAACATGCCCTTAAAGGATGGAGCAATGTTGGCTGAAGAAATTCGAGAAATAAATCCCGAACAGATTATAGTCTTTGCAACTGCTTATGGAAACCAGCTGATAATGGGTTTAGAAAAATTTGAAGATGTGGATATTGTTACTAAACCTCTATCCATAACAAATTTAATACAAATGGTAGAAGATAGGCACTACAAGACAGTTGAAGCTTAAAAATCAAATTCCTTCTCTTCCTTCTTCAGCCTCATAAATTGCTACATTAATTCTGGCAAGTAATTTCATTTTTGATTTGTGAGCTTTTTTACTATGGCTATAATCTTTTTTTTCTACCAATATCTGAAGTCGATTTAATTGTTCAAAGTTCAATTCTTTGAGACCTTTTTTTGAGACAATTCCTAATAGTTTGACTCGTTCATGATCCTCTGGAGTAATTTCTTCGGTCACGACAAGTATTTTCTCTAAAGTGAGTATATTCGTATATTGGGAATATCAAGGAATGTAAAAATACAGTTTAAGAAGTGAGGTTTCCATGGTAGAAAAAATGAGGGCAATGGTATTATCTGAATTAGGACCAATCGAAACCAATCCATTAAAGCTTACTGAAATTGATAGACATGAAATTCAAAGACCTAATGAACTTTTGATTAAAATTGAAGCATGTGGAGTTTGTCATTCTCAATTACATGAAATAGAAGGAGATTGGAAAGATTTGGGAATACCGCCTATGCTTCCTACTGTTCCTGGCCATGAAGTTGTAGGAAAGGTAGTAGAAATTGGAAAAAATGTTACAAAATTTAAGGTCGGAGATAGAGCTGGAATATCCCCTTTACTTGAATCTTGTATGAAATGTCAATACTGTAAAGAAGGAAATGAACACTTGTGTGAATCAATGCAGGTTTTGGGAGAATCGCTTAAGGGAGGGTATGCTGAATATGTAACTGTAACAGAAGATTTTGCAACAAAAATCCCAGAAACAATGCGACCAGAATATGCTGCACCTCTATTTTGTGCTGGCATTACTGCATACAAAGCAGTAAAAGCAAGTGAGCCATCTAAAAATAAAAAAATTGGAATCTTTGGAATTGGTGGAGTTGGTCACATGGCAGTTCAATTTGCAATTTTAGAAGGGGCAGATGTTATTGCAATTTCAAGAAATAAAAAACATTTGGAGATTGCAAAAAAATTAGGAGCATCAATAACGATAACTTATAATCAAGATCAAGAAAAATTCTTACAAGAATTAAAAGAAAAAGTTGGTTTGCTAGATGCGGCAATTGTATTTGCACCAGCAGATATTGTAACAAATACTGCAATCAAAGCAATCAAGAAAGGGGGATTAGTGGTTATTGGAACAATTGGCAAGATTTCTAATTTTGTAGCATTTGAAGAAAAAACAATTCGTGGAACTTTAATTGGATCAAGAAACGACATGAAAGAGGTAATTAGAATTGCAAATGAAAAAAATATAAAAGTTTTTTCAGAAGTTTATCGCCTCGAGCAAGCAAATGAGGTTTTAGCTAAACTCAAAACTTCAGAAATAGAAGCACGCGCAGTTTTAGTTCCTTAATTGCTAAATTAATACAACTCGTATGATTTTATCGATTAGACAGTCGCTTAGCTTTAACGAACTTCCAAATCCTTTTTGTCATTTCACTTGGGGTGATATACCCTTTACCAAAAACTTCTTCAACAGTTTCTGTTCTACCTGAAAAACTGATTGCATATCCACCAAAAGGCTGTTTCTTTCCTTTAGATTTTGATTTGGGTTTTGCTTTTCTGCTTATAGTTCTCTTTTTTGATTTTCTTTTTGTTGCCAAATTCTTCTATGGTCAAATGTAATTGGGGGATTATAATATTTGCGAATGATAGTAGTCACAAATTACCTTTTTTAGGTTCTTAGGCCAAAAATTGATGAATTAAAAAAGATTCCATTACCCACCTTCAACTAATCAAATTTGAATTAAGAGATTTTTTGAAATAGAAAATCTTGTGTAAATAGAATTTAATTTTAGCCTTAAATAAAAGTCAAATGTTCTTTGAATCGTGAATTGCAGAAGGTGTCACCATACGGACCAAGCTCATCAACAGTCTAATGAGAGTACTTCTCTTCTAAAATTAGGAAATTGCCAAATTCCAGATTGTACTTGTAAGCAATATCTTGATATCATAAAAGAGATTGATGAGGAATTGTTGTAAGAAAATAGTTCATATAACAAACCAAATGAAATTATCTACATGAAAAAACATTTTCCTCCAGACGAAATGAGAAAGGATCTCGATAATCTTTTAGCAAAAATTAATGCGTTAGAGGTTTCTGCACCAGATGACTACCAAAAAGGGATTGTTAAAGTTCTACGGGTTTTAGTGGAAGGGCAAATTCATTCTATAAATGAGTTTGAACACTTGAAAAAAGCAATAGATCTTGTCACGCTTCAGCTTTTTGACACACAGAATAAAATTAATTCATGATTTTATGGTTGTATCACTCAAACCACACCCAACACATTTCATTAAAATTGAATTTTTTAATTCTTTTTCTTTTTTCATTTCAGAGCCACAGCAGGGACATTTCATAAATTATCTTAAAGTTTTAGATTGAAATATCATTATTTAATCTTCCACATTACAAATTGGTTTGTATTGTTCTAAAGCTTTGTTTACAATTCTGTTTCTTTCTTTTTCTTCTGAACCTGCCATTGGGTAAATTGAAAGGTAAAGATTATCCTCAGAGCCAGTATGTGTGAGCCAGCATTTGAATTTCTTATTTTTTGTAAAAAAATCAGTTTCATTTGTTTTTTCTAATTGATCAATGTAAATTATGTTAAAGATGTCTTTGTTGCGCGCCAGTATTACAAAGACCACTTCGCTCATAGGAGGCCCCCATTCAGCTAGTTTTATTGGTCCTAAAAACTCATAGTGAAGAATTTGAATTGTCATATTGATTGTAATTGAATCAATCTTTTCTTTTTTATGCTAGATCAAGGCTTTTTTAGCCCTATTTTGGTAGACCATGTTGCTGTGCATAATGCACATAAAACCGGTTAACAACCAACCTGAGATACCCTATATCAACAAATGAAAACAACTACCCAAAAACAAAAAGAACTGAGAACCAGTCACAAAGCAGTTGCTCCAATTATAGCAACTCTTCTATTGGTTGCAATCGCAGTTGTGGGAGGCACAATTATCTTTGTATTTGCACAAGGATTCTTTAGCTCTTCACAAATCAGTGGAACACCACAAATCGAATCAGTACAGATCTTAGGTTACGATTCAAGAGCAGTGACAGTCCTTCAAGCACATGATGGAAATCTAATGCTTGCTGGCTCTGCTGGAGATGTAGATGCAAACAAAGAGCAAGGCGAAAGAGTAGCCATATATCTTACCAACAACAGTGTACAAAAAATTGTACTTGGTGCGATAAGTTTCGGAGGATATACCTACCAATACATTGATGCATCAGCTACAGGCTTAGGTTCTTACCTTAGTGCAAACGTTCCTCAAGGCAACTATACAGTCTTGATTTCAACTCCAGATACACTGTTGGGTCAAGGTGCAGGCGAATTAGCCCCAGGTCAAACTGCAACTGTAGTACTGGATCTTGATAGCGACCTAAGAATAGGACGTTCTTCACAGTTCAAACTAACAACTTCTAACGGTAATGTGTTTGTAGGAACAGTTTCCGTTGGTCAACAAAGTGGTTAACCCCACTCCCCTTTTTTCCTTTTTATGGAGGTATGCTAAAAAATGAAAATCAACTCCCTAGCCATTTTGTTTTTGATTGTAATATTACTACCAGCAAATATTGTGCCAGCATTTTCACAAACTAGTTCAAATAATTTTGAAAATTTTCTAGTAGAATTATCACTTTCACCATCACATGTAGATGAACATAGTTCTACACATTCGGTTGGATATGTGAATTTGGTAAGCAAAAATGGTTTGGCTATCAAAGCTCCTCAAGATATTGCAGTAGGATTAGAATCAGATGATCCTTCAATAGTTTCTGTACCAACTTCAGTTATAATTCCTAAAGGCCACAACTTTGCAGTTTTTGATATACAAACTGGAGATAAAGATGGAGAAACTACTATTTCTACAATATTTAATGATAAAATAGATTTTAAAAACTTCAAGGTTGGTGGTGCTGATGATTCAATGCCAGATGGCATTAGTCTTAAAATAAATTTTCCAACTAATAACATGCATGTAAACTCTGAGATGCCGTTCTCAGTGTACTTGCAAACATCTGATGGTGATATTATCAGAGCCCCATACGATATTGAAATTGAGCTCAATTATGAAAAATCACTTCTTCATACTAGTACAGAGAAGATGATAATAAAAAAGGGAACCTATTATGCGTGGGGAATCATAAATACATACGAGGAAGTTGGCAATGGATTTCTTAGAGCATCTTTTGATCGTTTGGGAATAGATACGTCTGAAAATATTGAAATTACTTCTTCATTACCTGTTGCACTTGCAATAAACGTATTTCCTAAACAAATATCTGCTGATGTTAACAGAAATATTGATGTTTTTGTGAGTTTGGTTGATTCAGATGGCCTTCCTGCTGTAACTCCAGTGGATGTTACATTAGAGTTATTCTCAGATGAGGATGTTGTTGGAAGAAAATTAGATGATAGGATGAAGGATACAGATGTTGTAATAAAAACAGGTGAATTTGGTTATTACTTTAGAGAACAAATGAATCTTGCTGGTTTTGAAGGACGCGAAATAATGATAGGTGTTAGTGCTAAAGATTTAGGAATCGCAACTGAACAATTTGAAGCTGTACAATCACTAAACATTGATAATCCCTTGGCAGAAAACCATACTCTAAGTCTTTTTGTCCTTCCACAAATCCCAAGCAAAACAACTTCAATTTTGGTTTATCAAATTATGGCAAAAGGAAGTGATGAAGGCTGTGAAGAACAAGTAAATGAGGAAGGTGAGACTGTATGTATAGAAGTAAAAAGCGATGAAGAGAAACATCCAATCGAAGCACTTGGGGATGGGGAATTATATCCAGTACAAGCCAATGAAAATTTTGCGTCTGATGGTTTAGTAGATAAAATAAACATTATCTCAGGGGATAGCTCCATAATCAATGTAGAAGAATCTGGTAATATTGAAAGCTCGTATTCGTATGGAACAGCCGTAATATCGAGTGGTCAAAAAAATGGGGAAGTTACTCTTGCTGCAACAGTAAAGGGGATAGGGGCTGGAACAATAACGTCGGAGGTAATTGATGTATTCAAGCATACTGATACAAAGATTTTTTCCCCTACTGGTCCTGATAATATAGTGGTAGACAAAAATGGATATTTTGATTTATTTTTAATTGCTCTTGATGGAAAATCAAGACCAAAAATTTTAGAAAAAGATACCAAATACATTTTAAATCCAGTAAATGATGTTTTAGAAATTAAAAAGAATCATTCCTTTGCAAGTGCAAATTTCCTTAGTGATTCCTTTAATGTAATAGAAGGCACGCCCATTACGGTAACTGCAGTTCCTATAGGGGTTGAAGCAGAATTGAACCTAGAGGCATCAACTAGCTTTGCTAGCCAGATTTCATCCAGCATAGAAATTGAGCTTCCATTTAAGAATCTGGATGCCAATAGCCAGGTTCCATATAATGGCATAGTACAGCTTAGAGATCTATTAGGAAATCCTAGTAGTGCTACAAAGGATGTTAGAATTAATCTTAATTTGGATGGAGCAAAAATTGTAAATATTCCTGAATATGTAACAATTTCTCAAGGAAATTCATATGCAACATTTCCAATTTCTTCTAACGGGGAAAACGGAGATGCCACTATTGGTGCTAACATAAAAGGGGTACTAGGCTCTCAAACAAAAATCAGCACTGTCTCAAATGAACCTAAATTAAAGATCTTTGCAGATGGCATAACTGCTCCTCTTAATATTGGCGAACCTACAAAATTAAAAATTTTTATTGATGATGAAAATGCCGAGTCAGTGGCTGGGGCAATAATAAAATTTGTCACAACACCTGGCGTTACAGTATCACCTACAAATACGAACTGATGAAACTGGCATGGCTAATGTTGACATAACAGCAAATGAAGGAGAATTAGTTTCAATAGAAATACTTGCAAGCGCATCAGGGTATTCTGATGGCAAGGAAAGCTTTGACTATACAGTAGCTGGTTCTTCTGGTAATTCTTTGGCACTTGGTCTTCCTGAATGGGTAGTTTATGTTGGAGTTGCAGCTGTAATTGGCATTGGGGTAGTTTTACTAGTCTTCCTTCGAAAACCTAAACCAGAAATCGATGAAGAGGAAGACTATGAATATGAAGACGAAATTTAACCAAAGTCATAAGAATATTTATTTCAAAGAAAAAGGACTTTGTGGATTTAAGTTTTTGATTAACTAGTGCCATTAACACTTGTTGTGTTCTTTAATTCAGAATGCAAGGTACTATTTTCTACGATAACTTTGTTTTTCAAGTCTTCCACAGTATCTCCTACAAACTTCCTAAATTCCTGGGCAACATAACTATTTTTTAATTTTCCTGAGGTGTTTTGACTTAATTCACCAAATTGTTCAAAAGTAATTGTTGCATTTTCCTCGGCAGCTTTTTTTTCAACTCCTGATGCAATAAAAAATGAAACTATAACACCAAATGAAATCAGAATGAGTCCAGCGCCAAGTCCTGAGATATATTTTTCATTCATTCAAATCCTTTATTCTAGCAAATTTATGGGCATGCACCAGAAGGAAGAACCTGCAAAACAATTTCACCAATAGGACCGAGTGGTCTATTATTATTTGTGATACCATTTGCCAGCACATGCATCACATACATTTTTTCACAACTTACTGTTGGTGCAATTGCATTAAATTGTATTGTTTTTGCACCTGAGAGAAGATCTGCACTAAGCACTCCGACTATTTGTGATGAGCTATCAGGAAATGTGTTCACAGTTGGCGGATTATTAAAACCATTATAACAAAGAGGGCAGAGGGGTTGAATTACCTGCCAATCCTTTGGAATGTTAATTATTAATTGAGTGCCTGCTTTAATCGATTCTGAGGCAGTATTGAGCTCCGCAATATTGATGTTAAATGTTTGAGTGCTACCAGAGGGTATACCTAATCTACTTCCTTTCATATCCCCAAGAGCTGTTGATTCTGGAACGGTTGAGAGATATACATTAACAAGCGGTGATGTATCATCATCCATGGAAGTAGTCCACTTTGATTCTCCAAATGCACCCAATGTAGTGAAAATTGCAGTATGTAACACTACAGAGTCTAAACCTTCGGTAGGTCCTACAATTACGCCTGGTTTTATCGTTACAAGGAATGTATATGCAGATCTAGGAGGAATGGCTTGTACATCATAAGGAGCAGTGGTATCATACCATACCAATTGGTTTTGATTTGGACAATCCCAATGGTCTGTTGCTGGTGCAATATTGGTGTGAACACAGCCGCTATCCAGGATTTTTTGATTATCATTTGCTCCTGCAAAAAGTATTGACACTGTAATTTTACTTACATACATTGTTGCATCAGTAGGATTTGCAACTGTTATTCCCCACAGTGCTTGCTGATCGGCATCTCCGAAATTGTTAGGAATTATCATAAATATGTCAGGTCTTGCGAAAAGCTCATCTCTGATAACAATCTCTTCACCGCTTCCACCTTGTGGATCCCTGACAATTATCTTATCAGAAGCCATATTACTTGTAACCGCAAATCCAGTAACTGATTCAGTACCTGTAGCAAAGTTTGAAAATTTCACCTTAATACCAACAGTAGCTGTAGCTTTTAGAGTAGTATGCCATGAAAAAATGGTAGACTCTGAAGGATTCAGATCTATAGGACTAATAGAAACTGCTTCTACATTACTTACCAAAATGTGTGGTGGAAGAGCGTCATCCAAAAGTAGATTGTCAGGGGCAACTCCCGAAATCATTGTAGGACCAACATTTGTAACACGTAGTGCAATTGTCGCATTTTCACCCTGACGAACATCTGGAGGTATTGCAAACATCTCTGCTAAGAGATAGTTATTCCCTCCTACCTTTAGCTCAGATTTTTCTATGGTTCCAAGTGTTGAAACTACTTTAATGTCATAATCATTAGGAAGCATATACAGAGGTTGGTGTTCAAGTATTGAGGAACCATAACCAGCAGGAATAAAAGCATCACTATAATCTACTTCAATTTTTTTAGTTGGCTGATTTGCTTCACTCTTATTTATAATCCAAATATTTGAAATTTCAACTGGATTAGGTCCCTGATTTTTAACATGAATTCCTAGTTGGTTATTATTAGTTTCATCAGTTGCAACAGCTATGGCAAATTGTTCTTGTGTTTTATCAATTAATGAATCTGATATAGTACGCTGTGCATCTATAGTATCTGATTGTACATCCATTGCAACAAAAAATGCTGAAAAACCAGCTGTAAGTAACACCAAAAAGATAATGCCTCCAACTATTGTGGATATTCCTCTTTTTTTGTTAAGTTTACTATTGTTTGAAGAGAAATTTACCATTTTGCATCCCCACTTATAACGTTAAATTCGGCAGGCTGAGGACCGCCAAAATTAACAACTATTCGCATCGAATCCCACATTGCTATATCTTGTGGAATATCATGGCTCAGCTTAATTATTACTCGAACCTCTTCATCCCCAAGTACCTCGTTAGTTGGTTTTTGTATCTCAGGATTTTGTTTTTCAGCAGTTGGAATTATGCTAAAGGTTCCTGCCAAAGGGTAAGTAGTACCAGGAATACCAGTTACTGAAGCATCAAAAAGAACATTTCCAGTATTCTCTCGCCAATTATGTTTAATGTTATTTATCGAAATACCTTGCAGAAAGATCGAATTAACATTCATGTTACGTAATTTGAGAACGATAAACTCTGTACCACTAGCAGAAGGAATGTTATTAAAAGTGAGTAAAGTAACTGTACACTGTACGCTATCGCCTTGAGTACATAACATTTCATTAAAGTCATTTAACAAGGTAGGTATGCCGATTAAGGTATCAGAATTAGAATCACGAGTATCGTATCCAGTTAACTGGATTGAATCTGCACGAGCATCAGGGCCAGAAGGATTTTGACTGACATCAAAAAATCCATCTCTAACGAAATTAGCAACTAAAACTGCCCCTGCAACTGTAATTGCTAGTATTAATAAAGTCCCAATTGTTTCAGCTACGGCTTTTCTTTTCCTAACTCTGTGAATATTCATGTATTATAGGGCCTCGCTACGGTATCAAAGAAGTTACCACGTGAAGTTATGATAGAAATTTTATATTCATGAGCAGTTGGTGTGCTACCAACATTCCAACAGCATGCAGCTAGATCAGCGTCAATAGTTAATTCAGTACTATTTTTGATAGACAAAGTTTTTGGATTGAATGTACTCAAAGAGTCAATTTTGTATAGAATATCTTGATTAGTCATATTGACCAAAGTAATACGATCTATGACCGTTTCAACTGAACCAATATTCAGTATAGAAATCTCTACCGCATTAGATGTGGGAACAAATCTGATATGTTCAAAAATAATATTTTCTTGAATACCATTATTGCGATATTCGACTCTGTTTGACATGCTATTGTTAAAGGAACTAATTTCAATAACACCATTCAAAAGTATGACAGAACCTATAGGAACAACAATAGCCAACATAAGCAAAGCCCCCATAATTTGACTAATTCCTCTTCGTTCCTTGAATGATGGAGTTTTGGTTTTTACAAATTTAAAAAATTGCAATTTGTTTAGGCCTCCAGTTTTGGAACTTTGTTAGATAGAATATCTTTAATGGAAGAGAGAATTTTGTTAGGTTCTTTTTCTGTAATTATTGAGATATTGTAGTTGGATGTAATTGTTTTTGCTTTCTCAGAAATTGATGGGAATCCTATCAGTATGGTTACAGTAGGGGATGTGTCCAATACTTCAATAATTTTAGAATTTAATTCCGAATTATCGCTTTCGGCATTTGGATTTTTAATAAAAATGAATGTAGTTCTTTTATGTTCATCTTCACCGTATATGTTAATGCGATAATGATTGCCACTTTTTCCAATAACTGTATGATTTTCTTCAGCAGAAAATCCAAATGACCCCAAAAGTTTCTTAAGTTGATTTAAGATTGGGGAAATGCTAGCATTAGACGTATCTGCATAATTCTTAATTTTAAATCCTGGTATTAGAATGGAGTGAGCATTAGAAATTTCAAAATCATGGTTAAATTTTCTACAATGAAGTTTTACTGAAACATCATCAAATTTTTCATTGCATCCATTGCAGTTATACCACATAGCAGGCCTTGCAATTTCTTTATTTGCATCATGGATTTGTTTTTTACAGGATGGACAATGTGTAATTGTTCCATCTTCAGAAATTTCAAAATTCTTGTTCTCTGAAATGTAACCACATCTTTTATGTTCAATTAAGTGTAATTTTGAAATATCAATTGAGCTACAATGTGGACAATTTATTCGAACACTAGTAGACATTGATCCTGGATGGTCAGGACAAACAACAAGTCTTTCATAAACAGATCTTTCAAGGATATCAAAGTTTGGAGATGCGAGTTTTTCTAAAAAATCAAAATTATCATCATCTTCCCCAATTTGCGTTAAAATTGGATACGAGATTGTTCCTTGATCCATACTAATTGAAGGGACAATCATTTTTTCCCTAGAGGATTCAATGACACTTATTAATTTAGAAATTTTTTCACTTTCAGGACTAACTGATTTAACAGATTTTTTGAACTCCTGTTTGTCTAGCATTTTATCTTGAATTAGTTCTGTTTTAACTTTTGAACCAAGTTTTTCTTCAAGTTTTGATATTAATTTCTCTTCTATTTTGGCTTCTAGTGTTTTTTCTATTTTTGCTTCTAGAGTTTCTTCAGGTTTGGCTTCAAGTGTTTCTTCTATTTTGCGCTCTAGTGTTTTTTCTGGTTTTGCTTCTAATTCTTCTTCAACTGCGTTCAAATCAGCGAAAGTGACTGTTTTATCTTCTTCTCCTGATATGCTTCCTTTGAGAATAGAGGCAATCATTCCATCTTTTAGATATTCCTCTTTTGCTTTTTCAGACTCTGTATCTTTATCATGATTTTCTTTTAATTGATTAGAATCATTGCCTTTATTTTCGATTTTAAATCTATTTTTTAAATCAAATTTCAACAAATCGTCTTCTCCCTCGAAATATTTCCAGTACTTAACATACTACGCACCATACAATGAAAAATAGGCGTAATTCAAAGTAAAAGCCGTATGCTGTGCATTTGGACGCACAATGAGTAAAATAATTACAAATTAGTTCAATAATACAAATGAAATTTACAATTTTAAAAAATGTACTAAATAACAAGCTGCACAATTTAAATTTTAATCCGGTAAATGCAATAAAATCTGATTTTCATAAAATTTCAAATCGCAAAGTAAATAAATTAACTATTCAGGACATACCTGATTATAATGTTTTAGAAAAAAAAGAAAAACTTATTCCCAAATTTATTTCAGTTTCAAAATTAAATTTTGAAAATGCCGAAATCCATGGTGGAGTAACTAAGGATCCAAATGCAAAAGGGGGTTTACAGTATACTATAATTGAACCCACGTTAAGTGAGACAGATAAGAAAAATTTTGAAATTATTAAAAAATTACTCATTACTGAACTCAGTGTCTCTTTGAGTGAAATAAAAACAAAGCATAGTGCAGAAATGAAACTAACAAAAAAAATATCTCATCTTATAAAAAAATACAATTTAGAAATTCCTTCTAAAAACTTATCAAAAATTACCTATTATGCGATTCGTGATTTTATCTATCTAGGAAAAATTGAACCATTGATGAGAGATCACATGGTAGAAGAAATAAGCTGTGATGGAACTAACATACCATTATATATTTGGCATAGAGAGTTTGAATCGATTCCCACAAACATTCTCTTTGAAACAGATAAAGAATTGAATAATTTTGCAAGAAAAGTTTCTTATATGTCTGGCAAGCACGTTTCAATGGCAAACCCAATTGTAGATGCGGCTCTTCCAGATGGAAGTAGAATCAATTTGACTCTTGGTCATGAGATTACAAAAAGAGGTAGTACTTTTACCATTAGAAGATTTAGAGCAGATCCAATTACTATTGTAGATCTTATTAAATTCCAAACAATGTCAGCTGATATTGCTGCATACTTGTGGTATGTTGCAGAAAAAAATTCTACTATGCTTGTAGCTGGAGGAACTGCAAGTGGGAAAACAACTGCACTTAATGCATTGGCATCATTTATCCGTCCCGGGCAAAAAATCGTTACAATCGAGGACACACAAGAGTTGAATTTACCTCATGAAAATTGGATCCCAGCAGTTTCAAGACAAAACTTTACTGATGGACAAATTGGAGAAATAAATCAATATGATCTGCTTCGTGCTGCATTAAGACAGCGACCCGATATTATTATAGTAGGCGAGACAAGAGGTCGGGAAGCCTATACATTATTTCAAGCCATGGCAACGGGACACGGAGGCTTTTCTTCTATCCATGCAGATTCTGTTGAAGCGACCTTAACAAGACTAGCATCATCCCCAATGGATATACCTAAAACATTAATTGCTAATACTTTGGATTTGATTTACCTTCAGCTAAAGCTAAGAGTGAAAGACAAATCAGTGCGAAGGATAATTCAGATTTCAGAAATTGCTGGTCTTGATGAAAAGACTGGAGAAATTCGTACTCATGAAATATTCAAATGGGATCCTCATACGGATACTCATACATATGGAGGAGACAGCATAGTACTTAATAAAATAAAAGAAAGACATGGTGAAAGCGATGAACAAATCAACTACGAATTAAGTAAAAGAAAACTTGCTATAGAATGGATGGTAAAAAATAACATCCGTGAACACAAAGAAGTTTCGAATAACATTCGAGAATTCTATGCAGATCCTGAACGATTTTCTGAGAGAAAAAGAATGTTGGTGTAAAAACTTGCAAAAGTCTTCTGATTTTTACGCAAAAGCCAATAAAAAAAGATTTGAAGTCAAAGAGTCAACTGGAACAATACATGTTCTAAGCTTTAGACTGCTCAATAAACACATTCAATTTTTGTATCCAAAGCTAAGCAATTTGGAAAAAACCATCAAACATGGAATGATGCCAATCCCATTTGAGGTATATGTTTGTAGTATGGTGTTTTTCAGTATTATTGCAGGAATTATTGGATTAATATCTGGAGTTGTGATTGCACTGTCAATCGATATTCAACCAGTGGCATTTTCTTTTCTTTTGCCAATAATAGCATGTGCTGGCATGGCACAGGTAACTTTTTTTATTTTACAAATGTTGCCCCAAATCAGTGTAAAGAATCGTGCATCAAGACTGGTTGATGAATTACCACATTTTATTGGGTATATGGCAACACTTGCTACAAGTGGGTTATCCTTAGAAGGAATTTTTAAGGCAATATCAAGTGAGGATGCTGATGAAGAAATAGTCAAAGATTCTAAATTCATTACTAGAAATATTGATGTTTTGGGTATGGATTTGGTTACTGCTATTAACGATTTGATCAAAAGAAGTCCTCCAGGTCCTTATACAGATCTTTTAGAAGGTGCTATAATTACTGTTCAATCAGGGGGAGATCTGAAAGAATACTTTATCGCTACTGGTAAAGTTCAATTAGAAGAAAAGAAAATGTCATTGAAAAGATCAACTGACTCATTGGGCATTATGGCCGAGATGTATACTATTCTGTTAATTGTGTTTCCATTAATGGCTGTCATTATGTTATCCATAATGTCAATAATGAGTCCGAATTTGGGTGGTTTTGATCTAATGACTTTGCTGAATTTAATGACTTATGTTATGGTCCCATTTTTTGGGTTTCTCTTGTTGTTTATGATGGATTCAATGGTGCCAAAGAGGTAATTATTCTTGCAAAAAGCAAACCAAAGACCCAGAAAAAGCAGAGACGAGGTAAAATTACCAAAACTATCTTTGTTTCATTCACAAAAATTCAAAGTTGTGCTTCCTTCTGCCCTTGTAGGCATTGTTATGATTGTGTCAAGTCTTTACTATTCTGGGCTGTCTGGAAATACGTCCATAAGAGATGTTGGAGTAATCTTTGGTGCCCTTACAGCAATTGTTCCAGTTACTCTAATTCATCTCAGAGAAACTCAAAGAAAAGATAACATTGATCGAAATCTTCCATTATTCTTACTTGCCTTATCAAGTGCAGTCCAAAGCGGAGCAAATCTGATTCGAGCAATTGAAAATGCTGCAGATCGTAACATGGGCCCTCTTACCCCAGAATTGAAAAATTTGAGAGCGAACATAAGCTGGGGAATGCCTATAGAAGATGCATTTGAAAATTTTGCTAATAAAACTGGCACAAAAATGTCAAAACGTGTTGCAGTATTACTAGAAATGGCATTGAAAATTGGAGGGGATATTAGAACAAATTTGGAGATGATACAAAAACATGTTACAGAATTACAAAATTTAGAAAAAGAACGAAAATCTTCACTAGCTCCTTATACATATACCATCTACATTTCTTTTGCAGTTTTTCTAGGAATCGCTGTTATACTCTCATCACAGTTCTTCAGCGAATTTGCAGTTGTTCAAAAATTACTTGAGAAAAGTCCAGGGGAAGGAGAATTTTTTTCGTCAATCACAAATATGGATATTGAAGCATTGAACACAGTTTTGTTTAATATGTCAATAATTGAAGCAATATTTGGGGGATTAGCAGCAGGAAAAATTGGTTCAGGAAATTATGTTGCAGGAATAAAACACATAATCGTTATGATTGTAATGGCAGTTGTAGCATTTATGTTCATCTAGTTTTTAAAAATTTTTTTTCAAAGACTAAAGAAATAATTTATTATAATATCTTAATTATTTTTTATATCTAATTTTGTTAGTGGTTTAGAGGTTCGCCACAAAAATTTACATAAACTAAAAATGTTATTCACCATTTCAGCTGAGTTAGTCCATAATGCAAAATCTGAATCTGCTCCTAAACTAAATGAATCAGTAGTTGACCTTGAATTTTCTGTGTTTACAAAATCAGATGCATTCATAACATCAGACATTACCATCTGTTTTCCTTCCTCGACTATGATCCTGCCTTTTGAAGGAAGCTTCCCAAGTCGAGTCTCAGTTGGTTTTAATCTATCAATTAATGGTAAGAATTTTTTATCATCTGCATCAGTTAAAATTCTAACTGTTCCTCCTTTTCCAATGCATTCTTTTATTTTTTCAGGAATTGCAGTATGATACATTCTCAGAATATCTTCTGTTGTTGTGACAATGTAGATTGTTCCTGAAGAATCTTCTAAGAGTTTTTCAATATGAGAATAAATATTTGCTCTTCCTTGTACGGTTCTGAATGTTGGAACATAATGTCCATCAGTTATTGGGACAATTTTGTTAATCTTTTTAATTACTTCCTTTCCAATTTTTTCTACTCTATTAATTTCATCTTGTTTTTTTTGCAAAACTATTTTGAGTACTTCTTCAGGTTTAGTTGCGATACAAAGCTTTGGGTTTGAAATGGTTGTTGAAACAATACTCATGTTAAGTAATTTATCAATAGTTCTGTATGTTTTTGTTCTATCTACATCAAGTTCTTTAGCCAAAGAACTTGCAGTTACTGGCCCTAATCTAAGTAGATTAAGGTAAATTCGTGCCTCTACAGTTTCCAGATCTAAAATAGTCGATAATTGCAAAATGAGTTCTGACCAATCATCATTATAACTGCCAGTCGATAGATTATCATCTACTACAGATCCATTCTCCAACATGATATTTCCAATATCAAAAATGAGCTCATAAGTTACCAGTCTTTTAAATCGGACAAGCTGTCAGGATATTTTTTAATATATGATAATGAATAAGTTATGACTGTTTTAATTTTATTATTTTATGAGGAGTATGATTAGAAAATACAGACAAATTTTCCAAATTATTAAACGATTTGCCAAAACCAAACAAATTTGAGAATACTCTAATCAAATTTTTTTGTACATATTCATCTGCTTTGCTATAAAGGATTAAATGTCTCCAATGAAGTTTTTCTCCTAATTGGCAGAGCCTCACCATCATAGAACTGTAGGATATTCAATGATCGCAGTCGCAGCATCTTTGGCACTTATTGGTATTCTTCATCTTGCAATTGGTCAAAACGTGTTGACTGGAGATGATATTCAGCGAGCAAAAACTGCAGAGTTTGAGCAATGCAAAGAGACAAACTTTGCAGGAGATGAATGTCGGAAATATGATGACCGTCTAGTAGTTGATCAGCTTGATTCTGGGAATAAAATTAGTACAGAAATGGATAATGACGTTACATCTTCTGGAACTGAATGAAAATTATAAAAATTTTTAAATAATTAAGCTATATCACCTAGATTCACTTGCGAAATCTTCCCACATGTTGAGATTTGATGTAAGTTTGTTCATCTGATAAAGTGTTCCAGCGATTATTCCTGCCTGATAAAATACGTACAGATAGACTTGGGAATCGGTTGGATCACTGTTAGTTAGACTGAGTGAGATCATAGAGAAGAAAAAGAATGTTCCAACAAAGGTTATTATTTTATTTAGAATTCCATCTATTCTTACGATTCGTTTTGTTGCTGAAGCCATTAACATAATACTTGAGATAATAAGGAATGTGATACCACCGTTGTTTGAAACAAACTCTGTGGTCCATTCAATCAAACCGTCTTCAAGAATTGAAGTCTGTGGGGTAACTGAACCACCTTGAAGAGCAAAGCTGACAGAGCTGAATAGACCTCCTATTATGAAGAAAAGCAAAAATATCTTAATTATAACGCGCTTTAGTCTCCCACGTGTTTCAGATGGCCTTATCACACGCTCTACTATTTTCATTCCATAAATTACGCCTATAGCAAATATCGGGATATACATAATGTCAATAATGATTGGAGAGTTTTGTGTTATTTCTGAGATTTCGGGATGCATTGTCAGAAATAACACAAGTGCGATTATTGCAGCACTAACAAAAACAATCAAATTTCCATAATTATGCCTATTTGATTCTAAATCATTGGTCCAATCGTACACATTGGTGATTATTAAAAAATAGATTAAAGAAAACGACAAAAAATGATTTGTTCAAATTATCAATTCTGTTTACCTTATTAGTAAAATCATGCCAAGAGGAATAATGAAGGTAGCCAAACCAGTAATTGTTCTTGGGATTATTGTCATAGTTGCAGGAGTAATTTTTCATCTTCAAGGTCAGGCTAAAGTTGGACCTGAATCATCATTCATGTATGCAAATCCAGAATGGATTACATACGGTCAACAAATTGCAATTTCAGGAATAGCGATCATTGGGTTTGGTGTGTTCCTTAAAATATCAAAGTCTAATTGGTGACTCTCAATGTTATTGTACTTCTAATTTTGTCTAGTTTTCGAATTTTTGATGTGATTAATTCATCCATTTTATCTGAATTTGTAGTTTCTGCTTCAACTACAATATCATACTCACCAAAAGTTATCAATATTCCCTTTATTTCATCAATTGCACGTAATTGAGAAGCAAGATCATGTTCTTCTCCAATTTCACAGCTTAACAGAATGTACGCCTTTTCCATATTATAATCACGGAGGAGGTAGGTATTAGTTTAACTTACTGCTACATTGAAAGTGATTATTTTTTTCGAGGTATTGTTGATGGTATTCTTCTGCCCTAAAAAATTTCATTGCAGGTATAATTTCTGTAACGATTTTTTCTCCAAATTGTTTAAGTGCTGCACTTTGAAGTTTTTCTTTTAGTTCTTTTGCAGTATTCTCTTGTTTTTGATCGTGAAAA
Source organism: Thaumarchaeota archaeon CSP1-1 (assembly GCA_001443365.1). Taxonomy (GTDB): domain Archaea; phylum Thermoproteota; class Nitrososphaeria; order Nitrososphaerales; family Nitrosopumilaceae; genus CSP1-1. Next base: position 135,635 of record LDXL01000006.1, read on the forward strand.
AACACAACGGATCTATACTGTTCGCCGATGTCTGGACCTTGTTGATTAATTGTTGTTGGATTGTGATTACTCCAAAATATCAATAAAAGATCCTCATATGATACTACAGAGGGATCATATTCAAGTTGAACTGCTTCTGCATGTCCGGTTCTACCAGAGCAAACATCTTGGTAAGTCGGGTCTTCAAATTCTCCACCTGTATAGCCAACTTGGGTTGATTCGACCCCTTTTACTTGTCTAAATAATGCTTCCACTCCCCAAAAACAACCTGCTGCAAATGTGGCTCTCATAACGGTATACCTCATGCTATTGTAATAAATTCTTGCCCAATTTCTTGTCTGTTCATATCATACACAAATCAAAGTATTATCTGGATTTGTTTTGAGATTTTATGATTCAAAAACGTATCAAAAGTAAAAAAGATGTTCAACAAAATACCAAATCTATTCAAACAGATTTAGATGTACGAGAATTTTATCTCTTAGAAAGACTCTACCAAGTCATGAGAGATGACAAAAAGCGAGGAAAGAGACCGTCAGCTAAAGAATTTTACCTCATGGAGAGATTATACCAGGTTATGATTAACGATAAAAATCGTAATAAAAAATTGGTAAAATCCTGAATTTAAAACCCAGCAGTTATTGGATCTTTTGGTTTCATCACCTCACGCATGACAATAGTTGCATAAGATCCTCGTGAAAGTGTGAATCTTATCCAATCATTAGTAATATCAATGTCATCACATTTTATGGAGGAGTTTCTAAATCCACCTTCACTGCTTATCTCTTGCATTTCTTTTAGAAAAAAATCCTTTGGACTTACTTCTTCAGATTCTAATATTTTAGAAATTTGATAATGAAATCTTGTCTTTTTGTAGTAAGAATAACCTACAAATGGAATTGATAATCTTTGGCCAGATTCATTGGAGAATTTTCCAATAATTCCATTTTTATCATAACAAACATCACCTTGTTGAGGTAAGAACAAATCTTCGCCATCAATAAATGCCATGCTCAATGTTTTATTAAATAAAAATGATTGATAAGCTTGAAGATAAAAACGTCTGATTGCCAGTGGCAAGGCACGTATTGCTTTTTTGGGATCGTCATCTTGAATCATTTGATTTACAACAATCCGTTCTAAATCCATTTGAAATGGGATTTCGTCTAGTAATTTTGAATAGTTTGATTTATCAGAAAGATTTTTTCTTAGTTTAGTATTCTCTGGAGAATCATACTCTGAAGTAAATGAAAGCAATAAGTTAACTGCTTTTGTATAGTCCTGCTGCAATAGTGCTTTTCCAATTAAATGAGTTACAGGTCTTTTAGAACCAAATCTTTGATATCCGTAAAAATTTAAAATCTTATCAAACTCGTTAAATTTTGAAATATCTTTAGTAGTATCAGTTATTTTTATTTTAAATTGATTTCCAATCATATCCTTTTTAGATAATGGCTTTTTAACAAATCCAATTCTTTCAAGGGAATACTTGTCTTCTGAAATCTTAGCAATAGAATTTAATTTTTTTTCAGAGCAGACATACTGCTCAGTAACTGCGGTTGCATCTTTAAGACCTAGTGATTTTAAGCGCAGACTATATTTTTTGAAGACATTTGCAAGAGAGTGAGTAGTGTCAATACCATGTTTTTTTAATTTGTAAACTGCATAATCCCCATCTGCGGAAATATTTTGAATTGCATTTTTTGACAAAACTTCTGAGACTAGAAAATCATCATCTTTTGATTTAATTTTACCTCCACATCCCTCAAAGCTAGTAGTATATACTGAGATTCCTATTTCAGAGTCAATTTTTGGGATCACTGTTCTATTATCACAGTGACAAATTTAGAAACAACCAAATCATCAGTTTGTGCACCTATGAGAACCTTGTGTACATCTGGTAATGCATTATCACTTGATGATATTGATACTTGCACAATTCTAGGAGTATCAGAATCAGGCTTGAATGTGTCTGGGGCGTTATGTTCAACAATTAAATCAGAAAATCCTGCAGTATCTGAAGAGATAATAGAAAGATTGGGAATGTTATGACCCTTCGGTATTATTGATAGTGTTAATTGTATTTTCTCACCTTTTTTCAATGTAACTTTTTGGCTGTCTAGTTCCACATCAAAAAAGAGAGGTAATGATGTATCTATTACTCCAATGTTATTTTCAACCCACTCTGTAAACCATATTTTATCTCCTGAAATTGTGAAATCAAATATTTGAGCTAATCCACAATTTTCCATTTCTTCACAGTCTGCCCAGTTTGGATTATTTGATGGTATCACGTATTCAACTAGGGATTCGCTTTCAGGATCAAATACTCCAATGCGGTTTGCAGTTTGTTCATTAAAAACTAGTTTACCATTTTCATTAAATGTAGTCCAATAGGGTCGTGAAACTGGATTTTTTATCACTCCAGAAGAATTCCCGTAAGAAGAAACCTGTGGTGTTGACGTAATATATTTAGTAAATGACTCGGTGTTAGGATCAAAACTAAAGAAAAAACTGCTTGATGTATCAGCTATCCATATCTTGCCATTAGTTCCAGCAGCTATGCCGTTAGGAGTAGTCATTCCTTTGGGAAATTGGTAGACATTAATTAAATCAAAAAGTGGCGTAGTAGAGTTTTCAAATTGTGCGGTAGACGATTTTTCAAATTTATCTTGGTTAAATTTGGCTAAAACGCCTCCCTTTTGGAAAACCCAATTTGTATACCAGATATTTCTTTGCGAATCAACTGCAAAGGCGCCTGTTACAGAATTTTCAACTGGTGAGGGTATACTCAAATATGAAATTCCCTCACTAGATTGAGTTGGATCCAAGAAGGTTAGCTTATTTCCAGTAAAGTCGTTTACTATGATTTTTGAACCTTCAACAGACAAACGCTGGGGTAATGAATCGGCAATTTTTGGATAATCTGTCCTTCCATATTGTTTGTCTATAATTGAAAACTTCCATATTCCATCAGTTGCTTCATCAGTAAACCAAAGGCTCCCGTCAGGAGAATAATCAATACCCCACATCATTGAACGTGTTCCTTTTTGCCATTTTGGATTTTCATATTCAGTAAAGACTTCATTTATGGGATCAAACTTTGCAACACGCCCTGTATTAGTTTGCGTAAACCAAATATTGCCATCCGGATCTGTAACAATTGCCAAAGGTTGAGTACATTGTGTTGGAATTTTGTATTCTTTTACAAAGGCGCTAGATTTAGCTGATTCCTCAGAGCTACAAAATTGTGCTCTTTGAACATCAGGATAGTTATCCATCGGAGTGCCTGTAATCGTAATTTGATCATCCGCATTGTTAACAGGAGTACGAGGAAGGGAAGATGCGGCAACAGAAGTTAACATAATAATTCCAAAAAATGCAGCTACTATGAGTCCTTTTGTTTTTTTCTTCACGTCGGAAATTTCATGATTGCCTCGTTATATCTTATTCCAATTAATTGTTCAAACTAGGAGAATATTTATTACAATAATTTCAAATTACCAGTTACTTTGTTGATCATTTCTTCAGGAGCAGGTCCTAATGAAATACAAGTGGTAGTTCCAGGCGCAATTTGAGTATGACCTGCATCAGTAACTTCTGACCACGGTAAATCCAAGTCCATTGCGTGTTTCTTTACTTCCTCTAATTCTTTTGGACCAGGAACTTTGAGAACAATTTTTTCCTGACCTTGCCACCATGCTTTAAACCAGTCTGGATGAGATTTTCTCACGTTTTCAGCTCCTAGAACACAGGCATGCCCAACTTGAGCTGCAATCTTTCCCTTGCCCATCTCAAGATCCGTCCTAACTACAATTACTTGCTTTATGTTACTCATAGGTAAAATGATAAAATAGGTAGATGAAAAACTTTTGAATTAAACCATCAAGATTTACGAATTGATTTTTAACCTTCATTGATGAAATGATAAGAATAATTATCCAATAATCTTTTTAGATTGAGTGTCTAATTATTAAACAAAATATGATAAAAAAATGCCAAAGATGTAACTTAGAATTTGAATGTAAAGAATCTGATTCCTGCTGGTGCTTTGAAGAAATAGGTATAAGAAATGATGAAATTCAATTTGATAATTGTGTCTGCAAAAAATGTCTACAACTACAGTATAAAGAAAGATTATTGGGGGTTTAACACACCTTTGAATTAAATTATTGGATAAAAAAGAGGAATCATGTACTATGATGTTGTAATAGCAGGAGGAAGTATTGCAGGCCTATTATGTGCAAGAGAGGTTGCAAATAATGGTCATAGTGTATTAGTTTTAGAAGAGGATTATGAAATAGGCACTCCTGAGCATTGTGGGGGACTAGTTAGTATTATGGCCCTGGAAGAGCTTGGAATTATCCCGCATAGAAAAACTTTTGTTCATTACATAGAATCAGCAGAAATTTTTTCTCCAGCAGGAAAGAGATTCTCAATAGAATCTAAAAAACAAAAGGTAGCAGAGATAAACAGAAGGGATTTAGATAAGCAAATTGCCCTTCAAGCAAAAAAAAATGGGGCAGAAATTCGAGTTAAAACAAGTTTCAAAGAAATCACAGATGATGGGGTAAATACTTCAATTGGTAATATAAAATGTAAAATTATCGTAGATGCTAGAGGAGTTTCTGCTCTTATTAACAAAGATAGAACTGGAATACTTTCATCAGCCCAATACGAAGTTTATGCTGACTGGATTAAGAATGGAAGAGTTGAGGTTTATTTTGATCAAAAAAAATATCCAGGTTTTTTTGCATGGATTATTCCATCATCAGATGGAGTAGGAAAGGTAGGAGTAGCTGGCAGAGCGATTAATGCAGCTGATGCGCTTGAAGAATTTCTTTCAAGAAAGGGAAGTTATTCTACAATTAGAAAAATATTTGCCCCAATATGGATTAAAGGACCAATTGACAAATTTGTATCAAAAAATATAGTAATTGTAGGGGATGCTGCAGGACAGTCCAAACCCACAACAGCAGGTGGGATCTTTTCATGTGGAGTTGGCGGCATTTTAGCTGGACAAGCAATTTCAAAGTATTTGGAATCAGGAAATGAAGAAGATCTTAATCAATATCAAAAATTGTGGAATAAAAAATTTGGTAAAGAATTTGAAAAACAATTACTTGCAAGAAAAATTCTTGAACGTCTAGATAATGCCACTATAGACAAATTATTTGATTCTGTCACTCCTGAAATCTTAAAAGAGATTTCAAACAAAGATGATTTTGATTTTCATACAAGTTCAATTATTAAACTGCTTGGAGTAAAGGGTTCATTCAAGGCTGCACAAATCATCATGACTGGTGAAATGAAAAATCTGTTATCGTGAGATTGACTGATTTTTGTAAGGAAGGTATAAATTCGACAGGTAGAGTGAGCTGTTTATGTCGTCTACAATCTCTTTACCAGTATGCAGTTGTTGTCATAGGCACATAATGCCAAAGGACAAGTCTGTAAAATTCAACTGTCCAAACTGTGGGTCTGATCTAATATGGAGATGTCAAAGTTGCAGAGAAGCAGCAAGAACGTATACTTGTAATTCTTGTAATTTTAGAGGACCTTAGCAAAATGGCACATCTTCTCCTTATAGTAAAAATCCTACCCACTGGAACAGAAGTAGATTTAGACAAACTTGCAAAAAAAATTCAATCTGTTTTAAAAGATGGCATAGAATTAAGAAGATTTGAGAAAGAACCGTTAGCTTTTGGATTACACTTCCTTAAAGGGGAGTTTATCGTAGATGATAAAGAAGGACAAATGGATTCATTAGAAAATGCAGTTAGAAGTGTAGAAGGAGTAAGTGAGATGGAAGTTATGAACATGAGCAGAATGTCAGTTGACATGAAGTAGGGGATGATATGGTAAAAAAAGATGAGCCATTACAAATGAGGATTGGGGAAGCAAAACAAAGAGATATTGGTAAAAAACGTGCTCGAATTGGCCCTGATGCAATGGATTACCTAAAAGCTGCTCCGGGGGATGTTATTGAAATTACTGGAAAAAGATCTAGTTGTGCAATTGTTTGGCCAGCTGACGAAGATGAAAAATTTCCAGATGTGATAAAAATTGATGGGCAAACTAGAAAAAATATTGGAGGAGCATTAAACGACATTGTCAAAATAAAAAAGGTTGCTACTAAAGTTGCAAAATCAGTAGTTTTAATGCCAGTAAACGATGTCGTAACTGTTGATAAAGAATTTACTGACTTTGTAAAAAATAGACTTAAAGGACTGCCTCTTTCTCAAGGCGATGAGATTTCAGTAATGATTCTTGGAAATTCCATGGATTTTAAAATTAATAAAAATTCTCCAAAAGGAGTTGTAAAAATTGATCGTTCTACAGAACTTACTATTCTTGAAGAGACCTCTGTTGACAGAAAGATTCGCGTCACTTATGAAGAAGTTGGAGGATTAAAATCAGAAATTAAAGCAATGAGAGAGATTGTTGAACTTCCTCTAAGACATCCTGAACTCTTCGCCGGATTAGGTATTGAACCACATAGTGGAATTTTGTTGTATGGACCACCAGGTTGTGGTAAAACATTGATTGCAAAAGTACTTGCAAGTGAGTCAGAAGCTAACATGTTTTCAATAAATGGTCCTGAAATAATGAACAAATACTATGGAGAAACAGAAGCTAGACTTCGTGATATCTTCAAAGAAGCAAAAGACAATTCACCAAGCATTATTTTCATTGATGAGATAGATGCAATTGCACCAAAACGAGAAGAAGCATACGGGGATGTTGAAAAAAGAGTTGTAGCCCAACTTTTAGCTTTAATGGATGGACTAACCGATAGAGGAAATGTCATTGTTTTGGGTGCAACAAATAGACCGGATAGCGTAGATCCTGCACTAAGAAGACCTGGAAGATTTGACCGCGAGGTAGAAATCTCAGTTCCAAACGAGGAAGGAAGGTTAGAGGTACTCCTAATTCATACTCGTGGAATGCCAATCGCCGAAGATGTTAATTTGAAAAATTTAGCGTCAGAGCTTCATGGTTATACTGGGGCTGACATCAAATCACTTTGCCGAGAAGCTGCTATGAAATCAATTCGTCGTTATCTTCCAGAAATAGATTTAGAAACTGAAAAAATTCCTTCTGAGATTTTAAAGTCAATGGAAATTAAACTGATTGACTTTTACGATGCAATGCATGAAGTTGTGCCAACTGCCATGCGAGAATTTTATGTTGAAAGACCAAAAGTATGGTGGCAAGATGTTGGTGGTTTGGAAGATACCAAAGAAACACTACGAGATAATTTGATCCTTGCAATGAAAGAACCTGACAAATTCTTGAAAATGGGAATTAAACCTCCAAAAGGTGCATTACTCTATGGACCTCCAGGTTGTGGTAAGACGTTACTTGCACGAGCATTAGCTACTGAAAGTGGAGCTAACATGATCCTTGTTCGGGGTCCTGAAATTTTTATCAAATGGGTAGGAGAATCTGAAAAAGCAATTAGGGAGATTTTTAGAAAAGCCAAAACATCATCCCCATGTGTAGTAATATTTGATGAATTAGATTCACTTGCAAGATTCAAGACAGGGGAGATGAATGGTGTCGGAGAGACTATCCTAAGCCAATTATTAATAGAAATGGAGGATGGAACTTCTTCAAGAGTTGTTGTTGTCGGAATTACAAATAGGCCTGATTTACTTGATAATTCCATGTTAAGGACTGGAAGACTAGATCTAATTCTTTACGTGCAACCTCCAGACGAAAAAGGCAGATTAGAAATCATTAAGATATTAACTGATAAAATGCCTCTTGCTAATGACATTAAATTAAAAGAAATTGCAGTAGCCACACAAAACTATTCAGGAGCTGACCTTGCATCACTTTGTAGAGAAGCTGCAGTACATGCAATGCAGAACGATTCCGCAAAGATAGGCAGTATTGATTTTTCTGCTGGATTAAAAAAGGTAAAACCCTCCATTACAAAAGAAGTAGAGCAGTGGTATAGCACCATGAAAGAAAGTATTTCAAATGTTGTTCCAAAGACAATAGATAAGACATTTTACGGTTAAAATGGTAAACATGCCTCTAAAAAACATAATATATGATCTCATTAAGGAAAATGTGTCATTAACCGATAGTGAACTTTTAAAAAAATTAACCAAAGATGGAACATTGGTTCCAGAGGATAAATTTAATAAATTATTACTTGATTTGGAAATTCTTGGGTTGATAAAAGTTTCATGGCTTACAAAGGATACAAGAAGAATTGAGGTTATCACAGAAAAAGAAGAATCAGATGAAATTGAATCACAGAACAAAGAAATGATGGAAAATGATTACGAAGCTAGTTTCCCTGGGACAGAAAATAGTTAATAATTTTCAAAGCTAGAATCTAAAGTGAAAAGCAGCATCTATTGCTATTCCAACAAAAATTATTGTAAGGTATGGTGCGGTTACCTTGTATGCTTTCCATGCAAATTCAGAAGTGGGATTTTTAGTAAGTTTGTAGTGATATGCAAGCATTAACCCTCCAGAAACTGCTGCTATTACAAGATAAACAATACCTAAACCAAATGCGTATAACATTAAAGAATAAGGGAGAAGAATTGCAGTATTTACTAAAATATATTTTGAAGTTTTTTGCATTCCGATCACCACTGGAAGCATAGGAACCTTTGCATCAGCATAATCGTCTTTAATCTTCATGGCAAGGCACCAAAAGTGAGAAGGAGTCCAGACAAAAACTAGGAACCCAACTAAAAATCCTAAAATGTCCATGGATCCTGTTGCAGCGGACCAGCCTGCCATTGAAGCAGCACTTCCTGCAAATCCTCCTATGACAATATTTGAAGAATTTAGTCGCTTTAGCCAAATTGTGTATATTACTACATAGAAAAATATTCCAAGTGCAATAAAAAATGCTGAAACTAGATTCAATGTTAAAGCAGCATAAATAACAGAAGTTGCACTAACACCTACACCATAAATTAGAACATTTCTTGCTTTCATCCTGCCTGATGGAATAGGTCTAGTACTAGTTCGTTTCATCATAGGATCAATATCTTTATCATAATAGTGATTCAATGCACTAGAACCAGCAGAAGCAAGGGAACCAGCAATTATGATGTGTAATAATCCCAGGTAATCAAGCTCTGGGCCAATTAACTTACTTGCAGCAAACATAGAGGTAACTGCAGTAATTACAAGCAAAACTACTATTCGGGGTTTGGAAATTTCCAATATTTCTTTGGCGCCCAATCGCTTTAAGCGGCTTTTATAGGCATTTTAATCTATTCCATATTGAATTTCCATTTCGCTAAATCCCTTTACAATTTTATAAAAATCTTCATAATTTCACCACAGAGTTTTAGTAAAAGTATGATGCTATTCTAGTAATAAAGTTGAAGACAAAATATGGGTCATGATAATTTAGAAAAATCACTATCAAAAATCTTAGTAAGAGATATCATGAGTAATTCTCTAATATCTGCAGATCCTTCGACAACGGTTTATCAAATAGCAAAGTTAATGGAAAAGGGTGGAGTGGGGGCCATAATAGTTAAAAAAGATAACATACCGGCTGGAATAATTACAGATAGAGATTTTGCGATAAAAATTGCCTCACAAAAATATCCTTTAGACACTCCAGTCCACAAAGTTGCGTCATATCCTTTGCAAACAATAAACGCAAATGAATCGATTTTAGTTGCCGCAGATTTAATGTCTTCAAAAAAAATTCGAAAGCTTGCGGTTGTAGAAAATAACAAAGTGGTTGGAATCATTACGTCAACCAACCTAGTAAATCAATTAGCTGTAAAGAAAGATAATAGGTAAAAACTATTGCATAACCTATAAAAATCTAAAAAGATCCGTTTCAATTTCGCTAAATCACGTTAAATTCAAAATTATTCTTAACCTTTACATAATACTAGAAATAAGATATTAATTGTTAAAATTGAAAGACGAATTTCCATCTAACAAAGTAAGCAATGAAATGGTCAACACCTTAAACCAAATAATGCCCAAAATACCAAGTATGCGGTGGGGTGCGTTAACTAACATTCATCCTACAAATGCAAAGATAAAACAAATGAATAGGCTTTTGCCTCATGATAAGAAATGGCATCTATTGTTTGAAGAAAAAGATCAAGTAAATGTAGATGGGGTTACGATTAGACGAAAAACTTTAGATTCTATGACCTAAGATTAGTCTTTAATTGATTTAGTCGTTGAAGAAAAAAGTTTGTTAAATTACTTTACAATATGAAAAAAGTGTTCAATTAGATTTTTCTTCAGATTCCCTAGTTTTCTCGCTCTCTTCCTTCATCTTTTCTTGTTCCTCTTTCATCTGCTCTCTCTCTTCCTTCATCTTTTCTCTCATTGACTGTAGTTCTTCTTTGAGTTTGTCTCCACTTTCCTCTCTAATTTTTTGCATTTCTTCTCTCATCTTTTCTCTTTCTTCTCTCATCTGTTTACGAAGAACATCAACTTCGGCCTTGAGCTCTTCTCGCATTTGAATGCGAAGATCATGAATTCTGTCTTTGAATTCTTCTTGTTGGGCTCGTAAATTAATCGCATCAATTGTAGATACGCTATCATCACCACTCATTATTGCTCTGACAGGGACTCTAAACTCCTCGAAAACATCTTGATATGTACGCCGAAGTTGTTTGTATGACTCTCTAACTTCATCGAGGTCTTCTCTGCATAGCTTTTTGATGTCTGCTCTTTCTTCTGGAGCGACATTTTCAAGTATGTCTCTGCATTGTTTGATTATTGCTTTTGTCTCTTCTTTTTGTGTTCTAAATTGGTCTTGGGTATCGTGTACAAAGGCAGAAACTTCTTGTCCTAGACTCCTAATGTCATCTTCGTCATCTACATCTTCTGTTTCATCTTCAGTAGTATCTTCGGTTTCCTCAGTGTCTTCTGTTTGGGCAAAAGCAAAGTCAATGTAGGTATTTGTTGGAACAGACCCTAGGATTTGAAAACCGTTTATTGTTGGAGTAACAACACCTGCTAGTAAGATTGACATTAAAAATAACATTAGTACTGGAAATTTCGGCATCATAGTAAAACTGACTAAATGGCATTTAATATTTACGTATTACTACGAAAATACATTATTTCCACACTCATTTACGCATTCGATAAGAAAGTCTAAGAAAATATTCAAGAAACACGTGCCTAAATTCTCCTTAAAATCATTTTTAGGTGAATTAAAAGGCATTTAATTTCTGCGACTGGGATCTCGGTAGTTTCAAAAGAATTAATTATCTCAGAAATTCCAGCTAGCACGAATGAGTAACTGGGATCTAATGATGCCTGGAATGGGTCTTACGGCTATCGGGATTGCTGGTGTTTTCATAGCATATTCTGGAATTGCGCATACATTCGTTGATGGAATGCATGCACTTACTGGTCTTACAATGTTCTTTGGTTTAATTTTCTTGTCTGCAGGAATTTTAGAAGGAGGCGTCTCAACAACTAACAAAGCCAAAGCTACAACTTTGGTAATCATATCAATTGCGTTATCTTTTGGAATGGTTGCAGTTGCAATTAATACAATTTCAACAGTACCAGTGTTTGCTGGGATTATGTTGATTATTGCTATTCCTGCAATTTTAATTGCTTATGTTGCCACGAAGTATCCAATATATGCAAAGCCTGTATCCATAATTTTCATTTTAGGTGCTGTTGCTGGAGTTGCAACATATATTGGATTTGGTTTTGCAGGTCCTGAACCCTATCTAATTGGAGAAGAGTCAGTAGAGGAAATAATTGAAGAGATGACTGAAGTTATGCCAGTAATGGCACATCAGTCTATTTCCATTCTTCCAGATTCCTCAAAACAAGGAAATCCCGATTATGAACCGGATGTAGTGAATGTCCCACAAGGAAATCTAATTGAATGGACAAATAATGATAATGTAGCCCATACTGTTACAAGTTCACTTGATTTTGGCGAAACATTTGATTCAAGTCTAATAGATCCTGGTTCTAAATTCCTGTTAGATACTTCTGAACTTGCTTTAGGCGAATACGAATACATGTGTATAGTTCATCCTTGGATGACAGCAACTATAGTTATTGAAGAATCAAAGGAACCTGTTATAGTAGATGTTATTATTCCTGTAGGAGCAAGCACGCAAAAGATTGATCAACTTTACTATGATCCACAAGACATTACAGTTTCTATTGGAACCACTGTAAAGTGGACAAATAATGATGAGATGATACACACTGTTACTAGCGGAACTCTAGAATTAGGGCCATCAGGAATATTTGACTCTAGTATTCTTAATGCAGGTTCATCGTTTGAGCACACATTTAGTTCTGCAGAAACAGTTGATTATTACTGCATTGTACACCCATGGATGACAGGTTCAGTTACTACCGAATAGTTTTGCAATTAGTTTTAACAGAAGTACAACGACAATTTCTTTTTAAAGAGGCTACTGATAAGAAGCCAAACGAATCATGTGCATTATTGTTTGGAAAGAAAGAAAACGATAAACTTATCGTTAGAGATGTATTTCTTGCAGAAAATGTTGAAGAGTCACCAGTAAATTTTACAATTTCTAATGAACAATTGATTCTTGGTTATAAAGAGGCTGAAGAAAAGGGATTGGACGTAATCGGCATCTTTCATTCCCATCCTAGCTCAGATCCATATCCCTCTGCAACTGATAAAAAATTTATGGAGATTAATCCAGTTGCATGGGTGATTTTCTCAGACATTACAAAGAGTTTCAAAGCTTACATGTTTGAATCTAAAGTAATAGAGATACCAATTATCAGGTAGAATTTTTTTTCCTAAAAGTAACCTTAGTTCCATTTTTTAATTCTAATAAAATTTTCTTGTCAGCGTTTAGTATTTTTCCAATTATATTAACTGGAGAATATGGTCTAATCTCATTCTTATCTCCGATAGGAGTTGGTCCATAAAATAAACAGATTGCCTTACCTGTGGGCCAATAGGCTACATCAAACAATTCTACGGTAGGTTTTGCATTTTCTTCTCCCATATCTATTTGAGATTCATCAGTATAGACTTCCTCGCCCCACAAGTTCGTTCCTACTGTAAAAGGTAAGTTTTTTAGAAATGATTTTACTGTTTTTGGAGAGGTAGTATCATCTAATTCTAAATCTATATTATTTAATTTTGGAATCTCAACTTCAATCTTGTGTTTCACGATTGACATAATTCTTTGAAATAAATATCCCTTACTTTCAATATATGACATGGAAATTCATGTATATGATACATACGTCAAGGCAGCCGATGGCCATACAATGCATTTTGATGTAATCACAAACAAACAAGACCATCAAAAAGCAATTGATTATGCAAAAAAGTGGTTATTAACCATAGGAGAAGGGGACGCCAAAGTCACAACAGAAGAATGCCAATTTTGTCATTCCCAAGGGGCTCCTGAACCTGTTGCGCAGGCAATTGAAAAAGATGGATTTTTCATCCAAAAGATGGAAGGCTGTCCATAAATTTTTTTAATTTTTTAAAGAAATATTGTAAACTTTTTTTATACATACGTTATCAAATAACATATGGAATTACATCCTTATGCAAGATTATCCGTTGAAGGAGACAAAAAAACTAGATGGGTCTGTGGTTGTTTTGAAACAGTTGATGGTTTCTTTAAATTCTGTTCAGAACATAATGATTCGCTCAGAAAAGCAATCGAATCTCAAATTGATGAGCTTGACATGACTATAATAGTAGATGAAAAAAAGTCTGAAGACTTATCGACCTAGCACTATTAGTCCAACGAATATTGGTACAAATACAATTGCGATAGTGTTGAGTAGTTTTATTACAGTATTCAATGCAGGGCCTGCAGTATCCTTGTAGGGATCTCCGATTATATCACCTACTACTGCTACCTTATGTTCTTCTGTGCCTTTTTGTCCTTTAACTTCAATGAGTTTTTTTGCATTATCCCAAGCACCGCCAGTATTTGCAAGATGATATGCAAGAGGAATTCCAGTTACCACTGCTCCCATTAATAGGCCTACGACAGAAGGCGGGCCTAAGATAATTCCGAGAATTATTGGAGCTGCAATTGCAATTGATGCAGATTTCCATAATTCTTTAACTGAAGCTACTGTTGCAATATCAACACATTTTGCATAATCGGGTTTTGATTTACCAGTCAAAATTTCAGGATCATTTTTGAATTGACGTCGAACTTCGTCAACCAATTTTGAAGCTGCTCTAGATACACCATTGATTAATTGTCCAGTAATAATGAATGGAATTAATCCACCTACTAAAAGTCCCACAATTAGAGTTACGTTTGAAAGGCTGTAATCAAAAACGGTTTCAAATGTATGTGCTGCTTCGAATTGAAATGCCTGAATCATCGCTAAAGCTGCCAATCCAGCACTGGCTATAGCAAATCCTTTGGTAACTGCTTTTGTAGTATTTCCAACCGCATCAATTTCATCAGTTATTTTACGATTCTCTTCACCCATTCCAGTCATCTCAACAATTCCACCTGCATTGTCAGCAATAGGTCCGAATGCATCGATGCTTAGAACGATTCCAGCAAGACTCAACATTGCCATAGCAGTAAGAGAAGTTCCAAAGATTCCATAAAGTAGAGCTTGGGAAGGATCCGGTGATGCAGAATATGCTAATGCAAATGAAATAATGATTGCTAGAATCAAGGTAATCATAAAGGGTCCTGTGGACTGCATGCCTTTGATTATTCCAGTTAATGTAAGAGATGCATATCCCCATTTTGCAGAATCTGCAATTTCTCTAACAGGAGGGAATTTGTAACTTGTATAGTAGTCAGTAATTCTTTGAATTACTGGAACTAGTATAACACCAATTACTGTACAACCAAACAGGGTATATGCTAGATTCGTTTGACCAAGATACAAATAAGTGAAGACAAAGTTTAATGCGATTGCAACTCCTGCGGAAATAAAAAAAGCTCTGGTAAGTGGTTTCATGACATCTGTAATTTTCTTAGTACCTATTGACGCAGCCCCAATTATTGATGCAATCATACCTGATGCTCCAATTAAAATTGGATATAGAAAATTCTCAGGAGAGCCAATAAGCGCAGCAATTAAGATTGATGCAAGAATAGTTACAATATAGGACTCGTATACATCTGAACCCATGCCTGCTGCATCACCTACATTATCACCTACATTGTCTGCAATTGTTGCAGGATTCCTTGGATCATCTTCAGGAATATTTGCCTCAACTTTTCCAACCAGGTCTGCAGCCATATCTGCAGCTTTTGTAAAAATACCTCCACCAATTCTAATGAAAAGTGCAATAAGGCTAGCTCCTATTCCTACTCCTGCAATAGTAATTGGATTAGGGTAGACAAGATATAGTAATGTAATTGCTAATAGTGCCATAGCTGGAACTGCCAAACCCACAGTAGCCCCACCTCTAAATGCTAAAGCAAATGTTTTCCCAAGACCAATTTGAGTAGCATTAGCTGATCGTACTGCAGCCTTGACAGTGATTTTTAATGAAATTATTCCAGCTACAGCTGAAAGTCCTGCACCAACTGCAAAGGCAATCCCATTTGATAATTGAAGAAATAGGCCAATAATTATAGATAAAGCAATAGCAATAGGAATGATAATTTTCATCTCTCGTTTCAGAAAAGCAGATGCACCAGTTTTTACGGCATTTGAGATATCCACCATCTCTTTTGTTCCTGCTTGTTGTTTAGAGACCCATGCAGCAAAACCAGCTGCTACAATAAAAGATACAATGGCAGCTCCTATAGGTAGAAGCTCTTGGAGTTCCATTTTATACCATGCCTATTTGTGTTAAATATAAATCATTGATAGAAAAATGGTAAAGTTTTCATTTTCTTTTTTTGTAAGGAGGAAAAGTTTTTCCTCTCAGTCCTTGTCTTACAAGTTTGTTAAATCGTTTTCCGTGACTTAGGTATGGGAACCGCATATGGATCAGCTCATGTACAATTGTATTGTCTAATGATTTGTCATCAGAAATCTTCTTAATATTTATGAAAATTAAGTTTTGTCGTAAGTAAGAGACCCCATAGTATTTGTAAGCAGAGGTTCTTCTTCCTTCTGTCATTTCCTTTGGCATATCTAAAACCTCTCTTGTTGTAAGTAGAACTTTTGGTTCTGGAATAGAGAATCTGTTAGAATAAATTCCAACCTTCTCAAATATTTCAAGTTTAATTTCAGGATCTAACTTCATGTAGGCTTTTTATCAAAACATGGTATATTGATAAATGTCAATTCTAGCTTCAAAGTTTGTTCATTTTGATTCGGTTAAAGATGAATCAATAGGGTCAGAGATATTAGTAGTGTAATCATTAATCATACAGCCACCGTCTCATCATACCCCATTAATTCATAGAATCAAGTATTAATTGTGTTTTTTTTCTTATTTTATCTTCAATTTGAACTATAACTAGTCCCTCGTTTGGTTGTCCATACATTACAACAGAATTGTTTGGGGCGTAGAGGCATACTGGGATTACTAATAGATCCTCCTCACCATTAATGGTAATTCTAACAGGTGGTTTTGATCTGAATGAATTTTTTATTGCTGTTATACTTTCAGTAGTGATTTCACCTGCAGGGTTATTACAGGATATGAGGGTAGCCACCATATCTATAGATGGAGGCTCTCGTTTGGATCTTTTTTCTAAAGCGTCAATTATTTGCAATGAGGGAGTAATTCCAAATTTTAACATCTTTTCTGTAGTTGCATCCCCAACTGTTATGATGAAGGAATCAGAGGAGATATGTTTCAAAACATTTTCTTTAGTTACTTGGCTATCAGGTAGAAGAATTCCAAATGGAGTTTTTAGTTGGTTACGAAGGTTTTCGGGTAATTTCACAAGAATCTTTTTTCCTAGTTTGTTGATGGTGTGGCTTCTGCTTTCATTTCTTCTTGAAGCCTTGCTGCAAGAATACTGCATTGTGCTGCAATATTTTTTGCAGTTTTCCTAAAAGCTTCAGCACTAGGAGATTGAGGAGCTGTGATCATAACTGGTTTTCCTTTATCAGAACCTTCCATGATACCAGAGTTTAGAGGAATTTCTCCAACAAATGGAATGTTGTATTTTTCACTAATTTTTTTTGCTCCACCTTGACCAAAAATATAATGATTTTCATTGCAGTTTGGACAAACAAAAGAGCTCATATTTTCTACAACTCCAAGTATTGGAACATTAAGTTTATTGAACATTCCAAGTGCTTTTACTGCTACATTACTTGCAACATCTTGGGGGGTTGTTACAACTAGAATCCCAGTTATCGGAATAGTTTGAGCAAGAGTCAGTGGTATATCCCCTGTTCCTGGAGGAAGATCTACAATAAGATAATCAAGATCACTCCAGTTTGTATCAACTAAAAATTGTTTTAAGATACCAGAGATAATTGGTCCTCTGTAAATTGCTGCTTGGTGTTCTTGTTCGGCAAAAAATCCAAATGAAACAACTTTTAGTCCGTTTGATTCTGCAGGTTGAAGTTTATTGTCAGCTACTTCCATGTTAACTTTATCCATACCTAACATCAAAGGTATGCTTGGACCGTATACATCTGCGTCTAGTAGACCAACCTTAGCACCGGTTTGAGATAATGCCAATGCTAAATTAAGAGAGACAGTTGATTTTCCTACTCCGCCCTTTCCACTTGCCACGCCTATGATGTTCTTCACTGTTGCCATTGCAGTATCTGCATCAAGTGAACGTCCTTCCATAACTTTTGCAGTAACTTTCATGTCAAAGTTATTAATTCCATCAAGTTCACCAATGACTTTTCTAACATCATCTTCGATTTCTACGTTGAAAGGACATGCCGGGGTAGTTAATTCAAGGGTGAATTTCAAGTTGCCAGAGTTAAGTTCCAAATCTTTTATCATACCCATAGAGACAATGTCTTTTTTAAGATCAGGATCAATTACAGTACTGAGTTTTTCTAAAACTTGATCAACGCCAACCATGGATAAAAAAATCCTATTTACATTATTTAAAGATAAGTCAGCTTATTCCAAAACTTGAGAATAATTTGGCCTTTTTTTGAATTTTATACTAGAAGATATTAAAATTTAGTAATTTTTACCCAAAGATTCATAAATTCAAATCTGTGAAGGACTGCACAGTTGTTTTCTATATCTACCTTACAAGATGTTGTCAGAATTCCACCAAGCTTGTTTGGCACCACACTCAAGAAGGCTGCACTCAATATCTTAAAGTCAAAATACGAAAGTATGATCAATGCAGATTTGGGATACATCATAATGATTATGGACGCAAAGGTAGAATCGATGGGAAAAATGATTGCGGGCGATGGTGGAACTTATCACATAGTAGAATTTGATGCTTTAACATTTTATCCAAAACTTCAAGAAATTGTCCAAGGAGAGCTTGTCGACATTACAGACTTTGGAGCTTTTGTAAGGATTGGTCCTACAGATGCACTTTTACATCTTTCACAAGTCATGGATGATTATCTAAAAAGCGATGTTCAGTCAGGAGTAATACTTGCTAATCAAAGTGGTCGAACTTTAAAAGTAGGGTCTACAATACGAACTAGAATTACTGCTGTGTCGTTGGGAAAGGCTGCATCTATGGGAAAGATTGGAATTACATGTAGGCAGCCGTTTTTGGGAGCAGATGAATGGATTGCTGAAGAAATTAAAAAATCAAGTGATACAAAATCTGGTGAAAAAACTAAAGAGAAAGAAGCAGACAAGCAAAAAAAACCAGTTGAAGTAAAGGAAAAATAGATATGGTTAGAGAAATGGCATGTAGAAAGTGCAAATATGTTACTATTGGAAAGGTTTGTCCAGTATGCAAATCATCAGATCTCACGCCAGACTGGAATGGAGTAGCATTAATTGTAGATCCAGAAAACTCACACATTGCCAAAACTTTGGGAATTACCCAAAAAGGAAAATACGCATTAAAGGTAACATAAGTTGGACAATCGTCCAAAAAAAGATCTTGCAAAATTTTTATCTGAAGATTTAGGAAAAGGAGATATCACGAGCAATCTCTTACCGAGAAAAAAAATAAAGGCTCGAATAATTTCAAGACAAGATGGAATTATTGCAGGAGTAAATTACGTAAAGGAGATTTTTTTATCTAAAGGATGTACAGTGCGAATAATCAAAAAGGATGGGAATAAGGCAAGACCAAATCAAACAATACTAGAGATAACAGGTTTTGCTCAATCAGTTCTTTCTTGTGAAAGAACAGCTCTGAATTTACTATCAAGAATGAGTGGAATTGCAACAAAAACTAAAAAACTTGTTGAAAAAATTAATGCTGTTAATCCCAGAGTAAAACTTTATGCCACTAGAAAGACTGCGCCAGGATTACGATTTTTTGATAAAGAAGCAGTAAAAATTGGAGGGGGAGAAAAACATAGAATGTCACTAGATCAAATGATAATGATAAAGGATAATCATATAGCTGTAGCAGGTTCATTACCAAGATTGATTATCAAAGCTCGAAAAAAATATAAAAAAATAGAAGTGGAAGTTGAGAATCAAGAAGATGCACTTTTGGCAGCAAGTACAGGAGTAAATATAATTATGCTTGATAATTTTTCACCAAAAGAAATTATCAATACGGTTAACAGACTAAAAAAATCTAAACTTCGTAAACATGTTAAACTAGAAGCATCTGGTGGAATTAATGAAAAAAATGTAGGGGTTTATGCTAAAACTGGGATAGATATGATTTCGGTTGGAGAAATTACAAATGCTGTTACTGGAATTGATTTTAGTTTGGAAATACCATAGAGGCTAGAGTTAATGATTATATGTGATAGTTATGCAATTAATTTATGATTGATACAATTGGCGGTAAAGTAGTAATGGTATCTAATCAAGCATCTGCACTAGAATTTTATGTGAATAAACTTGGTCTTCAAAAAAAAGTAGATATGCAATTTGGCCCTATGCGATGGTTAGAAGTAGCTCCTCCAAATTCTGAAAGTACGATTTCTTTGATGGAACCAAATCCCCAAATTATGCCACCCGAAGTTGCTAATGCTGCAAAGAGATCAATTGGTACACCAACAGGATTGTGGTTTTACACAAACGACATTCAAGGAACTTTTGCAGAACTCAAAGCAAAAGGTGTGAATATCTCCCAACCACAAAAACAAGAATGGGGTGGGACGATGAGTACTATTAAAGATCAGGATGGGAACGAATATCAACTTATTTCTGCACCTGAACTCTCCTAGTAATTATTTTTAAAAAAATTAGCTGACAGAAAGCATTCTTTCAATAGCAAGACGTGCCTTATCTGCTATTTCTTTAGGAACTTTTACTTCGTATTTGTCTTCCATCAATGAGTTGTAAACCTTTTCAGGTGTAATCATTTTCATGTATTGACATTCAGCTTTTTCTGAGGCAGGAACAAAGGTTTTTCCTGGATTTTGTTGTCTCATCCTATACAGGATTCCTGTTTCCGTGGCAACAACAAATTGTTGTGCACTGGAATTTTTTACATAATTCATCATACCCTCAGTTGACAGAATTTGAACCTGTCTGTTTTTGTAATCACCAGATGCTACATCATATAGCATTGATGTGGTACAACTACATTCAGGGTGTATAACAAACTCGGCATTAACAAGATCATCAAGTTTTTTGTGGACGTCAGAGGGACTAATTCCGGCATGTACGTGACATTCTCCTGCCCAAATGTACATATTTTTCCTTCCTGTCATTTTTGCAACATAAGAACCCAAGAACATATCTGGGAGAAAGAGAATTTCTTTATCTTCTGGGATTGCCTTGACTACATTGACTGCGTTAGATGAGGTACAACAATAATCAAGTTCTGCTTTAATCTCAGCTGTAGTGTTAACGTAACCAACGGAAATTGCACCTGGATGTTCTTTTTTCCATTTTCTTAAATCGTTTACAGTTATAGAATCAGATAGAGAGCATCCAGCTTCTAAATCAGGAATCAATACTTTCTTCTGAGGGCTGATAATCGCAGCAGTCTCTGCCATAAAATGGACTCCACAAAACAATATTGTCTTGTTTTCTACCTTAGCTGCCTGTCTAGATAGACTTAAAGAATCTCCAACAAAATCAGCTACATCTTGGACATCAGGTACTTGATAGTTATGTGCTAAGATGACTACATCTTTTTGTTTTTTGAGTTTGAGAATCTCTTCTTTGAGTTGTGTTGCATGTTGAACTAGCATGATCGAAAAAATTAGTTTTTTAACAATTTAAAGAATAAGATGGTATCATAAAAATTCGGCAAAATTCACTATAATGGCAATATTTGCCAAATTAGGTTCCAATTCTGATATCATCTGTGCATATTTCGCGTAAACGCTCTATTGCAGAAAGAATTGCCAATCTGCTTGTTTTAGGATTATTTTGGTCTGGAATGTTTTCAACGGTAATTGAGATTTTTCCAAATTTTCCTTGAGCTTGAATTACATGCGTATTTTTATTGGTATTAGGATCTGCGATTACCATTACTTTGGTGTTTTTGCTACCTAATCCTGCAAGACTCAAAAGTGCAGCTACATTGATGTTTGCAGGAAATAGTTTTACGACTTCGGCTGCATTGCCTTCAAAGATAGTAGTTTGTTTTTTAATTGAATCTAGATTAATATCAGAGGTTTCAAAAAATTTTGCTCCTTTGAGTGATCTTGGGTGCTTGGTAGTAACTAGAGTTAAAGAATCAAGCTCGTCTTTGACTGATTTTATTGCATCCAGGCCTGCAATAGCACCTGATGGCAAATAGATTTGTTTTTTAAATTCTTTGCATGCATTAGTTAATACTTCAAAAATTGATTCATCCAAAAGTGCACCAACACTCATTATCATAATATCTTTTTTATTTTGTAAGATAGATAGTGCTACATCTTTTACTGCTTGTTGGGATGCTGCTTCTACTACTAGATCGACTGGGCCTAATGATAAGAGATGCGAGTTTTCAACTATAGTTGGCTTGTTTTTTAGTTTTGATACTAACTTCTCTGAGGATTCTTTTGATTGGTCATAGATTTGGGTTAGTTGAGCTGGAATTTTCCCTGAATCTATAGCTAGTGCTATCTGAGTTCCTATTGCTCCGCATCCTAAAAGGCCAATTTTCTTCATGCTGTACGATTTAGTGATTTCTTGTAATTAATTGTAGTCTATTATTAGCTAAAGTTCGGTATAACCTAAAGATTTTATTTAATCCAACAAAGTATTCGTGTGCTAAATACAGTTTACAAAGATGCTATAAAAAATAGAGACCAAATGCTTTCAGTCTTAAAAGGGCCAAAATTTGAACAGATATTACAAAAAGCAAAGGAAAACTGGATAGATTATTCACCTACCAAAGAACAAGTAGTTACAGCTGGGATTGACAGTAGTTTTAACAACACCAAGTTCCAGGGAATTGAGCTTTGGGCAGTTACTGCAGTCTCGATTAAATCAAATGGCGAAGTCTTAGTAGATTGTCATGACTCTGGATTAGGTTCTGATGTTGAGCTTTCAAGAATTGCAAGTAAGATGGAGATTGAGGCATGTGAGCAAAGTGTTGATTTAGTTGATTTGGTTCTAATGGATGGGTCACTTCACTCTCAGTTTATGACACGTCAATCATCTTTGGATACTGCGATAGTAAAAGCGATGAAAAAGAATGATAATGTTATTTTTATTTCAAAGACATCAAACACCAAAAAACAGTTTGAGAGATTGGGTTCACTCGCTGGAGATATTTTTTATTATAATCACGTGACTAAAAATCCAGGATTTAGTAAAACTTTTGTTGAAAAAAAATATGGAAAAGACAAAATTATTTCATCGGCCTTTGTTAGATTAAGTGATTCAACTCCAATAATCAAGCTTGAATTCTTGGGAGAAAATCATGATCAAGATGAGATAAAATCAGTAATGAATAAGATCTTCACGAATAGTGTTGGAGGGTATCCTTATGCTCTAAAACTAGCACACAACAACTGTAAAATTTCTGATAGGGAACTTTCAAAGATGGTAAGTCTTTTGGGGCTTAGCAACGAAGTTGGTTCAAGGGAGGTTTTAGGTTGAACATTGGATATGTAATTGGAGAATCAAAACCAACCTTCGTTACTGCACTTGCATCTAGACCTGTATCTGTTGGCGAGTATGTCATTATTGATTCAGATGAAGGAAGGATTTTAGGTTTAGTTGAAAAGTCATCAGTGTCTAGTGCAGCATTTGCTGATGTTCGTAATTTTGATGAGGCTGCAGAAAGCATTGAGATTGCTGAAATGAATAGAAGAGACAAAACATATACTGCGCATATTGGAATCTTGGGATTTTTAGATAAACTTCAAAGAGGTCAATCTATCATTCCTGCTGTGCCACCCATCCCAGGTACTTCCATTATACAACCAACAAAACAAGATTTGGAAACAATATTTAGTCCTTCAAAAGAGGGATGGATAAAAATAGGAAATCTTCTTCGAAACCAAACAATTGATGCATGTGTTAATCTTGACAAAATTGTTTCAAGACATTTGGGAATTTTAGCAATGACTGGAATGGGAAAAAGTAACCTTGTGTCATTGCTTACAAAAGAGATTGCAAAGATTAAAGGAACTGTTGTAATTTTTGATTATCATAATGATTATACTTCTCTTAACATTCCGAAAATCAATGTAGTTGATGCAAAAATTAATCCACGGCTTCTTGATCATGAACAACTTTCTGAAGTTTTAGAGATTAGAGATAGTGCAAATGTTCAACAAAGAGTCTTGAGAATGGCTTTTACCAATAAAGTAAAAGAATCAAAAGAATTTTGGACAAAACTTGAAGAAGAAGTTGAATTCATTGCAAATTCAGAAGATAAAAAATTCAAAGAATACAGAAATTCGGCATATAGAGTACAAGATATCATTGATGAAGCTCAGAGAAGATTTGGAGAAATTTTAGATCCTGATATGGGGGATCCAATCAGTTTCATCAAGGAAGGTCGAGCAAATATTTTGAATATTTCAGAACTTAGTGAAAAACAGGCTAATGTCGCATTAGCATTTTACCTGCAACAGATTCTCAAAGACAGAAAAGATGCAAGTCTAGCAAGACATGGTAAATCAAAAAAACTAGGAACCTACAGATTCAATTCACCAATCTTTGTGATAATTGAAGAGGCACATGTCTTTATTCCCAAGGAACATGATACTGGTGCGAAATATTGGGCCGCAAAGATAGCTAGAGAAGGTCGCAAGTTTGGCATGGGTTTGGGAATAGTATCTCAGAGACCGCGAAGTGTGGATTTGAATGTGCTCAGTCAGATGGGCTCCTTTGCCATAATGAAAATAATCCAAGAAGATGACCAACACCAAATTGCCTCAGCTACAGAATCTACAAGCCGTGAGCTTATCAGTCAGCTCACTTCACTTAATGTAGGGGATTCTATTATGGTAGGCCAGTGGGTAAATCTTCCATCTCTAGTCCACATTGAAGAAGTAAAAGAGAAGATAATGGGGGGAGACCAAAGTGCAGTAAGTGAATGGGCAAAAGCTGAAAAGATGAGTGAAATTGCAGTAGAATCAACTCAGCAGTTAGTTCAAAAAGATCTGTTGTTGGATTAAATGATATTCTCACATATTTCAGATACGCATCTAGGTCTCGTACAGTATGGTTCAGAAGAAAGAGAACAAGATGTATACCATGCATTCAATCAAGCAATAGACACATCAATAAAAGATCATGTTGATTTTGTCATTTTTGCAGGAGATATTTTTCATTTTCCTAATCCTAATGGAACCGCAATAGTTCAAATGGCAAATGCATTAAAACGATTAAAACAAAACAAGATTGATTCGTTTTTTGTATTAGGAGAACACGATATCAGTAGAATCCGTACAACGCCAATTCCATATGTATATCATAATTTGGAATTTTCACGATATATCGGTCAAGGAAAACCGATAAAATACAAAAACATACTTTTGGCAGGATTTGACAAGATGAGAAAAAGTGAGATTCCGCAATTTGAAGAAAAGTTTTCAGAGATTGATGAAATTGCAAAGAACCATTCAGGACATAAGATTCTTGTGTTGCATCAAGGAATAACTGAATTTAACAAGTATGCAGGAGAATTATTGTCAACTGATCTTCCAAAAAACTTCACATACTATGCAATGGGTCACCTGCATGACCATGACATAAAACAATTCAATCATCTAAACGGTCCAATTGCATATCCTGGTTCTATAGAATTAACAACAAGTGAAGGAATCAAGGAAACAAAAAAAGGATTCTTTGAAGTGGACATTTCTGGGGCGGAGGCAAAATCGAATTGGATTGAGCTTGATACAAGACCACAGTTTTCATTCAAGATGATATATGATGATCTTATCAAATCAGTAGATGAAATTTCAGAAAAACTAGTGAATTTTGAGCGCAAACCCATAGTTGAACTAAAAATCCATGGAGAAAAAATAGAAACAGAAGTAATTCAGGCACAAATTTCACGCCTAAATTCTCTTTCTTTGAGATGTTTTTGGAGTATTATCAATAAGGAGGGTATTGACTCATCTGTCTTCTTGGAGAGACCTAACATGATTGATGAAGAATTATTCAGACTTTCAATAGATGCTCTTGGTTCAGAACAGCTCGCATCTTTTGCAGTAAAAGAATTACTGCCACTGTTATCTTCAAAGCAGCTTAAAGATGCTACACAGATAGTAATTGAAGACTATAAGAGATTCAAAAAGGAAAAACAGAAATGATTACAGCAGTTGAATTAGGAAATTTTCTATCACATTCAGATACAACATTAGAGTTTGATAATGGAGTTACTGTATTTGTTGGAAATAATGGTGCAGGAAAATCTAGCATTATTGATGCAATTACATTTGCTTTGTTTGGACAACACACGAGAAAATCAAACAAGGGTTTGATCAAAAGAGGAACAAATCATGCATTTGCTAAAGTTACTTTTAATCTAAATGGAAAACAATATCGAGCGGAGAGAAAGATTGACACAAAAGGAGAATTAGCAGCAAAATTTTCTGAAAATGTTAATGGAAATTGGATTCAAATTGCGGCTGGAGAAAGAAAGCAGTTTGGGGAATCAATGACATCAGAAGTAGAAAAGAGAATAGGATTAGATTTTGAAAAATTAAAGATTGCATCCATAGTACAACAAGGTGAGCTCAACGCAATTATCAAAGCAAAACCAAAAGAGTTTAAGGAACTTCTCAATGCAATTATTGGTATTGATAAATTAGATGTTGCTGCAGAAGCAATGAAAATTATTTCCAAAGACTTTCGTGAAAATATAAGAGAAAATATAGGTTATGATGACACACAGATTGAAATTTTATCAAAAGATTTAGAAAAATTTTATGATGAATTAAAAGAATTAAAACCGCTCAAAAAAGAATACTTATCAAAAAAATATCAATATGAAAAAGAAAGTGCAGATCTTAGGATAAAGTTTGAGATTGAAGCTCCAAAGATTGATAAAATAAACCAGCTAGAGTCACGAAGAAATGAACTTTCTACCTACGCCAAAGCGGCAATTAAAGAAATTCAGCATGAAATTAATGAAAAAGAACGTAAAATTCGTGAATGTGAAGGGTGTTTTGAACATGTTGAACCAAAACAGAAACTAGAAACTGAACTCAAAAATGTGGAAGTAGAAATAATTGATTCTCAAAAAAAGATTCAACAGTTAACAAATCAAAAGATATCTCTAATTGAAAAACAATCCCTAGCCACAAAACTTCAGCTCAAAGACAATAAATGTCCAGTGTGTGATTCTATTGTTGATAAATTAAATCCATTGTTTCAAGAAAAACATCTGAAAGAGGAAATAGCAACAATAGAAAAAGAGGTTAATTCATTAGAAAAAGAGCTAGAAAGTTACAATGCTGAACGGATTGAGTTTTCTGAAAAACTTCAAAATATAAGAGAAGCCCAAGCAATACTTCGAGCTTATTCTATCAAAGATCAAAATGAATTAAAAATAATACAAAAAGAAATTGAATTAAAGAAAAAAAATACACAAAAAATTCCACTTACAATTACATCTGGAAATTTAATGGAAGTTGCTGATCTTGATTCACATACAAAAATGCTTTTCAATTCAATTTCTAAATTAGAAGAAGAAACAAAAGGATTTGATGAGACTGAGTTTAAAAATCTTAAAAGTTCTATGAATAACATGCAAACTAATCTTTCACAGATTGACCAAAAGTTAGGAGCTATATCTGAAAACATAAACAAAAATGAAAGTCAGATCAAAATTATTGAAAACGTAATATCGGAACTCAGAGTTGTAAGAAATTATTCCGAGGAGCTTAATTCTATACAAACTAATGTATTTAACAGAGACGGACCGGTAGCAACGAGTCTTCGTTCATGGGCTCTTAATACAATTTCCATAAGAGCATCTGAATATCTTACTTTGTTGAATACAAAAATTCAAAGAATATTACTTAAAGAAAAAACGAGAGATGTTATAATTACATGTTTTTCTAAGAAAGAAGTTTTGGATTTAGAGTCTCTTAGTGGTGGTGAACAAGTAAGTATTGCACTGGCTTTAAGGTTAGGAATGGCAAGTTTACTTGGGGCATCAAATCTTAATTTAATGATTCTTGATGAACCTACAACTCACCTTGATGCTGAACGTAGAAAGGCGCTCGTTGAGGTTTTGTCTCAGTTGTCGAATCTTACAAATGCTCAAAATCCAATGCAGTTTATCATAATTACGCATGAATCTGAAATCTTTGAGGATTCTAATGTTGAACAAATCTACAAGTTTGAGTCAACAGAACTAGAAAGTAAAGTAACTGCTCTTTAGCCACCAGTTAGTTTTGCAAATTTTTCATTTTTGCTTAATTTATCCATAAAGTCAATGTTGGATAATGCAACAACTGCTGACTCTACTACAGGCTTGTCAGGATCTTTTAACGCTTCCTCAAGTGTTGGAATAGCTTCTTTTGAACCGATGACGCCAAGCGCTATTGCAGCTTCATGACGGACAAACATACTAGGATCATTTTTAGTTGCATCTTCAAGTGGTTTTATTCCACTACTGTAACCCATTTGACCAAGTGAAAAAGCAGCTTCGTGTCTTACTAACTCATTTGAATCATTTCTGAGAACTTTGGCAACATGTTGGACTTTATCCTCACCTCCTAAATCAACAAGAATGCAGGTAGCACGTGTTCGTATAACAAAATCATCATGAACTATTAGTTTTACAAAGTAATCGGCATCTTTTTGTTCATATTTTTCTTCCATTTCAGAAAAAAGTCTTAATCTGTCTTCAGTAACTACACTCAATTTATGAATAAATTTTTGCCGCCTATATTATTCTATTAGTTAGATTTTCAAGATAGTTATCTATTTAATAGATTTTCAAGCAAAAATTATTGTGAGTGTAAAAATAGGTGAAAAGGCCCCAAACCTCAAAATTTCACAATGGATTCAAGGATTACCCACAAATTTCGATAAAGAAAAGGATCACATTGTCCTAGTCGAAGTTTTCCAGGTAAATTGTCCAGGTTGTTTTCTCTATGGAATTCCCGAGGCAATTAATATCTATAACAAATATCATTCAGAAGGAGTAACCGTTCTAGGCGTAGCTACTGCATTTGAAGATTTTGATAAAAACACCAAAGAAAATCTTGAACTTTTACTAAAAACAGGAGAAGTAATTGGAGATACAAAAGAAGGACTAAGTCAATATGGAAAACTAAACGATAGCAAATTACCTTACAAAATACCTTTTCCTGTTGGAATGGATTCTTTAGTTAAAGAAACTGACGATATTAGCGAATTAAGAATAAAGAATTTTATTAATAAGCAAATTCCAGATTTTGATTCCCAGTCAGAAGATTATAGAAACCAAATAACTCACAGAGTCAAGGAATATTTAAAATCTAAAGAATATTCTGCGGAAACATTTGAAGAGTATTCCCTTAATGGAACACCCTCCACAATTGTTGTAGACAGAAAAGGGATTCTCAGAGATGTTTCATTTGGACAAAATGGGGCACTAGAACCACTGATTCAATCTTTGTTAAATGAATAATTACCAAGTTTTTTTATTTTTCTAGCAAAAATTGTAACTACAAGTGATGCAAATAAGATCAAAGGAGCAATTTTAGAAAATTCTGGAAGATAAGTGGTTCCTATAATATCAAGTTTGTTTTTTCCAGCTCCTTCAAATTCTACAGTGATAAAGGAAATTTTTTCACTAGTCTTTACAATAGGAAAAATTTCTTGATCATTTAGCATGAAAGTAAAATTTCCATTAGTTAGATTTTTTGGAATTTGAATCTCTGCTAAATTATTTTCAAGCCCACTGTTAATGTAAAAAGTTAACCGTTTGTCATCACTGCTAAATTCTACATCTTCAACATTAAAATTTGAAGTCACGTCAACTGTAAAAGCATATCCACCAGTTTCAATTGTAAAATCTTGGTTTAGACCTGTTCGATCTGAAATCTGTCCGAATGCTGAAGGAACAACTACAAGTAATAAAATGACTGAGAAAAATAGTGGGTGCAACTTTTACTACGCAGGAATAACTCTTTTGCGCAACTCTTTATCTTTAGCAATTCTTGGATGAGAGGGATCAGCTAAAATAACTTCATGCCAATAATACATTCCATCTTTGTAAAGAAAATAAGAACCAAGTAATTTCATATTTGGATGTCTTTCCAAAACTCTACGCTCTGCAACCTCTTTCATACTCACATCTGCCTTAATTCTTGTCACACCAAGATGTTTAGGTCGTCGTCCAGATCTTGGTCGTTTCCTCCTCATGCCTCCTGTTCCAACACGCATTCGAATAACTACAATTCCTTGTTTTGCTTTATACCCTAATCTTCTTGCTTTCTGAATTCTACTAGGTTTCTCAATTCTAGTTAATGCGTCTTCTTTACGCCAACCTACAGCTTTTTCTCTAATGCTAGGAGCATTATCCTTCCACAGGTTTAGCCAAATGAGGTCCTGATTACGAGGCATATCGCCACTATCAAAATCCCCTTAATATCTGTAATATGATATTCTTTATTGGAAAAGTAGATTTTTAATTCATATTTTATGAGGAATTTACTGATTCTTTGGAAGAATAATTGTGAAGGTAGTTGGATTTGATTTTACAGTAATTGTTCCACCATGTTGTTCGATTATGGTTTTACATATTGCCAAACCTAAACCTGTTCCGTTAGCTTTAGTAGTAAATAATGGATCAAATATTTTTGGCATTATCGATTTTGGAATCCCAGATCCAGTATCTTCTATTTCTAATTTTATTGAATCATTATCACTACTTAATCGTAATTCTATTTTACCCTCTTTCTCTATTGCTTGAATGCTGTTAGTTAATAGATTGGCAAAAACAGCTTCAAGTTTTCTAAAATCACAATTAATTTTAAAATCATCTGTTGGTTTAATTATTTCAATTTGTTTAGGTACATCGATAGAATCTATTGCAGAGTCTATTAGAGATCGAACAGAAGTTTCATTGAGATCTAAATCTGTAATTCTAACAAAACCCAAAACATCATTAACCAAATGTATTATTCTTAGTAGCGCCCTATCAATTCTAGCATTATACTCTAGTCGTTGTTTTACATCCATCTTTGGTTTTTCTTTCATTATACCATGTGCAGTTTTAATAACTGACAGTGGATTTCGCAAGTCATGTGCAAGTCGAGAGGTAAGCTCCCCAATTATAGCCATTTTTTGGGATTTTATTAATGCATCAGTCTTTAATTCGACTTGTTTTTCTAAATATTTTTTTCTTAACTCTAGATCTTTTTCTGTTTTAGAAACATTCAGCAATTGTTCTTTGAGCTCATGATTTAATTTATTGTACGTATTTTCTCTTATCGCAAGTTCATTATTTTTCTGTTCTAATTCTTTGTTTTTTGTTTCCAGAGTATTAGAAAAATCCATTAAAATTTGTACTTTGTTTTGTAAATCTTGGTTTGTTTTTACTGCTGCATGTATTTTCTGATTAGAAATTTCAGCAATTTCTATTAATTCTAGTTCTTTTTCTTTAAGACTTTGTTTTGTTATCTCTAATTCATGAAAGGCTTGAGATGCAACGTTTGAAAGCTCCTTAACAATAGGGCTCTCATCTAAAATATCTGAACTTTGCATACTAATAATATCTATAATAATTCAACATGAACGCATGTCTGTTCAGGTAAGACATACAAAAAATTCCTTGAGTTAAATGATTAAAATTCACTTAATCGTTGTTTGTCCTTTTGTGACTACAAGCTAGTCATATTATATGTAATCAAAATTTATCATCTTGGAAAAAAAACATATCAACAGAAAAAAGTCATATGTTCCAGACGACCTTACAGATTTCAGGTTTAATGCAAAACCTGATGATGATACATGGTCACGTTTTCAACCAACCATTGGAGAAAAAATTATTTCTGAAGAAATTATCGCAGTCCCAGATAGAGCAATTACTTTTAATAGAAACAAATTTGTGAAGATGGAAGATAATTATAACAACAAAACAAAAGAATTCAAAGATAAATTTAGCAACACAGCACAGTATTTGAAATTTCTAAATGCACATTTAGCGGAGAAAAAAAATCATCTTGATAAAATTGTATCAAAACAAGATAGATTTGATAATGATATCGCAGCTCTAAATCCAAAGTATACTAGTAAAGAGCAGTTAGATAGAATGGATTACAACAAAATAAAAGTTGCCGATGTACAAAAAGTGTTAGAACAAATACAAAATGAACGTGAATTAATTAAAGAAAAAATAGAACATTTTTCCAATCAAATTAATCAAGCAAAAGTTGAACTTACAAATAAAGACAAGCAGATAGATGGAATAAAATCAGAGATTACACTTGTAGAAACAATTGAAAATTCACCCCAATCAGAAATAGAAAAAGAAGAGGATGTAGCAGAAGGTATACAAAAAGAATTAAAATCTCTGGCACCAAAAAATGAATCTGAGAAAATTTTCGGAGCAATAAATTCTCTTGTAGTTTTGTTAAATTCAAAGAATCAAGCAACTCTTAATGAGCTAAATGCTGTAAAGAACGAATTTAAAAAAATGAAACAAGAATACGACAAAGTTATGCACAACTTTGAACAAAAGAAATAAAAAAAATTATTTAAGCAGTTGTTTTTGTTCTCTGCTGCCTCTACTAATAATCCAAAGGAAGATTATTACAATAAAAGAAATTACAAAAGCAGCTGCTGCTCCATAGATTAATTGACTTATGGGTGGACGTTCTGCTGAAGAACTAGATCCAGGTTTATCAAGTACACAAACACCATCTTCAAGATGAGTTCCTGGCCCACATGTATCTTCTAACACACATGCACCATCCTTTAGCACAGTGCCAGGACCACATTTGGTAGATTCTTCTTCTATTACTTTTGGTTCTTCAGTAACTGCAGGTTCTTCAGTAACTGCAGGTTCAGTTCCACTTAGAATTTTACCAAATGTGCCATCCAATATGTGGGAACCGATAATCTCTATTTCCTGCGTTCCTGATGGAATTTCAATCAAAAGGGTTCTTGTAGAATCAGTTTTGGTCTCCTCAAAAACTGCTTCATCGAAACCATCTAAAATCACGAAAAATGAATCATCATCTCCTTGAAATGTTGAATCAAAAAATTCCCTGTCAAAAGTAATTTCCAAAGTTCCAGATGAACCTGTAGCATTAACTGTCAATAACAAAGCAAGTTCGCCATCACCTTCAATACTTTGAACCTCTACACCTTCAGTATCGATACCAATTACGTATTCTTGGCCATCAACATCTACTGAAACAGAACCTGCTGCGGCATAAGCAGAAAATGGCATTAACAAAAGTAAAAACATTGAAAGACTGGCTACTTTTGAATTCAATCTTAAATTACGCCTCGTAAGATCTGTATTATCTTTTCTGCTATAACATTTGCAGCTAGAGACTGAGCTTCTTTTGTCTGAGCTGCAATATGAGGGGTTAAAATTACGTTTGGCAATGTGGCAAGTTTATTTCCAGTAGCGGGTTCCTTTTCAAAAACGTCCAAGGCTGCACCACCTAGATTACCATTCTTTAGAGCATCATATAGCGCTTCTTCATCTATTACTCCACCTCTAGAAGTATTGATGATATTTGCTGTTTTTTTCATTGTAGATAATTTTTTAGCATTAATGAGATGATATGTCGAGTCTAACAATGGAACATGTAATGAAACATAATCAGAGCTTTGCAAAAGTGTATCTAAATCAGTTTTCATCAAGCCAACCTCTTTTGAAAATTCTTCATCAATAGGAATTACATCATAACCAATAATATTCATGTTTAATGCCTTGGCCAATCTCCCAAGTTTTTTACCAATGTTGCCTAATCCTACAATTCCAAGATATTTTCCTCTAAGTTCAGTTCCCATCAATTCTTTTTTGAGCCAATTTCCATTTCGTATTTCTCTATCTGCTAGTGGAATTTGTCTTGCTAGAGATATCATTAAACCTAAAACTTGTTCTGCCACGGCATTCATTGCACCTTCAACTGCGTTGATAACCCGGATATTTTTTGCTTTGGCTGCATCCAAATCAATGTTATCTAACCCAACACCTACACGTGCAATAATCTTACAATTATTTGCCTTGTCAATCATTTCTTTTGTTAGTGTAGTTCTACTTCTGACAATTACAATATTAAATTCTCCAATCTTTTCTTTAATTTGTTCTGGAGTAATTTCTGGCTCATATGTGAGATTCAATCCATTTTCTTTTAAGATTTTATTAAGAATTGGATTAACTTGATCACAAATTAAAACAGATTCACTAAATCCCATGCAAGGGTGCCTTTATTCACTGAATATAATCATTATGAGAAGTTATTACAAAAAATGAATTTAGACTTATTTTTCAACTTTTGTATCTAAATCTAGACTCTAATTATTTTATTTTCTACTAAATATTGTATTCCTTTTACAAAGTCGTCATCAGAAATCAGATCATCTGCCCACCATCCTGCGTTGTTTTTTATCCAATTAGGAATTTTCTTTTCTTCGGTTATATCTCCACTCTCAGTTGTTGGAACTTTGATTATTCCTGCCTTTATCATAAATTCAATTCCAGAGGCAAAATCACTATCTAAAATTTTGCCTTCTGACCACCAAGCTGCATTATTTCGAACCCAATCAGGAATAGCAATTTCTTTTGGAGGTTGCCAATCCTTTGAAAACCCTGTTATCAAAACATTGCCAGATTCTCTTGGTTCTACCGTAAATGCAACGTGCCAGTTTCCCCACTCATCTTTGCTTTGAATATTTGTTTTTGGTTTTTCATTTACGTAAACTTGGAATTTTTCATCTTCTGAACTAGCAGAGAATTCAAAATTTGCGTAGGTTTCAAGTGGAAAGCTATTAAGAGTTGTCATTGAAAGTTCGGTCCCTTCATCATTGAATTTAGCGTTAGAATACCATGTGTAAGAATCATAACGATAATCAAATCTGGCTCCATTTCTGATAGCAAATTGAGGAATTACTGTGGAGTCACCAACTGCAAAACAACTATAGTAAGAAATTTGATCTGTAATTGCCGCATCAGGATACATTGTAAATTCTTTTATCTCACCAGGAAGAATTTGATCAATTCTTTCAATGCTTTGTCCCATGTCAAGAACCTTATTATCAAGACCATGAATTAATGCATAAACTTTGATATTAGTTATTGGGCGGTCGCCATTGTTAATTATGCGACCCGTTAGGTGTCCATCCTCATGTCTGATAAGTGAATCATCGTAAAGAACCTCAACAGGAATGGAGCGTTCTGTTCCAGGAAGATAAGAGATTTTTGGTTCTAATAATACAATAGACGGGCTTGTTAAATTAGGAAATTTTACTTTAAATGGCAAAGTATTTCCTGGCATAATATTAACAAACGTGAATGATTTTTTTATCAGATTTTCACCGTCTTGGATTTGTATAAGAACTGTTGGAACAATTGGAAAATCCCCAGAATTTTTTATTGCACCAACAACAGTATAAACACCGCCTACATCAACGTATCTGATAAATTCATTTTCTGGAATAAATACACCTCCATTTCTACTAACATCTTCTTTAGTCGATACATCAGCATTTGCAGTCTGACCCATATTAAATAAAATCAAAATTAATCCAAAGATGACGATACCTATTGTTGAATTTTTCACAAGTAAATTAATAGTTTTGAAAATTTTAAGGTTGCTTGAACATTTAGTACAATAGACTGATATGAAATCTCTCATTGAGCAGATTTAATTAATAGATGAAAGCTTTGGGGTATTTATTACTCTAAAACCATTATTTGTAAGTTGAAAGAGAGGACAATATTTGTTATTTTATCACTATTTATTATAACGAGTTTGGTAGGAATACCAAATGTCTATGCCGCACCTATTGTCAAAATAGATACGGATAAAAACACATACAGTTATGGTGATTTTCTTACCTTTACAGTTGAAGTTTCAGAAATAACAGGCGAGCTGGCAACTCTACACATAATTGATGAATCAGGTAAAAGCAGTAGTGCTATTCCTATATCCATTACAGAATCAAAAACAGTAGTTCCTTCACCGTATCCATTTGAATCATCTGTTTATCCTCAAGGAATGTATACTTTGAATATTGAATATTCAGGAAGCTCAGACACAACTGAATTTGAATTGATTGATTCTGGAAACATAGTAATTCCATCTTGGATAAAAGAATTATCAAGGCATTGGACTAGTGAACTGATTTCTGATAATGAATTTGCGATGGGAATTGAGTTTCTAATTAAAGAAAACATTATTGTTATTCCTGAAGTTGGAAATCAAGAAGAAAGTAACGAAGTAAAAATTCCTCAATGGATTAAAACAAGTACTACTTGGTGGCTTGATGGAAAAATTTCAGATCAAGAATATGTAAAGTCATTAGAATATTTGATTAAAGTAGGAATTATTATTGTTTAATAGGTTTCAAAAATGAACAAGCACTCTGTAATAGTAATTATTGCTTCAATAGTAATAGCTGGTACCTTAGTCTTTACAGCTTTGAATATCTATACAGCTGATCAAATACAACTTAGAGTTACAGATCAAGAGGGATTTAGATATTTTAAGTTAATTAATGACGGAATGATTTCGATTTGTAATCCTTTACCATTCTATGCAAGCTTCAATGACTTTAACATCATAATATTCTATGAGGGAAATAACAAAGGGACATTTAGTGTACAAGGAATAGTTTTAGAGCCCAATTCAGATATAACAACACGAGGAAAATTTCGTTCTGATTCTTTTGAAGAAGTTCAATACCTTTCATTACATTATGATGCTCAGTTCAGTGGTACAGGACCAATACGCATTGACCCAACAAAACTAGAAATTGTTACTGAGATTCATACTCCAATAATTGGTTTTATTCCATTTTCTGTAACTAATCAATATTCAGGATTGGAATTTTGGGAAATGATGAATAATGATAGCGAAGAATATAGTTGCTAAATCAAAATTATAATTTTAAAAATAGAAAAAGGTGGAGGGGTTAGACTACCTAGATTGGCGGTAGTGTTGGTACAACGTCCCATAAGGGAATTGCGCCTTGTGCTTCTATTTCGGATGCACGTTCATCAGTGTACATACCATGAACATTTACTGCTGGGTGTGCAATGCTGTTTTTACCCATTGGAGGTACAGCGTCACTTGGATTACCCAATGCGTATGCGTAGGATGGTACTGGGGATGGAATTACTCCTGCAGCAACAAGTCTTGGGTTTAGATCAAATGGATCACCAGCTACAAAGACTGTGACTGCACCAGTGTAAATTGCTGCATAGTCATGGTTAACTGCTGCATATGTTCCTGGTTCGTCAAACACCAAATCAACAATCATGTTTTGTGAGCCACCAAGCAACCATGTTTCAGTTGCTCCCGATTGCACTCTGTTACCTTGGGTAACTCTGTCAAGAATTTCTCCAACAATGTGGAAGAAGAGTGGTTCGTTACCATGGTTTTCAACAAAGATTCTCACATGTTGATCAAGTTCAACATAGAACAGTTGTGATTGATATTGCTTGAGTTCAAGTGCGTTCCATGGTTGAGCTACGAATATGTTCTTGCCTGGGTTACCAGTTAGGAGTAGGTTGTGTACCATGTTTGGAACATATGGAAATGATAGTCCATTTACAACAGTGTGAGTGTTGTGATGTTGGAACATAGCTCCTGCATCATAGGTACCTGCATCAGTCAAGTACAACTGATTGTACTGTAATTGGAATTCCAACGCATCAGCGTCATAGAATTTTTTATCAAGCTCGCCACTTCCTGAGGTCTTTTCGACCATCAGTTTTTTGTATCCATTTGCTGGATCAACAATGGCGATTCCATACATGCCTGAAAGAACATGTTGGTCCATTCCGAGCAAGTCAACTCCAGAACAGTGGTATTTGAATACACCCGCAGACTCTGCAATGTAGCAGTAAGTCTTGGAAGTTCCAGGTAGAACTTTTCCAAAGTTTCCTGACGACATTTGAGATGCGTGCATATCATTTCCGTGTGCAGTAACTTCATCTGATGGAATTGTGAGAGTCATCTTGATGATGTCACCCTGTGTTACTCGCACAGTTGGTCCTGGAATCTGTTGACTAAAGGTCATTGCAGAATAAGTCTTTGGACTATCTGCTGTGTGGCCTAATATTGGTAGATCAACACTTTCACCAGTTAGTTGAAAGTCATGTACCATACGACCAGAATTTTCTAGTGCACCACAATCAGTTTCTGCAAAAGCTTGTGGCATTACTAGTTCTAATCCGCCCATATCGTGGATCTTTTGCATCAAGTCATCTTTAGTACTTGATGCTTCTAATGTAGTTCCACCAATTTGGGTTTGTGTGTATGTGCTTCCGAATAGCGTAGCACTAACTATTGCAACTGCTGCAATAGTGAATAACATGCTATATCGCTTATTCATTGGATTCGGTTCGATCCATAGCTTATATAATAATTCCCATTATTTTCAAAAAATAAATGATGAAATTTCTGTAGAAAAAGAATGAATAATAGCAATTCTAAGGAAATTTGATTTGAAATTTAGAATTGATAGAGATTCGCTAGGAAATGTAAAAATCCCATCTGATGCCTATTATGGTCCTTTTACAGGCAGGGCTCTAATGCAGTATCATGTGACTGGAAATAGGTCTCATCCTAATTTGATAAACGCATTTGTGATGGTCAAGAGGTCAGCTGCTCTTGCTAACCTCAAAGTTAGCGCCATTGACAAAAAACTAGGAATGGCAATTATCAATGCATGTGACAAAATTTTAGCTGGAAAATTTCTTGATCAATTTGTAGTAGATGCAATAAACTCTGGCGCTGGAACTGCATTTAACATGAATACTAATGAGGTGATAGCCAATATTGCCCTCATAGGTTTAGGAAAAAAGAAAGGACAGTATGAGTATCTTCATCCAAACGATCATGTAAACATGTCACAGTCTAGTAATGATACATTTCCAACTGCTATGCATGTTGCAATCCTAATGAATCTCAAAAAAACTATTCCTGCAATAGATGGTCTGATAAAATCATTAAGCCGAAAAGCAAAAGAGTTTTCAAATTTTAAAAAAATTGGTAGGACTCACCTAATGGATGCATTACCAGTAACTTTAGGCAGTGAGTTTGGAGCATATGCAACCTCCATTACTAAAGCCAAAAATTTCCTAGTTGGTGCAAGTAAAGAATTAGAATATGTTGCACTTGGAGGCACAGCAGTTGGAACTGGCGCAAATGCTCCAAGGGGGTATAGAAAATTTGCAATTACGCAACTTGCAAACATTTCAAAACTTCCAGTAAAACCTGAAAAGGATATGCAGTATTCCTTACAAAGTAAATTTGCAGTAGCTACTGTCTCATCAGCACTACGAAATTTGGCTCTAGAGATCAACAAACTTGCAAATGATATTAGATTAATGGCATCAGGACCTGTTGCTGGAATGTCAGAAATTGGAATTCCTGCAGTACATGCAGGTTCATCAATAATGCCTGGAAAGGTAAACCCATCTCTTGCTGAATGTATGAATATGATTTGTTTCAATATTTTAGGAAATGATACTGCAGTTTCATATGCTGCGCAAAGTGGGCAGTTTGAATTGAATGTAATGTTACCAGGTATGTTAAAGTGTATTTTAGAGTCAACAGATATGTTAAACAATTTTCTTCCAATATTTTCTGTAAATCTAATTGATGGGCTAACTGCAAATAAGGAAAAATTACTAAAAAATATAGAAAACAATCCAGTAATTGTAACATTACTTGCTCCAAAAATCGGATACCTAAAATCAGCAGAGTTGTTCAAGGAATCATTGAAAACTGGAAAGACCATTAGAGAATTGGTCATATCAAAGAAATTGTTGACTGTAAAAGAAATCAATTCTCTTTTAGGATGAAATACTAGATGGCAAAAATCTGGGTAGAAGCTTATGGATGCTCTGCTAGTTTTGCAGATTCTGAGATGATTTCAGGTCTGATTGTAAATGGGGGGCATACTCTAGCCGCCAATTCTTCAGATTCAGATTTGAACCTAATCGTAACTTGTTCAGTAAAGGATGCTACTGCAAACAAAATGGTTAATAGAATAAAAAATCTCAAATCAAAGCCTCTAGTAGTTGCTGGCTGTTTACCAAAAGCAGAGCAAAAAACGGTAGAAAAATTTTCCCAAAATGCTAGTTTATTGGGGCCAAATTCCTTGGGAAAAACCCTAGAGGTGATTAGCACAACTCTGAGTGGAGGCAGGATGATACAGCTTGAAGACTCTGATTTGTCCAAAATCGGGCTTCCTAAGGTGAGGCTCAATCCTGCCGTCGGTATTGTTGAGATAGCAAGTGGTTGTATGAGTGAATGTACATTCTGTCAAACAAAATTATCAAAAGGAGATTTACAAAGTTATAGGATAGGAGATATTGTTAGACAGGTAGCAATCGAGATTAAAGATGGGTGTAAAGAGGTATGGCTTACCTCAACTGACAATGGTTGCTATGGACTAGATATTGGAGAAGATTTGTCTTCTTTAATTAATGCAGTTATCGAGATTCCTTCCAAGTTCAAAATTAGAGTTGGGATGATGAACCCAATGTATATGCCAAGAATTCGTGAAGGCCTTCTCAAATCATTCGATAATGACAAAGTCTTCAAATTTCTTCATATTCCTGTACAGAGTGGAAGTGACAAAATACTCAATGATATGAAGCGTGGGCATACTGCGAAAACCTTTACGGATGTGGTATACAAATTTAGGAAGAAATTTTCTAAATTCACCATAGCCACAGACATAATTGTTGGATTTCCCTCAGAAACTCAAGAAGATTTCAAACAAACTATTGATTTGTTAAATGATACAAGGCCAGATATTGTGAATCTTTCTAGATACAGCCCTCGACCAGGAACCAAAGCCGCAGACTATACTCAAATTGATGTTTCAGAAGTTAAACGTAGAAGTAAAATAGTATTTGATGTTTCAAGCCAGATTTCATTTGAAAATAATCTGAAATGGATAGGCTGGAAGGGAGAAGTATTATTTGATGAAAAGTCTGAGACAGGTATACAAGGAAGAAACTTTGCCTACAAATCAATTCTAGTTAAAGACAAAGTTGAGATCTGCGAAGTGCATCAAGTGGAAATAATTGATGCTACTAAACATAGCCTAATAGGAAAGATCGCAAGTTAAAATTTTTAGATCGGAAATTGGATTAAAGCTACGTAAGAAGGTTTTTTATCGTATTTGACAGAATAGGATGAATGAACTTTCAGATATCAGAACCGATTCTAATTGTAGGCATAGGCGGAGTTGGAACAAAATTAGCCACCAAAGCAAAAGAATTCCTCAATTCTGATTGCCTTTTGATAAGTAATGACCAAAAAGACCTGAATTCAGATTGTAACTCAATTAGTATATCCACTAAATCTGTGTTAAATCCCTCTGTTCAACTAATAAGAGGTTCAACATACCAAGTTTCTGAGAATATAAAAAATGAGGTTTCAAGATATTCCACCATAGTTATTCTTGCAAATTTGGCTGGCAAAGCAGGTGCTGCAATAGCTCCTGTGATATCCCATTTATGCAACGAAGAAAACAAAAATGTAATTTCTTTTGCAATAATGCCTTTCAAATTTGAAAAAGATAGAATATTTCAATCAGGTATTTCATTAAAACGACTCAGAGAATATTCAGGATGCACAGTAGTACTAGATAATGATGCTTTACTTGACAGTAATCCAGATTTGAGCCCCACTGCTTGTCACAAAATCTCAAATGAGGCAATCTTTAAGGTAATTAGCTCATTAGGAACTACATCAATTCCTGAAGAGACTAACATTTTGTCCACAAGTAAAGATGTTCAAAATGTAGAAGAATCATTGAAAGATTCGTTAAGGATGCTCTATGAGGATGCACCGCCAAGTAGTGTAAAGCGCTCCATACTCTATGTTCTTGGAGGAAATAATGTTGCTGTAGGAGTACTAAACTCTATTACAAATATTGCAAGCAGTGTTTTTAGTCAAGAAAGTACAAGTGTTATCTCCTCAATTAGCACTGCCGAAAAATCCAAAGTCGTCATGCTATCTTCGGTCCAAGGTGAGACACATTTTGATAGATATGATCCCTTGGGAGTCATTTCCAAAGAAAATACTCTTGATTGGGAACAACCTGAATGCAGTATTGACTGTGAACTTGAATTATATCAATTAGAATAAAATAATTTTATTTAGATTTCTTTTTTGGCTTATCTTTTTTACTTGCTGCCTTTTTTGAATCCTTGGATTTTGGTTTTGATTCTTTAGCTTTTGGTGTTGGTTCTTTAGCCTTTGGTTTTGATTCTTTAGCTTTTGGTGTTGGTTCTTTAGCCTTTGGTTTTGATTCTTTAGCTTTTGGTGTTGGTTCCTCTTTTACTTCTTTACTTGTTTCTATTTGCTTAGTTTCAGGTTCTGGTTTTTCCTCTACTGCAGGTGTTTTCTTTTCTTTGGTTGGTTGTACAGCTTCTTCTATTTCCTTTTCATATGGAGAAACTAAAACAAAACCTTCATCTGTTTTTGTCATCCTGACTCTAATTTTTCTAGGAGGATGTTTTATTCCACGTTTCCAGATCTGATGATTAACAGCTTCTTCAATTTTGATTTCTTCAGTTTTCATATGATGTCTGGCATATTCTTTTACCATATTGACTGCTCTTTTTGCTCTTTGATTATTTGGTGAGAGCAATACCTTTCCCAAGTTTATTGTATAGACACGTTCTAGTTCCTGAGACATTTAACCAACCTCTACGTCTGTTGATCTCCAAGATCTTCTCTTTGGATTTGTTCTAACTGATCTCTTGGTTCTTAGAATAACCCATGCTGGAACAGAAGAGGCTTGTTTTTGTTTTTTTATCAATCGATTCTTCCTTCCAGAATGCTTGCGTGCCGCCATAAAAATTCAGGCAAGTCAAGCTCTTTTTAAATGAATCTCATATTGCTAAACGATTTACAAGTTGTTTTAAGATTCTTGCTGAAGCTCCCCATACAATTTTGTCATTGTAAGTGAATGTATACATTTCTTGAAGGGATTGATGATTTGGGTCACGGTCATCATCTAGAGTTTGTAATAATGGAATCATTGGTATATGCAGTATTGACTCAACTTCAGAATCAGTTTTAAGTTGAGGAATCTTATCAATAATACAAACAAATGGAGTAATGGTATAGCCAGAATTGAGAGTCTTTACGTTTGCTAATTGAGCAATCACATCATCTCTTGAAATAGTTAAACCTATTTCTTCCTCAGTTTCACGAAGTGCAGTATCTAACAAATCAATATCATCGTCTGTCCACTTGCCACCTGGAAAAGCAATTTCTCCTGCATGATTGTTTAGGTGTCTTGATTTTTCAATCATCAATATTTTTGGTTCTATACCATAAATAATTACAAGTACAGATGCAAGCTTTGTTTTTCCATCATGTTTTGGTTCAGGAAATATTTTACTTGATAATTGAGCCTTTAGTATAGTTGTATCCATATTGTAATAAAAAACACCACTCCGTTATTGATTTTATCGTTCAAAGGTTTTAATCAAGTAAATTTGAAAGCACTCTAATGACTTTACGATATGAGATTAATCCACCTAAAATTACACAAAATTCCAATTTATCACAGGAAGATACTCTAAAATTATTAGATAAAGTAAAACTGAGAGTTTCCGAAATTAGTACTCGTTGTGATGGCATTCATTTTACCGATTCGGTTCTAGGGATTCCTAGAATTTCTCCCATAACCACTGGTACGTTAATTCGAAAATCAAATCAAAAAATTGAGATAACTGTGAGTTTACGTGTAAGGGACAAGAATCTTACTACACTTAGGCAGTTAATGGAAGATGCAGTATCAGGCGGGTTAAATGGAGTATTGATTCTAAAAGGGGATCCATCTCCAAACGAACAGAAAGATTCGGGATTAATCCCAAGCAGTACTGTGAAATACTTTAAGGAGTTGGGTTTTGACAAAAAAATAGATATCTTTCTATCGCTGCCAAGTAATCCTAGCTTTGATAAGATTCAAAAGAAAATAGACGCCGAACCTACAGGATTTATCACACAGGTAATTCA
Organism: Thaumarchaeota archaeon CSP1-1; assembly: GCA_001443365.1. Classification (GTDB taxonomy): domain Archaea; phylum Thermoproteota; class Nitrososphaeria; order Nitrososphaerales; family Nitrosopumilaceae; genus CSP1-1. Next base: position 179,186 of record LDXL01000006.1, read on the forward strand.
TTCTGCAGACGAGGTTTCAAGAATTGTTGATAAGCTCAAACCTAGTGGATTTAAAATAATTCCCTGTGTATTGTTACCTTCTGAAAAAAATGCCAAATCTGCTAAATTTCTAAAATTAGATTGGTCAGAATACAAAAATTCAGTTGAAGATTTCATAAAGCAAGTTCACCAAATTGCTGGAGAAGTGCTTATCACCTCCCCTAATGATTTCAATTATGCAAAAGAGATCCTTGGCAAATTATAGAACAAAATATTCTGCTTCTGGATGATGAACTACAATTGCTGCAGTTGACTGTTCTGGTATTATTTGACCTGATTCTGTGAGGGTCATGCCTGACTTTTCTGGTTCTAGTAATTTCCACACAAGATTGTGTTGCATCACATCTGGACAGCTTGGATATCCCCAGCTATACCTTAGACCCCGATTTTCTCCAATGTTTAATTCTGATTTTATTTTACGGTTTATCCATTCAGCCAATGCCTCTGTAAACTCTACTGCCAATCCATGTAGATAGTACGCATCAGTATACTTGTCGTGTTTATTCCATTGTTCAATGATTTCAGGAACTTTGTTCCCTACAGTAACGCATTGAAATGCAACAATGTCATCTTTTCCAAAATAATCTGAAAGACAGAGATGTTTGTTCTTCGATGATCTAGGAAAGTCAAAGATGATTTTTTCACCACTGGGATGTTCCACTTCTAATTTTCCATCTTTGTTATGACATTTGAAATAGCCATGCACTGATTGCGGTTCAAAAAGATTCTCATCTTTTATCCTTATTTTCCATTCTTCAAGTAACCTTTCATGATCTTCTTCAGAGTCTTTTCCTGCTTTTCCTCGAAGACCCCAAGACAATTTGAAAAGGGATCTCTTATCAATTAGATTCCATACCTCGTCCATGTTAATTTGTAACGACTTTAAGCGAATAGGTGTGTTTAAGCTCGGTGCAACAGGTGGAGTTACAGGCTTTACTGCACTATGTGGAAGGCCTGTAGAGCCAGTTGGTTCTTTAGAAGTTTCTTTCCACTTTTCTAATCTTTCCTTCCATGTTTTGAGAAGATTGTCTTTTTCATCAGAAACTAGTTTGTCCATTGTTTTTAGTCCTTCAAACATTGTATTACAATAAAACACTCCAGACTCGTATATTCCACCTTCTTTTGCAATTCTGTTGATGTAGTTAGTGTTAATAGCAGCACCACCACATAAGACAGGAATTTTCATGTTGGTTTTTCTTGCATGCTCTACAAAAAACTGCATTTGTTTTGATGTTGATACTAGTAAAGCAGACAATCCTATTGCGTTGGGTTTAACTTCATCGATTTTTTCTAGGAATTTTTGCAATGGGACTTGCTTTCCTAAATCATATACAGTATACCCGTTATTTTCAAAAATTGTTTTTACAAGATTCTTTCCGATATCATGGACGTCACCATATACAGTTCCTAGTACCAGCTTACCTTTGCTTGTGCCTTCTTCTTTTAGCAAATATTTTTCAAGCTCAACTACAGCAGCCTTCATGCATTCAGCTGACTTTAGAACAAAAGGCAAAATCAACTCACCTGCCCCAAACTTGTCTCCAACTTCTTTCATGGCAGGAAGCAAGTCCTCATTTAGAGTCTTGATTGCACCTTCGTGTGTCATCTCTTTTGGCACATCAAGGGTAAGAATTCCATCTTTTTCAATTAACAAATCTGTTTTTGAAATTTTTTCAGCAATAGCTGTAACTATGTCTTTTTGTATTCCGTCCTTTAGACGATTAACAATTCTAAAGTTGGATTTTTTTCCTGCATTCCATGAAGGATCAATGTCAACCTTTTTGGTAGGTGAACCAGCTTGAGTACCTGCTTTTTCAATGTGTATGATAAGATCTGAAAGAGCGTTTGGTTGTTTATTAAAAATGAGATCTTCTGCTAGTTTTTTCTCTTTTTCATCAATTTCACCATACGGGATGATTTCTTTGGCATTAACTATAGCACAATCAAGACCTGCTTTGACTGCATGATACAAAAATACTGAATTTAGAATTTTTCTTGCGTATGGAGTCAGTCCAAAGCTGATATTGCTAAGACCAAGGACAGTATACGAACGTGGTAATTTTTCTTTGACTAGTTTTATTCCTTCTAATGTGTTTTTGCCAGCGTCTAAAAATTCAGCCTCTCCAGTAGCTAGAGTAAAAGTTAGTACATCGAAGATGAATTGTTCTGGTTTTAATCCATATTGTTTTCCTGTCTCTAGCAAAAGTTCAGCTGTTTGTAATTTTTCTTGAGGAGTCTTTGCCATTCCTTTAGGACCAATACATAGTGCGATAGCTGGAACGCCATATTTTGCCATCAGTGGTGCTAATTTTTTAAAACGTGTACCATCCCCTTCTAGATTAATTGAGTTAATTATTGGTCTTCCAGGAATTTGTTCAATTGCAGATTTTATCACATCGGGATCTGTAGAGTCAATTACAAGTGGTGCATCAACTTCTAGACTTATTTTTTTTACAAGTTTTAGCATAAACTCTTTTTCATCAGCTCGTTCAGTTGTTGCAACACATACATCAATACAATGTGCTCCTTCCTCTACCTGGGATCTAGCTAAACCAACTAGTCCATCAAAGTCATCATTTAGCACCATTTGTTTTGCTTTCCGTGAACCTTGGGTGTTTACTCGCTCACCAATAATCATTGGTGGGGGTAACTGCTTTAGCTCAACTGCCTTTAATGCAGAACTAACTCTTGGAGTACTCAATGTTATCTATTATTGCGATTTTTCTAAATACTTAACCCTAATTGGATTAAGCTTTTTCATCAATTACTTTCCTGAGTGCAGCTATATGTTGAGGATTTGTTCCACAGCATCCACCTATTATTCGGATTTTTCCATATTTTGAAATAAAATCTTTTAGTGCCTTTGCCATATCGTCTGGAGTCATTTTGTATTCTGCGTGTCCTCCAACATTTTCTGGCATTCCTGCATTTGGGACAACAAGTAATTTGTGTGTATTTTGTTCGTTTAGCCACCTTATGCTTGGAGTCATTTCAATTGGTCCTGTAGAACAGTTTAATCCAAAGACATCAATTCCCATATCTGAAACTGTAGTGTATGCAGCTTGAATGTTAGTTCCAAGTAACATTTTTCCGTATTGATCAAGAGTTGTGTTTGCAATTATTGGAACTTTTTTTCCGGTTTTTTGTATAGCATTATGACACCCTTCTATTGCAAGCTTTACTTCTAAGATGTCTTGACTTGTTTCAATCAGTAACGCATCTACCCCACCAAGGATTAGACCTTCTGCTTGTAGTTCAAATGCTTGTCTTATTTTATCAAGTGGTATTTGTCCAAGATCTGGATCATTTGAGCTTGGTAAAAATCCAGTAGGACCCATAGAACCAATCACATAACGCGGCTTGTCAGTAAATTTGGAAGCTACTTCAACTGCAAGCTTTGCAATTTTTTTATTAAATTCCACTGTTTGGTTTCCAAATCCATACTCGTCTAGTTTTAATTTGTTTGAACCAAACGAGTTTGTTTCAATACAGTCGGCTCCAGCTTCAAGATAACTACGGTGGATTTTTTTTATCCATTCTGGTTTTGTTATAATTAGCCCATCATTGAAACCATCTTTTCCATCTGGAAAGTCTTCGGGTTTTGGATTAAATTTTTGTATCTCGGTTCCCATAGCTCCATCAAAAAGAAGAATCTTTTTTTCCAGTGCTTCTAAAAATGATTCCTTATTTGTCAAATCTTTAACTCGTTTTATGTTATTTCCAAGTTTAATTTATTTGCAAAGTGCATCGATTTCACATTTGAGTGAATTTCTGAGCAGCATATTTCAAATTAGGTGGTAAATTAGGGATTTTTAGCTATAATGCAACAGATTGGCATAAATAATTTAGTTAGAAGTACAACTTTTTTTCAACATGCAGGCATTGCAATAATCTTTATTTTCATGCCTATAATCGCAAGAGGTGTAACTGATTCTCTTTTTGAGGTTGGAATAATTGTAGCCTCATTTAGTTTTGCGCAAATTCTATCAGAGATTTATTTTGGAAGAATCTCAGACAGAAAAGGAATAAGGCTACTCTTTATTCGCGCTGGATTTGTAGGATGTGCCATTACTTTTGGTTTACAGTACTTGGCTACCGACGCTTTATTCCTAATGCTAGCCAGACTTGGGGCGGGAGTAGCAAGTGGCATCATGATTCCTGCAATGATTGCATACACCTACGAGACTGGAAAAGAAAAAGCCAAAGTGGCATCTGTTATTTCATTTCACGCACTTGGGTGGTTAGTTGGAATAGTTGCAGCTGGTATTGTAAACGATGAACGATTAATTTTCTTGATAAGTGCAGGATTTTTTGTAGCTGGATTAGCTGTCACTGCTAGATTGCCCAATATTATTGTAAAAAAGGAACTAGAGCCTGGAACTACAAAAAGAATCATTTCAAAAAATAGATTTTTGTTTTTGTCATTATTAATGAGACATGTAGGAGCAGCCGCAGTTTGGACAATTCTTCCAATAATGTTGATGGAGCAGATGGGTGCTCAGCTCTATGAAATTTCAATAGTGTATATCGCAAACACCTTGACTTCATTTGTAATAATGAATTTAATGGCAAGTAGGATCAAAATTAGAAACATTACAAAATTCAAAATTGGAATTGGGCTAACGACGTTTGTTTTCATTGGACTGATGCTAATTACGGAATGGTGGATGGCCATACCATTTATGGCACTAGTTGGCGCCACCTGGGCATTTCTCTTCATAGGTGGAAACTTTTACCTTATGGAAAATTATCCAAAATCAACATCAACTGGTATTTTCAGCTCAACTCTTTCTATTGCAACTGTTATCGGGCCAGTAATTGCAGGCGCACTTGCTTTTTATTTTGAATATGCATCTGTGATGTACTTTGCAATTGCTATAATTATTTGCGGATTTTTGATTTCATTGAAGATTAAGGAATAATTTTGGTTTTGCCCATGTAAACGCCCATTTCAGTTCATTTCTTATGGTATCTGCTCGAGTCCTTTTTCTTCTAAAACTTCGTTGAGTAGTTTCAGATCATAAATTCCTGAAATGTCTGGTCTTACATCTCCTAGGAATCCTATATCAAAGGCATCACTGGCAGATTTGAAAAGAGATTCTTTAACAGGATCGTATGTTATCTCCATTCTTGAAAATGCTTCTTGTAATTCATCTTCAGGAATTGTCTTACCCGTAAGCTTTTCTAGTTCCGCATTGAAAACTTTGAAGGATTCCTCTTTGTTTTGATTTATCCATTGTGTTTCGTCTACATGTGCAGCAAGTAATTTCTTTACTACATCAGGATGATTCTTGAGGTATTCTGTACTTACTATAATGTGGGCAGTTACAAACTTGCCTTGTGGCCACAAGTCTCTCTCGTCAAGGAAAATTCTGCTGTTTGCTTCTTTGACTAGTTTTGCCCCCCAAGGTTCTGGCACCCATGCACCATCAATTTCTTTTTTTAACATTAAAGTTAGAATGTCGGCATTCTTTACTGGAATTACTTCTACATTGCCACCATTTTCAGTAGTTTTGTATCCATTTTTGAGTAGATATGCTCTCAATGCTACATCTTGAGTATTACCAAGTTGAGGAGAAGAGAATTTTTTGCCAGAAAAATCGTCAACTGAATTTATTTCTGCATCATTTCTAACAACAAAAACTGCTCCCCCACTTGCTGCACCTGCAATGATGCGCAAAGATTCACCATCAGATTTTATGTAACCATTTATTGCAGGATTCGAACCTACGTAAGTAACATCTATTTGATTTGCAAACAATGCCTCAATTGCTGATGGACCTGCGTTGAAGATTTGTGTTTCAACTTTCACATTACCCAATGCTTTTTGAAAATCTCCATTTCCTAGTCCTATGACTGCTTGTGCATGATTTATGTTTGGAAAATATCCAATTCTTACAACATCTGCTCTTGTGGTTGTGTCATTTAGTGAGAAAAGAGATTCTGAATTTGAAACAAGTGAAACTGCTATTACGCTAGCAATAATTGCTCCTGCTATTGCAAATTTTATTTTTGGATTCATAGATTATCTATCACTACTTAATCCCCATCTTGATCTTATTTTTTCCTCTAGCTTAAACAACAAAAGCCTATCAACTAAAAGCCCAATTGTAAATATGGTAATCATGCTGGCAATTACTAGCCCCATGTCTTGAAATTCTCGTCCAACAGACAAAATGTGTCCTAGCCCAACTATTGACATGAGTATCTCAGCACCTATAATTGCGTGCCAAGCAAATGACCAGCCCTGTCTTATTCCTATAATTAGTGACGGTGTTGCAGCAGGTATTGTGAGGTGCAAGAAAAGTGAAAGCCCCTTTGCGCCCATATTTCTTGCTGCATCTATGTAGATTGGAGGAATGTTTCTGACACTACTATAAGTTGAGATAGTAATAGAGAAAATTGAACTCATTATCACTACAAACAAGATTCCTGCATCATTAAATCCAATCAATAAAATTGAAAATGGTACCCATGCTATGCTTGGAAAAGACAAAAGACCGGCAGAAATTGAACTCATAGTCTTACCAAATCCTTTGAATTTGATCATTGCAAGTCCTATTACAGTTCCCAGTGCAATAGAAATTAAAAATCCAATAACTAGTCTTCCTAAAGTTATACCTATTCCCGTGAATAGCGTATAATTCAAAATTACCTCTGCAAAAGATTCTGCAACAGCATATGGAGATGGCAGAGATACCTTTGGCCAAATACCTAAGACAAATACAAGCTGCCAAATCCCAATAAACACTGCAAAAAACAATACTGCGTTAGCAACATCGTCTAGATCTATTTTCATGATTGATTTTTGCTACCTGCCTTAACTTCTGGTCTAAGTTCCTTCATGACATCTTGCTGAAATTTAGCTAGATTTTGATCTTCAACAAGACGAGGTCGACGGTAATCAATAACTATCTCTTTTTTTACAACAGAAGGTCTGTTGCTAAAGACTACGACTTTGGTACCTAGAACAACTGCTTCTGCTACATTATGTGTAACAAAAATTATTGTTTTTTTGGTTCTTTCCCAAATCAGTTGCATTTCAACTAAAAGCAAATCTCTTGTTTGTGCATCCAATGCTGCAAATGGTTCATCCATTAAAAGTACGTCGGGATCCATTGCTAATGCTCTTGCAATAGCTACTCGTTGTTTCATACCAGTTGAAAGCTGGTATGTATAAGAATTTGCAAACTTTGTAAGTTGCATCATGTCCAGATATCTTGACGATATTTCTCTTCGTTCATCCTTTGGAACGCCTGCGATTTTTAGTCCAAACTCCACATTGTCAGATACAGTTAACCATGGGAATAATGCTCCCTCTTGAAAAACTAAAATTCGTTCAGGACTAGTTGTATTAACTGGTTTACCGTCAAATATGACTTCTCCTTCTTCTGTAGTGTCTAAACCGGATACGATCCTCAAAAATGTAGACTTGCCACATCCTGATGGTCCTACTATGCATACAAATTCCCCATCTTCTACTTTGAGATTAATTCCATCTAATGCCTTGATTCGATGAGTTTCATGTTGAAAGTATTTTGTGATGTTTTTGGCCTCAAGTTTCGTCAATTGAAAATCTCCTGCGTATAACATAAAATGCTCATAAAACACCGTTATATTCGATAGATAAAAAATATTCGGATTTTAGCTCAAGCTAGTATGAAATTTTCTTGTTCAAAAAATGAATTTTAATTCTAATCACAGTATTTTGACGATTCCAAGCAAGATAACACAAAAAATAAAAGTACAGATAAAGTCACTGAGCTGCCCATGACACAAAAAGCTATACTAGCATTCTCTGGTGGACTGGACACATCAGTAGTGGTAAAGTATCTCCAAGAAAAACATGATATGGATGTCATTACAGTTACAGTTGATGTTGGACAGGGGGATAACCCAAATACAATAGCTGCCAAGGCAAAAAAGCTTGGAGTAAAAAAACATTACAACATTGATGCAAAAAAAGAATTTGTTACAAAATATATTTTTCCTTCAATAAAGGCTAATGCGTTATATCAAAAAAAATATTGCCTTGCTACAGCTCTTGCTCGACCATTAATTGCAGCCAAGGTTCTTGAAATTGCAAAAAAAGAAAAAGTAACAGCTCTTGCACATGGTTGCTCTGGAAAAGGAAATGATCAAGTGAGGTTTGACATTACAATGCGTGCTGGATCAAATCTTCCAATTATTGCACCAATAAGGGATATGAATTTGGATAGAACAACAGAATTAGCGTTTGCAAAAAAACATGGAATAAAAATTGATACTGTAGCCAAAAAATTCAGCATAGATCAGAATCTATGGGGGAGGGCAATTGAGGGGGGAGTATTAGAAGACGCATTCAAGGAACCTCCTGATGATGCATTTATTTGGGTCAAGACAAAAAATTTACCTGCAAAACCAAGCTATCTTGAAATAAAATTTGAAAAAGGAATTCCAGTAGCAGTTGATGGAAAGCCTAAAGATCCTGTTCAATTAATTGAGTATATCAACAAAAAAGCAGGATCTGCTGGGATAGGAATTGTGGATCATATAGAAGATAGAGTAGTTGGGATAAAATCACGTGAAGTTTACGAAACTCCAGCAGCAACTTGTCTTATTGAAGCTCATTCTGATTTAGAAAAAATGGTACATACCAAACATGAAACGAAATTCAAAACCATTGTAGATGATGAATGGTCATGGCTAGTATATTCTGGACTGTGGGAAGATCCATTAAAAAGGGATCTGGATTCCTTTATCGATCACACTCAAAAATATGTTAGTGGGACAGTAAAAATCAAAATGTATCAAGGAAGTTTACGCGTAGTAGGACGAAAATCAAGGTATTCATTGTATAGCCATGACATTGCAACTTATGGAAAAGGTTCTACCTTCGATCAAAAATTAGCTAAAGGGTTCGTTGAATTGTGGGGAATGCAGTCAACAGAAGCTAATAAATTACATAAGAATCGGTGAATGAAATCGATGAACTGTCCTGAATGTGATGCAAGTCTAAACATCCCTGACGACGCCTCGGTGGGAGAAATTGTTTCCTGTCCTGATTGTGGAGCAGACTTTGAGATCTCTAAAAAAGATGGCACAAAGGTCGAATTAAAACAAGCAGAAACTGTAGGCGAAGATTGGGGAGAGTAATTGTCAAAAATCGGTATCGTTTTTGACCGACTCAGGTTGGAAGAAAAGATGCTTGAAAAACAAGCAATGGAGCTTGGTCACGATACAACTATGATTGATGCTAAAATTACATATTTCAATACTGATAGTCAAAAAAATGATTTTGATTTTGGGGATGTTGTTTTAGAGCGGTGTATTAGTTACTTTAGAGGCCTTCATTTTACAGCTTGCCTAGAATTCTTAGGGGTTCCTGTAATTAACAAATTTGATGTAGCTAATAATTGCGGAGATAAGCTTATCATGTCGTTGCTTTTGAAAAAAAACAATGTACCAACTCCCAAAACGTACTTTTCATTTTCAGCTGATGCTGCAAAAGAAAATCTTGAAAAAGTTGGATATCCTTTAGTGTTAAAACCGATTATTGGTAGTTGGGGTAGAGGAGTTATGCCATTAAAAGACAAAGACACAGCAGAAGCTATGTTTGAGCTACGCGAGTTAAGTGATGGCCCACATGACAGAATTTTTTATCTTCAAGAGTTAGTTAAACGACCCCCAAGAGACATTCGCGTAATTACTGTAGGTGATCGTGCCATATCTGCCATGTACAGAAAGTCATCTGGCGGTTTTAAAACAAACATTGCGTTAGGCGCAGAACCTGAACTATGTGAAATTACTAAAGATATTGAAGATGTTTGCGCGAAGGCTTCTCAGGCAGTTGGGGGGGGAATTTTAGGCGTGGATTTGATGGAAGATGAGAAAAATGGCCTTGTAGTCCATGAAGTAAATAATACGGTAGAGTTTAAGGGATTGGCAAAAGTTTCAAAACGCAATATCCCAAAAGAAATGGTAGAATATGCCTTAAATTCTGCTAGAAAGTAATATCGCTTAATCACTGTCCCATAACCTATATCAAACCCGAAAAAATAGTGCATCTATGGAAGAAAAGAAACCCAAGGTAAGCAAATGGGATACAATGGTTCATGCATCTTTCAGAAAAGTAGTTTCCTTTGACCTTTTGTTCTTTGGAATTGGGATTGTAGTTGGAATGGGGATTGGCGTATATTTGATTGCTGGCCAATAAAACAAAATTTTCTGTTATAACTAGGAATTAAAGAAAAAACGTAATTACTGCTAGGAAATAAATTATACCAATTTACGTAGATGATATCATGAAGGTAGGAATTGTAGGTGCGTCTGGTTATGTTGGCGGTGAAGTGTTACGTCTACTTGTAAGTCATCCTCAAGTCGAGATAGCTATGGTGACTTCAAGACAATATGTTGGAGAATATTTACACAGAATACAGCCAAGTTTGAAAGGATTTACAGATCTTACCTTTTCTGAGCTTGATTATGAAAAAATGTCAGATAAATGTGATTTAGTATTTACTGCAGTTCCTCATGGAACCGCAACAGAGATTGTAAAAACATTGTATGACCGAGGAATGAAGATAATTGATCTTAGTGCAGATTATAGACTTCACAACCCAGAAGATTACCAAAAATGGTATGGATGGGAACATCCTCATCCTGATTATTTATCCAAATCGGTCTTTGGAATTCCAGAAATTCATAGGGAACAAATCAAAAATGCACAACTTGTTTCGTGTCCTGGATGTATGGCGGTGACCTCACTACTGGCGCTGTATCCCTTGATAGAAAATGACGTCATCGATACAGAACACATCATAGTTGATTCAAAAATTGGCTCTTCAGGAGCTGGGGCTGGAGCTGGTGCCGGAACACATCACGCAATGAGATCTGGCGTTATAAGACCATACAAACCTACAAAACACAGACACACAGGAGAAATTGAACAAGAGCTTAGCGAAGTTGCTGGAAAAAAGATCAAAGTGTCAATGAGTCCTCATGCAGTTGACATTGTTAGAGGAATCCTTTGTACAAACCATACTTTTCTAACAAAGAAAGTTGATGAGAAGGATGTATGGAAGATTTATCGTGAAAAATACCAGAATGAAAAATTCATTCGATTAATTCGGGACAAGAAAGGATTTTACAAATTCCCTGATCCCAAGTTTGTTGTGGGTTCAAACTTTTGTGACATTGGGTTTGATCTTGACCCAGACAACAACAGACTTGTTGCATTATCTGCATCAGACAATTTGATGAAGGGTGCAGCTGGTTCTGCTATACAAAACATGAATGTAATGTCAGGTTTTGATGAGACAGAAGGAATTATGTACACGCCACTGACTCCAGTATAGCTATGATTACAATTAAGATAGGTGGGAGCGTAGTAGATAATCTACATCCTACAACAATTTCAGATATTAAAAAAATTGTAGAGCAAGAAGGAGTAGTATTAGTTCATGGTGGAGGAAAGGAAGTTACAAAAGTTTCTAAAGAGCTAGGAAAAGAACCAAAGTTTGTTGTGTCACCTGGTGGAATAAAGAGTAGATATACTGACAAAGAAACAGCAGAGATTTTTACTATGGTAATGTCAGGCAAAATAAACAAAACAATTGTTTGTATGTTACAAAAAAATGGAATTAATGCAATAGGACTTTCAGGTATTGATGGAAAGATAATTCAAGCAGAGAGAAAAAAGAAACTCCTCATAATTAACGAGAAGGGAAGAAAACAAGCAATTGATGGCGGATATACAGGTAAAATAACAAATGTTAATGCTTCACTTTTAAAATTACTCCTTGAACAAGGATATACTCCAGTAATATCTCCAATCGCAATAAGTGAAGAATTTGATTTCCTAAATGTAGATGGGGATAGGGCAGCAGCTTATGTTGCAGGAAAGATTCAAAGTGACAAAGTTTTGTTCCTAACAAATGTTGATGGATTATTGATGGATGAAAAATTAGTAAACAGTCTGACTCTTGATGAAGCAAAAGCAATTATACCTAAGATTGGATTTGGGATGGAAAAAAAGATCCTAGCTGCTACTGAAGCATTAGATATGGGAGTAAAAGAGGCATTAATTGCAAATGGACAAAGAGAAAATCCTATATCAGCAGCTATTGCTCATGATAAATGCACGGTAATTCAAAAATGACTGAAGAGCAATTCACTGGAAATCTGTATCAGAGGTTTCCAGTTACAATAGAGAAGGGATTTGGATCTCATGTTTGGGATGTAAATGGTAAAGAGTACATAGATTGCATGGGTGGATATGGAGTGGCATTAGTAGGTCATCGAAACGAACGTGTTGTTAATGCAATAAAATCACAACTTGAAAAAATAATTACTGTTCATAGCTCGCTATACAACAAAACCAGAGAAAAGTTTCTTGAAAATTTAATCAGCATTGCTCCAAAGAGTTTATCTCAAGTTCATTTAAACAACAGTGGTGCAGAAGCAATCGAAGCTGCAATAAAGTTTGCAAGAAAATTTACTCAGAAAAAGGGAATGATTGCAATGAACGGTTCATACCATGGAAAATCTATGGGGGCATTATCACTTACCTTTAATCCAAAATATAGGAAGGAATTTGAACCACTAGTAGAGAAGGTTTCATTTTCTCCGTTTGGAGATATTGATGCATTACGTTCTAAAATTGATGATGATACAGGTTTTGTAATTTTAGAACCAATCCAAGGGGAAAGCGGTATTCATGTAGCGCCAGATGGATTTTTACAAGATGTTAGAAAACTTTGTGATGAACGTGGTATTCTTCTAATTTTTGACGAAATTCAATCAGGATTTGGTAGAACAGGACGAATGTGGGCAGGAGAACACTGGAATACAACACCAGACATAATGTGTCTTGCAAAAGGAATTGCAGGAGGAATACCAATGGGTGCAACACTAGTCAGACCAGATATTCTTGCTTGTATGAAAAAAGGAGAGCATTCATCTACTTTTGGTGGCAATCCTGTGTCATGTGCAGCTGGAACAGCTGCAATTCAAGCACTAACACAAGATGGTTTAATTCAAAATGCAGAAAAGATGGGTAAAAAATTCCGAGATGGATTAGAACTGCTAAAAGATAAGCATAAAATAATTCGGGAAATACGTGGCAAAGGCCTTATGATTGGAATAGAATTAAAGTTCGAAGTAAAAGATATTCTTATGGATGGTATTGAAAAAGGTGTACTGCTGTTATATTCAGGCCGAAATATTATCAGATTGTTACCTCCACTAGTTATATCAGAAGATGATATTACGAAGGTTTTAGAAACATTAGATATATTATTTAGTGCTGAGGAGAAAAGGAATCATGTATAGAGATAATATTGATGAAAAAATAATAGAATTTTTGAGAAATGATTCTAGGGAATCATTTGTAGATATTGGAAAAAAACTAAAATTATCAGAATCTGCAGTGCGTAGAAGAGTAAAAAATTTAGTGGATAGTGGTACTATAAAAAAATTTACAGTGGAAGTCGGAGCAGGAAATTCCACAAGTGCAATTGTTTTAATTTCAGTGGAATCCTCAATGGATACATCCAAAGTTTCCTCAAAGCTTACCAAACTGCCTGGAGTAAAAACTGTCTATGAAATAACTGGTCAATATGACATTACAGTAGTTATTAGTGCTCCAAATATTACTGAGATAAACGGGTGTATTGATGCATTACGAAAGATACCTGGTGTTTCTGATACCAATACTGTAATTATTCTTAGAACAGTTACATAAAACGAGATTCGGATAATATTTTTTATTATTAACTAATACAGGATCAAATAATTTAAATTTCGACGAGTTTAGTACGGATATGTTTATATTCTATGTTTTTTACACCTAAATTCGCAATGAGTGATCCGAATTACTATGCAAACCAATACAATGCATACAACAAGAAACCAAAAAAAATACGAATCTTAGATAGCACGTTACGTGAAGGAGAACAACATCCAGGGGTTTCTTTTACCAACAAACAAAGAATACAGATAGCATGGATGCTTGATTATTTTGGAGTTGACCAAATTGAAATTTCACCGGTGATATCAAAGGATCACTTTGAATCTACTAAAACAATAATCAAACAAGGCTTAAAAGCAGATATCGTTTCACATGGAAGGGCATTAAAAGAAGATATCGATGTATCGTTAAGATGTGACGCTACATGGACTGCAGCGTATCTAGGAATTTCTGATATACATCTTAAAGATAAGTTAAGAATTACACGTCAAGAAGCACTAAAAAGAGCAGTAGAAACTGTCGAATATGCAAAATCTCATGGTCTTAAAATTAGGTTTACTGTGGAAGACGGTAGCAGAGCTGAACCAAAATTTTTACTTCAAGTTTGTAAAGCAATTGAAGAGGCTGGCGTAGATAGAATTAGTCTACCTGATACAGTTGGAATAATGAGACCTATAGGTATGTATAATTTTGTACAAACTGTTCGTAAAGAAATTGATGTACCACTAGATGCACATGTGCATAATGATATTGGTTTTGCATTAGCTAATGCATTTGCTGCTTGTGATGCAGGAGCAGATCAAATTCATACTACAATTGATGGCATAGGAGAAAGGACTGGAATTCCATCTCTTGCAGAAACTGCAGTAGCACTTACATATTTGTACAAATCTCCTAATGATTTTAGATTAGATATGTTAATGGATCTTTCAAGACTTATCGAACAATACACTTCAATAAAACCATATGACTCTAAACCAATAGTTGGATCATCTGCATACAAACACAAGGCAGGTACTCACTTGGCAGCAATACTAAAAAATCCTGCAGCATACGAACCTATTCCACCAAAAGTTGTAGGAAATAGACGAAGAATAGTTTTTGGAGAATTAGCAGGAAAAACGGGAGCAGCCTATCTTATGTCCCTTTTAGGTCTCAAAAAAGATGATGCCGGTGCAAAAGAGGTAGCCTTGGGCCTCAAAAACCTTCGATTGGGAGACCTAATCGAAATCCCGCTAGAAGACAGGCTTGAAAGAAAGATAATTAATGACAAAGAAGAAAACGAAGGAGAGGAAACAAGATGACTAAGTGTCCTGAATGTGATGCAAATATTTCTATTCCAGGCGATGCTCTGGAAGGAGAAATCATAACCTGCCCCGATTGTGGAGCAAGCTTTGAACTAGCCAAGGGAGCAGATGGATTTGATCTAAAACCTGCTCAGACGGTTGGAGAGGACTGGGGGCAGTGACCCCTGAAATTACCGTTCTTTACGATACCATCCGATGGGAAGAAAAGGCACTCCTAGAGGCTGGTAAAAAAAAGAACACTAGTCTTCAGATGTTAGATTGTAAAAAATTATCGTTAGATCTGGACAAAAAACCAGATGATTATGGAATAGTTTTACAAAGATGTGTAAGCTATTACAGAAATCTACACTCCACTGCTGGATTAGAGGGAATGGGAGTAAATGTCGTAAATTGTCTTAACACTGGAATTTTTGCTGGCAATAAACTATTCACACATATGCTCTTAAAAAAACATGGAATTGCTACTCCATTTGCAACTGTTTCGTTTTCTAAAGATGCTGCACTTGAAACATTAGAGAAATATGGATATCCTCAAGTAATAAAGCCAACAGTTGGGAGTTGGGGAAGAATGGTTTCTAAAATTAATGACAGTGATTCGGCAGAAGGAATTATTGAAAGTAGGGAAAAGATGTATCCAATTTATCAAATTCATTATCTAGAAGAATTTGTTCAACGACCTCCACGAGACATTAGAGCAATTGTGGTTGGCGATAAAGTAGTTGCCGCAATTTACAGAAGTTCTGGAAATGGTTCTTGGAAAACTAATATGGCGCTAGGCGGAGTCGCTGAGGAATGCAAAGTTTCCAATGAGATGGAAGATAT
The DNA here is from genome assembly GCA_001443365.1 of Thaumarchaeota archaeon CSP1-1. Classification (GTDB taxonomy): domain Archaea; phylum Thermoproteota; class Nitrososphaeria; order Nitrososphaerales; family Nitrosopumilaceae; genus CSP1-1. The sequence continues at coordinate 195,083 of LDXL01000006.1, forward strand.
ATGTATCAGAGCAAAAAATGCAGTTCAAGGACAAATAGTAGGAGTAGATTTGATGGAAAGTAAAGATAAAGGATTGCTAGTTCACGAAATAAACAATACAACAGAATACAAGAATACTGTTAGAGTTTGTGGAGTAGATATTCCATCACTAATGATAGACCATGTATTAAATTTGTCAAAGTAAGAAATGAATACCTCTTTTACAGTCACCCCCAGATTTTGCATAAAGATGCTAGAAAAGGCACTTAGGTTATACACGCCTTCACTTGGCGAAAAGCCATTGGCAGATTTTCTTGCAGACAAGTGTGATGATCTAAGCTTTGATGATATACGTATTGATGAAGTAGGTAATTTGATTGCTTCAAAAGGTTCTGGCTTACCAAGAATTCTTTTGTGTGGACATATGGATACAGTACCTGGTAAAATTAAGGTAAGAAAAGAAGGGGATTGGTTATATGGACGCGGAGCTTCAGATGCTAAAGCCCCATTAATGGCAATGTTATTTGCTGCAGCATCCATTCAAAACAATAGTGGAACTGTAATTTTTGTAGGAGCTGTTGACGAAGAAGGAAATGCAACTGGCATAAAAAATCTTGTAAAAAGTAAACTAGACATTGATTATGCAGTTTTTGGAGAGCCAAGTGGAATTAAACAAGTAACTATTGCGTATAAAGGACGTATTGCAATTAATCTAAAAATAAATGTAGGAAACAGCTCCCATGCAAGTGCTCCATGGCTTTCAAAAAATGCAATTGAAGAATCTTTGATATTTACCACCGAATTAAAAAAAGTCTTAGAATCGGGACAAGAAAACAAGAAAAAAGGTATGTTGTTAACAGCTACTGTTACTGAAATAAAAGGTGGAACAAGTCACAATGTTACTCCAAAGGAATGCGATGTAATTATGGACATTAGAATACCAGTTGATATGAATTGCAAAATGATTGAAGAAAAAATATCAACTTTAGTACAAGAGATTTCAAAAAAGAGGAAGGTTGAAGCGTTCCATTCAATACTGGATGAAACCGAACCATTTGAGGCTTCTCATAATTCTCCTCTAGTTAGAGCATTTACTTTGGGAGTTATGGACGTTGAACATTCTAGACCTACTCTAATTCGTAAAACAGGAACTGGGGACATGAATGTAATAGGCAATCAGCTTAACATACCTGTAGTGACTTATGGTCCAGGAGATCCACATGCATCTCATACCATCGATGAAAAAGTATCCATTGACGAATACCTTCGTGGAATTGAAGTTCTCAAAAAGACGTTACAGCATTTAAAAAGACTACATGATAGAGCAAAATAATGCTGTGGTTTGTAGGTCTTGGCCTATCAGGGATAGAGTCAATTTCTATTAAAACACAAAATCTGCTAAAGAATGCAGATGTTGTATACCTTGAACAGTTTACAAGTCCGATTAGTAAATCTGAATTAACTAAAATCAAAAAGATCGTAAAAGGTGAATTCAAAATTGGAAAACGATGGATTGTCGAAGACGGTAAAGAGATTCTAAATAATTCAAAGAAAAAAATGGTGTTGCTTTTAACCTATGGAGACCCTTATATCGCTACAACACATATTGAATTACGAACAAGAGCAATTCAAAATAAAATTAAAACAAATACAATTCATGCTGCTTCTTCAATAACAGCCCTTGTTGGAGAATGTGGACTTCACTATTACAAAGTTGGACGAATAGTAACTGTGATGAATGATCTAAAATCAATGACAACTCCATATTATGCCATATATGAAAACGCTTTAGCAGGATACCATACTATACTACTTTTAGAATATAATCAAGATGCAAAGTTTTTTTTTGAACCTCTTGACGCGCTTTCAGATTTAATAAAAACTGAAAAAGAACAAAAACGAAAAGTTATTTCTCCTTCTACTTTTGCAATCATCGCTTCTCGTATAGGATTCAAAAATCAAGCCATTACGGCTGGAAAGATTTCAAATCTAATGAAAAAAAGTTTTGGAAAACCCCCCCATACCATAATAATACCAGGTAATCTTCATTTTACAGAATCAGATGCACTCAAAGTGTTAGCAGAGTGTATTGATGTTCCTTTTGATAATTCTAAAAATATAAAAAAAATTTCAAATCAAATGCTTGAAAAGTATGTCCCGATGGTAAGAAAGGCTTTAGAGGAAATTGCTCCCCATTACCAAAATTCAAAGGAATTCCAAGAGGTGCTAGAAAATGCTGAATTGTACATTAAAGATGCAGAGAAATTCCTAGCAGAGGGCAAAGACGAGGTGGCAATATTAAGCATAGGATATGCAGATGGATTGGTTGATGCTTTACGAATTGCAAAGGGATTAGAACCAAGAATGTAGTCTATAACGATGAATTAAAAAAGAGAGAGAATGGTTTAGTAATAATTGGATTTACTAGACAATGCCATTTTATCAGCTATGTTAGTGGGATCTCTTACCAATAGCAATGCAATAGAGATTGTTAAGAAAAAAAATTTCTTGCCAGAGGATTACATTATTTCAAGGATAGATCGTCTTATTAAAAATGGGCTTGTGGAACCAGACAAAAAAACACTGACAGATATAGGAAGAACATCTTTAAGAGTTGTATTAGCTGGAGGGGTATTTGATATTATTCACCCTGGTCACATATACACTCTCAATTCAGCAAAATCATTGGGAGATGTACTAATCGTTGTAGTTGCTACAGATAAGACAACGCAAAAAATGAAGAATAGAATTCCTCTTCATAATCAAGAACAAAGAAAAAAGCTCGTAAACTCTTTGTCAATGGTTGATCTTTGTTTGATTGGATATGAGGGAGATATTTTCAAGACTGTAGAGATGGTTAGACCAGAAATTATAGCTTTAGGGTATGATCAAGTCCATCAAGAGAAGTTCATTACAGATGGATGTAGTAAATTAAATTTAGAAGTAAAAGTTGCTCGATTGCAATCACCAAATCCAGAAATATCAAGCTCCAAAATAGAAGAAAAATATGGGGAAAACATTCACGACATTTAGATAATTCTTTTTTAGCATAGAGTAATTAGACTTTTAAATTATCATGATAAATCAATTGTATGCCTTTTTTTATAGATGGTCATAACATGAAAGGATTAACTGCTGAACAAATAAAAAAAATTGTAAATAATCCTCCAGATAAACACGGAGTAACCCATCAAGAAATTCTTTATAATGAAAAAGAAAACAAGCTATTCTGTATACTAGAAGCTCCCAACAAAGAATCAATTGAAAAACATCATCAGGATATTGGAATAAAATGTGATTTTATTTTGGAAACTTCTTTAGCAAAAACAGAATCACTGATACGAACCCAGAGGTTTAGTGCAATTGGGGAATTATCAGCTCGTGTTGCTCATGATTTAAGGAATCCTCTTGGAATAATAAAAAATGCAGTTGAGTTAATTGAAATTTCTTCTATATACAATACTGATGAAAAATTGCAAAAGCGAATAGACATGATTAAAAACGCTGCTGAAAGGATGTTGCGTCAGATTAGTGATGTTTTAGACTTTGTTAGAACAAGACCATTGCAACTTGAAAAAAATTCTTTATCTATGATATTAGAATCGTCATTAAAATCGATTATTCCCAAATCGATAAAAATCACAAAACCCTATAATGATGTATCAATAATGTGTGACAGTAAATATCTAGAAGTAGTTTTTAGCAATATTATTACAAATGCTATTCAGGCCATGGAAAATTCTGGGGAGATTAAAGTCAGGTTCATAGTGAATAAGAAATATGTTAAAATTGAGATAGAAGATTCTGGCCCAGGAATACCTGAAGACAAGATAGAACAGATTTTTGATCCATTATTTACTACAAAACCAAGTGGAACTGGTCTAGGCCTGGTTACCTGTAAAAACATAGTAGAACAACATGAAGGTAATATATCATTTAGAAATAACCCAACCATATTTGAAATAAATTTACCAATAAAATAATTTGTTAACCCATTATAGGGATTCTAATAGTTAGTTTAGAACTATCTCGTAGTTTTGCAGTTTTTCTAATGTTAGTTTTTGAAATTAACTCTATTATTGACTCATCATGATGAGTACGTTCCAGAATTATTAATTCACAGTCAATTGAGTTGTTTAGTTTACATTTGAAACATTTCACCCAACCATAAGTCCTCTTGCTATCACAGAATCCCTTTATGATTACTCCATTTAGTGTACGAAATTGTTGTGCTGCTTCAATGTACTCTTTTTCGTGTAACTTTACATTGAGTGTGCCCGGAAATGGAATGTAGTTTATTTTAGATTTGAATTGTTTAGTATATCCTTTAAGCGACATGTAATAGGCGCCTTCCCCCATGCCACTAACAAGAGTGCCTTTCAATTCAACAAAAGATGGAAATGAATTCAAGCTTGATTTTAGTATCGATGATAGTTTCACCATCTCAGAATATCCTTTGGATGTTATTTTTACAGAAAATTTTCTTCCATGCATAATTCGTTCTATGAATCCATCTTTCTCTAATTCTCGAAGATGTTTTGAGGCAGATTGTTGGGATTTATTGATGCTTTTTCCAAGGTAAGAAGTAGTTATGGGTACAAAGTTATGTCTAGCTCCTTGAGCGATTAATTGGGTTAGCGTTAGTATGTGCTGAACCTTAAGATCTGTCATAGATTCTAGGCAATGCCAAGTTCAGCAAATGTTTTGAGTTTCAATCCATCGCGACTAACCAGTTTAGCAACACGATGACCTACAACGCATTCAACACCTGCTTGTTTTGCACCATCAAGTAATCGTTGTGTTATAATGCCATCCAAAACAAGATATTTTATTCCAGATTGAGTTGAAAGTTTGTCAACTACTTCACTTATTGGAACTTTAAAAATTTCTTTTTGATTAGAGTCTATAGCTATTGCTTCAAGGCTTTCGTTCAAATCTGAATAAACTTTGTTTGCAAGTTCTGCAAGTGGTTTATCATCAGGATCATTTATTGTTGGTTTTGATGTTTCCTTTTTCATATCTGCAGCAGTATCTTTGAGGATGTCATCAATTTGTTGAGGGGTTAATTCTTCTACTTCTACATCCGTAGGTGCTCTATGTTCTACATCAATGTGTACAAGAGATTTTAGCTCTTTTAAAATAAATCCACCTGCTCTATCTCCATCTAAAAACGCAACTACTTTTTCTTTCTTATCACATAGTTCTTTAATAGATTCATCAATTTTAGCACCTTCAATTGCAAGAGCGTTGTCATACCCAGCTCTAAGCAGGTTAATTACATCTGCTCTTCCTTCTACTAAAATAATCCATGGAGAATCAAAAATGCCATCACTGCACGGTAATTTTTCCTTTCCATATGTAGTTAGCTTACCTGTATCTCCTTCATGTACATCTTTTAGCATAGAATCACCCTCACTAACTGACTTTGTTGACCACTTCTGTTTGATTTCTTTGGCGCGTTTTACAATATCTTCTTTTTTTGATGCTCTAATATCATCGATTGAATCTAATGTAAATTTACAATCAAACGGACCGACTTTATCTATACTTTCTATAGCTGCAGCAATTAATGCACAAGTATCAATATCTGTACTCATAGGAAGTAAAGCGTTACCTTTTGTTGTGTTAGTTGATGAAGAAGTGTTTACTTCAATACGACCGACTTTAGATACTCTCTGAAGCTCGTTTAGATTCATCTCTGGGCCTAACAGTCCTTCCGTTTGGCCAAAGATAGCTCCGATTATATCTGCTCTTTCAACGAGCCCATCAACATCGAAGGATAGTTTAACGTGATATTTGACAATTCCTGATTGAGGCAATACATTTTCTCCTTAATAATCAACTATCTTTCATTTTTTTTTCAAGAATATAAGTGCTTATCAGAAAAAATTATACACATAATAGGGCACAGAAAATTTTTAGGCAGAAAAACAGTTCATACTAGATAAATTCAAAAATTGAAAAAATTGTGATTTTATTCTGTACTAAATGAACTACCACAAGAGCAGGATTTTTTTACGTTTGGATTGTTTATTTTAAATCCAGATCCCATTAGGCTTTCGATATAGTCAACGTTAGCTCCCTTTAGATGGTCTTGACTGTAACTATCAATGAGTAGTTTTACGCCATTTTCTTCTATGACTGTATCATCTTCTTCTGGTTTTGTTTCAAAACCCATTCCATATGAAAGGCCAGAGCATCCTCCTCCTTGAACATACACTCTAAGATATTCAGGGTGTTCAGATTCTTCTTTCATGAATTCCTGGATCTTCTCTGCTGCTTTTTGAGTTACTGTTACCAATTTCTCGGTTTGTTCAGTTGCCATTTGATTAAAAATGTCGTTACTAATTATAATAAGCTTTTCACACCCAACCTAGTAGTAATTCAATAAATTAAGATGAAAATTAGGAAGAGCTTACTTTTTTGATTTGTTAACAAAAGCGGTCATTCGCTCTTCTCGATCTGGGTGAGTAAAACAATTTCGCCACGCCAAGAGTTCTATTCCAAGACCAGTATCCAGGTCTGCATTTCTACCTTTGTTGATTGCAGCTTTTGACATTCTTACAGCAATTGCTGAGTTCCCAGCTATTGTTTTTGCCATCTTCATTGTTTCATCCATTAAAGTTGAAAGTTCTACCACTTGGTTTACCAAACCGATTTCTCTGGCTTCTTCTGCTTTGATCATCTTCCCTGTATAGACCATCTCCTTTGCTTTTGCAATTCCAACAATTCTCATTAATCTCTGGGTACCTCCCCATCCAGGGGGTATTCCGATGGTTACTTCAGGTTGACCCATCTTTGCAGTATTTGCTGCAATTCTAATGTCACAAGACATTGCAAGTTCGCATCCACCACCTAATGCAAATCCATTGACAGCTGCAATTGTTGGTTGTTTAACGTTTTCAACTGTTGCAGTTACTAGCTGACCAAGTTTAGCGTATTCTTCAGATTCGTCAGGAGATATTTTAGACATGTATTCTATATCAGCTCCTGCAGAAAAAGCTTTGTCGCCTTCACCAGTTAAAATGATGACCTTAACAGTGTCGTCTTTTCCAAGATTTTCGAAAATGTTAACGAGTTCTTTTGCAACATCCATATTCATTGCATTAAGTTTGTCAGGTCTGTTAATTTTGACGGTACAAATGCCATCAGATTTTGAGGTTGTTACAAGAGACATAATCTTATTCGAATTTTTGCAGGACTTAAATGTTATCTAGAACCTTTTACTTTTCCCCATTGAGACAACGCTGATGCAACGGCAACCCAAGTTCTAAGATCATCGTATACTGGAACACCCTTTTTCTCAATCAATGCAGAAATTTTTTCGGTATAGGGCCCTCCATTTCCTCCTACAAGAATTGGTTTCTTTTTCATCTTAGAGAATTGTGCCAGATAATCAATGATTGTTTCTTCTAATGGATCATCTTGGAATACGAACCATGGCATAATGATGTCTACATTTGGATCATCCATAAAACATTGTATTGTATACCTATAATCATCTGCATTTGCACCACCAGTTACATCGGCAGGATTTCCTTTACCAACTACATATGTTGGTGGAAAATGTTTTACCATTTTCTGTCGTGTTTTTTCTGTAACTTTTGCAAGTGAAAGTCCTAATCTTTCAAAATGATCAATTGCACCAATCATTGGACCTGCTCCGTTACTACATGTCCCTACACGATTTCCTTTTGCGGCAGGTTGCCATGCAAGTCCCTTTGCAACACCCACAAGTTCTTGATAGCTGTCAACTGAAATAATGCCCGCTTGTTTGAATGCGCCCATAATTATGGCATTGGAACCACCTAGTGAACCTGTATGAGAAGCTGCCTGTTTTGCGCCAGCAGCAGATCTTCCACTTTTCCAAATTAATATTGGTTTTTTCTTTTCTTTCATTACTCTTTTTGCGGTATTAACAAATTTTCTTCCATCACCAAAGCCCTCAACATATAAGGCAATTACTTTGGTTTGAGGATCATTTGCTAAATACCATATCATATCAGCCTCGTCTACATCTGATCTATTGCCATAGCTAATCATCTTTGATAGCCCAAATGAATCAGCGGATTCTAAGAAACTAATTCCCATTGTTCCACTTTGGGATAACAATGCAACAGGTCCAAGTTTTGCTCTAACCATTCTTTCTTGACCTTGAAAAGCGCAATCAAGGCGATTAGCAGCATTAAACATTCCAATACAGTTAGGACCAATGATTCTGATCTTATGTTTGAGAGCTAAACGTTTGACTTCAGCTTCATAATCTGCTCTTTCACCACCAAGCTCTTTGCCCCCACCAGAAACAATTACAACGTTGTGAACTCCCTTCTTAGCACAGTCTTTTAGAACAGGTGCCGTAATTGAGAGATCTACACAAACAACAACCAAGTCAACTTTACCTGGAATTGCAGAAACAGATGGATAACATTTTAAATTAAAAATCTTTTTTTGTTTTGGATTTATTGGATATACCTTCCCTTTGTAATCATAGTTTGCTAAACTATCCAAAACAGAATTGCCAATTTTGCCCGGGGTGGCTGAGGCACCAACTAGTGCTACGGATTTTGGAGTAAAAAATTGCTCCATATACTTTGGATCAGGTTTTACTTTGGAAATAGCATTTTTCTTATACTCTTTTCGAAGTAGTATTTTTGCATCAACTACATAGTAGGATTGGGGATAAACTACTATTGGATTAAAATCAATGCTATCAAAATGACCTGCGTTGTCTACTCCTAATTTTCCAATGCCAACAAGAGCTTTTGCTATCATGTTAATGTCAATGGGTTTGCTACCACGGAATCCTTTGAGAATTTCGGAGCCTTTAAGCTCATTTAACATAGATTTTGCATCCGATAAACTAATTGGCAACATTCTAAAAGCTACATCTTTGAAAATTTCGGTAAGCACTCCGCCAAGTCCTACCATAATTACAGGACCAAACTGAGGATCATTTTGCAGACCAACTATTAGCTCTACACCTTTTGGAACCATCTTTTCAAGTAAGATTCCTTTGACGTGAACTCCTTTCTTTTTAGAAAGACGTCCATACATGTCATTAAAGGTTTTTTTCACATCGTTTACGTTATCAATACCAACTTTTACTCCACCTACATCTGTTTTGTGAAGAATTTGTGGTGAAACTACTTTCATTACTAAAGGAAACCCAAGTTTTTTTGCAGCGCTTGCAGCTTCTTCAGATGATTTTACTAAAGCATAACCAGGTACTGTGATGTGATAATTTTTTAGAATTGATTTTGCGAGTTCTTCTGTAATAACTTTATGATCTGTTTTTATTGTTTGGTCAAAGATTTGAGAAACAGAGTTCATAATTAGATCGAAGAAAATCTAATTCATATATTAAACTTTGTTCAAAGATGGAATGTTGATTTGAAATTTTTATAAAAAATCTTCATATTGTTTTGAACTATTGGGATTTTTTCATCTATCTCGTGACGAATATTATTAGGATTAATGTATGATATCTCTTTGAGTTCTTTTTGTGCCTTGTCTAACCATAATTTAACAATGGTTTTATCTACTTCTAAATGAAATTGGACTCCAACTGCGCTCTCTAATTGAAATGCTTGGTTTTCATAATTTTGTGAGTGAGCAATTCTGATTGAATTATCTGGAAGACTAAATGTATCACCATGCCAATGGAAGACTGTCATGGGGCTTTTTATTCCAGAAAATAAGCTTGATTTGTTATCAAGGATCAAGTCATTATAGAATCCAATTTCTTTTTTATGTCCAGTAAACACCTTGGCGCCAAAAGCTTTTGCTATTAACTGAGAACCAAGACAAATTCCTAAAACAGGAATCTTATTTTGTACAAAATTTCTAATTAACTTCTGTTCGTTTAATAAATAAGAGGCATTATCATTTGCACTTTCAGGAGCACCTAATACAATGAGTAAAGGAAAATCATCTGTTGGAATTTTTTCTTGTTTAGCATAAACAGTTCGTAGCCTAAATCCATCAGATTCCAATAGATTGCCCAAAGTTCCAATGCCTTCAGTTTTTGAATTTTGTATTACTAAAATATCTGTCATTTTCTTAATTTTCTAAAAACTTCTTAATATGTCAAAGTGTTAGTAATATTATGATGGTTTCAGAACAAGAAATTCAAGATCTCAAAAATTTCATAGTTTTACTCAATTCAAAATCAGATAGTGTTGTAATTGTAGAGGGAAAACGTGATTCTGAGGCATTAAAGAAGCTTGGATTTTCAGGAAGAGTACTAGAATTTCACAAGTTTCGTGGATTGAGGAAATTTGTAGACTTGGTTTCAGAGTACAATAGTTTGATAATTCTTTTAGACAGAGATCGAAAGGGAAGATATCTTACTACAAAAATTGTTGAACAATTAGAACGTAGAGTAAAAATTGATCTTTCATTTAAGAGAAAACTAGTATCGATAACAAAAGGTAAAATACGTTTTATTGAAGAACTTGGTTGTTACAAATCTTTTTTGTAATAAAATAAATTCTAAGGCCAAAGGCCTCTTTGATTGAATGCTTCAACCACACGACTTACAGCCAACACCATTGCTGCTCGACGCATGTCAACTTGGTGTTTCTTTGAAAGTGCGTATGTATCTCTAAAACCTCGAGTTATGTGGTCTTCCATTTTCTTTGCTACCTCGTTAAATGTCCAATAGTATCCCATGTTATTTTGTACCCATTCAAGATACGATATACATACTCCACCAGAGTTTGCCAAAATATCAGGAATTACGATTATCTTCTTCTTGTAGATAATAGGATCTGCTTCAGGTAACGTTGGACCATTTGCAGCTTCAGCAATAATTTTACATTTTAAATTATTTGCAATCTTTGCATTAATTTGGTTTTCAAGTGCTGCTGGAACTAGAATATCACATTTTGTAGTGAGTAATTCTTCAGTAGAGATTTTCTTACTACCAGGATACCCCACCACAGAGCCCTTCTTTTGCTTGTATTCTAGTAGATTGTTAGTTTTAATGCCATTTGGATTAATTATAGAGCCCTTTGAATCACTTGCAGCTATTACTTTTGCGCCCATCTTCTCAAGATACTCACCAGTAAACGTTGCAGCGTTTCCAAAACCCTGCAGGACTACTTTTGCGCCTTTTAGTTTGAGTTTCACTACCTTTGCTGCTTCTCTGACACAGTATGCAGCACCAAGCCCGGTTGCTACGTTTCTAGCTAGTGAACCACCCACTGAAATTGGTTTTCCTGTAATTATTCCTGGTTGATTCGTAACACCATGCAATTTTTCATAAGTATCCATAATCTGTGTCATTTCTCTACCAGTTGTGTAAACATCAGGAGCTGGAATATCCTTTTGCGGTCCTATAATTTCAGAAATAGTAAATGCAAATCTTCTTGTGATTCTTTCTAGCTCACCATCACTGATTTTTTCTGTCTTTGCATTAAGATAGATTCCTCCCTTACCACCACCCATTGGAATATCTACTACAGCACATTTCCATGTCATCCAAGCTGACAGTGCCATTACTTCTCTTTCCATATACTCAACTCCACCTTCTGGGTTAAAGTAACGGATTCCTCCTTTGTATGGTCCTCTGTCATTGTTATGTTGACTTCTAAAACCAGTGAAAACTCTAATTTTTCCGTTATCCATTTTTACTGGAATTTTTACTCGAATTATTTTATTTGGCATGGCCAAATAGTCACGAGTACCTTGATCGATTTTTAAAATTTTACACGCATCATCAAGTTGTTTTGTTGCGTTTACAAACGGATCATTTTTGATCAAGTTAATCGAAATTAGGATCCTCAGATTATATTTAAGTTTGGCTAGATTTCTCTAGAGGGTTTTCATTACCCGCGAATTCCCAAATCGTCACATACAAATTTTAAATCTTTTATCCCATATCCCTATTCTATAGCATTGAAAATTCTAATTACAGGTGCATCTGGATTCATAGGATCTAGGTTAGCAACTAAGCTTACTGAAAAGGGTCATTCAGTGATTGGTCTAGTACACAATAACAAAATCAAAAATCCAGCAATAGAAACAATTTCAGTAGATTTGACAAATGCGAATTTTACTATACCAAATGAAAAATTTGATGTTGTTTTTCATTTAGCAGCGGCTACACCAATGGAAAAAAATAAGAAAACCATTAAGAAAGTAAATTTTGATGGCACAGTAAATCTTTTCAATCAAATAAAAGATAAAACTAATTTTTTAGTTTATGTTTCTGGACTAGGAGTCTTTGGAGATCCAGGAAATATAGTAATTGATGAAAAAACTCCTCTGAATCCTCATACAGATTATACGAAGATAAGATTGGAAGCTCAGCAATACTTGGAAACTAAATGCAAAAATAATTCCATTCATCTATCAGTAGTATATCTTGGTGAAGTGTATGGGAACGGGGGATGGTTTACCTCACAGATAGTCAATAGATTGAAAAAGGAAAGTTTTAGGATGCCTAAATCAGGTGAATACTATAGATGCCTTGTACATGTAGACGATGTAGTGAATTCCTTGATTGCAATAGCTGAGAATAAAGTGCATGATGAATCGTTTATAATTACAGATTCAAATCCAGTTTTGTTCAAAGATTTCATTAATTTTACCAGCGACAAACTTGGAGTAAAACATCCAGGAAGCATTCCAACATTTTTAGCAAATACTGTTCTTGGAGGAGATTTTGTCAAGCTACTCACAACATCGCTTAAGACATCAAATAAAAAAATTTTAAAATTATATGGTTTTCAATACCCTTCATACAAGGAAGGAATCGAATCAGTTATTTCAGAAATTAAATAAAAAATTTAATAGTATACCTTTTTAGAATTCATATTTCGTTCTAATTTTTCGATTACTTCACCAAGAGCAGTGATGTTAACCTCTAGGAAATTTGAAAGATAGAAAATCGCTCCATATTTTTCTCCAACTTTTGTAACTAGGTTATTTTTTTCTAAAATTTTCATGTGATGTTGAATTGCTTTGTAATCCAGTCCTAGCTCTTTTGATAATTGGTTTGTGTTAAATGGCCTTGCTTCTAAATTTATAATGATTTTTAGTCTGGTATATCCACCCTTTGTTCCAGTAAACAAATACAGTAACAATTTTCTAGTGGCACGATCTGGCTTTCGATTTACTGATTCTGATTTAGAATTTATCAGAGATTTGAATTCTAATAGTTGAGTTTCCATCATATCTGAACTTACCACATAATTATAGAAATGTATTAAAACCATATTTCCAATTCTATTCCAAATTCATTACAAATTGATATCAGAAATTGGATTTTCAATAACTAACCCTTAAATTGAATATCGGAGAACTCGTCTTGAATTGATGGCATCACGAGGCTACGATATGACGCCTACTATGTATTCTCCAGATGGAAGAATATACCAAGTAGAGTACGCAATTGAGACAGTAAAACGTGGGACTCTTGCGATCGGGATAAAATGCAAAGATGGTGTGATAATTGCAGTAGAGGAAAATCCTCGTGCACTGCAGGTTTCAAGTATTACTCAGAAGATTTTTCAAGTCGATAAACACATAGGAGTAGCTGCAGCTGGCTATATTCCAGATGCCAGAGTTCAAGTCGATAATGCTCGATTCTTCTCACAGAGTAACAAATTAACCTATGACGAACCTGTTGAGGTTGAAACAGTTGCAAAACATCTTGCAGATCAGTGTCATCAATTTACCCAATATTCTGGTGTCAGACCATATGGAGTTGCTTTGATTATAGCTGGTGTAGATCAAAAAGGAGGTTCAATCTATGTAACTGATCCTAGTGGAACCTATGTATCATATGCAGCAGTAGCTATTGGGGCAAGCTCTGAAGAGGTTACTGAATTTTTGGAAAAACACTACAAACCAGAAATGACTTTGGAAGATGGGGCAGCACTAGCTACCGCAGCAATTAATCTAAAAAGTGAAAAGAAGGATGGTGCAAAACACGTCAAAATGTCTTGGATTAAACTCGATAAACAAATACTTGAAAAAGTTTCCGAAAGCGAAATTGAAAAATTTGCAAAAAATGCTAGCCAAAAATTCGCAAAGTAAATTCTTCTGTGTAAACTACCATCAAATATAATATACTGCAATTCAAGTTTTCTTGTGGGCTTAGGAAGTTACTGGGGAGAGGTTTTAGATGTTTTACGTGACATTATTCCAGTTTATGATAAGGTAAATTCATACATCTCTTTGGGAAAAGATAAAGCTCATCGTATTAGAGGAATTAAAGGTAGAGTAAAAAGCGGAGATTTAGTTCTTGATGCAGGTTCAGGTTTTGGCAATATGTCAAAGACGGCCATGGATGTTTCAGGTGGTAAAATACACATTACACTTTATGATCCGCTTGTACCTATGTTACAACAAACAAGTAAATTTTTTGATGAGAAGCCAAACTTGACATCGGGGGTTTTTGAACATATTCCATTTCAAAATGATGAGTTTGATGCAGTGTTGTGTGGGTATTCACTTCGTGATGCCATAAACCTTAGAATTGCAATATCAGAAATTCATCGAGTTTTAAAAAAAGGGGGTAGATTCGTAATTGTCGATTTAGGAAAACCAGATGAGGCAATAATTAGATTGGGAGTTTCATTTTATCTTAGAGCAATTGTACCAATAATTGCTCTAATTGCTGGAGGAAGACTAGGATTAAAGTTTGCAACACTTTATGGAACTTACAAGCGTTGGCCTCAAAACAAAAAACTAGAGTCATTGTTACTTGAGAAATTTTCCAGAGTAGAATTTGAGAAGGATCTAATGGGTGGCGCAATTATGGTAGCTGCCTACAAGTGACATGAAACTACCTATTCTTCTTGTTTATCTTACTGCGCTAATTGTAGGACTCTCCTATGGAATGCACAATCCAATAGTTCCTGTTTTCTCAAAAGAGATTATAGGCGCATCCTATTTTGAATTGGGAATTATTGGCCTTACAAATTTTCTTCCATACATGTTTATTCCACTTTTTGTCGGCATTTTACTTGACAAATTTAACAATGGTTTACTATTATCTGCAGGAATTGCATTAAACACAGCATCTATCTATTTACTTTCGATATCACAGTCAGTTCCAGAAATTGCATTTTTTAGAGCACTTACAGGTATGGCTCATGCGTTTTTTTGGCCTCCATGTGAAAGAATTATTTCGCAAGTTGAAGATCCAGAGAATCGAGTAAAGTCAATTGCAAGATTTATGGGATTTTTTGTAGGAGGACTAATGATTGGTCCTCTAATTGGTACCTTTTTGCTTGAAAACCTGGATGTAACTTATAGAATTTTGTTTCAATACTCCACATATGCAATTGCAATTGCAATTATCACAAGTTTGTTACTCTCAAAATATGGAAAAACTACGCAACACAGTACAATCGCCTTTGGCTCAATAAAGCAGATGACAAAATTTCCTGTAATTGTAATAATGTTGATATTTTGCAGTACTGCATTTGGAACTTTTCTAACCATATATCCTGCTTTTATGAATGATAGATCAATTTCAGAATCTAACATAGAACTGCTGTTTTTTATCTTTGGAATATCAAGACTAGCTACACTGGCATTTGTTGGTCCGCTACAAAGAAGGACGTTTCATAGTTTGATTGCAACTATACTTTCTATAGCAGCTGGAATGTTGGTTGTATTTTACTCGTTTACCTTTGAGATGTTTACTATAGCTATGTTGATCATGGGTTTTGGTTTTACAATCTATTTCCCATTAACCTTTGAGATAATAATGCGAAAATCACAGAAGAAATTTTCTGGGGGGTTAATTGGGGCATATGAGGCAACATTTGGAATTGGGTGGGCTGCAGGACCATTATTTGCAGGAATTGTAGCAGAGGCCTTTGGAAAAGATACACCATATCTTGGTTTTTTTGTAATTGGAATAATTGTGACTTTGATATTAGTTCTAAACAGGAAAAAATTACAGATTCAGTGGAATCAAAATCTTTAATTTTAGAATTAGTCTAGATACTTTGTGTTAGATTATTGGCTCAACATTATGGGCAGCGAGTGGATAATCATCATATTTGTTGCACTCATAGTTCTTTTAGGAACCAATAGGCTTCCAGAGGTTACAAAAAAATTAGGTAAAGTAGTAGGAGAATACAGCAAAGCAAAAAATGATATACAAAAACAATTCAAAGATTTTTCAAATTCCAATCTAAATGTATTAGGTCCTGTTCAAAATGAAAGAGAAAAGCTAGATACTATTGCAAAAACTATTGGAATCGACTCTACAAATAAATCCGATGAGGAACTACGAGAATTGATTTCTGAAAAGATTGGAAAACAGAATCATGAAACAAGCCCTAAAAATAATTCTAAAAGTTTGAATTAATTCGATTCTTTGATCCTATACATGTTCTTATCAAGTCTTTTTTTTGCAAACTTGTAATACTCTTTTACAATTTCAAATCCCAAATACTGTCTACCTTTCTTTTTACTTACAACTGCTACTTGTCCTGAACCTAAAAAGGGATCAAATACAATATCCTTTTTTTGACTTGAATATTCTAAAATCTTCTCAATTAGTTCAGATGGAAGTTTTGTGGGAGTTTTTTGATCCCCTGTCCAATATTCACGCTTAATTGACCATACGTCTTCTTTATCTTGATAGTGTAAGCTTTTTCCATCAGGAGTTTTAGAATTTTTTTTAAATCGTGTAAATGAATAAAACTTTCTTTTCTTTGGATTTTTACATACATATAGACAATGGTAGTGTGATGTGACAAATTTTTTTGAAGTTACTACACCAAATTGATATTTCCATATGATGTGGTTAATTGTAGTAAATCTAGCATCATCTAAAGCCAAAAGAATGTCTTTCAGATTGTTCCATCCAGAAAAAACATACATGCTTCCAGAATCTTTTAAAATTCTAAAAGCCTCACTCATCCACTGAAATGAAAAATCATAATATTGTGCAGCCTTAATTTCGTTGTAACCTGCAATAACCCTAGATGCAGTTCGATTATAGTTTTCCTTTTTTGCTTTAAAATCAATTGCAAATGGTGGATCAGTTATAATTAGATCGATTTTTTTTATCAGGAATTAATGTCATCCCTGTGATACAGTTCATGTTGTAAATTTTGTTAAATTCAATTTTTTTCAATTTCATCATTTGTAATTAGTTCGTAGTTTAATAATGTCATGAAACAATTCAAAAATAAAATGATGGACTACTAGTCCACCAAGATTCGATATCACTTTTTTATTTTGTAGCTATTTGTAATCCAGCCTATTTTTGATACGATTTACTTGGGCCATCTCTTCTTTTAGATGCTTTTGTAGTAGTCGTTCATGTTGTTTTTTGTGAGTCCAGTATGCATTTAGAACCGTCTGTCTAGATTTTGCTCTCTTAAGAGCAGTGTTGAATTGTCGGTGGATTTTAGCTACTTCATTGGTATAGCTAGCCATGTAATCTTCGATCAAAAATACTATAGATAACTTTTTCGTATCAATTGCTCTAACATCAAACTGGTCATCCATATAGCAGGGGAACCCTAGGACAGCTAAACACCCCTAAATGACGCTAGATCTACACTAAGAATGAAGACAGAATAGTTCTCAAGTAATAAATCTGGATCATCTATGGCAATATAAGATGAAGTATGCCTGCCCCAAGTGTAAATCAGGACTAACCATTCAAAAAACCTTCAACCATAAGATTATGATTTCTTGTGATAAGTGTAGTCTCGAGGATCTTTTAGAATATAGTAAAAATATCGATGAGACATATCTTGATTTTTTGACAAAGTTTGATGAAGGCACGATTCCTGATAAAAAACAAATGAGTTTAGGTTTAAAGGCGGATGGAATTATCAGAGATGAAAAAGAAATCAAAGAGATGATAGGAAATAATTCTCTTGATGAATTAACTAAATCAGTTTTGTATTCAAAAAAAGATTACATTTCAAAGTTCAAGACATTAAAAAATCCCCCTCCAAAGTTGGGTTCCAAAGTAGATGAATTAGGGTTAGACGGGGAAATATCAGATTATTTACAAAAAATTGATATCAAAAGATTTTATAAATTCCAAGAAGATGCAATTAAAGAAATTGCCTATGGAAGTAATGTAGTAATAGAAGCACCTACTGCATCAGGGAAAACTGAGGCCTTTCTTATTCCAGTTTTACAAAAAATTAATGATCAAAATGATAACTATGGTAAAGTTTTGGCGTTATTTGTATATCCTACTAAAGCCCTTGCAAGGGATCAATATCCAAAAATTTTAGAATTTGCTAAACGGGTTGGAATTACAGTTAGCGTTTTTGATGGAGACACTAAACAATCAGAACGTGTAGAAATTTTAGATAATCCTCCTCAACTAGTTATTACTAATTTTGATGTATTACACTACCATCTCTGGCATAGAACTCGATTTGCATCTTTGTTAAATTCAGTAAAATTTTTGATAACCGATGAGGTTCATGTTTATTCTGGTATTTTTGGGTCAAATGTACACTATATCATAAAGCGTCTCAAACGAATTTGTAACAAAATTCAATTTATTGCCTCATCTGCAACACTTGAAAATGCTGTAGAATTTTGTGAAAGTCTGTTTGGCGAAAAAATGAAGCTAATACGTGGTTCTGGCAGAAAGGGAGAAACTGATTTTCTGATGCTTTTCCCTTCTCTTAGAACACAGAGAGCACTAATGGTAGATTTGATAAAAAAACTAACCTCCAGAAAACACAAAACAATGGTTTTTAGCAATTCACATAAAAATTCAGAACTAGTAGCAATGCAAGCAAGAAAACAAAAAGTTGACATTAAAGTTCACAGAGCAGGCTTGATGGCAAACTATCGAAAGTCTGTTGAAAAATCCTTCAAGGATAACAATCTCATGGCAATATCTTGCACACCAACCCTTGAGCTTGGAATTGATGTTGGAAATGTTGATGGCGTAATATCTGCAACAATCCCAGTTAACAGACTTGTGCAAAGAATTGGTCGTGCAGCTCGAAAGGGTCAACGAGGATATGCTTTTTTGGCACTTGGAAATGATCCAATCTCACAATATTACAAAAATCATCCTGATGATTATTTTGATGATGTGGAACGAATCTATATTGATCCAAAAAATCCATTTGTTGAAGAGTTTCAAGTAATTGCAATGGCAAGTGACAAACCTATTGCCAAACACGAGTTAAGAGAACATGCAAGTGTAATTGAAAAGCATGTAACTGATGGCACACTTGTTTTACATGAAAACCGATATGTTCCTAACTATGAAAAGGTAAAGACACTTCTCAATGAATATAGTATTAGGGGAATAGGTAAATCAATTGACATATTTTTCAATGATAGAAAGCTTGGGGATAGAGTACTACCTATTGCTTTAGAGGAGCTACACGAGTCTGCTATCTATTTTCTTGCAGGCACAAGATACAAGGTTAAAGAGTTTGGATATCCAGAAAAAAATTACGCAAAATTAGAGAGAATTCCACGAGATTACCCATATTATACAAAAGCATTAACTGAGGAATGGCCAACGATTGAAAAAATTTTTGAAAAAAGAAATGCATTTGGAATTGAGGTTGCATTTTGCAAACTCCATATACAAAAAAGAGTTTACGGTTATGCAAATATTGAATTTGGACAGGAGGTAATCCAAGGCAAAAAGGTTTTGCTAGACAGACCATTAGATTATGACTTTATCACAAAGGGGATTGTTTTTCACGCCCCTCGACCATTAAAAGAGATAGAAAGATCTGAAGATGAGGAATATGTGGAAGCCAGTGGATACCACGCAACAGAACATGTAGTAATTGAAGGTAGCAATATGATAACTGGCGGGGTTTCACAGGATTTGGGTGGAATTTCACTTGGTACCTCTGGTTTGATTTTCATTTATGATGGGGCTATAGGCGGTAATGGGGCTAGCAAGGCACTTTATGATAGATTTGAAAAAGCCTTGGAACGTAGTATGCATATTGTTAAAGAATGTCCCTGTAAAAATGAGGCAGGATGTCCAAGATGTACCTTTTCTTATCGCTGTGGCAACAATAATGAATTTTTGCACAAACACTCTTCACTTGAAATTTTACAAAGAATTAATGATGGAGAGCAAACTGTTTTAGAAGAGCCAAGGGAAGGAGATAGACCGCTTGTTTAATTTGAGTAAAAAAATGTACAGTTTTCAAATTTTGATAATTTTTTCTATTGCAACAATTTTCTTTAGTGGTTCTTTCTTGTTTGCTTATGGGCAAGAGTTTGAAAATTATAACGTTAAAGTTGTAACTGTTGCTGAAAATTTGGAGATTCCTTGGGAAATTGCATTTGTTCCAGATGGAAGAATTTTTTTCACGGAAAGAGTTGGAAATTTAAGAGTAATAGAAAATGGTCAATTAAATCCAGAACCTGTTGCCATTCTTGATGTTGGCACGGTTGAAGGAGGATTATTGGGACTAGCACTAGATCCTAACTTTGAGCAAAACCATTTTCTTTATCTTTATTACACTTATTTTGAATTCCCATTCACTTACAACAAAGTAGTGAGGTTTACAGAAAAAGACAATTCTCTCTTAGATGAATTTATTTTAGTTGATAAGATTCCTGGTGCAGCAATTCATGATGGTGGAAGATTAAAGTTTGGTCCAGATGAAAAATTATACATAACAACTGGGGATGCAGGAAACTCTAGTGCTGCACAAGATCTAAATTCTTTGTCAGGAAAAATTCTAAGAATTAATCCAGATGGCACTATACCTTCTGATAATCCATTTGCTGATTCGATGATATTTTCTTACGGACATAGAAATCCACAGGGACTTGACTGGGATCCTGTAACTGGAAAATTGGTTGTTACAGAACACGGATCATCTGCACATGATGAGATTAATGTTGTGGAATCTGGAAAAAATTATGGGTGGCCTAAAATAATTGGAGGAGAGCATGACCCAGAATTTGTCGATCCCATCATACATACGGGAGAAGATACATGGGCTCCTTCTGGTGCGACCTTTTATGATTCTAAGAACATACCTGAATGGACTAACAAGTATTTTGTAGCCACATTGAGAGGAGGTCATCTCAGAATGCTGGATTTGAATCTTGAAGAAAATCAGGTCATCTCAAGTGAGGCATTATTCTCAAACACCTATGGAAGATTACGAGATGCAAGTATGGGTCCTGATGGGAATCTCTACCTTTTGACAAGTAATAGAGATGGAAGAGGCGCACCTGCAGAAAACGACGATAGAATACTCAAGATCATACCAATTATTTCTGAAGAGAAAAAAGTTGGTGATAGTTCCTTGTCTCCACTAAAACAAGTAAAGACTGGGATTTTACCACCGGATGTAGTTTGCAAGACAGGGTTTGAGTTGATTCTAAAATCTACTACAGGTAATCCTGCTTGTGTTTTTCCTCCTACTGCCTTAAAATTAGTATCTGTAGGATGGGGAGTTTTGCCTTGATCAAAATTTTGGCCGCTATGAATTATTAGTACCACTTTACAACTCTAATAATGGAAAAAGTTGCACTTGTAACTGGTAGTTCAAGTGGAATTGGATTTGAGACTGCCCTTGCCTTGGCAAGAGAAAATTATTTTACATATGCTTCAATGCGAAACACAAGCAAAGCTGGGAAAATTCAAGAAATTGCAAAAAAAGAGAATCTAAATTTAAAAGTAATAGAGCTAGATGTAGATAAAGAAGATTCTATAAAATCTGCAGTAAAAAAAATTCAAGAACAAAAAGGTAGAATTGATGTTTTAGTAAATAATGCGGGCTATGGCTTGTTTGGATGTATAGAAGATATTACCATGGATGAGCTTAAAGCGCAATTTCAGACAAATTTTTTTGGAATAGTTAGTTTAATTCAAGAGATTGCCCCAATTATGCGAAAGCAAGGTTCTGGAATTATAGTAAATATCAGCTCAGTAGCTGGTAGGATTGGTTTTCCTGGCACTCCGGCATACATTAGCTCAAAGTTTGCATTAGAAGGATTAAGTGAATGTATGAGATACGAGTTATCTCCATTTGGTATAAAGACGATAATAATTGAGCCAGGAGTTATCCAGACAAACTTTTTTTCCTCGATGAAGGTTGCAGATGGAAAACCTGGTTCTCCTTACAAGGAGATTACTGAGAAGGTAATGAATGGTGTAAAAATGATGGCCGAGATGGGAACTCCGCCAGTAGAGGTGGCAAAAACCATAATGAAGGCAATAAAGACAGCCGAGCCTCTGCCAAGGTATGTGGTAGGTAGTGATGCATCTATGTTCTTGGAGGCAAAAAAGATGAAGACTGACATTGAGTTTGAAAATTACATAAAAAAAGAGCTATTCGGTGACTAATCCTACGTTAAATTGATATACGCCTGAGTACGGTTTTTATCAAAGTCCGCAATTTGCTGGAAAATGATGATATGAAATGAAATGGAAAACTCTGGAACATAATGGAATCCTATTTCCTCCACCTTTTGAGTCACAAGGAATCAAAATCAAGATCAAGGGAGAAAAAATAGATCTTAATTTGCTTCAAGAGGAGATGATCTACCAGTGGGCAAAGAAAAAAGACACGCCATATGTTCAAGACAAGATATTTCAGAAAAATTTTGTTTCAGACTTTGCTAAAACATTACCTGCAAAATTTAAACAAATTTCATATTCTGATATTGATTTTTCAGACGCTTACAAGATAGTTGACAAAGAAAAAGATGCCAGAGAAGGCATGACTAAAGAAGCAAAAAAATCACTAGCTGCCAAAAGAAAAAAACTTCGCGAAGATATGAAAGAAAAATACGGAAAGGCAATCATGGATGGAAAAGAAGTCGAGGTTGCAAACTATATGGCTGAACCTCCTGGGATTTTTATTGGAAGAGGGGATCATCCAATCAGAGGCAGATGGAAGCCAAGGGTTACTCCAAAAGACGTTACTTTGAATCTTGGAAAAGATGCCAAGGTTCCTCCAGGTAATTGGGGAACAATTATTCATAATCAAGATTTTATGTGGCTTGCAAGTTGGATGGATGTTTTAACTCAAAAGCGCAAATATGTTTGGCTTGCAGATACTGCAGGCCTCAAACAAGAAAGAGATCAAGAAAAATACGATAAAGCAGTCAAGCTTTCAAAAGAGATTGAAAAAATAAAAGAAAAGATGGTAAAGAATCTAAAAAGTAATGATCCTAAAATTAGAAGGATTGCTACAGCGTGCTACTTGATTTATAGAACTGCAATGAGAGTTGGTGATGAAAAGGATCCTGATGAGGCAGACACTGTTGGCGCAACAACGCTTCGAACTGAACACATAAAGCTAACAAAGGATGCAATAGAGTTTGATTTCTTGGGAAAAGATAGTGTTAGATGGCAAGAAACCGTTCCTGCTGTTGGCGATGACAAGCAATTTTATGATAATCTAAAAGAGTTGATTAAAAACAAAAAACCAAAAGATGAGATTTTTCATGGAATTACCTCAAGGCATGTAAACGCCTTTTTTTCAGGAATAGTTAATGGATTAACTGCAAAGGTGTTTAGGACATATCTTGCTACAAATGTGGTAAAAGAATACTTGAAAAAGCATGATAATATCAAGTCAAAATCAGAAAATGAAAAACTGTATCATGCAAAGCTTGCAAATTTGGAGGCAGCAATGATGTGTAATCATAAAAGAACCATTCCTAAAACCTTTGAGGATGCATTACAAAAAAAGAAAGAGATGCTAAAAAAATTAGATAGCACACAACCAAAGACTGAAAAACAAAAAGAAGCGCTAAAAGAAAGAAAAGAAAAGATAGGGCTCGCAATTGACCTTGCTGGAAAAACTCGTGATTATAACTTGGGAACCTCGCTTCGAAATTATATAGACCCGCGAGTCTTCAAGGCGTGGACTGATGAAGTAAAGGCAGACTGGGAAAAACTATACACTGCTGCTCTGCAAAAAAAATTCCTTTGGGTAAAAAATGTAGATGCCGATTGGAAAAAGATTGCGTAGTTATGATTTGTTGGAATTAAAAAGGAAAAAACTTGATTATTTTCCTAGCTTACTTTTGAACTCGATTATTTCTACGTCTTTTCCGTTAAACGTTCCTTTTGTAATTGTTGGTTTGAAATTAGGTTCATCTTTTGGCAATATTTGACCAAGTGTATTGGATTCTGCATACACATACACAACGGTTGCAATTGACACTACAAATATGGCCAAAAGCAGTATTGCGAATTTCATGTATTACATGGATTGAATTGATATTAAAGTAATGAGGAATTTTTGTCAAAAAACATATGGCCATTTAGGAAATTATCTAACTACAGTTTAGAATCATTTAATTGAACAAAATAATACGCGTAATTTGTGCCGGGGTAGCTCAGCCTGGTCTAGAGTGCCAGTCCACATAAAGGGCAATACTCATAATCTGGAGGTCGTGGGTTCGAAACCCACCCCCGGTACGTCACTAGTATGACATATCGAGAAAATAAATGGTCAAAAATGGTACTAAATTAAAAATTTTGAAAAATCCTAGAAGTTGTATAAATGCATTTTTTTCATTTATTTCAAATAAAATGCTAAAAAGGAAAACCTCTGCTCATTTTTCTTTATTATAGTGCGAAATGAACGAAGACGAATGCCAAGAAAAGAGTATAATCATCCGGCCGATAGTGTTATGGCATTAATCTATGCAATAGTAGGGTTGCAAAGAGATACTAGATGGCATTGGATAAGTGTTAGAGCTTAGAGAATCATTTTTATACCGTAGTATACTATGGTATACTATGGAACAAAGTACCATTAAGCTTTCTAAAAAGCTCAAAAACGAGCTCAAAAAACAAATGAATCATCCGCGAGAAACCTACGAGACTGTGATTGCCCGACTTTTAAAAAATATTCAAGAAGACGAGGTACTAAGTGAGGAGATAATCAAAAATATCGAAGAAGGTATTGCGGACATCAAGGCAGGACGCGTATATACATCAGACCAAGTCAAAAAGAAATTAGGAATAAAATAGATTGGCATGGCAAGTTATTTGGTCAGAAAAATCCGTTAAACAACTAGAGAGAATAGATAAGAAAAATGCACAAAAGATTTATGATGAAGTATTTGATTGCGCTAAAGATCCATTTAGAGCAGTGATAAGGTTAACCAATTCGTCGTTTTATAGACTACGTGTGGGAAATTATAGAGTCATTTTGGATTTGCAGCAAATCAAGATGATAATCTTTGTTGTAGAGACTGAAAATAGAGGAAAAATCTAACAAGAAATAATTTAAGAACAAAACAGGAAAGAAACTAAAGATAAAGTCTTAACACTATTTAAGATCCTTTGAATAAGTAGATAAAGTGGCAGCAAGCTCAAAAAAGGCTATTTATGCAGCACTTTTTGGTAACCTGGGGATTGCAATATCAAAATTTGTTGCGGCCATTTTGACTGGAAGTGTATCAATGTGGGCAGAAGCTTATCACTCTTCATCAGATACTGTGAATCAAATTCTTCTCCTAGTTGGAATCAAGGCTAGTACAAAAAGAGCTACTTATGCACATCAGTTTGGATTTGGCAAGTCGCAATATTTTTGGTCATTTATTGTAGCAACAATGATCTTTGGCATATCAGGAGTTCTTGCTTTAGAACAGGGAATTTCTTCTTTGATAGATGAAGATCATTCGGTAGAAGATCCAACAATTAACTATATCGTTTTAGCTATTGCTACAGTTTTTGAAGGAAATGCCTTAAGAGTTGCAGTTAATGTGTTCAAAAATAGTATAAAAGAACAAGGAAAGAAAGTTAACTTTTCAGCACTTGTAAATGAATTCAAAGAAAGCAAAGATCCAACCATTCTTACTGTAATTGTTGAGGACTCAGCTGCATTACTTGGAATATTTGTTGCTGCCATAGGAATCTTCTTGACAGAAATTACAGGAAATGTTGTGTATGACGCAATTAGCTCTATAATAATTGGAATTATCTTAATGTTATTTGCGTTCTTTTTAGCAAAAGAGAATCAAGGTTTGTTATTAGGAGAATCAATCACTAGCAGACAATACAAAAAACTAGTCAAAGTTGTAAAAGGAATTCCTGAGGTAAAGAAGGTAATCACCTTGAGAACAATGCATCTTAGCCCAAACGATGTTTTAGTTGGGATTCAAGTGAATTTAGCAGATGGCCTTGAAACAGATCAAATTGAAACACTTACCGATAAGATTGAAACAAAAATAATGGAAGTTCTTCCAAATGCAAACAAAAATCATATTTTTGTTGAGATTGAACGATAATTGATACTTTTTACGCCTCACCACCTATCGTGTACCAATAATTAATTTTGGTTAAATCGTGATTTAATAGAATGCTTTATGAATTGGACAAAGGCATCTTTTTGAGGAACTTGACTAGTAACATCCAATTATTTCTGATTGTATTTGGGTTTCTTGCAATCACAATTGCAAATTTGGAGCAGGAATCATTTGCCCAGAGCTCTGAACCTATGACAATCGAAGCTAATCTTGATTCTGAATTTTTACTTCAGGTCAATCAAAGCGCAGAAATAAAATCTGAAGACATGAAGATAACATTTTTGAATGTTACATCTGATTCTCGATGTCCATCTGATGTGACATGTATTTGGCAGGGCCAGGCAGGAATCGAGCTTGACGTGCAAAAAGGAGAAGTAGAGTCCACCGTAAGCTTGTCAATTGGTGGAGATTCTAGTCCTGAAGAATCGATTTTCAATTCATATTTGATTCAGTTAGTTGACCTTAGTCCTTATCCAATTAGCACCAAAAATATACAGCCTGAAGATTATACTGTAACAATAAAAATTACAAAGTATGAGGAACTTCAAAATGAAGAAACTTCTATACTTCCGCCACTAAAGCAGGTAAAACTTGGCGTAGAGATATCATGCAAACCAGAGCTAATATTGATAACAAAATATGATGGCTCTCCAGCATGTGTAAAACCAGAAACTAGAGAAAAACTCATTGAGAGAGGCTGGGCATTAGAAGACACAAATCAAAATGAACCTACAACAATTACACAGGAAAATAACAACCAAACAATTGAGTTAAACGTAGGCGATACATTCTTGCTAAAACTTGGAGAAGAGCACATCTGGAATGTAGAAATTGATAACGACGATGTTGTAAGTCGAGTAAAAAATATTGCAGTAATAAGAGGAGCTCAAGGAGTCTATGAGGCAAAAATGCCTGGCAGTGCTACATTATCTGCTGTAGGTGATCTTCCWTGTAGAGAAGAGGTACCACCATGCGCAGCTCCTACAATTTTGTTTAAAATTCAGATAAACGTATCTTAATTCAATTCAATTTTTTAGGGAATTTTGCATCGCTCGAGATTGGGAAAACATGCCAGAGTGGAATTTTTGGTATAAATAGGTTCAAAAAAGTGTTCCGTGGTGATTTATTATCACCTCGTCAAACGTTCCCATAGGATCCGTATGAGAAAGGAATTAGCGTTAATTATGGTATCATGTATAA
>LDXL01000007.1 GCA_001443365.1 Thaumarchaeota archaeon CSP1-1
ACCAGAAGTAATCTTAAGTGGAATGCCTGTTGCGTTTACTAAGGCTTTAGGTACATTAGCAACTGCGGTGATTTTACCAGAAATCTCTAAGCTGCTACTTGCCTCTCCCAGACTGGAAATGATTGTTGTCTTTGCTTTCTGAGTTGTTGCAAAACCCATATTGAGAACTACAAAGGCCAAAGCTGCAGCGACAATTACAAATGCAATTAGTACGATAGCAGACTCTATACCGATGATTCCTCGAT
This sequence comes from Thaumarchaeota archaeon CSP1-1, assembly GCA_001443365.1. Classification (GTDB taxonomy): domain Archaea; phylum Thermoproteota; class Nitrososphaeria; order Nitrososphaerales; family Nitrosopumilaceae; genus CSP1-1. The sequence goes on from LDXL01000007.1 coordinate 246, forward strand.
GGGTATGTCTATGTCCTTTTTGAATAAGGTTCATTAGTTTTGTAATATGGTAAAGTGGGTATATCCTAGAGTATGATCGATATGATCAAACATTGATTTTTGGGAAATTCACTTTTGATTTAAATGAATTAAGAATAAAGTAATCTATGATAAAAAATATTAGATTATTAAAAAATTCATATGAAATTTGATGATCGTTTGATTCAAACAAACAATTACCTAAATCATCTTTCTACACCTTAACGAATATGTGTAATTTGTATCTACAAGACTTGGTAAATTTAATGATTTTAGGTGGAAGAAAAATTTGAGTCCGCAAAAGGAGTTAATAGAATCACTCTCGTATTTTGGTCTTGAAAAATCCGATGCAATAGTGTATCTAGGTCTTCTTCAAATGGGATCAGTTACAGTAGGAACAATGTCTACAAAACTAGAAATTGATAGAGGTAAAGCCTACAGGTCTCTTAATAAATTGCGGAATTTAGGTCTAGTTTCTACTACCTTTTCTAACCCAACAATTTGTCAGGCTGTAGAGCCTGAGGAAGCATTGACAATTATCATTCAAAGAAAAGAAGATGAAACTGTTACAATGCAAAAGCTTTCAAGAAAAATTGTTACAGATCTTAAGCAAATTGCTCATGAACCAAATGTTTCAGAGGTTTCCTCATTTTCAATTATACAAGGGCGCTCAAACATTTATGCAAGAATTGGAAAATTTATTCAAGATGCAACAAAAACTGTATACCTTGTAACCACTGTAGAAGATATTTTAAGAATGTATCATACCTCTATTCCAGAAAAAATAAAAATTTGCCAGCAAAATGGTTCCAAAGTCCTATTACTTTCAGAAACAAAAAGTGAAAATCTTTTGCCACTTATTGAAAGACTAGGTGCAGATGAGACACGAATTGGTAAGCTTCCTTCAAAGAGTAGGATGATTGTAGAGGATGAAAGTCAGCTAATTATGTCTGGGTCAATCAAAGAGTCAATGAATCTTAATGATGAAAATGACTCTATTTTGTACACAAATTCTTCTGAGATGATTAACAACATGTTTAGTCTGTGTAGTCACTTGTGGAAAAAATCAAAACCAATTGAGATTATAAAGACAAAATAAAATTTTTAATTAAAATTTTAGTTAAATTGTGGGATTGAGATTTGAACAATTTCGCTCTCAAAGTTGTTTCCATATCTATCTGTAAACATTAACTTAGCTTTTCCATATTCAGTAAAGCCAGACTTGATATCAGAAGTTTTGATCTCCCAAGCAAATACATTCTCACCAGCTTCACTCTCACCAAATGCTTCAAAAGATTTTTCATAGTTAGATTTTCTTATAGAAAAGGCATCCAGATATAGAATTCGATTTTTATCATCCATTATTACAACCGATATAGTTCCATCTGGGTTTACAGGGCTTTTGTTTATGTCAATAAGTTTGAATTGTAGATGATACAAATCTGTATTTTTGTGTCCTTGTACTTTAAAGTCTTCAATCCTATCAATTTTTGGCCAAACTATAAGATCTTCAGGTAGAGGTTTTAGTTTAGCTAGAGGCTTAGATTGTATTTCAGATTCTAATGTTAGCACATTGTTTTCAACTAAATATTGTAATGCATTTATGAAATCTTGATCACTTATTTTATTCTGACCCCACCACAGAGTAGTTACCTTAATCCAAGACACAACAATTTTTTGTTGTTCGTCAATAGTGTCAACAAATATTCCGTTAGTATCTAATTCATCATGTATTACACATTCATCGGTTGATTCATCCAAAACTAAACCTGGACCACATGAGGGCTCAGGAATTTCAGGTTCTGGAATTACTAGCAATTTATTTTCTACTAGATATTGTAATGCGCTAACAAAATCTTTATCACTTATTTTATCTTCACCCCACCATACTGCTGTAGTTTTTAACCACGATGGAAGAATTTCTTCTTGTGCTGAGACATTTTCTATTAAACTAGAGAATAAACCTATAGAAAAAAAAGTTAAAACTAGTAATTTATAACGATTTTTCATCAAATTAAAATTATTTCTTTGTGTTAGAATCATCATTTTATAATATTATTTTTAAAAATTCCATCTCATATCCAATATGATGTTCAGAATGAACATATGATTTTTTTATTCTTATATTGGTACTTGTTTTGTTATAGTAGGATTTTTTATTTTAATTGTGCCTTTCTTTATGAGTATATACCCCATTAGAATAATGACTGACGGGACAATGATTATCACAGGATCAATACCACCAATTTCAGGTTTTATGAATTGTGGTTCTTCTTCAGCAAATGCCAAAAATTCAGAAGTTGAATTAACTCTTACAGTTTTGGTAACTGTACTAGGTGAATAATATGAACTGGATACACTTGCTTTGATATTTACTGCACTACCAGATGTAGAGATAATTGATGCAATTGCTTCTCCAGTGGTTCCAGTTTTTGAATCTGATAATTGAAGTATACCACCATCTACATTCCATTGTACTCCCAATCCTGAAAGAGGAAGATCATCTTGTTTTGCTTCAATCTTTACAGTAAATACTTCACCACTTTCAATAATTTCAGGTGCATTTAGAAGGAGACTAGGTGTAAGACTTGAAATTTTAATATTTGTTGTGCTAAGTGGTAATCCTTCTGATAAAGCAGATATTTCTGTAACACCACTTGTTTTTGGTCCTGCATCAAATAAAGTATAGTATTCGCCTTTTTTAATTGTCAAAGTATGTGGAACTTGGATCATTGATTCATCATTTACAACAAAAGTTATTTCAATGTCTTCAGTTGCAAAAACTGGAAGGTTTTGAGAATTTACAAGCTGAACTGAAAAAACGTCATTAGTTCCTGTGAAAATTGTTTCAGAGTGATCAATAATTATGTTAGCTGGTTTTAAAGATAAACTTTCAATAGTCAGGGTAGCATCTGGGAAATCGTTAACAGTAAATTGTAAAGTGTCAGATCCTGAATCGATGGCTTTAGTGTTTAACATAATTAGATCATCTCCACTAAAAACTGGTTTTGTTTCTACATCAAAGATTTTACTTGGTGAAACAAATAGATTTGAATTTTTAGGAAATTTTGTAACTTGAGAATTTTCTGTAAAATATAGAACGATTGGAAATTCAGTGTCTTTGAGAACTTTAGTAATTAATGGTTCTGCAATTAATTGAAGTGATGTTTCATCTGATCCAAAAACTTCGACCACAGTTGGAGATGAGGATTCACTTTCTACTTCTACTACTGGATTTATTTCAAATGCACCGTCTATCCCGTTGGGAATACTATGCCCTACCTTACCAAAAACTAAAGCTGAACCTTCTCCAACTTGAAGGAAAACATCATCAATTGAAAGAAAATCGTTATCAGATGAATCTAGTTTTATTTCTAGATTCTTATCAGATCTGATTGGAAAATCGCTTTCATCTTCAAGAAATATAATTCCTAATAATTCCTTATTTCCAGTGGCAAATATTGGTAATCCCTCAAATTTTACAAATCTATCACCATCATTTGATGGTGCATTAGCGACATTCTGATCATAAAAGACCGCTTGAATTGTATCTGATTCTAAGGTCAGTGGTTCTCCTGAAGTTATAGTAACAAGATACTCACCTGTTTTTCCACCCACTAAGGAAAATGTATCATAACCCCAATAGGATCCTTTTTTTATCGTGATGGTGCCTGTTTTGTCCCCAATATCGGCATTAGGACTAGTATTTTGATTTGCAAAAATATCGTTGGTTACTTTATATTTTACTGTAATATCTTTACTTGCGATAACAGGTTCTTCACTACCTTCTAATTGAAGTTGAACTATTATGTATGCTTTAGATGATCCAAAAGTATTGATTTCTTCTTGAACGAGATAAAGTTTAACTTGTAGATCATCTTGTTCGTCTACTGTTATGACATCACTTTTAGTTTCCATACCTAGCGCTGTGACAAAGATGTTAGTTTTACCAGTATTACCTGAATCTTTTACAATAAAATGTGTACCAGTAAAATACTCGCCCTTCTTTATTACTAGATTTTCCTGAGATATGTCAAGTATGTTATTATTTGCAACACTTAGTGAGACACTAACATCTTCTGCTGCTTTTACTGGAAATCCATCAGCATCAGCTAACTCAACAGAAACTAATCCTCTGAATGGCCCAGCAGATGAAAAGGTATCTGGAACAACTTTAACAAGAAGCTGTTCCTGATTGAAAACATTTCCATAAACTGTTACAGGTAATTCCTGTGATGAAAATCCTGGAGCTGCAAGAAATAGTTTTGTTGTACCAGCTTTAATCCCTTTAACAGTTACTTCTGATACAAATCCTGATTCACTATCTTTAACAGTGAGAACTCGGATTATTTTAGAATCTAAACTTGTAACAGTTAATCCCGGTATCTTCTCTGGCACAAGGCTTGTTCCTTTTTTTGCAAAAATGTGTATCATTCCTTCCTTGTCTTCAACTAATTTTGTGGGAATGAATCTTGTACCAAATTCAAAATTACTGTCTGCACCATATGTTAAACTAGGTGTTAAAATACTCATTATTACCAATACTAGTATAATTCCTACCTTCAAGCAGATTCAGAAACAGAAAATTATCATATAAAGCGGTGTCTGGCCTATTTGATCAGATATCACGATATTAGAAATTCCTAGTTCAACTATGTGTAGGAATGGCCCCAGCATATAACGTAGAGCAAAATAAGCTCAGCATCTTAGATGCACTTCTTTTGCGTCTATTCAATGAACAAAAAATCAAACTAAAAGTTGATTCAAAAGATAGATTAGAAATTCCTAGTAATTTAAAATCAAAGATAGAAGGAACTCTAAATGTTCGTGCCAATTTATTATCAAAAACATTAGAACAAAAAAACGATATTTCCACAGACAAACAAATAGAAACTTTAATTGGAAATTTTTATTATTATACTAATCAATTCGATAAAGCAGCGATTTTTTATGACAAAGCTAGCAAAATGGATCCAAATTTTATTGAGCCAATATTTAACAAAGGAGATTTACTTGCAAAAATTGGAAAACATGAAGAAGCTATTTTATGTTATGATATTGCACTGAGTATTGATCCTAATTATTTTGATGCATTATGTTCTAAAGGAGATTCTCTTGTTACAATTTCTAAACATAATGAAGCAATTGCTTGTTATGATAAAATTTTAGAAATAGATCCTAATTATTTTGATGCTTTATACAATAAAGGTCTTGCATTAACAAAGACAGGAAGACATGAAGAAGCAATAACATTCTATGATCAAACGTGTAACTTAAAACCAAATCATATTCCATCTTTATACAACAAGGGATATTCACTTGCAAAATTAGGGAAACACAATGAAGCACTTACCCTTTGTGACAAAGCATTAGAAATTGATCCTGATTTTTTTGATGCATTAATTGCAAAAGGAATGGTTTTGACTATAAATGGTAGTTATGAAGAGGCATTGTATTATTTTAACAAGACTTTAGAGTTAGATCCTAAACATCCAGATGTTCTATACAACAAGGGTCTATGTTTAGCTAAGCTTGGAAAATATGAATCAGCATTATCATATTACAACAAGGCATTAGAAGTTGATCATAATCCAGAAATTTTGCTTTACAAAGGTAATGCATATGTACAACTTGGAAAGTATACTGATGCTCTTATTTCCTACGACAGTGCATTAACAATTAAACCAGATTATTTTGATGCACTATTCAGGAAGGGATTACTCCTAACACATATTGGAAAACCTGGTGATGCTATAGTATTCTATGATGATGCTCTAAAGATAAAACCGGATTATTTTGATGCGTTATTTCATAAAGGACTCTTACTTGAGCAGCAAGGAAAACAAGATGAAGCCTTAGATTGCTTTGAGCGAGCAAGTACAATTGAACCAAATCATTCTGAAGTCAAATATCATAAAGGTCGTTGCCTAGCACATCTTGGGAAATATGATGATGCTAAAGCATGTTATGACGAGGCTCTAACGATTAATCCCCAGTTTTCTGAGGCATTATTTCACAAGGGTTTGTTATATGCATTTCTTGGAACTCATGATGATGCTTTAACATATTATGATAAGGCTCTAAAAATTAATCCACAGCATTCAGATATACTTTTACACAAAGGCAGAACGCTTGCGCATCTTGGTAAGCCTCAAGAAGCCTTGAGCTATTACAATAAAGCTCTAAAGATTAATCCTCAACATTCAGAAGTTCTATTTCATAAAGGAATGTTGCTTGAACATATGGGAAAACATGGTGATGCTATTGCAGATTATGATAAAGCGCTTAAGATTATTCCAAATTATGTTGAAGTTCTATACCACAAAGGTTTGCTACTTGAACAGCTTGGAAATCACGGTGATGCTATATTATGTTATGATAGAGCTTTAAAGACAGTACCTGATAATTTTGATGTGCTTTTTCGCAAAGGAATATTACTTGCACGTTTTGGAAAACATGGTGACGCTATAGTTTGCTATGATGATGCTCTAAAAATAGCACCTGACAATTTTGATGCTATGTTTCAAAAGGGATTAGTACTTGAACATCTTGGAAACTACAAAGATGCAATAAAATGTTTTGATAAAGCAATTGATAAAAATCCTAAACATTCTGAGGTATTATTACACAAAGGTTTGGCTTTATTTTCTATTAATGAATACGAAACTGCAATTAAATTATTCGATCAAGTTTTAACGAATATTCCAAATCATATACTAGCTCTATTCAACAAGGGATTGATTTTCGGAAAACTTGGTCTAAATGATGATGCAATACGTTGCTTTGATAAGGTCTTATCCGTAGATGAAAACCATACACTTTCATTATTACACAAAGGTCTTACATTCACTCGTCTTAAAAAATTCAATGAAGCAATCTTATGTTTCAATAAGGTTCTTGAGATTGAACCAGATAACATTTCGGCTCTAGTTAAGAAGGCAGATTCTCTTGGAAGTTTGGGAATTACAAATGATGCTATCGCATTTTATGATAAGGCATTAAAGATCAGTCCAGAAAATGTTGAGGCATTATACAACAAAGCAATATCTCTTTCAAGCATTTCAAAACACCAAAATGCGATTTACTGCTTTGATAAAGTGCTTGAAATTAACCCACATCATAGTAATGCAGTGTATAATAAGGGTCGTTCACTAGTCCAGCAATCAATTTATCCCTTGGCACTTGCTTGTTTTGATAAGGCCTTTGAGTTAGAGCCTGATAATCTTGAGCCGTTAATTCAAAAAGGCTTAGTGTTTTCTAAATTGAGAAACCACAAAGAAGCACTTGCTTGCTTTAATTATGTACTTGATAAAGAACCAGGCAATTTTACGGCCTTATACAACAAGGGACTCTCATTATTGGCCATAGGTCAATATGAAAAGGCACTTTTACAATTTGATAGTGCACTAAAACAAGAACCATCTAATGTTGATGTATTGTTAAACAAGGGACGTGCATTTTCAATTCTAGGTCAATACGAAAAATCATTGTCAAGTTTTGATGGAGTACTCGATATTGATCCAGAAAATTCAGATGCACTATTCAGTAAAGCACTCTCATTAGTAACTCTCGGGAAATATGAACAATCAATTCCATTCTTTGATAAAGCCCTAAATATTGTTCCTGCCGATATAGAAATCCTTCACAACAAAGGAATAGCATTACAGGCTATTTGTAAATATGAAGATGCGATTTTTTGTTTTGATAAGATATTATCAATAGATAAAGAAAATTCTGAGGTTTTGTATAAAAAGGCAAAAACAGTGTTAATGCAAGGAAACATATTTGATTCATTAAGTATTCTTCGAAAGGTAATCGAGCTTGAACCAATCTATAAAGAGATAATTAAGAAAGAAATTCTATTTAATAGATTAAGAGATAACCTACTTTTCAAAGATATAATCAGAGGAAAAACTGAATTTGATAAACTTGATGACGAAAAACCATTTTATGGTTTTGTAAATAAAACTAAGATTATTGAAAATAATTTCTAAAAAATTACGACCAAAAACTGACTATGTTTTTGTAAAATTACAACAACACATTATCTTGATAGTTTTTTACAGATAAAAGAATCAAAAAATCGTATGTTCACTACGAACATCATATTGGATATGAGAGGGATTTTTAATTAAATTATATTCAACAGGTATGAAAATGATTAACAATCAAAAAATTACAAGTGCATGGAAAAAGAATCTAAATAAAATCTTAAACAAAAGTTCTGACACAAAAGATAATCAATTATTATTCCAATCAATCAATACTGGAAAAAACCTTGAATTACAAGAATGTCTTTTTGATGATTTATTACCAATTTCTCTCTCCTCATCACCAATTTCAAGTATTGGAAGTATCGATAATGTTTGGATTGCGTGTTCAATGCTATCAAGAGTATCAGATACCACAAACAACTTGGTTGTATTAGAAAAAGAATATCCTTTAGGAATAATAGGTGCAAGAGAAATTTTGCGTGGACTTCTCAAAAACCCTACACCTTACTATTTTCATGATATTTTAGCCCAAGAAATAATGAACAGAAGGTTTTATCTTGATACTAGAAACGCTAGACTTGATAAACTACTTGAACAAATGCATAAGACAAAAAATGAATTTACTATATTACAAAATACTAAACATAGTTTCTCTGCAGTTTCCATTAGAGAAATTCTTGAAATTGGTGCGCTTTGTAAAACTGATTTCCAAGCTTCTGATTTAGCTGACCCAAAAATCAAAATTTTCAGACGAGATGATACTGTTGAAGATATAATAAAATCATTGATACATGATAATACCGAAGTCTTAGTACTAGAAAATGAATCTTTATTCATTGATCCTATGGCAATTATTGAAAAAATTGCTGGAGATTTAAACTACCTAAAAGATTGTAATAACTTTTTAGATTTGAATGCTAGTATTTTCAAACTTCAACAACCCAAATTAATTCCTGAAAAATTATCACTCTCTGAAATTTGTCAAACCATGCTTTACATGAAACATCCCTACATAATGACATCAAACAAATTGTTGACACCTAGAAATATACTAGAAATTTTGAGTAAGGATTTGAAAATTGAATGAAAGAGATTAGCAGATTAAAATCACATGTAGATATAATGAAAAAAGAACTTGATTACACTACCAAACAGATCAAACTTTTAGAAAAAAATCGAAAAGTTTCTGAGTGGGAGAAAATTGATCATATTAATGGAAAATCAATTGATGAGTTAAAACATCAAGAAAAGAATCTATCTCAAGAGATTACTCAAATTCAAAAAGAAATTAAAAAATCACAATCAAAAACCTTGATAATTACCGAATTATCTCTTCTGCCAGTAGTTGTTTTACTTATTTTAATTTCAGGTTTAGGAAACTCTATTATGGATTTTACAAATGATGAGACTACATCATTTAAGACAAGGCATTTAATTGAGAATCTAAGAGGCGATACTGTAGATACATGGAAGTCATGGAGGCTGGTTGGTACTACACTAAACGTAAATGTTCTAAATGCTAAAGGATTATCAGAAAATAGAATTGATGTAATAAAAAATGCAATAACTTCAGAAGAATCACTTGAAATTGATGATTCACTCACTCATAAAGGTCCTAAGGGATTTAGCTCAACATACTTTACAGGATGGGCAGGTGCACTGAAGAATATAGCATCAAAAGATACGTTATACAATATCCCTACTGACTTTAATGTAATCACCTCAAATGGTGGAGAAGGAGATGTAATAATTACTCTTTCAAATCTGAGAGATGGGGACGGTTATACGGGCTATACAAAATCAGTAGTTGATGGAAACGAAATTCTAAAGTCATTCATTACAATTTATGATGTAACTAACTTAACTGATGAACAATTAGGTACTATTCTTAGACATGAATTTGGTCATGCACTTGGTCTTGGACACTCTACTGCTCCAGAAGATCTAATGGCGCCGAATATTGATATGACAGTCCCTTATATTTCTGAATGCAATACCAATGCAATTAGAGATTTGTATAATGGGATACAAGGAAGTACAGTTTGTGAAAAATAGATTTTGTAAATTAAAATCCTTTTTCGTTTAAAATCAATCCTAATAATGCTGCTCGAGTATACATTCCGTATTCGGCTTGTTTAAAATATTTTGCTTGTTTAGTATTATCTACTTCTGCTGAAATCTCGTCTAATCTTGGCAATGGATGTAAAATTATAGCGTCATCTTTCATTTTCTTAGTAATGTCCAGGCCAATTACATAACTTCCTTTAACCTTGATGTATTCTTCTTCATCTGGAAATCGTTCCTTTTGAATTCTAGTTACATATACCACATCTAGATCGTCTATATACTCCTCAAGATCTGTTGATTCTGTAAATGAAAATCTTTTTTTGATTTCATAAGTTGAATCGGTTCTAATTTTGAGTGATTCAGGAGAGATTAAATGAACATCTACATCATAGTAACTTAATGCGGATAACAAAGAGTAGACGGTTCTTCCATATTTTAGATCGCCTACAATGCCGATTTTAAGACCATCAATCTTATTCTTCTCTTTTTTTATTGTAAAAAGATCTTGAATGGCCTGAGTTGGATGTTCTTCTGTTCCACTCCCTCCATTAATGACAGATTTCTCCGAGATTTCTGCTGCAAATCTGCTAGAACCATCTAGAGGATGTCTCAGAACTAATACATCAGAATAAATCGACATTATCCTAACAGTATCAGCTAAACTTTCACCCTTCTGGGTCGAAGATGAAGATATATTAGATATTCCAATTGATGTTCCCCCAATTGATGCGATTGCAGCTTCAAAACTTAAGCGTGTTCTAGTACTTGGCTCGTAAAATAAATAACCTAATGTTTTACCACGACCAATTTCACGTCTATCGTTGGGTTTGAGTTTGATGATTTTATTTGTAGCATCGAAAATTGACTCTAGTTTTTGTTTATCAAAATCTCGTACAGATATAATGTCTTTTTGAAAAAACTCGTTCATACTTTGAATCATATATACAGGTGCATATACAAAGTATTCTGATGCAGGAATCGGACCTTATCGTTCGTCGTATCAAAGATGGAACTGTTATTGACCATATTGATCAAGGAAGAGGCCTTAGAGTCCTAGAAGCCTTAGAAATTGATGGTAGGGAGGGTAATGTCATTACAATTGCACTTAATGTGCCTAGTGGTAAATCAAAGAAAAAAGACATAATCAAAGTAGAAAATAGGTATCTAGAAGATGATGATACCAACAAACTTGCAGTAATTGCCCCAAATTCTACCGTAAATATTATCAAAAATTACAAATTAGTTGAAAAACGACGTGTGTCACTACCAAACGAAATAGAAAGAATCTTCAGATGTTCAAATCCTGATTGCGTTACAAATAGCTCTGAACATATTGAATCTACTATGGATGTAATTGACAAATCAGGTCTTGTGTTAAAATGTAGATATTGTAGTAGAATTTTAGATGTTAACAAACTAAAATATTATTAGCATATTTTAAATAAGTTTGCAGAAAATTTAAAAGAGAAATTATAATGTATTATTGTCCTAAGATGATAAACATCATAACTATACCATAGATAGCAATGGATTCGACCATTCCTATGAAGATGAATACTTTAGACTGTAGAGCAGGATTCTCACTAATTACTGCAAGACCTGCAGAGCCAACATAACCTAAGCCAACTCCTGCACCACCTGCTGCAACACCAAATGCTATTCCTGCACCAATCAACTTTGAACCATCAGCAGAACCTCCACCAGATTCTTCTTGTGCATATGCAACACCAATTAGGCCAGAAATAGAAATAATCATTGTTGTCAAAAGTAAAAGATTAACAGGTTTCATTGACGAGTAATCCTCCTAAGGTTCCATATTTAAATCATGATGTGTTTTGAAATTCAAATTTGATCTAAAGTTTTCTTTTTGAAAGAACTTAGATTATTTTTTATCGTATTTTCAAAATTAGTATAATCTTGCTCTAAAACTTTTTTTGAATTTTCTAATAATTTTTTTATTTCGTCTTTTCCCATTTTACTTTCTCTTCTCAATTGCTGCTTTGACTTTTTTTAATCTTACGAATTCTTCTCGTTCTCTTTCCTCCAAAGTAGCTAAAATATATTTTATTCGGGAATGATATTGAGGGATAATTACATTTTCTAAGGCATTTAACAACTTTTGAGTTTTTTCCAAAGCCTTTGCCAAACTAAATATTGAATTTTCATATTCTGCAGCCTTGCAAATTTTTGGAAGCATAGCTTTGATTTGTTTTGCTGCTCTATCAATTGAGGAATTTGTATCGGCAAATCCATAAGGCATTGATTTGGTATCCTTTTCGGTTACATTGAGTGCTGGAATTTTTACATCAACTACTCGCTTGATGTTAACATCTACTTCCATAACTGCAGGAACAGATTGTGCAACAGAATCAACTGTATTAGTTCCTAGTGTAAGATAGGCTTCGTTTACAGATTTATACACGTCTTGGAGTGGTTCCCAAATTCCTCCACGTGCCTTTGTAGCTTCTGTTATCATTTCTTCAATATTTTTTAGCAAAACTTTTCGTTTATCATCGAGGATGTTTCTGACCATTGTAGCTACTTGACTTGATCGTTTGTATTTTAGAAGCTCAATCTTAGTTGCAGCAACGTTTTGTCCAAATGACATTAGCTGTTACCTTTCCTTGTAGTATTGATCAATAAACTTGTCTTTGACTTTAGTAAGTTCGTTTTTAGGCAAAAGAGAAACAGCATCCCATTGTAATGCTAGTGTTTCTTCTATTGTCCTGTTTTCATCAAGATCTTGAGATAAGAATTTTTTCTCAAAATCATCACCGAATTCAAGATATTTGAGATCAACTCCAGTAAGTCCAGCTTTACCTACAATTCCTGCAAGAGCACGTACTTCTTGTGCTCTAGAGTATGCGTCATAATTTTGGTTTGAAATTTCCTGATGATCAGCTCTTGTTTTTCCTTCGCCAATTCCGTCTTTCATAATTCTACTAAGACTCATCAAGATGTTTACAGGTGGATAAATTCCTTGTCTAAACAAATCTCTACCTAGTACAATTTGACCTTCTGTAATGTAACCAGTAAGATCAGGAATTGGATGGGTAATGTCATCTGATGGCATTGATAAAATTGGCATTTGTGTAACACTGCCTTTCTTTCCTTGTAATCTGCCTGCTCTTTCATAGATAGTTGAAAGGTCTGTATACAAATAACCAGGATATCCTTTTCTACCTGGAACTTCCTCTCGTGCTGCACTAATCTCTCGTAGTGCTTCAGCATAATTTGTCATATCAGTAAGTATTACAAGAACATGCATTCCTAAATCATATGCAAGATATTCTGCTGCAGTGAGTGCAACTCGAGGAGTGATAATTCTTTCAATTGCAGGGTCATCTGCAAGATTTAAGAACAAAACACTTCTTTTTAGGGCGCCAGATTCTTCAAGACTTCTCCTGAAATATTCTGATTCACTGTATTGCACGCCAATGGCTGCAAAAACTACTGCAAATTCATCACTAGTTCCTACTACAGATGCCTGACGGGCAATTTGTGCGGCAAGAATGTTATGTGACATACCAGAACCTGAAAAGATTGGAAGTTTCTGACCCCTTACAAGAGTCAACATTCCATCAATTACTGAAACTCCTGTTTGAATAAAGTCACGAGGATATTCTCGTTGTTCTGGATTCATTGGTTCTCCATTAATGTCTAAGAATTTGTCAGCAATTGGATCTGGAAGTCCATCTTTTGGTTTTCCTAATCCATCAAATACTCTACCAAGTAGTTGTTCTGAAACTGGCAGATCCATTACTTTTCCTACAAATTTAGCTTGAGTTCCAGCAATAGATAATCCAGTTGTTCCCTCAAAGACCTGGACAATAGCTTTACCGTTACCTACCTCAAGAACTTTACCTAATCTTTTTTCGCCATCAGACGTTTGGATTTCAACAAGTTCATCAAATGCAGCATTTTCTACATCATCAACAATTACAAGTGGACCTTTAATCTCTGCAATCTTATTGTATTGAACTCCACCTTGCTTACTCAATTTGAAACTTTAACTCCAGTAATACTTTTGAATTGTTCTCTCATGATTTGTCCTATTTGATCTAATTTATCCATCTCATTGTCCTTAACTTCCATCCTTGCTTTTAGTATAGAACCAATTACTGACATTGCACGAATATCAACAAGTGATGCACCATCCTTTAATGCCTGTTGTCCATCTTTGTAAAAGTCAACTAGTAATTTCATTAATTTGAATTGTTTTTCTGGGCTACAATAAGTATCTACATCATCAAAGGAGTTTTGTTGTAAAAGTCCAATTTTTATCATCCTAGCAACTTCAAGAATTAATTTTTCCTCATCCGGTAATGCTTCAGGACCTAATAGTCTTACAATTTCTTTTAATGTGTCTTCTCTTTGTAAAACGCTATAGGCCTCATTTCTAATGTTAAACCATTCATCACTTACGTTTTCGCTCCACCACTTTGCAATATCAGCTAGATAACCAGAGTAACTGTTCATCCAGTTAATTGAAGGATAGTGTCTTGAATAGGCAAGTTTAGCATCCAACGCCCAGAATGTTTTGATAAATCTCATTGTATGAGTTGTTACTGGTTCAGTAAAGTCTCCACCAGATGGAGAAACAGCTCCAACCAAACTTACAGAACCATCTCGTTCCGGACTTCCAAGAGCTCTCACTCGTCCTGCTCTTTCATAAAATTCTGCTAATCTTGATGCAAGATAAGATGGATATCCTTCTTCTGCAGGCATCTCCTCTAGTCTTCCACTCATTTCTCGAAGAGCTTCTGCCCATCTGCTTGTAGAGTCGGCTACCAAAACAACGTCCATACCCATATCTCTATAATATTCAGCAATTGTAACTCCAGTGTAGATGCTCGCCTCTCTTGCTGCTACAGGCATGTTACTAGTATTTGCAACAAGAACTGTTCTTTCCATTAATGGTTTACCAGTACGAGGATCTTTTAGTTCTGGAAATTCGACTAATACTTCGGTCATCTCATTTCCACGTTCTCCACAACCAATGTAAACTACAACTTGAGAATCTGCCCACTTTGCTATTTGGTGTAAGGTAACCGTTTTACCAGTTCCAAATGCTCCAGGAATTGAACCTGTTCCTCCCTTTGCAAGAGGGAAAAATGTATCAATTACTCGTTGGCCAGTCAATAATGGAATTGTTGGATCGTATCTTTTTTGATAAGGACGTGGTTTTCTTACAGGCCATTTGTGATACATTTTGAGAATAGTTGATTTACCGTCTTTCTCAGCAGTAGCTATTTCTGTTTCTAAATCATAATCTCCTTCACTAACAATTTTAGTAATTTTCCCACCAGTATAATCTGGAGGTACCATGATCTTATGATCAATCAAGTCAGTTTCCTTTACAGTACCAAGAATATTTCCAGCTTGTACCTTATCGCCAACATTAACGGTTGGAATGAAATGATATTTTTTAGTCATGTCAACTGGAGTGGTTGTAATTCCTCTTCCAATGAAAGAACCTGATTTTTTAGAAAGTTCTTTTAGTGGTCTTTGAATACCGTCATAAATTTGACCAATAATACCAGGCCCAAGAAGAACACTTAGTGGATTACCAGTTCCTATTACGGGTTCTCCTGGCTTCAGACCACTTGTAGATTCATAAACTTGAATGAAAGCAACATCTCCAGTTAAACGAATTACTTCACCAATTAATTTAGCATCTCCGACTGAAACAGTTTCATACATTTTTGCCTCAGACATACCATCTGCTCTAACTGCAGGTCCACTAACCCAAACTATTCTACCTTGTGCAACCATATCAATGACCTATTCCAAATTTTTTAGCAATATCTTTCCTAATTAAAGGCTTCATGCGATCAACTCTAGCATCAATGGTATTGTTAAAAGTCATTGTACCATCTTTTGACTTTACTTCAACTCCGCCAAGACAATCAATTGTATCACTTGAAAATTCTGCATCAGGAAATTTTGATAATAAAGGCTGTACAATTTCTTTATCTTTAGAATTCGTATAAACAATTACATCGGTAGTTCCAAGTGCATTGGTGGACTCTGCAAGTAAGAATGCCATTAATTTGGAATATTTATCATCACGGTTAGTAGACCTAATTTTTTCTATGGCCTTCTCAAAAACTTTTTGAACAGAATCCTCGACAAGCAAAATTTGTTTATTTCTAGATTCTAAATCTGAGCCTCCAATTATTTGCTTCTCAATTTTTTGTGCTTCTTTTTTCCCTTCATCTATTATTCTATCATATTCCTGTTCCAGAGATGTTTGTGATTTTGATAGGATCTCTAATGATTCTTTAAAAGATTTTTTTAGACTGGATAAATTTTCAACTTCTGTTTGATTTAGAATTTTGTCAATTGTCCTTTCTAATTTAGGGTCAGAAGTCAACGAAGGCGATTCTATTGATATCGGATTTTAATGTTTGGGAGAGATTGAAAATGATTTTGCCGATCATCCATTTTTTAATTAAGAAAATTGTTAACAAAATTGACTCTCAGAAAGATTTTAAAACGTCTTCATGACCGTTGGTAACTATTGACTGTTGCAGAACTTCTGATAGGAAACATTGTTCTTCCCAGAACAGATTCACCTGCAGCTATTTCACGTCTTACAGAATTTGAGTGGTTTCATAAAATAGAAACAGAAAATGAGACCATAACTCCAGAAATTGATGACCTTCTCTTAAGAGCTCAAAAAATGTATCAATCTGTTGATGAGGTGATAAAAGGATTGAATATTCCTCTTCGGGTGGGAATAATGGAAATTCTTTTCAAAGGAACTGTGATTAAAAAAAGAAAGTTTGAGCTTGATGAAATTGAGAATATGATTAATGATTTGGAAAAAAAGACTCCTGATGTAATTACGAAGGCTGCCAAGGTTTTGGAAGAGAATGCTGAAACAAAACGATCTCTAGAAGAATATACCAATCTAAAAGATACATTACAAGTAATAAGCAAACTGAGTATTGATCTTGCTAACTTTGGATTAATGAGATATTTTTACACAAATCTTTTTGTTATAAATTCAGTTGATTATGGTGAGATTGCTCGTTCTTTAGAAGGAATTACAATTTACAAATATAACTTAGAAAGTAAAGACAAGTCAGCTATAATAATAATTTGTGACGCTAAAGACTCCGATAAAGTTCTAAAGGTTATGAGAGCGCTCAATACAAATCCTTTCACAATTCCTCAGGGGTTTCCACAAATTCCAAGCGAGGCTTTTTCCTTAGCAGAATCAAAAATTAAAGAGCTTAAAGCAAAGCAAAAATCCATCTCAAAAGAGCTTGCCATAATAACTAAGAAGATTCGTGCAGATATTCTTGCTTTACATGAAACAGCTATGGTAGCTAAAGATGTTCTTGAAACCTTACGTAAACCTGGTGGAACTAAACGATTTGCAGTAATACAAGGATATATTCCAAAAAAAATGGAAAAGAAGTTTAAAGAGATTACAAGTCAGTGGATGTCAGTAACTGAAGAAATAAAAGATCCAGAAGTTTTATCAAATCTTCCTGTTCATTTACAAAATCCAAAATGGGTCAAAACCTACGAAGTAATTACAGATAGTCAGGGAATTCCTAGACGTGGAGAATTCGATCCGACTTGGATGATTGCTTTGATGTGGCCTATCTTTTATGGAATAATGTTTGCTGACATGGGTCATGGATTATTGTTAATGAGTTTAGGTTTGTTGTTCAAATTCAAAGGTCAAGGAAATCTATCCAGATGGGGAATGTTGTTAGCAATGTCTGGAGCAGCAGGTGCCGTTGCAGGATTATTCCAGGGAGAAATATTTGGTTTTCATTTAGAACATTTTGCGGCATTAGAATCTCTGTTGCATGAAGGTGGTCCACTTCATTCAATATCTTGGTTGGTAGGAGCAATCAGTGTAGCAGAATTAAGCTTTGATCAAGTCATAATGATTCTCAAAGTATCCATATTTCTAGGAGTAATCCATCTAGGATGGGCATTTATTTTACGAATTCACAATTTTTGGAGAACTGGTAACAAAACTACAATGTTCTTTGAAGCAATTCCGAATTTGTTCATGTGGTTAGGAGTATTTGCAGTAATGATGGGAGCAATTGGTTCAGGATACGATGTGATGAACATGTATTCTAGGGTTCACACTGAAGCTGTTCCATGGATTTCTGTACTTGTTGGCGATTGGGCAGTTGTTTGGCTAGTAGTTAGAATTGCGATATTAGTTGTGATTGGATGTGTTGTATTGATGATTATTGGTGGAATACTCCATAACAAAAAACACCCTGATCAAGGAGGGGATATGGTGAGTGTAATCATGGAGGTGTTACTCGGAAAAACTGTAGAGTGTCTCTCGCATACTATAAGCTATGCTCGAATAGGAATCATGCTGTTGGTACATGCTGCACTTTTACTTACAGTCAATAATGCCTTTAAATCCATGGGAGGATTAGATGCTCCTGGCGCACTTGTCTTAATTGTCGGGGGACAACTTGGCATTATGATGATTGAAGGATTAATTGTTTACATCCAGTCATTGAGACTTCACTTGTATGAGTACTTTACAAAGTGGTATGATGGTGGTTCTCAACCATTCAAACAATTAGTTCCAGAAATGGTTTACAATTCATTTTCCTGGAAGAATAGAAAATAATTGTTAATTGGTGAATATTTTTTCAAGATTAATATCAACAATTAATACCATGTATTATTTAGAAATCATATGTCAAAAGAATTCGTAATTACTATTGTACCAGCCTTAATTATGGCGGGTTTTGCAGCTTTTGCATTAATTAAAATCAGTTCTTAACTTTTTACTATTATTTTCTAGACTACCGGCAGTTCTAAATTATTTCCCCATTCTCCCCATGAACCTAGATAGACTTTTACATTTTTAAAACCAATTTTTTTCAATGCCAAAAAGGTGTTAGCAGCTCTGTATGCACCCTGACAATAAGTAACAATCGGAATATCTTTTGGAATGTTATATAATTTAAAAAGATCCTCATCTTTTTTCATTGTTCCATCATCGTTTATGTTATAATTCCAATCGATATTAATTGAATTTGGAATGTGACCTCCTCTAGCTGCTCTCACAACCGAACCGTTATACTCTTCTTTAGTTCGGGCATCGATAATTTTGAGGTAATTCAGATTTTCTTTAATGAATTCAAACCCAGCAATAAGTTCAGTATTTATTTTGCCTGAAAATTTTGATGGTTTGTATTGGTTTGATTTAGTTTCAAGTGGAAGATTTTCATTTTTCCATTTTTTTATTCCTCCATCAAGCATCAAAACTCGAGGATGGGAGAAATACATCAATAACCATACACCCCGTGCTGCAAGCATTCCTGAGATGTCATCATAAAAAACCACCTTTTTTTCAGAAGTAACTCCAACAAAGGAGAGGATTTTTTGAGTCTGAATATTGAATGCGTCTATTCCTTGTTTTGAAGTATCAATCCAATGAAATGCAAATAGATCCAGATTTATAGCTCCTGGAATATGCCCTTCAAAGTATTCTTTGTAGGATCTTGTGTCTATCAAAAGTAGTTCTGGATTATTGAGATTCTTTTCAAGGTCTGCTGTAGTAATTAACATAATAGATGTATTACACATGAATGTAAATTCATTTGTCTTTTTATGAAGAAATAAAAAAGAAAAAAGGTATTGAGATTTTATTCGTTGACGTAGCTCTTTCGCCGTGTTGTGCTAAGTCGAGTCCAATTTCCTCTTCTTTTGGAGTAACTCTTATTCCACCTGGCCAAACTGCATCCATTATCTTCAGTATTACAATTGTAACACCAAAGGCATAGGATAGAGTCATGATAGCACCAACAATGTTGATGGCTTGTTGTTCATAACCTTCTGGAGTTCCAGTCCAAGCACCGATACCAGCACCAGTATCCCATATGTGGGGACTAGCTAATGTACCAGTTAAGATTGCACCTGTAAGACCACCCATTCCGTGTACTCCCCATACATCGAGTGCGTCGTCCCATTTTCGTGCATTCTTGAATGCCACACAACCGTAACAAACTGTTCCTGCTGCAATTCCTATGATAAATGCTGCCATAGGTCCTACCCAACCAGAGGCTGGTGTAATTGCTACAAGTCCTGCTACAGCTCCTGATGCAGATCCTATGATACTTGGCTTTCCTGTATGAGCCCAGGACATCAATAACCAAGTAATGGATGCCATACCAGTTGCAGTATTTGTTACTACCCAGGCGCTGACAGCAATTCCATCGACCATCACTTCACTTCCTGCATTAAATCCAAACCAGCCAAACCAGAGCATAGAGGCACCCAGTACCACCATTGGTACGTTGTGTGGTTCCATTGGAACCTTTCCATATCCTAGTCGTCTGCCTAGAACTAAAGCTGCAGCAAGTGCTGAGAATCCAGATGTGATGTGTACGACAGTACCACCTGCAAAGTCGAGTCCGAAGCTTGGTGATAGATCAGGATTAAAGTCCAAGTGTCCTATGTATCCTCCGCCCCAAACCCAGTGTGCAACTGGATCATAAACGAAGGTTGCCCATAGAAGTATGAAGATCACTAATGCACTAAACTTCATTCTATCAATTAATCCTCCAACGATTAGTGCTGGAGTGATAATTGCGAATGTAGCTTGGAACATTGCAAACAACTGATGTGGGACTGTATTTGGCCAGCCCTGACCACATTGTTCGGCATCTACCATAGCATTCATTTGATATGCAGCTGACCATGTATCACTACATGGGCCTGGTGCACCTAGTGGAGCAAAGTTCGATACTTGGTTAAATCCAACATAATTCAAAGCTCCCATGAACATGTTTGCGTCATTGTCATTTGGTCCAAATGCGAGCGTATATCCCCACATTACCCATTGAACAGATATCAATCCAATGATGACAAATGTCATACCAATTACGCTAACTGCGTTCTTTGATCTTGCCAATCCTCCGTAGAAGAAGGCAACACCAGGAGTCATGAACAATACTAGTGATGTTGCAGATAGGACCCATGCTGAGTCACCTGTATCAATTCTACAGGGCATCATGTTACCTTCGCCATCATCATACCAACATTCGTTTGGATTACCAGTATAGATTCCACTTGTTCCTTTTACGTACCCGTCCATGCCATCGGTAACCTGTTGTGCAAATGCCTGTGACATTGCACCAGCTGCCGATACAGCGACTGCGGCCACAAGTAATAGAGCATACTTGTGGTTTCTAGAATTCATTAAAGACAGAAAAAATTTGTAACTATATAACCCTTGAGATGTATGAAGAAGTAAGAAAGTAAATTATTATATTTTAGTATTTTGTGATACTAACATAAAATGAGGAAATTATGTCAGATATAATTTGTGCCTGGATTACCATAACATATTCATCAATTAGAGGTATTAGGTAAAATGAAAACAAAATCCAAATTTCCCAAATTATCGATATTTGATACATTCAAGACAAAAAGGGAGGAATACACAGGGGAAGCATTAAGACAAAGATCAATTATTGCACATTTAGCTACTGCAACAAATTCGACTGCAAGAACTAGGACTGGTATATCACAAAGGATAGCTGAAGAAAATGGGATTGTTTGGAAAAATATCTATTCAGGAATATTTCGTGATTTGGATGAAATTTTAATTCCTTTAGGATTAGTTCGGGAGGCTGGAAGATTGCCATTGAAACGAGGTCCTAAGGCTTTGCAAGAAAAAGGAGTTCCATTTTATGAGCTAACACAAGAAGGTCTGCTAATAGCGTTATCTCTTAATGAAATAGTGGGGCGAGAAGAGATTTTGACGCGGTTTTTCTCAATAGCCAAAATTGAAGAAAATGAGTTTCAAGAAATTTTACAAAAACTTGCAATTATTGTTCCAAGATTTACCTATTCATTATTTGAAAAGTATTCAAAGGCATATTGTGAAGGGAAGTTAGAAAAGTTATTGCCTTTTAGTATTTCTAGATTGAAAAAAATTTCTGATGAATCCATACTAATTCAGAGAGAGTTTTTAGAGGCTTTTTCAAATCTTCCCAGAATGGAAAGAGAGAATGTAATTAGATTTCTAGAAAATATTAGTTAAAAAAATTATTTTAAAAATGCTCGATTTAAGAGTTTTTCCACCAAACATTAAAATCACAAACAAAGATAAATTATCAAAATGGGTGGTTCTCAGAAGGTATTTGCAGCTGTAAAATCCTACAGCAAAAAAGGAAGACTTCTCCCAAAAAGTGAATTTCAGACGTTAGCTGAATCCAGAGATTTAGATGAATTAATGACAAGAATTAAAAACACAAATTATGCTGATGCAGTATCAAAAATTTCTAAACCATTCACCTCAGAAAAAATAGAATCTGCTCTGAAGAGCCATTTAGCAGACATACATTATTCCATATCAAAAACCGGTGGAGGATCAAAGGTATTAGAAGCATTTTATCTCAAATTTATCATATCGAATTTGAAATTAATACTAAAAGGAAGAATTTTAGGAAAATCTCAAGAGGAAATTGAACCTCGTCTTAATTTACATGCAGAAGAGCTAATTAAACAAAGGGATGTTATTCTAAAGGCATTAGTTGCAAAAGATCTCGAAGAAATAGTTTCTAGTCTTAACAGCACTGTCTTTGGAGAAGATATTGCAAAAGCAGTTGCCCTGTACAATGATAAAAAGAACATCCAAATCTTTGATACCTATTTTGATAAGATATTGATTCAACAGCTCAGTGCATCATTACGAATTTCGGGAGACAAAGATTTAGCTCGTCCTGTTGGAATGAATATAGATTTTTACAATTTACTTAGCATTCTCAGGGGAAAGTTTTGGGGATTAGATGAACAACAGATTCAGGATTTACTTGTGTCTTCTACTTCAGGTGCACCTAAAGATTTGCTTGGTAGAATGATAGCAGCTGAATCAGTAAAAGATGCATTAAATGAACTTACCAATACTCCATACAAAAATTTGATACCTCAATCAGAAAGCGATATTGATGCAATTTCAGAATTTGAGCGAGCCTTTGAGATGGCGATTTACAAGGGTGCCAAAAATACATTCACTAGAATGTTTAGTACTTCTACAAGTGTTGGAATAACAATTCTTACCTCCTATGAAGTAAGAAATCTTGGTTCAATTGCTTTTGCAGTTGAACAAAAAATTCCACCACAAATTACCATGTCAAAGATAATTATTGAAGAGTAAATAGTGCTAACTGTTACTTTCATTAGATTTAGGTAAAGCTAAAAGTTATTACTACCCCTCAAAATCATATCATTAAATGCCCAAACTCCGTTGTAGAGACTATGGTTTTGACTGTGAATTTGTCTCAGAAGCACCAGAGGTAGCAAAGGTAATTGAAGCCTATGGAAAGCATTCTGAAGAGGAACATGGAATAGAATATTCTAAGGAATCCTTGATGCAATTCATACTTAGACAAGGCTAAAATCCATACAGAAAATTTACTCTCCTATTGAATTTCCCTTTTGTAACTCCAACAAATGATGTAATTATCGAAAAATAGGTCATTACATTTATAACAAAAAATTCTTGGATTTAGGTAATTATGATCAACCTTGATAAAAAAAATCCAAATGAACAACCCGTTACTTTTTCAAAGATTATTTGGAAAAGCTCTATTCTTGCAATGATATTTGCTTTACCTGCATTAGGAATTTTTCTTGGAATCTACTATAGTACTGGAGATCTTCTTGTAAGTGCAATTCTTGGTTTTGGTGTACACTTTGCTACCCTAATATTTTCAGGGAGGATTTCAAAATGGCTTGTGAAATTTCAAGAGTAAGAATTCAGAGGAATATTGAGGTGGCTCTAACATGATGGGAGATAGAGATTATAGGCAGCTAATCAAAAATGCCATTGAATCTATAGGACGAGATATTGAACCTAAGATTGATCCAAAAGACAACAAAACAATTCACATTCATGAGGTTGTAAGGTGTTTAAGACGATCATATTATGATAGAACTGATCCTATTGACTCTCAATGGACTAGTTTTAATAATTTAATGACTGGCCTCCTTCAAAAAATGGAATATGGCGGGAAAGAAGGAGAATTTCAAATTGAAGACATTATCTTAAAGGGAAAAGCTGACATGATTGTTGATGATGCGATTATTATTTTCCGTTCAACTTTGGAAGTTCCAGAGAACCCATTTTCTTCAGATCTTTTATTTCTTAATGCATGTATGTGGATCTTCAAAAAAGTAGAAGGTGTTATTGTTTACATGACCTCAGATGGGAAAGAATCATCATTTTCTCTGAGCAAAGACAATAAGATGTTTGAAGAAGTGGTAAGGCGTGTTCGCGTTCTAAAGGATCTTCTTGTGGAACAAAAGGTTCCTATTTTAGAACCATCAAATGAATGCTCATCTTGTCAATATTATGAAAGATGTTTCATCAAACAAAAGATAGGAAAACAAATCAATATACAAGATCTTTTCGGACTAGGAAAATCTAGTGAAAAGAATTAGTAAGTAGTTTTTTTAATTGAACTACTCTAGTGGTTCTGGATGTCCTTTACCACGAAGAGCAAATGTTACTACTGCTAATGCAATTGCTACTCCGAGTGCTGAACCAAATGCTGCCATACTTGCTTCTGCCATTTAGTGAATGCAAGTTATTGGATCATATATAACTTTGCCAATTTTTTTTTGCTTTAAACAAATAATCATAATTTTCTAGTTTTATGATACAATACCAATTTGTTCCTAAAAAATGGAAATTATTCCTTTAATTCCTTGAGGGTATGTTCAAGATCCTCAATTTCGTCATTGAATAACTCAACCATCTCCTTCAGAAGAAGTTTTTGTTGTTCAGATTCTCTTTTTTCTGCATTTATTCTACTGGCAATTTTTTCAAGACTTGCTATTTTCTCATTCAACGTAGTAGTTAAGGTAAGCAAAAATGATTCATATTGTTTTAATTCTATGGATAGTGATGTATCTGTTGCCTTTAGTGATTCTTCATCACCACCCTCAATAAATTCAGTTAATCGTCCTCGTAAAACTCGGAGCTTGGTTTCAGTTCCTGTAAGTTTTTCGAGATTTGTTGATATTTTTGGAGAAACGGAGGAATTCTTTTTATTTTCATAATTTGATAGCTCCATCCTTGCAAGTTCCTCACTCATGTAACTTGTCATTTTTTTTACAAGAAGTCCTTGTTTTGTAGCCTCATTTTGTTGATGTCTTACTTCGTCTCTAATTTTTTCAAGATTATTGATCTCATCATTTAAGGATCTGGTAATTTTAAGTAGAAATTCAGTACTTTGAATTAAGTTTCTAATAGAGTATGAACCAACAAGTTTAGTCATTTAGGTAATTCTCCAGATGATTTTTGCCAAAAATACTACAAAACCTAATGTCTGTTCGGCATGAACGAACTTTGACTATTCAAGATTATTATGGAAATTCGAAGGTAATCTCCTTTTCTCCCCCGGCTGTAATGGAGCTAAGATTGAAAGATGCTTCTCCTTTAATTTTCCATTGGGGAGCATTATTGGTTAATGCATCCCAAAATTCTGGAAGGTTTCCAGTATTTTTGATTGTAATTGTTTCTCTAAGAATGGTCGGTTGTTCACTAAGTATAGTAAAGTAATTTGAGCTATCCACCATTCCCATAGGCCGTTCTCCAATTTGGCTTGCTTTAACTTTGACGTTATTTTCATAGAGTTCATACTTGATCGTCTGAAGAATAATTGCTTTGTAATTGGGATTGGTTACTTTGAACTGTACCTCAATTGTTGCAGCTTTCTCATTTACTTCCAAAATAGATATATCTTCTAATTCAATTTTAAGAGGTAATGCTTCTCTGGGAGCCTCAGATGAAGATACAATACTTCGACCAGAGACATCATCTATAATTGATGAACCTGAAAATCCAAATATTCCAATAATTATTACAAATGCAGCAACTACTCCACCTACAATAATCTTAGGATTCAATGAAAGGAGTTTACTTTTACATATCTTAAATGTTGAGACAAAAAATGCTTATAGTGATAAAACAAAATTAAATTATGCAGTATTTTCAAGCTGTAAAAATTGGCAAGGAAAGAGCAAGTAAAGCACAAATGATTCTATTTGATTTAGCTGGGTTTGCAATGTTAACATTAACTACGAAAAAAAAAGATGGAAAGTTTTTACCTGTTGGAGAAAAAGTGTACGTTGCAGTTATTCATACAGCTGATGGTTATGTAACAATTCTAGTAGATGAAGACGGATACACCAAAGCCCAATCAAAGGTATTAGAAAAAAATGAGGCAATGAAGATTTTTAAAAAAGCAAGAGACTCTGATATTTTAGAATATGGTGGAAAGCAAATTGAAATTTGGACTGAAAGCTATCCTGTAGTTCAAAATGAAAGTTGAAAAAATTGTTAAGGTATTACTATTTCGGTTCCGACGGAGATACCTTTTATTGCTTTTTCTAGATTTTTAATATCTGCTTTTAGGACACGTGTTTTGATTTTTGAGCGCTCAATTACCTTTAATGCAACAATGTCCATAAGGTCATAGCTACCAGCTATAGAATCTTCACGCACAAGTAAACTGCGAAGTTTCTTCAGCTCGATTCGTTTGAATTTTTTTGCTTTCTTGTTTTTGTTTGGATCAGAATCATAAATGCCATCCACATCTGTAGCATTCAAAAATTCTGAAGCTTTTATTTTTTCAGCAATTAAGGCTGCAGTTCCATTAGTACTTTGACCTGGATGTAATCCTCCTGCAATAACAATTAGACCACTATCAACTGCATGTCTAACCTCTTGAAGAGTAGTTGGTGGATGTGGATATGCCCTATTTTGTAGTGCATAAATTAGGAGTTTGGCATTTAGTCTGGAAACTTCTATTCCTAATTCATCCAATGTGGATTCATCAGCTCCAGAGGATCTTGCATGAGTAATGTAATGCCTAGCAATATTTCCTCCTCCAGCAACAATTACTGGCTGACATATTTTACTAATTTTTACGAGAAATGTAGAATAATCTTTTATTAATTTTGTATTATTCATTTCAAAAACTTTACCAGATAGTTTTATTACAATTCTTTTTCTCAAGACCTTCGACCACCAAGGATTAATTTTGCAGCAATTTCAACTTTTTTTCTATTTTTGCGAAGAGTATACACTCTTAGAATATTCATGAAACCTGACATTATTGAAACCAAGGGAATTTGAGATATTGGAATCTCCTTTGCTGAAACTTTGTTATTAGCTCTTGTTATCAAGATTAG
Source organism: Thaumarchaeota archaeon CSP1-1 (assembly GCA_001443365.1). Classification (GTDB taxonomy): domain Archaea; phylum Thermoproteota; class Nitrososphaeria; order Nitrososphaerales; family Nitrosopumilaceae; genus CSP1-1. Next base: position 27,536 of record LDXL01000007.1, read on the forward strand.
TGATTTTGATTCCCTCTTTGAAGGGGATAGTGGTAAAGAAGGAGTAACTGAACTGTCTACAAAAATTTCATTTTCATCAACTTTTGACTTTTTTGATAGTTCTTTTTTTAATTGAGATGTTTTCATTTTAGAAATGTGTTCGTTCGGAGTAAGCATTCTTTCAAAAACACATTTGAAAAGCTTACGGTTTTGATAGTCTGTAGCAATTTTCTGAGCACGCTTCAAATCTGATGTATGTGTTGGCAGTGAGACTAATTTTGCTAACATGTAATCATCAGTAAGTTCGATATAGTCATCTAAACTCATAGAAGAGAGACCTAATTCCTCGTAAGCCAAGCGCATTGATTCTAATAACATTACTTCAGCTGATCGAACTGTTTTATGAAAATAGACAGCTTTGAACATTTGATACCTTGAATGCATCATAGATTCAAAGGAGTATAGTGCTGATTTCTCAAGGGCGAGTTTTTTATGATATACGTCAAGAGATTGTGTTATTCTTTTATGATCAATTTTGGCATGTTCTGCTCCAGTAAAGTAACCATCCCGTAGTAAGTAATCCATGATATCAGCACTTAATGCACCAGAAATTATTTCATTCATAAATTGAAGTTTGGAATCACCAAAGGCAAGTTTTGTTATGAATTTTTTATTAAAACCAGATTTTGAAATAAGATCACCAATTTCTGTTTTTAAAATTAGATCCCTACCTAATTGTTCATGTGAACTTTTCTTTTTTCGTTGTGCTACTTCTTCAAAAAGATGAGAGAATGGACCATGCCCTATATCGTGCAAAAGTGCTGCTAATCTAAGATTTTCAATATCGTCAGAATTAATTATTCCTTTTTCCTCTAATGCTTGAGCAGCTTGTCCTGTGATGTGCATTACCCCAAGTGAGTGCTCAAACCTTGTATGCTGAGCACCAGGATACGTCAGATATGCTCCGGAAAGTTGTCTAATTCTTCGTAATCGTTGAAAAATTGGATTATCAATTATCTTAATTTCTCCACCGTAAGCTCTTACAAAGTCATGAATAGGATCGATGATATCTAGATGTCTTCGTTTCATGGCAGAAATTTATTTAAAAATATTTTCAGAATGGATTTATGAATCTCTTCTTTTGAGCGTGATGCATCAACTAATTTCCAATTTTTTTTCTTTGCTATTACACGATAGGTTCTTGAAACTTTTTGTAAAAATTCTTTATTCTTCTCAAATTTATCCCTATTAGATTTTTTACGACGAAATGATTCTTTTGGGTGGACATCTAAAACTATTACAAGATCAGCTTTAGGAAGACCTGCATCTAGATGTTCTAACCACCTGGCATTCAATCCATTTATCAAGCCATAAATCAAATTTGATTGGTAGTACCTATTCATGATTAGAAAAGAATTTTTTGAGATGGCTTTTTGTATTTCATTTACTTTTTCCCATCTATTTGCAGCTAATAGACAATGAATTACCTGTGGTGGAAATTTACGTTTACCATGTAGATATCGCTCAATTTCTTTACCGATAGGGGTAGAGTAATCAGGAAAGCTAAAGAGTTTGGTTTTTAGTTTTCTTGCTTTCAATGCTTTTACCAAAAGCTCTGATTGAGTTTTTTTTCCTGCCTGATCTCCCCCTTCAATAACAATAATCATTAGTTGTAATCATGTAAATTTGAGCAATTAAAAATCTATCAAAATTTATAACCACACCTACCCTAATTGAGAAAATGGGTCTTGCAAGACATATGGCAAAAGAAGTTATGCGAGAAATTGGTAACAAATCACGAGAATTTTATGAATTTGTTCTTCCCCCAGTTGATATGCATCTGGAAAATAATAATCTAGTCATTACGGTAGATATTCCAGGTTTTAACAAAGATGATATTAAATTAACAATTCATGGAAATATTCTATCCATTAAAGCAGAAAAAAAAGTTAACACTAACAGTAAAGATGAAATTATTTGTAATCAAAGACCAAACATTATAGATAAAAAAATTCGATTACCAATTAAGATAAAAGAAGGAGAAGAAAAAGTAAATTCTGCTAAATATGCAGATGGTGTACTTACAATTAAAATTCCTACTTCAACAACAGGTAAACCAATTTCAATAGAGTAACTAACTTTTTCTAAATATAGTAAAAATTCCCATTATAATTAATGCTCCAACCATGCCAATTATTCCTAATACATCATTAGAAGAATAAAGAAATGCAGAACCAACAAAAATTGCTGAAGATAGAATACTTCCTGAAAGCAAAGCATTTGATTTAGGTTTTGAGTTTAAGAGTTGAAGAGATCTATTTTCATCAATGAATTTTTTTAATTCAGGTGCAATTGATATAGTGGCATCAATTGATTTTGCAAATCTTTGAAATGAATACTTTAGTTCTTCAATGTATGCATCTTTAATTAGATTTTCTTCTTCCAGTATTTTTTTTAAAACGTTCACAAACTTAAAATCAACTTTGTGAGTTTTGTAAATTCCTTCAATAATGGAGGTCATTCTCATGTATAGAGCAAGATTTTTTGGAAGTATGAATGGAAACCGACTCATTGTTTTGTTTGCAATCTCTAACAAAGCTTTGACTTCCATTTCACTGGGTTTTCTTCCATGCATTCCCCTTATTGCCATCTCGATTGCTCTCTCTATTACTGAACGATTGAATTCTGGCATTAACATTCCAAGATCATTCATTGCGTTTACTGTCCTAGGAGGATCTTTTTCGATTAAGGCCAGATACAATCTAATCAACCGCAATCGGGTTTCATTGTCTAACCTACCTACCATTCCATAGTCATAGAGAATCAGAGAGCCATCATCTGATACAGAAATATTGCCAGGATGGGGATCCGCATGAAATATTGAATGGCGAAGCAACATGGTGAAAAAAACCTTATGGACATCAATTACTAGCTTTTGCCGGTCAATTCCCTTTGCATCTAAAGCCTCAACATTTGTTATTTTAATTCCAGGAACATATTCCATGGTAAGAACACTTTTTGAAGAATGATCGTCATATACTGAAGGAACTATAACGTTATCATAGTGGGCAATGTTTTCTTTGATTTTTTTTAGATTTGAAGATTCTAGGGTGTAATCCATCTCTTCATGTATTGTCTCAATAAATTGTGCTAGCATCCCACTAGCAGAAAATCTTAGATTAGGATCGACAAATTTAAGCGCAATTGGAAGAATTTTTTTTAAAACTTTTAGATCTTCTTCAACCATTTTTTCTATTCCTGGCCGCTTTACTTTTATAACTACTGCTTGTCCATTTATCTTAGCATGGTAAACTTGACCTAAAGACGCGCCAGATAATGCATTTTCTTCTATTGAATCAAATTTTTGGTTAATTGGTCCTAATTCTTTTTCAATAATTGGTTTTACCTTTTCAAAAGGTGCTGCAGGAACATCATCTTGGAGCTTCGCAAGCTCTTCCAAGTAAGGTTGGGGCAATATGTCAGCCCTTGATGATAACCATTGACCAAGCTTAATGTACACAGGACCTAATGAAATGAAAGTGTTAAGGATTCGTTTGGCATTTTTTCTGTATTTTTCTACATCAACATTTTTTCCTTCTGTCTTCACCCATTCCCTTCTATCTTTTCGTAGGGCAAGAATTATTGGTAAAAGTTTGAAGAATACACTAATAATTCGTAAAGTAGACAAATAACAATTCACCTATTGTTTTTTAATTCGTTTAGAAATAGAGTAACCTAGATAACCAAATATTAAGGATGCAATTAATCCTGAAATTGTAGAAGATTGTTTTACAAAAATTGAATTTTTTTGATTTTTGTAAATGTATGATGCGACTTTTCCACCTCCTATAGCTGCAGAAGCTAATCCAATCAATATTTCAGGTGAATCTAAAACTAAATGTCCTAAAAGATTTTCTCGAGGATCAACTTTATCCATGTGAACTAGAAATTTGTCATCGTATTCTCGTATGTGTAAATTTCCATATCGATATTGTTTTTTTGCACCATTTTTTTGCCCAAGAGAGGTTTCTTCTGCCTTTTCTAACATAAAGGAACCTAATTCCTTTGGAATTTCAATTTCCTCCCATACCATAAACACAAATTTCTTGTATTGAATATATTCTTTCTATAATTTTAAGTGGTAAAAAATCTAATTTTAGTTAACTAGTCTTACCAGATGCTTTTTTTCTCTTTTTAATTTGAGAAAATGAGACTCCGCCAATTATTGCAATAACACCTAAAATAATGTATTGAGAATACTCCGTTAAATCAAAGCCAGATTGTTGAGTATTTTCTGTCACATCTGGAATGAGAACTGTAGTATCATATGTTTCAAAAATTTCATCTCGTAAGGAATCTTTGTATCTTAAAGTGATTCGTATTTCATGTTCACCATATTTTGGTTCACCTTCAAATTCAATTGGTATGTTAAATGGTACAGGAGAATCAATCTCAATCTCATCTATGTATTGAGTAGATTTTTTTATGTTAGAGTTACCTAGAGGTTCCAGTGTAACAAAACCAAACAATGCATCCTCATTTCCTTCATTGATGATTTCACCAATTACTGTTGGTTTTCCAGATAAATCAATAATTCCAACATCATAAATTGTGGTGTCAATTAATCCTTTAACGTAAAAATCTACAATTCGTGATATTGTAAGTTGTTCACCATGTGCGTTAAAATATGTAATTTCCATTGGAGCACGTAGCGTTTGAGCACTCAGAGTTCCTGGAACGTACACATCAAATTCAAGATATTTTGATTTACCTGGATCGATTTGTCCAACATCCCAATCACTATCAAGAATTACAACATTTTCTACATTAGTTACTGATTGTGAAGTTGATGAGATTGTTTCTTGTGTATTTTGTAATTGAATACCAACTCCCGAAATGGGTGCAGTACCATCGTTTGATATTTCAATTACTACATGATTCTTTTTGAGAGATGTAAGAAAAGGCTCCAAGGCTCGCATATTGATAATACTGTCACCAGTTACTTTGAAATTAAAATCAAAAAATGTATTTCTTGCTCCTGATTCTCGAAGTCTAGAATAATCGATCATGGCAGAAGCAGGATATTGTTTAATTTCAGCTTGGTCACTAATATCAACAAAGAAGGTTAATTTGAAAACTTCACCAGCTAGTGCTGTTGAATCAAAATCAGCCTCAATTAATGAACCAGAACCAGCGGTAGGAGAAAAGCCAAAAGGTAGGGATAGTTGTCCCTTTATTCCAGTAATATCTTGAGTACCAACATTTGCCATCACAATTGTAAAAGGTACATTTTTGTCACCTGGATTTACCTCAAGCTTTTCATCTGTTGTTCCAAAAAATGCATCAAGGTACTTTACGTCACCAAATTTTCTTTCAAATGGTGAATCACCAGAACTAACCTGTGCAGTGGCGTTTTCATACATAATTGGTCCTATGATAAAAATTACAGCTAAAACAAAAATGGAAAATTGTAACTTCATGCTACCGCTTCCAACCTCGTAGATTCTTGTCCTTCAAATGCTCTACCGTCTTTGATTGTAATTACTCGATCTACGTCTCCGAATTGATGTCTGTCATGGGTTACTACAATGAATGTTTGTCCTAATTTTTTGGCCATTGACTTCATAAGTTGAACGATTTTCTGGGCTGAAACAGAATCCAAATTACCAGTAGGTTCATCTGCAAGAACAATCGTAGGATGATTAACTAGTCCCCTCGCAATAGCTGCACGTTGAGCTTGCCCACCAGATATTTTATTGGCCTGTTTATACATCTGATCTTCAAGTCCCACTATCTTTAACAATTCTTTAGCATCTTTTGATGCAGAAGCATTTGTTCCTTGGATTTGTCTTGGTAACATTACATTTTCGAGAACAGTTAAATCTGCTAATAGATTGAAGAATTGAAAAATAAATCCAAGTTTATGATTTCTAAAAGATGAGATCTTACCATCATTAAGAGTAGTAGTGTTAGTGCCATCAATGAGGATCTTTCCACTAGTTGGTCTATCCAAGAGTCCAATCATGTTCAATAAAGTAGATTTACCAGAACCTGAACTTCCTACAATTAAGAGAAATTCTCCTTTGTTAACTGTAATAGAAACATCTTGTAGAGCATGAACTTTAGTATCACCCTCTCCGTAAACCTTGTTGAGATTATACATTTCAAGAACCTTATCAGACATTTCTCATAGCCTCCACAGGGAGTAGCTTTGTTGCACGATAGGAAGGATACAATGATGCAATAATTGCGAGACTAAATGAAATTAAGGCAGTTTGAATGACCTTATCCCATTGGATACTGACTTCTAAAGGAAGGCTGTTATTAAATGACATTTTGGTCTCCTTTGCATAAATGGTATATCCCAATCCAGCAGCTGTTCCAACAGTTGCACCAATTGCACCAATTATAATTCCTTGAAACAGGAATATGATCAAGATATCTCTTCTTTTTGCACCAATCGCACGCATAATACCAATTTCTTTTGTCTTACCATTTACTAACATCATTTGAATAGTAACAATTGCAAAGGCTGAAGACATCATTCCAAAGTATCCTATCATATTTATCATAGCAATTCCAGATCTGAAACCAGCTAATTGTTCTTCAGCAGCTTCCTCTATTGTTTCAGCAATGAAATCTTCATTTGGAAAAGTTCTCAAGAAGAGATCCTTGACTTCTGTTGCTTTAGTTGGATCATTTAGCTTAACCATTATTGAGCCAGTATATCCATCTCTGTCCATTAAATCACGTAAAGTATCAATGTGTACGACTACACTGTAATCAAATCCTTGACCACCAGGAGATTTTGCTATCCCTGTAACAATAAACCTCTTTAGCTGTTCCTGACCATATCTATCAACAATCTTTAGCTTTACACTATCTCCAACCTTGGCTCCTCCTAGATCTTGTGCAACATTAGAACCTAGAACTATAGAATTTCTTGAATAGACAAATTGGCCTTCAGCTATTGTGTTATGCACTGTAGAAGCTCTAATATCTCGTAATGGATCAACGCCTACAATTGGAACTCTTGTTTCCTCAATTCTTTCACCAAATTTTGTGATATTAATTGAAGCAGTACTAGACAGCCTCGGAGTAGCGGCTTCCACATAAGGAATCCTCTCAAACCAATTAACTAATGACTGGTCTGATTTGTCGATATAGTCTTCCTCATCTGTAATCTGGAGGTTTCCGAATCTATAGTCAGTTAAATCACGAACAATTGCATCAAACAATCCCTGAAATATTACAAAGTTTACATGAATTACTAAAATTCCAATTGTAACAGCTAATACTGCACCTACTAGACTTCCTCGCTTATTGAATAGCATTCTTTTTGCAAGTTGTAATCGATAATCCAACCATATTTAATAAAAAGGTCTGATATTTAATGTATATGATGTCTATTGCTAATATAACAGACATTTTTATATATAATAAGTATATTATGGGATAATATCAGTAAGGGACAATACGAATTGGACAATTTAGACATGAAAATCTTGAGTTTGTTACTTGACAATTGTAGGGAATCAGATAGGCAAACTGGGAAAAAAATTGGAATATCCGGAGGTGCAGTAAAATCAAGAATTCAAAAGATGGTTGATAATGGAGTGATTGAAAAATTTACTTTAAAAATCGAACCCCCGGTTTTAGGTCATAATTTATTCTACATCGTAATAACTGGACAAGACCAAGAAACAATTTTACAACAAGTTAATTTGATAGGTAAACCATTTTTGGTAGTACCATGTATTGGTGGAATAACAGTTTGCGGTATAGTAGTAACTGAAAACATTAAACAAAAAATAAAGCTGGCACAAAATTTAATGAAAGATATTAGAGTATTAAGTATCTTTGAAGCCGAAAATCCAGGAATACCATCTAATTTAACCCGAACAGACCTTGAGATAATTGATAGACTGATAAAAGATCCGCGAGCAAAAATTGAAGACATTGCAAAATTAACAAAACTTTCAAGCAAAACAATTACTAGATCATTAGAGAAATTTCAAAGAGATGATACAATATTATTTACTTTAATTTATGATCCAGTAAAATTAAAAGGATACATCCCATATGCAATTTTAGTTGGAGTAAGAGATGATGTTGCAAAAACACTAATTAAATTAAAAAAAAATTTTTCAAATTCTTTTTTACAAAAACCATTTGTAGCAAAAAATCAGATTGTATTATTTATGTATAGTGATAATATATTCAAACTTGATCTTCTTACTCAAAAAGTAAGAGATATAGATGGTGTTTTTACTGCAGATCTTTTTATCCCTAAAAAAATAAATCTGCCTATTAATTGGATTACTGATGCAATAAACTTATCAAAAAGTTCTAAGAAGCTTCATTTATTATATCAAACACATTAATTAATATCTAAAAGTAATTAAAATTGTTATATGAAAAAAAAGAAAATCTATGAAGGAAAAATTTTAGGCTTATCACTATATGATCTTACAATTCAAGGAAGAAAAGTAAGAAGAGAAATAATTGAACATAGAGGAGCTGCTGCAATGTTAGCTATTGATAATGATAATAAAGTAATTTTGGTTAAACAACATCGTTATCCACATGGCAATGTTTTAGAAATTCCAGCTGGTACATTAGAAAAACGAGAGAACCCAAAAAAATGTGCATTTCGTGAATTACAAGAGGAAACTGGCTATAAAGCACAAAAAATGACTCCACTTATCACATATTATCCATCTGTTGGCTATAACACAGAAGCAATTCATTGTTTTGTAGCTTCAGGACTTTCTAAACCAGGAGACTTAAAATTAGATGAAGATGAAATAATTTCAGTGGTAAAAATTCCACTAAAAAAATTAATTAAAATGATTTTGTCTGGAAAAATTATTGATTCTAAAATAATTTGTGCAGTATTTACATATGCTGCAAAAAAGAAACTATTATAATTCTTGTTTGTAAATTGGTTTAATCAAATCTGCAATATCTGCCCATGACTTTACTATTCGCTCAAACATGTAGACAATATCTAAAAAATCAATTGGAATTTGTTTTTTGTGTTCTAATGATGAGCGCAGCTTTGTTATTTTATTCAAGTAATCTCTATACAGTTTGATTGAATCAATGGCAAGCAGTCTATCATTTGCAATAAATGCATCAATTGATTTTTGGTATATTTTTTCTGCATCCTTAACTGTACTGTGAATTATTTTAAGTTCATTTTTTGATACTGTAGTATTACTAATTGAATTAGCAAGCTCTACTATGGTATCTCCAGCAGTTTCTAAAAGGTTTGCAGCTATTCTATAATCCAAAATGTCTATATTTTCCATATTAAAGACACTGGCAAGTCTTCGATCAACCATAGTACTACGAATTAAACGAACCAACAAAAAGTACTGTCTGTTAATTTCATTGTCTCTGTTTGACATTGTTTGAAGATTTGTTTTATCTTCTGAAATAAGACCGTCAAGTGTTTCATTAAACATTCCAATAGCAATAGTACTCATTCGTTTTAGAATTTTTTCAGGATTTAGGGTAGCTGCATCAAGTAAAAACTGAATTATAATACTAGATGCTTCCTCTTCAACTATTTCTACACCAACTAGTCTTCTCATTGATTCACGAATTTTTTCTCTATCTTCAACTGGAATGTTTGTTTTTCCTTTAATCTTGATAATGTCGTATCCAAGCAAATAAGCTCCTGTAATATCTGCTACAATATTTTCCTCTTTTGGAAGCGGATACGAAATTACAACTTCCTTTGATGGCTTGATATCTTTGTTTGCTGTAATTGATAGACTGTTTTGGCCAGTTTCAATTTCAATTTCAGAGCTTTTCTCAAGATTGTTTGCATCTACCCATTCCTTTGGAAGAGAAACTAGTAAGCTACTTCCTATCTTTTGCAGGCGTCGAATGAATTTAGGCAATTTATACTAATATAATTAATTTAAGCCATATTGTTATATTTTATGGTAAATTTATACTCCGATCATGAAGGGAGTGGCATTTTGTCCTGCACATATTACGGGATTTTTCAAAGCAGAGATTGAAAAGAAAAGTAACATAGGAGAGCTCGGCTCGCAAGGTGCAGGCTTTTCAATTCAAAAAGGAGTAAAAACTACTGTACGAGTAAGAAAAAAAACCGAATATGACATTTCTAATTTTCACCTAAACATTTTAGGCTACCAGACAGATAACGCTCAAGTTTCTGAGTATGTCATAAAGAAATTTCTTGATTTAGTAGGAAAAGATGTTTTTGTTGATGTTGATCATAACATTACTGTTCCTGTAGGATATGGCTTGGGTTGTAGCGGTGCAGTTGCATTATCACTTGGATTAGCACTAAACCAAGCACTTGATACTGGTCTTTCAAAAGAACAAGTTGGATTAATTGCTCATGAAGCTGAGATAAAATGTCAAACTGGATTAGGTGATGTTTTAGCTTCATACCATGGAGGATTTGAAATTAGAATAAAAGGTGGAGCCCCTGGACATGGAATAGTTAAAAAAATAAAATCTGATAACTATACTGCAGTAATAATTTGTTTTTCACCAATTTCTACAAAGCGCTTTATCAGTGAGAGACTGCCTTTTATTAATGGACTTGGGGGAAGGATGGTCATCAAGCTTGAAAAATCAAAAAACATTATTGAGTTTCAAAATATGTCTTTAGAATTTGCAAAATATGTTAATGTAATTACTCCAAAGATGGCCAGAGTGATTAAAGATCTAAACAAAAATGGAATTAATTGTGGTGTAGCTATGTTTGGTGAAACTGTATTTTCTTTAGTACCTAGAAATAAAAAGGATAGAGTAATTGATATTCTAAAAAAATATGATGATGGCATTATTATCACATCAAAAATTGATAATACCGGTGCCCGAATAACAAAACAATAAAATAATTTTTAGTGTATTGATATGTCCTTAATTCCCAAAAGTCATCCTCGCGCAAAGTCTTTGTATATTAGGGAAAGACTTGTACACGGATTTGATGATGGACTTGTAGCTAAAGAAGGTTTGATGGCACATGGTAGAGGTGAGGCATTTGATTATTTACTAGGTGAGAAGACCTCAAAATACGCACAAAATGCAATACACGCTGCAGCTTTTTTGCTAGCTACTGCTTCTTATCCTGTAATTTCTGTTAATGGAAATGTAGCTGCATTGTGTCCTAGAGAAATTGTAAAGCTTGCAGGAATAGTTAATGCAAAAATTGAAATAAATTTGTTTTATGCAAACGAGAAAAGAAAGAAAAACATTGTTCATGTTCTTAGAAAAGCTGGTGCAAAAGAAATTCTAGGTGTAGACTCAAAGTCATCTAAAAGAATTTTAGGTCTTGATAGTGCACGAAGAATTGTAGATAAAAATGGAATTTACAAAGCCGATGTTGTTTTAGTTCCTTTGGAAGACGGAGATCGCACCAAAGCACTAAAAAAGGCTGGAAAGAAGGTGATCACATTCGATCTTAATCCACTATCTAGAACTGCAAAGACTGCTGATATTACAATTGTAGATAATGTGGTTCGTGCGATCAATAGACTAATTTTAGAATGTAAATCAAAAAAAATTCAAAAAACTCCATTTAACAACAAAAAAAATCTTGCAGCTTGCGTTCTAGAAATAAAAAAGAATCTTTCTAGGAGATTGCCCCATGCATAAGACACCTAGAGATATTATTGCAAAAAAAGTAGCTGGTAAGAAAATTTCTGTAGTTACAGCATATGATTATTCCCTAGCATTACTATGTGATAGAGTTGGAGTGGATATTTTACTAGTTGGAGATAGTGCAGGAATGGTTGTTTTAGGATATGATAATACGATTCCAGTAACAATGACTCAAATGCAAATATTTACTGAAGCAGTGAGTCGTGCAAGGGAAAATGCTCTAGTTGTAGGGGATCTACCGTTTATGTCATATCAGGCAAATGTTTCAGATGCAATAAAAAATTCTGGTAAATTAATCAAGGCAGGAGCAGATGCAGTAAAGCTTGAAGGTGGTATTGAGATGGCTGACACTATTCGAGCTATTGTAGATATTGGAATTCCTGTAATGGGTCACATTGGACTACAACCACAAACTACAATGTTATCTCAAGGGTATCGTGTTCAAGGAAAAACAAAAGAGTCTGCAAAGAAGCTAATAGAATCAGCTAAAGCCCTTGAGGAGGCTGGCGTGTTTAGTATTACACTAGAAATGGTTACTTCTGAGGTAGCAAAGATAATTTCTGAGAGTGTTTCTGTGCCTACAATAGGCATTGGTTCTGGTAAGAACTGTGATGGACAGGTACTAGTAATTCATGACATGCTAGGCATGTATGATAAACTAAAACCAAAATTTGTCAAAAGATATCTTTCTTTATCTAAAGAGATCACAAAGGCTGTAGAATTATACAAAAAAGATGTAGAATCTGGTCGATTTCCTGGAAAAGAAAACTGGTTTTCAATGGAAAAGTCTGAATTAGATGCACTACGAGAGGAAATTGGCTAGAAAAATACCAAAACATCCTTCTTTGGATATAGTTGGTTCTGATGGAGCTGAGCTTTCTGGTAAAAAAATTGTGTTATGTGTTGCAGGAAGTGTTGCTGCCTACAAATCAATTGAGTTAGCTAGATTGCTAATGAGACATGGTGCTAGTGTTACATGTGTTGCAAGTGATGCTGCAACTAAATTAATTCAGCCAGCATATTTCAAGTGGGCAACTGGTAATCCTGTCATAACGAAATTAACTGGTAATCTAGAGCATATTGCAGTAGCTGATTATAAAAAATCAGATTTAATTATTGTATATCCATGTACTGCAAATACTTTGGGAAAACTTGCTAGTGGAATTGATGATACGCCAATAGCTACAGTTCTAACAGTAGGATTTGGATCTGGGATTCCTTTAGTGATGTGTTTGGCAATGCATGAATCAATGTATGAAAATATTGCTGTGAAAAAAAATATTACATTTTTGAAGAAAAAAATTGATTTTGTTTCTCCAAATATGATAGAAGGAAAAGCTAAAGCTGCTGAACCTGAAGATGTGTTAGAACATGTTTTAAAGAAATTTGGATTTTCTTCAGTTTTACACGGAAAAAAAGTTTTGATAACAGCTGGTCCAACTATAGAATATTTAGATCCAGTTAGAGTGATAACAAACCAAAGTACTGGTAGAACTGGTGTTTTGTTAGCTAGTGAGTTGATATCAGCTGGCGCTAAAGTTACTATGGTGTATGGTCCAGGACGAGAAAAACCTCCTAGCGGAGTAAAACTTGTCTGTGTTAAAACTGCAAAAGAGATGTTATTAGCTGTAAAAAATGAGATGAAGAAAAAGTTTGATATTGTAATAATGGCAGCAGCACCATCTGACTACACTCCTGAAAAGCCAAGTAATTCAAAAATTAAGAGTACAAATCAGAAAATGATTGTAAAGCTTACTCGAGTTCCAAAAATTATTGATCAAGTAAAAAAGCTGCAAAAAGATGTTTTTCTAGTTGGGTTCAAGGCTTTGGCTAGAGTTTCTAAAAAGGAGCTAGAAAATGAAGCTCGAAGAAAAATGAAAGATTGTAAAGCTGATTTGATGGTAGCTAATGATGTTGGTTCTCCTAGATATAGAAAAAATCCAGAAAACAATGAGGTTTTGATAGTAGATTCTAAAAAAGTGCTAGCTTCTGGATGGAAGACCAAAGAAAAAATTGCTAAATTAATTAAAAAGGAAATTGAGAGAAGAATAGTTTGACTGTTAAAAGATCGGCAAAAATTAGCACCTTTGATGGAGCTGGCTTTTGGAAAAATGCATATGCACATCAACGAGGGAAATTACTTCGAGCAGTACAAGTTCCAGATGACCAGCTCAAGATATTTGTTGAGAAAAAATATGCGGAATTACCAGCCGCACTTCGGTATGAAATAGAAACTAATGGAAAAAGCTACGATCTAAAATAATACTTTTTTTAAATTTTAATTAGATCTTTTGTGAATTTGTGTAATAGAATTGGTCGGTCTTGAACAATTAACGAGTCCTCAATTCTTACACCAAACTTTTTTGGAATGTATATTCCCGGCTCTACAGTAATTGCCATGTTCTTTGCAAGCTTTGCAGTACTTTTTGGACTAATGTTAGGTAGCTCATGAACCTCAAGACCAATTCCATGGCCGGTTGAATGAATAAAGTACTTGCCATACTTTTGATTTTTAATATAATTTCGACATGCATCATCTACTGATTTGCAGGATGCACCAGGTTTTACAGCCTTTAGACCCAATTTCTGTGACTCTTTAACAATCTCATATACTGATTTTGCTTCAGAAGAAACTGAACCTAGTCCAAAGGTTCGAGTAGAGTCAGTTACATATCCCTTGTATCGTAACGTCAAATCCACAACGATAAGATCACCGTTTGCAAATTTTCTTTTGGTCACCTGGGCATGAGGTAATGCCCCATTTGGACCTCCTGCAATGATTAGAGGATTAAGAGTTGATTTGTAGCCAGTATCAAACATCTCATGCTCTATAGCATATGACATCAAAATTGCTTGTAATTCAGACTCGCGTTGTTCTTTTTTGATTTTTCTAGTACAAAGCTCAAACATTTCGTCGATAATTTTTGAGGCCTTCTTAAGAACAGCAATTTCCTGAGAATCTTTGATAATTCTTGCATCATAAAACGGCTCTGTAGAGTGCTTTATCTTAGGAACCGATTTTTTCAGAGATTCCATCATCTGATAGTTTTGGCAGTCGGTGCACACCTTTTTGTTTTTTATTTTTTTTACAAGCTCAGAAATCAAGCCTTGGCCGCGCTCAGAGGTAATTACCTGACAATCCGAACTTTCAGACTTTGCTCGTCCCACCTCAAGCTCTGGAGAGATTATCGTAGTTTTTCCTCCCTTCTCAAGTAATCCTATAGCCTCACCCCAAAAGCCAGTCATGTAAAAGAGATTCTCAGGCTCAAAGGCAACTACAGTATCACATTCTATTTTCTGAGAATATTTGAGAAGGTTTTTTCTGCGATTGTTCATTGTACAAAATATTACTTTTCTAAATTTATGTTTGCTGCAAAGTTTGTATAGTGGAAATCGATTTTGCTATCTGTGACAGAAAATACAGAGAAAAAAAAGAAGGTAGTTGCATTACTCTCAGGTGGACTAGATAGTCAACTGGCAGTAAAGATGATGCAAAAGCAAGGCTTTGAAGTTTCTGCTGTTGCAATAAAGACGCCTTTTTGTGATTTTGATTGTGGTAGAGGTTGTGGATTTGAAATTAGAGAAAGAGCTGATACACTTGGAGTAGATCTAAAAACAGTTTATCTTGGTGATGAGTATATTGAGATGTTAAAAAATCCTAAACATGGTTTTGGTTCTGGTATGAATCCATGTATTGATTGTCGTACGATGATGTTCAAAGCTGCAAAAAAACATATGGAAGAAATTGGAGCAGAGTTTATAATCTCAGGTGAAGTTTTAGGACAAAGACCAATGAGTCAACATGGTCCAGCTTTGAGAACAATTGAAAAAGAATCAGATCTTAAAGGAAAAATTGTTAGACCACTATCTGCAGCACTATTAGCAAAAACAGAACCAGAAGAAAATGGTCTGATCAAACGAGAGAATTTAGGAATGATTAGTGGTAGATCAAGAAAAGGACAGCTAGAGCTTGCAAAAGAGTATGGAATAGAAGATCCTCCTAATGCTGGTGGCGGTTGCTTACTTACAGATCCTGCTTTTTCATTAAGAGCAAAGGATCTCTTTGGACACATTGAAACGCCAACTACAAATGATATTGATTTATTAAAGATTGGAAGACATTTTAGATTAGATCAATCCACAAAGTTAGTTGTTGGACGAAATCATAATGAAAACGAAATGATAAAGTCTCTTGCTCTACCTGATGACGTTCTATTCGAAGCTCGTGATCATGTTGGACCAGTTTCTATTTTGCGGGGAAAAAATAATGGGGACTATTTGGATTTTGCCGCACAAATCACATTACGTTATTCAGATGCACCAAAATCTGAATCAAGTATTGTGATTACTGAACTAAATGGCAAAAAAACTGAAATCCTCGCTAAGGCTATTGAAGAACTAGCATACGTGAAATATAGAATTTAGGCGTAATGACTAGTGTGTGAACGACTCTTGACATGCAAGACTTTTTGAAGGAGTAGATCGCATCTTTCACTAGATGCAAAAACAAGAGAACCCTACCTATCTCAAGGCAATTACGATAAGAGATCCCAGTGATATTCACACAATAAAAGAGGACATAAAAAAAGAAATGATACTAATTTTGAGAGTTACTCCTTTGGCACAAAAGGATGTAGATAAGTTACGCAAAGTTGTAGAAGAACTCTACACAATTGCAAAAAATTCTAATGCAGATATTGCTCGCTTGGGTGAAGAAAGAATTATTGTTACTCCACCTGGGGTAAAGATCTGGAAACCAGATTACGATTTAAAATAATTTTATAGCTTCTTGAATCTGTGGATAATGAGTCGGTATTCTAAGCATTCGACGAATAGACATTGAAAGATTTTCAGATTTTCTTCTTTCTCCATGATTCACAAGAACTCGTCTAAGTTTTGGTCTTAGTTTATGGACAAAGGAAATTAATTGGTTATAATCACTGTGACCACTGAATCCATCTAGTCTTTCTATTCCACATTCTATAGTAACAACTTCAACTTTACCTTCTCTACCTATCAGTGATACTTGTTTTGCACCCTCTAGAACTCTTCGTCCAAGTGTTCCATTAACTTGATAAGAAACAAATAAAATTTTGTTCTTTTTATCAGGAGCGATATTTTTGAAGTATTCGAGTACAGGTCCACCCTCTAACATTCCTGATGTAGCAATGATAATACAGGGAGTTCCTTCACGTAATGGCTCCTCTCTTGCATCTGGATGTTCTACGTTTGTGAAATATTCAGAATCAAATGGATTATCATCAGTTTCTAAAATTCTCTGTTTTAGTTCTCGAGCTAGATATTCAGGATATGCTTCGTGGATCGCTGATGCCTCGGCAATCATTCCCTCATAGAAAACTGGAGCCTCTACCATCTCTCCGGATTTCATGTATTGATCAATTACCATCATAATTTCTTGAGCTCTACCTACAGCTGGAATTGGAATGAGAACTTTGCCTCCATCTTTTAATATCGAGTTAACAGATTTGAGAAAAGAAGATTCAACTTCTTGCCTACTAGCTTGAATGTCTTCTTTTGCTCCATAGGTACTTTCAATTAGTAATGTCTCAACTCTTGGAAAATTCCAACTTGCACTCTCAAATAGAATACTTTTTGCAAATTTGAGGTCTCCGGAATAAACAAAATTATGATCGCCATTTCCAATATGGAAGTGACAAAGGGCTGAACCCAGTATGTGTCCTGCATTTGCTAAAACGAGTTTAATGTCAGGAGAAATATCAGTAACTGTTCCATATGGAATAGTTATTGCTTGTTTCATTATTTGCTTCACATCTCTGTCTGCATACATGGGAGTTCTTCCTTGTGCTGAAGCTACTTTGATTGCATCAAGCTGAATTAAATTCATCATAGGGAGGGTGGGTTCTGTACAATAGATAGGACCTTTGTAACCATATTTGCATAAAACAGGCAAAAATCCAGTATGATCAAGATGTGCATGACCTATCACAACTGCATCAAGATCATCCAAAGTTATGTTCGCCCAATCAAGTCTTGGAAAAGAATCCATTGGGCTTCTTGCTCCTGGATTGATTCCACAATCAATCAAAATTTTGCTATCTGGAGTTGTTAAAAGCATACAAGAACGTCCAACCTGACCAAATCCACCTAGCGTCAATAAGGAAACTTCAGATTTTTGAGTTAATCTTGGACGGAAGATTTTCTCACCAACCTGCTTGAGTTGTTTTCCTCGATCAGCAGATGAAATCTTCAGATTGTAGTTTATGGCTTGAATTGTGCTTGATGGGTTAGTAGTTGCTTTACGAACACGAAGCTTCCAACCAGTTTTTTCTGTAACCTCTGCATGGCTGAAGGCTTCTGCATTTTTTTGTAATAACCATGGCCTTTTTACTTCTACGGATACTTCACCTGTTGCAGTATCAAAGAAAGTTCCTTGAAGATTGGCTTCTTTAGGAATACACTGAGTGAGAATTTTTCTTGCATCTTCTTCTAATTTTCTTATAGACTCATCGGTTCGGACTACAATTCTTTTTTTAATAACATTAACAAGATTTGAAATGATTTCATTGTGTTCCATCAAATACCTAGGAGATGTTGTATAAAGCGCAATTCTTGGACCTTCGTAATCAATTTTTGTAACATTTGCTTCTCTGGGAATACTTTGCAGTATTGATGCCATAATACTTTGGCCTGGAGGTAATTCTTTCTGTTGTTGCTTTCTTTGCATTAAATCACTAAAGGTTAATGATGGCTTTCTTTTGTTCTTTAGATAATAGACGGAATCCATCTTTGTCAATTATTGAAACATTGATTCCATCACCTGTTCCAATATTTCTGATAATAGCTGCTTTTACAGCACGTAGTGCTATTACCTTTGCATCCTCTACATTAAGGTCATCACGATATTCTTCTTCTAATAGACCATAAGCAACTGGAGAACCACTGCCTGTTGTCACGTAGGTCTTTTCTTCAACAGAACCAAACATGTCTATATTGAATAATGCTGGTCCTTGTTTGTCGTAACCACCAACTAAAATGTCAGCCATAAATGGATAACCACGGTTTTGATGGAAAATAAGTGACGTGAGTCTGGTTAAAGATTTGATGGAAATTGGTTCGTTTTTTTGAATTCTATGTAGATTTGCATGATATCGTAGAATATCGGTGATGTTTTGTGCATCAGCAACTCCTCCTGCCATGGTCATTCCTGCATGGTCATCTATTTGTTGAATTTTCATTGTGTTATTATTTGCAATAAAATAGCCTGCGCTTGCTCTCATATCTGCACAAAGCACAACGCCATCCTTGGCTTTGATACCTACTGTGGTAGTTCCATGTAGTATTTTTTCTTCAACGTTATTCGACAAAAAGACACCTATTAGAGATAATATGAAAGGTACAACACCCTTTTAAATAACTTTTTGTTTGCTGGTCAGAGTGATAAGGAGTGATAAAAAAGACGAATCATATTCAGTCACATACTATGGAGCTGCCAAGGCTAATTGTAGTAGGAGAAAAAAATATCAGTGAATTTGGCAAATTTCTTCGATCGCTTAATAATCCAAAAAAAGTATCTTTAGTTTCTGGAATTCACGTAAAAAAATTTATTCAGAAAAAAATTGAATGTGCTCTTACTTTATCAAAAATTCGATATGTTTGGCATATTGCAAAAAATAATGAAATTAGTTCTATTAAAGAAATTGAAAAAAATGTAAAGAAAGACAATAGTGACCTCATAATTGGAATTGGTGGAGGAAGATCAGTAGATATAGCAAAAATGATTGCATTTAATCTAAAAAAGTCATTTGTTAGTCTTCCGACTGCTGCTTCTCATGATGGTATAGCTAGTCCGTTTGTATCAATTCGTGGAGATAAACCACATTCACTTGTAGCTACGGCTCCACTAGGTGTATTTGTTGATATTGA
The DNA here is from genome assembly GCA_001443365.1 of Thaumarchaeota archaeon CSP1-1. GTDB lineage: Archaea > Thermoproteota > Nitrososphaeria > Nitrososphaerales > Nitrosopumilaceae > CSP1-1. The sequence goes on from LDXL01000007.1 coordinate 47,072, forward strand.
CATTATAAAAAAAGCTCCGAAAAAATTGCTTGCGAGTGGGTGTGGTGATTTGCTTGCAAACATAGTTGCTGTTCGAGATTGGGAGCTTGGACGAGATAAAACAGGTGAATATTTTGGAAGATATTCAGCTAATCTTGCTTCTATGAGTGCAAAAATTTTGATGGAAAATTCTGATATTTATGCTAAAAAGGGACTTGATGTTAGGGTTATAGTTGAGGCGTTGATTAGTGCTGGAGTTGCATCATGTATTGCTGGAAGTAGTAGACCTTGTTCCGGTGCAGAGCATTTATTTTCACATGCATTAGATAGACTTGCTCCAGGAGTTGGTCTTCATGGTGAAAAATGTGGACTAGGTGCAATAATGATGGCAAAGCTACAAGGTCAGGATTGGAAAAAAATTGTCAAGACATTAAAAAATTTAGGCGCTCCAACTACTGCAAAAGAAATTGGTCTAAAGCCAGAAACATTAGCAAAAGCTATGACAATTGCTCAAGATTTGAGACCAGAGAGATATACTATTCTAAAAGAAGTTAACATGACACCAAAAAAGGCAATTGCACTTGCAAAAAGCACTAAGGTTCTTTAGCTTAAGCTGCTTTTTGTGCAACTGGTTTTTCTGTTTTTGTAGGTTTGGTATCTTCTTTCATTTGGGTTTCAGAGGATTTGTTTAGATGAGTTTCTAAAAAGTTAATTTTTTCTAAAGATGGAACAAATTTGAAAATATCTGATTGCATGAAATGTTTCATAATTTGTAATCCATCAGCACGAAATAATTCTTCAGGAATATTGATATCAAGGGATTTTCCAGTTTTTGTGAAAACTAATTTTGAATCTTCAACGGGAATATGACGTTTTAGAATTCCTTTAATTTTTTCGTCGTCAGTTTCTAAAGACTTGAGGATGTTAACATCATAAAGAATTGTTTTTCCAGCAAACCTATGATTATAATCAACTTGTACTCTTCCAGAGCCAATAAAACGTATTATTCCTTTTTTCTCATCAATTTCTATTGTATCTCCAACTGAGACCTTATCAGCATCTTCTCCTAGTTTTCGCAAAGGAATCATTCTAACTTTCCCTGGATCTCTTTCTCCAAACCCCTTATCTGGTGTAACTTCAACGGTAGTTTTATCACCAACTTTTGAATTAGCTAAGGCCTCATCAAGTCCCTTTATTACCCATGACTCGCCTACCGAAACAAGTTTTGGTTGGTATTTTATGTTAGTATCATGAAGTGAGTGTTTTTTTGCTTCAGCTTCGATTGTTGTTTCAAAAATTTCATTAGTGTCTTTTACTTTTGCAGTGTAGTCTACTAAGATTAATGAACCTTTATTGAAAGTCAACGTGATCGCTCTTCGAATTTCCTTATATTAAGTTAACATGATTTTTAGAGATCCTTGAGTTTTTCTTCAGCAGTTTTTAGAGCATCTGCTGTGTTTGTTTTGTAACCCATCATATCAAGAGTCGACGAAATTGCAGATATTGTTCTCATAACATGATATCTATGAACCTCCCCCATACAACCAACTCTGAAAACTTTACCTTTTAGATTTCCAAAACCTCCGGCAACTAAAACTCGAAATTTTTTGGCTAGTGTATTTCGAAAAGTGTTATCTTCTAATCCTTCTAGATAGTTTAGTGCAATAACTACAGTGGACCTTGAATCTTCTTTTGCAAATGGGGTTAATCCAATAGCACTCAATCCAGAATAAAGTGCACCTGAACAGATTCTGTGTCGTTTAATTCTTGCATCTAGTCCTTCTTCTAACATTATGTCAAGAGCTTCACGGTAAGCATACAGCAATGGTAAAGCGGGAGTAAATGGTGTGTGTTTTGATTCATCATAATATTTGAAATATCTTGGTAAGTTGAAGTACATCGTCTTTGGAGGATTTTCCATCATGTATTTTTTGGTTCTTGCATTTACTACTATTGGTGAAATACCTGGAGGAGCAGCAAAAGCTTTTTGAGAACCAGTCATAGCAATATCAATTCCCCATTTGTCTACTTTGAGTTCCTCTCCTCCTACAATTGAGACACCATCAACAACATAGTAAGAATCATTTCGTGATGTAAGATCTTTTACTTTATCAAGATATTTTATCATGGTTCCAGTAGAAGTTTCATTCCACACGCAGTAGAATGCCTTTACATCTTTATTGTTATCAAATGCTTCCTTAACTGAATCAAAGCTTGAATTTTCTCCTGGAGGGGTTTCGAGTTTAATAACATTAGCACCTGCCCATTCTAACATCTGTGCTAGTCTGCCACTAAATTCTCCATTTACAGGAATTATTACCTTATCATCTTTTTTTATTAGATTTACAACGCTTGCTTCAACAGCACCTGTTCCTGATGCTGAAAGACATACTGCATCTCCCTTGGTTTGAAAAATTTTTTTTGTTTTTTCAACAGCATCTTCATATAATTCTACAAAATCAGAACTCCTATGATTTATCATGTGAGTAAACATTGCTCGGGTTACCCTTTCAGGTACATTGGTTGGTCCAGGTAACATCACTAAATATTCCAATAATTTCGCCTGACAAGGTATTCAATAGGTGCTTTATTTAAAATTAAAGAATTTTTAATCTGTTTTTAGCACCGATTTTTTGCAACACAGTTTTTGTTCCTTCAGGTACAAGGTCATGCCAATTTTGATCGCTGATAATTTTTTCCCTGATATTAGTACCTGAAAGAGTTTCTCGTTCTCTGAATGGTACTGAAGAAATTTTTTTTCCACGTTTGGAGTAAAGAGATTGAGTCAATTCATCATTTGTAAAAATTACCCCAAAATGTGGTACAATCGAATCTATGTTTTCTATCCACTTTTTATGATTTTCAAAATCAGGGATATAGTAAATTTGAATTCGACTAGAAATTGAATTATCAATTGATGATAAAATCATCTCCTTTCTTTCATCTGCAGTAAATGGATTATTTTTTTCGGTTGGTTTGTTTGAGCTCCCAATTCCGATCCAAAGATTATCAACTTGCGATAATGCAAATCTTAATGCTTCAATATGACCGAGGTGAAATGGTTGAAATCTTCCAATTAAAAGACCGTTCATGTTGCCATTTCTGGCATATTCTTTAAAAAACTATCATAAGGAGTAGATGATGATATTCTTTTATGGATTTTTTAAAAATTGATGGATCATATGGTGAAGGAGGAGGACAAATTGTTAGAAGTGCAGTTACTCTCTCCAGCATAACAAAAAAGCCAATCCTTATTGAAAATATTAGAAAAAAAAGAAAAATTCCAGGGTTAAGACCTCAACATTTAACGGCAATTAAACTGCTAGCAAAAATTTGTAATGCTGATGTAGATGGATTGAATGTTGGATCAACAGCTATCAAGTTTATTCCAAAAAATGTAGAAAGTAAGACAATAGATGAAAATATTGGTACTGCGGGAAGTATTTCACTTATTCTGCAGGTTCTAATTCCTGCTATTTCTATTTCAAAAAAGAGCTTAAAGTTATCAATAATTGGCGGAACAGATGTTCCGTGGAGCCCAACAAGCAATTATACAAAATATGTTTTGAAGGAAGCCTACTCTAGAATGGGAATTAATTTTTCAATGGAGATTAAAAAGAGGGGTTATTATCCAAGAGGTGGAGGACTAGTAGAGTTAGAAGTTTATCCCTCTGAAAAACTAAAACCTATTTCACTTACTCAAAGACAAACCAAATCTGTAAAACTTTTTTGTTCATATTCAGATTTGTCATTAGATAGAATAAAAAATGAGGTACAAGAAGCTGAGAATCTTTTGAAAGATGCTAATTTATCAGTAGAATCAGAAATAAAAAAAGAGACAGCGTTAAACAAGGGAGGTAGTATGTTAGTATACGCTCACGATTCAAATTCTATAGTAGGTTCTGATGGTTTGACAGATACAACTGCAGAACTTGCTAAAAGTATTTCAAAAAATTTCATAAGATGTTATTTGGGAGCTGATAACCATCTTTCTGATATGCTTGTTTTGCCTGCAAGTTTGGTTAATGAAACATCGTTTTACAGAATAAAAGAAATTACAAAGCATTTAGAAACTAACTTGTATGTTACCTCAAAAATTACAGGTTGTAAATATGGAATAGGTAAACTAGATGATGGCTTTGAAGTGAGAATTATAGGAAATTCAGATACTGCTATTCAATAAAGCGGCCATAAACAAAATCCCAACTGAAATAATTACGATGATTTCACCAAGAATTATTATCTTTGAACGTAGTTTTTTTATTTGTTGTTCTGACATTTTTTTAGACATAATTTGTTCTTCAATATCTTTCCTAATTATTCTAACATGAATAATATAAGTAATAATTAATGCCATTACAAGAATTATTTTAATGGTTAGTAAATTTCCATAACTAGTTGAAAACAAAAGTTCAAAATTATTAAAAAATGAATATGAATTGTATATTCCTGTACCAATTAAAATAATTAAAGAGGGTATGGCAATTTTGTTAAATCTTCTTCCTACCCGTATCATCATTTGTAATCGTTCTTCAAGCGAATAGGACATTGTTTTTAGAATGGGTGCAAGGACTGCTCCAATAAATAAAGAACCTCCTACCCAAATTGCTGCGGATGTAAGATGGATCCAAGTTATAATTGCCTGCTCTATTGCCACTTTAAATCAGAGTTTAACAAGCAATATTATCTATTTGACTCTTGACAAAGTTTTTTAGTTGTTCAGTTTGTCAACTCAATGATTTGTCACTATTACAAGGTAAAATGGTTCTTTATGCAGCAATAGGAGGATTGCTAGTAATTATGGGCGCAATTGTATACTATGCAAGTCTTGATAATCCTGAGTTAGAACAGGTAGAAATTAAATTGTCTAATGTAGAACTTATAGATGTTAACAGTATTGAAAATCAAGCTAAATTAGAAATAACATTTCTTGTAAAAAATCCTAGTGATAAAACATTCACTGTAGCAATTATTTCATACGAACTATACGCCAACGATAGATTAATTGGCACTGGTCAATATTCAACTGAAGATATTGCAATGCCTGGCAGAGCAGCATTTTATCCAGGTTCTGAAATTCCACTAAAAAGTATTTTTAAATTAGTTTTATCTGATGCCAATGCTCAAGAATACCTATCAATAACCAGGGGCGAATCAGTCAAGTATAGTGTTAAAGGATCCATCACAGCTGAAACAGCCTGGAGCTTAGTTGAAAAAGAATTTCAGAGTTATATGGGATAATTGTTTTTTGGTTAAATAAAGATGGGCCGAGAGAGATTTGAACTCTCGACCACTGCCGTGTCGAGGCAGTATCCTAACCAAGCTAGACCATCGGCCCGTGACCTACAAGACTTTTTGGAGACATTATTAACGTTTAACAAAAGAAAACATGATAAAACAGAGATTAAGCAAAAATGTATGAATGTAGATTTTTCTGATGAAGAGAAAAATGGTCTTTACAAGGCGATCTTTTCAAGAAGAGATGTCCGTTCACATTTTACATCTAGGCCTATAGACGACGAAATTTTATCTAGAATCCTAAATGCTGCTCATCATGCACCTTCGGTGGGATTTTCTCAGCCTTGGAATTTCATATTGATAAAAGATTATGAAACACGAAAGAAAATTAAAGAGTCATTTGAAATTGAACGAGAACGCTCTTCACAATTTGTAGAGGAACCTCGAAAATCAAAATACCTTTCTTTCAAATTAGAAGGAATACTTGATTCGCCGCTCAATGTTTGCGTTACATACGATCCATCTAGATTTGGACCGTTTGTAATAGGAAAATCTAGTATTCCAGAGACAGGAATTTACAGTGTATGTTGCGCCGTTCAAAATCTGTGGTTGGCAGCAAGAACAGAAGGAATTGGATTGGGCTGGGTAAGTATTTTGTCTAATGAATCGCTCAAAAAGATATTAGAGCTTCCTGACCATGTAATACCTGTTGCGTATGTTTGCTTAGGTCATGTTTCTGAATTTGCACCAAGACCAGATCTTGAAACTTCGAAATGGCTTCCTAGACTTGAACTTAAGGATGTGGTGTTTTATGAAAAATGGGAAAAAAAACAAAACTCTAGTTGGAATAATATCCATGAATTGATTAAAGCAAATCTTGATTACGCTTAAATAATTACTTGCATGTTTTTTGCTGGGCTTGTAGCGCAGAGTCATCATTTGACGCGCAACATGGACAGCGCAGTAGCCTCCTAAGTTACAGGTCGAGGGATCGAAGCCCTCCAAGCCCGCTTTATTGATTTTAATTAAAATTAGATTTTTCCAAGTTTTGGTTTAAATACACTAAAAATTGTCAACAGTCTAATGAAGGTTATAGTAATTTCTGGTAGCCCAAGAAAAACAGCTAATACGCAGATTATCATGCAAGAGATCTATGATTATGCAAAATCAAAAAATAAAGATACTAAATTTATCAATCTTTCAAAGAATAAAATTGATTGTTATGAAGGACCTGATGGGAATTATAGTGACATTACTAAACAGGCAACCAAAGATATTACTGAGGCTGATGTTTGGCTGATTGGAACGCCAATTTACAATTCATTTTTTAGTTCTTCATTAAAAAATCTCTTTGAATATGTTAACTATAAAGAAACTGAAGGTAAAATTGCGGGATTGGCAATCCTAGCTTCAGGAAATATTGGTTTTATTGCTGTTCAAACCCACCTAACACAACTTATGTCATATTTTCACGTAATTACCAATCCAAAAGCAGTTTTTATGACTGTAGATATGCTAAAAGATGGAAAAGTATCAGATGATGAAGCGAAAATCAAAATGAGAGAATTAGTTGATAATACACTAGCTCTTGCTTCTAAACTTGACTAGAATTAGTTCCAAGATATACTACCTTGAAAATTTTCACGATATAATCGCCTTCAAAAATATTGATTACTTTATCATTGTCTACATTCCTTACTCTAAATCGATATTCGTAAGAACCATCATCTTCAACATTAGTCTGAGCAAAGTGAGTTGCTTCTCCATCTTCATCGTAAATTTGTATTATTACAGGATAATCTAATACGTGATTTGCAATTTTTCCTTCAACAAATCCCCATGGTAATGTATTATCTGCAGGAGCATGCATAAAAAGAACTGTTTTTTCAATTCCAATTCCATCGGTAAGTGGAATTATTTCAGTAATTGGTTCATGAGTATGATTATCAGTTTGAACGATTCCAGTATGTGGATGAGCTTCTGCAAATGGAATAGAAATTGACATCAAAGATGTCAGAATAACTATTGCTGAAAGAAATCCAATAACTATTTTATTATTTATCATGATTTATTCTCCTTAAACATAAATTTATAAAATTTGCTCCTAATTGATAGCAATACATCTCAAACTTATTCTTAAATAGACAAATATTAAGATGACGTATGAGTTATTCTAGATAGATGGTAGAAGATATCTCAAAAGATTCTTGTGAGTGTAAATGTCATTTTGGTGGTGCCGTAAGCTGCCCCAGCTGCAAAAATAGCCATGAAATACATCATTGTAAAAATTGTAGTTAAGACTAATTTTTCTTTGTTTTACGCTTTGTGTGTTCTTTAGATGCTAGCATCTTAAGATTAGCAAGTTCAGATTTGAGTGATTCAATTTGTACCATTGTTTGTAGGTTTGCTATCTCTTGATTGAGTCTTTCTATCTCACTATCTTTTAGTTTTACAGAATGTCTTAATTCATCAAGGTTGTTACCTAGCTCTGTTTTTGCTTCGTTTATTTGACTTGTAGTAACTTGTTTCCCATCTGAGGTGTATTTTATGACTGTGGATTGTGGATTATTGTGGTTTTTTTTTACATTGCCAGAACTATACTTGTGTGAATAATCTGTTCCCTTTTGAACAATCCAACACATGAATGTGATAAACCATGCAATAGGAATAGCCATTATGAAGACAAAATTAAGAACTGGTGCAATATCAACAAGTACAGGCCATAATCCAGTTAGAATAGCAGCGAAAACACCCATAATCAAGGTAGCTAGATGGTTCCGGAAGTATCCCATAATCTAACTCAAAAAATTCTAGAATATAACAGTTAATGTTGAAATTAATTTCTGATATTAAGGTATAAGAAGAAAAAATGGAAATCCAGGCTTTTTATCCTTACTTTTCTGCAATAACTTCAGTATAAGTTCCAGTTGGTTTTGGAATCTCTGATTGTAAAATCTGAATTTTTTCTACAAGCTCATTTCTTAGATCTCTTGCAACTCTTCTGACAGTTGGTCTTGGTACACCTAATTCTTCTACGACTTTGCTGTAAATGTCTTGCTTATCAGTAAGGCCTTTGTCAAGATAAGAATTGATGGCTTGTTTAATAATCGTACTTTGATTTGTGCGATTCACGGATACTAATTTTTAGTTGTTCTATATAAGACTATTTTTTTCTGTATGATTTCGTATATGTATAAATTTCAGGGATCAATATTAGATCATGCGTAAAATTAGACTAAGAAATATTTGTATTATTTCTAAAATCTCGTCGTAAAGAATGTTAATTCTTTATTTGTGTGTTACCTACAAAAAATTCCAAAGACTCTTATGATAAAATTGAAAATAATTCAAAAAGTGACCAAAGCAGTTATAGAAACTACTCATGGAAAAATTGTCTTAAATTTATTTCCAGATATTGCTCCTGAAACTGTAAGGAATTTTATAAAATTGGCAAAATCAGGTTTTTACGATGGTACCTTATTTCACCGTGTAATTCCTGGATTCATGATTCAAGGAGGAGATCCTAATTCAAAGCAGCCAGATAAGAGAAAGTGGGGGATAGGTGGTCCTGGATATACTATAAAGGCAGAATTTAATCCCAGATCACATCTACGCGGTGTAGTTTCAATGGCAAGAGCAATGGATCCTGATAGTGCTGGTTCTCAGTTTTTCATAGTTACAACTGATAGTACATTTCTTGATAGACAATATACGGCCTTTGGAGAGGTAATTGAAGGAATGGGGATTGCTGATAAAATAGTAAATCTTCAAAAAGATGAAAATGATTGTCCTTTTGAGGAAGCAAAAATGCTTCGTATTAGTATTGAATAGGCGATCCTGTTGAAGAAGATTTTTTGCTCATTAATAGCGTTGGTTCTCATTTCATCTATTCCTCTAGTTTCAGCTCAGATTACCCTAGGAGACCCTGCTGACCAAAAATTAGTTAAAATCACAATAAATGAACAAGGTGAAGTTCATGTTCTTCATGAAATTCGAGATAGCAAAAACGTTGTACAAATCAACACGATTGAAGGAACACTATCAAATCTAAAAGTGATTGATATCAAAGGAAATGACGTTGAATATGGAACTACAGGGATTGAAAGTACAACAGGGATTACAATTTTTTCATCAGAGGAGGATGTAATTATAGAATATGATTTAGATGATGTACTATTTGTAAAAGATGGTATGTGGACTTGGGATTTCCTTTACTTACAAACTACGACGTTCATTCTTCCCGAAGGTTTAGATCTAGTTTATGTAAATAATAGTCCAGTTATGTTACAAAATGCTAAGGGTATTACCTGTCATGGATGTAGTGCTATTATTGAATATGCTCTAGATCAACCAACCAACACAAATGAAGTCCAGTGGGAAGATAGAAAGTTTATTGTAGGAATTAGATCACTAACAGATATTTCTTCATTAAATTTTGATCAATCTACAAAAAGTATTAGCTTTGACGTTGAAGAAGATAATCAATTGATAACATTAATTGTTCCTTTAGATCTTCTGTGGAGTCCCTATGAAGTTTATCTTAATGATCAAAAAATTTTAAAACATGAATTTTTTTCAAATCAAACTCATGCGTGGTTAAACATCAGACCAGAAACTTCTGGAACAATACAAATCATAGGAACTACGGTGGTACCAGAATTTCCAATATTATCTCCACTTTTTATTGGAATTGCTATAATTATTGGACTCCAATTAAAAAACAGGATTAATCCCCGCTAGAACCACATGAACAAAATCCATATTCATCTATTCTTACATTGCATATAGGGCATTTTTCACCATAGTCAACTTCCCATGGTTCTTTTCCAAATAACTTAAAATGATCATCAATTTCTAGTGGTATTTCTCTTTTTTTAGCCACTGTTTCTTGAAGAACCCCACAACTATACATACATTATTGGATACACTAGAAATTGATTTTATGGAATGTGGTTGCCATTGCATCAAGTGTAAAAGTACTGAGCTTGAATCAAATGGGGTAGGCAATGTTGAAAATGATGGTTATTTTGATATGCATCATACATGTAAGAAATGTAACACACACTTTGATCATTTAGAAGGAGATGTATTTGACGATTGCAAAATTTGCAATTATAAATCTAAGTAGTTAATAGAGCTTCTTTTGCCAGATAATAGCTCCTATTATCTTGAGAATTTTTTAAAATTTCTTTATTGAATGCCATCTTAGAAAGTATTTTAGATACAAGAAGTGGGCTTGCAGACCAACCATGTTCTCTAAGTTCACTTACTGTATCAGATACGGTTCTTGGTTGATTAAAAAATGATTTCTTTTCTAAGAAATGGATCTTATCTTTTATCTCATCAGCAAATATAGACATCGGAGCATTAAACTCAGGTTCATATACTTCAGCATTTTCAAGTGTTCTCAAATAGTTTACATTTGATTGGTAAGTATTTTGATTTTTAATTTGTTGTTCTGAGGGTTTTTCGTCATAGATTATTCTAGCTCTATTTTCTTCCATATGCATTGTAACACTATCAATAACATCACCTAAGGTTTTGTTATCAACATAAAAATCCCTAGATTCAATCTCAATTTCATTTTCTCCAAATTTCAGCTTTATTTTTGCCATCTAATTTTTTGAGGTAAGAATTGATTTATTCTGTTAGCTCTAAGTAGCTTAAAGAAGATATCAAAACTTTTACACATGTTATAGGGTTTTTTTTCCTCTTGTATTAAAAAACTAATTTCTGAAAGGTATTTTATGAGAGCCTCTAGGAAAGCCATGCTGATAGTATTATTTTTGGCAGTAGTAGGTATTTTTGGATATTCTCAATATATTGCAGTATCTCATATTGGAGTTATTGTTACTGAAAACGAATTTTTGGAAAAAAATAATTCCGGTTCAATCTATAATATACAATTACAATTTAGCAATCCTTCTTTGTTAATACTAAATGCTGGGGAAACTGACTTTACCATTATGGTTGAGGATACAAAAATTGCTGAGGGAGTACTTGAGCCCTTTGTTCTTCCTTCTTTGAGTAAAACAACTGTTAAGGGAACTTATCTTGAAGATGATGAAATTCAAGAGTACAAGTCATCATCAGTAAAAATTAGTGGAATTACAAAATATGATATTTTTTTTACTTCAATAGAAATTCCTTTCATCTACTATCCTTCTGATGACCAAGCAAGAGAATTTATACATCAAAATTAGTTTGAGAAAATTGTGTTAACAGTTTTTGGTTCAACAGCTCTTGATACAATACGAACCCCAAATAAAGTGTTAAAGGGAGTATTAGGTGGTGCAGCAACATATGCTAGTATATCAGCAAGTTATTTTGTAAAGCCTGGTCTTATTGCTGTAGTAGGAAAAGATTTCCCAAAAAAATATCATAGCATTCTTTTGAAAAATCTTGATCTACGAGGTTTTACTGTTAAAGATGGAAAGACTTTTCGTTATGATGGAAAGTATGATGAAACTCTAAGCATAAGAACCACACTTAAAACTGAACTTAACGTTTTAGGAAATTTTAAACCCAAAGTACCTGAGGAATATAGAAAATCTGAATATGTGTATCTTGCAAATAATGATCCTGAACAAAATGTTGCTTTGATTAAGGAATTTGATAAAGTTAAATTTTCTATGTGTGATACTATCGAATTTTGGATTGCCAACAAAAAGCCTTCAGTAATTAAAATGATTAAAGCAGTAGATGCAGTGGTAATTAATGATGAAGAAGCTAAACTTCTAACAAAAGAACACAATTTGATAAAATGTGCAAAAAAGATGATGAGTTGGGGGGCAAAATATGTAGTTATAAAAAAAGGAGAACATGGTTCTCTTCTTTTTTATGATGATGTAATTTTTCCATCAGTTGCTTTTTCACTTGAAGATATAGTAGATCCCACAGGTGCAGGAGATTCATTTGCAGGGGCTATGATAGGTTATTTAGCAAGTAAAAAAAATGTAAATCTTTCAACTATTAAAAAAGCTGTCATTTATGGCAATGTTTTAGGGTCTTTTGTTGTAGAAAAATATGGTTTAGATGGTTTATTGAATCTCAAAAAATCTCAAATTTTAGAAAGAGTCAACCAATATGAGAAAATGATTCGTTTCTGAAAAGTTATAGGTGTTAAATTAAAACCGTCTTTATGGAAGACAGGTTAGATTCTATTTTTGCTCTTCAAAAGGGTCTTGAAAACATGATGAATCTTAATAGATATCCAAGTGATGTTGAAGGACGGATAGCCGCTTTATGTACTGCTATAATTCATGAAGCAGTTGAATTACAACGAACTACTAATTGGAAGTGGTGGAAGAAACCTACAAAATTTAATGAAGAAGAAGCAAGAGAGGAGTTAATCGATATATGGCATTTTGTAGTCCAAGCATCACTGGAGTTGAAGTTAACTCCTGATGCTATTCTAGATGAATACAAAAGAAAAAACGAAATAAATAGAGATAGACAAAGAAATGGATATTAGTCTTTAATTGATTGTACTAAATTTGTAATTTCTTCCAAGTCTGTGACCCCAATCTTATTAATTATTCTAACCTTACTTCGAAATTTTTGGACCTCGTTTGATGAAACATTAAGAACTGGATCAGGACTAGATGAATTAATTATTCTACCAGTACTATCTATACCATTTTTGTATAAAGCTAATAGTGAATATCCTGGTTTATGACCCAAGACTTCTTGTCCGCAAAGAATTATTGTTTTCATGAAAGGATTTGAATTAACGTAACGAATAATTGAATCAATTCCTTTATTTTCAGAAAGTAGTCTTCCAACTAAGGCTATATTATTCATTAATTCTGAATTTGCAATATCTTTCAACAAATGTATGCTTGATAAAGTACATATCGAAATCGAAGATTTTGAATTTCCTAAATATACTTCCTCATGAATGGGAAATAGAGTTTTACAGACTTCACCAAAAATATTTTCTATAATGTTCATCTTGTCAAGGATTCACGAACAGTTTTTGCTATAAATTCAATATTTTTAGGAGAAACTAAAGGATGAATTGGTAATGATAAAACATGAGATGCAGCCCAATCTGTAGATGGTAATTTTATTTTTTTATTGTAAAAGGGAGTTTTATGTACAGGAATAGGATAGTAAGCAGCTGCACCAATTCCTTTAGAATTTAATTTTTTCAATACCTGTTCTCGATTATTTGTTTCAATTGTATACAGGTACCAATTAACTTTTTCATTTTTTCTTTCTTTTGGTATTTTAATATCTAGATCTGAAATCAACTCTGAAAGAATTCTAGCATTTTTTCTTCTCTTAATTAAGAAACTTGGTAATTTTTTGATTTGTATTTTCGCAATCGCTGCACTAATTTCAGGTAGACGCAAATTCAATCCAAAAATCCTGGTATCATAACCATGTAACATACCATGATTTCGGATCATACGTAATTTATCAAAAAGCTTTTTAGAATTAGTTACAATAAATCCCCCTTCTCCTGCAGTCATAACCTTAGCAGGATATAGACTGTAACAACCTAGTTCAGAAAATGTTCCTGTATGTTTTCCTCTATACGTAGAACCTAAAGATTGTGCAGCATCTTCAATAATTTTTAAGCCGTTTTTTTTAGCTATCTCAATTATTTGATCCATATATGCTACGTTTCCGTACAGATGTACTGGTATAATCACTTTAGATTTTTTTGTAATCTTTTTTTTCAAATCGTTTGGATCCATAGTATAATTTTCCTTTAGTATATCAACAAAAACAGGTTTAGCTCCAACTGAAATTACTGCATTAGCAGTGGCGACAAAAGTAAATGATGGTAAGAGAACTTCATCACCAGCTTTTAAATCATGAACATATAGGGCTGCCTGTAATGCAGCTGTTCCAGAATTTACTGCAACTGCATACTTTGATTTAACAAAAGTAGACGCTAATTTTTCAAATTCTTGAACATTCTTTCCTCCTATATTTGCAGCAGAGGTAAGAACACCATCTCGCAAAATTGAGGTTACTTCATTCAATTCTTCTTTGCCAAGAATAGGAATATTTATCGGAATTTTCATAGTAGATTTGATACCAATTGCTTTAATAAACCTCATTTGAATTTTCAGTGAATTTTTATATCACCTTCTCAGGCAAACGGCATAAATGGAACGTCGTCATTTGCAAGAAACAGATACTGGATACAAGGTTTTTCTTTACATCTTTTACGTCTGTGCTTTCTTAATGCTTTCAATAACAGCATATGGATTCTACGCAATGTATGTTGAATGGGAAGAAAATGGAACATATATCATGGGAGAAGTTTTAGTTAAGACCGAAATTCCTTTTGAAAATTTTGCAAAGCTTACAACTTGGCTTTTTTTCTCAACTATTATTGGTTGGTATTGTGTTTCAAGAATTGGATGGAAAAAAACCACCAAGTTGATGACTTGGAAGATGGCGTTGCTGCAGCTAATGTTATTAGGTTTTGTAATAATTAGTTTATACGAAGTTTTGTATAATTTTACAGTACTTAATGCACAAATTACTGCAGGAATAATAGATGGTCGGGTCCCAGATATAGATTCGTTAACTGTTGCATACCCAGATCAAAACAGACCATGGAATCTAATCTTTGCAACAAAAATGTTCCTTGTCGGATTTATAATAAGTTCACATGCATTTTATCTTAGTACAAAGCCAAGAAAGAATTTAGATACGTAACTTTATAGGCTTACATTTCAAATCTGTTTTGATTTGGATGTTACTGAAAAATTTGATTTAATTGCAAAACCACCCACCGAAGAAATAGTAACGCAAGATGAGTTAATGGAGTTACTGAAAACAAATTCTAAACCAAAGCACTACATTGGTTTAGAAATTTCTGGTTTTTTACATCTTGGTAGTTTGATTAGTACTGGGTTTAAGATTAATGATTTCATTAAAGCTGGAATTAATTGCACTGTATTTTTGGCAGATTGGCACACTCTCATTAATGATAAACTGGGAGGTGATTGGGATACAATTTCTAAAGTTTCAAAGTATTATGCTGATGCTTTCAAACTTGTCTGCCCAGGAGTTAAGATCGTTTTAGGTTCTGAGCTTTATGATACTAGAAAAGACTATTGGTTTGAATTTGTGAAATTTACAAAGCATATGTCACTTGCTAGAACTATGAGAACACTTACAATTATGGGTCGTTCTGAAAATGAAGAAAAAGTAGATCTAGCTAAACTACTTTATCCTCCTATGCAAGCCGTAGATATTCATTCTTTAGATTTAGATATTGTTCATGCTGGAATGGATCAACGTAAAATCCACATGTTAGTGCGAGAAATTTTTCCCAAAATGAAATGGAAAGTGCCCATTGCAGTACATCATAAACTTCTCCCAGGACTTTCAGAACCATCTGATGCTTCAAAGGAGTCAAAAATTCTTGGTAAAATGAGCAAAACTGATCCAAATTCAGGAGTTTTCATACATGATTCTGATAATGAGATAAGATCTAAAATCAAAAAAGCTTGGTGCGAAGAAGGAAATACTGATAATAATCCATTGTTAGAAATTACAAAACATGTGATTTTTCATGAATTCAATGAAATTCATGTAGAACGCCCAGAAAAATTCGGAGGTAATGTAATATACATGGATTCTTCTCAATTAGAATCTGATTTTTCCCAAAAAAAGTTACATCCATCTGATCTTAAACAAATGGTAGGTAATTATTTAATCAAAATTATTAGCCCTATCCGTGAAAAATTGACAATTAGTGACGAACTTTTTAAAACTATTAAAAAAAGTATTTGATAAGTTATTGATTATGGTGTCTTTAATTCAGGATTTGTTTGTCCAAGATTGTATTTTGATTTGTAACCTCTAGGATTTATCATTAAATCTTTGTAATTATATGTTGAAGAGTTTCCAACAATAACTGTACTTATCATTCCTAGTTTATCTGAGTGTTTTTCTAGATTCTCCAGATCTGTAAGAACTACTGTTTGAGATTCTCGATAAGCCCCTTTTATTATTGCAACAGGTGTAGATAGTTTTCTGTATTTTAACAGAATTTTTCTAGTATCCTGAAGCTGATGAATGCGTTTTTTGCTTGCTGGATTATAAATTACAATTACAAAGTCACCTTGGGCTGCAGCTTCTACTCTTTTTACAATAATTTCCCAAGGTACCAAAAGATCACTCATGCTAAGAACAGCAAAATCGGTCATTAATGGGGAACCAATAATTGATGAACATGAATTTAGAGCTGAAACTCCAGGAACAATCTCAACTTGTAAACCAGTTTTAGGATCCCAATCAGATTCGGCTAGGGTTTCATAGATTAATCCAGCCATTCCATAAATTCCTGGATCTCCACTTGAAACTAATGAAACAATTTTTCCTTCTTTGGCAAGGTCAATGCATTGTTGTGCACGTTCTACTTCTTGCGTCATTGCATATCGGTAAACATCCTTGTCAGCAAGAAGATCTTGAACCAAATTGACGTAAGTATCGTAACCCACAATTGTGTCACTTTCTTCAATTGCTTGTTTTGCACGAAAAGTCATATGATCATGATGTCCTGGTCCGACACCAACGATGAAAAGTTTCCCACTCAAGATATCATAAAACTCTTTATCTGATAATTTATCCCTTTTCTGAAGTTGAGTTAGTTGATTGGAATGGATCAATAAATGGACTATTAACTATGTGATCACTGTTCATTGGTCTTGCAAGATTCACTGTTATTTGTCCTTCTGACTTGAATTCATCTATATCTGACTTTGTCTCAAGGACTGATGCATTTTCAGGTTCATTCCAGGAGATGATAAAAATTCTCCACATGGGACTATAATTTTCATCTCCGGGAGCAGCAGCAGCTATTCCTGGTTGGAACCCAAGTGGTCCTGAACCCTTTATTCCATCCATAAACTGGAACAAATCCACTGCTGCCGAATTTGCAATAAGGTTTGCAGAAGTTGGCGCATTTGTTACTCCCATCATTTCAGCGGGACCTTTTGGTGTTGCATCAGTTACAATGTAATAGATAGTACTTCCATTAGGACCCCAACCTCTATGGGCTATGAAAGTGACTGTCATGTTTTCTGTATTGATATCCAATACTTGACCTCCATCATATGGAGTTTCGTCTGTCAAAGTCTTGTCTTCTTTTACAATCATTTTACCTTCTGGCCAGACAATTTGTGGCATGTTAATCACCACATCAGTTTGTTTAAGCTCTATTCTTCCTGCTTTTTCTGCTTCTTTTATTGATTCCACAGATTCTAAAACTTCAGCTTTTTGACCAGTTTTCCACGAAACGTCGATAACCGATCTTAATGCACTGTACTCGTCAACTTGTGTGGGAGTGCTAGTGAATACTTCCTCTTGAAAACTATGAATTCCATCTCCAGCAATTCCATTTTTGAACATATAGACTTCTTCTAAAACAGATTTTGGTGTTTTTTCAAGTGGAGGTGCTAGCTCAACTTTCCAATTCTGTTTTTCTGTTATAAGATCTGCATGGATTTTATCATTAGTATCAGTTATGATGAAATAGAGTGGTTTTCCTTCAAACTTTCCCATATGCATGGGAATTTTTGCTGGCACGTTTGCTCTGGATAATTTTAATGATGGTTCTTCCTTTTGTACTTCTAATTTTTGCATTATTACTTCTGTAGGTTGTCCTCTAATCCATCCATCTAGACTAACGGTAGCAGTAAATGATTCAGCATTCATAGAGTGTAAGGCTAGGGCTCCACCAGTAAATTCAGTAGTTCCTGAAGTGGTTGCTGGACCAATTAATGTCAAGCCATATACCGTTTTCCCATCTACTGTCCAAGTAGGCTGACCTTTTGCTTGTTCTTTCAAAATTTCATGAAGCACAACAATCTGAACTGGTTGACTAGCAGTATAGGTTAATGAACCATCATATAATGTTCCTGAATTTGGAGATAAAATAAGTGCAAGTTGTTGACTTTCGTGGCCTTGACCTGGATCTTGTGAAGATGTAATGGTTTCTGTAAAATGAATTTTTTTCACTGTCTTTGCATCGACGAATTGTTCAGTAAAAGAAGGAATTGCAAATATGCTTGTAATAACTACACCTAAAGCAATAATAATGATAATTTTATTCAATGAAATTCGAATCTGTTGTTCACATAAATCCTTTTTGCCAGATTCGTTATGTTTATGAAAATCAGTTGATTTTAGCTAGCTCAAATTCATCATGTAAAGCCTGTACTACAGATTGACACCCAGAGTCCTTTACTACAAATGCAATATTTAATTCCGATGAACCTTGTGCAATCATTACAACATTAACTCCTTTTTTCTCAACAGCAGCAAATACTCTTGAAGCTACTCCAACTGTTCCTCTCATTCCTGAACCAATTAAAGCAATAATTGAAACATCTGTTGTAACTTCAAGTTTTTTGATTATTTTGCCCAATAGATTCATTTCTAGTGCACTAACAGCCTTATCCAGATCAGTTTTTTTCACAACAATCGAAATACTAGATTCTGAAGGACTCTGAGAAATCATCATAATGTTTACACCGACTTCTGCAAGAGTTGAAAAAATTTTTGCTGCAGTACCAGGAGCACCCACCATACTCCCACCTCGAACATCAATCAAGCCATTATTACGAATTGCACTTACACACTTGACAGTTTTTTTTGTAGCAATATCAGGTGATGCAGTGACATATGTTCCTAAATTTTCAGTGTTGAATGTGTTTCGTATTCTCATTGGAATTTTTTTTGAAAGAAGTGGTTCAAATGTACGTGGATGAATCTGTTTGGCACCAAAGAGAGCCATTTCTATGGCTTCAACGTATGATACTTCATTGAGTACCTTAGCATTTTTTACAATTTTTGGATCAGCTGTCATTAAACCATCTACATCACTCATGAGCCAAATTTCATCAGCGTTAATGCAAGAAGCTATAGTTGTAGCTGTGTAATCGGAACCACCTCTACCAAAGGTTGTAATGCTTCCATGTTGATCTGCACCTGAAAAACCTCCAACTATAGGAATGATTTTTTTAGCTAAAAGTGGTTCAGTGGTTTTTGAAACACGAATTCTAGTCGTATCCATTAAAGGTCGTGCTTCACCAAAATTAGAATCAGTTACAATTCCAATTTCTTTACCAGTAAGCGGAATTGATTTACTTCCTAAATCAAGTAATGTAAAAGCTATTAGATTAATTGATAGTCTTTCTCCAAATGAAATTAAATAGTCCAAAGAGCGTGGTGTTACTTCTCCTAAAAGAATCATACCATGTAACAATTCTTCAAGTTCAACAGACACAGAATCTAATTTATCTAATAATTTTTTTCTATTTTGAGATTTTTTAATTGAATCTTTGGCCAGTTGATTATATTTTTGGATAATTTTTTTTGTCAGTTTATTTGCTTGATCTTTATTTCCTTTTTGAATTAATTTTGAAATTTCAATAAGATCATCTGTTACACCGCTTACTGCAGAACAAACAGTAATTATTTGATTTTTCTTTGATAATGAATGAAGATATTTGGCAACGTCTCTGATTTTTTGAGCAGAAGAAATTGAGGTTCCTCCAAACTTAACTACTAGTTTCAAATCAGTATAACCTGTTTTAATTAATCCTTAAATGCTTTAACTTTCCACACGAGGCGCCAAGTAGAAGTGAATTCTGCCAATGTTAGCAACCTTAAACTCAATTCTTAGTGGTTTGGCACTTGAGTACTCACATGTTACTGAACCGGCAGTAGTTCCAACTGCTTTAACGACAGGATTAAGATACTCCAGGCTATAGGTTCCAGTACTTTCTTGTTTTACAGAAATATCCGTTAATTGTTCCATTCCTTTTTCGAGGTCAATTAAAACCTCTCCTGAATCGCCTTTACCAGAGAATTCAGCTTTTGAAGTTGTTGCTTTAATTGTCAAATAATCTGATACTACCTGAACATCTCCTAAAATTTTGTCAAATGCACTAGACGTCAATCCAATTTTGGCATCATATGGAATTTTAGGAAGAGGTGTATCTGATGCAGAGCTTTCAATTAATCTCATTTTGTATTTTTTATTTTTCCCTATTGTAACCAGAAGCATATTATCTTCAGAAATGCCAATTTCTATACTATCTTGTTTTTCTGCTCGTTTGATAAGTTTTGAAAATTCATCTACTCGAACTCCAAACTTGATATCGTTATCACACTCGTACTTTTCAAAAGCTGAATTTGGCCAAGATATATCAATTAAAGCTACATGAGAAGGATCCATACCTCTAAAGGTAATTCCTTCTGCATTTGCCACAAAAGTAGCTTCCTCTACTAATGTAGAGATAGCAGAAATTATTGCTTTAAGATCATCAGAGCCGCTAGTTTTAGCTGAGAATACCAAAGTCAATCACTTCTCTTAAATGTTCAATTTAACGTTATGCGTAGTTTCGCCAAGTGTGATTACATTTTGTGCATCTATAAAATTGTGTTGTCGGTTCATCAGCACTACGAGTTTGCAACATCCACCATACCGCTTCATTATTCCCACATTTTTCACAGTCTATTTTTATTGAAGGTAAAGTTTCCTTACCTTCGTTTTCATCTAAGATGTTTAATTCTGATCTATCATTTTTTTTGTCTTTTTTATTTTCTTTTGAATCACTTTCAGAATAATCACATTTTGGACAACTTAAGGTAGAACTTGTATTACTTTTTTTAAGTCGTACCTCGCACTTGGGGCAAAACTTCATTTAATTTACCTTAATTTTTGAATTAAATAATTTTTTTAATTCATTAACGGATTTAATTGCTGCATCTGTTGCATTTGAAATTTCCTTTAATGGATTGCTTTTTGTAGAATTTACTCTCATCCAACATTCGTTAGTAAGTGGATGCTTTATTATTAGTCCAGCAAAATCAATGTTCTTTTCTTTTAAAAGCTCATGTTGAACAATGTATAATGTTCCAATATCTGATTGTTTGATAGAAAGACTAACCTCCTTGGGAGAAGATTTCATTATCTGAGCATCCATCGCATTCGAAAAAGAACTTATTGTAGATATAAATCATTATGAGCGATTGATCAAATGGAAAAAAATAACATCTCAGATATCAATTTGATAAAGACCAAAGATGAGTTTTCTTCAGATGAGATAATAACTATTAATGTAAAGTTTTCAATTCAAGGTGCTCTTCGTGAGGCGTTTAATGAGAAAAATTGGACGAGGGCCTATAACAAAAATGATAATTTATTCAAACTGAAATATGGTGTAAAACTCCTAACGGGTGGAATAAGAAAACATGAACTTGGTAAACCTATTGATGCATATAGAAAAGCTTCCCTTTTTTGGACTCGAAATCCAAAGCTAGTAAATCCCATGAAGGAGAAAAGGATTTGGGTTCAAGTTGCTAAGAACTTTGAACCTTTCATTAGACTTACAGAAGAAGAAGTAAGACAGGAATTATTTGATTTTGATGAGAAGATAACTTTCAAAGCGTCAGAGCTTGGAAATGGAAAACATGTAATTGGAGCAGAAGCATACGTTGAATGGCAGAAACATGATTACACTGAGCCATTCAGTACTAAATTCAACGCCAAGGAAATTGAAATCAAAATCAATTAGGATATAAGTAGTGTTTTCAGGTAAAAAAATATGGCAAAATATGATGGATTAAGAGGACAAGAATTACTTGAGGTAGAAGAACCAGATAAGGAAGGTGGCATAACCTTAATCTTCAAAGACAATAGGTTCATGTTTATCAAAGTAAAAGATGGAAAAATAGTAACTCAATCTATTCCAGAGTAGTACTAATGTACGTGCTTCTCATATAATTCCACAACTAGTTCTTGACGTTCGGATTGAATAGAACCAGGTCTTTCTTTTCGTACTTTTTCAATTGCTTTTTTTGCAGAATATTTTTGATATTTTATTAAATAACATGCAAGAATGGTTCCAGTTCTTCCAATGCCAGCAGCACAATGAACCATAACAGGTTCATTGTTGCTAATTCTTTCATGAATAAAATCAACTGCCTCATCGATTTTGTCAATGTCAGGTGCATTAAGATCTTCTGTTGGTACATGGAGATACTCTGTATCTTTTATCCAAGATTCGGGCAATGCGTTTTCTGTCATTGTAACAATCGATTTAATGCCTTGATTGAGAACCCAATTTACTTCATTGATAGTTGTAGGCATCCCACAACCAGCTAATTTACTTTCAATTAACCAAGAAAAGTTCGTTGGTTTTTTTGTAACTTTCCCATGTATTTTACGCCAAAAATTTCCTGGTTTACTCATAAAAGAGGAATTAGGTTTTCCATATATTTACACAACGAAAAACATAACAATTTTTTGGAATTATAAGAAAAAAGAAATTAAAAAAGGTGAACTTTTAGTCGATTAGTTCAGTCCAACCTTTTACGAAGACTGAATTCTTGTAGAGTGGAACTGGTTGTCCTACGGTAAAGTCCATTGGTCTCATCCAGAAGATTGCCTTTGTTGGACAAACTCCAATACATGCACCATCAGAGATGCATCTTTCAGGATAGAAAACAAATGCCTTACCTCTCTTCCAGCCTTCGACTGGTTTTACTCTAAGAACATCTGGTCCCAAAGTTGTACAAATTTCTACGCATAGAGCGCATCCAATGCACATTTGTTCGCTGATGTCTGGAAGTATTGCTACTGGCATAATGACAAATCCAAGCTTTTGGTCTTAATATAACTTGCTCAAAAAATAGAGATTATAACGCCGTTAGAAAATTCATAACGGTGTTAGAAATTTAGATCGCTAACAGCTTATTCTATGACTTTAGAATCAGAAATTGTTTGATTAAAATGAATTAGATTAATTCTGATTGAATAGGAATTTTAATGGATTGTTTTGTATTGTCTTTTTCACCAATCACATTTGCAATTATATTTGAATTTATTTGATCGAGTTGGATTCTAGTCATTTGTTTGATTCTATTACATGTCTCCCAGTTATAGATAATGCCCACCCCTCATCATTTTTTTTTCTTGTAATGCTGGACAATACTATACATGAATTGCTCATCTTTGCAACGCATGAAAGAAGCATTATGTAACTATTTATCAATCTACCAGCATCTTTTTTCTCATTATGTAGATTAAAAAGACCATTTAGCGAATCCATGATTAACATAGATTTATTCTCAGAAAGTTTTAGCAAAATTGTTTTGAGTGTTTTAATCCAATCGTCTTTAGTAGGGCGATACAAAGTTACACCATTTCGTAAAGAAATGATATTGGAAGTGACATACCCACTATACAACAAATCAAAATCAAGATAAAAAATAGGAGTATTTGTCTTTAAAATTAATTTGTTTAAGAAAATTGTTTTTAAAAAAGGATCAGAAAACATAATCGAATTCAGGGTATTCAATTCAATGATTTTCATAATACTAGAAAGGTTTTCATCTGAATATTGCTCAGGATTTTTATCCAACGCTAAACGAATCATTATCTGATATAATAATGAATTTGGATTCAACTGATTTCATGCAGGATTTCCCACAAGATGGGAAAATCTATTTGAATAACGCTTCAGTTTCCTTAATGCCTTTTTCGAGCATAGAGGCAATGAAGAATTTTTTGGTAAATTATAGTATAAAGGGACCTGATTCAATTGATTCAGATGTATTTTTGAAAGAAAAGCTAATTCGAATTAGGAGGACTATTTCAAATTTAATACATTGCAGACCTGAAGAGATCGTTTTCACTCAAAGCACTACTGATGGAGTTAACATGGTTGCAACTGGCTTATCATTTGATTCCAAATCAAATGTTGTAATTCGAGGTATGGCACATGAACACCATGCGAATTATTATCCATGGTTACGTCTCTCACAAAAACTTTCATTAAAAAGTTTGAAAACAGATCTTAATGGTTTTTTTGATATTAAGGAACTTCATAATTTGGTTGATAAGAATACTAAATGTGTAGCCTTGAGTCATGCTTTGTATAATACTGGAGCAATCCTTCCAGTTGAAGAAATAGGTGAATATTTAGAAAAAAATAATGTACCATATTTTATAGACACTGCGCAAACAGTTGGATGTTTTGGTGAATATGATTTTAAAAAAACTAAAAGTAATTTTATGTCATTTAATGGTTCTAAATGGCTGTGCGGTCCTATGGGTACTGGAATTTTTTATTGTAAAAAAGAATCTAGTAAATTACTTGAGCCTTCTTCCATAGGTGGAGAATCGGCAATGGTTTATGACGAGACAAATCTTGTATACAAAGATATTCCTGATAAATTTCAAACAGGATTTCGTAATTACGTAGGTTTTGTGGGATTAGAGGCGTCAATAAACTACATGTTACAATTTGGATTAAATAATATTCATAGTAAAATTATGAAGCTTTCAAATCAGATGCGTGAGGAATTATCAAAAATATCTGGAATTACTTTGTTTGGACCAGAGGATCAATCTAAAAGAACTAGTATTGTTTCGTTTTCTATAGATGGTCAAGAACCACAAAAAATTGTGGAATTATTAGAAAAGAAAAAGATTGTTATTGCTGTTCGTGAAATTGTGGATAAAAAAATTCTAAGAGCTTCTCCACATTTTTTTAACTCTGAAGAAGAAATTCAAAAAGTGGTGGATGAGATTAGAAAATTATGATTTTTCTTGTTCTTCTATAACCATCATAGTAAGGGTTGATTGAACCTTGTCTATTCTTCGGATTTTATTAGTAATTACTGATCTAAGGTTATCTGCACTATCCGAGCTAATCTTCAGTACTATATCATAAACTCCGTATACACCCTGAACTTCATAATCAATGCTTGATTCATTGTCAAGTATTTCCTTTACTTTTGAAATTATTGTTTCATCAGAGCCTAAATCTGAATTTAACAAAACATATGCTATTGGCACATTCAGAATTTCAGTAGACAATATTTAACCTTTCATTATAGTATCAAAACTGATTAGTTAGTTAGAATATTTTTCATTGTGAAACTAATAGATCTGACCCTTACTATTTCCCAAAATCTTCTAAGCTTTCCAGGTTCACCAGTTAGGGCAATTGGTATTCAAGAAACAAATTGAAATCTATTTTGCTTATAATTTTTATGTAGAGGTCCAATAATCGGTATTTGGTTTCCACAAAATTTGCATTTGTTATCCTTATCCATGTTCCACCCTTGAATATCAAAACCAAATCTTTTGACTACAATCTTGTTGCACTCTGAACAATAGGTATGTTCCCATGGGTGACCTGGAACATTCCCAAGATAGACATACTTTAGACCCTCTTCTTTTGCAACCTGATAATGTTTCTCTAGTGTTTTAACAGGTGTTGGTTCATAATCCATCATTTTGTAATCAGGATGAAATCTCAAGAAATGAATTGGCATTTCGGGACCGAATTCATCATAAATAAATTTTGAAAGCTTTCTGGCATATTCTAAATTATCACCTACTTTTGGAACTATCAAATCTGTAATTTCAACATGAATCTTAGTCTTGTCCCTAATTTCTAAAAGAGTATCAAAAATTGGTTTAGGATCAGGAACAGCAATAAATTTTCTTGTAAACTCAGGTTCTGCGCTTCCCTTAAAATCAACTGTTATGGCATCCAAAAATTCTCCCATCATCTTTACAGTTTCAGGAGTATCGTAACCATTTGAAACAAAAATGTTCATTAATCCTTTTTTTCTTGCAGCTATCCCACAATCGCGTGCAAATTCTATGAAAATGGATGGTTGATTGTATGTGTATGCAATTCCCTGAGCTCCGTATTTTATTGTAGTAGTGACAACTTCGTCAGGAGTCATATCAACGCCTTCTACCTTTCTTCTCTGACTAATGTCAGAGTTTTGGCAATACTTGCAAAGCCAATTGCATCCAGTAGTTGCAATTGAAAATATTTTAGACCCTGGATAATAGTGAGTTACTGGTTTTTTTTCTATTGGATCAACATGTCCCGCAATAACTTTTCCATAAACAAAAAGCTCCAACTTTCCATCTTTATTGCCTCTAACACCACAAAGGCCTATCTGATCTTTTTTTATTTCACAATATCTTGCGCAAGCAGTACAGCGCACTTTGTCATCTGGTAATTTTTCATATAGAATTGCTTCTTTATTCAATTATTCTCACTGTAAATTTTTTTGGTATATGTTTACTATTTGAAAAAATCATATTCTTGACTTCTTTTCTGTTTTGGTAAATCCTTCATTACTGCTTGAACTACCTCACTATGATTATACGTGAGATGTCGTAGAAATTTAGCAGATTCGTCCTTTCGCAAATCTTCATTTCCAAAAATTATTTCAGGACTAGCTAACTCTTTCATTATAGTCTTGCATTCATCACATGGTTCAAAATCAAGATATAGTTTCAATGTCATTTTTATCATTCATCCTAGATTAGTATTTATCCTATTTGATAGTTTGAGCAAGAGGTTCCTCTGTTTTTTTGAGTTTAGGTTTAACCTTCTCAATAGCATCCATCAAGTCTTTTTGTGTAATTTCGATTTCTTTTACTGAATGTGATTTTCCACTTACATAACGCTTCAAAGCCGTAATACCAGCCCTATTTGCTATTGCAGCAATTTCGGCACCACTAAAACCATCTGTATGATCAACTAATTTTCCTAAATCTACATCTTTTGCAAGTGGTTTTTTCTTTGTATGGATTTTGAAGATATTTTCACGTCCTTTTGAATCTGGTAATGGCACCTCAATAATACGATCAAATCTGCCTGGTCTAAGTATTGCAGGATCAATTATATCAATTCTATTAGTGGCACCAATTATCAACACATTGTGAAGCTCTTCTAATCCATCTATCTCTGTCAAGATTTGGGAAACTACATTTTGTGTAACATGTGAATCAGAGCTATCTCCTCTTCTTGGAATTAGCGCATCTACCTCATCTAAAAACACTATACAAGGAGCTACTTGTCTTGCTTTTCTGAAAATTTCTCTGACACCTTTTTCAGATTCTCCTACCCATTTTGATAATAATTCAGGACCTTTTATGCTAATGAAATTAGATTCAGTCATTTTTGCAACTGCCTTTGCTATCAAAGTTTTACCTGTACCTGGAGGACCATGTAACAAAATTCCTTTTGGTGCTTGAACATCAACATATTCAAAAGCTTCTTTGTGTTTAATTGGCCATTCGATTGCTTCACGTAATTCCTCTTTGAGGGATTCTAATCCCCCTACATCATCCCATGTCACATTAGGGGTTTGTACCATAACTTCACGTAATGCAGAAGGCCTAACTTCTTTTAATGAATCTCGAAAATCTTCATTTGTAATTATAATTTTTTGTAATATTTTTTGAGGAATTTTTTCTTGATCAAAATCTATCTCAGGCATAACTCTTCTTAATGATCGCATTGCGGCTTCTTTGGCTAAGGCTTCCAAGTCAGCTCCCACAAATCCATGGGTTACTTTTGATATGGCTTTAAGATCGACTTTTGCTTCAAGTGGCATGCCACGAGTATGGATATTTAGAATCTCATATCTTCCTTCATCATCAGGAATTCCAATTTCAATTTCTCTATCAAATCTTCCTGGTCTTCGAAGCGCAGGATCAAGAGAATCAGGTCTATTTGTTGCAGCAATTACTACAACCTTACCTCTACTTTTCATTCCATCCATTAAAGTAAGGAGTTGTGAAACGATTCGTTTTTCAACTTCACCAGAAACTTCCTCTCGTTTTGGCGCAATTGAATCAATTTCATCAATGAAAATAATGCTCGGGGCATTTTCTTCTGCTTGTTTAAAAAATTCTCTTAGTCTTTCTTCGCTTTCACCATAAAATTTTCCCATAATTTCTGGTCCGCTTATGGAAGTAAAATTAGCATTGGTCTCACCTGCAACGGCTTTTGCTAAAAGTGTCTTGCCAGTTCCAGGAGGGCCATATAATAAAACACCTTTGGGAGCTTCAACTCCTATTTTTTCAAATAATTCAGGATGTCTCATTGGTAATTCTACCATTTCTCTAATTTTTTGAACCTCGTTTTTCAAACCCCCAAGTTCGTCGTAAGTGATTCTTGGTATAGAAGTATCAACGGCTTTTGTCATAGAACCAAGTTTGAAAATAGTGTTTTCAGTAACAATTACAGGTTTGACTGGTTTTGTATTAGTTATAATAAATTGAATTTTGCCCCCCATATGGGTTGGTAATACAATTGAATCATGAATTGTAAAAACATGATTTTGATAAGTGTTAATCATCACTTCGTGAAGTTGTGCTTCATCAATAGATAATTTTTCTGTGGGTGATAAAACAATTTGTTCAGCTTCTCCAGCTTCAACAGATTTTACAGTAACTTTGTCACCAATACCTCCACCAATGTTATGCCTAGTTATTCCGTCTATTTTGATAATTCCAGAACCATAGTCTTCGGTTGATCCTGGCCAAAGCTTAACATGAGTTTTCTTATGATAAGTTAATTCTAAAATTTGGCCTGTATCCCATTTTGTGTCTTCAATAATTTTAGGATCAATTATTGCTCTACCTTTTCCAACGTGCTGTTGAGGAATTTCCTCAATTTTTAATTGAATTTCACTCATATTTTATCACCATAAAAAAAGGAGGTTTATTCTACCTCCACAGTTTTGCCTTTTGGCTTTTCTTGCTCAACTAGGTTAAACCTTAATTCCAGAATTCCATTTTTGTATGAGGCCTTTGCGGAATTTTCGTCCACTTTTTGAGTTATTGAAACTTTTGCATGGTATTTCTTTTCACCATGTTCTGCATCAATGTGAACTGCTTTATTTTCTACAACAACCTTAACGTCTTTTTTTTCTACTCCTGGCATTTCGGCTACAAGTTTGAGAACTTTCTCTTTTTCATCAACTAGTATATCCACTAAAGGCTCTCTAGTATCTGATGTTGGAAGTAAACCTGGTTTTACATTTCCATATTCTTTTACTACTGGTTTTCCGTCAGGTCCAATGGTCATAGCATAACCATAATAAAATGGCCCATACTGTTGAATGTCTCCAGTTTCTTTAGCCTCATTAAAGACATCATCTAGATTCATGAAGGATCTGGACATTCTCTTGAAGAGTCTATCAAATTCGTCATCAAAGAACATTGTCATATTCACCTATAAGATGTAATATTTATGACATTATATAAAGATTATGATGAATTTAATGAAATATTACATAAGCCTAATATAATTGACATTATATAATAATTTTGTATGCGATTAGTAAATGCTTCTGTCCCTGATGCTGTTAGGGAAATAATCACACAAAATCGTTCAATATATGATTGTATGAAAATGGATCTGATTAACTATACAGCTTTAGCTGTAAAGATTCAGCCAGTTGTAGAAAAGCATCTTGGAGGCCAAGTCAACTTGAATACGATTGTTGTTGCGATAAAGAGATATTCTGACTCTTTTGAGCAAAAAGATGAAGTAAAAAAAGAATCGGTTCTCAAAAATGCTAGGCTCTCGTTAACTGATGGAATTTTAGGTATCAAATTTTCAACTGATGATTTTGGAATTGAAGATACTGCTTCCCTCATGAATAAATTTTCAGAAATAAATCCAGATTATGAATTCTTTAGATTAGCAGATTCTTTTAGAGTTTTGACAGAAGATTTGGCTGGTATTAGAGAATTATTTGGGGCTTTTGGTAATGCAGAGGATAAATTTAGTACAGGTTTAGCTAAAATCAAAATTCTCATTCCACCCGAACAGGATAGAAATGATGTTGCCTCCTATGTTGCTGGAGTACTTCATTCAAATGGAATAGAGCCAGCTAATGCTTTTTTTAGCCAGGATAATATCACTATTGTTCTAAATGAAAAGGATGCATCTAGAGCCTATGAAATTTTAAGATCAGAAATTGTGAGATAAAATTCAGATTATACGCCAAGGCTTTCTGCTTTGGTCAAATCTAGATAGACCTTATCTCCTACTGAAAGTCCAAGTTCCTTGTACTCGTGCATATCAATTTTCAAGGAGGTCATGCCGCCTCCTGATAAACCACCCATCCCACCAGATAACATTTTGTTTAATCCCTTCATCATATCGTCCATATTCGAAAATCCCATGATGTTAGAGCCAAAGGGAGATGAAAGAGGTTGGTTTCCTTCTTTGATATCTTTAGCTGAGGATAGAGAAACTATTACGTAGGGGGCACCATCTGGGGCTGCATCAATACGTACAATCACATATTCTTTCTTCATAGACTATTTTCTCAATTTGGCTATTTTACTTTATTCCTTCTGAGGAGTAAAAATTCATGTTTTTTGGAAAAATACCGCTTAACTTAAATCTGTACTTTTGAACTGACCAAAATATGGAACCGCTTAATATAGCTGTAATCATAAAATTAGAACCAGATTTTTCTGAGGGAAATGTGAGTTACAATCCAGATGGGACCCTTAATAGAGCCGAAACAAAGAACACGCTTGGCCCACATAGTGCTATAGCAGCTGAGGCTGCATTTTATGCTAAAGTCAAGTATGGAGCAAATATTTTCATTGGTACAATGGGACCGCCAATTGCAGATTTGGCTCTTCAACAAGCCCAAGAAATCAGTGATGCAAAGGAGCTGCATCTTTACAGTGACAGAGCTTTTGCTGGAGCAGACACTTTAGGAACTGCTGAAGCTATAAGAGCTGGATTAGGAAAAATTGAAGAAAATCTTGATTTGGTATTTTCCGGACATCGAGCTTCTGATGGTGAGACAGGACAGACAGGACCTCAAGTTGCCTGGAAATTAGGTTTTACTTTTCTTGGTAATGTTATTAGTTATGATGTTGATGTTGAGAAAAGAACAGTTAGGGCCAAAAGATTGGTCAGTTTGCAAGGTGTCGATGTTGTTATAGAAGAGGTTGAAGCTCCTTTACCAGTTTTTATCGCAATTGATCCCTCATTCAAATCAAATTATAAAACAGTATCAGAAAGATTGGCTTTTCAAAAATATAAAAAAGAAGCACAGATGCGTGCTAAAGGTTATAAAAATTATCTCAAAGTTTTCAATGTAGAACAACTAGGAGTTGATCCAACCCTAATTGGTCTTCCTGGTTCACCTACTATAGTTTACAAAGTGGAAAGGGTGCCAAAGAGTACTGCTACAAGACAAGTAACCGTTGTAGATGGTTCTAATCCTGAAGAAATTAAAAAAGTGGTAATTAAGATGCGAGAGGCCTTATTGGCTATGGTGATTAAATGAGTGAAGAGAAGTATAGACATCTTTATGTTGTAATGGAAATTGAAAATGGAAAGCTTATTCCAGTTAGTCTAGAAATGTTAGGAGAAGCAAGAAGATTAATGGATGAATTCAATAAAAAATATTCATCCAAAGAAAAAGTAGTTGCCATTTTACTTGGAGATAATGTAAAAGAAGTTTCAAAAACTCTCATTCAATATGGTGCAGATGCAGTCATTATTGCAGAAAATCCTGAACTAAAAGATGTAAGAAATACAATTTATACAAAAGTTATCAGCCAGATTGCTCAAGATTCAAAACTTGCTGATCAGATTGAAGAGGAATATGCTGGTCAAATTAAAAAACCTAGGTACATGTTTTTTGGAGCTGATAGTATTGGCAGACATTTATCTTCTACAGTTTTAGTTGAATTAGATTCAGGTCTTGCGTCAGACATTAACCAATTAATAATCAGTGACTTGAAGATAACACATCAACATAAAACAGCTGGAAATCCTATAACATATGAAAAAACTCTTGAAATGTACAGGCCAGATTTTTCAGGTTTCCTATGGACAACCATTTTATGTCTGGATAATAAAAATCCAAATTTTCCACGAGATTATTTCCCCCAAGCCTGCAGCCTTATTCCAGGAGTTTTTGAACCAATAGAACCAGATTCAAGTAGACAAGGAAAAATAATAGAATTTGTTCCACAGTTTGAAGAAAAAGATCTTCGCATTAAAATTCTCAATAGAGAAATAATAAAAAAACAAGTAGATTTTGATAGTTATAAAGCAATTGTAAGTTTTGGTCGTGGGATAAAAGATGATCCTGAAAAAAATATTAAACTAATTGAGAATCTTGCAGGGCAACTAGACGCAGGAATTGGTGTAACACTTCCAATTTCTAAAAAACCATTTTCTGTTAATCAATCTTTAGAATCGACATATATGATTCCCGATAGAGTGATTGGAACTAGTGGAAGTAGAACCGGTCCTCTACTTTATGTTGCAGTTGGAATAAGTGGCGCTATGCAACATGTTTGGGGGATGCAGGATTCTAGATTTATTGTTGCTATAAATCCTGATGAAGAAGCTCCCATCAAAACCGAATGTGATATTTTTATCAAAGGAAGAATGGAAGATGTCATTCCATTATTGATTGAAGAACTAAAAAAGGAAAAACAGGTAGCACAAGCTTAGTTGGTGATAAAATCTGGAAAAATATGATGTAGCGATTATAGGTGGAGGCTCAACTGGATTAGCAGCACTTAGAAGACTATCAAAGCTAGGAAAACAAGCTATCCTCTTAGAGGCAGGTTCAAAGGTAGGAACAAAAAATCTCTCAGGTGGAATTCTTTATTCTAAGAATCCTAAAAAAGGAAAAGTAAACAACGTCGAAGAGATATACGAAAACTTTCTCTCAGATGCACCTTATGAAAGAAAAATAACAAAATATCTTTTACAATCAACCTCTAAAGACAAGATTTTCACGATGGACCTTACTAAAGCTCATGAGTATCAAGCAAATTTTGGATATTCTGTTTTGTTAAATAAATTGAATTCATGGTTTGCAAAACAAGCTTTAGAGAGTGCTGAAAAATGTGGTGGAGGAATTGTTCCAGGAGTTCATGTAAGTTCCTTAAAAAATAATGAACAAAGTGGGACAACTATAATTCAAACTGATGAATTAGATGAATTTGAAGTAAAAGCTATAATTGCAGCTGATGGGGTAAATTCGGAAATAGCTGAAATCACTGGAGCTAGGGAAAAATTTTCTCCTCCTCAGCTTTACCAAGGTGTTAAGGTCATCATAAAACTTCCTGAAGAAGTAATCAATGAAAGATTTGGCATAAGCTCTGATGAAGGTGTAGCGCATCTCTTTGCAGGAGATGTTACTTTAAATCATATTGGAGGAGGATTTCTTTATACTAATCGCAATACATTATCTTTGGGTGCAGTTTATCACTTCAATACTCTTTTAGAAAACCCAATTCAACCTCATGAGTCAATTGATGCTCTTCTAAAAAATCCATTAGTTAGTGATCTGGTTAAAGATAAAGTTCCAATAAAACCAGAAATTGACAAGAACCTGCCTCCAGAAGAACAACTACGAATAAAGTTTGGAGTTGCCAGATTAATCAAAACCTGGAATGAGATAAGAGATGCATACTTATCAAAAACTGGAAAAGATGATCTAATAAAAAGTGGGAAATATGAAACTGAAGAAGATATCAAGACAAAACTTGATTCAATTAATCAACAGATCCAGGAAAAATATGGAGTAACCTTCGGAACCGATTATGTTGAAGAAGAATACGGTGCAAAGCTAATTCCAGATGGAAAACGTTGTAGAATGAAAAAACCATACTTCAAAAATATTCTTTTTGTTGGTGATGCGGCTGGAAGAGGTATCTTTGTTGGTCCTAGGATTGAAGGTCTTAATGTTGGAATTGATGACGCAGTTAGAGCATCCGATGCAATAGCAAGAGCAATTGACCACAACAATTTCTCAACTGATTATCTAGGAGAATGGTATACAAAATCAATTGAAGACAGCCCATATACAACAGACATGAAGCAGATTGACAAAGATTATTTGAAAATTTTTCTTGATGCAGCAAAAGATGTTCCGACAGATATTATCAGTGCAAAATATGGTACAGTTCTCAAATTGATGTCGAGTGGAACACTACGTAGAATTGCAGTAAAATTTGCAAATATTTTAGGATATGAGAAATTACTTCCTTTGATAGAATCAGAGGAAACCTACGTTAAAGTTCCAATTGAACTTGCTGAGAGGCTTGGTGAAACTATGAAAACAAATTATTCCCCATCAATTCCTTCTCTTGCAGACAGAGTTGCAAAGCTATCATACAATGATGATAATGTTCCGCATATCAAAGTTCTAAAGCCTACCAGTGAATTTATGAAAAATATGATTACCTTATGTCCCACTAAATGCTATACTGAAGAAAATAATAAAGTAATGATCATACATGAAGGTTGTATTGAATGTGGAACCTGTTCTCAGGAAACAGATTGGAAACATCCACGTGGAGAAAAAGGAATCCATTACAAGTACGGATAAATCAGAAAAAATTTAGTTATGCACTAACTTTGATTTTCTTTAGATCTTCATATGCAGTACGTATTTTAGAATAAAAGTTATCCATACGAGGTGTAAGAAGAGGATAAGCAATGTAGAAATCTTCTGCTTCTCGAATGTAACGTTGTATTTTCTCATTTCCAGGAATTTCTGCAACAAATCGCATATTATTTAATCTGTCAGCAAGTTTTATCGTCTTAATGTCATAGGGAGCATTTGCAAGAATATTACAATACTCACGGAATCGTTGGGATTTACGCTCTTCGTCAGTAGTACCAGAAAAATTTTCTAGTGGTTGAACTTTTAATGTCATAATCATCTTATACACATAATCTCCAAATCTATGAAGAAAGTATGCATCAAAACCATAGGTCTTTGAGGCGTAGAGATCTAAAATCTTTTCATCATCCTCCATAAAGTCATGTAATATTGCCCCAGCAATTTGAAGAGAGGTTAATAGCTTATTTTCTGATTGATAATGTTTAATGACTTCCAAGGTAACAGGCCAAGTATGAGTTTGTAAAAATGAGGATGCGCCATCTTCTCGTTTTACACCAGCATGGACTTCTTCAGCCATCTCAATTGCACTTTCAACAATAGTATCAATTCGAAATTTTACTTCGTTTTCTAGGAAGGATAAAAGTTCGTCTTTAGTAACAGATTCATTTGGCATGATAATAATACCTCATTTGTTACTTAAATTTCTGTTCTTTTTAATTTATGAATGATAATGGCGGGTCCTGCAAAATAAATTCCAACATTAAGAAGAATTACTCCTACTCCATATCCAATCATCTCCGCTTCTGAATCAATATCAACATAATTTAGAATCGATAATGAGGTAAGAAGTGGAGTAATTACTACCTTAACAGTTTCTTTGAAAATAGGATTTTGTCTTTCCCAATCAGCTATGGTTGGACTAAATGAGTAATACAATTGATTAAATGATGATAGAAAAGTTTTACCAGATTCTGTATTCATTAGAATATTATCTCTAGTTTCGCGTAATTTTTGGACTTGAGGAGCAAGCTCAGAACCAAATGTTGCAGTTGCTATAAGACATCCACCCCCATAATCCGAAAAATCATCATTTGGTTTTGAAAGTATCTTAAATGATTTCAAAGAGTTTTCAAACTTTTGTAGATTATTTTCAAATTCATCTTCAGTACTTGCATATGATACTTTGTAAAATTTGCCAGGACCTGCAATTGTAGCTTCTTTATATTTTATTTTAATTTCCCCAGTAGGAGTAACTGCAGCTCCATTAACTACTGAAACAATTGCTTCTAATCCATTTACTGTGGTGGTTTCATTAGATTGAATAACTAATAGACCTCTCTCTATAGAAGATTTAAGGTATTGATTTTCCCATTGTTCTACAAATTCTTTTAATGATTGTCCGGTAGAATTTTGTATTAAAACTGAAATTGATGATGGCATTCCATTTGCCTTTGGTTCAACTGCTGCTACATCTGGGATGGCAGGATTTGGGTCTTCAATTTCTTGAACAAACCATCCTTGAGGAAATTCAATTGAAAATCCAAACTTTTCACTAGAATATTTTTCTTCAAAAGTTTGTAGATTTGATTCTGTAACTCTTTCTGGGTTACCCAATTCCAAAAGATCTGGAATTTCAGAACGCTTAACAACTTCAGCTTTTAAGATTTCTCCTTTACCCCAATCAAATGGAATATCATTTGCTGCAGTTGTGAGATTAGCAATTTTATCAAGAGTTTCATAGCTTTCTTGCGTAATAAGACGGCCAAATACAGTATATTGACCGTCAAGAAAATTGGAATCTTTATGTACAATAAAAAATTGAGAGCCAGCACTGTCTGGATCAGTAGATCTTGCCATAGAAACTATTCCTCTATTGTGTTTTATGTCGTTAAATTCAGCGTTTATTTTATACCCAGGATCACCAGTTCCCCATTGAGTTACTGTTTCATAGGCACCAGGTTTTGTAAGAGGATCACCTCCTTGTATCATAAAACCCTCAATAACTCTATGAAAAATGGTTCTATCGTAAAATCCATTTTGTGTTAAATTAATAAAATTTGCAACATGATTTGGTGCATCCTCAGGAAAAAACTCTATAACTAATTTTCCTGAATTTGTATGTAAAATTACTACCTCATCATCGATTTGAGCAAAAGTTGGATTTGTAATATTAACAAGTAAAAATACAAGAGCAATAAAAAATAATGTAAACTTCATAAATTCTCTTTTTTTTAGCTTCAATAAAAGCCATGATGGACATTAGTTTTTATCATTCTATAATATCAAGTTTGAATATGGATTCAGATGAGCATATACAGGCTCATATTCTATCAGTGTGGAAAGAAGCTAAAAAATTATTTTCTCTACATGGAACTGAAGGTATGTTAATTTTAACGGATAAACATTTGATGTTTGTAAACAAAACTGAGGCAAAAGTGAGATGGTGGAATGCTGCAACCCAAAGACAGGTTCTTACTTTTTTAAAATTAAACGATGTGATGATTCATCAAGATGGATATGATGAAGAGCAATTAAGAGTAGACTTGGAGAATAAAAAAAATCTGGAAATAAAATTTGATGATATTTTGAATATTAGTTATGAAGATAAAACTTGGGGTAGTGTTTTGAATTTAGAAATTAACAGAGATAATAAGAAACAAAAATATCAATTTTCAGTAGTTCAAGACTGGGTAAAATATCCCGTAAAAGCACCAACCAAATATATGAAAGTTGGTTGGTCTGCTTTTATACAATACATTAAAGATAGACAAAAAATTACGAATTAAAATTGAGTAATGTATATGCTGTAGGGGTTGGTCCTGGATCACCTGACTATATCACGAAAATAGTTGAAGCAATTATACATAGTTCTGATGTTGTTGTAGGATACAAGTATACACTAAAAACAATCGAAGAGTTGCTTTTAGGAAAAGAAGTTTATGAAATTACTATGAATACTCAAGAAGAGGTTTACCAGAAAGTACAAAAAAATTTAGGAAAAAAAATTTTGGTGGTACCATTTACTGGTGACGTAAATTTTTCAGAATCTGAGGTAGTTGATAGATTAATTGAAATTTTTGGAGATATTCAAATAGTGCCTGGAATCAGTTCTATTCAGGTAGCAGCTTCTAGAGCCAAAGTTCCTTTGGATAAATCAAAGATAATCACAATGCATATTTCAACTTCAATTGAGCGAGAGAAAATTGAACTACAAAAGGCATTACTAGATGGATTCAATGTTGTACTTGTACCTAGACCTTGGCCAAAAGAACCTACAAAACATTTCATGCCATCTGAAATTGCTCTTTATTTGAAGAAAAATGGATTTGATACAACAAAACTAAAAGTTCATGTGTTTGAAAATTTAACTACAAAAAAAGAGATGATTTTTGTTGGTACAGTAAAAGATTTAGAAGGAAAAGAATTTTCTGATTTATCTGTAATGATATTTGATCAATCCAAATTAGATTCGTATATTAATTTCAATTAAGTGCATCTAATCCACTTCTTTTTAGGATATCAGATTCAACATCAGGAAAAACAACAACATCCATTGTCATCCATGGATAATCCTCATCAAATAAACTGTAAAAACCAATTTCATTAATTGTAACACTCCATTTTTTTCCTGGTTGGATATCTCCGCTAGTTATTCGACTATCGGCAATATTTACCCCAGCACGAGATTCTGTATCTCGCTTCCCACTTGAGACACTATGAGATATGGTATCGTCGTTGATGAATGTAAGTGTATTACCGGGTACAATTGATGCTCTATCTATAGAATAAAATCTTAGATTTGGAATAAATTGTTTTTGAATATAATTAAATTCTGCCGGATTAGCTGACCCTTTTAGAATATGGATTATAATTTCATTCTCCTGATTTTGTTTGGAGCCAGTTGTTGATGTTGGGGAAGATGAGCTTGTTGTAGGTAGAGTTCCACCCAGTGTTGAAATTTTTGTTGTGTAAATAATTTTGTTAGATTCAGTTCCCTGGATTAGTTTTCCACTAAAACTATAGATTGAACCTTCATCACTATTTTCAATTAACCTACCAAAAATACTAATAGAGACTTTACTACCGATAGTGTTTTCTGCAGTACCAGCCAATCTAATAAAATGGCCATCTCTTAACATAGTGCCAGTTAACTCAGTGACCACAAAATCTATTTCATTTATTGTAACAAAACCATCTTCTACTACAATCTTAGTGCTACTTCCTACCTGACTCCCAGTAGATATTAAGAAATCAATTTGAGAAATTTTTATTGATTTATCAGTTACAGCAAAACCCGAGCCTTCAACCAAATAAGGTTGGTTTGCAACTAATTGAGCGTTTGAATCACTAAATGATGTTCCTATGAAAATTAGTCCTAATACAAAAAATGGAATAGTCTTTACTATCTTCATAATTAGATTATAGTTTGATTCGGTTTATAATTTGCTACTAAATTATTTTAGATATAATCAATAGTATATCTAAACTCAGTTAATACTCCTAGATATTAGATAATTGGTACTTCTATTGTATCGATCAAATATGCTTCTAAGAAACCACCAGCAAGTAAAAGACCTACAACAATTCCCACTTCAATGCCTATTATTTTATAATCATTTTTGATTGAAATTTTCTTAATAATTTTATGAATTAATAGTAGACTGCGTGACATTGCGATTGAATAGCCCACCAGCTCCATTATTCCAAATGGAGAAGCATAAAGTAGAGCAAGTGGATGAATATCAGAAATTATTGGGTTTAGTAATGCTAAGGCTGCAAATGCTTGTCCTGTTTGCCAAGCTGAAAAAAAACCCCAAGCTACCCCAAACCCTGGAATAAACATTGGTAGTGCAACAACAGAATTGTGAAGAAAGATTCCAATTCCATCTATATCCTCAATTAAATTATTAAATTCCTCTTGAAATGTTAATGCATCTTCATGGGAAACTTCACTTTGAGAACCAATAAAATAAGATGCAGAGAATAATCCAATAAAAATGAAGAATGTAACAATTCTTTTCTGATTTTTCACAGTTTTTTTCTTTAAGCAGGGTATTTGAGGGTTTGTAGCGAGCAGATTTAATTAAAACTCTTAATATTTTTTGGTGATGGAAAAAGATGTAGTTTTTGCTATTAATTATGCCTTAAACAAGGGTTTTCAAATTCACCCAGATGCGTTAAAAATACTAGAACGAGTAGATGTTAATGAATTAGAACGAGTCATTAAAGAGATAGTTCAAGAAAAATCTAAACAAAAATTATTTTTAATAAATCAGGATGATTTGGAAGTATTTCTTGGTCTTAAAGACGATGAAAAATTAGAAAGTGAATATCGTGTATTAAGTGATCCATCTTCAAAAATAACCTCTGCTGAAGGAGTAGAAGGATATGGTACTCTTTTTGCAAGTCGATTTTCAAAATTAAAAAAAATTATTTCAAATCGTCCCGAGGCTAAGATGCTCAAAACCATATCTTCAGCAGTTTCTGCGAAATCAAATGATGATATGTATATTTGTGGTCTTCTTTCGGAGCGCAGAGTAGAAAGAAATATCACCAAACTAATAATTGATGATCCCACTGGGTCTATAGAAACAATTGTGTTTGATAAAGATCTACAAAAAACAGCTGCTGCTTTACTTACAGATCAGTTTGTGATGGAGAGAATTAGTTTTGGGAAAAATGGTGGGTTTATTGTAAAAGATATTATTATTCCAGATATTCCCGAACATATCCCTAACCGTTCTAAAACAGAAACATGTGCTGCTTTTCTTTCTGATCTTCATATTGGCAGTATGTATTTTATGGAAAAGGAATTAAATGATTTTATTTCATGGCTTTCTAGTCCTGATCCCATAGCAAGAAAAATCCGTTTTGTTTTGATTTGTGGAGATGTAGTAGATGGGGTGGGAATTTATCCTAATCAAGATAAAGAATTAGATTTTGTTGATATTCATGAACAGCTTAAAAAAACTGCAGAGTTGTTAAGTAAAATTCCTCAGCATATCAAAGTCTTCGTTACACCAGGAAACCATGATCCTGGTAGACGAGCTTTACCTCAACCCGCCATACCAGAAATTTATAATTCTGATTTATGGAATCAAAAAAATGTTTCTATGTTAGGAAACCCCGCTATGGTATCTCTAAACGGAGTTAAAGTCCTGATGTTTCATGGTCAAAGTATAGATGATGTGGTAAGAACTACACCTGGATTGAGTTATGATAAACCTGCACAAGTGATGCGATATTTGCTTCAGGCAAGACACCTAAGTCCGATTTATGGTTCACAGACACCACTTGCTCCTGAACTTGATGATATGATGATAATTGATGAGGTGCCAGACATATTTCATTCTGGTCATGTTCATGTTGTTGATTTGGATTTGTATAGAGGAATTTTGATATTAAATTCTGGAGCTTGGCAACATCAAACTCCATTTCAAGCAGGGGTAGGCATAACACCAACTCCTGGTATGGCAGTAATTGTGAATTTGAAAACCTTTAAGGTTTATACAAAAGATTTTACTTCAAAAGATTAGAATTTTTTATAGTATATCTTCGAAGGTTAAATCGTCTTTAAAGGTCTCTTTTATTGTATTTGGAGAGATGGTAAGTTTGTATTTTTTAGTTCGTCCATGTATTCCTTGATGAATTATTCTTCCTGTGATAAGTCCAGATAATTCAATTTCGCTAAGCATTTGTGTAACTCGTCTTTGAGTTAACTCTTGTTGTCTAACTGTCTTACAGAGAGTTTTGTAGGCTGTGTAAATCCCCCCTGTTGATAATTCTGATGTTTTCATTACTGCAATGATTAATATTTTTTCATGGAGTGGGTAAGACTGAAGAGATGTTACCTCTTTATTTTCCTCAATTTTTTGTCCAGCCATTCGAATATGATCTTCGTTAATCGATGTTTTTTGTTCCCTTTCTGCTATTTCACTAGCCACACGTAATAGATCAATTGCCCTTCTTGCATCGCCGTGTTCTCTTCCTGCCATAGCAGAACATAGGTTCAAAGCCGCTTCTTCTATAGCATTTTTAACTAAGGCTTGTTCAATTCTGCCTTCAAGGATTTTTCGGATTTGTTCAACAGAGTAATTTGTAAAAACAATCTCCTCTTCACCTAAAGAGCTTAGAACTCTTGGGTCTAATCTTTCTTTGAAAGTAAGATCATTTGATATGCCTACTAGTGTAAGTGATCCTTGTGTTAAGCGCTCGTTTGCTCTGGTTAATTGGTATAGAATATCCTTACCTGTTTTTGAGATTAAATGTGCTAAGTAATCAATTTCGTCAATTACAAATACGGCGTTTAGTTGGTTACTGTCTATAATCTTCAATAATCTTTTGAATACTTCACTAATTGCAAGACCTGTTGATGGGAGTTCTTTTTCGTTAAGTCCAAGCTGTCTACCAAAACTTACCAATAGTCCATAAAGGGTAGTTTCTTCTTTGGAGTTCGCATAAATTAATTTAATTGGGAATTTAGATTTTTCTACCCTTGATTGAATTTTTGATAGAATTTTTTTAACAACAAGAGTTTTGCCGGTTCCTGGTTTACCATATACCAAAAGATTAGACGGCCTTGAATGTTTTAGAATTGGAATTAATGATTGAGTAACTTGTTCTTGTTCAGAATCTCGATGTAAAATTGTGTCTGGCATGTATGTATAATGTAAAATATCCCTATTTTTGATTAGGGTAATGCCATTTTCTGCGGCATCTAACATCCTTTCTACTGGATCCAAAGTCATTATACTCATATTCGAGATCAGTTTGGATCGTCCTTTTACACTTCAATAGATCCTAGCATAATTTTTTACAAGTAGGATCGTTCTAGTTGACTAGGCAGATCGTTTGTAATCGAGTTGCCTCACACACCTTCTTTTCTTCTCAATTTTAAATTATGATATCCAAAAAAGAAATAAAAAATTAATAAAATATAGTTAGTATGTAGTATTTTTTTAAAAAAAATTTTTGAATAAAAAAACAGTGGAAATATTGGTGTGTGTGTTTTACACCGTTGTTAACAGAAAGTTAAGTTAGTGTTAAGAAAAACCAAAATAGAGTAAATTTGACCCCTAAATTTCCTATCCAGGCGTGAAGATACGAGTTAACAATGTTAATATCTTAATTCTAACCCCTTTATTTCCACTCCAGGCATAGATTGTATTATTCAATAACTAAAAATAAAAAAAACATGTTAACGAATCAAATTATCATAAGCGTGAGTTAGGCAGTTAACCTTAACAAACCATTTTGTTAACAAATATCAGCGGATCCCTTCAATTGTTAACAAATTTCTCGAATGTAACACAATCATGACTAGTAAACGAATTAGAATAGATATAGAAGATGCTGAGGGTGCTAATTACAACCTAAACCTAACCGGTAATATTACCAGAGAAAAAGTGCTTAAAGCCTTTGAATTCCTAGATTTAATGAATATTGAAGATGCTCCAGATTCACCCCAACTAGACTCAATTGGAGCAAAAATCTGGCATATAGTAGACAAATTCTTCCCAATGGGTAAATTTACCTCCTCCACTATATTAGAAAAATATGAGGATGAGTATAACGAACCCATAAAACTCAGTATAATTTCGACTTATCTCTCACGTTTTACAGAAAAAGGGAAGATTGAAAGGGCTAGAACTGGCCGAGAATGGACATACCAAAGCATAAAAATCTCTCAAAAACGTCCAACTTAAGATATTATAGCCTTCTTAATTACCAAATGATCCCCTTCTAAAAGGATCTTAACATAATCACCTTTTTGCATTTCAAGATATTTTCTGAATTGTTTAGGGATAGAAACTGTACCCCCAGAGGTTATTTTTACTAATTCCTCATTTTCTATACTCATAAATAATTTATATATTTATAATATATATATTTTAATATATTTAATATTTATTAAATTATAATGATTTTTGATGATTTAATCTAAACTGTTGTATTTTGTAAATATTCGAAAATACCAAGCTTGGCCTTTCCCTTATCTGTAATAGAATAGGTGAATGGTTTGGTCCTCATATCCCTTTCCACATATCCTTCTTGGTATAATTTTTTCATTAATCTTGAAGTATGTTCTCTAGATCTCTGTGATACATTCTGGATGTCACGTG
Source organism: Thaumarchaeota archaeon CSP1-1 (assembly GCA_001443365.1). Taxonomy (GTDB): domain Archaea; phylum Thermoproteota; class Nitrososphaeria; order Nitrososphaerales; family Nitrosopumilaceae; genus CSP1-1. The sequence goes on from LDXL01000007.1 coordinate 90,628, forward strand.
ACGTCATTGACTTATCTGTGATTAACCCTAAAACAAAATCGATTGTATTGTTATAATCCATAATTGGTACTTGTCGTGGCTTTGGAATAGGGCGTTTTGGTTTGGGCTCCGAATATTCCTCATAATTTCGAATTTTTTCTACAACCTGGCCAAAATCCTTAATCTCATTTGAATTAACTCCTTCACTACCAATTTCTAACGAATCTAGTCTTATTTTCATATCAATTAACTGCCTTTCATAAAATTCTAAACGGTCATACGAAGAGACATCAAACCTTTCTTGCCGTTTTATGGATGGTTTAATTTTATAGATTGTATAAAGGACAAACAAACCCACAAAAAATGCTGCAATAACTCCTAGAATAATCTCAGGATCAGGAATTTCTACTAACATCACATGTTACAACATTAATTTGTGATTTATCGTGATAGAACAACATAATTTCACACTTTGCATCAACTCGAATATCATATATCAAATCACAAACAAAAACAAAAAACCAAAAAATCATTCCTAATATCACATTCCAACAATTTGACGAATTGCCTTATCCATCACATCAATGATTTGTTCCTCTCTTTCTGGAAAAACATCACTATCTTGTATCACAGAAATCTGTTCAGAAAGACGAGATATCACATCCATATCATCAGGTAGAATTACGCCTAAGCCTCGAAACAAAATTATTGAATAATAAAGACCGATTAACTTATTCCTAGATTGACTAACCTGCCTGAAATATGCCCCTTTGGAAATACCAAACTCAATTTCAACTAAATTCTTATGATTTAAAATAATTTCAACTTGTCTTTCAGTAAATAATGATTTTTTGATAATTTGATGAAGAATATTATTAAAATTACGTTGCTCAAACCCAGCCATAGCTATACAGATCTGTATATTAGTCTAACAATTAAACTTTAAAACGTTAAGCATGAACAACGGTGGTTATGACAGGGCACGTTGAAACATATCTAAAATCCCAATTAAAGAAACAGAAAACAGCATTACTCTTCGTTCTTATTGATTCAGAAGTTTCTAACATTAATTCTTCAGTTAAACTTGCAAAGGATGTAGAAAGAATAGGCGCCTCAGCAATTTTAGTAGGAGGCTCTTCTGTAACTGATCAAATTGAACTGGCTGAGGTTGTAAAAAATTTAAAAAAAGCCGTTAAAATTCCAAAAATTCTATTCCCAGGAAATATAACAGGTGTGGTTCCACAAGCTGATGCAATCCTCTTTAGTTCTCTACTAAATTCTGAAAATCCATATTTTATTTCCCAAGCTCAGGCACTGGGAGCTCCCAACGTTCTAAAATATGGATTAGAACCTCTTCCGACAGCATATTTAGTAATAGGTGAGGGAACCTCCACTTGGTTTGTTGGTTCTGCAAGGGGGATTCCATTTGATAAACCAAAAATTGCAGCAGCCTATTCACTAGCAGCTCAATTTCTTGGGATGCGTTTTGTATACCTTGAAGCAGGTTCAGGGGCGGCTTCTAGTGTGAAACCTGAAATGGTAAGAATGGTTCGTGAAGTCTTCAAAGGCTTTCTAATTGTAGGAGGAGGTATAAGAGATCCTATAACAGCAAAAAAAATTGTTAGTGCAGGCGCAGACGCTATTGTAATTGGTACTTTATTAGAAAAAAATAACAGTCTAAAAAATTTCACCGCAATAGCCAAAGCCATTAGAACCATAAAGAAGTAAGATATTACATGTCAGACAACACTGCAATTAACAGAATTAAGGACGTCCTTATGCCTGATTATTATTTTGATTATTATAACGATATTTCAAAAAATACATTTGATATTTTTGAAAAGGCCGCAGCAGCAAAATCAACATTAGTTGATTCCTCGGCAATAGTCGAACCAAAAATAGCATTTGATTTAGCAGATAGGGTAGCTAAAATGCATGACATCGATATAGCTGAGCCTCTACGTGAGTTACTAAAAACAAACGGAAAGGAATTATCAGCTCTAATTTTTTCAAAAGAGATTGCCTTGGGGAAATATCTACCTTCAAATGCTAAACTTGAAGATAGATTAGATTTAGCTGTAAGAGTAGGTTTAGCAATCGTAACTGAAGGCGTTACAATTGCTCCTTTGCAAGGAATAAGCAAGGTGAAAATTAAGAAAAATAAAGATGGTTCCGAATATCTATCAGTTTCAATTGCAGGACCAATGAGATCTGCAGGAGGAACCGAATCAGCTGTTACAATGTTAATAGCAGATCATGTACGAAAAGCTGCTGGTTTAGCAAAATACCAAGCAAATTCTTTTGATGACGAGACAGGTAGATTTATTGAAGAACTTCGAGTATATGAGAGAGAAGCACAAGGAAGTTTTCAATTTCATGTTTTAGACGATGATGTAACAACAGTAATTTCCAATCTTCCTGTGGAGCTCGATGGTGTAGATACTGATCCATATGAAGTAGTTAACCATAGAAATATGGCGCGAATTAATACCGATAGAGTCAGGGGGGGAGCTTTACGCGTTCTTAATGATGGACTTATTGGTAGATCAAAGAAGCTTCTAAAACGAATTGAGCTTTACAACCTAGATGGTTGGCAATGGCTCAATGATCTAAAAGGAGCTATTCAAACAGGTGAACTAGAAGACGCAGCAACAAAAAGGATGAGGGAAGTCATCACTGGAAGATCGGTTTTGTCAATGCCAAACAGGGTTGGTGGTTTTCGACTACGTTATGGAAGAGCATGCAACACTGGATTTGCTGCAGTTGGGATTCATCCTGTAGTAGCTGAAATTTTAGATCATACTATTACGGTTGGAACTCAAATCAAACTTGATTATCCAAGTAAAGGAGCCACTATTGCCTTTGTAGATTCGATTGAAACTCCCATTGTACGACTTAAAAACGGAAATGTAGAAAAAATTAGCGATACAAAACACGGAATAAAAATTAAAAACCAAATTGAAAAAATTCTTCATCTTGGCGACATTTTAATTTCTTTTGGGGATTTTTTAGAAAACAATGCACAGCTTGTACCTACAGGCTATGTTGAAGAAATTTGGATAGAAGAACTCCGCGAAAAACTTTCTAAATACGAACCAGAAAAAAATCAAAGCCCATTTGTAGAATTTCTTACAAAAACACCTTCTTTTGATGAAGCCATAACTCTTTCACTAAATTTTCTAATACCATTACATCCCAAATATCTCTATTTTTGGGATCTAATTTCAATTAAAGAATTAAAAGAAATTTTACAACCTTTAGAGATCGGCGAATCATCAATTCTATATTCAAAAAATCAAAAAAATATTTTAGAAAAACTTGGTGTGCCCCACGAAGCTTCAAGCGATTCAATTTTGCTAAAAGAAACAGAAGCTAAAATTTTCTATAATTTACTTTTCAGAAAACCAATCAAAATTGACGATTCTAAATCTGTTACTAAAATAATATCAGAAACTTCTGGAATAAAGATTAGTCCAAAATATTCGACATCAGTTGGTGTTAGAATAGGAAGACCAGAAAAAGCTGCTCCAAGGCAAATGAAACCCCCAGTTCATACACTATTTCCAATAGGAGATAAAGGCGGTCCTACACGAGATTTACTAAAAGCTTCACACATTGAGAAATTTTTCACAAACATCCACAACCGAATTTGTAACACATGTAATGAACTTTCAATTAGTATAATCTGCCAAAAATGTAAGAGTAAGACCTCAATCATCTACAATTGTCGTATTTGTAGAGCAAAATTAGATTCATCTTTCTGTCCAAAATGTAAAAAGGAAGCTTCTTCACACTCCTACCAACTTTTTCCATTAAAAAATAAACTATTGATGGCACAAGAAAAAATTGGGATTCGTGCAAATGAGCCGTTCAAAGGAGTTAAAGAATTAATTAATCAGGAAAAAATTGCTGAACCTCTAGAAAAAGGTCTGATTAGACAAAGTTTAGGCTTAACTGTATTCAAAGACGGGACAGTAAGATTTGATGCGACAAATTCTCCACTTACTCACTTTAAACCCTCCTGGATTGGAACTTCAATTGAAAAACTCAAAAAACTTGGTTACACACATGATGCAAAAGAAATTCCTCTTACTAACACTGATCAGATTATTGAGCTTAGAATGCAAGATGTTATCATACCATATGAGAGTGCAAAATATCTCATAAATGTATGTAAATACATTGACATTCAATTAGAGAAATTTTATGGGAAGACAGCATTTTACAATGTAAAGAACATAGATGATCTTGTTGGTCACTTAATTTTAGGTCTAGCTCCTCACACATCAGTTGGAATTGTTGGAAGAATAATTGGTTTTGCAGAGACAAACGTTTGTTTTGCCACACCAATCTGGCATTCAGCAAAAAGACGTGATGCAGATGGTGACGCTGATTCCATAATGTTATTGATGGATAGTTTACTGAACTTTTCAAGGCAATTTCTTTCAGATAAAATAGGAGGGCTTATGGATGCCCCCCTTCTCATACAACCATCTGTACTTCCACATGAATCCCAACCTCAAGCACATAACTTTGAAGTAATGAAAAGACTGCCACTTTCATTTTTTGATGCTACTCTTCAAAAACAGAAGGCAGCCGATATAACCAGTATCGAGACAGTTAAATCAAGACTTGAAACTATAGCAGCATTTTATGGATATGAATTCACACATGCTACTACTACTCTTACTACATCAAGATCAAGAAGTGCATACTCTACACTTGGTTCAATGCTTGATAAGCTAGATATGCAAATACGAAATGCAGATCTTATTAGTGCAGTTGACACAACCGAAACAGTATCTTATGTCATTACAACTCATCTTGTTCCAGACATTATGGGAAACCTTCGAGCTTACGGACGACAGAGCTTTAGATGCACTGCATGTGGTCAAAGCTATAGAAGAATACCTCTTATGCGACACTGTTCATGTGGAAACCAACTAATTCAAACAATCACCAGAGCATCAGTTGAAAAATATCTAAAACTTGCCAAAAGACTTGTAGAAAAATACGATGTTGGCATTTATCTTAAGGAAAGAATTTACTCCTTATCAGACGAGATTGATTTAGTGTTTGGGAAGAGTAAGGGGGATCAATCACTCCTTACTGATTATGTAAAATAACCAAGATTTTCCACGTTATCGCAATTTGACGTACTCATATGCGCCTAATTTATTATCAAAACAATAATGAACTTTCTGATAATTCTTTCTAAATGACTTTACATTAGAAGCCAATTTTTTTGGGTTTTTTTTGTCTATAATTACTTTTTTAATAAAAGAAGCAATTTCTTTCATCTCAGATTCTTTCATACCTAGTCTTGTTATTTCAGAAACTCCTAATCTTATTCCTCCTGGATGGAAGTAATTACGTCCAGCTTTAATGTCACCTGGAATAAGTTGTCTGTTTACAATTATGTTTGCTTTTTCTAGATCTACTTCTACTTTCCCACCATCAGAGTAATCGAGAACATTTACAGCAATCTGATGAGATTTTGTATATCCTCGTTTTTCACCAAGTACTTTAAACCCAAACTCATTTAATGCCTCTGCAAGAGCTTTTGCATTTTTTATTACTTGCTTGGCATAATCTTTACCAAACTCTAATGCTTCTGCAAATGTAATTGCTTTTGCTGCCATATGATGAATGTGGTGACTACTAGTAAGACCAGGGAATGTTGCTTTTTTAATAGCATCCCCATATTTCTCAAATCCTAAAACCAATCCTCCTTGAGGACCAAATAAGGTCTTATGTGTACTCATAGTCATCGTATCAGCACCTTCTCTTAGTGGATCTTGAAATTGATTTCCTGCAATTAATCCCGCAACATGTGCTGCATCATAATTAATGTGCATATTATAGCTCTTAAAAAAATCTGCTAATTCTTTAACGGGATGAGGAAATAAAAACAACGAACCCCCAAACATAGCCATTTTTGGTAACCTACCTACAGTCTTCAATTCCTCAACCTTCTTCTTGGTCTTATCTACATCAATGGTCATTTCTTCTGCATCAAATGGATAGAACTCAATTTCTAAACCATGAACTAAACCAGCTGTTCCAAAATGTTCTTTTTTTCCATGAGATATATGACCTCCAGCAGGAATTGAGGGGGCCAACATTATGTCTCCTGGATTAGAAAATGCTGAATAGATTACAAGGTTAGCAATCACACCCGAAATTGGTCTTACATCTGCAAATTCTGCCTTGAAAAGCTTCTTTGCAAGCGACATACATTCAACTTCGACTTTATCAATATACACACAACCTGCATAGACTCGTTCACCAGGCCAACCTTCTGCGTATCGATTCCCAAAATCTGAAACTATTGCTTCTCTAACAGCTGGGCTTGGAATATTCTCACTTGCTATTAATGGAATCGAATTTTCAAACCATTTATGGTGATCTTTTAGCATCGAAAAAACCCTATTGTAAGAATTTTTGTTGGAAGACCTAGTCATGTACATGCAAACTTATTTTCCCAATTTAAAAACACCGATTCTAAACGAATCAAAAATTTTTGATAGTCTTTCTAATGTTAAATAACGTATAAAAAGGGAAAACAGGGCTGGATCAGCTATGACTATGCAAGCAACTAGAAGTAACATGCCAGTTATTTTGCTAAGAGAAGGTGCAACCGAGACAAAGGGTCGTGAGGCTCAAAAAAACAACATTGCTGCTTGTAAAATTATTGCTGAAATTGTAAAATCTAGTTTAGGCCCAAGAGGAATGGATAAAATGCTTGTTGACTCTCTGGGTGATGTTACTATTACAAATGATGGAGCCACAATTCTAAAAGAGATTGATGTTCAGCACCCAGCTGCAAAAATGCTAGTAGAAATTTCAAAAACAACTGATAACGAAGTAGGAGATGGAACAACTTCAGTAGTTATCCTCGCAGGAGCACTTTTGGAAAATGCTGAATCTCTGATAAATCAAAATGTACACCCAATAATAATTGTTGATGGTTATAGAAAAGCAGCAAAGAAAGCAAAACAATACCTTGAGGAGATTGCTGATGTTGTTACTGCAAATGATAAATCAATATTGCAAAAAATTGCTAAAACAGCAATGCAAACCAAACTAGTCAGAAAAGATTCAAGTCATTTAGCCGAGCTTGTTGTAAAGGCAGTTACAGCAGTTTCTGAACAAGAAGGAGAAAAATTTGTTGTAGATATTGATGACATTAAAGTTGAAAAGAAAGCGGGAGGTTCCATTGAAGATTGTAAGATTATTGAAGGAATTGTTCTTGATAAAGAAATAGTTCATGGTGGAATGCCAAAAAAAATTAATGATGCTAAAATTGCATTGATAAATTCTGCACTTGAAATAAGTAAAACTGAAACTGATGCAAAAATCAATATCTCTAATCCACAACAAATGAAAGCTTTTCTTGATGAAGAAAATAGAATGCTAAAAAATATGGTTGACAAAGTTATCGCTTCAGGAGCAACTGTGGTTTTGTGTCAAAAGGGAATAGATGATATGGCACAACATTATCTCGCAAAGGCTGGAATTTTGGCTGTAAGAAGAGTAAAGGAAAGTGATCTAACAAAACTTTCAAAAGCCACTGGTGCAAGAATTGTTTCAAATCTTGATGATCTTTTTGAAAAAGACTTAGGAACAGCAGGTTTAGTAGAAGAAAGAAAAATTGAAGAAGACAGATGGGTTTTCATTGAAGAATGCAAACATCCAAAATCAGTTACTCTACTTCTAAGAGCTGGTTCACAAAGAGTAGTTGATGAAGTTGAACGTTCTGTTCATGATGCAATAATGGTAGTTAGAGATGTAATGGAGTTACCATCAATTGTTGCAGGTGGAGGAGCCCCAGAAACATATACTGCCTCCAAGATTCGAAGTTGGTCTAAATCTCTTGAAGGTCGTGAACAACTTGCAGCTGAAAAATTTGCTGATGCTTTGGAGACAATTCCCTTAATATTGTCTGAAAATGCAGGGATGGATCCAATTGACACTTTAGCTACACTTCGTTCTAAACAAAGTAAAGGTGAAAAATGGACTGGTATTGATGTAATGAAAGGACATGTGGGAAACATGAAATCAAGTGATATTATAGAACCTTTATCTGTCAAGAACCAGATAATTTCTGCTGCCGCCGAAGTTGCATGTATGATATTACGAATTGATGATGTAATTGCTACAACTAAATCAGCCGGACCACCACCTGGAGCTGAAGGGGGAATGCCGCCTGGAATGGGTGGAATGGGCGGTATGGGTGGAATGCCTGATATGGGCGGAATGATGTAACTATTCATGTTTATTAGTCATTTCAAAATTTTTCAAAAGTTTATTTTATAACAAATTTTATTAAATTTAATGAGTAAAATTACTTCAAAAGCATTAACCGGGGCAAAATATGTTTATTTGATATTCTTTTTTGCATTACTCTCAGGTTTCTTTCACCCTCTTATCACTGGAACCTCATTTGATCCAGTAATTTTTGGAGTCATAATTTTGTTCGTAGGACTAGCAGGGGCAGTCTTAGTGTACAAAGCTGCAACTTCTGAAAATAAACGTGGAATATACCTTGGTGGAGGTTTTGGATTAATAGCTATTTCCTTTGCATATATCCTACAGTTTACTGGTAGAGTTTAGTTTTACTATACATCAAAATACAGATAAAATTCATGAGGATGAGGTCTAATCGAAATCTCTCGTTGATCCCTTCTTTCTAACTCAATTATTTTATCAATTACATCATTTGTAAAAATGGGATTAAGGAATTTTCTATCGCTTTCAAGCGCATCAAGTGCCTCACCTAAGTTAGCTGGTAAAAAATTAATCCCTCTCTCTTTACGTTCCGTTTTTGTCATTTTAAAAATATCTTGGTGTACTTGTTCACCTGGATCAGTCTTCTTCTTTAACCCATCTAACCCTGCTGCCAAGACCGCCGAGAAAACAAGATATGGATTTGATGCTGGATCTGGTGCTCTAAACTCTAATCTTTTTAGAGAAGAGTATTTTTCACCTTTAAAATGCTGGGGAACTCTAATAATGGCTGATCTATTGCTTCCACTCCATGCGATATATGCAGGAGCTTCATAACCTGGAACAAGTCTGTGGTAGGAATTTGTTGTTGGATTGGAAATGGCAACCAAAGCTCTTGCATGATTAAGTATGCCACCACAAAAGTATCGGCCAGTCTGACTAAGTTCATCTTTTTCGTCTTTGTCAAAAAATAAGTTACTATTATTTTTCCAAAGACTCACGTTTGTATGCATTCCTGAACCAGAATCCATTGAAATTGGTTTTGGCATCATAGTTGCGACCTTACCAAATTTTTGTGCAACATTTCGAATAACGTATTTGTATGTCTGAGTAGCGTCTGCAGCATTTGTCAAGTAATCATATCTTATATCAATTTCACACTGGCCTGCAGTTGCTACTTCATGATGATGATTATCACATAAAATTCCAAAATGTTCATTCAGTACATCAACACATTCGTTTCTAAATGGTGCAAGTGTATCAGAAGGCGTACTTGGATAATATCCTTCTTGAAGCCCCATAGGATAACCAGTTCCATCTTGGCTCCAAGGTGCTTCTTTTGATTCAATGGAATAAGACTGACCTTTGTATGGTGTTAAAACATCCCAATGAACTTTATCAAACACAAAAAACTCTACTTCTGGACCCCATGCACTATAATCAAATCCTTGAGTCTTGAGATATTCCTCTGCTCTTTGTGCAATTCCCCTAGGATCTCGTTCTAATCTTCCCCTCCCAAAACCCCAGTAAACATCACATAATAGACGTGCAGTCTTATGTTCAACCATCCATGGTATCGAAGCATAGGAACTTGGATCCGGTTTTAGCACTAGATCAGAGTCATCTATACTGGTAAATCCAATAATTGATGATCCATCAAGCTTAGGAAGACCATCTTCCATCTGATCGTGGGTAAAAGTATCAGCTGAAATTGTAGTGTGATGAAATTTTCCAGTAAGACTTGAAAACTGTAAATCAATAAACTTAATCTGATCGTGTTTTATCTTTGCAAAGACTTCATCTGCTGAATAACGTATCTGAGTTACATTTCCACCAATCACTTTATATGGCAATTTTATACCTTCAAGCTAACAAAAAAGATCCGCCATTTAAGGATTATTGGATGTGAAAGAATGTCTGAATCAAAAAAAATTGATGCCAATTCATTGTATTCGATTTTGTTACGTGAAACTGAAAATGATACTGTCCAAGAAGTTTCTACAGAACTTTACGTTTCAATTTCAGATTTTGTTGGCAAGCTTAAGAGTGAAGGATATGATGGAGTAGAAGCAAAAGTCAAAGATGCTCTAGTTAACATGATAACAGATCTTACATCATTACTTTTGAAAATTAGACTAGAAAAGGCTACAAAAACAAATAAGATTGATTACTCCAATTTACTTGACGAAGAAAAATTCATTCTTGATGCTAATGAAGAAAGAAATGAAAGAATAGATATTATTCTGTCTAGTACTTTAAATGGAAAATCTAAGCTTCTCGATTCTGTTGCAACTAAACACAAGACCAAGTCAACCGTTGTTCGATTTTTAAAGGAAATGGATCAGATGATAGGCGCAGATTTAGCCAAATATGGTCCATTTAAAGCAGAAGATGTAGCAACTATTCCATACGAAAACGCTCAGGCATTAATATCAAAAAATATTGCAACAAAAATTCGCTGGGAAGACTAGGTAGAAATTAGATTAGTTTTAGAGATATGTTGAGAAAAAATGTCACATCTTGATGTAGATGTAATCGATTTCCTATTATTGACTATCTATCCTGTAGGTGGCCTTTTCATCATCGAAATGATTAGCAGGGCAATTAAAATTTCATCTTGGATTAAATTAACTATTCAAGGATTTGTCTCAATTGGATTTGCAATTGCTTATGTTACTCTGATTACAGCTCACTGGTTAACATCAATTGTTTTAGCTGCATTAGCAATTGCGTTATTCTATCAAGCCCGCAGAGCAAAAATTTATCCTGGTAAATCAATTTACTAGAAAAGCTAATTTTTAGATTTCCTAAACAATCTTTTAAAAAAACTTCCTTTGTTTCTTCCCCCATCCCTAACTACTCCACTTTGGCCAAATTTTTTAGCTCTAATTTGAGTTAATTTAACACATCTGTGGTCTTCAGGCAACCTATGTTCAGCACAAAATGGATCTTTACAATAGTTACACTGAAAAGGCATATCTTGAAGATCACCACAATAAGCGCAATTTGCAGGTTTCATTACTTAGCTAAGGATATTGTTCTAATAAATCATCTTCCGGATTTATTTATAAAATGAAAAATTACAAGTTATTTGAAAACATTTTTACAATGTTCAATTTGAGTTTCTATGAGTAGATTTTTGATATGATTAAAGATAAAGTCGCCATTGTAACTGGAGCAAGCAGCGGAATTGGCTATGCAACTGCTTTAACACTTTCAAAGTCAGGTGCAAAAGTAGCAATTGGGGCACGACGGACTGATAAGCTATTAGAACTTGAAAATGAAATTACAAAAAATGGTGGAGAGGCATTTTCTCAAAAATTAGATGTTACTAAAAAATCAGACTGTAATTCATTTGTAGATGCAACTATAAAAAAATGGGGCGGGGTTGATATTTTGGTTAATAATGCAGGGTTAATGCCTCTCAGTTTTGTTAAAAATCTGAAGATAGATGAATGGGATCAAATGATTGACGTTAACATAAAAGGCGTACTGTATTGTACTGCTGCAGTAATTCCACATATGTATGCAAAAAAATCCGGACACATCATAAATATCTCATCGGTGGCAGGCAGAATCGTTTTTCCTTCTGGGAGTGTTTACTGTGCCACCAAACATGCTGTAACCGCATTTAGTGAGGGATTAAGGCAAGAATTTAGCACTAGATCAAACATTAGAGTGACTTGTATTGAACCTGGAGTTGTATCAACTGAACTTACTAACACCATAACCGATGAATCACTACAAAGTTTTGTTGAAACTTCTAAGAAAATGAATTCATTAAATGCAGAAGACATTGCTAATGCAATATTATTTGCAGTTGAAGCACCAAGTCATGTAAACATCAATGAAGTGCTAATAAGACCAACAACCCAAGAAAGATAATAACAAGAAATATTACTCTAATCTTTTTTCTTTTTCTCTTGTCATATGATTTAACACAGCTTTAATATCTAAATTCAGATTATCTGCGTTTTTTGCCATGTCTAGTTTCTCTGGAAGTTTTTCTTTAACGTCATCAGCTTCTAATTCAACTCGTCTCATTTCTTTACAATCTAGGTGATCCTCTTCAGTTCCTGAAATTTTATGACATATTGAACAAATTTTCAACTAAGTTAATTATCTAATCCCACGATTTAATAATTTCACTATTTGCTTCAAACATGAGGGGCCGTCGTCTAGTTTGGTTATGATGCCAGCCTGGGGTGCTGGAGGTCGCAGGTTCAAATCCTGCCGGTCCCATTATACCATTACTAGTTATCCAATTGTATCAAATTTTTCTAAGCTCTTCCAAAGGTACCAAGTTGCAACTGTCCTATAGGGTTTCCAAGATTCTGCTAACTGTTCAATTTGCTCCTTTTCTGGCAGCTCCTTTAAAGAGTACATTGATTGTATTCCTTTTTTTAGTCCCAGGTCCCCAACAGGTAAAATATCCAATCTACCAAGCGAAAAAATTAAAAACATTTCAGCTGTCCATCTACCAATTCCTTTCACGTCAGTTAGAACTTCAATTACTTGTTCATCACTTTGAGTAGAAATTTTTCTCATATTCAGCTCCTTTGATTCAATCTTTTTTGATAATTCTTTAATGTATACAATTTTCATTTTTGATAATCCTGTTGTACGAAGTTTTGAATCTGATGTTTTGATTACATCTCTTGGTTTTGGAAATTTTGATTTGTATAATTTCCTAAATTTTTTTATAATAGAATTTGCAGCAGAGCCAGATAATTGCTGTGAAATTATTGATTCTACTAATGATTGATAGCGGTTTTTTGTTATCTTTACATTATAATCTCCTACCTGCATGATGATTTTTGCAAATTTTGGATCTTTTTTTAAAAACTTAAAGGCTTTTTTATCTATCATAACTTTACAATTTTAGCACTTTTAGAAGTTTATCAAAACTTTCCCTAGTTGGACTATATTTGTAATTTCTTAATACTTCAATCATCTTATCCTTTGATGGTATCTTGTAGATTTTTCGAACGGATTTTGATATACCTGAACCTATGAAAACTCCCTGTGTTGCTGAAGTGACATTTGAAGCTCTTCTTTTTGTGCTTGCACTTTCAAAATCGATTATCGTAGTTTTTGATTTTCCTATGATAACATGTTTTGCTATGCTACTTAATTCACCATGATCTAATCCAATTCTATCAAGATTATAACAATCTTCTAAAGTCTTTCTTATTATGGATTTTAATTTAGAAACACTTCCTTTTCCTTTTAGTTCTTTTATCCACATTCCTATTTTTTTACCTTCCAAATATTCCATAATCATAAGATTTTTACTGCTATCTATCAGACAAGGTCCCACACCTACAGAATTTGCTATTTTTAGTAATTTTGCTTCACTTTGCATTTCTTTTCTTTGTGAATCAGTACGACGTATCTTAACTGCGACTTTCTTCTTTTGTTTTTTTGCTAATACTACAATTCCAACATATCCTTTTCCCAAAACATTAATCGAACCTAATTTCAAATCACCCTGAAAGGAAATACTATTGATTCCAAGCTTCTTCATTTGAGCTATCCTTAATTCCACTTGTCTTTTTGTAGCCTTTGGATATCCGATGATTATTGCATATGGTTTTTCAGATAGTTTGCTAATTGAAAGAAAGGATTGTCGCATCAGTTGAGACAAGTTCTGCGACTGCCTCTTTAATGCATTTTCCTGTTACTTTTTTAGCAGGAATGATCTTGAATCTTTTCTTGATATCTGCCTTTAATCCCTTTGGTATTCCTGATTTGTTAAGATGATTTTTCAATAAATCATTTAAAAATAAACTAACATCATTTTGTCGGCGTTTTTGTAATGATAAGATCTTTCTATTAGAACCAATCCACATCATACTATTTTTAGAATTTTTTGTAATATATGTCTCAGATTCTACCTCAAAAAAGATATCAGGTCCTTCTCTAAGGAAGTTCTCTTCAATCTTTAAAGACTGTGTTAGAAAGAGCAAATAGGCATCATTTTTCTCACCAATTACTCCCGCATGTCTTAAAACTTGGAATCCCCCAAGTTCCATTTGTACTACTAATGAACTTGCAGCTCTTTTAATCTGGCCCCATATTATGTCAGGACTTCTAGGTTTATAGTTAAATTGGATTGCAATAGTATTTTCTAAATTTTTCTTGAAAATTTTTGGTCTTAGATGTGATTTGAAAAAAGATATTGAAGGTTTTTTCTGGAATGCTCTTGATGCAATGATAAACTTCCCAACATTTTCGTTTGAAATTGCAGCACCAAGGTTTCTATTACTGTCAATTGGATCAATAATAATTATTGAAGTATCAAATGATTTAGTTGGTTTTCCTATGATCTGGTTTTTCTTTAGCTTTGCAATAGCTTTTATGACATCTTGGAAACTTCCATAATGTAATATTAGAACTTCTGTTACATATCCACTAATGCCCTGTTTTGCAATCTCAGAGCCATAGATTTTGTTGCTGCTTAGAAAGTTTTTGAGAAGCCTAACTTCATCTTTCATTGGACCTGTTAATGATTCTAACATGAATTTTGTATGAAATGGAGATCTATCTGCAGCACTTTGCCATTGTCCTTTTTTTACATCATAACATGGAACAACATTTACCTTAGTTCCTCTGATCGTTGCTTCAATATACGGGTGTTCAGAATATCTCACATAAGGTTTGAATTTTTTCATAGAATCAAATCCAATTTTTTTGGAAATCTCAACGAATTTCTTATCTGGTGTTGACTTTTCAAATTTTATAAAAATATCAACATCAGCTTTGTTTGGTAACCATGTACCTTTTACATATGATCCACCAAATTCAACACCAGTTATTTGAGAATATTTTGTTACTTGTTTTCTTACCAAATTAAAAGCAAGCTTTGCAACTTTTGTCTTATCTTGTTGTAATTTTTTAGAAGGAATAGCTAACCTTCTTGCCTGTTCTATGATTTGTTTCATTGTTTTGCTTTAACCACCTGTAAATCTGAATATATTGGTCCATCAGAGGTTAGAACACTTTTCTTAAATTTTATTTCAGATACTTTCTGAATTCCAAATGAATATGTCTCTAATTTTTTCAATTCATCTGAGATGTTTCCAATCTTGTTTTTAACTCTAAAGATTGTAACATGTGGTTTGAAGGGTTTATCTTTTTGAAATCCCAGACTTGATAGTCTTTCTTCCACTACTGAGGCAAGTTCAATAAGCTTTTTTCCACCCTCATTATCTGTGCCTACCCATACTATTCGTGGGAAATTTGGTTTTGGAAATGCACCTACCCCTCTAATACAAACTTCAAAAGGTTGGAATTCAATTGACCCCAAAGCTTCTTGAATTTTCTGTGACACTGAATCAGAAACCTCTCCAAGAAAAAACAGAGTAAAATGAATATTCTTAGTTGATATTGGCTTTGCTTTAATTTTAAGTTTGGACTGGATCTTATTAATCGAATCCAATATCTCTTGATTATCAATTTCGATTGCCACAAAAGTTCGCATCAAAAGTTTTTTGATCCTATCTTTATAATGATTTCCGGTAGCTTCATAGACAAGATTATGGAAGTTTCATAGAACTTGTCTAAGCTTATTGTTTGTCTTACTGGAATGCCTGGTGCTGGGAAATCTACTATTGCAAATGGTCTGAAATCAAAGGGTTTTGAAATTATCAATATGGGTGATGCCGTAAGAGAAGAAGCTAAAAAAAGAAATCTTAAACCAACTAATCAGAACTTGGGTAAATTAATGCTTGAGCTACGAGAAAAAAATGGTCCAGGAGCAGTAGCTGAATTAATTCATGACAAAATAAAAAATTCAGATTCAAATGTTATTGTTATTGATGGAGTGAGATCAAATGAAGAAATCAAAATCTTACGAAAAATTGGTATTGTAAAACTTCTTTCTGTTCATGCATCAACTGATACTCGTTATAGTTTTTTAAGTGATAGAGGACGATCAGACGATCCACAAAATCGGGAAAACTTCAATGAACGCGATACTAGAGAAATTAGTGTAGGTATTAGCACACCAATTGCATTAGCAGATGAAAGTATATCAAACAATAATCTAACGATTAATGAACTAATTGAATACGCCTATAAAATAATCCAAGGTTGGCAAAAGTAAATGAAAACACCTGATGTGTCATGTACGATTGATGCTTATTGTTACATTAATCCATCTGAGGATCCTAAAAAAGTGGAGCAAGCTATTACCAACATATTAGTTGATGTGGATGTTAAAATTAACAAAGAATCTGTACGTGTAACTTCAACAAGCCTTGAATCTTTACAAAAGATCTATGAAACAATTAATTCCCATCACAGCAAAAATGCTTATCGTCGTCAACTAAATCAAAATATGAGTGATGAGTCAAGCTGGTTTTATCTAAACAAACAAGCTGCCTTTGCAAATTCAGTAGCACTTTGTAGCGAATCAGAAGAATCTCCTCTAGGTCCAATTAAGATAGTCCTGAATTCCAAAAACATCCAGGCAGTAATAGAATGGCTAATTTCTAATCGTGAATAAGCAGTTCTTCAACTTTGATTTGAAAAATTCCTTTAATTACATCACTTTTTTTTACTAGTAAAATAAAAAACCTTTTTTTTAAGTAAAAGCGAAAGGTACCGCATTTGATTATCAAATTACTAATAATTGGAATTGTTCTTGTTGCGGGAGTAGCATTAATTTATCCAGAGGAAACAATCCAGTTTTCAAAAGGTTTTACTCTTCAAGAAAAAACTGAGCAAAATTTTATTGTTCTAAAAGATGATACGATAGATGAAGTAGAGATACCATAGGTGAAACTTTCCATAAAGTAGGTAACAAAATTGAAGATACAGTCAATAATTTGTTTGGTAAAACCTAACCAAGATTAATTTTCGAAAATTTTCATAAGATTTGGTAAAGCTTTTGCAGATGTTGTTCTTAAAGAAAGATCCATTTCTGTAGACATTGGGGTTTGTTCAGGATTAACCTCTACAAGTATAGCGTTGTTTTGTTTTGCATATACTGGTAAGGTATTTGCCGGCGATACCACAAGTGAGGTTCCAGCAATTATCATAACATCACAATAATTTGCTTCGATTATAGCTTGATTCCACACATCTTGAGGTAAAGATTCTCCAAACCAGACAACATCAGGACGTAATATGTTGTCACATCTTCTACATTTAGGAGGAAGACTTTCAAAACTGGCAGGAATCTCGTCTTTAAAATCACAAACTGTACACTTGATTCTGATTATACTACCATGAAGTTCTAGAACATTGGTACTTCCAGCCCTTTGATGTAAACCATCAATATTTTGAGTAAGAACAACAACTTCTTTGTACTTTTCAAGTTCTGCTATAGCAGAATGACCTGGGTTAGGTTTTGCATTGAATATGTTTTTTCTTCTTTCCTCATACCATTCCCATATTAGTTTAGGATTATTATAAAATGCATCAATCGTTGCAAGCTGCATAGAATCATATTTCCTCCACAAGCCATCTTTCCCACGAAAAGTTGGAATTCCACTTTCTTGGGAAATTCCAGCACCAGTTACAAAAACAATTTTTTTTGCATCTATTAATATGTCAGCTATTGATTCAAACAATTTCGTTCCTATTTTATCTCAATTTCTAAAAGATCTTTTGCTGCTATCACAGAACCATGAATGGTTTTTGCTTCTTCTAACAGAACTGATTCATCATTGTACCTTGCCGAAAAATGAGTCAAAATTAGATTAGAAACATTTGCTTTTTTTGCTAGGTCAGCAGCTTCTTTTGCTGTAGAATGATGTGTATCAAGTGCTTTATCCTGTAATTCATGTGAAAAAGTTGAATCAAAACTTAGGTAATCGCAATCTTTGAAAAACTCTTCAAGTTTTTTTGTTGGTCTAGTATCTCCTGAAATCCCAATTCTTTTTCCTGGTCTTTTTTCACCTAGAACATCAGATGATTTTACAATCTTATCTCCAACTTGAATGTCTTGTCCTGTTTGAAGTTTATGCCACAACTCACCTTCTGGTACTCCAAGCTCCTTTGCTTTATCAGGAAAAAATCTACCTGGTTTATCTTTTTCTTGAAAGAGATAGGAATAAGATGTGACAGAGTGATCTGCTTCACAAGAGTTTATGGTGTAAGTTTTTTCATTTACTACAGTTCCTTCTCTTACTGTAGTTATCATTACAGGAAATGATAATCCAAAATTTAATACCTTAATGTTTGCGGCAATAAATTCTTCAATTCCATCAGGACCATAGATTTCCATAGGTTCTGTTCTATTTTGTAATGTCATTGTTTGTAGTAATCCAAGAATGCCAATACAGTGATCGCCATGAAGGTGTGTTACAAAGATTTTCATCTTTTTGTTCCAACCTAAACCAGACTTTAGATAAGAAATTTGTGCACCTTCTCCTGCATCAAACATCAAAATTTCCCCCTCTTTTTCTAAACAAATACATGTTAATCCACGTTCTGGGGTCGGTTGTGCTGCAGATGTACCTAGAAATACAAGTTTCATAATCTCTTTAGAACATCCTCATACAATTGCTTTTGCAATTATACCAGAAACATCAACTACTGCAGTACTGCCTGGAATAGTATTTGCACTTACAATTTTTGATACACCATATTTTTTTATTTTCTTCTCTGCATCTCCTCTTAGCAAAGCATGAGTACAAGCAACAAAAACTCTATTGCATTTTTGTTTTTTTAGAAATTCTGTTGCTTTGATAATACTTCCTCCAGTACTAATCATATCATCAACAATAATCAAATCTCTTCCCTTTACCTCATTAAGATTAGAAGATCTTATCTGAACTTTTCCTGTTTTTCTGTTTCTTTGTTTTTTTAAGGCAACATAACTTGTTCCAAATAGTTTAGCAAATTCTTTGGCACGTAAAGCTCCTCCAAGATCTGGAGATACAACCAAAGGTTCTTTCAATCTTAATTTCTTGAAATAGTTAACTAGTTGAGGCATTGCTGATACATTCTCTGAAGGAATTTTAAAGTGATCTAGCGCAATTTTACTATGAATATCTACCACTATTACTTTTGATAACCCCAAAGCCTTGAATAATTTTGCAATAACATCCATCGTTACTATTTCACCAGGTAGAAATTCTCTATCTTGTCTGGCATAACCAAAATAAGGGATAACAGCTATTACATTGGAAGAATATTGTTTTGCTTTTGAAATAAGTGATAATGCCTGAATTAGATGAGAATCTACAGGAGGATATGTTGATTGAACAACTATAATTTTTCCTTTCTTTGGTTTTCCATTTATTGTAATTTTCCCTTCCCCATCTGGGAAAATTCGTAAATTAGATTTTAAATATACAGCGTTAAGTTTTTTTGCTATTTTTTTTGCTAATTCTTCAGAGGCGTTGCCACCAATTACAGTAAATTTTTTCAACAGTTCATCGAGAAAAGGGAGACTCTTAAATTTTGAGGGGTATATAGACAAGCGGAGTTTTGTGGCCATTACGAAAGTAATGATGAACGCAACTGTCAGTGTTTATGATTATGATAATGATAGTAACAGACCTATTATTGTAATAGCAAGACTTGCAATGGCTACGATTGCCATGATCTTCCATTTCTTGAGTTCTTTTTTCTCTTCTTTTTTCCTATTTCGTTTTTCTTTTCTTCTTCTTTTCTATACTTCTTTTAATAGCTAATGAAAAAAGCGTGCCAGCTGGTATTGCAATTATCGTTCCAATGCTTACATAAGGAGCTATAAAGAAATCTCCAATCCAAATTCCACCATCAGTTGTAATTTCCATAAATGTGCGTGGTCGTAAAACTAACTGAACAGTTTTAGAATCAATCTTTTCATTTCCAATATCATCAATATAACTAACTATCACTTCAAACGGAATTTTATGTTCAGTAGCTAATTCTTGTTGTGGAGTTTTTATCTGAGATATTATAGAAATTGGAATGTTTTGTTGAATTGATGAAAATGAATGAGTAACTTCTCCTTGAAATACGATATTCTCTGGTGGAACAATTTGTACGCTAACTTTAGTTAAATCAATATCTTGAGAAATTATCTCAACCTCAAAAGGGAATTCTGCATTTGGAAATATTGCTTCAGGTGTTATGGTGTGGATGGTTACTTTAGGTTGATTCTTGATTATAATTGGAATTGCTATGTTATTTGTGGTAGGACTTTGTGGCTCTACATTATTCTTTACAAGAACTTGAGAATACAAGATATTTAGAAAATGTGTACCAACACTAGTATCAGATGAAATTTTAAAATCAACTGTTCTTCCATATGAACCCTCAGTTGATAATCTATCTATTTTTATTTCATTTATATCAACAGGAATAATGGAACCATCAGGATTAGTAATTATCAATGAAATATCTTGCTTATCTTCCCATCCGTTATTTTCTATTAAAATTGAAACTGAGAAAGTTCTTCCAATTACTACAGACTCGGGATGTATTAGCTGTAAATCCATACTACCTTCCATTGTATGTTTAATGGTTTCAGCCTCTGCTAATGGTATGTAAATCACAAAGAGTATTGAAAATAATAAAAAGGCATGATTATGGAGTCTCACAATGTTTACCTGCTTTTTTAATAGACTAGAGGGCTTTTCTATGTTACCGAGAAATTTACCTAAGCAATGCTCTAAGGCTAAATTTACCTTTGGCACGGGCGATCTGGAGTTGTTGATTCATAAACCCAATTATGATATAATCCTCCAATAGGATTACTATGGTGACTGAGGTAGCAAATTCAAAAGAGAAATGCCAACGTTGCGGGAAGGGTAAAATGGTTACTGATAACGAGTCAGGAGAGATGTTTTGCTCAAAATGTGGCTTTGTTATGTCTGAAAAATTACAAGAATCTGGTCCTGAATGGCGATCCTTTACTCAAGATGAACATGGTGATCGAGCAAGAGCAGGTGCACCAACATCACTTACAATGCATGACATGGGACTTGCAACCATTATCAATCCCATGAACAAAGATGCAGCAGGAAGACCATTAACAGCATCGATGAAAAGTACGATTGAACGTCTTAGAACTTGGGATAGTCGAAGTCAGGTTCACGAACCAGTTGACAGAAACTTTAGACAAGCATTTAGTGAACTAAATAGACTAAAAGACAAACTTGCAATTTCAGATGCTGTTATAGAAAAATCAGCCTACATTTACAGGAAGGCATTAGATAAAGGTCTAGTTCGTGGAAGATCAATTTCTGCATTAATGGCAGCTGCACTTTATGCAGCATGTCGTGATACTGCAACCCCGAGAAATCTAAAAGATGTGGAAATTGCTGCAAATATTAAAAGAAAGGACATTGCAAGATGCTATAGGTTACTTGTAAAAGAACTTGATCTTAAAATGCCAGTTGCAGATTCTATTCAATGTGTAGCAAGAATTGCAAGCAAAATCGGTATTGCAGAAAAAACAAAACGTTATGCAATTACGGTTTTAAAAAGTGCTCAAGAAATAGAAATTTCTGCAGGTAAAGATCCCATGGGTTTGGCAGCCGCAGCTTTGTATTTATCTTGCGTCAAAAACGGTGAAGATAAAACACAAAGAGATATTGCAGAATCTGCAAATGTAACCGAGGTAACAATAAGAAATCGATACAAGGGATTAAAGGAATTACTAAATCTCTAATTATGTATTTTCTAACCTCATAAATCATAAAACTTTAGGAAGACGTACCACTTACTATCATCATAGCCACTCGTTCAAAAATACTAAGCATTGTTTCTCCAGTTAACATGTCTATGATTCTATCCCCAAATTTATCAATTACAAAATCCACACCTTCACCTAGCACTTTAGTTTCAACTACAGTCAATATCTGATCTAATGTCTGTTCTGCCACAACTTCAGATGATTGACTACCATTAATTGTAAAACCAAATATTGAAGGCATAATTCCGCTAACAATATCTGGAGTAATATTTGACATTACTTCTGATGCAGCGTGTTCCGTAGGGTCCCGTATTGCATTTGCTATTATTTCAGAATCCATCAAAATATCTTAAGAATCTCTATCCTATAACAAGGAAGGACCTTCAATATAGGAGAAGCAAACCAAATTGGCAAATTGTTGAATAACTAATTCCACTATGGCATGAAAGTTTTTTCTTTTTTGCTTAAAAGGAGTTAAAGGAGATAACAAATTAAAGCGTCACATTACAACGATAATCAGAATTGAGTGCAACTGACTTACTTCGTAAAGATCATCAGCAGATAAAACGATTAGAAAAAATTGTCTCAAAATGCTACCATGACCTTTACGCAGGAAAAAATATTCCATTCTCAGACATAGAATTAATTACATTAATAATTTCAGAATTTCTGGATTCTATTCATTATTCAAGAGAGGAAAACTCGTATTTTCCATGTGTAGCTAGTTATGAAACTCTAAAAAAAGAAATTCGAACTTTTTTGATAGAACATGAATTTGGTCGTAGAATTGCCAGTAATATCGCTAAACACCTACAACGATGGAAAAAGGGAGAAGACGCAAGAGAGCCAGTTGCAAGATTTCTTAGAACCTATTCAATTTACTTACAGGATCACATGGCAAAAGAAAATGAATTTTTTGATAAAGCCCAAAAAACGGTACTTTCAAAGGAAGAAGAGCAAGAGATGTTTGAACAGTTTCAATCTGTAATGGTAATTACAAAAAAAATCGAAGAAATGATTAAACAAATTGATTTTTTAGAAAATCAATCCTGGTTCAAAAATTAATTTAGGTAATAATTCGATAAATTTTTAGAACATGAAATTTAAGAACCATTGGATGAGTATTTTATGGAATTAATGGGTAGAGGATTTCGTCAAATAATGCAAGAATCCCCGCTGTATTTTCAAATACTTCTCAAATTTGCTGGTTACAAACTTTTCAATAGACGTAGTCCACTTTATGGTTCAGCAGATATAATCAATGTATGTAACCTTCATTGTGATCATTGTTACTGGTGGCTAAATAGAAAAGAAAACGAGGAACTTACTGTAGAACAATGGAAAAAAATAATTGATGAAAAATTCAAAAAACAACACGTTTTCATAGTGACTCTTGTTGGTGGCGAACCTATGATGAGACCTGAAGTTGTAGAATTGTTTGTTAAAGAATTTCCCAAAAGAGCATGTGTGGTAACAAATGGAACCTACCCTATTCCAAATCTCAAGGACATTTACTTTTATTGGATTTCTATAGATGGTACAGAAAAAATCCATAATAATATACGCGGTGATGGGACTTGGGCAAAGACTAGAAAAAATGTTATTGATTATGTAGAAAAAAATGGAGAAAAGGCCTGGAAAGATATCTGGATAACGATGACTATCAACTCAAGAAACTACATGACTGTCAAACAAGTAATCGAGGAATGGTATGACTATTCTAATAAAATTGGATTTCAATTTCATACCCCATTTATGAAAGGTGATCCATTATGGCTTCCCTTTGGAGAAAAAAGATCTAAGGTGGTTGATGATATAATTACTATGCAAGAAAATGGGTATAAAGATTACATTATCAATCCAAAAAGTCAACTGGAAATAATGAAAAAAAGTTGGGGGGGAAAAGGAACAACACCAATTGATTGTCCAACATGGGCTATTCTATCAGTTGATCATATGGGAAGAGAAAAAAGTCCTTGCTGTATTGGAAGTGCTGAAAATAACTCTATGAAACCAAGATGTGAAGAATGTGGTCTTGGTTGTTATTCGGTACTAATTGGATATGGAATGAAGGGTTAGGTAGTTAGCTCGGGTTTTAATGTCCATACAATAGCTAAAATGACAAAGGGTACTGATATCATTCCTGTAATCTCAAGGATAATTAGTAACTGAGTCTGAGCTGCTTCAGACGGAGCAGTTAGAATCCATGGTAATGGAAGCGTGATTACAAACCAGATAATAGAAAGTAAAGCAATTATCTCGACTTTTTTCTTTGTACGTGGTTTCATAATTCCTTACTCCTTTACTCTATTAATTTTGTTTCTATTCGAATCATTTGAAGAGGTATCTTCAATTAATTTTCATAATTCCTAAAATGTTAAAATTTTACTCCAAATGTCCAGCGCCGATTTATTATGAAATTAATAGCTCCCGCAATGCATATTGAGATTAAAGCGGCTAACATGTAGTAAATAGTCAATGATTCAACAAGGACATAAATCGAGCCCAGTTGAACTGCCATTCCCAACATACTAACACTAACAAATTTAACATACATTACTATTATTCTCTGAGAATCTATTGAATCTATAAATGTCCAAAATTTATTTAAAACAAAATTAGAAGTAATTGAAACTGAAATTGCTAATGCATAGGATAGAAAATACCATAAACCAACATATTCCGTTAGATAATAAAGAAGCCCCAGATTAACAAGAACCCCACTAGCTCCTACAGCGTAATACTTTGCAGCATGTTTTGCGAAAAGCGATAATCTACTTCTTTTATCCTGATCTCGTAATGTCATTAGCTTTCCCAAGTTAAGATGTTACTAATAAGTAAAATCCTGAACTCTATCTGAATCATTTAATTTTAAAATTTTACAAGGTTTTTTCCATTGAAAAATAACATAGCCTCAAAAAATTTATAATTAACCAATAATAATTGTAAAAATTATAATAAAATCTTAAATAGTTTAAATTCATATACTAATTGATGCGAAAGGATGCAAATCCTATCGATTAAAACCGCGTGGCTCCGCAGAACATAAAGTGAATGTCAAAGGTCTTGATGACTAGACAAAGAGAGGAAATCTCTCAAAGTTCTGCATAGGGAGTCACGCCATTTCTATTTATTGTTTAATAATGTCAACTGAAACTGGTCCTAGAAGATTACCATTTGGATCTATAGTAATTTTAACTTCTTGCTTTTGAGTAATTATGATTCCAACATTACCAGAATATTTCCAAGTATAGTAGGTTGAAAAACCAGTTTCATGAGGAGTTCCCTTTAAAATGAAATTCTCTAAATAACGAATCGATTCACCATTCAATGAAATAGTCAAAATTTGTGGACTGTCCCCATTAGGCACAAATCGGTATGCATATGTTCCTTCTTCTATTTCAAATGAATCAGTAAAAATCCCACCTTCATAATTTTCCGGATTGGCTAGTGTCACATGAAAAATACTATTCTTATCCTCAATTTCTCCATTTTGAGTCCCAAAAAATCCAATCGCTACAGCTATTCCAACTGCAATAGCAATATAGCCTCCAAATTTTGCCTTCATAGAAAAATCTGATAAAAACGAAAATAAAAAAATTTCTTAAAGTGATTTTTTTGAAAATTCTAATATGTTTTCTTTTTCATAAATCTCTACTTTCATGTTTTGGAATCAAATTTTCATTTAGAAGAAATATTTAAATACTGACACTCTAAGTTAGCGTAAAATGCAAAAATGTCCCCTTTGCGGCGAAACGCTCAGTAACGAGTCTGGAATGCATAGTCATATACGAAAAATTCATCCTCAGCGAACTATTCAGAATATCTAGATTTTAGTATAGACGTTTTTTCCTATTTCTTGTCAGAGAAATTTCATTAACTGTTAATCAAAATTCACATCTTGAATTAAAAATCAATTATTCAAGCATATCGCATGTCAAATTTCCAAAACAAGTGGTCAAAGCCAGTAAGCCCAGGAATAACTGAAAGAATTAATGAAGCAGTTAAACCAAAAGGTGCCTTAAAACCTCGAGTAGAAATGGCAGTTAAAAGACTACAAGGTCAGATATCAAAATTAGATAATATGCTTACAAAATTAAAACAAAGAGATGAAAAGATTTTCAATAGAATCGTTATTGCGACTCAACAACATGATACTCATAGCTCAAAAGTCCTATCAAATGAACTGGCAGAGGTAAGAAAGGTTAGTAGGGTTCTTGGAAATGCAAGAATGGCCTTAGAACAAATTGAACTCAGATTAACAACATTTCATGACCTTGGTGATACTGTCGTAACTATAATGCCAACCATAGGTCTAATGAGGAGTCTTAAATCATCACTTGTAAAGTTCATGCCAGAGGCAGATCAAGAAGTAAACAGAATGACAGAAATGCTGGGTGGATTAATGACAGATACTTTCTCAGGTGATTCCTCATTTGGTATTGAGCCATCCACAAGTGCAGAATCTGACAAGATTTTACAAGAAGCAGCTGCAGTTGCCGAGACAGCTGTGGGTGAAAAATTCCCTTCAATGCCAGTAGAGCAGGCATCTCCATCATCTACGACTACACGATACATGTAGTTATTTGAAACATCTTTTCAAATAGAAAATAAATTCAAAAAATTGTTAAGACTCTTTTCGGGATTCTTTAAAGTTCTTGATTTTTTCGCCTTCGATATTTATAATAGAATCAATACCTGAAAGTTTACCTCGTAAATTGTTAATCAACGAACCAACATTATCTGCCTCGTTTTCAACTGAACTTCTTTTCCTAGTTAGATTCTGAATTCCCTGATTTTCTTCCTCAATATACTCACTAACCTTCATGAGTTTTTCTTTCAGATTCTTAATATCTACAGATTCATCTTCAATTTCTTTTTCTAGATTTGTGCGTTTATCCTTGAGATTTTTAATCATTAGGCCGACAAAGTCAATTGCCTCTTCTAATTTCACACGTTTATCCTTTAAAGCTCTAATTCCAATCTGGCCTTCAGACTGTGATGATGTTTGTGTTTGGGATCTGTTTTCAGATGGTGGAGGTATTCTAGATTCAGGTTCTGAAATAATCTCTTCAGGATGATATTTTCTTTCCTCAACTGGTTTCTCTTCTACCATTTCTGAACCGCCAGATTCTCCATATTCTTCCTTCTTTTTTCTGAATTTCTCAAACATTATGACTAGAATTGGTGTGTACAGTATCGAATAAAAAGTTAGAGATATGAGAAGCTGACAATTAGCTTTCTTACTGTAGCCACCTTCCAAGGTTTTGAATCTTTACCCCGCACCAAAAAATCATCAAAATAGCGCTTTATTGGGAGTGAAACATCCGTTCCGCTAGGCGTTCCGCTATAAGGTTTCAGAATGTCCCTCATTAATCAAGCATGATTATACTATACCATGTCAAAACAACAATACAGATCCGAAATGGGCATCATGGGAGATATCCTTGGTGTTACTATGGATGGTGGACGAAGTGGAGTCATTGTCTCTGCAATATCCAGAAAGGCTAACCTTTCTCACTATGCCGTACTTGACAAATGTGAGAAGTTAGTAACTGCAGGATTAGTAGATTCAGTAAAGAACGACAGGAATAGAGTTTATTTGATGACCGAAAAGGGAGTCAGATTTTTCCAGGAGTTCCAGAGATTCCAGTCCCTCGTTGAATCCATGAATCTAAGGTATTAGTCAATGAACCCACAAGTGGTAGTGCCTTACTGGCAAGACCGCTCTCCAGAGGATGGAATACTTTTTGTAAGGACAAAAGGTATCCTGACAACGATGGTTAGAGCCACTCTTGTAGCAGTAGGGTTAATTGTAATGGCAATATCTATGCCGATTCAGAGTACTTTTGGTACCATAAGGACACTTGAACTTATAATATATCCAGATGGAACAACACATATCTCTTCTGAAATTTCAGCTGACCCTTTAGAGCCAGACTTTGCTGTGAAGCTTTTTGGCACTATAATTGATAATTTTGTTGCACAGGATGAAAACGGTTTCTTACTTTCAGCAAACATTGAAGAGGATTCTGCTCTGGTAGAAACCCTTGGATCATCTACAATTTCTGTTAATTATGATATTCAGGACCTAGTATCTAAAGAAGGAAGAATTTGGTCATTTAAAATCGATTCACCAGTAGAGTATTCACTTTTAATGCCAAGCAATATTGTCATCGTCGGAATGAGTACCTATCCGCTAAATATGCAGATGATTAATGAACGCTCTCAGCTTTTATTGCCAAGTGGTCCAGTTGAGATAAACTACTTCTTTGGAGTATCCCAAATACCTCAAACCCCAACTCCTAACCCAGAACAAAATTCTGATAATTCTATTTACTTTATTGGTGGAGGAATTGCTGCTGCTGGAGCAATTGCAGCAGTATTCATGAAACGATCAAAAGGTACAACAACTAAGAAAATAACTGAAACTATTGTAAAACAAGAACAGATTACGGAAAAATCTCTAGATGTTGAAACTATTTTTGAGTTAAGACCAGAATTAAGAGATGATGATAAACAACTTGTTTCATTCATTTCTGCAAATGGAGGTCAAGCATACGAAAGCGAGCTTCGCAAAAAATTTCTTCAACCACGAACTACTATGTGGAGAGCAGTAAAGAGATTAGAAAGATATGGAATCGTGGAAATTGATAAAAAAGAATTACAAAACTTGGTGAGGTTAAAGAAAAAATTGGAGGATGAGAACTGATGAGAAAAAAGGTCACTTCTATAGCTTTATTGGTTTTAGTAACCTCCATGATTATAGGCAGTATTCCTACCTATGTCTATGCAGATTCCCAATTTGACTCGTTAATCAGAATTGCCACACAGGCTAGAGATCAGCTTAGAATTCATTTATCAAAAGTTGATACTTCTCAAGAAATTAAAGAAAAATTTGAGTTAGGCTCTGCTGAGATTGAATCTCTCATCAAAGCGTCAAAAGATGAGAATATTCCTGCAGCAAGAGAGCACTTCCTTTCTGCCATGAAAATATTCAATGAAATAATTCAACAAATATCTGAAAGAACATCAACATCTGAAACAGCATTATCTGTATCCCAACCAGCAGAAGCACCAAGAATTTCAAACGAAATTGATAGATCAGAAAGATATATTGATCAACTAAAAAGTATTTCTGACAAAAATGGATTTGAGATTGATTTTAGCCATGCCTATGAATTAATTGATATAGCAAGAAATCAACTCGGAGAAGGTAATTCTGAAGCAGCAAATTCTACAATTGAGGTGATAAAACGTTCAATTAGTGAGCTCAATGAAACGCTCAGAGAAAAAACTAGACAATATACAACTGATCGTGCAAAAACCTTAGCTGAAAAATATCTTGAAGATTTAGATATACTCATTGCAGAAGCAGAAGAGATAGGAGTCTCTCAAGAAACCCTTGCCAAATTAGTTGAAATCAAGGAACATTTGAATTCAGCTTCTGATTCTTCTGACGTCGACCAAATTATCAATGAGCTTAGACACCTAATTTCAGCTAAACAAGATTTTGAAGATACAAAAATAGAGAGACTAAAATCTAGAGTTAACCAACTCGAATCAAAAATAGTTCAGCTCTCAAATTATCCTTATAAGATTCCAGAATTAGGTAAAGCACAAGATATGCTTTTAGATCTAACGGTTCTCATTTCTGGGGGAAGTTATAATGAAGCAGTACGAGTATTAAACTCCCTTAATGATTTAATTAATGAAATTGAATACTCCATAAGCCAAAGAGATGAAGAAATAACTGCAAATGAAGAAGATTCATCTTCATCCCTTGATGATTCAAAAACAGAGAGAATCAAGATTAAAATTCAGAGATTAGAAACTGCGATAAACAAGCTAGCTGAAGAGGTTGGGAAAAATGCTGCCGCCAAACGATGGCTAGATAATGCGTTATCATTATTAGAAAATGCAAGGAAGCATGTGGATGATTCACCTGATGAATCTTTGAAAATTATTACGAGTATAGAACAGATTATCAAGAGAATACAAAATACCATTCAATAACTTCATATACATTTTCAAGATGAAGTCTGGTTACATGGCTTCAAAACAAATCACTGTAGGGGTAGGAATTCCAATGATAGTTGTGGGTGCCTTGATTGCACTATTGTGGGCCCCTGTCGAAGTAGAATTAGGCGAAACTGTAGAGTTTGTTGGAAGCCTAATTGGTATTTTGGGAGTGGTATTCTTTATTGCTGGACTATTTTACACAAAAGAGCCTGTATTACAATAAAAAATTCATTATAATTTGAATCAAATATCATCGATTAAATATAAACTTGAATTAGATCATCCACTTGAAAGTTAGATTATTTGAAATATTCACATCTGTTGAAGGTGAGGGAATTCTATTTGGAACAAAAACTCTTTTTGTAAGATTAGCTGGGTGCCCATTTACTTGTTTTTACTGTGATACCCTAGATTCCCTTCCAATGGATTCTGGTAACGAATACTCTATACGAGAAGCATGTAATTTGATAGATGAAAAATTAGAAGATAACACCTACAAAGTGAACTTTACAGGAGGAGAGCCTCTTGTTCAATCTGAAGGCATCTTAGAAATGGCAAAACACGTAAAATCTAAGAATATTCCTACCTATCTAGAATCATCTTGTTATGATTCAGAAAAATTTTCTAAGGTACTTCCATTCATTGATTATATTAAAATTGAATTTAAGACTCCAGATGCTAAATTTGTTGATTCAAAACATTATTCAAAATTAATCGGGAATGCTTTAGAATGTCTAAAAGCTTCAGTGGCATCAAAAAAGATCACTTACATCAAAATCGTAGTTAGTTCAAAAACTGAATTAGAAAATTTCAAAGAACTACTTGACAAGATCTTTAACAAAGTTTCAAAAGATAACCTTGCTGGATTTATTATTCAACCTACATATGGTATTGCTGAGCCTAGTTTGGAAAAACTATTGAAATTATATGATCTTGTTTTTCCTTTTTATAATGAAGTAAGAGTTGTTCCTCAGCTGCACAAATTCATTGGTGCTCCATGATAAACTAGTGGCAATATCAAAATTTAGGTAAAACTTTCAAATATGAGAACGATTTCTTCTTCTTGTACACATGGACAAAGAGAGAGTAAAAAAACTGGTTAGAGAATTAATCATCGAGTTAGGCGAAGATCCAACAAGAGAAGGATTACGAAATACTCCAGAACGAATTGCTGATATGTATAAAGAAATTTTTGGTGGGTATGATACTGATGCTCAACTTTCAATACAGTTTTCAGAAGATTCAGATGTTGTAATTGCAAAGGACATTCAGTTTTATTCTATGTGTGAACATCATATGTTACCATTTTTTGGTAAAGTCCACATAGCTTATTCTCCAAATGGTAGGGTCTTTGGAATTTCAAAATTAGTTAGACTAGTTGAAAAATTTTCCAAGAGATTACAAATTCAGGAACGACTTACAAAGAATATCGCAGACGAACTTTATGCCCAAGGTGTAAAAGGTGTCATTGTGATGGCAGAAGCCGAACACCTATGCATGAGAATGAGAGGTGTACGAAATGATGCGATAATGACCTCAGCTGCTTTTAGAGGAGTTTATGAAAAGAAAGAAGAACGACAAGAAATTGTAGAGATGATTAGAAAAAGATCCTCTGATTTTGTTTCTAAGATCTCCTGAAAAGATAAATAATCAAATTAAAAACCACAGTTGTGGTAACTCACGATAATATTCACATTCCTACTGAATCCTTTCCTCATTGGGTTTGGTTTGTTATTGAATTTGCTATCGTTTTAGCTGTTTCAGCTTTGGTATCCAGGGAAATAATGGGAGTCTTTGAAAGTCTTGAAGAAACAATGCAAAATTGGGTTTATTTTGGTCTCTTAACTGCAATCTTTGGAGGTTGGTACATTATCATTAGAGGTTTTATTCTAAAAAAACCAATCTTAACAGGTCGTAGATAATAATTTCTAGTCTTGTTAAAAAATACGAAATTAACTCAAGTACTTTGTTTTATCATGAAGTTTTGCTTTAATAAAAGCAGCTTTACGATTGTTACATGACTCACAAGTTCCACAATGCAATTTTTTGTTATCATAACAACTCCACGTATTGAAAATTTTATCACCCAATACTCTGAAACCTTTTTTTAACAATTCACTTTTAGTTAATCCTTCTCTAAAAGGTGACCATATCACTATTTTTTTCCTAATTCCCAACTTTATCCCATCCAATTCCCCTTCATTAAGAGCCTGTTCTATCTTTTTTGAAAAACTTGGTCTGCAATCAGGATAATTTTTATCGCCTTTATGTGCACCATATGCAATTAGCGATGCATTTAATGTAAAAGCCCATGCAGTTGCAATTGATAGAAAGATTGCATTTCTAATGGGAACTACTATGGAATAATCAAATTTATGAGGAATCATATTTTTTGAACTAGTAAGAACATTTGTCTCTCCGTATAGATTTTTCATAAAGCTAATGTCTATAATTTTATGTTCTTTTAAACCAAGAATTTTAGAAAACGTTTTTGCAATCTTCATTTCTTTATTTGCTCTCTGACCATATGAAAAAGAAATGCCATAAAGATCATATTTTGATTTTAAATAGGCACAAGTACATACAGAATCAATACCACCACTAAAAACTACAACAGCTTTTTTCAAAAATTCTCACCATCAATTATTATTACTAATTAATTTTTGATAACGGCGGCTCCTTTACTTGGTCTACATATTACAATATCACATTTTTTATTTGCAGTAGCAAAACCTTTTGCCATTGATGAAGAGATCTTTTTAAGATTAGATGATTTATTGGCAAATGCAATTACTGATGGTCCCGCTCCACTAATGGTTACACCTAGAGCTCCTGCATTAAGAGCATTTTTTTTCACTTTACTAAATCCTGGAATCATATGTTGCCTAGCAGGCTCCACAATAACATCTATGATTGATTTTCCGATAAGGGTTGAATCTTTTTTCATAAATCCTACCACAATTGCGGCTGCATTTGCCAAATTAAGAATGCTGTCAGAAATACTGATTTTAGATGGGATCACACTTCTTGATACTTTAGTTTTTTTTGCAGGTACGGCAAATTTAGGAATAGCTACACATAATGCAAGATCTCTCGGTGGTTCAATTTTGATAACATCAAGAGGATTTTTCCTTACTATCACAAATCCCCCTAGAATCGATGCAGCAACATTATCATAATGCACTGTTCCAGCACTGGCTTTTTCACCCATTCCAGCAAATTCAACTAGTGAATTGGAATCAAGATTAAGCTTGAATAATTTGTTAATTGCCATTGCAGTTGCAGCAGCAGATGCTGCACTGCTTCCCATACCAAATCCTGCAGGTACACCCTTTTTGATTTTAATTTCAATTCCATCTTTAATTTTGAATTTCTGTATCATGTTTTTTGCTACAAGTCCAGCAGTATTTTTTTGAGGACTGGTTGGAATTGAATCAGATGTTACAATCTTAATTCCCTTCCCTTTCTTCGTAATTTTTACTTCATCAAAAAATGCATCCAAAGCAAGGCCAAAAACATCAAACCCTGGTCCTAAATTCGCAGTGGATGAGGGAGCTCGTACTGTTATACTTTTAGCCACTAGTCTTCTACCTCTTCACCCAAGTTAATGATTCTACTTAATGCACTTTGTAAATTAATCATTCCTTCACCTGTAACATTTGATATAGGAAATAGTCCTTGTGCAAATCCCCCAATATTGAGACCTCTTAAAATGTTAGTTATGAGAATATAGGTTTCACCATCGGATTCATTTAAAATTGCTGCTTCAAGTGATCTGAGATTTGTAGACCATTGAAGAATTTCTTTCATTTTTGAACTAATAAGATCCGTTTTTGTAATGACGTTAATCGTTGAAATACCAAGTCGTAATTTTATTGAAGTCGCCAGAAGGGCAATTGAAACAAAATTTACTGCAGAGGTAATCAATGCACCATCATACAAAAAAATATTTACCTTTTCTTCAGCATCTAAATTTTGTACAAGAAAAGGCCCACTTGTTCTAAAAGCAAACAACTCAATTTGACCTGGAGTATCTACAATCAAATAATCAGGATTTACCTTACTTACTTCATCTTGCAGTACATCAATTTTAGATGCAATTAGATCATTTGCCATTATCAATGCTCCATTTGGTCCAAGATCATATTGTTTCATAATAGAAACAATATCCACATGATCTCTGACATCAATATCACAAGTATATGGTAAGTTTTCTACACCTGGATCCAAATTTAATATTGAAGCAAAAGCTCCATTTCTCGTGTAATATTCATAAATTTTAGACACTAATAGAGATTTTCCAGCTCCCGCAGTACCAGTTACAAAAATAATTTTCAACCTTTTCGGTCTAATTTTTTTTGATTCGCTTATATTTGAATCCATCAGAAAACCATCGAATGAATTGGCGAATTGTTGCTATTCCTGCCAGCATGATCCCTATTCTCATAATTGCTATCCAATTTGAGATAAAACCTGAAGATGTGTTTGCAATAGGAATTTTACCATTTTTGGCTGCTGTAGGCGCGATGATGATAAAACTTGTTCTTCAGGGTGTAAAATTTGCCTATATTGTAAGAACGTATCTTGGTCCTGTTGATAGTATTTCAAAATTAGCTGGAGTAAGAATGGGAAGTGAGTTCATTAAATTTACAACCCCTATGTTTGTTGGTGCAGAATTTATTATAATTTACTGGTTACACAAGAAAGGAATCCCTACATCAAAATCCTCATGGGTTGCAATTTTGGATATTGTAACTGAGGTATTTGCTGGAGGATTATTAGCAATTATGGCAGGTATTCTTGCTCTAATGAATGGTGCAATTGTAGTTGCAGCTATAGTTCTTTCTACAAGTGTATTTGTTACTACTCTTTGGATGATTCTATTTTTTCTTTCCTCAAAGAAAACCTTTCAAGTACCAAAAGGAATTTCAAATCTTGTCCAAAAATTTGGAAAAGATAAAGGCAGACACATTATTAAGCAAACAAATCAATGGATGGAAGAAATCTGTTCAATGAGTAGAAAGAATTTAGGAACAAAAGAATCAAAGAAGGTATTTACTAATGGTTTCATCCTTTCCATTATTTCATGGATTTTTTATGGTGCATCATTTATGATAATTGCAAATGAGACAGGATATGTTATTGATCTGTTTGATTCTCTAATGGCAGTGATGGGTGCTAATGCAATTGGAAACTTGCCAATAACAGTAGGAGGTTCTGGATTAGCTGAATTTGGTATTGTAGCGTATCTAAACAATTTAGATCCTTTTAATTTTGAAATTCCTCAAAAAAGTATAGATTGGTCTGCTGTGATTGGTTGGAGAATAGCAACTTATTACGTTCCTATAGTCGTTACCTGGTTATTGTTGGTGAAACTAGCTTTGAGTAAATATACTAAACCTAATATTTCATAGAAACCGCTTTATCATTAAAACAGGTTCATCGAAATGTGAAATTCAAAGATAAAGTTGTAGTAATTACTGGTGCCTCAAGTGGTATTGGAGAAGCATCTGCAATTCAATTTGCTAAAGAGGGATCTAATGTAGTTCTAGTTGGAAGAAGAAAAGAAAAATTATTTGAATTAGAAAAAAAACTTTCCAAATACAATATTTTAACACTGATATGCACCTGTGATGTCTCAAACAAATTGCAGGTAAAGGAAATGGCTAAAAAAGTCCTTGAAAAATTTGGAAGAATTGATATTCTTGTAAATAATGCTGGTTTTGCAATTTATGGAAATGTATCAGACTTGGATATTGAACAGATAGAATCTCAAATGGCTACAAATTACTTCGGAATGGTATATTGCATAAAAAATTTTCTTACCAAAATGCTTGAGCAAAATTCTGGACACATTATCAATATAGCATCTGTAGCTGCAAGTTTTGGTTTGCCTGGTCTAGCCTCTTATTCTGCTTCAAAATTTGCAATGCTTGGGTTTTCTGAAGGCTTGCAACATGAACTTAGAGGAACTAAAGTACGTGTTACTGTGGTAAGTCCAATTATGGTTAGGACCAACTTCTTTGATCATTCTTCCTTTGAATCAATGCCAAAATTTTCACCCACATCATTAAGTGCTGAAACTGTTGCAAAGGCAATACTTAGGGCTGCCAATTCATCAAGACTTGAAATAATTGTGCCTGCAGTCGTAAGAGGCGCTGTTTGGACAAAACAAACTTTTCCATATCTAATTAATCCAATCATTGGATCAACATTTAGAAAATACTTAGAATCTAAAGAAAAATCAAAATAGACGGATTATTCTTCAATTTCTTCCGTTGATTCTTCTGAACTAACATCTAGAAGCTCCATCTTTTTTAAATTAAATTGATAAACTGCATCCATATCAATTTCTTTTTCTTTTTTCAGAAACTCGACTACCTTTTTACTTAGTGGTGCCTTTAATGATTCAAAAGTAAATTCATAGACCACACCGCGTTCCAAATCTGTAGGTTTGATATTTTTTGGTAGGTCTAAAGTAACTATATGTCTGCCATCTTCTACTGGTTCGTATAACTGTGCATCTGCTTTACCATCCTTATCGTAAATTTCAAGAATGTAGCCTGTTTTAGTTTCTTCGTTTGGTTTTTGAAATTTAGCATTTTGAATTTCATCTGTAACCCACTTTGGAATATCCTCTTTCTTTTTTACCATAATCACTCAGCCTCTATCTTTGTTGTTTGTCTTTCTTACTTTTTTGCCACCAATCTAAGTAGTCATATTGTCTATCTTCACGAGTAGATTCCCGTCGATTGAGTCTATCTTTAATGTCACTAATTTGTTCTCTTGTTGCATATAATCCACATTTTTTACAGATAAAGTGTTTAGTGGAAATATCAAATTTCATTGGAAATTCCCCTTCAACTGGCATTTCACTTTCCACCGGAATTTCAGTTTCTCCTGAGGCTGCTTGTTTTGCAAATATGGCTTTCTTTTTTTTCGCAACACATTCAGGGCAATCCGGCAATGATTGTACTCACAAAATTTTCAATAAAAGCGTTGCCACATTTCATAGAGGTCGACTTTAAAATTTACTTTAGAATAGTTTCTGGTACGCGGATTATATCGTCATCCCTTTCGGTCAGTTCGCCCATCGAACATACCGCGTACCAGCTCATAATTTATTCTCAGAAAATATTATTATATCTTCTTCTCAAGCACGTCACGTACTATTTTTGCTGTGGATTCTGCTCCATTTGCCGTAAAATTTTTAGAAAAATCATCAAGTTTTTCTTGAAACTTATTGTAATTATTTGTGATTTTACTTATTGCATCAATTACCTGACCTTTGTTTTGAGCCAAAACACCCAAGTTTTTATCTTCAGCCCATCTCAAGTTATTGGTATGTTCATCATACACGGGAATTCCAATTATTGGCTTTGAATTAACTCCTAGAATCTCACCCATTACAGTATGTGAACCATTTATCACAACATACTTGCAAAATCGTAATACTGTTTGCTTTTCAGTTTCAGTCAAAAATCCAATGTCAATCTGAATCCAATCAATTTTTTTTTCTAATGCATCTAAAATAGAATATTTTTTCCCATCCTTTCCTAGCACTCTATCAATAGATGGATCATTTCTAGCATGAGAGATTATTCTTTTCTCACTTTTTATTTTATTGTCATGAAAAACTTCTTCATATTTTTCTCCTGTCACGTCATTAGTTGATCTGTTTCCTGTACGCATCCAATAACCAAATTCGTTATCTTGAATTAACTTCTCTAGATTTGTTGTGAGTTTATTCTCTAATACTTTGTTAGTTGCAAAATGTCCAACATAAGTTACCTTCTCTTTTACTTTATCTGAAAAGTTTAGGTTATATTCACATATTGTATATGGAGGAGGAGAGTCGGCTACGATAATTCTTGTTGCTTTAGCAATTTGTTTCGATATAAAAACTACTGATGGATAAAAGTAGAACCTAGATTTCCAGAGTTTAGGACGGAATTGATTTGTTACAAAAAGACTTGTGATCCCACGATTTTTTGCTAATACATTTGAACCCATATCTCCGTCATTTATTACGAGATCAAACTTTTCCTTGTCGTAGAGTTTTCTCTCTTCTTTAAGATAATTTGAAATCTGTTTTAGTAAAGGAGGATTTTTTGAAATAGGTAAAAAAAGATTTAGCATAGACAAGGTAATACTGGGACCCATCTTTCCATCAATAGGAGTTGGCATCAATATTTCATGAATAAAGTGATGTTGTGATGGAAATTTCTCTAGTAATTTTTGATAAATTTCTGCTTTGCTAGAATAATGGATTTCATATTCATCTTTGATATATTCTGTGAGATGATTGTTTAATGCCATCATTCTTGAAAAATGACCACTTCCCCAAGGATAGATGAATTCTCCTATTTTTTTCACATACTCAAATCAAATGACGGTGTTTAAATTTTCAATGATTTGATTCCAACCCATCAAGAATATCATGAACATTATTTGGGCCTACAGTAATAGTAACAACTCTTTTTGTTTTAAGTATCTGCTGGGCAATTTTTTGTGCGTTGTTTTTACTCCCAATAACTGAATTAAACTTCATTTTACCTAACCTTTCTATTCGTGATAAGTATTTTTCTAAACCAATTTCTTTGGCACAATCAAGAATGTTTTCATCAATCCCTGAAAGTGGAATATGTGGAATTATGTTTTTTTGATAAACTCTACTGGTAACTCTATCTATAAAAAACTGGGGAAACACTAAGGGAGAAACTGCCAAAGATACCCTTTTTAATTTATTTAAGAGAGCAATCGACAAAATAAGTTCTGTTACTGTCTCCACTAATAACAAGTAATTTTGCGCACTAGTTCCATTAATTAAAATTTGAAAAAATTCTAATTCAATCTTTGATTTAAGCATACGAGGAATTAAATTATTCACAATTTTTACTAAATTGAGTAAATCAGATTCTTTACGGAAGCAGACAATAATTTTTACATCAAATCCTTCTCTGATAGTCTCTAGGCAAGAAACAGCTGATAATTCATCGTAAATACAACAAACTGACTTTTCTTTTTGAGAATTATTTGGTATTCCACCATTTCCTTTATCTGTGAAAATACATACATAGGCATTTGATTTAGTCAAGTAAGTATAGAGCAGTTTATCATACTTGTCTTCTGTTCCAGGTTTAGCTCCAAGCTTGATAGTTTTTTCTATAAGCGAAGACGTTGCGGTAATTTCTATGTCTTTTGGGAGATAGCCTTTTGCTTGACCCTCTACTTTAACATAAAACCGATCTCCTTTTAGCAAAAGATTAGAACCAATTTTTGTAATTGCTGAAACTATAGTATCATATTCATTTTTCACTTGTTTAGCAATTGCAACCCTTTCTATTCCAAAAAGCAAATTTATCGCAGACGAAGCAAAAACTGGATCATTGGCCTCAACTACAATAACCGAATTATCTTTTCTTATTTTTTGAAATTTCTGATTCTGTATTTCAAGAATTTTTTTAATATTGGATACAAGTAAATCGAGCTTATTATGCGCAAATACTGCTGGGAAAATAACTACTGAAGCGTTATCACTCATCTCATTTTGTTATCTCAAGAGCTTTATAATTTTAGAATGATTTTCCATGATAAGATCTCGTAATGATTATAAAACAACCCAAATCCTCATTTAACATGAGCAAATTCACAGCAGAGCAAATAGCAGATCTTAATAATAAACTAAAAACCCCCGAAGAGGTTCTAAAATGGGGTTTAGAAAATTTACATCCTAAATTAGCTCTAGCCTCAAGTTTTGGAGCAGAGGATGTGGCAGTTATCGATATGCTAATGAAAATAAATCCAAAAGCCAGAATATTTACTCTTGATACTGGAAGACTAAATCAAGAGACGTATGATGTAATGGATGAAATTCGTAAAAAATACAGTACTGACATTGAAATTACATTTCCAGATGCTAAAGAAGTTATAGAGATGGTTCATGTTAATGGAATGAATCTCTTCTATGATAGTCCTGGAAACAGAAAGTTATGTTGTGGTATACGAAAGGTACACCCACTTAACAAAATGTTATGTACACTTGATGGTTGGATTACTGGTCTTCGTAGCGATCAAACTCAAAATAGGGGAAATGCAGCCAAAATTGAAATTGATGAACAACATGGTGGTATGATAAAATTAAACCCAATTATCGACTGGACTTGGGATCAAACCTGGGATTACATTAAAGCTAATAATATTCCATACAATAAATTGCATGACAAAGGTTTTCCAAGCATTGGTTGTGAACCCTGCACAAGAGCCGTAAAACCTGGGGAAGATCTACGAGCAGGCCGCTGGTGGTGGGAACAAGATTCCGAAAGAGAATGTGGTTTGCATATGGACCATAAAAAATAGATACCTTGTCCCAAAGCTATGGAATAACTAAACCACATGGTGGCAAATTAGTAAATAGAATATCAAAAAAAGACTATTCTGGATTATTTTCGATTTCAATTAGCGAAGATCTTGCAAATGATGTTGAAAACATTGCAGATGGAATATTTAGCCCATTAGAGGGATTTTTAGGTCAACAAGATTTTGAAACTGTTTCTAGTAGAGGAAGACTAGCAAACGACATACCATGGACAATTCCAATCGTCCTAGATGTTGATGAATCAACTGCTAAAAAAATGAAAGATGCAGGTGACGTTCTTTTAAAAAATACTGAATCAGATGGATTTGCAATTTTAAAAGTAGAAGAAACATATCATTATGATAAAGAAAAAACCGCTAAGGGAGTTTATGGAACTACAGACACAAAACATCCAGGGGTTGCAAGAACAATAACAATGAAAGACATTCTGGTAGGCGGAAAAATTGACTACATAAAAAGACCAAAAGAAAGCCTGATAAGAAAATACAGAAAATCTCCAATCCAAACTAGAGAAGAATTTCAAAAAGCAGGTTGGAAAACTATTGTAGCTTTCCAAACTAGAAATCCTCCCCACGTTGCTCACGAAATGCTCCAAAAAACCTCACTCACTACAAGGGATGGTGTTTTTGTTAACCCCCTGATAGGGAAAAAAAAGTCAGGTGATTTTGTTGACGAGGTCATCATAAAATGCTATGAAACTCTCATAGAACATTATTATCCAAAAAACAGATGTCAGCTTGCCACTCTGCATACTGAAATGAGATACGCAGGTCCCAAAGAAGCAATACATCATGGAATAATGAGACAAAATTATGGTTGTACACATATCATTATCGGAAGAGACCATGCAGGAGTTGGTAATTACTATGATCCATTTGCTGCCCAAAAAATATTTGATGACTATCCTGATTTAGAGATCACACCGATTTTCTTTCCTGAATTTTTCTATTGCAAGAAATGTCTTAATTTTACAAATGAAAGAGTTTGTCCTCACGATGTTGAATCAAGAGAACAGCTTAGCGGAACAAAACTTAGAACAATGATTCTAGAAGGTAAATCACCTTCAGAGTTTATTCTTAGACCAGAAGTTTCTAAAATTATTATGGATTACAACAAACCTTTTGTTGACTAGATTTTTATTCGTGCTACATCGAGCTTAATTGTGAAGCACATTCTAGCTTTCTTTACATTTTATTCAATTCTTCTTGTTCCTGCTTATGCTCAATCTCAGCAAAACCCCTCCTTAGTTTTAGAAACAATTGAAATTCCTCCAGATGATTTTAACACAGTCTCCCGTGATTCAGTAATTATGGATTTAGAAAATCCACATACAATTAGTTGGCAGATAACAATAAGAAATAATCTAACCTATGCTAACCCAAACGGTAACGCAGTCATTAGATTTTATGATCTAATAAATCCTGAAAAATTTATTGAAATTGGAATGGGTAGTCCACCCGAAGAAAAATTTTGGTTAGCCGTACAGATTCCAGACGACACGGGATATGTGGTCGTACATAGTAAATCTGAGCGAGGGTGGATTCAAACATCAAATCAAATCATGGCATATACTGAGAATGCAGGATTAACGGTAAACAATGGTGAAAGGATAGTTCTTACAAATTTAGATATTGGATCTTTTCAGATTGGATCATATTCAGTTTTTGGGATGGAAAGCTCAACTGATCCTCCTGCAATAAATTCTGGTAGTCTTAAAATGGAATTTATGTCAGGAGATCCTACTAAAAACCAATATGCTCTTTTTCCATTCTTTCTAGCTAGTGGAGTTGGAATAATAGTTGCAATCTTACTAGTTACTAAGAAGCGTAATTAGTTTTATAATATTTGCAATAATTTTTGATTTTACAAACAGTACATTGCGGTGATATAGGCTTACAGATATTTTGACCGTACATAACAAAGGTATCATTAATTTCAAGCCAGTATTTTTTTGGTATCTTTTTCATTAATTCAAGTTCTGTATCCTCTGGCGTTTTCGTATTAACAAGACCTAATCTATTTGAGATCCTATGAACATGAATATCAACAGGAATTGCTGGCTTGTCAAATGCATAAACTAGAACACAATTTGCAGTTTTTCTTCCAACACCTGGTAATTGTAGAAGCTCATCCATGGAACTTGGAACCTTTCCCTTATACTTTGAATTAATTATAGATGCAACATCAATAATGCGTTTAGCTTTGACATGATAGAATCCAATTGATCTTATTGTCTTCTCAACATCTTTGACTTTGGCCTTCGAAAGTGCATGCGCAGATTTATATTTTGAAAATAATTTTTTTACAACCTTTGCGGTATTCTCATCTTTTGTTCTAGCAGAGAGAATAGTTCCTATAAGTATGCTAAATGGCCCGCCAGTCTCTGCCTCATGGAGTTCTCTTAAGGCAGTCATTCGAGGAGGCTTTACTGCATTCATTGTATTCATCATACCGCGAAGAATCGCTTTCATAACTATTAGTAGGATTGATTCTATTAGAATGTAAACTTGAAAAACAAAAACAGGTAATACTTTTTACCATTTTTGTAATCTAGTCGTAGAAATATTATATCTGTCATAGAGAAGAATCTATATTGGAACTAACAAAAGATGAAGAAGCAGCCCTAAAGGGTGAAAGTGGTGAAACCTTACAACTTGCCTACCGAATTTTGGTAGCAACTGGCGAAGCTACTGACGCTGAAAAACTTGTTCCAATTAAATGGGCTCATGTATCTGGTGTGAACTATAATACAATTGGTGATGCCGGAGAAGAGTTTCTATCCCACCTCAGTAAAAATGCCAAAGTCAAGGTACAAACTACTGTTAATCCAATGGGTTATGATATTGATAATGTTTCAAATTATAATTTGGACGAAGAATTTATAAAAAAACAAGAAAGTATTAGAAAATCATATGAAAAAATGGGAACAATACCATCATTTTCTTGCATTCCGTATGAAATATTTGATTTACCAGAAAAAGACACTCAGGTATCATTTGCAGAAACTAATGCTGCAATCTATGTCAATTCTATTAGTAATCTTAAAACCAACAAAGAGAGTGCATTTAGTGCATTAGCAAGTGCTCTTACTGGGAAGAGTCCTTATTCTGATTTACGAAAAGATCTTGATTCTCCAAATCTTACAATTAGAATGAAGTTAGACAATCCAAATGAATTAGATTTAGGAATGTTAGGATTCTTTGCAGGAAAAATAGCTGATAGTTCAGTTAGAATTTCTGGCGTAAATAAAATGGACAGACGTAGCTGCAAATCACTTTGTGGTGGAATGGGTACATCAGGACGATGTGGAAAATTCATCTTAGATGATAAAGATGCTGATTCTGAAAAAGTTGATTTTGATAAAGAAGAAATGAAAAAAATTTACGATGAATTAAACACTACTGACTCTAGTGATCTAATCACACTAGGTAGTCCACAACTAGGTTTAGAAGAATTATCTGATCTAACTTCCATGCTAAAAGGTAAATCATTTAAAAAAAGATGTATGATTTTCTGTCCACGAGCCATTCAAAACCAAGCTCTCAAACTTGGATACACAAAAGAATTAGAACGAGCTGGATGTGAAATTCTTTCAGATTGTTGTACCTGCCTTACTCCACTCATAGACAAAAAAAATGTTGATGGAGTGACTACCAACAGTATTAAGGGTGCTTATTATTTGAAAAACTCGAACGGTGTAGATGTTAATCTAAAACCATTATCAAAAATTGTTGAAGAGGAAACAAAATGACTCTGAAAATCATTGTAAAAGGTAAGGCTAAGGGTAAAATTATGAAATCTAATAATCCCATAAATTTTCTAGGTGCAGTAGACAAAAAAACAGGAATAATTCGAGACAATAAACATGACATGTTTCAAAAATCCGTAAAAGACGTTATCCTTGTTTTTCCTCATGGAATTGGAAGTAGTGTTGGAGCTTACACAATTTACTCTCTTAAATCAAATGGTTCAGCGCCAGCTGCCATGATTTGTACAAAAGCCGATCTATCTGTAGTCTCAGGTTGTGCATTGGCAAATATTCCATTTATTCTAGTATCACAAGACGATTATGATTCACTTACAGATGGAGACGAAGTTACAATAGATACGGAAGCTGAAAAAATTCTATAGAATTACTTGTACTATATTTCCATTAGGACTTTGCTCTTTGAAAACAATTCCCTCAAATTTTTGAATCTTTGTTTCTTTCTTTTTCCAATGATCTTTAGGAAGACCTGCTTTCTCGCAAGTATGTTCTAAGAATTGTTCTTCATTCCATCCATATTCTTGAGGCACTTGGGGTAAAAGCAAGCCAGAGTTTAAGCCAGCCTTTACAATTAGACCATCTCTTCCTACTTTGATCTTTGAGGGATAATCAGATATATTCTCCACCTTAATTTCTATTGGTGGAGTTAGGACTGTAACTTCAAAAGTAATTTTATCTAATTCATCAGAACTTACAGAATGAAATCTAGGATCCTCAGTAGCTGCTGCTATAGCAGCATCAACTAATGCATTGAATAGTTTTTTGTCAGGCAACGGATACCCTATACATCCCCTCAAACCTGCAGGATTATTTATAGTTACAAATACTCCAGAATTGAACGAAAAAG
This sequence comes from Thaumarchaeota archaeon CSP1-1, assembly GCA_001443365.1. Taxonomy (GTDB): domain Archaea; phylum Thermoproteota; class Nitrososphaeria; order Nitrososphaerales; family Nitrosopumilaceae; genus CSP1-1. The sequence continues at coordinate 135,488 of LDXL01000007.1, forward strand.
TATTTTCAAACTTTTCATCTAATTTCATTTTTCTATTATTTTTAAGAAATTCTGTGACAACTGCCCTTGCTGTTTTAACAAGAGATTCTCCTTCTGATTTAGATAGTCTTTTTTCTTCCTCTAAAATTTTCTGGCAGGTCTCTAAAGTCCTGTCGACTTCACGTTTTAAGTACCTGCGGATAAATAACGCATCAATTATCCTTCCAACCCAAGAATATGGCAACTCGTAATCAACTAGGATCGTCAGATTTGTTCCCATCGCTGTTTTGTCAAGAACCAACTTTATATTAAAAACAAAGGAACCTGCTTCAAAACGATAGTCCTTTTCTCTGTTTTCAATTCTCTTTATTACAGATGCCTCTGGGTTAATTTTCATTCCCATGATTCGCCCACCACCGTATGTGAGGTGCCTTGCGACGTGTTTCGCATCGTCCACATAAGCAAAGACTCTCTCAGGACTGGATTTGATTTCTATTATCTTCTCTATTCTTGGCACGTTCTCTAAAAATAATGTACAGTTCAGTGCTTATATTTGAGGTTGTAATTATTACAGTTGATTATCAATTCTAGAAAAGAAGGTTTCAGTTGTAATGCCAGCACTCCGTGACCTAGATATGTACCAAAAACCGCTATTCTTAATATATCTAGTCTACTTTTTTAATACTGATAGGATTGTTTAAGACAGGATCTTTTGCCAACTAATTCCTCAGCCTAGCTTGATAATCTGTCATTTAGTTCTGCATTAAATTTTTGTAGGTTTTTAATATGAGTTCCTTCCCAGTAAACCTTCCCACACTTATTACAAGTCCAAAAATCATTCATGTTTTCAAAAACTCCTGTAGGAACCTTTTCTGATATATCATTTTTTTCAGTATATTTTAGCTCCCCATTACATATTGGACATCTTGAATTACTACCACTGATAATACATTTTCCAAGATCTATCTTCTCGTTGATTTGAAGAAACTGTTCTATTTCTTCATTTTTTGTTATCTGAATACTAGCAATTTGGTGTTTTTTGGCTTTATGGATAAGCTGTAAATCTTTAGTAATTATTACACGGTTCTCATTTTTTGCTATATGTAATAGCTCATCATCTTCTATACTAGAAGAATAAAGAGAATCATAACCTAACAGTCGAAGTTTTTTTGCAAGCTTCCCAAGCATTGCATCCACAATAAAGAGAGGTTTTTCATTACTCACCTGCTTGCTCACCTAATCCAGATTCTACTATATGACTATCACCTGCAGGCAATACACGGACAAATTCATCGATGCTTAATGATTTTGCAACATTATCTGTCATTTTATTAAACTCTAACTTTATTTTTTTTGCAATCTCTACCATTTCTGATCCAGCTGGTTCTATTATCACATAACAAATACTATTTTTTTTGATGGGTTGTGGTGGTCCACAAGAGATTAAGTAATCTGCGTTTTGTTTAACTAGGCCTACTGCTAGCTTTAAGGTTGAAATATTAACATAGTTACGTTGCCCCTCAATTACAAAAGAGCCTTTTGGAAGAAATTGTCCGCTTGGTGCGGCTTTTTTTACTTGTTCAGGTTCAACCCAATACGCATTTAATCCGTACATGGCTTCTCTCCAGGCCCTGCTAAAGCATACAGTGGCATGGGCAATCTCATTTAGACTTGTCGGAAGAATTTCTTTTTTATCATTTTTTAGAATGAAAAATGGAGAACCATGAATGTCAGCATGGAATACCTTGTCATTTTTTTCTATATGTTTTCGTATTATTGCAGTATTTGATGACGAATCTCGTCCTCCTATTGCTAAAATCCCATCTGAAGTATAGAACCATCTGTACCGTTCATACCAGTTTTTCTTTCTAATTTCTGAATATGTTATAGATTCTTCGGCAACCTTAACTTGACTCATTTCTTTTTCTAATTTCTTTTCTGTTTTTCTTTTTAGCTTCTCTATAGAAATAATGGCTGCAGCTTGTCGTTTTGATTCATCAAATAATCTGGATGATATAGTTGGAAGAGAAGCATTAGGATTTATCTTAATTTTTTCATCATCAATTTTGATCAAAAAAATTCCTTTTTCACTTTTTATTTCTGCTCCTTGTTTTCTTAGCTCCTCAACGACTTTGGAATCTTCAATCGATGATACTCCTTGAGAAACTAGACTAGAAATTGACTTTGCTACATTAGCTATTTTCGATGACTTTTCTTTTACTATGGAAATGGCTTTAGTTTGTTCTTCTAATTTATTTTCAAGTTCTGTAACGTTTTTGTTTACAGAACTTGTTTGAATGGATTTACCACTTTCAACAATAGTTTCTGTAAATAAAATATCTAACCCCTCCATAAAACTAGAAACATTTGTGTAATGTTTTTCATCATTACCAAGTTTGATTGGATATACATCAGAATTTTTGTCATCTTTTACTATCACTGCTTCATGATTTCCTTCTACAACATTATTTATTATCTCCCTAACAGCTTCAAAAATCTTCTTAGCATCATCATTTGTTAATTGGTTTCCAGAAATTTTTGAATCAATTTTGGACATTCTACAGATCTCTTCTGCATACTTTGTTGGTAACCCGAGTGTTCGACCTATCCATTTTGCAGTAGGCATTGATGACGATAAAATTTCTTCAAGATCTTTTTGAGTCATATTAAATATATTCACAGAGTTTTCTGGAGGTGGAGTATACGTTAATCCAACTTGTAGCTTACGATGTCTTACATCTATTGAATGTAATAATGCAAGTATTTTCATTTCTTTATTACATAAGATAATATTACCATCCCCAAAAAATTCACCAATTATTATGAATTCTTTATCAAAACCACTGAATGTCAAGTATGCAATTCTTTCTGCTCCTATCTGTTCTATTTTTGTAAGTTTTAGTCGAAGTAGATCACTTCGTAATCGTTTTAACAATTTGTTTATCTCTATTTGTTCAACCTTCTTTGAAGTAATCCATAACCCCATTGTAGAAAACATCAAAAGAACATCAGGTTTTTCAGGATGATGTAATTTGAAGAGTAAACTTTTGCTATTTATTCCATAAATGTTACTTACATAGTAATCTAAGGTTTTTTTTGATATGTTATTTGTTAGATACCTTAATTCAATTCCAGCTAGTGTCATAATAAAATCTCCTGAATCTAAAATTAGATTCTTACTCTTCTTAAATGACTCTACCATCCAAAGATTTTATACGAGGATATCTGCAGTCAACCTAGAAATTTCTTGGCTAGACATGATCCGAAGAAAAAAAAGACTCCTGAAGAACCTGAGGACTCCGATAGCAAAGAACTCCCTCCTACAGAACCAGTACAAAATGAGGAAGAGAAGAGTTACACCAAAAAGAAGCTAGACCAACTGTTTTGGCTAAGGATTGCACTCGCAGTCATTGCAGGAATATTGGCTACATTCATCTTTGAACCAATTGAAGGTGAAGACAGAAGATGGGGCTCAATTGCTTTTATGATTATAGTATTCATCATTTCAGTTGGTATAGGAAAGGGAATGAACCTACAATTACCAAAATCTGATAGAAAAAAACTACTTACAACTGGTATTGGAAGCTTCATATTCATTTACTTGTTTATGTGGATCTTATCGTATACAATAGTGCATCTTCCTATTGAGTCAGGAATTCCAACGCCTTTCACATAGCACTAAAATAGTAAAACAAGATCATTTGTCTAAATGTGGAATTATAAAACACCAGGCATTCCTGATGAAGAATTTGAAAGAACAGAGGAAGTTCCAATCACAAAAGAGGAAGTTCGAGCTATACAAATAAGCAAAGCACGACTCTCTCTTGGACAAACTGTTTATGACATTGGATGTGGAAGTGGCTCTATATCTGTAGAAGCTGCACTTCAAGTGGAATCTTCTGGAAAAGTTTATGCTATTGACTTTGATTTAAAGGCAGTAGAATTAACAAAGAAAAACCTTGAAAAATTCGGTGTATCAAATGTAAAAGTTATTTTAGGAAATGCAAAAGAAAAAATTTCTGAGCTTCCAGAAGCTGATGCAATTTTTATTGGTGGTACAGGGGGAGATACCAAAGAAATTATTGAACTTTGTCATAGAAAATTAAAATCTGGTGGAAGAATTGTTGTAGGAGTAATTCTAATTGAAACACTTTTTTCTGTCTTGGAAATTATGGACAAGCTTGATTTTACATCAGTTGATATCACACAGATCACTATATCTAAGAGCCGTAAAACATCAACAGGTACAATGATGCTTGCAAGAAACCCAGTTACTGTAATATCAGCTACAAAATTTTAGATGTATCTAGTCTAGCTTTTAATTAGGAACAAATATGCACGATTTCATGCCTGAATTAACCTGCGTTGGTTGTGGACCTGGTGATCCCGAATTACTTACTGTAAAAGCTGTTAATGCAATTAAAAATGCTGACGTGATAATGTGTCCTACATCTAAAGAAGGAAAACCTAGCATTGCCCTATCTGTTGTTTCATCATTGATTGATAAGGACAAAAACCCAGAAATTGTAAATCTTGTGTTTCCTATGACTAAAGACAAGGACATACTTGAGAACACTTGGCAAAAAAACTCACAAATTATTGCAGAAAGTGTCTTTTCAGGAAAAAAAGTTGTATATCTTACAGTTGGCGATCCATATCTCTACAGTACATGGATATACCTTCACCGTGAGATTTCGGTTAAACATCCTGACATCAACATTACAGTTATTCCAGGTATAGTTTCCATGTTTACATTTGCATCAAAGATTGGAATTAGTCTAGCTGAAGGTGCAGAAAAAATGGCTGTAATCCCATCATGCTATGATCTAAGCAAAGTAAAAGAGATTGCAAAAAATTGCGACACAATGGTCTTTCTAAAAGATGGAAGATACTTTGATCAAGTAATTAATCTCTTACGTGAAGCAGGATTCTCTAAAGATTCTATTTTTGCCATTGGACAAGACCTAGATACAGATAAAGAAATTGTAAAAAAACTAACTCTAGGTCAAGTCACTGAAGATACCATTACATCAAAATATTTTTCAATTATGGTGGTAAAGCGTGTCTAAAGTTTTTTTTGTAGGATGCGGTCCTGGTGATCCTGAATTAATTACTATTAAAGCAAAAAAACTAATTCAAAAAGCTGATGTAGTTGTATATTCTGGCTCATTAATTCCTCCTGCAATACTTAAACTATGTAAAAAAGGTAAATTACATAACGCTGCAAAATTAGTACGAGAGGAAATTTTTAATCTGTTAAAAAATAATGCAAAAAAAAACAAGCTAGTTGTAAGACTACATGATGGTGATCCTACCATCTATGGAGCAATTAAAGAACAGATTGATAATCTAGAAAAAGAAGGAATAAAATCAGAAATTATACCTGGAGTAACTTCTTTTTTGGCTTCAGCTGCTGCGTTAGGTACACAACTTACACTACCAGGTGTTACTCAAACTATAATTATTACTCGAGCAGAAAAACGCACCAAAGTTCCAAAACGTGAAAAAATTTCAGAGCTTGCTAAACATAAGGCAACTATGATTTTCTATCTTAGTGTTCATCTTCTTTCTGATATAGTAAAAGAGGTAATTGCAGGAGGGTATACTAAATCAACTCCTGCTGCAGTTGTTTATCGTGCAAGCTGGGATGATCAGAAGATTATTACAGGTACACTAAAAGATATTACAAAAAAGGTTTGGAATGAAAAAATAACCCGTACTGCAATTGTAATCATTGGGGATGTAGTAAAACCTACATCATATGAATATTCGAGACTTTATGATAAAACCTTCAGTCATGGTTATAGAAAATCAAAAACGAAGTAAAAATGACAGTAATTT
>LDXL01000008.1 GCA_001443365.1 Thaumarchaeota archaeon CSP1-1
ATTCCAAAAACAATTCCACCTAGTGCTGCAATGTAAATTTGTGCAAAGAATGCTTGGCCAGGAGCAGTTTGAATTAATTGAACTTGATCAGGCACCAGTTGCTGTTTCATATAATTGGTAATTTGTGCAGCAATGTTGTCAAGTGGATCTGGCGTCGGGTAATAAAGGGCAATCCCATTAATTTCAATTGGTGTTAAATGAAAAGTCAGAATAAAAACAGTGATGATTCCAACCACAATTGCAATTCTCAAAATGCGAGCTCTTAGCTCATCAAGATGTTTGGCAATTTCATGAATCTCAGACATCTGAGACTATTTTACAGTAAACTCTATTTATCTACTTGGTAGGAATCGGCAAGAGTTTCTCTTCTGGCAATCCTGCGTCTTTTTGCTCTTTTTCTGAGATGTCTAGGAATTCAATTGTAATTACTGCTTTTGTATTGAATTTGGATTCTAATTCCTTTGCCAGCTCTGCAATTTCTTTTCCAGAATAGATCTCTTTTGAATCTTTAAGAAAAACACGTTCTCCTTTTTCCATGTCTTTTCCACCAAATTTCTTTTTAAGAAATTTTGTGATTTCTGGCACCTCTTTTCGTTCTATGTTGTTATAGTAAAATGTAATTCCTTTAATTGGAGTATAATCAAAAGGCGTTCCATTTCTATAAAGAAATACCCCAATAAAAATAGCATCTTCTTCTGGTTCTCTAGTGCATTTTATTTCCCAAAGTAGAACTTTGCTTGTATCATAGGTTAGCTTTTCTACTTCATCAATTGTTAATTTCCAGTATCTGCATCTAGTCATACAAATCCAACAATTTTACTGCTATAAATTGGTTAAAAATTTTAATTAATTTTTCCTACCTGACATACTCGATGAAGGTATTTGCTAGTGTGTTGGCTACTTTTTATTTAATTCGAGGGTAGAATAGTGAAAGATTTTCCAATAAACTCTTTAGTTGGAATTACAATGCCTTCGTTTCTATCATTTGTAACTATGATGTGTAATGTACCAACTGAAGTTATTGTGCCTGTGACATCTCCGATTTTTATTTTCTGACCCACCTTAAAGATTGAGCGATGATTAGCTGCCCCTGCTATAGCTGCTGGGAGCACATCTTTTAGAGTAAATCCCAAGCCAACTGCAATTGCTGCACCAATGGCAACAGCAATGCTCCAAGCAAATGCAGATACTAGTATTGGTATTATTGATTCTCCAATTCCTAATTGAGTAATAGCAACTGCAAAGATTATTCCATACATTACCACTTTGATGCCTGTAATGACATACCTTGCATTTCCAAAGCCGTGGCTTACGATTTCTTGATCAACCCATTTAATGACAAATTTAACAATAATAATAGAGCCAATTATTAGAATTAGAACAAATGCCAACAAATTTGGAATCCATAACCACAAGTCAGTCAAAGCCGTGCTAAGTTCTACAAATTGAAGTGCGTTTATGGCTGCAACAATAAAGAATATGTAAACAAACCATTTGATCGTAGCTGCAATGAGCTTGGCAGAGTTTAATTTATTGGAAGAAAGATCAAGTATTTGCGAGTCAGCATTTTTTTGAAAGTCAACTTTTTGTAATATTTTTGTTGCTGCTTTTTCTACCCCTCTTCCAACAAGCTTTCCTGCTACTAGTCCAATTATCAATAAGATAACAGCTGCAACTATTTTTGGAACAGACTCTGCTACATTATTTGCAAATGTAGTAAGCCCCTCAGTAGCAGGCGAGTAAAATTGGTTTACGCTTTCCTGAGCATACGCAAAGCCTGTGCCAGATATAACTAAAATGAAAACTGCTGATAATATCATTGTGTTAATTCTTAATTTTTGCATTCTCTAAATCGGCGTTGTTGGATCGGCATATTTATACTCATCGAAACATTTGTTCTATTAGGGATCTTATTATCGATGAGTGACTTGATTATTTCTAGCTTAATTTTTGTGGACATTTAAAGTAAGTTTGAATGTTTGTAAGTTAAACAAAGTCGATAAATTTTCTGTTATACATTTAATTCTACATCGTTAACCTATTTGAAAAAATCATTTACAAAAATCTCTCATAAAATTAAATCTATAAATGAAATTTAAGATCATCTTATAACTCAGTATGACGTACATACTTTAAGATGGGAATAAGAGTAACAGTTGTACTTGATCAAAGTAATGTAGAAAAGCTACGTGGAATTCAAGCCAAACTAATCAAAAACTCCACTAAATCTGTTAGCTTTTCAAATGTACTAAATCAAGTTGTAGAAGAAGGACTAAGAAAATTTAAACCATAATAATTAAGATTCTTTATCACTTTAATTCTCTAGTTAATTCTAAATGAAAATTTCCAATAGATATAATATGCTTTAACTTAAAAGCAAAATCATGTCATTATATACAGTTCATGTTATAATTGAAAATAAACCAGGCATTAGTGATCCAGAAGGTGAAACTATATTGAAGGATCTTGTTCTAAAAGGTAGTTATTCGTCGGTAAAAAAAATACGTTCTGCAAAGATGTTAAAATTTAAGATAAATGAAAAAAATAAGGCACTTGCAGAAAAAAAAATTCAAAAACTATGCGATGATCTTCGAATTTATAATCCAATGGTAAGCAAAATTACGATAGAGGTTTTTGAGGATTAGGATTCATCTGATAGAATATTTTCTACTGTGCCTTCAATTAACAACCTACTTCGTAAAAATCCTACCAAATCAGTCTGAGTGATTACTCCTACAAGATTCTCATTTTCTAGAACTAAAAGTCGACGTATATTGTTATTTAGCATTTTTTGTACAGCATCCTCAATATCAGTTGATGGTTCAACCCATCTGAATTTATAAGACATAATATCCTTGAGAGGAATTTTTGAGGCTTGCTTATCTTCTGATGTTATCTTTAGAAGAAAATCCTTTTCTGTTACCACGCCGATCGGCTTTCCATCTTTTACGATTACTAAGAAACTAATACCCTTTTTAGAAATTAGCTGTGCTGCTTCAAGAGCCGTTTTATTATACTCTATAGTAATTACATTTTTTTGCATAATATCTCGTACTTGTACCATGTCAATTGATGTTATTGATTCAAATAAAAATGGTTTTACGTGCTTTGATTTTAATAACGCATATCACTTAAGAAAACTGTGAAAGTCGGGGTCGTTGTTTTTCCTGGCAGTAATTGTGATCGCGATATGTATCACGTTCTTAGCGATGTTTTTAAAATTGACACTCAATTTTTTTGGCATGAAAAAAAACTCCCAAAAAACCTAGATGCAATTATACTTCCTGGAGGATTTTCATATGGCGACCGACTTCGAGCAGGAGCTATTGCTGCTCACAGTCCTGTAATATCTGATGTCAAAAAATTTGCTTCTCATGGTATGCCAATATTGGGTGTCTGCAATGGATTCCAAATTTTAGTAGAAGCCGAGTTATTGCCAGGTGCTTTATTGAAAAATAATTCGTTGAATTTTATGTGTAAATGGACAAATCTCATAGTTGAAAATAATAGTACCCCATTTACTAACAAATTAAAAATGCACCAAAAAATCCCAATACCTATTGCAAACGGTGAAGGAAGATATTACGCAGATGGAAAAACCATAAATCTACTTAAAAAAAATCACCAAATTGTTTTTAGATACGCTGATGATGTAAATGGTTCTACATTAAGGATAGCAGGAATATGTAACAAAGAAGGAAATGTAGTTGGAATGATGCCTCATCCAGAGCGTGCAACAGAACCTGAAATTAACCCAATAGACTCTAAACCTGCCTCATTAATTTTTGAATCTCTTCTAAATGCCATTGGTGTGACACAATGAGCCTCGCAAAACAAGAATCTATTTATCTTGAAAAAAAAATTGGTCGTAAACCCACTTCAACTGAATTTCAAATAGTAGCAGCCGAATGGTCTGAGCACTGTTCTTACAAATCATCAAAAAAACACCTCAAGATGCTACCAATGAGTGGCTCTATGTTATTTCTGAAAAGGGCTATGACTCTGGAGTCCTAGATGTTGGTGAAAATTACGTTGTAACAGTGCATATTGAAAGTCACAACCATCCATCAGCTGTTGAACCATTTGGAGGGGCAGCAACTGGTGTTGGTGGTGTAATAAGAGATATTCTATCAGCTGGGACTAGACCAATTGCAATACTTGATGGTTTGCGTTTTGGAGATATCGAAAAAGATCCTCATGCTAGATGGCTTTTCAAAAATGCAGTATCAGGTATTGCCGATTATGGGAATTGTTTAGGCATTCCAACAATTGGAGGGGAAGTAGAATTTGATAACTGTTATGCTAACTATGCATTAGTTGATGTTGCTGCTATAGGATTTGGTAAAAAGGATAAACTGATAAAAAATAGAGCAATCAAAGGAGATCTAGTTGTCTTAATTGGCGGTCCTACTGGAAGAGATGGAATAGGTGGTTCTCAATTTGCTTCAGATTCATTAGAATCAGAAAATAGATCTGCAGTCCAAATACCTGATCCTTTCATTGAAAAATTAATTATTGAAGCAATTTTGGAAGCAAGAGATCAAAAATGTATCAAAGCAATGAAGGACCTTGGCGGAGGTGGCTTGTCTTGTGCTGTTTCTGAGACTGCAGATTCCCTTGGTGTAGGAATAGAATTAGACGTAAATCAAATTCATACAAGAGAGTCTAATATGAAGCCAGATGAAATTATGGTTTCTGAATCTCAAGAAAGAATGCTGATAATTACTGACAAGAAAAAACTAAATACACTCAAAATCATTTGCAAAAAATTTCGTATTCAATGTTCTGTAATAGGCAAAGTAAAAACGGATAGTTTAATGCAAGTGAAAAAAGGGGCAAAAATTTTGGCTGCCTTACCTACCAAGATTGTTGCAAACGCTCCACTACTTGATAGACCATCAGCTATCCCTAAATATCTTAATAAATTACAAAAAGAGCCATTTCTAAAAACACCAACAAATTTTTCCAACATTTTACTGAAAATGATTTCTAGCCCAAACATTGCAAATAAAAGATGGGTCTACGGTCAGTATGATCACGAAGTTGGAATTCGGACAGTAATCAAACCAGGTAACGATGCTTCTGTCTTAAGACTTGATAATGGGAAATTCCTCGCAGCAAAAATTGATGGAAATCCCAAACACTGCTATATCGACCCAAGACAAGGCGCAATAGGATGCTTTGAGGAAGCATGCAGAAATGTAGTATGTACAGGTGCTACCCCAATTGGCATGGTTGATCATCTACAATTTGGGAATCCTGAAGATCCTGAAATTTTTTGGACTTTTTTGGAATCCCTGAAAGGCATAACTGATTTTGCAAAAAGTTTCAAAATCCCATGTGTTGGCGGAAAGGTTAGTTTTTACAATGAAACTCCTAAAGGTCCTATCAAACCAACTCCGTTAATTGGGATATTAGGTATTATCGAAAAACATCCCCTTCGTCCACTCCAAATATCAAATGATGATGTTCTTGTAATTGTCGGACAAACAAAAAATGAGTTGGGAGGCTCTGAATACATTGAATACATACATGGATTAATCGGTGGCAGATGCCCGGAGGTTGATTTTAAGGCCTCAAAGCAAAATATGGAGACGATTTTAGAGGTAATTAGAAAAGATATTGTAAAATGCGTTCACGATTGCTCAAAAGGTGGTTTGGCAATTGCAGTTTCTGAACTATGCATGATTAATAATATTGGATGCAAGATTTCTTTAGAAAAAATCCCCTCTGAAAAACTACAGACTGATCGATTACTATTCTCAGAAAGTCATTCTAGATATCTTGTTGTTGTAGAGAAAAAAAATCTAAAGAACGTTCAGAATATTTTATCTAAGAAAAAGGTGCAGTATAATGTGATAGGAAATTTTGGAGGGTCAAAAATCATAATTGAAAGAAATTCAAAAAAGATTGCAAATCTAAGAGTTGATAAGGCTAGATTAAAGTGGATGAACTCATTAGAGGAATTGGTATTGCATGGTTAAGGAAAATTGTGGAGTCGTAGGGGTATTCAGCTTAGATGGTTCAAATGTAATACCTATGGTAATTGATTCACTTCGTGCTTTACAACATAGGGGTCAAGAAGCCTGGGGTCTAGCAATTCCAAAAAAAGATCCCATGAAAAAAATTGGTCTTGTGTCCGCATCTGCTTCAGAATTTAAAAAAATCTCAGAAGAATATGCCTCCCCAGCAGCAATAGGTCATGTAAGATATTCTACAATTGGAAAAAGCAATTTAGAGAACGCACAACCGCTTAAAGTCAAAGATCTTTGTGTGGCACATAATGGAACAATCTCAAATGTAGAAGAACTCTCAAATCTTGTAGGGGGTTGCACTTTTACTCCACAAAATGCAAGTGATACTCTTGTGGCAGCTCAGCGTCTTGTATCTTTGATTTCAGAAACAGGAAAACTTTCAAGCGCTCTTTCAATCCTCAAAAATGAAATGATTGGATCATATTGCTTTACTTTCTTATCTGATGATAATTCTGTTTATGCTGCACGAGACCCGAAAGGTTTTAGACCTATGGTTTTGGGACAAAAAGAAGAAAATAACTCTTACATCGTGGCATCTGAATCCTCAGCTTTGTCAGCTGTTAGTGCAAAATTGATTAGGGATGTAAAACCCGGCGAACTAATCAAATTCAGTAAAAATGGAATGGAGACAGAAATGTTTTCAGATGCTAATACTAGGTGTCATTGTTCCTTTGAATTTACTTATTTTGCTCATCCGACAAGTAAAATGGAAGGAACAAATGTGTACATGGCAAGAAAGAGAATAGGCCAATATTTGGCACGAAAATTTCCAATCAAAGATGCAGACATGGTTATCCCAGTTCCAGATTCTGCTAGGCCAGCAGCATTAGGTTATGCTCAAGAACTAGGTATTCCATTTGATGAGGGTCTCTTAAAAGATCGCTATAGTAAGAAAGGGCCTCTTAGAAGTTTTATCGAACCCCACCAAAGCGATAGAATTGAAATTAATCGCTGGATTTTTCCTATAACTGAGATTATTGATGGGAAACATGTTGTCGTCATAGACGACAGCCTAGTACGTGGTACGAGCTCCAAAGCAATTATCAAAGCGTTAAGAAGAGCTGGAGCAAAAAAAATTAGCATGGTAATTACATATCCACCAATTAGATTTCCCTGTTATGCAGGAATTGATTTTCCATCTCAAGAAGAATTGGCAACTTATGTAGACGGCAAGGATGTTACTCTGGAGCAGATCACTGAAAAGGTACGCTCCGACATTGGTGCCGATTTCCTTGGATACAATGATTCTGAAAATCTTGCAAATGCAATAGGTATTCCTCATGACTCAATGTGTTTTACATGTTCTACTGGAAACTATGACTCATTAGGAATAAAGCCTTTATTTAAAACAAGAATTGAGATGAAGGGCGAATAAAATGGAAATTGCGTATGTTTTAGTTAAAAGTGAGATCGCACATGAAATGGAGGTATTAAATGAAATTCTAAAACTTGATGGAGTAAAAGAGGTAAAAGGAACATTTGGGCTCTATGACATTTTCGTTAAAATTGAAGCATCTTCAAGCACTGAAATTCAAAATATAATCACCAAAAAAATTCGACATCTCAAACACGTAATTTCTACTAGTACTCTTTCAGTAATCCCAGAACAGGGTGGCACCTAACTCGAATCTTTTTGTTTACCACTTTTCCGTAAAAATCTATTTATTATAATTCACATTAACATATAATATTCTTATAATATCTTTATCATTTTTTTAAATATTTTAGTAAATTACCACTTTGGAACTAAAATTTTACAATTTGATCCAGATTCGATATAAGAATCACCGATCTATAAAGATCTATGAATGAAGCCGAAAAATCAATCAATATTCTCAATTCTAGCCCTGATTCTAAATTATATGAATACAAATTAGGAATTGAAAGAATTACTATGGAATTAGTAAAATTTGGTTTAACAAAAACACAAGCAAAGGTTTTCATATATTTGGGCAAATACGGTTCAAAATCCTCCCCTGAAGTATGTAAAGATCTCAAATTGCCACGAACTGAAACATATCATGTACTTAATGAGTTGACCAATCGCGGGATTGTAGTTAGCGAATTTTCTTATCCAACTAAATTTTCAGCCATACCTATGGAGAAAGCAATCTCTACTATGGTAAAAACTGAACAAACAAAGATTGGAATGTTAGCAGAAAAAGAAAAAGAGATCACGCAGTTATGGCATCAGATTCCCTGCTTTTTTACTAAATCTAATGAACCAGAGTGCGAAAAATTCCAAATGCTTCAAGGTTCATCAAGAATTCATAGTAAAATGCAGAATATGATTTCAAACTCTAAAATTGGTTGTAAATTATTATGTGGTGCAAAGGATCTTTCAAGGTTTTATTATTCAAATTTGATTGAAATATTTGAGGCCTCCTCCTCGAATATGAAATTATTAATTTCATCAGATGTCCTTGTTCCTCATTTAATCCAAAACATGAATAAATCAAGTATAAGATCTTGGCCAAAAAATATGGCAAAAAATCAATGTTTTCTTTTAAAAGATGATGATGAATTATTAATTTTCTTGAGAAATGCCAACTTTCCGACTAGAAACATTTTTGCTTTTTGGACTAATTCCAAATCCCTAATTGATTCGATTTGCCTTCTTTTCGATTATTCTTGGGACCACTCAAAACCAATTAAACAAGCAAATTTAATAATTTCTGAGTTAGGTAACTAATCCTTTTCTTTTTTTAGATATTCATTAAGAGCTTCTTTAATTACACTAGTAAGAGTAACAGAACTGGTTGTTCCCATCAACAATTTTGCCTGTCGCTTTCGAAGTTTTTTTACAATATCATCATCTAGTATTATGGTAATCCGATGACCATCCATTTTTGATTCTAACATCCCAGATTTCAATTACTCCTAATCCTCATTAACCTAATCAAAACACTAAATTTTTACTATTTTTGATAGTAATTAAGGTAAAGATTGTTCTTGTTTTCATTACCTAATTAAGAAATTATGAAGTAAATATAATATGTGAACTAAGTAATCCAAGTTTTAAGACACTTTAGTCATTATTACAAGTAATTTTAAAAGTCATACACTACTCTTAGTTTTAGTGACAACATATAAGATGCTTATAGGATTAGGAGTAGGCGTAATAGCTGTTTTAGGTCTAGTTGTAGGTCTATCTTTATCGAAGGGCTCTATTGCCTCTCAAGAATACGAAATTTTTGTCGACCCATTTAAGGATGAACAAGACCTCTTTGTCATGGCTAGAGTAACAATTCAAAACACAGGAAATAGTCCATTAACCAATGTCCGAGCAAATTTTGGTGGTGGTGATATTCAAGAACTTGGAACATTAAAACCAGGTCAAAAAATCATTATATCTCCACCCCCTGAAAATGATATGGAATTTGTGATGGTGACTTCCGATGAGGGAGTTTTTGTCAG
The DNA here is from genome assembly GCA_001443365.1 of Thaumarchaeota archaeon CSP1-1. GTDB lineage: Archaea > Thermoproteota > Nitrososphaeria > Nitrososphaerales > Nitrosopumilaceae > CSP1-1. The sequence goes on from LDXL01000008.1 coordinate 9,453, forward strand.
CAAGGCCTACAGGACTCCAATCAAAATGCCTGGAATGATGGGCTCTTAAAAAAATACAATGAATTCAATGATGATATGGGTATACATCTATGAATATTATGGTGAAACGTGAAAAACAGGCAATCATATCTACCAGGCTCAGGTTATCAAAGAAATGAAAGAAATATGCAAACGCTGTAAGAAGAAAAAAGAGTTAGCAACCTCAAAACCAAGACTATGCCATGATTGTGTAATTGCCGAAGGCAAGAAAATGCAAGAATAGAAAGAAAATTAATAATGTACTAAATCTGCAAACTATTAATTCCTAGTTTAACGTAAGATATTTCATATATGAAGAAAATTATACGGCAAAAGAACAAAAATAACCCAACCAAGCCTGAAAATCAAATGAAAAAGGAATATCAAGAATCCTATGAAGAACTAAAGAAATCAATCATAAGAAAACAAGAAAGAGAATCGAGAGAAGAATCAAAAGATTAGATTCAAAATTCTTTTTGCAGTCAAAATTAGGTTTCAAAATTCATAATTCCTAGGAGGATCTATGTCTTAAGAAAAAGATCCCTTATTCATAGTCAAAAACAATGCACTAAAATGATATTAAGAATTAGATTTTATAGATGAAATTTCTTGCATCTGGAAAAGTAAAGGATATTTATGATTTAGAAGATGGTAATCTTCTTTTTCTGTTTAGCGACAGAGTATCAGCTTATGATGTAAAATTTAAAGAGGAAATCCCAAAAAAAGGTGAAATACTATGTAAATTCGCAGAATTTTGGTTTAATGAATTAGATGTGCCAAACCATTTTGTTAGGACAGAATCAAAAACAGGAATTATAGTAAAAAAAATGAGTATGCTTCCCATCGAATGTGTCGTACGAGGTTATTTTTATGGAAGCCTTGTAGGTAGATGGAAAAATGGTGAGGTAAATCTACCTGAAAATTTTAATGCTGAACTTGCAGCAAAACTACCTGAACCTATTTTTGATCCTACGACAAAATCAACTCACGATGTTGCTGTAGACAAAAACCGTGCAGTAGAATTGAATCTTGTTACAAATGAAGAGTTTGACTGGCTATCTAAGACATCAATTCAAATCTACAAAAAAATGGTAACAATTGCTGATTCTGCAGGCTTTATACTGGCAGACCTGAAATTAGAATTTGGTAAACTCGATGGTAAGATTATTCTTGGAGACTCCATTGGTCCCGACGAGTATCGTTTGTGGCCAAAAGATTCCTATTCTATTGGAAAAATTCAGGAGTCATACGATAAGCAATTATTGCGTGACTGGTTAACCAATAATGGTTATCAAAAAAAATTCGATGAGGCACGTGCAAAAGGAAAAGAGCCAGTAGCCCCTACAATACCTGATAATTTAATAAAAAAAATGACCGAGAGGTATGTTATTGCCTATGAACGTTTTACTAAAAAATCCATATGACTCAATTTTTCATTTTAATCAAATACTCAATTTTATGTTTTTAGGCCTGAAAATGCATGGGGGTGCCACATGTTGGCCAATTAGCTCCCTGCCAATAGAATTATCAAATAATTTCGTATTGCTTCTAATTTGATGAATATGCAATCATATAAATAATTTTATTACAATCTTCATAGTAGTGTATCTAATTAAGGTTCAACCAGTAGAGCATAAATAATAATAAAAAAAAATTAATGCGAATAGACAAAAAAATATGATATAACGATCTTTTAGCTTACATTTTAATTCAAAACTACATGTCTACATTATTGGAGAAACCAATTAAGATTAATAGAATTGTCACTTCGAATATCCAGCAAGCCAAAGCAATTGAGGATCTGACTAGGTCAAAAATTCTAAAAATTTTATATAAAAAACAATTTACTGCCGACCAAATTTTAGAAGAATTGAAAAAAACTGGATACAATAAAGCACTAACTACAATCCGCCACCATCTAGATATTTTAAAAATTTCAGGTCTAATCGAACTAGTGAAAATTCAAGAATCTAGAGGAGCCATAACAAAATTTTATGGAACCTCAACTAAGCTTTTAGAGTATGAAACTCCTGAAGATTTTGAATCAAAATATGCAACCTTAATCAAAACAACATCTGGTAAAATTGAAAACCTTGTGAAAAATATCTCTCAAAAAACTGGTTTAAAAACAAAAAATCATAAGGTTGAGGAAAACGAAAATTATAATCAATATCTTTTAATGGAAATTGTAAATCGTGCACTTACTAATGTTTTAGAAAAATCTAGCTCTTAAAATTCAAAAACTAAATAATCTCAATAGAAAAAACCCCCCTTGTTTTTGGGTTTTGTAAAATCTGCACTAATTTTCTTGGAATAGAATCGCTAGCCTTGTCACAATTTACTGCTAAAGTTCTGGGGCACACGTAATTGCTTTTTCGTAAAACAATATCATTTGGATCTGAGCAAATTAGATCTTGATGCCCTTTTCCATTAATTTTAAAGGTATACCCATTTACGTTAATTGAAAAAATTACAATCGAATTTGGATCTTTTAATTTTTTTTTAATTTTATTTGGAATCTCTCTACATCCGCATTTTGCGCCTACTCCAATAATACAATCTCCACTTGGTGTAAGGTTAGTCTCCTTTGTAATTTCAATTGTATTTTTATGAATGGATCTAATATTTTCATGACCAGTAAAAGGAATTTCAAAATGCACAAATTGAACATGACTAGACTTAAATTAAACTTTCAAAACATTGAAGATTGACTTGCTACCTGCACAACAAGGATATGATAGGGCTATTACTGTTTTTTCCCCTGACGGGAGATTGTATCAAGTTGAATATGCTATTGAAACTGTACGACGTGGGACAATTGCTGTTGGTATCAAAAGTAAAGATGGAATAATTATAGCTGTAGAAGAGAAACCACGTAAGCTACAGATTTCAGATACGGCTCAAAAAATATTTCAAATCGATGATCACGTGGGAGTTGCAGCAGCTGGTTATATTCCAGATGCAAGAAGTCAGGTTGATAATGCAAGATTTTTCTCTCAAAGTAACAAACTGATTTATGATGAATCAGTTGATGTTGAAACAATCGCAAAACACCTGGCAGATCAGTGTCAACAATTTACTCAATATGCCGGAGTACGTCCTTTTGGCGTTGCTTTAATTCTTGGGGGTGTTGATTCTGGAGGAAGCCAACTATACTTGACTGATCCAAGTGGAACTTACATTTCTTATGACGCAGTTGCAATTGGTTCAGGTTCTGATCAAGTTACAGATTTTCTTGAAAAAAATTACAAAGCAGATATTTCTCTTCAAGACGCTGCTATTTTGGCAACTGCATCAATTTACATTGCTAGTGAAGAAAAAGAAGGTTCTCAACACATCAAGATGTCTCAAATCAAAGCCGCCACAAAATCCTTTGAGATAATTTCTGACGAACAGATTGCAAAATTTGCAAAAACTGCATTAGAAAGATACCCTTCTGAAAAAAGTTAGCAACGGTATTATTATAATTAAAATTTAGTAATTACATGAACATTTCAATCGCAATCCCTGACTCGTCTTTATCCGATGAAATAACTCAGAAAGAAAAATCCAGTAAAATTTCAAGAATAGCTAGAGCATGCGCAATTTTTCAAGTAGATGAGATCTTCATTTACCACGAAACTTTGGGTGAAAAAAGTGATGCAATGCTTATGTCGACAATTTTAAAGTACTTAGAGACTCCACAATATTTTAGAAGATATCTATACCCAAAAATGGATTTACTAAAATATTCAGGAATTTTATACCCATTAAAAATTCCAAGTCACAGTAATATCGTAGATCCTCGAAGAATTAAAATCGATGATGTTAGAGAAGGACTTGTTGTTTCAGTAAAAGGGAAAAAATTTGTTGATGTAGGAATAAAAAATCTAATATCATATTTTGGGAAAGCGGATATTGGCCAACGTATTACAGTGCAATTCAAATCTGAATATCCAAATTTCTCAGTAAAAGAAATTTTAAAAGATAACCTCAAAGATTATTGGGGGTACAAAGTAAAAGAAAGAGGAAATCTTTTTTCAACACTTTCTTCTTGGGATGGTCAAATTATTCTCACATCAAGAAAAGGCAAAATAATATCACAAGAATTTTCAAAATGGTTCTTAGAAAGTAAAAAACCAACTCTCGTTGTTTTTGGTTCCCCCGAGAGAGGTCTTCATGAAATTTTAGGAGGCAAAATTCATCAGATTCAAAATTCAAAAATTTTGAACTTCTTTCCAAACCAAGCTACAGAAACAGTTCGCCTTGAAGAAGCACTGATTGGTGTACTTTCAATTATTAACATATTTCAGACGCGTCAAATTTAATATAAAAAATCATGTATTAGATATGATTAAACAAAAAAAATTTCTTCTTTTTGCAATAATTACAGGGTTAGTAGGTATTGTTGTTGGTTCTATTACAATTTTATCTTTATTAGAAAATTTGTTAAACCCATAAAAGATTATTTTTATAAAATTTCGAGGCAAACTTTGAAATTTTTAGTAGGTATATAATGGGGTTAACGACTTTTTCCGTTTATCCATGGGTCATCGAAAACGTAGTCAGCCACGTAGAGGTAGTCTTGCATATCTCCCCAGAGGCCGAGCTAAAAGTTTTGAGGCCAGAATACGTTCTTGGCCTACAATAAATTCTGATGAGCCAAAACTATTAGCACATGCCGGTTTCAAGGCGGGCTGTGTTCAACTTGTCACCATTGATGATCGAGATAAAACCCCAAACGCTGGAAAACAACTTGTTAGTCTTGGAACAGTTATAGTTACTCCTCCGTTATTTGTAGTTGGAATACGTGGATACTCAAAAGACAATTATGGTCTTCAAGCTGCTTTTGACATTTATGCAAAAGATTTACCAAAACATTTTTCCAGATTATTAAAATTAAAAACTGAGGGTAGCAATTTAGAAAAAGTTGAAAAACATCTTGGCAACATACAAGAGATTTACGCAATAGTTGGAATTACCCCAACTACAAATCTTGATCAAAAGAAACCCTATATTTTTGAGGCTGCTGTAAAAGGCGGTGACATTAAAAAGCAATTTGAATTTGTAAAAAGTTTCTTAGGCAAAGAAATGAAAATTGATCAAGTCTTTGAGACCGGCGTCAGTGTTGATGCAGCAGCAATAACTAAGGGAAAAGGATGGGAAGGCCCTATCACCAGATGGGGTGTAAAAAAGAAACAACACAAATCACGAAAGAGTGTAAGAGAAGTTGGTTCACTAGGTCCAATTTCTCCTGCAAGTATAATGTATACTGTTCCAAGAGCCGGACAACGAGGATTTCATCAAAGAACTGAGTATAACAAAAGAATCATGATAATGAGTAACACAGAAAAAAATGAAGTAAAAATTAACCCGGAAGGTGGTTTCAAACATTTTGGTTTGGTTAATGGTGACTTTGTTATTGTAAAAGGTTCAGTTCCAGGAACTTATAGACGCCTGATAAAATTAAGAACACAAATTCGTAACGTGCCTTCTAAAATTCTTAAACCCCACATACTAGAGGTCGTTTTATAGTGAAAGTTCAAACATTAACAACTAGTGGTTCGAAAGAAAATGAAATTGAATTACCTAGAGTATTTTCTACCCCATTCCGAAAAGATCTTATTCAAAAAGCAGTAGTATATCTTAGCTCACATAAATTTCAAAAACAAGGACGACATCCAACAGCAGGAATGGATGTAGTAGCAAGGTCAAATGATCCTCCAACCGGTCACGGTTCAGCTAGAATAGCTCGACTTCGTGGTGGAGGTGGTGGACGTCAGGGTCAAGGAGGCGGTGTAGCATCAACAAGAGGCGGAAGGCAAGCACATCCTCCAACTTCTGAAAAAGTCATTTTCAAAAAACTAAATAAAAAAGAAAATAAATTGGCACTTTGTTCTGCAATAGCTGCTACCTCCTCAAAACAAATCATAAAATCACGTGGCCACATACTAGAAAAAATAGCATCATTTCCTTTAGTCGTTTCAGATGACATTGAAAAAGTTTCAAAGGCAAGCGAAATGAAAAAAATTTTTGAAGCATTGAACTTAACACAAGACATTGACAGACTCCTATCCAGAAAAGCTCGTAGTGGAAAATCTGCATTGAGGGGAAGGGCATCCAAAGTAGGAAAAAGCATATTGTTTGTAACAAAGGACTCTACAAATCTCTCAAAAGCTTGCGGTTCATTTCCAGGAGTTGAGGTGTGTTCAGTAAAGAACCTAAGTGTTCTGGATTTAGCTCCTGGAGCAGTTCCAATAAGATTGACCGTTTATTCTAAAAGTGCCATCGATGAGATTTCTAAAATTAAATCTCCACACCTAGAACTTATGGTGAAATTAAAATGAATATTGACGAAGCCTCAAAAATCATCTTAAAACCGTACATTACTGAAAAAACATTTGCTATGGTAGAAAATGAACAAAAAATTTGTTTCATTGTGGCTGCTGATGCTGCAAAACCAAAAATCGTACAAGCAGTTAAAACATTATACAATGAAACTGTACTTGATGTCAATACTGCAAAAACGGTTTACGGCAAAAAGGCATTTGTTAAATTTGAATCAATTGACAAAGCACGAGATTTGGCAACAAAGATAGGAATGCTATAATATGGTCCTGAAATTCTCTCTATTTGCAACTAAGGTGAAAGACAATGGTTAAAAAATTTGATTATCAAGGAATCGATTTAACAGAATTAGAGAAAATGCCGATGGAAAAACTTTTTCAGTTATTTCCAGCACGAGCTCGAAGATCACTTACCAGAGGAATTACCGATAGTAAAAGAAAATTAATTGAAGAGATAAAGTTAGCAAAGGCCGGCAAACTAAAGAATCCAGTAAGAACTCACCTTAGGGATTTGATAATTTTGCCTTACATGGTTGGTGTGCAAGTAAATGTTTTCTCAGGAAAAGAATTTGTAGCTGTCAATATTTCTCCAGAAATGATAAGTCATTATCTAGGTGAATATGTTATTACAAATAAGAGAGTCTCACATGGTGCCCCCGGCGTAGGTGCATCTAGATCTAGTCTTTACGTTCCATTGAAGTGATTAATTATGGGCAAATTCAAGTACGCTTTTCAAAATTTTGATCCAACTAGACATGTGAGAGCCTCCTTACGAGAAAAACAAATTTCACATAAACATGCTCGTGAAATTGCTGTAGCAATTAAAGGCCTCTCTCTAGAAAAAGCAAGGGATTATCTACAAAATGTAATATCAATGAAACGAGCCGTTCCATTTAGAAGATACAAAACGCAAGTAGGTCATAAATCTGACCCAGGAGTAATGTCTGGACGATATCCACAGAAGTCTGCCACTGAATTTCTTAAACTGCTTGATAATTTAGAATCTAATGCAGAATACAAGGGAATGGATTTAGATAGACTCAAAATTATTAACGCAACAGTTCACAAAGGAGTATTGATAAAAAGATTCATCCCAAGAGCCATGGGAAGAGCTACGCCAAAAAATAATGTCTTAACTCATGTTGAACTTGTAGCTCAGGAGGCTTAGAATTGTCAGCTGTAAAAAATGTACTCAAAGATAATTACAACATGATGTTACTCAAAGATTATCTGAGAGAAAAAATCAAAGATGCTGGATTTTCTGATGTTGAAATTTCAAAAACACCTGTAGGAACACGCATTGCCTTACATGTTACACGACCAGGAATTGTAATCGGACGTAAAGGAAGTGGTATAAGGGAATTAACTGAAGTCCTTGGAACAAAATTTGGTTTAAAAAATCCTCAAATCTCTGTAGTTGAAATTGCTAAGCCTGAACTCTCTCCAAATGTAATGTGTAATAGATTAGCTTCTCATATTGAACGAGGCACTGCATTCAGACGAGCAACTATGTGGACCCTTCAACAAATTATGGAAAATGGTGCAATGGGAGTTCAAATTACAATTTCTGGTAAACTTCGAGGTGACCGTTCTGCCTTTGAAAAACACTCCGTTGGTATTTTACCAAGAGCTGGTCATCACGCCGAAGTAATAGTTGCTGAGGATATTGCCCATGTAAAAACCCCCATGGGTCTTATTGGAATTAGAATTAGAATCGCAATAAAAGAAAAACTTATCCCTGAATTTGAATTTAAAGATAAATCTAAAAAAGCTAAACAAAAACAAAAAGAGGAAATCATAGTTAAGGTAACCGCAGATAAACCTGTCTCTACAATAAAAGTAGAGACAGAAGCGGAAAGAAATGCAAGAACTGAAAGTGAGCAAATTGAACTTGAAGCAAAGAAAATTGCAACTCTTGAAACTTTAGAAGAAGAAGAGGAGAAATTTAAAGCATGACAAGAATAAAAATGAAAACTGTACGAGAGCTAAACGAAAATGATCTACATGATAGATTACAACAACTTCGTTCAGATCTTACAAAACTTAAGGTAGATTCAGCAAAGGGAACACTTCGTAAGGAAAGCGGAAAGATAAAACCCCTGAGAAGAGATATAGCAAGAATCATGACTAGATTAAATGAGATGAAGAAAAAATGATAACATCTGAAAATATCTCTATCCATGAAATGATAGGATTAAAAACAGAAATTTGCGGTTCTCCGAATCATCAGATTATAGGATTAAATGGTACTATTGTTGATGAAACTAAATCAATGTTAATATTAAACACCAAGAATGGATTCAAAATGATACCAAAAAAACAAAACACTTGGAAATTTTATGCAGAGGATCAAGAAATTACACTTTATGGTTCTTTCCTTGAAAAACGCTCATATGATAGATTGGGAACAAAAATATGACAAGAAATATCGGCATCCCAGTTACTGCCCCAAAAGAAGAGTGCACTGATAAACATTGCCCATTTCATGGTTCTCTTAGTGTACGAGGAAAATTATTTGAGGGAAAAGTTGTTAGCGCTAAAGCAAAAAATACCATTGTATTGCAAAAAGAATCCCCTCTTTATTTTAGTAAATTCAAACGATATGCTAGAAGTAAAAGCACAATTCATGCTCATATACCATCATGTATTGATGTTAAAGAAGGCGATTCGGTTATAACTGCTGAATGTAGGCCTGTATCAAAATCTGTTTCTTTTGTTGTAGTGGAGGTTAGAAAGTAATGTCACAGGGTAGAAGTCGTGGAAAGGCAAAAGGAGTTCAGGAGTTTAGACCTTATGTTACAAGAGTTCTACCTGTTGGCGCTCGAATTAATTGTGCAGACAATACTGGCGCAAAAATATTAGAAATAGTTATGGTTCAAAAATTGAAAACACGTTCATCAAGGTTACCTGCAGCAGCAGTTGGTGACTTTGTAAATGTAGTAGTAAAAAAAGGTCCTGCAGAATTAAGAAAACAAGTTTATGGTGCAGTAGTGATTAGACAAAAATACCCAGTTCGCAGACTAAACGGCGTTAGAGTAATTTTTGAGGATAATGCGGGAGTTCTTGTAACTCCTGAAGGAGAAATTAAAGGGACTGACATCAAAGGACCTGTGGCAGCTGAAGCATCTGAAAAATGGCCAAGAGTAGCTAGTCTTGCATCTATGGTGGTATGATTGAAGCCGACAAAAATTAGAAATCAACAAATCTATAGAGCAACTTATGCTATAAGGAGCAAACAAATTTCAGGATCTCTATCAAAAGAACTTAGAAAAAAATATGGAAAGCGAAGTATTCGAATAAACGTCGATGATACCGTTAGAATAATCCGTGGAGAATACAAAGGTATTGATGGTAAAGTTACAAAAATTTCTACAGAAAAAAGCGGTGTGGCAATTGAGGGAATTAAAAAGGAGAAACTTAAAGGAGAGAAAATTGATGTTTACATTCCTTCTTCAAATGTCTTGATAATTGGACTTAACACTGATGATCATTGGCGTAAAAGTAAGTTAGAAGGTCACAAACCTAAAGCCACATCAAAAGAAACTAAATTAGAAAAATCAAAAGAAACTAAATTAGAAAAACCAAAAGAAACTAAATCCAAGAAATCAAGTAAACTAAAAACTAAGGAGACTAAAGATTAGAAATGGTAAGCATATCTGGTAGCAAGAAACTCAAACGACAAATGGCTCCAACTTTTTGGGGAATAACAAGAAAAGATAAACGATTTGTGGTCACCGTCAAACCAGGCCCCCATCCTAAGAATAACTCAATTCCCACTGCAGTACTTTTACGTGATACTTTAAAACTCGTAACAACATTACGAGAAGCAAAATCTACCATTTATGATGGCAAAGTTACTATTGATGGCATCAAACGAAAATCACTACATCATGGAATAGGCCTAATGGATGTAATAGAATTAGAAGGAGTTTCAGACACTTATCGTCTTGTTCCACAAAAGGGTCATGTACTTAAACCCCTTAAAATTAATGATTCCGAGAAGTCAAAAAAATTAGTTAAAGTAACAAGTAAAACTACAATCAGAAATGGTAAAACTCAGATTGGATTTCATGATGGCCGTTCACTTATTTCTGATACTATAGTAAATGTTGGAGATTCGTGTTTAATGCAGGTACCTGAACAAAAAATTCTTGATGTTATAAAATTAGAAAAAGGTTCGCATGTTATAGTAACTCGTGGAGTAAATACAGGACAAGTAGGTTCTGTTGAAGATATCAAAGAAGGGACATTTATTTTACCAAAGCGTGTACTGGTTGCATTAGGTGAACGAAAAATTGAAATCCCTACAACTCTTGTTATGGCAGTCGGAAAAGATAAACCTATAATTCAAATTAATTGATAAAAATGGCGCAACAAACTCAAAATAAAATGAAAGAAATAAGACTTGAAAAGGTCGTCCTTAATATGGGTGTTGGAAAATCTGGAGATGCAATAGAAATTGGGAAAAAAGCCTTAGATCAAATTTCTGGAAAAAAATCATGTGGAAGAAATGCAAAAGCAACCCAGAGAGATTGGGGTGTTAGAAAAGGAGAACCAATTGGAGTCGCAGTAACAAGTAGAGGAAATGACGCAACATCACTTCTCAAACGACTTTTAGATGCAAAAGGCAATCAAATCAAAGCCTCCTCCTTTGATAATTTTGGAAATGTATCTTTTGGAATTTTAGAACATATTGATATTCCAGGAGTCAAATATGATCCAAAAATAGGAATTCTTGGTCTTGATGTCGCCGTATCTCTCACTAGACCAGGGTTTAATATTAGATTTCGAAGTAAACATAAGGCCAAAATTGGAAAATCACATAAAATTACAGCTGATGAAGCTAAGGAATTCCTAACACGAGAATTTGGAGCAAAGATGGTGTAATGGCCAAAGACAGATCTTATGAGTATACAGGTAGAAAAAAACATACATTTGGAAGAGGCTCTCGTTGGTGTAAGAGATGTGGCGATTATACGGCAGTTATCCAAAAATACGACCTCTTTATCTGTCGAAGGTGTTTTAGAGAGGTAGCTGTTTCCTTGGGATTTAAAAAAAATATGTGAGTATGAGAAGAAAATGCCAGCAACTAATGTTTTAGCAAATCTGTTTGTAACCTTATACAACACCGAAGCAAGAAGGAAAGGTGAGTGTATTGTTATCCCAACTTCAAAATTAGCAACTAAGGTTCTGACAACATTGGAAAAGGAAGGTTACATTGGAAAATTCGAACATATCGAAGATAAACGTGGAGGCAAATTCAAAATTAACCTCTTAGCAAAAATTACAAAATGTGGTGCAATTACTCCTAGATTTAAAGTGAAAAAAACTGAATATTCAGAATGGGAACAACAATATCTGCCATCATACACAAGAGGTATGCTTCTAGTTACTACCAATCAAGGTGTGATGTCACATCATGATGCTGCCAACAAAGGGATTGGAGGGTTCTTGATAGGGTATGTCTACTGATCAAACCGAAAATTTTGAAACTTCGATAGACATACCTGACAAAGTTACTGTCACTCTAAAAAAGAACATGCTTGCCGTATCTGGACCACTAGGTAAAACATTCAAAAATTTTAGAAAAATTCCTGTTTCCTTAGAGGTAAAAGATAACAACATTTCAATTAAGACTAGTGGAAATAGAAAAAAAGAATATGCAATTTTAAACACTGCAAAATCTCTTATTAGAAATCTTTGTGAGGGAGTAATTGATGGCTATACAATCAAAATGAAAGTAGTTTATGCACACTTTCCTATTACAGTAAAAACTAAAGATACTGAAGTTATTATTGAAAACTTTCAGGGGGAGAGAGCCGCTAGAAAAGCAAAAATTCACGGCCAAACCAAGGTTGTAGTCAAGGGCGATGATATCATTTTAACTGGTCCCGTTTTATCTGAAGTAAGTCAGAGTGCAGCAGAAATTGAGCAAAAATCCAAAATCAAAAACAAGGATCACAGAGTTTTTCTTGATGGGATCTATATCTACTCAAAATCAAAGGGTATTGAAAAATAATTATTTATTTTCGACACATTATCTGAATCTTTATGCCACTTGATCCTGAATTCAAAGATCAGACGAGTAAGCTGATTAAAGATACCTTAGACCTTTACAAAAATGCAGGAGCCTCACCAAGAATCGGAGATGTCTGGAAATGTGAAAATATTGGAGATTTTTTATGTGGATTTTTCGTAGGTGAGATGGTAGGTTCTGCTTTGAGCGCCTTTCAAGTATATCATCGAAGAGAGCCTACTCCTGATGAACATATGGAAATTGTTGGCTTGGTTGAAAATTTTACTGAAGAAATTCGAGAATTTTTTGCAAAATTTAATTGATTGTACATTTTCTGTCTAAAACTTGCTTAGTAAGGATTAAATCGCTATTGCCAAGGTACAAACCTGTTGCCGCCCTAGCTCAGCGTGGTAGAGCGTCGGACTGTTAATCCGTTGGTCGTCAGTTCAAGTCTGACGGGCGGCGCATTCATTATTTCTAAATTCGAATTTTGAAATATAGAATGTTAGAACCATTTGGTTTACTGGATTAGACAGTATAGATCTAATATCTGATCGCAGATTAGGAACAATGCAGGAGGTTTACATTGGCCAGAACTAGGAGGGCCAATAGATATTGTGTTGATTGTGGTGCAAGATTGGTATACTATCCTCGATTATCCAATCCAAAAGCTCCGAACGAACACCGCGTTCTAGTATATGCTTGTCCTGACTGTACTGATGACTTTGATAGACCTAAAATGTTTTCCATTAGAAGAAATCACGTAGAAGACCCATTAGAAACAGTAGAAATCGAGATTAACCAGGTACGAAAAAAATCAGACATATCTCAAAACTGAATTTTTAGAAAAATTTATTGATGTTGACAGGTTTGTGAAAGCAAAATTGGTGTTCATAAATGAATTTTGAGAAAAAAAGAAGCAATTGGTGGTTCTTATTGCCAATCTTACTTGGTTTGATTGGGGGCATCATAGCATTTTTTGTACTAAAAAGAGATGATCCCAGAAAAGCCAAAAACTGTCTTTACATAGGTATCGTGCTTTTTGTGATTGGAATTGTAATTAATCTTGCAATTTTTGGGTTAGCAATCCCACTCGAAAATGGTATTGGCGTTAATTTGTAACGCTACTATACTCATTGAGTATTATTCACAAAAGCTAAACCCCCCTATTATGAACTATGATCTATGAAGAATACGATTTTTTCAAAAACCGGTTTTTAGAGGGGGGGTTTAACCTTTGTTCCTAATTATTGCAGCCATGAGTCAAACCACCAAGATATCTCAGCTAGACATGTATGATCTTTTTTTGATAGGAATGAAAGCTCAACCCCACATTTTTGCCTAGTTTTTTGGTAATCCTTGGGAAATTCTTGTGGTTTTTTTACCAGAATAATCCATTCTACTTTTACCAAAAATCTAGACTTCTAAGTCCATAATGGGTATATTTCAATTATTCAATATTATCTAGATGATTAAATTAGAAACTACTATGATGGTTTTGATATTACTTTTTGGAGGAATTAAAATTTGAAAATGAAGGATTGGTGGGAAAATTCACTATATTTAGCTGCAAATAGGTATGATTACAAGATCTCAAAAGAGCTAAATTTCATAGCCAAAAGTATACAAAGAAAAAATAGTAATTCGTAGAATTTTCGTGTTTAATATTGGGTAAAATTAGATGTAAATGCTCCAAATGTGAATGTCAAGAAGAGTTTGAGATTATAGACCAAGAACAGCTTCTAAATGCAATACAGCATGGAAGACTAAATCCAAAACAAATTGAATTTGCTAAAAAGCGAATAGGTAACATGGTCTGTGAACGATGTTTTGCTGGAAAACATTGTACATCTACCTAGGATTTGAAGAAAAAGAAGGTATCAATAAGGTGTCCTAGATACTAAGAAACGTAGATTATGACCAAGTTTAATCCGTTTGATTCCAATTACAAGGGGATAACTGGCTGGATGAATCGAAAAATAATGCTCTATCTAGGTCTAGGCCTTGCTCTACTAATCATCTATAGATATTTTCTAGAATAATCTAGTTTTTTCTAGATACGGAATAAACTGGATACATGTACTTCATCCCAACAGAACATGAATTAATCATTTGGTATTGATAATTATGAATTTTTTTCACAGTCCTATACATATCACTTCCAATGACTATGGCATTTTTTTCTGCAACATGATTAATTTTCGTACACATGTTAACAGGTGTACCAAAAACATCTATGGTTGAAGAATTATTAGTCTCCATAATGCTGACTTCGCCATAATCTGCACTTATACGATAGTCGAGAGATGGTAATTTTTGTTTTTTAAGAATATAATTTATATTTTCATGCTCTTCTGTCATTTTCAAACAACATTCTAAACAATTCTTAAAGTCATAACTCTTAGATGATTCTGATGAATCTGGAAAATAAAACAGAAGACTATCTCCAATATTTTTAATAACAAACCCCCCATGTTTCTCAACAATTTGTGCCATAGAATTTAAAAAAATCTCATAATATTTTGATAGTTTTTGCTGTGTAAGGGAAGCAGAGATTTTTGTAGAATTCACAATATCTACCAAGCAAACACAATAATTTTGAGAAGTCTCCAAAAAATTTACCACGTAGTGTGGTGTTTCAGGATTTAACTTTACCACATCTATGACGGAATTCTTTCCCCTTGTAGTTGAATGAACATTTTTCAAGTGTTGATTTACTTCATCTTTAGAAGGAAAACTCTTCCCACAATAGTAACATTGACTCTTAGTCGAATGTTTTTCTAAATCCGTCATGTCTGAAATCATTTAAAAATACTATATGAACATGCTGAGCAAAATTTTGAACATGAAACATCTTATGATCTCATTTTTTTTACCTTTATTCTCTTTTAATCTCATTTTTTGTACTTAAAAATTTCAATAAAATGAACAATTGATTTTCAAAATGTCTTAGTGATAAATTGATAGGTTTTCTCACTCATTTCAGTTACTTGTCCTAGAGCATAATGCACAACTTCTTGGGTAAATTTTTCCACATTGTCTAAAACCAAATAAACTCCGATAACGACTTTGCCGTCTTCTTTGAAGATCTTATGAATTGCATGTATAGAGTCACAAAAACCCTTTACTAAATTTTTGAATTTTTCTTGTTCTGAATTAGTTAATTTGTTATATCTTGCAGTTTGTGGATTTCGAAGGAAAACTTTACCGCTTAGAACTATTACTCCTAATTGCTTTTTAGGCTCAAAAATTTCAATTGGAATTCTAAATGAGCCAATATCTTTAATCAAAATGCGAAAAGTATCTTCGTCACTTTTTACAGCTTTGAATGCATAATTCTCGTGCACTAACCATCGTTCAACATTATCGCGAAGCTTATTTGTACTACTCATGTGTTACATGTAATTTTGTTCCTAAAATATGTATTATACTAACAAATGAACAATGAGGCGATCTATTTTTTGTAAAACTATTTTACAAATAGATTTATCAAAAAAAAAATTGTAGAGTGTTATGAATAACAAAATGACGTTTATTGTTCGTGTTTTGTACAATTCCTAGAGTAAACAAACATACTAGTGTAACACAACATTACACTTTAGTTACATTTGTCAACTTTTTCGATCAATTTTTAGTCAAAATATTGCATAATTTACACTAAAACTTCTGACTTGCACTACATAAGACGTAATAGAATACGAACAAGAAACAATGGCAGCATCAAGAGCTAAAAGAAGTGCTGCAGCAAAAAAAGCTGCACGCACTAGAAAAAGAAATGCGGCATTGAAAGCAGCAGCAAGAGCAGCTTCTAGACGAAGATCTGCAAGAAGATCCGCACGACGAACAGTCAGAAGAGCAGCACGACGAAGACGTCGTTAAACTGCCCAACCCTTTTTTTCTAACTTTTTAATTCAACATCATGATAATTATTATTACTAATGCATCATTAATTGTAACCGGAATGACAAACCTTGGAACATTTTTGGTTTTCTTAATGAGAACAAAGAATCTTTTCCATCATTTTGATTCGATACTATTTACTATATCTCTAATATGATTACACTTGTTGATCATAATGTTTCTAAACTCGAATTATGAAATATTCATTTTGACTCTTGTAAAATTCCCATGTATTAATAAAGTAATGTTTCAAAATTCGAATTTAGAAATATAATTATTTATTCAAATCTTGATTCATCTTCAATTCGGGAAGGACATATACCTTCTCCGGCAGAATTTTAAAGATAATCCTTTTTTCCCCTGGTTGGCGAAACGGATAATTGTCTTTTCCCATGTATTTTTTTGTAAGCATGTTTGCATGTTGGTAATCATAGTCTGGAATGATTTCTATAACTTTGCCTTGAATAGTAGTCATGTTAAGCGGATTGTTTTGATCAACAGCAGAAACCGCAACACGAGGATCACGTAAAACATTTTTGTGTTTAAGTCTGCCCTCTGCAGTATTTACCAAAATATGTTCATCTTCATAATTTGCCCAAACTGGGGACAGTTGAGGTGAACCATCCTTCATAATTGTAGCAATAAACACTAAATTACTCCCTTCAAAAAGTTTGACTGCTTTATCATTCATTTATATCATTTTTCTAAAATTAATCTCTCCAAATATTAGGAAGTTTTTCTATTTTTTCAATAATTTCAAGTGCAGTATCATCATCTCTATTTTGTATAGCTACAGAAAAATCATACCCAAGTAATCTTGCTTCAGGAGTTAGCTCATCAATATTTTGTAAATCATTTCCTTCGATTCTTATTCTTTCTCCTAAAGCACACATCTTCCAATTATCTGATAGTTCTTGATGCTCATGATTTAGTTGTTCTTGTAACCATTTTCGCCATTGAGTCAATTCTATTTTGTTAATTAGCTGTTCAGTCTTTTGACTGTAAATAACACGAACCATGCACAATTATTCATTATCTGGTACTTTAGTATTTTCCTAAATCACAAAGCTAATGTTTCTATATTTTCATTCATGGATAGCCCAAAATCTAAAATGTATTTTTTAAGATCATCAATGCATTTTTTAGGAACTGCTATACAAAAAGGCAAATAAGTGCGTGTTACCCCAGTCTTTAACATTACAGTATTTCCAAAATCTTCAAACTGTTCTCTTGTACGATCACTTGAAAGATGATCACATGTTTTTGCTTCCCCAATATGATAAAAATCCTCATCAGGTTTTTGTGCAATTACATCAGGTTCATGATTTCCAATAGTTTCACATTTTTCAAATCCATCATATGCAGCAGAAATTATTTTTAATCCCTTTGACTCAAAATGATCTATTATTCCTTTTACCAATTTTTTATGTTCATTATCATTCATTTACCAACACAAAAATTACAAAGATAAAATACTATTTAAAAAACTGGTATGTAAATGTGATCGAATCTAAATACATCAAATATTATTATAATTCGTCTTAGCTAAAGGACTTTCCATACTTTGAACCAAAACTCTACATATTGTGTGGTATTTTCTTATTTAGACATTGATTAAACATGTATTTACAATATTATTCATTAAACAGAATAAAAATTTTAGATAATCTAATTTACATTTAGATGATTTAATAGAACATAGCAACGGAACTTAAAGCCGACAACGGGAGTATATCGGCGACAGTTCCAGCTGCTAATTGAATATCATGAGACTTCAAGTGATTTGTATATTGTAGTGCGTAGTTTTTGATCAAACAGTCTTAATTGGCTCACCTCAAGAAACTCATAGAAAATCGTTTATTATGGAACAGTTCATTACTCCCACAGGGTCCAAATGCCCAACATTCTCATTCCTGGTAGATCTGGCGAATTTTTATTAAAAATTCGATAAAATGATAGGGATTCTCCTCAGCTTAACATGTGAAAAGAAAAACTAATTTTTCCATTAGCGATCTTTTTATACTATCATCATTATGGGTAGCCTTTTCAATACGATCTGTAAGAATAGAAATATCAACCTATTTGATTGTTAAATCAAATTTAGCATGAATTTTTTAACAATGTGAAATAACAAATATTGTGGTAAAACAACAAATCGAATTAACAACTTCAAAGACACCAGACGACGCACAACTAAAACAATTAAAAGAATATTTTAAAGAAATGCCAATTGAAGAAATCCTAGCAGGACTAAAATTTGCAAAAAATAGATGGACTGCAAAGGATGCGGGTGTACTTAAAGTAGGAAGAAAAAGCATCATACAAAAAGAAGTTCATTCAGTTACATCAGAGCAAGCTCAATGGAGACTAAAGAACTGGAAAATGATGATTGCAAATTACAGAAGACGTGGATACAGTTACCCTACAATATCTCGGATTAAGAAGATTCTGATACAGAAAAGCAAAAAAAGATCTAGATAGAATAAGTTTGTTTTCTTTCAGCTAAAATATCTTCTGGAAGATTGGAAGGAATATCTGGAATGTTTTCTTTGGTTTGTCCTTCGATTACTGCTTGTGCTTCTTCTAAGATTGCTACTGTATCTGCACTACCTTCTCGTGATAATATGCTGGTTTCTTGTTGTGCCATAGCTGAGCCCGATAAAACATCTCCTAATATCTTTGAGAGATCTTGCATAGATGAGTTTGCTTGTGGCATAATTCCGCCCAAGGAAACTCCTAAACCTTTAATGACAGACATGCATGGGCTTAGTGTCACTACAACATCTCCTAACTCTGATACTGTGTTAAGTCTAATGTTGATTTGTTCCATGGAAAGCTTTGCATTACTTACCATATTATTCATTTTTCTAATTTCTTGAAGCTCAATTGCGTATGCTTTTGCATAAGAATGGTTATTGGATCTTTGAGCCTGAACTATTTTTTGAAATATATGATCATGTTTTTTTTGAAGTTTTTCAGAAATATCGCCTAATTTACTAATTTGAAGCTCTAATTTTTTTTGAGCATCCTCTATTTTATTTTTAATTGGAGCATCTGGCTTGACTTTGCCAAAAACCTTTTGAGATAATCCGACACCTTCGTTTTTACTCCAATTATCTGTAAGCGAACCCAAATTTTTTCCAATTAGACTCAAAAAATTTGTTTTAAACTACTCTGTACCTAGAGTATGTGTCACTCTAGTTACAATGATCGGTGGTTACAATAATTTCAACCAAAGGTTAAGGTGTATATTTCAAAACCTGGGTTAGATACGATAATTTCTAAGGTATGGAGAGTGGCTTCATCTGATTTGATAATATTGTACAATCCAGCCTCCACGATGTGAATCTCTCCAGAAACAACATCACTGCCAGCATATTCTGATGTAATTGGCTTTCCATCAATGAAAATACTCAGCTTAGCTTCATTAGCAGCTACTATGTTAACTTCCTTTGCAAAGTATGGGAGTTTAATTATCCCTTCATCTGAAACAAGCTCCATACTTCCTTCCAAGTTTTTCCATGTTCCACCTAGATAGTAATTATGTAATTGTAACTCTTCAGGAATGACATATTCTACATCATTTCCTGGGATAAACCCTTCAGCATTACCTAACTGATTTCGTCCAGGAGTGAAATTGTATCCAAAGTATAATTCAGGGGTTCTCAAACTTGTATGTTCAAATTCCTTAATTGCCACAAGAGGTTCTGCAGCTGCAACATTGAGTCCCAATTTAGTTGCCCGTTCTTCTAAAAGTTCTTGAATCACTTTTTCTGTCTGTTCATATTCTCCCTCTCCAATGTGATCATAGCGAATGTATCCTTCGCTATCAGCAATGTATTTTCTTGGCCAATATCTATTTTCAAAGGCTTTCCAGGTTTTCATCTCATTATCCATAACAACTGGATACCTAATTCCATTTTTGTCAACTGCCATTTTTACATTGTTTAGATCCTTTTCAAATTCAAATTCAGGGGAATGTACTCCAATAATTAACAAACCATCATCAGCATATTTTTCATTCCATGCAGTAATGTACGGAATAGTTCTTATGCAATTAATACAGCTATAGGTCCAAAAATCATATAGTACAACCTTTCCTTTGATTTCTTCTGATAGTTCCTCTGGCGTGGTATTGATATAATGCGCAATTCCTACCAAATCAGGTGCAATTTTAAAACTACTTTTATCTAATGTGTCGATTGATGATTGTTTCTCGATTTCAGTTGTTATAGGCGTCTGAGATGTTTCTAATGAAGAAAACCCTAGGCTTAAACCTGTAACTCCACCAACTATCATTATACCAAATATGATTGCAGTTTTGATTTCTGTTTTCATATGATCATCCCAATTGTATCAAATCATTTAGAAGTGGAAAGTTTGCAATATACGCTAACTGGTTTGTTAAGACTAAAACTCCCAAAATTATTATCAAACAGCCAATGATAATAGAATAATACTTGAGATGCTTGCTCATAGCTCGAATTACTCCAGTTGCTCTTGAAAAAAACACTCCGATTAAAATAAACGGAATTCCAAGACCTAAAGAATAAGCTAATAAGAGATTAAACGAAGCGACTGGAGTGGCAGCAGCTAAAGTTAGAATTGTTCCTAAAATTGGTCCTACACATGGTGTCCATCCAGCTGCAAAAGCTAAACCAAACAAAAATGATAATGGATAACTTGCTTTCTCTCTCTTTGGAATGAATTTTTTTTCAATATTTAATGATCTGAATTTTGTTGTTAATAGTAAAAATAACCCAAATCCAATAATTATGATTCCTCCGATTTGATTAAAACCAGAAATTAATTCACTAGATACGCTCCCAAGTGTACTGTTAATAATTACTCCTAATGCTGAAAAAACTATTGAAAAACCTAATACGAAAAATATTGTATTGAGAATAATATTAGTTCGATTTACTAAAAGCGATTTAGTTCCATTTTTTTGATTAAATTCAGAAATTGTTGTTCCTGAAATATAGGCCAAAAACGCTGGGATCATGGGCAATATGCATGGGGCTACAAAAGAACCTAGTCCTGCTAATGCCGCCACGGCTAAAGTTACTTCCGACATGAAGATAACTCGCAAGTTTTTTTATTAAAACTTCTTCCAAATTCATTCATATTTTATCCAATTCGTTTTTATCCAGGCATACTCCGCTTTTTCAATATGAATAAGCGATTTATCATAGTTGGCATAATTTTGGGGGCAGCTCTGGGAATTGTTTTTTTCGCTGGTTCACCAATGTTTGGTGGATTTGACAAACTTCGATGATCTAAACAATCTCAAATTTTCTAGCAGCAGATTCAAAAACATCTAGAGCATTTTCAATTTGATTTTTAGAAAGCCATGCAGTAACTGAAATTCTTATTCTTGCTTTGTTGTGTGGTACTGTTGGATACCTTATAGGTTGTGCGTAAATTCCTTTTCTAAATAAATATTTTCCAAACTCTAGAGCAATTTTTTCTTTTCCTATAATTATTGGGATGATGTGAGTTGTTGAACTAAAATTATATCCAATCTGTTTTAGACCTGAAGAAAGAAATTTTACATTTTTCCAAAGCTTCTTCCTTTGTTTTTCTCTGTTTGAATTAAATTTGTTTAGTGAATGTTCTACAAGAAATGAAGGAAGGGCAGAAGTATAGATAAAAGATTTTGATTTATTTATGAGAAGATCAATGATATTTCTTTGTGTTGCAACATAGCCTCCAAAAGACCCTAACCCTTTACTGAGACTGCTCACATACAAATCAATTTTTTTTGCCACATCAAAATGATTTGGAGTCCCTTTTCCATCTCTTCCTATTGTAAAATCTCCATGCGCATCATCTAAAATTGTAATGGCATTTTTCTTTTCAGCAACTTCGGTTATTTTTTTGAGATCTGCAAAATCTCCATCCATGCTAAAAATCCCCTCCGTTAGTACAAATTTTCTTTTGTTACTATGGTTTAGTTTAGATGATAAATCATCTATATCATTATGTTTGTAGATTAAGACTTTGGCACCAGTAATCTTACATGCCTCGATAATACTTGCATGGTTTAGCTCATCACTTATGATCAAATCATTTTTTTCAATTAAGGTGGATATTGCACCAATATTTGCCATGTACCCTGTTGGGAAAATCAACGATCCTTCTTGAGACTTGTGTTTTGCAAGTTTTTTTTCTAAAATCTGGAAAGATACATCATTTCCTGAAACAAGCCTTGAGCTAGATTGCATTTGACCAGATAAATTGTTTGAAATATGAATTCCAAGATAGTCATTTGAGCACAAATTAAGGAGACTCTTATTTCTAATGATAATATATGGTCCATTTACATGCACATATCGCATTTCTCTGTAAAGATCTTCTTTCTTAATTTTGTCTAACTGGTTATTGACAAAAGCCAGCTTAGGCTTCAAGATTTATCTTTCTAATCATTTCGAGGTCTTTTTTCATTTCATTTCCACCAAGAGTCAAATATCCAGAACTAATTATCCCATTTGCACCACTTAACAAAAGTTTCTCCCCATCATCGTCTAAGTTTACTTCTCGTCCTCCAGAAATTTTTATTATTGATTTTGGTAAAAGAAATCTAATCACAGCGAAGGTTCTAAGAATTTCATCAATGGGAAGAGGTGTTTGTAATTCTAATGGGGTTCCTGGTATTGGTACTAACAAATTCATTGTAACTTCCTCTGGATTTAATTTTGCTAGATCTAGAATTAATTCTAGTCTTTGTTCTCGTGTTTCCCCCATTCCTATTATCCCCCCAGTGCAAAGCTCAAGACCAGCCTCTCTTGCTATCTTTAAGGTGTTTACTCTGTCTTGGTATGTGTGGGTTGTACAGATTTCAGGAAATTTAGATCTAGCTGTTTCTAAATTATGATTGTATCTCTTTACTCCCAATTTTTTTAGCTGATTTGCTTGGTATAAAGTAAGAAAACCAAGACTACATTCAACACTGATTCCTACTTTATCATTGATTTCCTCAATGATGTTACAAACTTTTCTAAAATCAGAATCTGTAGGCTCCCTCCAAGCTGCCACTAAACAATAAGAATGTGCTCCTTCGTCAAGTGCTTTTTTTGCTTGTATTACTACTTCCTCTTTAGAAAGTAATTGATAATCATCAATGTTTGTATTAAAGAAAGCAGATTGCCCACAAAAAGAACAGTCTTCACTACAATAATTTTTCTTAATGTTAGATAATTGTTCGACATCTA
This sequence comes from Thaumarchaeota archaeon CSP1-1, assembly GCA_001443365.1. Classification (GTDB taxonomy): domain Archaea; phylum Thermoproteota; class Nitrososphaeria; order Nitrososphaerales; family Nitrosopumilaceae; genus CSP1-1. The sequence goes on from LDXL01000008.1 coordinate 32,927, forward strand.
CTGTATTGCCTTGGAATTTTCTTGTAATCTTATTTGCAGAGTCAGATAATGTTTTTAACTCAGATTTTGAAATGTTTAGGAGTTTTTTAGCCTCAATATCTGTTAAAGCCTGACCTGAAAAAACTTTATTTTGGCATTCTATGACAAAATGATATTCTGAACTCATCAATTTTTAGCCCTAAAATGGGTTAATTAAGATTTTAGAAGCGTTAACCTTACTAAAATGAGAGGTTTACCTTTTTTTATTACTTGATATTATTAAGATAAAATAGATGCAAAAAATGAAACAAAAGAGTTCGGTTTGGCATCCAAATACACAGATGCAAGAATGGGATTACTTTGATAAAATCGTCAAAGGTAAAGGAATGTGGCTAATTGATTCCAAAGGAAATAAACTCCTTGACGGCGTTGGGAGCATGTGGTGTAATGTTTGGGGACACTCTAAAAAAGAATTAATCAACGCAATTATTAGACAAACAAAAAAAATTCCACATTCTTCACTCTTTAATCTAACAAACGAACCAGCTGAGGACCTAGCTAAGAAACTCATTAAAATCTCACCTAACATGAATAGAGTATTTTATTCTGACAACGGTTCAACTGCAATGGAAATTGCTTTTAAATTAGCATTACAATATTGGAAAAATTATGGACATGATAATAAAACCAAACTTGCAACCCTGGAAAATGGATATCACGGTGATACTTTTGGCGCAATGTCAGTAGGATACGTGCCAGAATTTTTTTCAAAATTTAAGGAACAACTTTTTTCTACCACTCAAGTTCCAGTTCCAAATAGATATAGACTACCTCCAGGTTTTTCATTTGATGATTATCAACAACATTGCTTAGGAAAAATTGAAACGTTATTTTCAATTAACAACAAAATTGCAGCCTTTGTTATGGAAAGTGGTGCACAAGTAGCTGGTGGAGTAATCATTTATCCCCCAGGATTTCAGAAAAAAATTAGCAAGTTATGTAAAAAATATGATATTCTTTTGATTCTAGATGAAGTTGCAACAGGTTTTGGTAGATTAGGTTCCCTTGTACAATATTATGCACAAGATAGTGTGCCAGATATCGTAGCATATGGTAAAATGTTAACTGGTGGCTATCTGACAATGGGTGCCACGCTAACAACTAAAAAAATCTACGACTCCTTTTTGGGAGGATTTAAAGAAATGAAACACCTCTTTCATGGGCATACATTTACTGGAAATCCCATAGCAGCAGCAGTGGCAATTGAAAATCTTAAACTTTATGAAAAAAATAAACTGATAAAAAAAATCCAGAATACATCTAAAATTTTTGAAAAACGAAGAGATGAATTAAATCAGTTGAATTTAGTAGGCGATGTAAGAAATAAAGGAATGTTAATGGGAATAGAACTGGTAAAAAATAAGAAGCAAAAAACTCCAATTTCTCCAAAAAAATCAATTAACAAGATAATATTTGATGAGGGCAAAAACAATGGCATTTACTTGAGAACCTTGGGAAACATAGTGATGTTAGTGCCTCCGTTAGCAATTTCTACAAAGGAATTAGATCTTCTCATAGACCGTACAATTTTGACAATAAAAAAGACTGAAAAAAAATATGACTTGTGAAACCTTAATCAAGCAAACAGAGTGATTCATGCTGAAATCTTATTTTATAACCGGTACTGATACTGATGTTGGAAAAACCTATGTAACGGCAGGAATTGCCGCTGCAATGAAAAAAATGGGGATAGACTTTGGAATAATGAAGCCTTTTGCTGCAGGGACTGTACAGAATAGAGGCTACAAATCACAAGATGTACAACTACTTTCTAAGGCAGCACAAGTAAACGATGCTGAGGAATTAGTTAATCCGTATTTTTTTCCAATTCCTGCTTCGCCCTTTACTGCAATGCAAAATCTTGGGCTTGAAATTGATATTAAAATTGTATTAAATAGCTTCAAAAAATTATCTACAATGCACGATGTTTTGTTAGTTGAAGGGATAGGTGGCATAATGACTCCAATACTGAAGAATTATTTTGTAACCAATTTGATAAAAGAAATGGATTTAGAAACAATCATAGTTACTAGCTCACGTATTGGAACAGTTAACCATATAATTATGACAATCAAAATGTGTCAAAATTATGGAATTAAGGTTCGTGGCATAATTATAAACAATTTAAATTCCAGTGGGTATCCTACCCATGATCTTAAACGAGATATTGAAGAGTTAACGGAAACCCCTGTAATTGGTTCGATTCCATACATTAAAGACTTCAATTTAGAAAAAATTTCACAAATTATTACAAATAAAATTGATCTTAAATCACTAACTCTATAGAAAATTTAAAAATAGCTTAGGATTTAATGATTTTAAATTTACTTTGTTTTCTTGAAGAAAGAAACTCAGTTATGTCATCTAAAATTTTAGTAAACGAACCATCATAGTTATCAATATGATACGTTCTACTTTTCATTTGTAAATCGGTACTTAAAACTAGCCAAATGTTTTCTTTTGCAGTTTGAATTTTCTCTTCTGTGATCTTGGCTAATTCTTGATATAGTAAATCTTTAACTGAATAATCTATTTCCATGAAATTAAAATCTTATTCATTAAAGATGTATCTTCGTTCGCCTCTGCTTTCAGCTACCGTTTTTACATCTACTAGGATAAATTCTTCCTTTCCATCAAGAATGCTTTCAGTAGGACTACGTTTATTCTCATGAATTTCTTCATATTCTTTGTGGCTTAATTTCTTTCTTGGTCCAAGCTCTGCCTCTAAATTCATGTCTTTAACAACCTCTTTGTATTGTGGCTGAATGACGCCACTGAAGACCATGGCACTACTTCCACTTCCATAAGAACCAAATCCAAAACGTTTTCCCTCAAGCTCAACTCCTTTTTGGAATTCAAACTCTAGAGCACTTCTAAAACCAAGATATAATGAAGCGGTGTAAAGATTTCCTATCATTTTAGATGCGATTAAAGAGCTGGCAATTTTTGATTCATAAATGTCTTGAAACTCTTCTGTTTTTGTAAATAGTTTTGTAAATTCGTGGTCTTTTGCCATGAACTCAGCATCACCAAGAACTGACTCTATTGTACCACGTGGATCCTTTGGAACCGGTTCTTCCATCCCTACTTTCTCAATAATTTTTTTCCACCGTGGTAATCCTCTCCATTCATGTCTCACTAGATACGCTAGTGCCTTTTTGCCCATGTTACTATATGGAAGGTGCATGCAAATATAATCAATGTAATCTAAAAAGGACTCTCCTTCCTTTAGCTTGATAATGCCTCTATCTAATGCCTTTTTCTTATAGGCCATAAGTGCGCTTTTAACTTGAATTAGATAAAGCAAGTTAGAATATTGACCATGAACAATAGGTGTTTCCTTTCCAAATGGTCTGTAAAAATCGTATTCGTCCTTGATAGAAGTTGAGGTAACTTTTGGATCAAACGAAAGTAACCTTGGTTTATCATTTAGAAGCATTGCCAATGCACCTGCCCCTTGAGTTAACTCCCCACTCGAACCTAAATCATACTTCGCAATATCTGAAACCACTACCAAAGCACTTTTGCCTTCAGCTTCCCCAGCTCTTATCCAATTTGCGTTATCATACAAAGCATATGAACCACTTACACATGCAAATTTTGTTTCTACTCCTCCACAATGCTCAAATGATTCGCTACCGTAAACTTGCTCAAGCATTCCAATAACATATGAGTTCATTGCTTTTGATTCGTCAAATGATGATTCTGTAGAAACATAAAGTCGACCTATGTCATCAGGAGACAGATTATTTTTTTTCATAACCCTCAGGCATGCATTTGCTGCCAAGCATGCTGGATCTTGATTGGTATCAACCATGGCCATTTGTGATATGCCTAGTCCTCTTACCAGTTTAGCCGGATCTACGCCTCTAGCACTGGCAAAATCAGCTGCATCTACGTATAATCTAGGAATGTAAATTCCTATATCGTCAATTCCAGCTGCCATAAGCTAGCCATCTCCAATTCGTACATAAAGGTATTGGGCCTAATCTGCATCACAAATAAGGCAAGATTCGCCTATTTTTATAATTTTTTTAAAAATATCATGAAAATCTATTATTTTGCTAATTCGTATTCAAATATTCTCTGGAAAGATTCGTAAGGTTGCGCTCCAGGGATCTTTGTAATTTGGTTATCCGGACCTATAATAAAAAATCCAGGAGTTCCAGTAAGGCCTAGAGTTCTAGCATCATTGTTACTTGAAGTTACTAACTGATCGTATTTCTTTTCTACCATGCATTTGACAAAGCTTTCCTCATTTAGTTCAATAGACTGGGCAAATTTCAATAAATTCTCAGATGAAGCCCAATCATTGTTTTCACCACCCCAATTATTGTATAATGTATCATGATATTCCCAAAATTTGCCTTGCTCCTTGGCACAATGAGCAGCATTGGCAGCAGCTATGGAATCAGGACCGATAATTGTAAAATCTTTAAAAATAATCTTTACTTTACCAGTTTCTACATAATTTTTTAAAATAGCTGATTCTGTTTCATTGAAAAATTTATGGCAAAAGAAGCACTGATAGTCTCCAAATTCAACAAGTGTTATTGGGGCATTCTCATCTCCAAGATATGGTGATGCATTAGCTGTAAACAAAGACAAGGTAACTTCTTGGTTCTCTTGGTTTGGAGTTTTTTCTTCAAATTGTAGTTCTGGATTAGTATCTATTACATTCATTGCCAAAAACACTGAAATTATTGAAACTATGGCAATCCCTGCTCCAATCCCTAAAGAAGGCCCATGCAATCCACGTGTAGTTTTAGGCTGAGATTGGATAGGCATCTCAGCAGCATTGTCTGAAGATGATTCGTCCATATTCAAATACGATTCTTAATAGGATTAATTTAGTTCTTTGTTTGTGTAATGTAAATAAAAGGTAAAAGTTTAGAAACTATATGAAGAAAGTTTTTGTCAACGGTTATGGTTCTATCGGTAGCAGAATCGCACAATTCATCAAAGATGATTCTGAAATTGAAGTTATTGGCGTTGGAAAATATTCTCCTGATGAAAAAGTGAATATGGCAATATCTAGGGGCTTTTCGGTATATGTACCTGAGAAAAAACAGGATTTGTTTAAGAATTACAAAATTTCTGGAACAATAGAAGATGCGATATCTGATTGTGATTTAGTAATTGATGCAGCTCCTTCAGGCCATGGATTTCTAAATAAAAAAAATCTATACGAGCCAAAAGACATAATGGCTATTTATCAAGGTGGTGAAACAATTTATGGAGAAAAAGCAGTATCTGATTTGCTGTTTAACTCACGTGTAAATTACAAACAAGCAATTGGGAAAAAACACGTCATGCAAGGAAGTTGTAATGTAACAGGGATGGGAAGAATTTTGCAACCACTTCGAGAAAAATATAATGAGCGATTGCTTAGATTTGATGTCATACTAGTACGACGATGGGCTGATCTGGAACAGACAGATAAAGAAGTAAAAGATACCATCGAATGGTCAGAGAATCCACATCATGGAGATGATGTGAAAAGCTACATGGGAAAAGATACGCCATTATTTTTGCGTGCAATAAAAGTACCAACCAGACAAATGCACCTACATATACTAGATGTGCGTTTTAAAGACACTGCCCCAAGGCCATCTGAATTTTTAGAGACATTCAAAAATGAGTATGGTGTTGCTACATTGTATACCGCGAAAGGAACAAAGGAAGTTCGTGACTATGCAGATTCGATGAAGTTTAGCTTTAAAGATACTAACATGATTCACATCCATGCAAACATGATAGAATCCATTGGAGACACTGTCAAAATGATGTACTCTGATGATCAAACAGGAATAGTGATTCCAGAAAACCATCTATTAATGCAAGCAATGCTATTTCAAAAAGAATACAAAGATGCATTCAAACATACTGAAGAATTATTCCACATGGATGAAAAGAAAAAAATCTTAGAGGAACACTTTTCTCTAAAAAAATAACATCATTAAATTCTTTCAATTCTATATTAAAGACACCATGTTTTTCGAATAATTTATTTTCTTTAAAGTAATTATTAAGGTTTAATATACGATTTTTAAATTCCTGTTTATTCTTAATTAATTAATCACTGCTTTGGTGGAATAGCAAATCTGTTGTTAGGATTATTATGATAATCTACAGGTAACATCGCATCTTTTTGTCTGCCTGTTAAAATTCCAATTACCACATCATCTTTTTTAATTATTTCTTCTTGGATTAATTTTCTAATTCCCGCTGGGACTGAGCCTGAGGCCATTTCACAATCAAACCCATTTAGTCCTACTATAGACATACCATCTAACATTTCAGAATCGGAAACTTGGGTAACAACACCATTTGTAAAATCTAATGCTCTTAATCCTTTGAGAATGTTTGATGGTCTACCAATTTGAATTGCAGTAGCCTTAGTCTTTGGTCGAATTCCCTTTTTATCTAAAAACGCATAATATCTCTGAATTAATTCAATGTCTGGTCTGCCTTTGTTCCATCGTAATTTTGTTTCTTCAAATTTCCCATTATACAAATCATACAATGTACTTGCCCCTTCAGCATTTACAACAGCAATTCGTGGAATTTTTTTAATCCATCCCCATTCGTATAATTCTATTAAGCATTTTCCACAGCTTGATGTATTTCCTAAAGCCCCTCCAGGATAAACTATCCAATCCGGAGCTTCCCAGTTTTGATTTTCTAATGCTCTAAATGGAATAGTTTTCTGACCTTCTATTCTAAATGGATTGATTGAATTTACAGTGTATCCTCCATATTTTTTTGCGTCTTCTAGAGATTTTGAAAATGCATCATCAAAATTTCCATCGACTTCAATTATTTGAGCACCAAACTGATATGCTTGGCTTAGCTTACCAGGAGCAATTTGCCCAGCTGGAATGTATACATCACATTCCATATTTTCATTAGCAGCATACATCCCAGCAGCTGCAGATGTATTGCCAGTTGACGCACATACTATTTTTTTTGCATTGACAAGCTTTGCATGAGTTACAGCAGCTGCCATTCCATTGTCTTTAAATGAACCACTTGGATTGTAGCCTTCTGGTTGAAGTAACAAATTATCATTAGGTATTTCTAGGAACTCAGCAACCCTTGACATATGGTAAGGTTTTGACTGTCTTCCCTCAGCTCCATCTAGCGATACTAAGTGTTGAGAGCATTCTTCTAAATTCCCTGTATCGATTTCACAAAAATTCAATAACTCTCGAAAGCGCCAGACTCCACTTTCATTAAATATACTTCCTTGAGGATTACGTCTACTATAGAATAATTCTTTTAGTGCGCGTGAAGGATTTTTTTTATATTTGACATCCAGTAAATGTCCTTTCCTACACTCTAAAATCCCTGATTTTATAGCATACTCTAAGCCACACTGAGGATCTATACATTTTAGATATGCATTATCTTGCAACGCTGATACGATAGCTCATAGTAATTTAAATTTAAAATGTATTAATTCAAAATTTCATTAAGCATGCCAATTTTTGTTCATAAAATACCAAACTTTTAGATTGGTTATTTTTACTTTAGAGATAACTTTGATTAATTTTGACAATAATCTAAATGGAGTTCTATCGCGAATCAAAGATTCTTACCAAATACTTGAACATCTAAACGATGTTCCTGGGGATTTAGAAATTATTAAAAAAGAACTGGCAAAAATTAATGGATTGTTACAGGTTATTGTTAACAAACTTGAAAACATCGATAATAGTTCTGATAAATATGTAAAATTATCATCTGCTGCAAAATTTTACTTGCAAAATTACTCTTTTGAAAGAGAAATCGAAACCATGTCGAAGTTATATTCTGACGATCCCAATCGATTAAAAAATATACGAAATTCAATTCTTGAGTCTCTTCAAGATAAAAAACTAATGGAAAAAGTAGAATCTATAATAGAGAATTCCTAATATCTTTCATTATTGGCAAAAGATGAAAATCATTGTGTGATTTGTGGTTGCAAAGATCATAGGTTAATTGGATGTGTTAAACATATGTCGAAAAAATGTAGCTGTTTTGATAATAAATGATCTAAATAAGCTCAGGGATTACAGAGTTTACAGGATTTTATATCTCCCAATTCTTTTTCAGCCAACGAATATGTTGAAAACCAATGATACTTTGAATCATTATTACCATCCTTTAGAAAATCTTGCTCAAAAATTAATTTACAATCTGTATTATGAATTATTGATTTAGTATGTGTAATAATTATCACAAACCCGTAGTTTGATTCCTTGATATTTCTGAGCTCCTCAATATTTTCTATTTTAACCATAAAGCAAAATATTAATCCTCTTTAGATTTTGGTCCAGATCTAATATGGAAATTGCTACAGCATTTACATTCATTCTTGATGCATTCCTTTTCAGTATAATGTCCACAAATACCACATTCACAACTTCTATTCATAATCAGATAATATCATTAACAGAATATAAGGAAAATTGCATATTTTTTTCTGATATTTTACTAAAATGAGATTACTTTTTGGGTTTTGATTTTTTTCTTCCAACCTTTGTAGTACGCTTTTTTTCTGCTTTAGGTTCCTTTCCTTGCAGTTCTTTTTCTATTTGAGCTGCTTTGTTGTCTACTACTTTGATAATTTCTTGAATTAATCCATCAAGGTCGCTATCTGACGCCCTTGGTTCTACCGAGTCTGCAATATCATTAATTGTACTTGAAATCTCGGCACTTACTTGTTCAAAACTTTCAGGATCTTCATAAGCTGTATTATAAAGAGACTTTAAGCTGTTTACTTGATTGATAATTTGATCTGTTAGTGTAACCCTAAAATCGGTTCCGTTAACTTCAATCTCTTTGGTACTCATAGTTAAAATTTTTATTTTCTGTCTTATAGGTTTTTTTGCCAATTATAGCCACGCATGAGCCAATCAAAAATAAGAATAGATCTTAATTTCTAAAATGTAATGTAATCAAGAGCCGCAGCGTCACTGATTAGAGATGTATGCCTCGAACTTGTTATATACCCATTTTTTATGTCATTTGTAGGTACCCATCTATTAGTCGAGGTGTAATGACGTTTCTCTTTTAGCTCTCTTTCTATTTCCTGTATGTCAAATTCCCCCTCTTCCACTTCTTGAGTCTCTAGGTGCTTGATAGTAACTAAGATTTTGTTAACTTTGACTCTATCCCCAAATTTCCATTTTGAAGGAGTATTTTCATCGGAAACTTCTACAACCTTTATTTTCATTTCTTTTTTTCCAAAGGTATCGTGACTCACAAGCACTCTTTCATCTACAAATTCTTCAAAGTCCATATAGTTAATTGGTGCTCATTACTAAATAATGATTCGGTGCTTTGATTTAAAAGGCATCTGGTAGTCTTTTAAAACTAATTTCTGGCGGTTTCCATCTATTATTGCATAGGTTGTACCATCATAGGTACAAACACAATCGATGATTTTTTCAGATTCATCCCAAACTTTGTAAAACTCTCTGAGTTGTCTATTTTCGTATTTTCCAACCCCTATCCTCTTTTTTGACAAAAACTTGAATGCTAAAACAACTTTTCTTGTTTTGTATAATTCAAAGTGGTTCGTCCAATTAAGGCATCGAATTATTTGATCAAAAGGTACCTGGAGTGTAGTGCCAGTACCAGATTTTGCCTCTATTGTAAAGATAGTACTTTGACTATTATTAACTGCTAAAATGTCGGGAAGTGAGACACTGGGTGAGCCTAATCTGAATGCCTTCCATTCAGATAACGCATTGAATCTTTTAACAAGCGTATCCTCCCAATTATATCCTCTCTGTCGTCTTGTCCTTGCAATTTTTTGATTTTGTTTATGAGAACGAATTTTTAATTTCTTATGGAATTGGTTCTTCTCTTTAGTTAAACGATTTGAATACGCGTTTTTTGTTATTACTTGTATTTTAGTAGACAATAGCATTAGATCATTTTTTACCATATAGAAGAGCAGGTCATTATACCATTACCAAAGAGTCTTGTAAGGTAATTCCGATTTCCTCAAAATTATCTTTGCATATTAGAGACATTCATGAAACTGTAAGGGGCCAAGATTAACATTCTGACTTCAGCATTAAACCAGTGTCATAGTGAAATTATAATTCCTTCCATCTACTTTGCAGGTGTCAAGTTTTACCTTTTTTCCAATTTCTGGTTGATTTGAATAGACTTGAAGAGTACCCATAATTCTAATCTTTTTTTCAAATTCTGCTAAACAAAAAAATATATTTCCTTTTTTAGAATATTCAAGAATTTTCCCAATCCCATCAGATTTTCTCCAATTTACTTTACCGAAGCAAAGACTACAATAATCACTAGGGGGCCATACCACATCCTTACAAGTAAGGCATTCGGGAATGACAAATTTTCCTTTTTTTAATTCTACTTCAAAAATACTCATGATTGTAACAGCAAAACAGTAGATGAGGTGGCGGCTGCAGACATGTTATGAACTAGTCCCACTTTTGCATTTTCAATTTGTCTTTTTCCTGCTGTTCCCTGTAATTGTTGAGTAGTTTCAATTATCTGTGCAACACCTGTTGCTCCCAAGGGATGTCCAGTTCCAATCAATCCGCCACGAGGATTAATTTTCCTATCTTCAGTTTCGTATAGAGTTTTTACAAATTTTGCACCATTCCCTTTTGAAACTAATCCTAGATCTTCTATAGCCATAAGCTCACAAACTGTAAACGCATCATGAATCTCTGCTATGTCTATATCAATAGGATCCAAGTGTGACATATCAAATGCAATTTTTGCGGCTTCCCGAGTAGAACTCATGCTTGAAAAATCTTGATTTTTTGTAAAGCTAGCTGATAGTGTTTTTTGTCCTATCCCATTAATCCAAACTGGGCTGTCTGAATATTTTTTTACAACTTTATCAGAGACAAGTAAAACTGCAGAAGCTCCGCTACACGGTCTTGAACAATCTGACACTTTCAGATCATCTGTCAAAATTTTTGAGTTCATCAATTCTTCTACAGAGTAAATTTTGTTTGAATAAGCATTTGGGTTGTCATGTGCATATTTATGATTTTTTGCTGAGACTGTAGCTAAATCCTCTTCTGTTGTTCCAAATTTTCTTTTGTGTGCTTTGGTAAAAATCGTTCCCCAAAAAATTGGATGCTTAAACTCTCCGCGAGAATTGTCCCATTCTAAAATTTGTCCTGGACTATTACGTCTTTCCGCACCTACAACAAGAGCAACGTCAGCAAGACCTGAAGCAATATACGAATATGCAGATACAACACTATTTGTTCCAGAATTACAGAGACTTTCTACAGTATGAGCTGTTTTTGGTTGAATTCCAGCAAGCTCTGACAAAATTGCAGATAAATATTTTGTATTATCATTTGTAGATACTAAAACAGCGTCTATGTCTTTTTGATTCAGGTTTGGATTTTGATCAAACAACGATTTTGTGGCATTAAGAAGTAACGATTCAACTGGGATTTCTTCTCTTGAAAATTTTGTAGTTCCATATCCTACTATAGCTATTTTATTCATTTTCGATCTGAGAAAATGTAGATGCTAGCAAATTAAAAGATTCGGCTACATCTCCAATTGGATTGAATTGTATAATGGGAAGATTTACTCCAGCTTGGTAAAATCGTTTTAACTTTCTAATACATTCGTCAGGTGTTCCATATACACAAAGTTGTTCCAACATTGATTCTGTAACTAATTCATGATTAGATCTCAAACCAGATTTATTATACTCCTGATAGATGTTTTTTGTTTCATTTTTAAATCCATTTTTGGCCAAAAATTCTCTGTAAATTTCACCAACTGAGATGTAAAAGGACAAAGTTTTCTTGACACGTTCTATTGCTTTTTCTGCATCATTTGACATACAAGTAATTAATTGACAGGAAACATCAATTTCTCGTTTTGATTGCATATGTTTTATAGTCTTTTGAATCTCTGTAATGGGTCTAAGATAAAATATTACTCCATCTGCAATATGCCAGCAAAGCTCAACCATATTCTGATTTACTGCCGCAAGGTAGATGGGAATTTGTTCTCGTGGTGGTTTGATTAATAATGAAAAATTTTTCAGGGAAAATATCTCTCCATCATAATCTATTTTTTTTCCTGATACGATTTTTCTTATAATTTCAACATATTCTCTCATTCGTAATAGTGGTTTTTCAAATTTGTATCCATGAAATTCTTCAACTATTGGCAAACTACTTGTTCCCAAACCTAAAACCAACCTTCTATCTGATATAGTATCTACAGTGACAGCACCCATAGCAACAAGTGCTGGACTACGAGAATAGATGTTAATAATCGATGAACCAATTTTTGTCTTCTTCAATCTTTGTGATACAGCACTTAGCATTGAGAAATTTTCCATTCCCCATGTTTCAGGAATCCACACCGTATCAGGATTATAATTTGAAAGTGTTGAGGCACAATTCAATACCTGTTCAATAGATAAAACTGAACCTAAACTGTATCCTAGCCTCATAAACAAATAGCACCACATAGGTCAGAAAAATCTATCCATTAAGCAAGAAGTGAATTTTGATTGAGTTTGACTATTATCAAATTTTCTGTAAAGAGTAAGAATATGGCATATCAATCAGATGAATCAATACACCCATTTTGGGAACATACGAGTGAATATGCAGCCAGAAATGAAGATACCTCATTTATGGGAGAAGTTGCCTACGTTTTAGTAACTCTCTATAAATCAGAGATTCCACAATAACTGCATATCCAAATTTTTTATATTTTTAGATTAGAATGAATCAAATTATTTTGCAACATATTTGATATACTTTCTAGTTTTAATTTCCTTTGAACATTCTTCCATGTCTTTGTATGAATCAATCGAATACCAAAATATATTTTTAAATTTCATATGCATTAATTTTCCTTTTTTAGCATAATCTGGGAATGTGGTTTTCTCAATATCGCCATTTTTTGGTAAATCTTTTGTTAGGATTTTAGAAAGATGATAAATTCCTGCATTCATCCAAAGATCTGAAATCTCTTTTTTTTCGTTAAAATTAACCACTTTATCATTTTTAATACTCATTATTCCAAACTTTGTCTTTAGTGGAATTGCAGCAATTGAATTTTGCTTTTGCTTTAGTTTTTTAATATCAATATCAGTAATTACATCTCCATTTACTACAATGAATGATTTTTCATTAATGAAATGTGCTGCCTGTTTTATTGCGCCTCCAGTACCTAGAGGCACTTTTTCTTTTGAAAATCGTATCTTTACTCCTAGATTATTTTTTACACAAAGATAATTTTCAATTTGCTCAGTCTTGTAACCTGTGCAAATAATGATATCTTTTATTCCAAATTTTTTCAAATAACGTATTTGCCATTCAATGATTGGGATATTATCCAAAGGAATCAAAGGTTTTGGCACATAATCTGTTACTTGTTTTAATCGCTTACCTCTACCACCTGCCAAAATGATTGCTTTCATGTTCTATCAAGAATTTTACTTGTCATTAAAACTTTAAAAAATATTAATTGTTGCAACTCCAAGATAATACCCAACTCCAGTCAACAATGTGCTCCAGGCACATGATCCAATGAATGTAAAAATTAGAAATTTTTTAGGTTTCATATGAAATATTCCTGCAGGTATTGAAACAAGTTCCCGAAGCCCTGGAACTAATCTTCCTAATAATACTGACTTGTCACCATATTTTTCAAACCATCTATCTGCTTTGGATAATCTTTCCTTGTTTATTTTTGCATATTTCATGTATCTTGCAAGCCCAGTTCTACCTAGTTTGAGGGCTATCAAGTATATCACAAATGCTCCAAGTGTTGCCCCGCCCCCTCCAGTAATTCCTACACCAAAAACGTGAATTAATGACATTTCGTTTTTCAATACTACATATCCCGCTAAAGGAAAAACCCCCTCACTCGGAATTGGAGGAAAAACAGTTTCAAGAAGTGCTGCAAAAAATACACCGGGATAGAGATTACTTGAGACTAACGCAATTACCCATTCTATGAATGCCTCGATTTCAGTCAATTACTACTTGTTCCGTCAAGTAATAATGTAATTCAGTATAACACTCTACACAATAATCATTTTCGTTTGTATGCTGACAATTGTGCATTTTTTTAACATCTTTGCCACATTTAGAACACAAAGTCATTACAGTTTACACTGATTTCGATTTTTTTAGTTTTATAGCACCTAGAGCAATGATGAAAGCACCAACTGCTACAAGAGGTCCTGCTTCAGCTATCACACTTCTTCCTGATTCTTGCATGGCAGTAGATGGTTCCATTCCAAGAACTACTGCACCTCCAATGAGAATTAATGCTCCGCTAATTATCAACATTATTCCTAATCCTCTTGAGTGTTCTTTTCTAGAAATGAAAAATGCAACTATTGGTAAAATTATAGATGGTACCCCTAATCCAATTCCACGCGTCATATGATCAGATCCCAAAAAGCCTTCTCCAGTTCCTCCACCAGATGCAACATCGGCTCCATAAATTACAAGTAATCCAATAGAAATCCCAGTCAGAATCATTGCTGCCTTTAGTGCCATAATGTTGCTTGTCTTTTCTATAATTAATAAACCCTAAACGTAGTTTGTTTTCAACTTTAGGAACTACTTTAGTACTCTTAGGACTGGCCTTTTAGATCATATTTAGAGATTTTTAGGTAGCCTTACCAGAAAAGTCGTAGGATTATTTTTTACAGTTATATTTCCACCATGTTGCTCTACAATACTTTTACAAATTGAAAGACCAAGTCCAGTTCCCAACTGTTTGGTAGTAAATAATGGATCAAAGATTTTGGACAAGTTTTGTGGTTCAATGCCATTACCAGAGTCTTCAAATGCAATTAGTACATCATTTGCATTATCAATTATACGAATATGTACTTCTCCTTTAGTTTCTACTGCTTGAATAGCGTTAAGTAATAGATTTGTAAATACCGCCTCGATTTTTCTATAATCACAGTTTATTCTAACATTCTCTTGTTCAATCTTCACTGTGACGTCATTTGGAATAGTTATGCTATCTTTTACAATATTTATAATATCTAAAACAGAGTATGGTTGAAGCTTTAGCTCAGACGTCCTAACAAAATCAAGTACATCGTCTACTTGGTGAGACATTCGATTCATTGCTCTACGGAGCTTTCCATAGTATTGTAGCTTTTCTTCAATTTTTAATTTTGGTTTTGACTCCATTAGCTCAATTGTATTTTTAATAGTTGACAGTGGATTTCTCAGGTCATGAGCCATTCTTGATGCAAGCTCACCAATTATTGCAAGTTTTTCTGATTTCATCAATTCACTACTTTTCTCATCTACTTGTCGTGAAAGGTAATCTCGTTGTAGCTCTATCTCTTTTTCTTTTAGAACAACCTTTTCAAGATTATTACGCAGATCTTTTGTAAGTTTTACATTTTCTTCTTTTTGTTTTTGTAATTCTTTGTTAGCCTGTTCAAGCTCTTCATTTTTTCTACTGAGCGATGAAATTAGATCTTGTAAAAATGTAATCTTTCCTTTCAAATCTGAATTGATTTTGATTGCACCGCCAAATTGTTCACTAGTTTTTGTTGCAAGCTCTTGAATTTGTGCTGCTCTTTTTTCTAGCTCTGACTTTGCAGCATCTAAATCCTTTAGAGCTTTCCCTTTAAATCCAATAAATTCTTCTAAAGTTTCAAAATCTGACTTTGAATCCTCAGATGATGATATATTTTCTTCATTCGATGATTGCAATTCTATACTTGTTTTTTGTTAAATATTTCGTATTATCTTGTGTTTGTTCTATTAGGACAGACCCATTTTAGTTCAGAATTATTTTCAAATAGATTCTAAAAATCTGAATATTACATCCCCGTACATTAATTGAATAATTAATCCTCCAGTAATGAATAGCATGTATGGAACTCCTGGGGTTATCCATGTGTTAGGTGTATGGCAAAATTCGGCGTATTCAGCATGATGTAAAACTAAATTTAATTTTTTGTGTTTGCCAACCTTTTTTTCAATTGAAAAACCAAATTTTGGGTTTTGAGCGCGATATCCCAAAAACATTGCCATTATACGTTTTCTAGTTGGTTCCTCAAATCCTTCAAAGATATCATGTCTCCTTGCCAATTCTATGAAGTTTCTAAAGAAATTGATAAACAACGGACTAATTGATATCAATACTGCATTTGTCAATATTGTAAATGGAGTAATCATTCTATCTGTAAATGAGATTTGTGGAACTAATGCTGCCAAGACAATTATTGCAAAGGCATCGGCGCCACCAAAGAGACCAATTCTCCAAATAATTATAGCAACTGGTGCAACTATTAATGAGATTCCAATAGTTATTAGGCTCTCTGATAAGTTTGGTTCAAAAATCAGTAAGATAGCTGCAATAGCCCCAAAGATAATCCAGACATAATCGCTGATTTCTCTTTTTGTTACATCAGTAAAAGAAGCATATCCTAACATTCCTATGGCAAGGATAATTCGCAAGTGATTGAGCTCAATAAGTGATTCAATCATATTAATCTACAATAAAGAATGAACTTGTTTACTATTTAATGACCTGTTTGCGCAATTGCATAAAATTGCATATATCATAAATGAACTATAAAAAATAATAAAATTTGGGGATATGAAGAACGATTCTTTCATATCATTATGCCAGTATTTTGTCTACCGGCTTGGCTTTTTTCCACAAGTGTGAACACAGGCTAAACATGTTGTTGATCATCTCTTGAGAGTTTGTGACTAGAATCGAGTCGTTATCATCGTTTAAGTCCATCGTTTCTTTAATGGAGCCAGACATGATTAATTGACCTCCTTCTTCTACAATCACTCTGCTTTTTGATGGTAGTTTTCCTACTCTAGTCTCAGTTGCTTTGAGTCTACTGATTAATGGTAATAAACTATCATTTTCTGTATCGGTTAATACCATTACCTGCCCTCCATTTTTCTTGCATAATGCAATTTTTTCTGGAATTGCAGTGTGATACATTCTTAGAATGTCTTCAGCTGTGGTGACAATGTAGATTGTTTTGGAAGAGTCTTGTATCATTTTTCCAATTCGCGAATAAATATTAGAGCGACCTTGGATTATTGATATTGAAGAGATCTCTGAAACCTGTTGTGGTCGGTTTAGATTCTTTAAATCCGCGACAATTTTTCGTGAAAGCTTTTGCATCGTAGTAATTTCATCTTCTTTACGTTGAATTACTGATGTCAATGCATCTTCTGGAGAAACTGCCTCGCAGATGGTAGGGTTTGAAAACGTAGTAGTAATCAATCCCATATCTCGAAGTTTGTTGAGCGACCTGTATGCTTTGCCTCTATCGATTTCGAGTTTAGTAGACATTTTGCCTACTGTCAATGAACCTATTCGTAAAAGGCCCAAATACATGGTAGCATCAGTCTTGTCAAGGCCAAAGTAAGAAAGTTCTGTGAGTAGTTCTTCTTCTATATTCATATCTCTTCACTTTTACCCTCCAATGAAACCTGTATTTTTCCTGCTTGCGCAGAAGTTTTGTTGTTTTTTGTTGTGACCATATTTCCCAAGTTTGTTAAATTCAGACAAGCTAATCAGTAGCAGTATGTAATATTTCGAACAGACAAAACTACTCATGAATTTTCAAGAAAACAAGAAGCATGATGCAATTTTTAAACAGGGTCAATAACTATTGATTTTTTTATATTTTCCAGCTTGTTTAACAAAAAATCAATATTTCCAGAATTGTCCAAATCAACTACGTTGAGATGACCCAATTTCCTTTTTGGATTTGATTCCTTTTTACCATACATTTTAAGAAAAACCCCTTTTTCAGGAACTATATTGACAGGTTTGTACTCTCCTTTGAAATTCTTTGGACCCAGAATATTATACATTATAGTAGGGTGTAATAACTCGGTGCTGCCTAAACTTAATCCAAGAATTGCTCGTATGTGTTGCTCAAATTGGGATGTTTTACTTGATTGTAGTGTATGATGACCCGAATTGTGAACTCGTGGAGCTATCTCATTGATTAGAATCTGATCATTTTTTGTTACGAACATCTCTATTCCAAAAACACCTGCTCCTTTTAGTACCTCCATTGTTTTTTGTGCAACTTGTTCTGCCTTTTTTGCAATCTCTTTATTCACTCTTGCAGGAGCTATAGTGATTCGTAGAATATTATCTTCATGTATATTTTCAACTAGAGGATATGTTGCAATTTCTCCTTGAGTATTTCTTGCAGCTATTACTGATACCTCCATCCTAAAATCAATAAACTTTTCAAGCATCATGCTTTGATCATTAAATTGTTTATATGCTAAAATGAGGTCTTCGTGAGAATTAATCTTAAAGTTCCCTCGTCCATCATAAGCGTCTTTTCTGGTCTTCAACAAAGATGGAAAACCAAATTTTTTTATCTTTTGTTTTAAATCATCTAAAGAGTTTATCTCCACAAAATCTGCCACTGGTAGTTGATTTTCAGATAGGAATGTTTTTTGAACTAGTTTATCTTGAATTTTTTTTAAAGTATCTGGGGAAGGATTTATCATAGTTTTAGACTCGATTGATTTTAGAACATCACTATCTCCGGATTCAATTTCATATGTCAGAATGTCTGATTTTGTAGCAAGTTCAATTATTGCTTTTTCATCTTTAAAATCTGCAATAATCTGTTTTGCTCCTACTTTAGAAGCAGGACATCCTTTGGTTGGATCTAAAACTATTACTTCTGAAATTTTATCTGGAAATTTCTTTGCAGCTTCGGTAAGCATCATTCCAAGTTGACCTCCTCCAATTATCCCTAGAACTTTACCTGAATTACTCATATTGTTAGGCGTAAATACCCCCTTTTAGTGCATTTGGATTATTTGAAAATTTTTAGATGTTCCTCAAATGAGTTTATCGACAAAGAGCAAAAGGGAATGTGCACTCGCATACATGAAAAATCCACTATCTGACGGCATAACAAACGTATGATTTGTTCTGCATTTGTTACAAACAATATCCTAATTGGTATAACGAAATAGAAGTAAATGGAACAATTATGTGAATGTAGGTTTTGTATTGATGTTAGAAGACGAAAAACTGAGAGAGATATAGATAAATTTTTGTGAACAGACTCTAAAACTTTCTTGTTATACCATTACATCTACTGATACTGGAACTGAAATTAACCACTCTAAATTAGTTTTGAGCTAGACCAGATAAAATCAAAAAGTAATCTCATAGAATAAATTAAAGCAGCAGAATCTGTCCACATGGCAGAAATATTTTGTAGAGACTGAGAATCATTTTTTGTAAAGAAAATCATTTCTTTACTATCTTTCATTACAAAACAGATTTCATCTTTTATGTTAGATGACATGCATTTAATTTGTTTTTTATCCATATCTTCAAATATATACATAGTTTTTTCTGTGCATGATGTAATGATTTTTGATTGACATTTCTTAGTTGTTAAATTATCTAAAAAATCTGAATGATATAATCGAAGATAATCTTTCTCAGAACCTAAAACAATCATTTCATTTTTTGTTTCTGATATCATCTCTTTTAATTTTGCATTAATGGGATTTGATCCTTCTAGCATTTGAAATCTATTCTCTACATCTTCAGTTTTTTCTTTTAAAAACTCAGGTATGCTATCCCAAAGTTTGATTATAGTTTCTTCATTTTTTTCTAGAGATTTTACTCTTTCTTTTTCCGCATTAACTAATGTCTTGACTGCTTTGTTTAGTTTTAACGCAGAGAATTTTATTGGATGTCCAAAAGTAGCTAAAACTATTCCTTTCTTTTGTAATGCTGCTAATAGTTGATATGTTTCTGTACGTGCAATTTTTAATGCCCTACAAACCTCGGGCGCAGTCTTTGAACCATATTTCCCTAAGAAAATGTATACCTTAGATTGATTTTCGGTTAAATCAAATTTTGAAAGTTCCTCTTTGAGTTCATCTGCTGATATCTTATAATCATGCAGGCTGGAGCCTGAACATGAATCAAATATTGTCTGTTGTGTACCTTCTTTCATTTCCTTCGTGCCGATCGTCATATCGAAGACATGATCTTAATATCGTACAGAGGTCAGCTAGTTTTGATCGCTATGATCGTATCTGCGATCTAATCTGTGCCTGACGTTAGTTCAAATAAGCATATTTTTCTTCCGTAGGAACCACATTTTGTCCTAATATCCATAACACTGAAATTGTTAACCTCTGGCTCTCTTCATATGCCATTGAGAAAAACTGGAAAACATGAGAGAAAAGCCGATCAGAGGGCAGCACGCAGACGAAGAAAACAATCCAAAAGCGGAAAAGCGAAAAAAAGATAATTCCTTGCTCTGCATCAAGGTTAAAAACATCACCGGTTTTGATGTAATGTGGTAATACAGTACAACAAAAAACCTCTAGTTGGTATCATTATGGGTTCTAGCTCTGATAGTAGGATAATGCATGGCGCATCTGAAATTTTAGACAAATTTAATGTTAAACATGAAGACCAAATAATTTCTGCTCATAGGACACCTACCATGTTAGACAAGTATGCAAAACACGCTGAAAGTAGTGGTTTTAAGGTAATAATTGCAGGTGCAGGGGGATCTGCCCATTTACCAGGAATGATTGCTTCGCACACCATTATTCCTGTAATAGGTGTGCCAATTCTTGTTTATAACGATAAACAAGATAAAAAATCTCCAAAATACAAATTCTCAGCATTTAGAGGATTGGATTCTTTTCTATCAATTTCAGAGATGCCTTCTGGTTCCCCAGTAGTTACAGTGGGTGTTAACAAAGCAGGTAATGCTGGAATCTATGCAATTAAAATTCTTGGAAACGAGTTTGAGGATTTGAAGAAGAAGCTAAAACAACATAAACAGAACCAACATCGTTCAGTGTTAAAGGAATCTGCCGAACTAAAAAAAGTAGGTCTTTCCAGATTTGTCAAGAAAAAATTCAAATAATATTATGTTAATATTTTGAAATTAATATTTTTTTTCTTTAAATGCTCTGTTAGATTATCTGCATGCTTTTGACCCTCTGTCTCAAGACTCAATGTTACTCCTGCAGAACCTGCTGGGATGTCTGAGCTTAATCTATCGTGAACAACTTCAACTATGTTTACACTTAGAGAGGCAATCTCATCAACTAATTCCTTTAATGCACCAGGTTTATCAGGCAATAAAATAAAAATTTTTACTAATCTACCCATTTGAGTCAAACCTTTGGCCACTATTTGACCAAGAAGATACATGTCTACATTGCCTCCCCCTAGAATTGGAACAACTTTTTTTCCAGGAGACGGTTTTGCTGCAAGTAAATATGCAAGACCTACAGCACCTGCTGGTTCAACTACCATTTTCCCTCTTTCCATGAGTAAAAACATCGTTTTAACAATATCAGCATCATCTACTAAAACGATATCATCGATTAGGTCTTTAATTATACTGAAAGTTATCTGTCCTGGTTTTTTTACAGAAATTCCATCCGCTATGGTTATCCCCCCTCCAACTGATTTTAGTTCACCAGATTCTAAGGAATTTTTCATTGCTGGAAATGATTTTGACTGTACGCCAATTACTTTGATTTTGGGATTTTTTGTTTTGACTGCTAGTAAAATTCCTGCTGCTAACCCTCCTCCTCCTATAGGTACGTAAATTTCATCAACATCAGGTAAATCCTCCAATATTTCTAATCCAATAACTCCTTGTGCAGCAATAACATGTGGATCATCAAATGCATGAATTATGTTAGCTCCTGTTTTTTTTGCAATTTCTTTAGCTTTGATCCAAGATTCATCATAATTACTCCCTTCCAGAACTACTGTTGCTCCATACCCTCTAGTTGCAGATACTTTTGCAGGTGAGGCGTTTTTTGGCATCACAATTGTACATGAAATTTTTTCTAAAGAAGATGCGAAAGCTACGCCTTGTGCATGATTTCCAGCAGATGCTGTGATCACTCCTTTCTTTTTTTCTTCTTCTGTTAAAGATTTTATTTTAAAATATGCCCCCCTTATTTTGAAGGAACCTGTTTTTTGTTGGAATTCAGATTTCAGATAAACCTCAGACCCAGTTAATTGGCTGAATATGGGTGAATAAGTAAGTGGTGTTTTCCTAATTTCGTCTCCTCTTTGAGATTGAGCTTTAAGTACATCTTCATATGTGGGGTTCATCTTATTGGTGTTTTAGTTATTGTATTTTAATTATTGTAAAAATCTAGAAAAAACTCGAAAAATTTTAAAATTTGAAATTAAAAACTATACTATTACTAGAAAGCTTTTATAGTTCCAAACTGATCGATAGGAACTAGTCAAGGGCCTGTATAACTCCCCTAAAGAGGCACCTCGCCTCAGTTTGCAGGTCCTTGATATTTTATATGACTAAAAAATGTTAGATAAAACTCTTTTTTTCATAACTTCATAATTTTTATGAACTCATCTAACCTTTCAGATAATTTTTCTTTTACTCTAACTGGGATCTTTTTTGGATCAAACATTCCTTCCTTGACATTGTTTTTGAAGTGTTCTAAATCAAAACTGCAAAGACATCCTTCTTCTCCTGTAACTAATTTTGAATCATCAATTAAGACTGACGTAGTTTGATAGATTTCCATCAGCAAATTATCAAGTTCATTAAACAGTTGTTTTTTTCTTTTAAGAAGATCTTGAACGTTACTCTCTGATTTTCCTTCAATTTCTTTGTATATTTTATCCCGTAAGTCATCGTTTTCATAAAAAACCTGGAAAAGATCTTTATGCTCAAGATCTTTATATCCAATCTCTTTGAGTTTTTCCAAGATATATTGATCGCTATCTTCAGCCAGTTTTGTTTCTGTATTTTTTGTCTTATCAATAATTTCTGCAAGTTCTTTTTGGTATTCTATTACCTTGTTATCTGGTTTATAGAACAGTAGAACATGAAACTGAATTGACATATGGCATGACAGGAGATAATTTCCTTCTTTCAGTTCAAATTTGACAAAAATTCGTCTTAAATCCTCATTATTTGTAATAGAAATATCACGTGAAACCCAATCTGGCAAGTTTTTTATTATTTTTTTAAAATATTCTTGAACAAGTATTGGATCGAAAGTATTCTGTTCTGCTATTGTACTATCTCCTAGCATACCTTTAACAGTAACTGTTCTAGTGAGTTCTTTCATTTTTTCGAGAAATAGTTTTTGAATGCTTTCGTTTTTATTATTTAATAATTGAATAAATTCATCTGAGGATTTGATGCCAAGACGCACACCTTTTGGAGAGGCTCATCTAATAAAATCTTACAGCATATTGGCTAAATACCTGTTTTCATCAGTATCAACCTTTTGATGAAAGACATGATTTTAAATAGGAAATTTGAGGAAATAGTTTATGGAGGCCGAAAAAATCATCTGCTGGAATTGTAGTGCAGAAATTGTTCAATATTACAATGAAGGTTATAAAGGCAAACGAGCAAGATGCCCAATTTGTGGTGTAGATTTTCCTCTAGATTAGGAATAAAATATGACTGAAAATCAAGAAAATTCTAATAATGATTTAATGGAACAACACCCTCATTCAGAATCAAACAAAAATTCTACCTCTCAGAAAAACACGCATGATCACAAATCCCTAGATTATGTAGACATTATTCTCAGTAGAAAAGGAACAAAAGTTGTCGATTTAGAAACTCTTGTTAAAGAAACTCAAAAAAGATTGTGGGCTGCATTAAAACAAGGTTATGAATATGAATCGACAATAATTGATGAATCTGAAAGATTTCTACGCGATCTAGTTTCATCTAGAGTCAATATGATCGTTCTATACGTTGATTTAGTTGGTTCGACTGAGATCACACTTTCCCTGCCTGAAGAAAAGGTAGCAATAATCATTAGATCATTTGCTCAAGAAATGTCATCCATTATTATGCAGCACGATGGTTATGTTCTAAAATTTGTTGGTGATGCAGTGATCGGTTATTTTGTTGCTGAAGCCATGCCACTGCTAGCCACAGACAATGCAGTAAATTGTGCAAAAGCAATGGTAACTGTAGTGGAAAAAGGCATGAATCCAATCTTGAATCAATATGATTATCCTGAATTAAAGATAAAGATAGGTATGGATTTTGGACAAAACATCATAGTACGTTATGGTGCTGATAAAGAAAAATCTCATGTGGATATTCTGGGGCCTTCAATGAATATTGCGTCAAAGATCCAAAATACTGCTTCCCCAAATCAAATTCTAATTGGTGATGATGTGTACATTAGATTGCATCCAGATATACAGAAACAATTTAAACAAGTTGTTTGGACTCAAACAAACTGGAAGTATCATGATAGAGAAACAGGGAGATTATATCCAGTGTATGCTTATGTAGGATAATTATTTACGAAAAAATTTGGTTATGACTAAACTGTAAATTTTTCAGGACACTCTACGTGTTCGTAATGATGATCTGTAAATTTATCTTGAATTACATAAATTACAATTTTATGTAATTCATAGGTACGAATATTTTTTTTGCATTTAAGGCAGTTCTTTCTTCTTAATTCCTTCATTTCAAAATTAGCGATCTAAGATGTCTATAAGGATCAGCGATCAGCTCGATCTGACTAGAAATGACTCTAGCTTCACATGTCTAGTTATCAAATGAGTAAAGCAAACAAGAAATAACCCTAAACTAGCATAAATCGTATGGATTATTTCAATACAACGAGAATAATGGAGCTTTCAGGAATTCATCCAACATTCGGTATACCAACTTCAATATTTCCTAGGTTCCCACCAGGAATTTCTCCACCATCTATTGGGATAGTAGACCAAAAACGTTTAAAAGAAAAATTTTTCAAAGATAACGCATCTATGAATTTCAAATTACAAGACTTTAATCAAATGTATCAAAAATTTGCCTCTGGATTGTTTGAGGTTGCTTATCCTGCACGACCTCCAGGTCACCCACTGTTCTCAAGATTAGAATCAACAGTTACACTTCAAAATGAGAATAATAAATTAAAAAAAGAAAATATTGATTTCCAAAAACAATTATCTAATAATAAAAAACCGAGTCACATACTTAATTAAAAAATCTATAGATATTTCTTATATTTTTTAAAAATATGTTCTATCATGTCTTTTTCTTGAACAGTTAAATTTAATTCGTTAGACGTATCTTTTTGTAATTTTATAAGAATAGTTCCTAGAAAAAGTCGTTCCTTACTTTCAAAATAATTTTTAGCTTGCGATCCTTGCAATAATTGAATTTTGATAATTACTCCAGGTTTTGTAATTATTGTCATAGTTTAATTCGTTTTATGATCAATCTTTATTATAGGCTTTTTTCTAGATTTGCTATGCTTAAAACCCCTCAACAAAAATGGAAAGAAGCAATCGTAGCTTATAGAAAAAAATGTCAAAAGATTCTTGAGCTTTCAAAATCAATTAGATATGCAGGAATTATTAATGAATATGGTAGAACATTGACTGGAATGGTTAGGCCTAATACCATTCCTCTTTGGTCAGCTGAAGAAGTAAAAAATGAATTCTTTATCATTTCTACCTTAATGACATTACGAAAATTATATGCTCAAAAAGTCGGCGCGCTGGATTTTTTGTTATTATCTCATCCAAAGGTTACAATACTTGCATTTCAAAGAAAAAATATTACATACTATGTTTCAATAGATGTAAAAACAAAAAATATTGAAAACTTAGTTTCTAAAATAAAAAAGATTCTTTAAACTGGTGTAAAGCCTTGATATCCTGCAGTTTGTTGGGTTTTATCCTTAAATGATGGTTCAAAAAGTGAAACCATATAATCGTCAGGATCTAAAATGATTGCATTTAAGCCCGCATCTCTTTCTACAGGTTCTCTGTAAATTTTAACGCCTTTTGATTTTAATTCATCTAGTGAAGATTTTAAATCTCCTACCAAAAACCCAAGCATTATCCCATTTTCAACCGAAGTTCCTTGATGTGGTGCAGTCAGCGATGCAGGGTGAAGACTAACTAGAGCACCAGTAGAACCCAAATCTACCCAAGTTCGTCTCTGTTGTTTAATTGGCAACCCAATTAATCCGTGATAAAATTCTACAGATTTATCCAGATCCTTTACAGCAAGTATAACATTTCCAACACGTTTTACATTCATAATATCTTATACTCTAATGTTAAAACTAAAGCCTCCAAGTTAAATCCTTTTTCATTGGACTTCTACCATAGTCTCTGTTCTTTCTACACCACTTATGGTTTGAATTTGAGTTGTAATGGTTTTGATTTCTCCTAGATGTTCTACATCAATTAATGCTACTGCATCAAATTGACCACTAACTGGAAACGAATCATAAATTGCCTTAATTTTTCTTAGTCTAGCCGCAATGAGTTTTTTTGGAGATTTTACTAGAACTACTGCTTTTACCATCCAAGATTCACTTCCACTTCAATTAGGGTCTCAGTAGTTACAATCTCTTTGATTTTTTTAAAATCAATTACCATGTTGTTTATTTCATCCATAGAACCTTGTAAGACTACGCTGATGTCTGCCCTGCCTGTGACTATCATTATCTCTCGAATTATCTTCCGTTTTTTCTTTAGAATTTTAACAACTTTATCGACAGTATTTGGTTTAGTTGTTATCAAACATAGGGCACGCATAATATGCAACTATTACGTAACATTGGTTTATTTACTTTTGAAATGAACATTAAAAAAATTATTCTAATCAGATGATGCCTCTTGAGATCTTGCCTCTTCAAGGTACGCTCTTCGAGCCTCCAATTCTGCATCTTTATCTATTTGAATGTCTTCGTCTATAACTACAATTCCTACGTCATCTCCTGCCATCTCATAATCCTTTGATTTTTTACCTTTGGTTTTTGTTTTGGAATTTTTCTTAGTTGATTTAGAAATAGTTTTTTTAGGTTTTTTTGTAGCATTAATACTTTTAGATTTTTTTCCTGCCAATAAAGACCGGAAGAAAAGGAGGAACGCAACGATTTAAAGATTGTGTAGAATCGCATCTCTTATAATTCAGCAATTATGACGCCCCTGGAATATCCTTTTTCCTATAATGCACTTGATAAAACAAAATGGTGCCGCGGGCGGGACTTGAACGCGCGACAGCTCGGTCTTCAGCCGAGTGCTCTCCCGGGCTGAGCTACCGCGGCACATCGAAATTCTCCAAAATACAGAATTAAAGTGTGTCTACGGTTTCCAAATAATGTCCTTAATTCCATCCCTTTTGTTAATAGTTCTGGCAATAACAAAAAGCAAATCAGAAAGTCTATTGAGATACTTTTTACATTCATCATTAACTTTCTCTTTTTCATCTAATGAAATTACATTGGTTTCTGCTCGTCTAGTAATTGTTCTTGCCAGATGTAATAGAGATGCTATCCTATGTCCACCTGGAAGGATGAAATTAGTTATGGGGGGTAGTTCCTTTTCTAACACATCTATATTTTTTTCAAGATTTTCAACCATTTCTGGGGTAACTCTATTTTTTTTATTAGATAGATCGGGGTTAGATAAATCAGAACCAACCACAAAAAGGCTGTTTTGAATTTTTGTTAATATCATTGTAATGTCATCATCAATTTTATCTGAAAGAATTATTCCAATTGTAGCATTAATCTCATCAACTGCACCATAAGCTATAATTCGTAGATTGGATTTTAATACTCGTTTTCCTCCTTGTAATCCAGTAGTTCCATCATCGCCTGTTTTAGTATAAATCTTCATAGAATAATTATGTAAGTGTAGATTTAATACCTTGTTTTTTATATTTATTTTATGTCTAAGGCTACCTGTCCTTACTGTGAATCAGTTTTTGAAAGTAATGAAGAACTCTCAAAACACATAGATAGAATTCATCATGGTTCTGGTCTATTAGAGGGAGATTCCAGGAAATTCTAAACTTGCTTGAAGATTTTTTCCAAATTATAATTAATTTAAAAAATGTTCAAAGAAAAGGGTGGAAAAATAAACTTGATTTAAAAAATTCAGAATCAGTTGCAGATCATAGTTATTCCATGACGTTAATGGCTTTGATTCTTTCTGAAATTCAAGGAATGGATACAAAAAAAATTGTAAAAATGTCATTACTTCATGACCTTGTTGAATCAGTAGTAGGAGATTTTACTCCTGATGAAATTACAAAATCAAAAAAACAAGATATAGAAAATAATGCTATGAAAAAAATTCTTGCTGAACTTCCTAATAATTTAACTGAAGAATATCAGCAAATATGGAATGAATTTCAAATGCACCAAAGCGAAGAATCTGTATTTGTTCATGAAATGGATAAATTAGAGATGGCCTTTCAAGCAAAAACTTACCTCAATAAAGGATTTCCTAAGGAAAAAATTCAATCATTTATCGATACTGCAAATAAGGAAATACAAAATAAACAATTACAAAAAATAATGTCAAATTTGTTTCAATGATTAAAAACATGCATGTAATAATGAATTGTTAGAAGAAATGTCTGAAAGAAGTAAGGATGAATTAATTAAAGCCCAAAAAGAAGTCATTGGAATTTTGTTTGAAATAATAAAACGTCTTCAAGCAAATAATGAACTAGACGAAGAATATTTTCGATTAATTTCAAACGTAAAAAAGAGTGATATTAATCAAAAAAGGCTAGATGAAATTTTGAAAGAACGAGAAGAAAATGGAAAAATCGTAACCAGACTGTTAGAGAAACTTGAAATTTAATACAAAAACAGTTTAATCACATTTGCAAGAACGTTCATCAGATAATATTCGGAATTTGTTAGCCTGTTCGTATTTTTCTTGAATATAATGTGCCATGTTTGTTATTCTTATAATTGAATTCTTGTTTTTCCACGTCCCTTCATTTTTAAACCATGATTCAATCTCTTCCACATTATAGGTTTCTCCACATTCAAGTATTTTTTTAAAAATAACCTTGATGAATTCTTCATCTTTAGGTTTTAAAGAATTTTTGTTAGTCATCATTGTGGTTATTTCATTTAATTGAATGATAACATTATTCGTTAATGGCATTACTTAGTACCTTATTGGTAGGTTTTAAATTATTAAACTAATTTCGTCAAAAATGTTTAGTTTATCTTCGATTTTACTCAGATTTCCTAGAAACTATGGTAGTCTAGTTCTTAGCCTTTCTTTAGTTTCTTTCGCTTTGTTTTCTTTGGTATATTTTCATCTTCATACTCTATTTCTTGTCCACAGAAAGGACAAAAATCAATAGTTTTTACTGAATGTCCTTCATAGGTTATTTGATCAACTATTGCAAACTTACCTTGCTCATAGTTCCATCCTGTGAACTTTTTGCAGTAATTTTTGAATTTTTCACAACAAAATTCTGTATCACGTTTTAATGTATAACTTGAATATGTACTATTTTCAGATTCTGGATCTTGTAATGTTTCTTTTTTATACAATGCTTTCATCGTCTATCTAATTTTCTTAATTCCTGTTTTTTCTGAATTAAACTAGAAATTAAGAATTTCCAAGTATTTTCATTTTTCATGATCAAACTCTCATCAGCTGGCATCTTGCATGATTTTTGCCGACATGGAGAAAGTCCTAGTAAATGGGTTTTTCATGTTCTTACTTGAAAAATAATACTGTACTATAGTAATGAAGCCTCTGAATTACAATATTGAACTAGGCAGATAGGTAACATTCTAAGAGGGAAAAACAAAGGTAAAATGATTCTATTCAGATTCCTTCTTACATTGAGGACACCCCAATGTCATTGGGTAATCTCTTTGGTGTTTATTGCAGTAAGCCATATTATCGTCTTTGGATTTAGATTTCATATTTGATTATTCAGATTTCCTTAAATTCTTAAACATATTTTAATCCTACATGCAATACTTTGCTGCACTTAGAATGGGTCAAAAAAGAGTTCAGGTTGCAAGAGAATATCTTAACAAATTAGCTGATGACAAAGCAATGCCTGCATTGGCTTTGCTTGATAATAAAACAAATGTATGGGAGCCAGTTGGTGAGGAAAACCTCTATGCCTTTGTTAACGAGTCTTCTGGTTTTGTGTTGACTGACACCAGTGGCTACATTCTTGCTCTATGTGATAAAAATGGGATTTCAAAGGCAATAGTACAAGGGGTTTCTAAGGAGCAGAAAGAAAACATAGAAAAAATGCTCAAAGATGACAATATTCCTGAATACAAAGGTAAAGTATCTCTACCGGTGTGATATGATCAATGGCTAAATTTTCTCGTGAAATAGAGGTTAGAGGACATCTTATAGATTCCTTGATTCTAACGAAGATTTTTGATGGAGTAATGGATCTTGGAGGAGAATTTGAGGTACTAAAAATACAAATTGGAAAAAAGAAAAAGGACGAAAGCTACGCCGAACTTCGAATACAAGGAAAAAACCAAAACCATCTTGAAAGAATCCTTGAACTAGTTTACAGAGAAGGCGCAACTGCAAAAATTCAAAAAGAGGTTAATTTGAAGCCTGCTTCTAAAAATAATGTAATACCTGATAATTTTTACAGTACTACAAATAACCATACTCTGATTTTTCTTAAAGGCAATTGGGTTAATGTGGATGACATGATGATGGATAAATGCATCGTAGTAAAATCAAACAAAGCAAAGTGTACTCCAATTCGTGATGTTAAAAAAGGTGACAAAATTGTTGTGGGAGAAGAAGGAGTCCGAATCATTCCTCCAAAAAGACCACGTGAGGGTATGAATGTATTTCAGTTTATGGGGGGAAGTAGCTCAAGTGAAAGGCCTACTCAACATATTGCAAAAAAAGTTGCAGAAGATATCTACAAAACAAGAAAATTAGGTGGGAAAATTGTTCTTGTTGGTGGACCTGCAATAGTGCATACTGGTGCTGCAGACTCTGTAGCCACATTGATTAGGCTTGGTTTCATTAATGCATTACTTGCTGGAAATGCATTAGCTGTGCACGATATAGAATATTCTACATTAGGAACTTCTCTTGGAATGAATATTAATGATGGAACTCTTGCTGTAAGAGGGTATAGAAATCATATGCAAGCAATAAACTCAGTTTTCAAAGCAGGTTCTATAGTAAAAATGGTAAAAAGTAAACAGTTGTCAAAAGGTATAATGTATGAATGTGTTAGAAAAAATATTCCATATGTCTTAGCTGGATCAATACGTGATGATGGGCCTCTTCCAGATGTAATAACTGACGTTGTTGTTGCACAACAAAAATACAAAGAAGTATTAAAAAATGCAAAGATGGTCATTATGGCATCAACAATGCTTCACTCCATTGCAACTGGGAATATGCTGCCAGCTGATGTTAAAATAATAATAATCGATATCAATCAGCCAACAGTAACTAAACTAATGGATAGAGGAACATGGCAAGCTGTTGGGGTAGTTTCTGATGTAGGTGCATTCATACCTATGGTAACACAAGAACTTAAAAAATTAAATAAATAGCTTTATGTTCTACAATATTGGAAAGTTATACACTTAACTCTTGAAGAAACTCTTTGATTTGTTTTTGTGACATAATATCCTTCATATTTTCTGTTAATGAGTTTAAGATATAATCTTGATATGATTCGCCAAACAAATCCTTCAAAACCTGTTTAAGATATTGTGGATACTCGTAACAATCTTCTAAAGTACAATTGTAATCTTTATGTAATATATCAGTCACTTTATCCAATTCTTGAGTCCCTAATTGAAGTAAGGTATTTTTTAATGCCAAAGTTACCATTGTCTTTCTCATATGTTGTTCAGAATCTGTTGTAGGTGCACATAACTCATTAGTTTTTTTTATTATTTCGTTAATATCGATAGGTTCGTGAATTACTGCAGATGGATTTAGTCTATTCATAGCCATTTCATTATTTAGGGTAATATTGTCAGCCAACATAATGATGACCGCATCTAGATTTAATTCTCTTATTTTCTCCAAGGCATAAATTCCATCAAAAACAGGCATGGTTACGTCAAGATAAACTACGTCTGGTTTTAGTTTCTGATACAAAAACACTGCATCATGTCCATTGAATCCCTTTCCTACGACCTTGATGCCATTACTTTGTAGTAATTCGCTAAAAAGCTTGACTGTTTCCTTATCATCATCTGCCACTACTGCTCTAATCAATACTGATTTCTACAAATTTTTAATTATAAAGTATTTGTTTTGATTCAAATTACGTTTGATCAAAGCGATCGAACTAGGTTCAAATGTTTAGTTTAACCGCAAATTTAGTCACAAATTTTTGTTTTCTCTTACACTTTTGTATCATGAATAAAAGTATCTACTCGCGTTTTTAAATTAAAAAATAACTATTCATCTTGCGTAATAACAGAAACTAGGTAATGCCCAATTTTTTCTTCAAAATATTCAATGTCATTGAAGGATCTGCCTTCCCCTTTGACTTTTTCATTACTTTACCTACAAGAAAGTTTACCGTTTCTGGTTTTTCTTTTACCTCTTGAACTGCATTGGCTTCTTCGTTTAGTACCTCATTAATAATGGAAGATATTGTAGATTCATCAGAAACGTTGTCTAAATCTTGTTCTGAAATTATTTCAATAAGCGATTTTCCAGTGCTAACCATTTCTTGAAGGGCAGTTTTTGCAGAATTTCTGGTTATTTTATTATCCATAATAGAATTTACTAATTCAGTCAAGTGTTGATGAGTGAGTTTTGAAGTTTCACGTTTTTCTCGTGTATCAACAAACCCCATTAAATCAGTGGTAATTATATTGGCTATTTCTTTGGCATTTTTTTCATCATGAGATTGTTCAAATAAATCTGCATAATATTTGTCAGAAGAAAGTACATCAGCTACTTGGTTTGTTATGCCATATTTCTCAACATAACGCTCTCTTTTTGATGCAATACTCTCAGGCATTTTTTCTCTCAATTTTTTAAAATGATCTGAGTTAAGTTTAACCCATGGTATATCCCCCTCAAGGAAATATCTATAATCCTGTTCTTCTTCTTTTTTTCTTGCAGAAATTGTAATCTTTCTTCTATCGTCCCACTGTCTTGTTTCTGATATAATTGGAATATTGCGTTCTACGAGACTTTGCTGTCTAGTAATTTCAAAGTGAATTGCTTTTTCCAGATCATGAAAAGATGCCACGTTTTTAATTTCAATCTTATTTCCTCCTTCAACTGAAACATTGCCATCTGCTCTTAATGCCCCCTCAAGAGTTGGGTCTGATACCCCGAGATTTTCTAGTAAATCAACTAGAATATTCAAAAATACTCTTACCTGTTTAGGATTATCAAAATCAGGCTCTGTAACAATTTCTACTAACGGAGTGCCTGCTCTATTGTAATCAACTAAGGGGATTTGGGTTTTTTCAGACGTACCTTCATAGATTAATCTTCCAGGATCTTCTTCAATTTGAATTCGTCTAATTCTAATTTCTTTGCCTTCAATTGTAATTTTTCCATCATGACCTATACTTGTTGGCCCGTATGCATCAAATTGTGTAATTTGAAAGTTTTTTGGTAAATCAGGATAAAAATAATTTTTTCTAAAAAATGCAATTTTTTCTGGAGTCTTACAATTCAATGCCATTGAAATCATAGTGGCTTTTTCAACTGCTTTTTGATTTAACATTGGAAGAGAACCTGGTAATCCGACACAAATAGGACAAATGTTTGTATTTGGAGAAAATTCTCGGTAATTTGCTTTACATGAGCAAAATAATTTACTTTGTAAATTTGTAAGTTGACAATGTATTTCTAACCCTATTTTTGTCATTTTAGATAGGTACCTCTGGAAGTTTGACTGTATTTTGAAGTGCATATGCAGCCTGTAAAAGCATCTTATCTTGCATTGACTTTCCCAATAATTGAATTCCAATTGGCAAACCTCCAGAAATTTCAAACTGTATCGAAATTGCAGGTTTTTCTGTTAGATTTGCAGTCACAGTATTGATATCTACCAAAAAAAGTGCAACTGGATCATCTATTTTTTCTCCAAATCTAAATGGAAGAATTGGCACTGTTGGCGCTATTAACATGTCGACTTTTTTTAGAGCTTCGTTTACCTGTGCTGTTAATTTACTTTTTACTTTCATTGCTTTTAGGAAATATTTTCCTGCATGGCCTGCAGACGGCACAAATCCTCCAAGAATCATTCTTCGAGTAACTTCAGGCCCAAAATTTTTTCTAGCTTTTGAAAGATATGAATTAAACTCATAACCCTCTGAATCGAAATCATAACCATAACGAAGATTATCATAACGCGCAAGATTACTACCAGCCTCAGTTGCTGTAATAATATAGTATGCTGCAACTGAATATGCTACCATATCAAGGGATATTTCCTCAAAAGTTGCTCCCAGTCCTTCAAAATTTGAAATAGCTTTATTTGTTGCAGCAGAAACTTGTTTATCAACTCCTTCATGCGTCATTTCTTTAATTATTCCTATTTTTTTTCCTTCAACTCCAGAATCGATATCATTTAGATAATTTTCATTTTGATTATCGATTGTAGTATTGTCGTGAGGATCCATCCCTGCAATAATGTTAAGCAAAAAAGCAGTATCTTCTACGGTTCTTGTAATTGGGCCAATTTGCTCAATACTGTTAGAATATGAAATTAGACCATATCTGCTAATCAAACCATAGGTAGGTTTCAAACCTACCACAGAACAAAAACTAGCAGGGTTTCTTACTGAACCTCCAGTATCTGAGCCTAGTGATGCAATGCATTCTAACGCACTGACTGCTGCTGCACTCCCACCAGAAGAGCCACCAGGTACATATTCAGTATTCCATGGGTTTTTGCTAGGGCCATAGGCACTAAATTCTGTTGTAAAGCCCATTGCAAACTCGTCAAGATTTGTTTTTCCTATAATTATCGTGTCTTCTGCTTTTAATTTTGAAACTACTGTTGCATCATATGGCGCAATAAAATCTTCTAGCATCTTTGAGGCACACGTTGTTTTTGTCCCTTTAACGCATATGTTGTCTTTAATAGAAATCGGCATTCCCATACATGCACCAACATTTTCCTTTGCTTTGATTTTTTTATCTATTGATTTTGCCTGCTCTACGGCTTGTTCATTTATTGATAGATATGCATGAAGTTTTGAATCAACTTTTTGAATTCTTTCGATAGTTTTAGAAATAAATTCTTCTGCAGTTAGATTGCCATTTTTAATTTCCCCTATATACTTTAGAGCAGATATCCCAAGATTCAAATCAAACCAGCTTTGGTGCCCTGACATAGGAGCCCTTGTAATTTTTCAAGTTTTCAATTAGTTTCCCATCATAAGGAATGTACTTGTCTTCTCTAAGAGCATCAATTGTTTGTTCCCTTACTATTAGCTCCTCTGATTCTACATTTGCCTTATCAAGAATGTCAAAATAAGCAATCATTTTCTGTATTCTATCAATGTGTACCACATGATCATCAATTTCAATTCTCATCAATTTTGCAACATGCTCAATCTCTTCTTTTGATACCATTTATTCCACCTAAGGTGTTAACCTATCAACATCTCTCGGATAAAATGTTGTATCTCGTATATTTTCAGTTCCAGTAAGGGCCATCATTAGTCTCTCAAGACCCATTCCACAGCCTGCATGCGGGGGAACCCCATAATCAAAAGCTCCCAAGTGATATTCAAACGCATCAACTTTCATTCCTTTGTTTTTCATGCGCTCAGCGAGTTCATTCTTTTTTTCAATTCTTGTACTGCCTGATGATAATTCTAAATCTCCAAACATCAGGTCAAATGATTCTGAAATCTTCGCATTTTCTTTGCTAACCTTAACGTAAAATGGTTTAGGAGCAGTAGGCCAATCTTTGATAAAATAAAATCCCTCTAGGCCAATTTTTTTTAGATTTGATGGATAAAGATCATCTCCCCATTCTGTGTTAGCTCCAGCTTTTAGCATTTTTTCAACTAATTCTGTGTAAGAATATCTTGGAATTGATTCAGGCAAGTTAGGAACGATAAATTCAGAATCTGGATTTTCCTTGGTATAATCATTTACAGTTTGAATAACTTTTTTGATAATTTTTTCAATTCTATTCATTACATCGCTGTAATCAACAAATGCTTCTTCGAAATCAATTGAAATAGCTTCCGCCAAATGTCTATTTGTTCGAGAAGGCTCAGCACGAAATATAGGTGCAATTTCAAAAACTTTTTCAAAACTCATTGTAAGTTGTTCTTTGTATAACTGTGGGCTTTGTGCAAGAAATGCTTCTTTGTTATAATAAAAAATTGGGAACAATGCAGCTCCGCCTTCGGTAGCTGTTGAAATCATTTTTGGTGTGTTAATTTCAATGAAACACTCTTGATAAAAATAATCTCGGATTGATTTTAACACAAGACTACGTGCTAAAAATATATGTTGTAAAACTTTTCTTCTAAGATCAATTGGCCTTACCTCCAATCTTGTATCGATGTTTTTTACAGTTTTTGCTTGGGGTTCAAAAGGAGGAATTTTTTCTACCTCTGAAAATACTCTTAACTCTTTTGGAATAATTTCTACTCCATTTGGTGCCTTTTCAGAAGATTTTACCATACCTGATATCCCAATTGATGAATGCTCCTTTAGTTTTGAAATCTTTTCGCGTATATCATCAGGACAATTCCCTGCCTTGGCTACTATTTGAATTTCGCCTAATTTATCACGGATTGTAACAAACGAAATGTTGCCATGTCCTCTTACACTTAAAACCCAACCCATTACAGTAACATCAGACCCATCTTTTGAGGGATCCAGTTCTTTTGAATAATGAGTTCTACGTAAATTTCCCAGTTCTGTCTCTATCATAACTTTAATTTTGTCTTACCCTTCCTCTTAAAAAATTATGTTGAAAATTATGTTTTGGGATGACTTTCACGAGAGAAATGAGGGATAAAACTAGATTATGTTATGGATTTTCATGTCATGTTAAGAGAGAATCCATCAGATCTGTTATACTTGTAATATTTTCAGTAAAGATATGGTTATGAGAATTCAGGTACTATCTAAATCATTTTTCTTATTTTATTATTACAGATCTGGAAATAATAATTCTTTGAGCGATGGCACCTTGTCTTTAACATCCACTTTGGTCAAATTTTTCTTTTTTATTTGTCCATAAGATGTTAAATCTCGTTTAAAGAAAGAGTCAACAGTCCAATCTAAAATAACCTTAATCTTTTTTCCTATTGATGGCATTTGAAGTACATAATACGTTCTCCAAATAAGCCATGGAATAATGCCTTGTAAATTATATCCAAATATTGATACAATAGCATTTCTCTTGCCAATTGTTGCCATCATGCCTTTACTATGATATGAAAATTGATTCATTTTATCTTTACCAGTTAATAATACATTGAGATTATGAGATACTGTTTGACTCTGATGAATTGCATGTTGTGCTGTAGGAGGATATGGTTTACCAGTAGCAGTGTCAATTATTTCAGCACAGTCTCCAAGTGCAAATACATTCGGATATCCAATTAATCGTAAAAATTTGTCGACTTGGACCTTTCCTGATTTTTCATGTTCGCATTTTAATTCAGAAATAACAGGATCAACTGTTACCCCGCCAGTCCAAATTAGAGTAGTGCAAGGAATTTTTTTATTATTATCTAATAATACATAATCTTCATCAGCATCAATAGCTTTTGTATTAGTTAATACCTTTACTCCATGATTTTTCAAATATTTCATTGCTTTTTTGCTAAGAGATTCACTTACTTCTGGTAAAATTCCATTTTTTGATGAAACTAAGACCATATTGATCTTTTCACGATTAATATTTGGATACATACGCGAAGCTGATTCTCTGATAAGATGATTAAGTTCTCCAATAGTTTCAACACCAGCAAATCCTCCCCCAACTACTGTAAATGTCATAAGTTTTTGTTGTAGATCAGGATCACTAGTTTGACCCGCATTTTCAAGCATGTTGATTGCATGATTTCTAATGCCTATTGCATCTTCAACTGTTTTTATTGTGAAAGAATGGTTCTCGATATTTTTGTTTCCAAAAAAGTTTGTTACGCTTCCCAGAGCAAGAACAAGATAATCATATTCTAATGCATGCACCTTTCCATCAAAGAGTCTAGTTATTGTAACTAATTTTTGTTCCAAGTCAATTGAAGATACAACTGCTTGATAGAATTTAGCACGTTTACAAAAAGTTCGAATAGGAATAGAAATATCACGTGGATGAATCATTCCAGAAGCTACTTCTGGTAGCATTGGAGTAAAAAGAAAGAAATTTTCCTGATTTACAATACTAATATCTACATTTACTTTATCTTGAAACATTTTTTGAATATCTCTTAAAATATTTACTCCCCCAAATCCTCCTCCTAAAATTAAGATCTTCTTAACTGACGGAAAATCAGATTTATGGATATATTGAATATGTTGTTCTAGAGTCCTTTTTTTCTGAAATTCCAGATGGCATTTATTGCATCGATGCATGAACCGATTTATTCAGCCAATGCATAAAAACCATGTCTGTTCATGTTTCACATACAACATCAAAAAATCTCTTAGGTAATTTTCACCATTTTTATGTCTGAATCTAAAAGAATTTTCATGGTTTTATCAAATAAAGAAAAAGCTATATCTCTAATTTCAAACGCCATTGCTGCCTATTCTTTATACACTGAAAAGAAGTCTTTGCCTGAAAACCAATCCCTAATTGATTTTATTTTAAAATCAATTCCTAAAGAAGTAAAATCTGAAATTTCTATGGATTTGATTGATGAAGTATTCGATTATGTTTCCAAAACCCGGGTGAACTCATAATCTATGATGTTCAACAATGTATTGATAGACAAGTGAGTTTTAGATTTATTCAATCAATGATCTACCGCAAGAGGGGCATTTTGGAGCCATTTTTAACATTGCATATTCTAATGTGTCATTTATTTTAAAACACTTTTTTCCTCCATCATTACAAATATGACAAAATTCCTTTGCCATGGCAGTATAGTGCATTTGTTAGATTAAGCATAGAGTGTGTTCAAAATAGAAAACAATCCTAGAACAACTCATGTTGCTATATGATTCATAAAGTGTTATTTTTTAATAAATAGTGTAGATTTGGCTGCAATCGCTACTTTGGGTTCCCACTGTGCTCTTCAAGTTCTAAAAGGAGCAAAAGACGAAGGTCTTAAATCAATTTTGATCTGTGAAAAAAAACGAGAAAAACTTTATCGTAGGTTTGGGTTTATTGATGAATTAATTTTGGTTGATTCATTTCTTGAAATTTTAGAACAAAAATGTAACTCCATTTTAGAAAAAAATAACGCCATCTTAATTCCACATGGTACCTTGATTGCGCAGATGAACTCCGAACAAATAGAATCTCTCAAAGTTCCAGTTTTTGGTAACAAATCGATTTTACGATGGGAGTCAGATAGAAAACTAAAAGAAAAATTAATGCATGAAGCAAATCTGAATGTTCCAAAATCAATTTCTAATCCTAAAGAAATTAACAAACTAGTAATTGCTAAAAGATATGGTGCAGCTGGCGGAAAAGGATACTTTCTTACAACTAGCGAAGCTGATTATAATAAAAAACGGGACAAGCTTATTGCACAAGGAATAATCAAAGGGGATAATGATCTATATCTTCAAGAATATCATTCAGGAGTTTTGGCATATTTACAATATTTTTATTCTCCATTAAAAGAAGAATTAGAATTTTTTGGAGTTGATAAAAGACATGAATCAGATATTGAAGGATTAGCAAGAATCCCATCTAAGCAACAAATGGAAATTGAAGATGTTCCATCCTTTAATGTAATAGCAAATAGCCCTCTAGTGTTACGTGAATCATTATTAGATGAAGTTTATTCTATGGGTGAACGATTTGTCGAAGCTTCCAAAAAATTGGTTTCGCCAGGAATGAATGGCCCATTTTGTATTGAAGGGGTTTATGATGCAGATGCAAAGTTCAATGCATTTGAATTCTCAGCAAGAATAGTTGCTGGTACCAATATGTACATGGAAGGTTCGCCATACTCTACTTTACTGTATGACGTTCCAATGAGCATGGGAAGAAGAATTGCATTAGAAATAAAGAACGCAGAATCTAGTAATCAAATAGACAAAATTGTTACCTAAAAAAGAATTTTTTAGATTTTTGTAACAGAATAATTATTCCAGTTATTGAACCTAGTGCCAGAACTGCCCCTAAAGGAAATTCTGGAACGACATGCGTTCCAATAATTTCGATTTCTTCGGTATACACAGGAACAAAAAAAGTAAGATATGTATCACCTGTCTCAACCACTTCATACTCTACTTCAAAACCATTTACAAGTATTGCAAATTCGTTGTTTTCAGCACTAATAAGATCGTTTGGTAATGTAATTTGAAATTGTGAATCTTTTACATTTTCTGTTCCAATTAACAAAGAATTTAATTCCTTATCGATTTCCATCGCAATTACATCTCCATCAAAATCATATTTAATATCAAAAGAATTATCGTCTATTTCCATATGGTAATTTTTTTCTGCATACGCTGAAAGATTTGATAGAATTAGAATTGTAAAAACAATTAAAGTGAATGCATATTTGTTTAGAGATTTGATATTCAAATTTTAACTTCCATCCCTTTTTGTGCTTTAACAATGTATTTATCACGAATTTTTACACTAACAAAATCAATTATTAATACAGTAATTAATACAACTAGCATGAAGACTGCAGCTTTTCCATATTCAAAGAACTTTATGTAATTGATAATATAAAAACCAATTCCACCTGCACCAACAAGACCTAGAATACTTGTTTGTCTTACGTTGTAATCGAACATATACAATATTTGACTAAGTAAATGCGGTGCTGATTCAGGTATTATGACATGCCGAATTAACTGCCATTTAGAAACACCAATTGAATTGACTGCCTCTACAGGATCAGAGTCTACTGCTTCTATTGATTCGTACTGTAATTTGGCAATAAATCCTACAGTATACATGATGATGGCAAGAACTCCTGCAAATGTTCCTAATCCCACCATAATTACAAACAAAATTGCCCATAAAATTGAAGGAAATGTACGTGCTGCTGCGAGGATTCCTCTTAATGGCACATAAACAAATTTGCTATTGAGATTTCGTGCAGCCAACATACTCAATGGAAGTGCAATAGTAACTCCGACAACAGTTCCAATAAATGCCATTTCGATTGTTTCAAGCATTGACCAAAATGCCGTACCAAATAAGTTAGGTTCTACCTCAGTCATCTCCTTAAGTACGATTGCTAGATTGGGAATTCCTTTTACAAATTCAGCAGGGTTTGCATCTATGTTATACGACATTGCAATAATTCCTGCAATTACCAATGCAATTATCAGATTATTTTTAGGGTTCATTACTATTGTAAAGCTCCATAATTTCTTGCTGAGACATATTTCCTGACTGGAAATCTATAATTTTGTCACCTTCTATTCCAATCTCTAGAATTTTTTGACCTTCTTTAATTACTGCCACCCGATTTGCGTATTCTAATGCAAGGTGCATATCATGATGTACCATTACAGCAGTAAGATTTAGGCGCTGTTGTGCATCTGCTACCAAATCCATTATTTCTCTTGCAGTTACTTGATCTAATTCAGAAACAATTTCATCTGCTAGTAAAAGAATTGGTTTTTGCATTAATGCTCTTGCAATTGCAACTCTTCTTTTTTCTCCACCGCTTAACATGTATGTCTTTCTTTCAGATTTTCCCCCAAGGCCTACAAGTTTGATAATTTTTTCAGCTTCTTGTATTTCACTTTCTGGAAATTTTTTTAATAAAGAATTTAATTTCCCAATGCGGGGTAAAGAGCCAATCAAAACATTTTCTAAAACTGTGATGTTTTTTACCAGCCCTAAACTTTGTGGTATGTAGCCTATTTTTGACATTGCTCGTTTGAATTCTTTATTATTTATGTTTGGAGTTTGATAATCAACTTTAATCTGACCTTTACTTGGGATCATCATACCATTGATTAGTTTGAGCAAAGTGGATTTTCCTGAACCGGATTGGCCCACAATAGCATAGTTTGTTCCTCTTTCAATTGACAAAGTAATTTCTTTTAAAGAATAATTTTTAGCATCATATGATGCCCAAACATTATTCATTTGAATTAATGTTTTAGTTGAAATTGTGGAAAGATTAGAAAAAAAATGAGTTGGCAATAATTGTTTGGCTAGTTTATTAAATGACATTATTTTTGGAAGTTATACGCATCAAGTATTTTTTGATCTAGTCCTGTAAGTGAATCAATATATTTTCCAAATTCCCCTATGTGCATGGTTGTAGTTG
The DNA here is from genome assembly GCA_001443365.1 of Thaumarchaeota archaeon CSP1-1. Classification (GTDB taxonomy): domain Archaea; phylum Thermoproteota; class Nitrososphaeria; order Nitrososphaerales; family Nitrosopumilaceae; genus CSP1-1. The sequence continues at coordinate 75,178 of LDXL01000008.1, forward strand.
TGGGAAGTAAGGCCTCGGCTCCATAAACATTTTTCAAAATATGATTATTTTCATCTTCATTCAAACCAAGCATTGCGTCAACTAGAAGTTTTTTTGTTGATTCTGACATATCAGCACTAATAACAAAGACATGTGATGGTACAGGTCCTATCTGTTCGACAATTCTCAATTGATTTTGTTGTTCTGCTGTAAGATACTTTTGTGGTGCTATATCTGAACCAAATGCAACATCCACATTATCATTTAACAATAGTTCAAGTGCTGCTTTGTATCCTCCTGCAAACGTATGTGCCTCAAATGTATCTGCCAATGCAGCTTCTAGGCCAATCAAATCATTTCCTTGAATTTTTACATCTCCATTTGCAACGAGAGTTCCCATGGGTAGAACAAAGCCTGAAGACCCTGTGATGCTAGTAAATGCAACTCGTTTTCCTATAGTATCAGAAAGCGAATGAATTGAATCATTATCTGCCCTAGTCCAAATAGTTGCCTGATAGTATACTTTACCTTCAACTACTTCAGCTGCTACAACCTTGGCTCCAGATCGTTGATAGGCAATCCAAGCAGGTCCTGTATCCATAAAAGCTGCATCAATGTGCCCAAAACGAAGTCCTTCAATTATAGTTTCATAGTTACTTGGTACAACAATTTCAACACTAGTTCCTAATCTTTGCTGCAGGTATTGTTTCAGTTCTTCCGCTTTAGGGGTTAATTCTTCAGCTTTTTCTGTTGGTATGAAACCAATTGTGATGGTATCGATTTCAGTTACAGTTGGAAAAATTGGAATTTGTATTGTACCTTTTTCAATTAGGTACTCTATTGCGTCCATAAATTCACTATCAGAGATTAAACCTTCTGACCACCATCCTGCACTATTTTTAATCCAGCTTGGAATTCCATCTGTCTGCGCTGATGCTGCAATCGGCAATATTGTTATTCCAAAAATGATTCCTAAAATGGCAAGTATGGTTTTGTAATTCATATCCTATCTTCGATTAGGATGAGCTAAGTTATTTAAACAGCAGTTTTATTCTAACAATTTATTCTATCTTTGTAGAATGTAATATTATTTTATTTCAGCGAAAACTAACGTTCTTGACCATTATTTGGATATAAATTCAAAACTGGTTCAATACCTTTGATTTTAATTTCTACACCAGCAATTCTGCTTTTATACATCTTGATTTTTTTTCCTTCCTCAGAAATTTTGAATGTATCTACATTAACTAGTGCAAGATCCTCTAAATGTGCTAGTGTTTTGTATACGTTTGAAATAGATAATTTCAACTCATCTGCAATTTGAGTAGCATCCTTTGCTTCTGTCAATATTGAGAATAATACTGATCTGGAACAAACATTTGCTACTGTTTCAATAATTTTCTGTGTAATGTCATATTCATCTAGTTGTTGAATTATGTTTGATTTTGACAATCTTTTGGCACCTTTAATTTGGAACTAAAATAAGTGATGGCTCTGATTTTTTTATGCTGATATCTGCTTTACTAATTCTACTTCGATATACCTTGAATTTTCTACCTTTATCTGAAATCAGCCATTTTTCTACCTCAACTAGAGTCAAATTCTCAAGGTCAGATAGTTTTTTGTAAACAGAGCTTAATGGAATTTTACATTTCTCTGAAATATCAGAAGCAGTTCTGCCTTTTTTAATTATTGAAAACAAAATAGCTCTTGATTCTGCATCAGCTAATGCCTCAATTACTTTTTGTGTAATATCATATTTTTTTAATTGCGGCAATGTTAATCTACGTTTCAAGTATGTGCTATCCATTGCTGAGTTATTTAAACCTGCAATTCTCATTCTAGATTATTAGAATAAAATTAATGAGTTTTCGTATGAATTGGTTTGTCAGGCTTGAATCGTTGCCACAAGACACCCAAAATGATAGCATTAGATACCCAATATACCAATACAGCTGCAAGAGACATTACTCTAAAACCGTTTACTAACTCTATGGGAGCTGTTATTTCATCAGGGTTTGTGGGCATAAGAGCAAACACTATACTCATGAAAGCAGCATAACCAATAATAGATAGAATTTTTTTTCTTTTTTGGAGTTTTTTAGATAAACGATAAAACCCTAGTGCCCCAAAACCAGAAATTGCAATAAACGAGAGAAACAAAATCCCTCTGAGAACTACGGTGTCGGGATCCCCCACTGTTGGAGGATTTGCAGGATATTTCAGAAATGGAATTAAAAATATTGTAAACCACATGATTGCAGCTAGAACAAGAGCTTTTTTGGCATCATGTCCTTCAGGTAGGGCTTTTCTAGAAAATGCAAAAATAATTCCAAACAAGGAACCAAAAGACATTCCCAATATTCCTCCAGCCAAAATCTGTCCCCCTTTTTGCCAGTTTCTATACGAATTATACTCTACCCAAAATGAAGGGCTATCTTGGGCTTCTCCTGATGCAAATAAATTTTGATTTTCAATTCCAATTGCTTCATCAAGATATGGTTCAACTAGAGTAAGGTTTGTTAATCCATGAATAATTCCAGCAGAAAAACCAGAAAATAACACTATTGCAAGAAAAAGCGACGTCTTCAAATTTTATTTCACCTTAATGACAGGGAAAACCTGCAGCATGTCTCATATCATGAGTGAGTTCATGTATGAATTGCTCAGCATATGCATCTTCACCTAAAACTATACTGAAAATATGTCCCTGATCATAGCCCACAACAAATAATCCAAAAGCAAAAATTCCTGCGAGAAGTATTATAGCATAAAGCGGGACTTCGGACTTTGAAATTGTTATGCCCCTTGACTTACTCATCTTTTATTTCACTTCTTGCTGGCGTATTTAAATTATTGTACAATGGTTGGATGATGATTTTGAATTTATTTCATACGATCAATTAATTACATCATCAAAAAACCAATTAGGATAATGAAACACCGATACTATATAGCAGTCCCAATAATTTTTGGGTTTATTTCCGGATTATTTCTATATGGCATAGGAGATGATAAGGAAGTACTTTTGAGTAGAGAAAATCTCATAAAAAACGGTTCTCCAATGATTGGAGACCCATCTGCACCAATAACGATATTGGAATGGGGAGACTATCAATGCACGTACTGCTATCGATTTCATGAATCAAGTTTGAATACAATTTTAGATGAATACATTAACTCTGGAAAAGTTAATCTTGTTTTCAAGGATTTTCCATTGAATGGTCCTGATTCTGTTTTAGCCGCTGAAGCAACATATTGTGCAGATGATCAAGGAAAATATTGGGAATATCATGATGAATTGTATACTAATTGGGGCGGAGAAAGAACTGGTTGGATTACTCTGGATTCCTTAAACAAATTTGCAAGTACAGTCAATTTAGAAATTGGTGAGTTTGATTCATGTTTAAACGAACATAAATACAGACAAAAGGTACTTGAATTAGAAAAATTTGGCAGAGATATTGGAATTGATGCAACTCCATCTTTTTTAGTATTTAATGACGAAAAAATTATCAAAATAAGGGGAAATCAGCCAATAGATGTTTTTAGAAAAGCAATTGATGGTTTATAATTATTAGATAGTAGAGATTTCAAGCATTTTTGGTAGTTTTATTGTGAATACGCTTGGCTTATTTTTTACTGTAATACTTCCACCGTGTTGTTCTATGATGCTTTTACAGCTTGCCAAACCTAGTCCAGTACCTTTGATTTTTGTAGTAAAAAGTGGTTCAAAAACCTTTGATATAATATCATCTGGAACACCACTACCTGAATCTTCTACTTCAACAACAACATCATTCTCTAAATCATTTACTCTAATTGTAATTTCTCCACTATCATTAATTGCTTGCAAAGCATTAGTTAACAAATTATCCAAAACTACTTCAATCTTATCTGCATCATATACAAATTCTACATCTTTGTCAGGAATATTTATTTTAATATTGTCTGATTTTTTTATTTTTGCTAATGATAATCCAATTGTATCCAAAAGTGAATTTTTAGTAGTTCGTAAAGATTGAATCTTTACAAATTCTAAAACATCGTCAATTTGATTTGACATTCTAGAAATTGCCCGTTCCATCATGTCAATTTGTTTTGAAGAAAAGCCTATGTTGTTTAGATTATTTCTTGTTTTGGTAATTTCAACAACTCCTTTAATTACAGTTAAAGGGTTTCTCAAATCATGTGCCAAGCGAGCAGATAACTCTCCAATAGCTGAAAGTCTTTCAGCTTGAACTAGTCTTTTTGTTTTTTCTCGTAATTCTATCTCTAAATTATCCCGCTCTCGTTTTAATTTTAGTTCAGAAATTGCAATACTGGATAAATTTTCCTTTAATTTTTGATTAAGTTCCCTTGTTTGCTTTTTTTCATTATTGAATAATTTTTTCATTAAATCAAGTTTTTCAGTAGCGTATTTTTCAATAAGAGTCGATAATTCTGAATTTACCTTAATTGCTTCTGGGACATCAATAATTTCATCTATTATATCCATAATGGTATTTTTGGATTGTAAATTTTTTCCAGATTGTAATTTTTCAATCTGATGTTCAAATTTTGCATGAGAGTTTTTGATTTTATCAATTCTAGATACCCGATCAGATAGTTGATCATTAATTTTTTTCATATATTCTTCGGCTTTTCTAATCTGAAGATCAGTATTATTTAATGAAAGTTTTTTGGGATTGTCTTTATTGTGATATTCTTCTTCCATTTGTCTTGTTTTATGTTTTCTAAATATACTGAGTTCTGTGTTCGTTTCGAACACACGATTTACAAAAAAGTATACTTAATTTCTATCCTTTTGGTGTATTCTAATAGCAATCCTAGGATCATATTGCGGATTTGGAGCAATAAAATCGCGCATTGTAAGGCTATTTAGTACTTCTTTGATAAAGTCAGTTTCCACTCCGCCATATTTTTTGGCTCGATCTGAAATATCTCGAAACATTGCTTCTTCGTCAATGCGCTTAGTTTGGCAAATGTATGTTTTTAATAAAAGGCCTAATTGAGTTAATTTATTCAAAGACAGTTCTTTGTTTTCTACGTAAATCTCTCGAATCAAATCTTCGATATAGAATATCCCTTTTTCAGAAACTTTGTATCTCAAAAGTTTTGGATAATCATCTAACGGAATAGGATATAGTTTTCCAATCGTGCGGCTTACCATAGATTTCTATGTCATGGTATAGGTAATGTTTAGTGCGGTAAATTTTTCAAAATAATAGGTCCAAATTGGCACTATCTAATTAATCTCTAAAAAAGCCAATCAAACTTAATATTCATATCATCAAACAAATTGAAACATGGGCAAAATAGCTATACAAAAGCAAGATTCTGTAAAACTTTACAAAATAAGAAAGACGTTGGAGGAGTTATCTCAAAAATCTGGTCGTGGAACTGAGTTAATCAGCTTGTATGTTCCACAAGGCAAACAACTTCACGAGGTGATTACTAGTTTAAGAGAGGAACAGGGAACTGCTGATAATATTAAATCAGATTTAACACGAACTCATGTAGTAGATTCTTTATCTAAAGTAGTTCAAAGATTAAAGATGTACAAAAAAACTCCCGAACGAGGTTTGGTAATGTTTTGTGGTGCTCTGCCACCTGAAGGAGGAGGACCACTTGGAAGTGAGGTGGTTACAGTCTATGAAATTGATCCACCCAAAGATTTGAAGACATTTCTGTATAGATGCGATGACCATTTTCATGTAGATATTCTAAAAGACATGCTTAAGGATGACAATCTAATAGGATTTCTTGCGATTGATTCTAAGGATGCTGGATGGGGGTTATTACATGGGGATAAGATAGAAGTTCTAAAGGAGACAGGTTCTGGAGTTGCAGGAAAACATAGACAGGGTGGACAGTCTGCAAAAAGATTTCAAAAACTACGCGAGATGGAGCTTACATATTTTTTTAATAGAGTAGCAGCAATTACCAAAGAGTATTTTATAGATATTTATCCTATCAAAGGACTAATCATCTCTGGACCAGGTCCTACCAAAGAGGAATTTATCAATGATAATTACCTCGAATATCGATTACAGGATATGATTTTAGATACAATAGATGCATCCTATTCTGGATCAGAAGGTATTAGAGAAGCATTTGCAAAATCGGGTGAAATTTTATCAGACTATAGAATGGTTGAAGAGAAAAAAATGGTAGAAGATTTGTTCAAACATATCAATACAAACACTGGACTTGGATCTTATGGAATGAAAGAGGTGATTTCATACTTGAAGAACAACGTTGTCGATAGAATAGTGATAACTGATGATACTAACCTACATAGAGTTGAAGCCACATGTAAAAGATGTAAAAATATCCAAGAAGTAATTGTTGAGCGTCCACAAGTAATACCAAAAAAAACTGAGTTCTTAAATTCACCATGCCCAAATTGTAAAAGTACAGATTCTGAGGTAATCGAACAAGACATTGTAGATTATCTTTCTTTAATTGCTACAAAAACTGGTACAACAATTGAAGTTGTTTCTGGAAAAGCAGAACATGGAGCAATGCTATCAAGTATTGGAAAGATTGGAGCCGTTTTAAGATATAACCCAAATCAATAACAATTAACGTATAGCTTCTTTATCCTGTGTTATTGTCATCAAGTTGTTTACTTGATCTCCTTTTATCCTGTCTTCAAGAGTCCTATTTGCACGGGAGTTGAGAATCCTTCCTTCAATTTTTTTTACCAAAAAATCTAATGAAAATGGTTTTTGGAGAATTTGTATCGTGTCTTCTTTGACATTGTCAGCACCAACTAATATTTTCTGTGCATATGCTGACAAGAATATTATTCTTTGATTCCCTCTAAGGCCTAAAATTTCTTTGGCAACTTCAATTCCAGTTTTTTTTGGCATGTTTTGATCTAACAGTACAACATCAAAAGGAGATTGCTTTGATTTTTTAAATAATTCTGAATATTTGACCTCATCATTATATACATCAAAACATTCTTCACCATCTTTAGTTAACGTTACCTGGTGACCTTTCTTTTCTAATGCAGTTTTGTATTGTTTTGCGGTAAATTCATTGTCTTCTGCGACCAAAATATTGAATGTCATCTTCTATTTTTAAATAAAACACAACCACCTTTTAAGACGAGTTTGTTTATGCTGAACAAACGAAATCGTTAATTTTAATATAAAAAAATTATGAGAATTAGATGCATTTACGAATTTTTTCAGCAAGGATCTTCAATGCATCATCATTTCCGATTTCTCTTTTTGTCCAGATGGTGCCTTTGTCATTGAATCTTGGGATAATATGTACATGTACATGTGGTACAATTTGTTTTGCAGCCCTTCCATTATTTTGTGTCATACTAAAGGCATCTGCATTTGTAGTTTGTATAATGGCTTTTGCAATTTTAGGAACCTTAGAAAAAAGATCTCCTACTTTATCTGCAGTCATATCAGTTACTTTTTCAAAATGCTCCCGTGGTAAAACCAGAGAATGACCATGGTCGATGGGGTATTTATCCAAAAATGCAACATGGGTATCATCTTCGTAAATAAAATGACCTTGTTTTTTCCCTTGTATAATATCACAAAAAATACAGGCCATATTAAGATCCGACGCTGTATTTTATTTATGGTTTTTCCATTGATTCAGTTAATTAATTAAGGGAATTTTCGTAAATTGACTACACATGGGCAAAAAATCACGAATAGAACGAGAAGAAAAAAGGGATAGTTTTGCTACTCAACGGACAAAAGAAAAAAGAAAGCATACTTTGATAGCTATAGCGGTTCTTAGCGGCATATTTGCTATTGTAGGTGTATCTGTATACAATTTTGCAAATCTTAGTGAAAGTGCTCCAGGCGCACCTCCAGGAGCTGGCATACTTGGAGATGAGCATGTACATTCTTCTATGTTAGTCAAAATTTTTGGTGATAGTTTTGATTTCTCACTTCCTGCTTATCAGATTAAGAGTAGCTGGATACATTTTGAAGCTCAGGATGGTACCACAGTTCATAGACATTCAACAGGCGTGACTCTTGGTTATCTTTTTGAAACAATGAGAATCAATCTAACTGATGAATGTTTTATTTTCCCAGATGGAAAAGAATTTTGTACGAATGAAGATTATTCTTTAAAGTTTTACGTTGATCATAACCCAGTTCCTAGCATAACAGATTTGGTATTTCAAGATGGAGATAGAATATTAATTTCCTATGGTAACGAAAATCAAACACAAATCGATACCCAATTAGCAGAATTAGACGCCCAACCAATCCTATCCTAGCAACAACTTTCTAATTACAACAACTAGGGATGTAATTTTCAAGAAACCCTAAATTATGGCAATATGTTTGGAGTGTGTTATCGATGGAAATTTCAAGTAGGAATGTTGTAGTAGGTACTGCACGTTCTCCACATAGAGCAATGTACAAGGCAATGGGGTTAACTGATGACGACCTAAGCAAACCATTCATTGGTGTATGTCACACTGGAAATGAAGCTACACCATGTAATATTCATCTTGGAAGATTAGCTCAAAAAGCAAAAGAAGGAGTTCTAGAAGGGGGAGCTACCCCCAGAGAGTTTAGTACAATAGCAGTAAGTGATGGAATTGCTATGGGACACGAAGGAATGAAATCTTCACTAGTTTCTCGAGAAGTAATTGCTGATTCTATAGAATTAATGGTACGAGCTCATCAATATGATGCCTTAGTAGGAATTGCAGGATGCGATAAGAGCTTACCTGGAACTATGATGGCAATGACTCGATTGAATCTACCGTCTGTTTTTGTTTATGGCGGAACCATAATGCCAGGAATCTTAGATGGACGTGAATTAACTGTAGTAGATGTGTATGAAGCAGTAGGGGCATATGATGCAGGACAGTTATCACTTGAAGCTTTAAAAAATATTGAAAATACTGCATGCCCAAGTGCTGGATCTTGTGGTGGAATGTTTACTGCAAATACAATGGCATCTATTTCTGAAGCTATTGGTCTTGCATTACCTGGAAGTGCTAGTCCTCCAGCAGAAGATGATAGAAGAGAAAAGATAGTCTTTGATACTGGAAAGGCTTGTGTAAAATTATTAGAATTAAACATCAAACCTCGTGATATTTTGACTTTTGAGGCGTTTGAGAACGCAATTACAATGTTAAATGCCATAGGTGGCTCAACAAATGGAATATTGCACCTATTGGCTTTAGCTTATGAAGCCAAACTCAAACTAACATATGATGATTTTGAAAGAATTAGAAAAAAGACTCCACATCTCGCGGATATGAAGCCTGGTGGAAGCTATGTAATGAATTCATTAGATAAAATTGGCGGAATTCCATTTGTTTTAAAAAAATTAGATGACAAAGGACTGATCAATAGAAATTGTATTACAGTTACTGGTAAAACAATTCATGAAAATCTAAAGTCAATGAGTATTCCAGAAGTAGAGCAAAACATTGTAAAATCAGTTGATAATCCAATCCATAATGTTGGAACTGCAGTTATTCTAAAAGGAAGTTTGGCTCCTGATGGGGCAGTAATTAAAACTGCTGGAGTGGAGATGACTAAATTTACTGGAAAAGCACGAGTATTTGATAGAGAAGAGTATGCTTTTGATGCAGTTTCAAAAGGTGAAATAGAAGAAGGAGATGTGATAGTAATCAGATATGAGGGTCCTAAAGGGGGTCCTGGAATGCGAGAGATGTTAGCTACTACTGCAGCTATTATCGGTCAAGGACTAGGAAAAAAAGTTGCAATGGCTACTGATGGTAGATTTTCTGGAGGCACTCGTGGACTAATGGTAGGACATGTGGCACCTGAAGCCTTTGTAGGCGGACCAATAGCTCTTGTCAAAAACGGGGATGAGATAACAATTGATATTGAGACTAATGCAATTGATCTTCATGTATCTAGAGAGGATTTAGAACAAAGAAGAAAAAAATGGGTTAGGCCAGCGCCAAATTATACATCAGGAGCATTAGCAAAATATGCTTCTCTTGTAGGATCAGCTTCTCAAGGAGCCATAACAAAACCTGTCGATTAGTCTACAGAATAGTGCTTGTCACAAAACAGTATGGTTCCAGTAGCGGAATTTTTTGCAGTAATTGAATAGCCATCTTCAAGACCTTTGCCACATACATAACATGAAGCTTCAACTGCAATTGTATCTAAACAAGATTTTTTGGCTGGAAAAATTAGGTCTTGGTAAAGACTAGACCCTGTTTTTCTTACAAGCAATTGACTCATGAGATTATTTACGCGTGATCGCATATAAAGGTACCGTACTATACCGTAATTAAAGGAGACTGAGGATCCCAAAATGGAGGGGCATAACTGGGCTTGGGAAGTCCCTCAGTTCCTATATGATTGCAACGTGAAATTAACAATTAAGAACATGTTTGTATCATAAGAACAAACTCCCGCCCGAATTATCTAGTAGAAATTTTAAATAGAGAACATAATTATGATGCCTATCATGGGTGGCCATATTTGGACGCAATAATCCTAAAGTAATACCCCTAGAGTTAACTGGCACTCAATTTGAAATATACAATAAATTTTCACGGAATTACACACATTCGTTTTTGTTTGAATCACTTACTGGTCCAGAGGAATTAGCAGAAACTTCAATCATGGGATTTGACCCATCAATAATTGTAAAAGGATATTCTAACAAAGTTATTTTTCTATACAAAGATGGAACTCAAAAAACAATTAAGACTGATGACCCTTTGGAAACACTTAAGCAATTTCTTGAAAAAATATCTGACCAATCGTATAGATACTTGGGAGGGGCAGTAGGTGTCATAAATTATGACGCAGTAACATTATGGGAAAAAATTCCTCAATCGCATTCAATAGATATGCCGTTAATGGAATTTGGGATATATGAAGATGGAATTTTGTACGATAACAAACAAAATAAATCATTTTACTTTTACTATAAAGAAAACCGAATAAACAAACTCAAACTATCAGAAAATAAATTTGATGATTTTCATGTTTCAGAAATTTCAGTAAACTTGGATAAATCAAAATTTATAAAAATTGTTGATCAAGCAAAAAAATATATCCATGACGGAGATGTATTCCAGGTAGTCCTCTCAAGAAGATTTAGTTTTGAAGCTAATGGAGATTATTTAAAAGTATACAAAATTTTACGCAGTATGAATCCTTCTCCCTATCTTTATCATATGAAAATGAATGATAGAACAATTATTGGTGCAAGCCCAGAGATGTTGCTCAGAGTGACTGGAGATGTTGTAGAAACATTTCCAATTGCAGGCACAAGAAAAATTACCGATGATGAAACACAAAATGAGCAATTAAAACAAGAAATGCTAAATGATGAAAAAGAGCTTGCAGAACACACTATGTTGGTTGATTTGGGACGAAATGATATTGGAAGGGTTTGCAAATACGGCTCAGTTCATGTTGACGAATTAATGGAAGTAAAACGATTCAGCCATGTTCAACATATGGTTACTCATGTGGTAGGAAATCTAGATAAAAAATACGATATGTTTGATGCCTTCAAAGCAGTTTTTCCAGCTGGTACTGTATCTGGAGCCCCAAAAGTAAGGGCTATGGAAATAATTGATGAGCAAGAACCTCATTCAAGAGGGGCGTATGGAGGGGCGGTAGGATATTTTTCTTTTAATGGTTGTTGCGATTTTGCCATTGCCATTAGGAGTATATTTTTTGATGGTTCAAAAGGATTTGTTCAAGCTGGTGCTGGAATTGTATCTGATTCTATACCTGAAAATGAGCTAAAAGAAACAGAACACAAAGCAAATGCTATGATTTTAGCATTAAAGGAGGCATCGAAATGAAATTTCTCATAATTGATAACTATGATTCGTTTGTGTATAATTTAGCCCAAATTTTAGGGGAACTAGGTGTCAATTCAGACGTTATACGTAATGATAAAATCTCTATTGATGATATCAAAGAAAAAAACTATGACGCAATAATTATTTCTCCAGGTCCTGGAACCCCTGAAGAAAAAAAATACTTTGGAATTTGTAATGATGTTATTACAAAATTAGGCCCAACAGTTCCAATACTTGGAGTTTGTTTAGGACATCAGGGAATTATCCACTGTTTTGGTGGTAAAGTAGTAAATGCAGGACATGTTAGACATGGAAAGACCAGTCCAATCAAGCATTATGAAGATCCAATATTCAAAGATGTAAAAAATCCATTTCAGGCAACAAGATACCACTCATTGGTAGGTGATAAGACAATAATTCCGACAGTCTAAAGATTACCGCAATGGCTCTAGATGATGGAGAGATTATGGGTGTCAGTCACAAAACATACCTCATAGAAGGAGTACAATTTCATCCTGAATCTATTATGACTCCAGAAGGAAAAAAGATTCTAGAAAATTTTGTAAAAATGGTGAAAAATAAATGATTGCAGACATGTTATCCAAATTAAAAAATAAAAATAATCTTTCTTATGATGAAATCAGTAATGCAATGGAAGATATTTTGAGTGGAAATGTCTCAGACGAAAATATTAGTGATTTTTTAAAATCTCTTCGAGATAAAGGTGAATCTGATGATGAGTTACTTGGAATGTTAGATAAAATGCAAGCCTTTGCATTACATATTTCACCAAAGCGTAAAGGAACAATTATTGATGTATGTGGTACTGGAGGAGATAATTTACAGACATTTAACATATCTACCACTGCCTCCTTCGTAATTGCTGCAGCAGGGGGAGTTGTTGCAAAACATGGTAATCGTTCAATATCGGGAGTTTCAGGAAGTGCAGACATTTTTGAGTATTTTGGCTATGATTTGAATTCGTCCCCAGAACGAGTTACCCAGATTATCGATAAATTTGGAATTGGATTTATGTTTGCTCAAAAGTTTCATCCTGCGATGAAAAACGTAGCAAATGCAAGAAAAATGATAGGGGGAAGAACAGCATTTAATCTATTAGGCCCATTGACCAATCCAGCTCAAGTAAAAAATCAGTTAATTGGAGTATTCTCAGATGATCTTTTAGAAAGATTGGCGTTATTGTTAAAAAAACGAGGTTCTGAAAACATAATGACTGTAAGATCACAAGATGGATTAGATGAGCTATCCACTACATCAAAAAACAAAGTGTATTTTCTAAAAAATGGAATAATAACTCCAATGATTGTAGATCCAGAAAAACTAGGATTAACCAAACCGCAGATAAAAGAAATTCAAGTCACAAACAAACAAGAAGCTGTAAATGCATTTGTTTCAGTTCTAAATAGTAGTGCAAACAATGCAATGATGGAAATTACTGCATTAAATGCTGCTGGTGGTCTATTAGTTGCAAATATTGCAAATAGTTTTGAGGAGGGAATTGAAATTGCACTTGATATAATTAAAAGCGGAATGTCATACAGTCTTTTTGAAGACTTTGTTCGCTATTGTGGTGATATAAAAAAATTAGAGGGATTTGAATAGTCATGGAGGGAATTCTTCGAAAACTTTTTGAAAATTCTAAAACTGCAATAAACGATGGCATTTATGATATTAAGGAAAACTTGTCCCAATCAAATCAGGATTTTATAAAAATAATTAAAGAAAATCAGCATGCTACTCTAATCACAGAAATAAAATTTTCTTCTCCATCATTAGGGGAAATTAAAAAAAAATCAGATCCTGTTGGAATTGCAAAATCTATGATTAATGGGGGTGCAAAAGCATTATCTATACTAACACAACCACATTTATTTTCTGGATCACCAGAATTTTTTATTAAAATAAGAAAGGAGATTAAAGTACCCTTGCTAATGAAAGACATTATTATTGATAAAATCCAAATCGATGCAGCCAAAAAAATTGGAGCAGATTATATTTTGTTAATTCAATCCTTGTTTGATCAAGGTTTTGTCAATGAAATTGATGAATTAATAGAATATGGGCATAAAAATAGCCTCAAAATATTGTTAGAATCTCATACTGGAAAAGAATTTAAAAATTCGCTAAAAACAGAGGCGGATATTTTAGGCATAAACAATAGAAATTTAGACACTCTAGAATTAGACATCAACAATACAAAGAGAATTTTGGAAAATTATGAACAATCCAGAATAGTGATTTCTGAAAGTGGGATTGAAACTCCAGAAGATATTCGTTTTCTCCATAGCTGTGGCGCAGATGCTTTTCTTGTTGGCTCTAGTATAATGAAAAGCGATAATATCAAAGAGAGGGTCAGTCAATTGGTGAATGCAATATGAAAACAAGTCTTCCAAAACAAGGCAGATTTGGTGACTATGGTGGAAGATACATTCCTGAAACACTTGTTCCTGCAATTGAGGAGCTAGAAGAGAATTATCTAAAATTCAAAGATGATAAAAATTTCAAAAAAGAATTGGACTATTATCTAAAATATTACGCAGGAAGGCCAACCCCACTTTACTTTGCAAAAAACCTTACAGAAAAAATCGGCGGTGCAAAAATTTATCTTAAAAAGAGAGGACTTGCTTCATGCGGAGCTCATAAGATAAACAATACACTTGGACAAGCACTTCTTGCAAAAAAAATGAAAAAGAAACGCATTATTGCAGAAACTGGGGCAGGACAACACGGAGTTGCTACTGCAATGGCATGTGCATGTCTTGGAATACATTCTGAGGTCTACATGGGATACAAGGATACAATTCGTCAAAAGCTCAATGTATTTAGAATGAATCTTTTAGGATCAAAAGTACATCCAGTAAAATCTGGCTCTCAAACACTCAAGGATGCAATAAACGAGGCAATTCGAGATTGGATTACAAATGTTGATACTACATATTACCTATTAGGGTCTGCAGTTGGTCCACACCCATATCCTGTCATGGTGCGTGACTTTCAATCAGTCATTGGTAAAGAAATAAAAAAACAGATGAAGAAAATTAATAATAAAACGCCTGATGCTGTTGTTGCTTGTGTCGGGGGAGGATCAAACGCTATTGGAACATTTTATCCGTTACTTGATAGTGATACAGAAATGATTGGTGTAGAAGCCGCTGGTCTTGGATTAAAAACTGATAAACATTCAGCCACTCTTAGCGCAGGTTCAAAAGGGGTACTCCATGGAATGATGACTTATCTATTACAGGACAAAGAGGGCCAAATTCGTGAGACGCATAGCATCTCAGCAGGGCTAGACTATCCTGGAGTAGGGCCTGAACATTCCTATCTCAAGGACACTGGTAGGGTAAAATATCATAGTGCTACAGACAAAGAAGTAATTGATGCATTTTTGTTATTAACTAGAACCGAAGGAATAATTCCTGCTTTGGAATCTGCACACGCCATTGCAGATGTAATTAAACTTGCAAAAAAAAGACCCAAGTCAGAATCAATAGTAGTTACCCTGTCAGGTCGAGGTGATAAGGACGTAGAAATTGTTGAGGAATACATGAAAAAACATGTCAAGAATTAAAAATAAATTTTTAGAGCTAAAAAAGAAAAAAGAAAAAGCCCTAATTGCATACATAATGGTTGGGTATCCAAATGAAAAAACTACAATATCTGCAATAAGGGGATTATTAAAAGGAGGAGCTGACATTATTGAGATTGGATTTCCATTTTCAGATCCTATTGCTGATGGACCTGTAATTCAAAATGCAAGTACCATATCCTTAAACAAAGGAACTAAACTTGAGAATTTTTTTCAAATAATAAAAAAAATTCGAAAAGAAACTGATGTGCCGTTAGTGTTGATGACTTATACTAACATACTATATAGAAAAGGATTTGATAAATTCATGAAAAGAGCAAAAAGTGTTGGGATAGATGGGTTGATTTTGCCAGATATGGCAGTAGAAGAATCTAAAACCTATTTGGATGCAGCAAGGAAAAACCAATTAGATACTATATTTTTGATCTCGCCTAATACCAGTACAGAACGTATTAAAAAAATTCTAAAAGCAACATCTGGGTTTTTGTATCTAGTATCAATCTATGGCACTACAGGAATGCATACTAGAATTCAGAAATATACTATTGATGCAATTAAAAAAACAAAAAAAATTGTGAATAAAAAAATTCCCATTGGAATTGGTTTTGGTGTTTATACACCAGATGACGCAAGGAATTTTTTGTCTCTAGGAGTAGATGCCATCATTGTAGGGAGTGCATTTCTTCGATTAATAGACCAAACTCCCTTTGAAAAAATCGAATCAAAAATTGCTACTTTTACAAAAAGTCTAAAAAACACTACCAGATAATGTGAGAAATAAATAAGGGATTTTCTATTCCCATATGTGCAGACGAAATTTATCTTCATTACTGGGGGAGTTATGTCTGGCCTTGGAAAAGGCGTTGTTTCATCTTCAATAGCAAAATTGTTACAATTATCAAATCAGAAGGTATCTTGTGTAAAGATAGATCCCTACCTAAATTATGATGCAGGAACCATGAATCCAGTTGCTCATGGAGAGGTCTTTGTTACAGATGATGGGGGCGAATGTGATATGGATATTGGAAATTATGAGAGATTTCTAAATCAAAACATTCCAAAATCTCACAATATCACTACTGCTCAAATTTATTCTAATGTAATTGAAGCAGAACGAAGGGGAGAATATCTTGGAGCATGTGTACAAATAATTCCACATATCACAGATGAAATTAAAAATCGCATTAGAAAGATTGCAGAAGATGAAAAACTCGATATTTTAGTAGTCGAATGTGGAGGAACTGTAGGAGACATAGAAAGCTTACCATTTCTTGAAGCTTTAAGACAAATTAGAACAGAAGACGGTCCTGAAAACGTCATTTTTGTCCATGTTACTTTGGCTCCATCACTTGATGTAGTAGGAGAACAAAAAACTAAACCAACACAACATAGTGTACAGGAATTACGAAGGATTGGTATTCAACCTGATTTACTTACAGTTCGTTGCACCAGTCCGCTATTAGAAAAAACCAAGAAAAAGATTTCAATGTTTACTAATGTTTCTGTAAAAGATGTATTTTCTTGTCATGATGTAGATTCTATCTTTAAAGTACCACAAATTTTGTATGATCAAGATCTAGTAAACATTATTTTTAAAAAATTTGGCATGGTTGGACTAGTCAACGCATCAGCAAACTGGGATAAATGGAATTCAATTGTTAATTCAATAAAGAAATATGAAAAAACAGTAAATATTGCAATGGTTGGAAAATATGTTACTTTAACTGATAGCTATGTTAGTGTAAACCATGCATTAAAACATGCAGGGGCATCAATTGGTAAAAATGTATCAATAGAATGGATTGACTCTGAAACTCTAGATGGAAACATGGAAAAATTAGGGAATTTTGATGGGATACTTGTTCCTGGAGGCTTTGGGACAAGGGGTTCTGAGGGAATAATAAAAACTGCAAATTTTGCTCGTGAAAAAAACATACCATATCTAGGGATATGTTTTGGTTTTCAGTTGGCTGCAGTTGCATTTGGAAGAAATGTATGTGGTTTGAATGGTGCAAATTCTACAGAAGTAGATCCTAAAACAACAAATCCTGTAATTGATTTGCTGCCTGAACAAAAAGCTGTTGCAAATATGGGAGGTTCGTTGAGATTAGGAGCAAATGATATCAATGTAAAAGAAAATTCCCTAGCATACAAAGTCTACAATTCCAAATTCATTTCCAAACGACATAGACATAGATTCGAGTTCAATAAAAAGTACATTGACATGTTTATTGAAAAAGGAATGGTCTTTTCCGGAGAAAGTGATAATGGAAAAAGAATGGAGATATTAGAGATCCCATCACACAAATTCTTTTTTGGAGTACAATTTCATCCTGAATTCAGTAGTAGACCTGGCTTTCCTGAAGAAGCGTTTAAGGCATTTTTAGAAGCTGCATCTAGTAACTCTAAGTGATTTTTAGAATTACTTCAAATCTCAAAGCAATTTAGCGAAATTGTAAAGTCATTTACAAATTTGGATAATAGTAATTTTGCGAGTTTACAGTTTTACTTAACTAATAAAACTGGACATTTAGCATTTAATCCCACAGAACTGGAAACTCTTCCTAATAACATCTCTTTCCACATTGCGTTACCTTTTGTTCCCATTACAACGAGATCGATTTTTTGGGAATCGATTAATGCAAGGATAGAATCTGATACTTTTCTTGATGGGATTATTGTATAGTCAAATGGGATTTGAAACTTTTTGGCTTGTTCTTCTAGCTTTTTAATTCCTTTTTTTAGAATATCAACACTACTAAGTGATATTGATTTTTCTCGACTTGGCGTTCCATTGACCCAGCTTCTCTGGAGATCCTTATTGACTATTGATACAATCGTAATAGATGCACCCATTATTTTTGCCAAAGTCATGGCAAACCCAAACACATTAGGTGCATGTCTGGCATCATTAAAAGGAACAAGAATTCGTCTAACAAATGCATAATCTGTTACTTTACAATTACCAATTTCCTGGCATACAATATGAGACATTTCTATATTTTATATATATACGAAAATTCTTAAGAATATTTGTATGTAATATCTTTCAAACATCATATAATTTATAATATTTAGAGAAATAATTGTAATATTTTACGAATAAATTGTAAATGGGTGTAAACAAGTGATAATGCAAGAATGACCATATTCCAGGAATCGTCAGTTTTGTTGGTAGTTCTTGAGGCCAACATGAGACGAGTATTCGCGTTACAAGCAGAGATAGATTCGTAAGTGTATTGTTTTAATTTTCCATTGAATCGATAGAATCCAATTTGCAAGTAAAACACATCACTAGCAGATTTGTAACTATAACATGCTCTGCTCATAACGAAAACGCTTGAATTTTAGTGTGTGGGAGTGTGGATTCTATTTTTAGTTAATCTAATTTAGAAATTTCATAGATTTTTTGTCTAGCATCGCGAATTGAAACCTTCTTTTTAACATACCCCTTGCCTAATAGATGACTGAGTGCCAATCTTATCGTCCGGTCTGGCAACATTGTTTTAGTTAAAAGTTCTTTTTGAGTCATAGCACCTTCATATTCGAGAATCTTTAGTAACAATTTTGAGCTTGGAGGCATGCGGAGAAGATCTTCAGCAAGATGTACCTTTTTAGCAAGAGCAGAAATTGCAGTGGAGTCCTTTTTCATTCTGATGATTTTGGCAGGATTGAATTTCTTACATTCTAAAGTTTTATTGACTTTGTACCTGTCTATCCCATCTAATATCGCTTCACAGTAAAGTCTAGACGAGATATCATCAACTTCAATTAGACTTTCGTTAGAAACAATTAGAGGACGTCTAGTCACATCAAGAGAGTTTACAGAGATTATTCCAAAAACTGGTGAATCTTGAAAAATTACAGGGCCACCCGCTGACATAGAATAAGCTGAAGAGCCAATTGGAGTCGATATTATTACACCATCGCTACTATCATGCCATACTTCTTCACCATTTACTCGCAAAGTGTATTCCATCAAGGTGGCACTCTTAGAAGTAAAGACTGCTACATCATTGAGTACTGGATATGCGTTTTTACCATCAATTTTTACTCCAATTCTTGGTACCTCTTCTATTTTGTAATTTTGATTTTTTAATCGATTAAGATATGATGAAAACTCTTTTAGATCAATCTGAGCTAAAAAACCACTTGATTCAGATTCGCCAATGCCTAATACTGGAATGTTTGAACCATCATTTCCATGAAAATAATTTCTAACCCCTCTATCTCCACCTAGGACGATAATACAATCAGCTGTTTTGGGGCTGGAACGGGAACTAATAGTAAAAGAACGAATTCCTGCGTTGTCTAATTCATTTTTTATAGATTTGACTGCAGACTCGTTAATTCCTGCGTCAAAGATACCAATTTGCATAAAACAATTACAATATTTTGTTCAATAAAAACTAGACCGGCTTAAATTTTATTTGATTGTAGAAATATGCTGCATTAGTCTCTATAGCACCCTTTGCAGGGATTTTTTCTAGCCCAATTTCTTTAGATTCAATTGCTGCTTGAGCTGCTCCTCCTGCAAAACACAAAGCCCAAAAAAAATCCTTTTCTTTTAACATGGTGCAGCAAAATGTTGAACAAAAAATATCTCCAATTCCAGTCGTATCATATAATTCTAGATTAGGAAGAGTAATAGAATATAGTTTATCTTTTACAAGCATAGTAATTTCTCTTTTATTAGTGACAATAACATGTTCGACTCCCCTTTTTTTGAAGATTTTTCATAGCTTCAATTCCAATATTGTTTGTTAGACAAAAAAGCTCATCAGGACTAGTCTTTGTTGTAGAAATTTTTGATAGATCAATGTCAGTTTTTTCTAAAATGATCCTTTTTTCAGAATCTGTTCGGCGTAGGAATCCTTGAGGATCTAGTAACACAAAACTTGAATCTTGTTTAATTTTTTTGTACACGTCATTTGTAATCTCATGATATACAGGACTAATAACAATACCATCAGCATTTGTTTTTGAATATTCAATTGGCTCACATGTGTTTAGAAGAGATAATGTTCTATCTGATCCTGAAATTGTGATTTTAAATCTAGTTGTTGGTTGTTCAGATAATGCATTTTCAAATTCTATTTTATTTCTTAAAAGAAATTCCTTTGGAAAATCATTTCCAAACTTGGTATGAATTTTGGCATCAAACTTTAGGTTTCTTGCAGTAATGCCACAATAGCATGCAGCCCCACCAATCTGTTCATTAGAAGAGGTGTCAAGTTCTATAGTATCAATGGTGCAATGAGAAAATACAGCGAATTTCATTTCTTACTACGAATTTAATGAGATTATTAGTTTTCCTTTATTTTTTTATGGCAGTCTTTGCATAGAATTTTGCCTTTAACTATGACGAGCTCAACATTAGACGTCAAGCACGAGTGGCATAATCCTTTCATGCTATTCCTAATAAAATGTACTTTAAATTTTTTAAATGAAATTTGTATCTTTGGCAGAGCATTTTTAGGAAATAATCCCCAAATAGCTCATACCAAAGGGCTATGGTCGGTCAGACAGAGTGAGGACAATAAGATTCCCCACGTTCCTATCTTACTGATTTTTGTCTTGTTTCAATAAAAGACTCGCGTAGAAATCATCAGTAAAAACACAAGCATATTAGGAAGAAAATGGAGGATATCTCATGCCACTAAAGCGTGCCAGTAGAGGACGTAGAAAAGGTGGAAAGGGATCTTCTACCCGTATTCAGTGTACAAATTGTGGTGCTACTGTACCTAGTGATAAAGCAAAAAAGGTTACATCTAGACTAAATCTAGTAGAGCACACTCTTGCAAAAGAGTTACGCGCACAAGGAGCCTACATCGCATCACCTAGAATCTTAAAATGGTATTGCATTTCATGTGCCATACATTTTGGCATATTGAAAATAAGATCAGAATCTAAAAGAAGAGATCGTGGAAGACTCCGTTAGATTATTCATTCAATTGTTTTGTAGTAGCAAGAATTCTTTGAATTAAGGTTATTCCAGCTATTACAATCACTATCACTATTGCGTATTCCATGAATCCAATCATGCCAATTATAGCTATTACTAGCAATCTTTCTGCACGTTCTCCAATACCAATCCCTTGAAGTTTTATTCCAAGTGATTCTGCTCGTGCCCTAGCATAACTAACCAACAAAGATAATGTGATTGCTAACAACACTAAATATGGCTCTGCAAATCCACCGATTAAAATTCCAAGAAATATTAAAACTTCAGCAATTTTATCAAATATAGAATCAAGAAATGCACCTTTCTTTGATGTCTTATTAGTAACTCTAGCAACTTGGCCATCCACAATATCAAAAAATCCTGATACTAGTAAAAGAGCGCCGCCAATGATTAGCGCAAACTCAATATTCAAGCCGTATGCAATTGCTGAAGCAAACGCAAATGCAATTCCTACTCCTGTCCAAAAATTAGGAGAAAGACCGGTTGCTGCAAATCCGCTTCCAATCTTTTCTAAATACGGTTGTAACGAATGCCTAAGGTTGTTTAACACGTGATTCCCCTAAATTTTCATATATATAAAAAAATTCATGACCAAAAGTTTTCAATCTAGTATTTAGGCATGGTTCCTTGTCGATTTTTTTTGAACACACAACATCCTTTATTCATATATACAAAAAATCAACATGGTCATAACTACACATATGATTCATAAAATGACTCTCAAATCTCAACAAGAATCAAATAATGATAAAGTGCCTAACAATCCAGACTCGGCAATACTTGAATCATTCCTGAAAAATTCAGACGACTTTCAGAGTAATCAAAAAGTTATTTCTTCACATTCATAGCTATAATTGCTGACATTAACCTTGCAGCCATTGATGAGGTTGCACCGTTATCAAATGTTGGACTCAATTCTACAATATCTGCACCCGTAATCTTTTGATCTTTAAGAGAAGAAATCATTTCATATAACTCTCTAGAAGTTATCCCTACTGCCTCAGGATTACCAACACCTGGAGCAAATGCAGGATCTAATACATCTAGATCAATGCTAACATACAACTTGTCAAATACTGAGACTGCGTCTTTTACTAACTTTGGACCATTGCCATGTCGAATATCCCAATCAGAGATGGTCTTTACTTTGTGCTCTTCTTTAAATGCTAATTCTTCTTTAACATATGACCTTGCACCAACATGGATTATTCTATCAGAGCCTTGTTTTTCGATTATTCTTCGCAAATATGCAGCATGACTAAGTTTAGTATCAGCGTATTCATCGCGAAGATCATAATGTGCATCAAAAACAATGTAACCTGTTTCTTTTGGAAAACTGGTGTAAGTTCCTAGAGTGATTAGATGTTCTCCACCTAAAATGATGATTTGTTTTTCTTTTTTGAGTAGCTCTGATGTGATTTTGGATACCATATCAAGCATTTCTTTTGCAACTACAGTATGTTTTGTGTTCCCTAAATCTTCAATGTTAACTGATTCTAAATCAACTGAAAACTGCGGCATGAAGATTTCTATGTTGTTAAATGCTTCTCGTATTGCGTCAGGCCCGAATCTTGTCCCAGGTCGATAAGAGTGGGTAGAATCAAAAGGCACTCCATACATAATAGTTGATGGTTCTCCCTCCTCACTTGGGCTTGTAATTAAGGGATTTCCATTCATGTACAAGTCAAGAAAGCTCATCTATCAACACAAGATAATAGAAAATCCACCCTATAATAAATTCAAAGCGATTGCATTATTGAAGAACTTCTGATAGTCCTTCTTCTCCATCCCATGGTTCTTTTGCCGTGTTTTCAACCATTTTTTTTATCCACCTTGCATTGACTCCTTCAACTTGGCGGATCATTGCATTAACTGGAAAAGGTTTTTGCAATAATTCAATTTTTTGGCCTATTTTTCGTACTCCTTTCATCATGTCTTTAACATACCCTGTAACAAATAGAATTCTTTGTTTTGGATTCATTTCTATAATTTCTTTTGCGACATCTGTGCCCTGCATTCTTGGCATTTTATGATCTAGAATTACTAGATCATATAGTGAAGTTTTTTTCTTGTCATCTCCACGAATTTTAAAATCATCAGAGTATTGGTAGAGGCATTTTAATCCATTTTCAGTAATTATTACTGTGTGACCTCGTTTTTCCAATGATTTTTTGTATAGTAAAGCAATAGATGGGCTATCCTCTGCTACAAGTATTTTCAATCCCATAGGTTTTCTAAATTAAATTTAGTCCTAGATGATTTCTGCCTTAGTCTGTTTGAATTGAACGCACCTAAAGTGAACGATGCTAAACCATTATTTGTGGTCTAGAAGTTATGTGACGATTTGAATTAAGGCCTGAAAATGGTTTATCTTTAATTTGTTCGCGTATCCTATTTACAAAGTCATCAAATACAATTTGTTTGACTTCCCCAGTTTCTCTATCTCTGACATTAAGATCTTTGGCATTAACTTCTTTTTCTCCAATTACCAAAATATATCGTATCCATTCAGTTTCTGCTTCTCTAATTCTTTTTCCAATGCTTTCATTTCTATCATCAATGTCTACTCTTATTTTAGATTCTGTAAGTTTATCAGCTAAATTTTCACAAAATGGTAAAAATTCTGGATTTATTGGAATTAGTCTTACTTGAGTTGGAGACAGCCAGAATGGAAGATGAGATTTTCTGCCTTCTTTGGTATCCTTTGCAGCCTTTTCAAGAAGTGCATAAATTATTCGTTCGACTGCACCGCTAGGAGAATTATGTAAAATGATTGGATGATGTGGTTTGTTTTGTTCATCAAAAAATTCTATATTGTATCTTTTTCCATTTTCTACATCTATTTGATCAGTAGACAAAGCTGATGCCTTGCCTAGATTATCAATAAAGTTGAATTCCCATTTTAATACAAAATAAAAGAATTTTTCCTTCCACATTTCTATCAAAACTGGTTTGTTAAGTTTTTTGACAGTTTCTTGAATAATCTGTTTGTTTTGATTGTAAAATTCCTCTGTAAATCGTATTGCCATCTCATAATCAGAATCAACTAATCCTAAACCGTGAAGTACTTCACGTGATAATTCAAATCGTTTTTTAAATTCATCAATTGCTTGGTTCATGTCTTTACAGAAGGCATGACAGTCAGGCATTGTAAATGCACGCAGTCTTCTAAGACCAACAAGTTCTCCTGATTGTTCACGTCGGAAGCTGTATCTTGTCATTTCATAAAGTCTTAGTGGCAAACTTCTATAAGATAATTGAAAATCTGCTGCCATCAAAAACTGCCCAAAACAAGCAGCAAATCTCAAGATTAGTTGTTTACCTTCAGAATTAATGTTGTATTGTCTAGCAGGAAAACGATTAAAGTAACTCTCAAGGCTGGGATGATGTGAGTCATACATTATAGGAGTCTCAACTTCAAATCCACCATAGTTTAGAACTTTTTCTGATACGTATCGTTCTATTAGAGATTTAATCAGTCTTCCATTAGGATAAAATCGCATATTACCAGAATCAGATGCAGGTTCATAATCAGCAATTGCCATCTTCTTCATTAGCTTAACATGTGGGGGAGGTTCATCAACAGATCTTTTCTTCGCTGCTTCATATTTTGTTAGAATCTCCAGTTGAGGGTATGGCGAAAAATTAAATTTTTCAACTTCTTGCATTGTTCCATCTGGACTCATAATATACCAGTATGACTTAATCTTGGATTCAGACTTGATTGCTTCAGAAGTGTCGTCTTTTCCTTCCTCCTTAGTAATTACTTTGGAATTTTCAGCTAGTGGATGTCCTTTTACATCTAATTTGTAAGATTTTGTCCATCCAAATGGTGCTCTTGAAACATCTAGATCAATAGCAAGGGATTCCATTTCTTTTAGAACGGACAATGCTGAAGTTGGTGATGCAAGTTTTGAGCTGAGATGCGCATAAGGATACAACAATAATTTTTTACATCCAACCTTCGCCATAGAATCTTTAATTTCTGTAATAGCTTTTTTTGCAACGGTCTTATCATCGCCTTCTTCTACAGCAATAAAGGTCACAACGACTTCATCAAGATGTTTTGTTTCTGGCGTAATTTCTTCGGCTGATTTGATCTCTTTTTTCGTAGGAGTGAATTCTATACTGTTACAATGTAATTGGAGTATACGCACAGTTTGACACTCATAGGTTATTGAAATAAAGGTATCTAATACTTTAAAATTAAAAAATTATCAAATCAAGTGAATTTTAGAGTTATTTACTGGTTTTTTAATAATTTATTTTACTATTGTTGGAGTAGCTAAGGCAATTTTATTTACTGTATCTATAAAGGGCTCGAGATCGTATGGTTTTGTAAAAATTGCGTCGGCTTGTTCTTTTTCAAACGTATAATTAGTAAAACCAGTCACTACTACTATTTTTGCATTTGGATAATCCTGCTTAATTTTTTCAAGAGCATACGCTCCATCATAATTAGGCATATTCATATCCAAAATAACAATATCAGGTGTCAGTGTTTTATACAATTGATATGCTTGCTCTCCATCAAAACCTTTACCGATTACATTTATTCCAGATATTTCAAGTGCTTGACAAATTGAATCTGATGAATCTTCGTCATCATCTATAACAATGGCTTTGATTCTTTCTTTGTTAACCTGTAAAGTCATTGTATATTATAGACAAAAAGAGAATAAAGTCGCTTGTTTGTAAAAGAAAATAAACAGGGTTTAGCTAGATTTCTGATACGATTCAAGAGATATAATAGAACGTAAAATTATTCCAGATATTCCTAGGTTTAAGATAAGAAACTCTTTTATCTTTTCAAGAGGATTTAATCCAATATAGCCTTCCTCATATGTCATTTCAATTGTACCTTTGTCAGTTTCCACAAATGAAGTAATCAATGAAAAAGGTCCAAGTTTTTTATCTGTTTTTTCGAGATAAAGTCGAAGCTCTACTTTTTTTATCTTAAATCCATGTTCAGAGTAATTTCCTTGAGAAAGCAGTATTACTGAGTTATCAGGTAAACGATTGACTCGCAGAGGATTAGAAACATCGATAATTTTCATTTTACTGCCTATGCTTGATTCATGTGCCTCATAAGAACATAATTTTAATTCGCAAGTATTAATTAGTGTTAGAAATTTTTTCATTTGTGGATCATCATCATTTTCATGGCAAAGACATTCCGCACATTAAACTAGATCCTAAAATGAAAATAGAAGAACTAGTGGAGATCTATGCTCGAAGTGGGTTTAATGGAAGGCAACTTGGAGAAGCTGCAAAACTTTATACTAAAATGATTAAAGAGAACGCAGTAATCTGCCTTACAGTTTCAGGGGCATTGACACCAGTTGGTTTTGGGGGGATAATCAAGACTCTAATTGAAAAAGGATTTGTGGATTGGATAGTTACAACTGGTGCAAACGTATACCATGAAGATCATTTTGCTTGGGGTTTTCCTGTAAAACAAGGTCATTATGAAGTTGATGATATGAAACTTTATGAAAAGGAAATTGTTAGAATTCGAGATGTTTTTATCAAGTTCTATGAAACGCTTGAGGCGGAAGATAAAGTAGTGCAGAAAATGTTTAAAGAAAATCTTACTGACAAACCGTTTACTAGTGCAGAATTTTGTAACCTTATGGGAAAGATTAGCAAGAAAAATGCAAAATATCCTAAAAGAAGTTTCATTACAACTGCATATGACTATGACGTACCAGTTTATGTTCCTGCATTACTTGATTCGTCACTTGCTATGAATTTGGCTGTACACAGATTTAGAGATAAATTATACAACTTGGATTTTGTCAGGGAGATAATTGAGCAAGCAGCAATTGTTTATCATTCTAAAAAATCAGGGATTCTTGAATTAGGAGGCGGTGTTCCTAAAAATTCTGCACAGCAAACTGGACCTCTTTTAGATCAAATATTAAAAAGAAATGATGGAGGACAGGATTACATTATTCAAATTACCGATGCACGCCCCGATACAGGTGGACTCTCAGGAGCAACTCTTCAAGAAGGAAAAAGTTGGGGCAAAGTGCAAGATGCTTACCATGATATGATAACTGTATACGCAGATTCTACTATTGCTTTTCCTATTCTTGCATTATATGCACTAAGTAACCAAAAACCAAGAAAACCAAAGAGGCTTTACAAAAAACTAGGTCAATATTATAACAATCTTAGAGATGAGTTTTTGAGTGAATCACCATCTAAAGTTGATAGTGTAAAACATAGAAAAAGAAATTAGAACTTGTCAAATCTTGCACGTTCAAGATCACGATCATCTTTTGATGCTTTTTTCCATTCTTTATAGTGTTCTTTACAAAGAACGGTTTTTTTCCCACTTGATGAAACCTGCAAACCCGCATTTTCTACCTTAGTGGCATTTAGTGAACGTGCCCCATCATTATTACAATCACCTACATTACACTTTGCTCCTTTTGCAATAACTCCCATAATTTCTCATAGGAATGATATTATATATAGTTGAAATGTTAGCGGTGTAAGAATTTTAATTAAAGTTACTAACCTGTTTGAATAAATCAATTATTATTATGAAGATTTTTTGATGTTTTAACACTTAGAATACAACCGACCACAAAATCAAGTAAATTCACGGAAAAATTGAATTGAGAAGAACTTTTCCCATATATGGAAAAAATTTATGTTTATGATTATACAGAAATATTTGTAGAGTGCGTGGAAGAAAAATAAATTATGGAATAGCCTCCACCTTTATAAGTAGGATAAATTTTCAAATTTTTCTATGGGTGGAGCAAAAAAGAAATCACCAGCTCAACAGGAAAAATCTCAGACTGATGATTCTTCAAAGAAATCAGATATAAAAAAGAAAGGAAAAAAGAAAGAAAAATCAGCAGAGGGTTCTTCAAAAGCTGAGATCACAGTAATTGTAAATGAAGAACAAGCTATGAAATATATCAAAAGTGCAAAGGTAATTACAATTCAAGACCTTGCAAGACAGACTGGAGTTAAGATTTCTGCTGCAAATGCATTTTTGAAAAAATTAGCAAAAGAAGGCATTGTCAAAAGAGTTGGCGGTTACAGTGGCCACCATATTTATCAACCAATGTCTGTATAAAGTAAAATCACATCACCTGGTTTTATGTTCTGTAAAACGGTGCTATCTGAAGTAATTTTTCCAATTGGAGTCATGGTTTTCGTTGAAAATGTATTTTCAAAAAAAAAGCAAATACTTCCATTTGCGGGTAAAAAAGCAATATCACCTTTTTTGAATTCTTTTCTTGGTCTATCAATACCTGATTCGATTGAAGTTTCAAAATAAGCTATACTGTTACCTAGTAAATGCGCATTTCCTTCTAATGGTAAGCATCTCGAGATAATCCCCACTGTCCTTGGAGAAAGATGTCGCTTTAGTTCACAGTTTAGTTTTGCCTTTCCTCGTAACTCTAGAATAAGTTTGATTTTCGATACAGAGTCTTGTTCCATTTATCGTAGCGTCTCAGTTCCATAGATAAACACTAGGGTTTAGGACATGTACAAAAAATCCTGATACATCTTGTGTCTTAGTCCGTATTCGATTATATTACCGCTTTTTGAAAATTGTATACTTGTCTGAAGTAGCTGAAGAAACAGAAATAATCGAACCAATAGTAGAAGTTGAGGAACCTGTTGAAGAAAATGGAGAGGATGGATCAGAATTAGGAAAAAGTGTGGATGATGCCATTACAGCTTATAGAAAAATAAAACAAGGAAAAGAAGAGCTATCCGAAAAAGAGTTAGCCGCTTTAGATCAAGAATGCAAAGTAATTGAGAATCGAGAAATTATAGAAATAGACCCAGTTCATGAAGCTAAAGAAATTGAGATAACAGGAAAAGGAAAAATAATGATAGGACCTCCAACATTAACTAGATTTGAAAAGGCTCGAATTATGGGAGCAAGAGCTTTGCAGCTTTCGCTTGGTGCGCCTCCATTTATAGAAATTCCAAAAACGGCAGGTACATCACTAGATATTGCACTAGAAGAACTTGAACAACGCGCAATTCCAATTATCATTAGAAGAAAATTACCAAACGGAGATTTTCAAAATATACCCATTGATTACTTCGATTAATGGATGATTCGTCGATAATATTTTTAAACTCAAGAATTTTTCCTGTATTGGGTTGAGCATGATGGAGGATTCTGGTCAAAGTAAATTATTGTCATCCATTTCAGCTAATCAAAATGATGAATTACCAATTTTTAATGTTCATAGTGAACCAGTGATGATAGAAGCCATAAATGTAATTTCTCTTTTAGGAAAATCAAACAAAGTAATTATTAGAGCAAAGGGGGATTCTATTCCAAATGCAGTGGCAATAGCCAATATAATTACTGAAAAAATGCTAAAAGGAAATTCAAAAATTCAAAAAATTGTGGTGGATACTGAAATGCCTGCAGGCATTGGAAAAATGCTTTCAACTATTGAGATTGTTTTACAAAAAAATTAGTAATCTAATAGACGCTACCAGGTCCTTTAAGAAGCATAGTTTCGCATTCTTTGCATACAGCCTCATCAATATTTGATTCGAGGTTGTGATGAATTTCGCAAATCAGCAAGCTTGACTTTATGTAGTTACATAAACCGATAAATTTTGATAAACTTGCTGGAGTGTACGCTTTATTGGAAGCAAGGTTCTCACTAATTTCAGAGATCATTTCTGCAACCGATTTTTGAGATAAAAGTTTGGCAATCAATTTTGGATCTCCTCTTGTACCTCTAATGTAATTACTTATAGCTGCCTGTGTTACTCCCAACATCTTAGAAATTTCATCCTCCCTAATTTTGTGGTCTTCAGCAAGTTTTTTTGCCAAAATTGCTCGCAATGCAGGAATCAAAGTTTTTGATTCAATTTCTGCTGGCAGTAACATGTAGTAAAAATATTTGATAAAATATTTAAAGGTACATACGAAGATTGCGAGCTTTATGTCTACACTTTTTTTATTTACCTTGACAAAATTAGGTTAACCTATATAATTTCAGATTCAATGTTTAATAATGCAAAAATTTTTGGAAGAACTATATGATATTTTAGAAGAATCCACGTCGGCTTGCAAAGCAAGAACCCTTGCCTTATCTGGGGGGCTAGATAGTAGCATTCTTGCATACTTTCTTAAGGAAAAAAGATGTAACGCAATTTCAATTAGTACAGAAGATTTTATTGCAACGGATTTGACATTCTGTCAACTAGTTGCAAAAAAATTCAATCTCAAATTAGAAATGAAAATAGTAAGTATTGAAAATCTATTGTCGGCCATTGAGGAGACTATTAAGATTCTAAAGGTTTTCAATGATATAGAAATTAGAAATTCAGTTGTGATATATCTTGCATTAAAGTCTATTAAAGAAAATGGCCAACACAGTATCATAACAGGTGATGGAGCAGACGAACTTTTTGCAGGATATAGTTTTTTTTTGAAAAAAAATGATCTTGAACTACAAAAAGATCTTGAAAGAATATGGAAAATAATGCATTTTTCCTCAAAAAAAATTGGCCAGGCATTAGGGATCACGGTGGAAACTCCATTTCTTGATAAAAACGTAGTAGATTTTGCAAAAAATATTCCTGTAAATTTGAAAGTAAGAGAAAAAGATGGAAAAAAATATGGAAAGTGGATTTTACGAAAAGCCTTTGAAGATAAACTCCCTCAAACTATAGTTTGGCGTGACAAATCTCCAATGCAAGATGGTGCAGGCACTACAGGATTAACACATCTATTTAACACGTTAATTTCTGAAGATGTTTTTAATACAAAATTTAAACAGATTCAAGATTCTGATAATGTTTCTATACAATCAAAAGAATCGCTTCATTATTATGAGATATACAGAAAATATTTTGAGCCACCCCACAAGTTACATTCTTCTAATACTAAATGTCCAAATTGCCAATTCGAAGTCAAATACGATTCAAAGTTTTGTATAATGTGTGGTAGTTTTCCTATCTAAGAATTTTTCTTCCATTTTCGTGGTTTTTTAATAAATATTTTCCTACAACCATTACAACAAAAATAGTATTTTTTTCCTTGATGTTCATGAATAAGAGCTAAACTTTCATCAAGTTCAATTCCACACACAGGATCAACAGGCACAGTTATCCACTTTGGTTTTTACTATTTATAAGATTCTAACATGAATCTAGAGTCAACTTTTGGAGAAATTGTCTGTTCGCAGTAAACATACGAGAGAAAATACTGAATCATCTTACTTTGAAATTATAGGATAAGATAATGAAAAAACTACATAGGGCAGTATTCCCAATTTACAATACTGGCATAGCTGCCTTTTTCACAATCGCAGTAATTATGGTAATTTTACTTGTAAACATAGGATTATCAGTTACCAATACACAAAAAGAAGTTGTAGATGATGCATTAGATGAAATAGATGAACGGTTGGTAATAGCAGGAAAAATTTCTGCATTTGCAGATGTATCTTCACATAAAATAATGGCAACTGCAACACCGGTTAGAACCGCTTCAGATGGTGCAGTTAATGTGGATCCGCAAATTATGGATGTGTCATACAAACTTGTAAAAGTTGAGAATTATATGATCAACTATGATGATATCTATGTTGGAAGCATACGTAATAAAACCTATGATTCTCTAATGGAGGCAGTAGAAGATGCAAAGAACATGGGCATGATTGATAATAATCCCTATGTAGATGCACAAAAGCCTACAAGTACTTCTGCCTTTGTTTATTGGATAATAAATCAAAATTTTGATAATTATATTGATAATAATGAATTAGCAGTACTTGCAATAGTGTATGCTGATAAAGATAGACCGTCTAGTGGAGAGCAGCTATTCATCCAAGCAAATGTTCCTGAAGGATATGTTTTAGAAATTGACCAACATGTGCCAAACATTTCAAGCGAAATTCTAAACTTTGGTGGAATTATTCACGAATCATAACGAAAAATAAATTTTAGCTGGTTTGAGATGATCTCAATTTTTTGACTAGGTTTTGAAATTCAATTTCAGTAATTGGGGGAATTTTCATAATTTCAAGATTTTCATTCACATGCTGTTCTAACTTGTGTCCAATAAGAGGAGCGAGCACCCCAGGCGTTGAACGAGTAAATTGTAAAGCCCTCAATGATGGTTTAAGATCATTAAACTCAGGCATTACACCTGGTGAGAGAAGCTTTGCCTGCATTAAAGGAACACTTGTGAAAACGCCTATGTCATAACTTTTTGCAACTTGTAAAATCGAATCAAGTGTTCCATCAAATGACTGATTTTTCATTATTAATGCCTGATCAAGGTACATGTTAAATGGTAATTGGATAAATCTAAAGCCATGTTCTGCACCTCCAACTTCATTTGCTAGAGTCATGACCTCAGATAACTCTAAAAAATTTGGATTGTCTGGTTGAACCCTAAAGCATTCCCAAGTAGCCATTCCATAAAATCTGATTTTTCCTTCTTTTCTTTTAGATTCATAAAATTCAAAAACCATACGCAAGTTTTTCATGAATTGTTCTTTTGTAACGTCTTGAATTTGGCCCTCAACTGCATTATGAAGATACATTAAATCAATGCATTGAAGCCCTAAATTTTTTCTACTACGTTCAAGTTGGTCTTCAAGGTAGGGGATTGTCATGCAGTGGTAGCCAGATGAAATGTCATTTTTTTGAATTACTCCCTTTGCAACATATTCTCTGTTTACATACTGCCAAAAATCCTCTTTAATATCACCATCATTTGTTACATAACCATTTTTAGTGCTGATAAAGATCTCATTCCGATTAATTTTTCCATCATGTATTAATTCCAAAATTGCTTTACTAACAGAACGCTCTGCTTTCTGAGAACGATAGTTTATTGCAGTGTCAATAACATTGATACCTGCAAGAATAGATTTTTTTACAGCGTTTGTTACCAATTCGTCTGTCTGTGCATCTGGATTTCCAAGGTAAGTTCCGACGCCTATATTTGATAATGTCAATCCATGTATTTTTCGAAAATTTTTTGGGTTTACATCAGGATGTTTTTTTAAAAATTCAGCGGTACCCTCTGGGGTGGCATGACCATCTATCATGATATGTTTGGAAAACTGGATGGTTTAATTGTTTTTGGAAAATGCAGTTGGAACTTTTTTAACTTCAATTCCATGGTTTACCTTATGGATTACTTCAATGATATTATTGAGGTCATAAGGTTTAAGGGAAATTGAATTGACGTTCATCTCTAGCAGTTTTTGAACATATGTGTGAGTCAATGATGCTGAAATGATCAT
Source organism: Thaumarchaeota archaeon CSP1-1 (assembly GCA_001443365.1). GTDB lineage: Archaea > Thermoproteota > Nitrososphaeria > Nitrososphaerales > Nitrosopumilaceae > CSP1-1. The sequence goes on from LDXL01000008.1 coordinate 108,810, forward strand.
TATCTTAGATTTTGGATCAAATTCACGAATTTTTTCAATACCATAAAATCCATCATAATTTGGCATTACTAGATCCATCAAAACTAGATCAGGATGTAGTTTTCGATATAATTGAATTGCATCTTCTCCGTTTTTACCTCGTCCCAAAACCTTAATGCCTTTAAGTTTTAAAAATTCGCACAAAACTTCAGCTACGTCATGTTCATCGTCAATTACTATTACTCTAATCAAGAAGTAAATTTATGAAAAACTTGTAATATCACATTGTATGTTTTTAATGAACATATTAGAGATTTAAAAGAAAACCAATAACAAATAAGGCTCCAGTTATTCTGCTAAAAGTAATTGTATAACTCATTGCAGGTATGAGTTTATTGATATTATCAAAATTTTGTTTTAGCAAGAGCCCAGCTTTAATTATTAGTGGAAACATTACTATTGAAATAATACAATAAATTGGAAAGATTTCATAAAAAATACCAGAAATTAATATAGAATAAATAACTATAGGAAAAATCCAAAACACTATCGTTGCCTTTTGTTTTCCCACAGATATGACTAGGGTCTTTCTTCCTTTTGCCTTATCTGCTTCAAAATCTGGGAATGAAGTAATAAACAAGACAAGAGATGACAATACGCCAATAAAAATTCCCCCCATGATTGTTGTAAGATTAATTTCTAAAGTTTGAATAAAATATGTTCCAAGAACAATCATCGTTCCTTTTATTGCTACAAATATTTCAGCAAGTCCAGAGTCAACAATTTTTGTAGAATAAAAATAGATAGACACCACAGCAAATGCTAGTATCATTCCAATTACTATTCCATCAATAATTACAAAGTAGCTTCCAATTAGAGCTCCAATTATAAGAAAACCAAGTCCTGCGCGGTATACCTGATTAGGTTGAAGTAAGCCTTCAGGAAGAACGCCAGTGCCACCACTCATCTTGGTTCGTTGGGTCTGAGTGTCTATCCCACGCTTAAAGTCCCAATAGTCATTGAGAAGATCAACACTAGCATGTAGGGAAACAACACCACCCATAGTCATTATTGCATACAAAATATCAATCTGACCTATATGCCACCAACTAATGGCAAGCCCTACAGATACTGCAATTACTGAAGATAATAGAAACCGAATTCGAATTACACGAAACCACGCAGACAACATACTACCTACCCTACTTTTTACCCTCTAAACATTTTTTGGTATTTTGAAAATATGAGGCCAAAGCAAATTTTGAGAAGTGTCCGTTCGCTTTAGACTACATACTAGTCATATTTAATGACCATTCAAAAAGAATATGTTAGAAAAGCACCTGAAGAGAATAAAAAAAGCAGAATCAGGATTAACCGAAGAAGATGAATGGGAAGAAATTCCAACTCTTGGACAAAAATTAGAGGATCAGATAATAGCAGAAGTTCCAGACAGATCCGTAATCATTGAGAGAATTAATAAGAAAAACCTTGATGCATATGAAGAAGATGCCCCAAAAGTAAAAGATGCTTTCAGTAACACTGCTCAATATACTAATTTAGTAAGACAGTATGTTGAAGAAAAAAAATCAGGTTTTGATAAATTTAAAAAAGATTATGAGCGGTTTGACAAGGAAATATCTATCCTCAACCCTCCAAAACAAGAAATAAAGTTTGATCTGAATAAATTTGATTACAAAGAAATTAAAGTTACTAAATTAAAACAGGGATTAGTTAAGCTAGAAACTGAGCGTGAAGAAATCAAAAATAATTTAATTCATTTTAAGAATCAAATTAACCAAGCTCAGTCAGAGTATGATTTCAAAGTAGAACAAATTGATGATATTGAGCTAGAATTACATCGTCTTGAAAAGAAAGAAGCATTACAAAATAAAATAAAAACAGAACAGGAGGCAATTGACATCATTAAAAAGGAATTAGCTAGAGGTGGAGATCTAAATGAATCTAGAAGAATATTCCGTACTGTAAACGTATTGGTAGATCTTGTAAATGAAAAAAATAAAGTCACACTAAACGAACTTAATTCAGTGAAAGCTGAATTAAGAGAGTTACAAAAAAAGTATGTTGAAGTAATGAGTAAACTAAAGTAATATTACACTAAGGATTCATCACTAACACTAATTGGTTTTCTTCCACTAAATCCAACGTCTTTTTCATGCCAGAACTTTATTTCTTTTTCACCCTCTTTCCAACAAAGCCATATCTCATCATCAAATCGTTTTGATGGAAAATCTAAGAGACCATCATCAATTCCTTTAATCACAACACCTGTATTTTCAAGGTCTTCAATGGCTTGATAGAATTTTGTTACAGCGGAATTTAGTTTTTGTTTTATTGTTACATACTGCTCAAATGTACTAGTAGGAGTTAAGGCTAAATTTAGTTCATGTTCAATTTTTACTATTTCATTTTTAAGTTTGATGATATTTTTGAATTTGTCTACTACTATGGGAAGTTTTTCATTAGCAGTAGCAATAGTGAAATAAGAAAACATAGTTGTGCTAAAAGTTAGGTTTATTAAAAATCTATTTCAAGACTGGAAATTTTAAAATTTAGGTTCATGTTTATTACCCAATTGACTTCACGCCAATTATGAGCGAAAACGAACAATTAGAACAACTCATCAATCAGACATTAGATGGTGCTCTTGCAACAATTCCAGCACATTTACAAGAAATCGAACAAAATAAGGATATCATTCAAGTAGAAAATCCTAATGAATTTGTCTATGGACTAATTATTGGATCGGCCTTAACAACTGGCATTATGGGGCTAGTTCAGATAAAACAAGGCCTTCCTACTCCAGAAGATCAGCTAAAAATCAGAGACATGGTTTACAAAAAAATTCCTCATATAAGAGAACGAATTTTTGGCTAATTCTGTAAAAAAGAAAAATCCGAGGGGAAATAGGACATTGCTATTGGGATGAGAGCATGGCCCCTCGGATTTTCATTTGCTTACTATAGTTTAGAAGAATTGCTTGATATCTCTGAATATGTCCAAAAAAAGACAGACAAACCAGAATCAAAAATAGCCATAAATCCATAAAAATATTAGCACAAAGGTACAAAATTACGCCTGATGGTTTCATTTTCACAAGAAAAGCTAATTCTAAACGTACTTTTTATATTATGAAACGGCTGGGAAGATTTAGATTTTATTCGGATTTCCTATTTCTTAATTAGATAGTTCAGATTCCCAAATTATCGAGATATTACCCACTTGTAAATTACCTTAATTTGTTCTATAATAATCTGATTTAGATTTTTTATTTCCTCATTCAACTCATCTATTTTCATTTTAAGTTCTTTGATTTCGAGATTTAGATCAGCAATTTGTTTTTTAAGTTTATCAACTTCTGATTCAGCAATCGGATCTGGTTTTGGTATTTGTTTAGGCGCAGGTGCAGGTTCAGGTTCAGGAATGGATGGAGGTTCTGGCTCTTCAGCTGAAATGGATAGAATTGTAATTACACTAACTGCTACTATTATAGTTGCAAAAAGATTCCACTTTCTCAGCATACTTGGTAAACATAACTCTTGTAGTTATGATTTCCTATTTTATTCAGATTTCTTTTCTTTTTTCAAAAATTGTTTCTCATTATTACATTCAGACAGTCCAATATCATTAGACAAGGTCTTCATGTTTATTGTGGTAAGCCATATTATTTTCATTATCTCTTGATTTATTTTTCATCTAACTAGAAGAACAGGAATTTTTGATTTATGAATTACATAGCTTGAGACGCTTCCAAGAAGCAGTTCTTTGCCAGATCCTAACCCACGTGCACCAATCACAATAAGATCAAACATATTTTTTTGAGCAAATTTTACAATTTCTGCACCTGGTCTACCTGAAGATGTTTTATAATCTACACCTATCTCTTCTTTGTCTGAGATCTTTATACTTTTAGAAATTATCTTATAAGCTTTTTTAATACCATTTTCTAACATGGAATTAGTTATGTGTATTACACTAGTCATTGGTAATTCTAGAACATGAAACGCTGTAATAGAGGCACCACATTGCCTTGCAAGATAAATTGCTTTTTTTAATCCCCGAATGGAGTTTGGGGAGTTATCTATTGGAACAAGAATTTTTTTTATTTCTTCATTCATTTTCATCAAAACTTACTTCTTTATCTAGAGGAAATTGTGCATTCCAGTCTATTGTCCATTTTCTTAGAAAATAAAATGCGACCCAGGGAGTACCCCCTAGTACTATTATCAAACCATAAGGAAAAGGGATTACATAGTTAATTCCAATATTAATTGCAGAAATTCCAACTATAATCAAGGATCCTAACCTCAACTTTTCAATTCTAAAAAATGCCCATGCCCATATAGGCCAAATGGGAATAAAAGCCCAATACTTGTTGTTTGAAGCTGCAAATGCTTTCTTAGCCAAATTTCTCGCTAGAATTTTAGAAAGTGAATATGCTAGTTAAGTTAGATCACAATTTTCATGTTTGATTATTCAGATTTTTCTTGGATTGTTTTTCAACCTTTTTAATCAAACCATAAATCGTCTGACCTAAGTAATTATACCGAGAAAACTGATTACCAATCCGTGTCAAAAACTTACAGCCATATTCCACTTACGAACATTGAGGCAATCCCATCCTTCCCACGAACAAAAAATTATAGTTTTATTCAAACTGTAAAGTAATTTAGCGAAATTAATTAAGTATCGTCCTATTCATAAAATACCAAATGCGCTTCTCGCAAAAAGAGATAGAATTTCTAAATAAAATGGAAGAATGCAGAGTAGCTACATCCCATGATAATATACCTCATGTCAAGCCTGTCTCGTATCTTTATGAAGATGGGGTAATTTTCATTGCTACAGATTACGATACTAGAATGTACAAAAATCTGCTCAATAACCCTAATGCTGCCATTTCAATTGACATTTACAAAGACAAAGCACACAAGGCAGTTTGTATGCAGGGAAAAGTAACAATTATTGAAAATGGGAAAGAATTTTCAAAATTATATAAAAAATTCTATGATAGATTTGAATGGGTTAGGAATCAACCTTGGGATGAAAATGAGGCCCCGTTTATCAAAATTATACCATTTAGAAAATCAAGTTGGGGTTTAGAATAATATTTTAATGAAAAACTATAAGGATAAAGCATGTCAGATAAAATAAAATGTTCCCATATTTTGGTAAATAAGCAAAGTGAGGCTCTGGCTATTCTTGAAAGGATAAAAAAAGGTGAAAAATTTGGCAAGCTAGCAAAGGAGCTGTCAATTGATTCAGGGAGCGCAAAAAGAGATGGGAGTCTGGGATATTTTGGAAGAGGAATGATGGTCAAGCCATTTGAAGAAGCAGCATTTAAGCTTCAAGTTGGAGCCATATCAGAACTAGTAAAATCAGAATTTGGCTATCATATAATCAAAAGACTAGGATAAATTAGAAATAAGCATCAAGTGCTGCTTTAGGTTTTTCAACTTGTTTTAGTAATACTTTAGACATTTTTTCTCCCATGTTTTTGGCCGAGGTCATTTTTCTTTTTCCAATCCAATAGTATGTCTCATCGATTGTATCTTTTGCAATTAATACAATTAGTTTACCAGCATCTTTTCTTCCTGTACGTCCCCTTCTTTGAATATACCTAATAGAACTAGGTACATTATCATAAAAAATTACATGGTTCACTTCTGATATATCAAGTCCCTCTTCACCAACTCTTGTTGCAATTAATACCTTGAAAACACCTTCACGAAAGTTTTGTACAGTTTCGATTTGCTTTTTTTGTTTTAAACCAGTTTCTCCTGCCTTGCCAATTAAAAATCCAGCCTCAATTCCCATTTCAGTTAATTTTTGATGAATTACTTCTACCGAATCGCGGTAACTTGTAAAGACTAGAGCTTTGCCATCTACTGACTGTAAAATCTCTTTTAGTTTTGGGATCTTGCTATGTTCAATCCCTTTTTCTTGAGCAGCTTTTGCCAAAAGAATAGCCTGAGTAAAGTTTTGATCATTTTCAAAAAGATCCCGTATTCCTACACCTTTTTTCTTACTGGCTCTATCACAAAATCTCAGAAATGGCGTTATTCCATGAGATTCAAAAATACTAAGCGCGTAATGGATTCTAATTGCAGTAAAGAGAGGTTTTGCAGAACGGCGGTTCTGTCTTAAAACATAATCTCGTAGTCTAAGTAATTGCGATAGGGATCTACTATCTGTAACGTTGACACCGTTTCTTTTTAGCTCCTTGTATCTTTCTTCAAGTGCTTTTTTGATCAAACTTTGAATGTGTTTCATCTCAGGCGGCAGTTCTACATTTATCCACTCTGTTTTTGTTTCTTGAATGTAGGGTTTAACATCAGGGCTTTCCTCTGTTCTTTGGGCTATACTTGAGATCCTAAGAGTTGTAATAAGTTCAGTTGCTTTTTCTTTCTCGCTAGGTAACGTTGCAGTCATACCCATAATTCTTGCATTGGAGGTAGCAAATCGTTCTGCAATTCCAGAATAAGCATAGTCACCAATTGTTCTATGAGCCTCATCAAAAATTACCAGACTAAATTGGTCAGTAGAAACAATTTGTCGGTCTAAATCATTTTTTGTAATTTCTGGCGTTGCACAAATTACACTATTCATCCAAAGTTTTTTTCTCTTGCTTATTAGATCCTCGCCTGTAATTAATGCAATATCTTCAATGGTTAGATTATTTTTTAAAAATTCATAATGTTGATTTGCAAGTACTCTTGTTGGTGCTAAAAATAATATTCCTCCAGTACCTTTTGTAAGAAATTCGGCTATCACTTGAAGAGCAACTGCAGTTTTACCAAGACCAGTAGGTAAGACCACAAGACAATTTTCTGATTTTGCTTGATTAGCTAAATTGACTTGATAGTCTCTGTTCTCAATAGTATTTTTTTGTAAAAATCTATGTTCTAGATATTCTGAAGACATCTTTCTCTAAATTGATGATAAGTTTTATTGATTTTATGGTTTCGTGTCATCAATTGATAGCTATTGCTCAAATATCAATAGACTGTGCTAGCCTGAGTTACTTGACTATGAATGATAAAGCATTAAAAAATTCTTGTTGGGATATGAAACCATCTTTAGCCCATTTTGCCATCTTGTTAACCAGAGATTTTTCATATGCCCGCCAGCCTCAAAATTAACAAGCGATCTATTTATTTTAGATCGCAAAATGTCATTATCGCTATATTTTTTGAAAATTTATCAAAGAATCAGCAAGTTTCAAATTCATATATTATAGGAAACGCCATTTTTGCTGTGAGTAGTTCTTTTGAGAGACCAACATGGGATGAGTATTTCATGCTACAGGCAGAGCTTGCCAAATTACGCTCAAACTGCATGACTCGCCACGTAGGTGCAGTAATTGTTAGAAATCATAGGCAAATTGCAACTGGATATAATGGAACTCCTCCAGGTATAAAAAATTGCTTTGAGGGAGGTTGCAAGCGCTGTCAGCTAAGAATGGAAGGCAAAATCGAATCAGGGGCTTCATTAGATAGATGTCTTTGCAATCATGCAGAAGCCAATGCGATAATGCATTGCGCAATTTTAGGAATTGAAGCTGGTTCAGAAGGTGCCATCCTGTATACTACTTTTGTACCATGTTTGGAATGCACTAAAATGGCAATCACCATAGGTATTAAAAAAATGGTATGCCTTGACACTTATCCTGAAACAGATTATGAACTTATCGAAGAAGCAGGAGTAAAAGTAATAACACTTGAAAAAACCAAAATTGAGTATTGGGCAAAAAAATTAATCGAGAATTATAATGAAAAGTTAATTCCCAAATAGGTGAATGTGTGACTCCCCAAGTAGCTAAATCAAATGAAAATCAAACAGTCCCTGCATCATTATTGGTATCTGCAACATATAATAGTCAAAATAATGCAGCAGTTCTAAAATTTTACGAACCAGAATCACAAAAAATTATTCTTTGGCCAGATCAAACTGGGCATAAGCCGTATTGTTACTCAAAGCTAAACCCAGATGAATTAGATTTTCTTTCCGATAGAGATGATGTTGAAAAAATTGAATCAGTCAAAAAACATGATATGATAAATGATTGTGAAATCACAGTATCAAAAATTGTTGTATCAAACCCTCTGGCAATTGGAGGAACAGACAAAAGTATTCGTAATTTGATTGATACATGGGAATCAGATATAAAATATTATGAGAACTATCTATACGATAAATCACTAATTGTTGGCAAATACTATAGAATTGAAAATGGAAAAATAATTCCAGAAAATTTACAAATTTCTGATGAAGTTCGTCTGGCATTAAAAACTCTACTATGGGATAAAGCTGCAGATGATGGAATGGTAGATTCAAAAGAATTTCAAAAATATGTTTCTGAGTGGGCTGATCTTCTCAATCAACCCATACCAAAAATTAAGCGGGTAAGCTTTGATATCGAAGTAGAAGCTGAAGTTGGTAGAATACCTGATGCAAAAATTGCAGACAAAAGAGTGACAGCAATCGGATTTGAAGGAACTGATAATTTTAAACAAGTATTTGTTTTAAGAAAAGAAGGTGCCGAGGAAGGTAAAAACGATCTTCCTTCAGATGTTAAAGTGCAGTTTTATGATGAAAATAAAGAAAAAGAGATGATTTTAGATGCATTTAAAAAAATTTCAGAGTATCCTTTTGTTATTACATACAATGGGGACGATTTTGATATGCCATATCTTTACAATCGTGCTCAAAGATTAGGAATCAAACAAGAAGAAAATCCATTCTACATGATGAAAGATTCTGCAACTCTAAAGGAGGGAATCCATATTGATTTATACCGAACCCTTTCGAATAGGTCATTTCAGATTTACGCGTTCAGCCACAAATACACTGACTTTTCTTTGAATAGTGTTTCAAAAGCTCTCTTAGATGAAACTAAAATCGATTATGGGATTGAGCTTGCCGATTTGAATCTTTACCAGACAGCAAATTATTGTTTTAATGATGCTAGACTCACATACAAGCTAATTAGCTTTAACAACGATTTATTGATGAATCTGCTTGTAGTAGTTTCTAGAATCGCAAGAATGCCAATTGATGACATTGCAAGAATGGGCGTATCCCAGTGGATTAGGAGCCTCATCTATTACGAACACAGACAACGTAATGCATTGATACCAAAAAGAATTGAGCTTGAAAAAAAATCAGTAGGAGTAGTTAGCGATGCAATAATTAAAGATAAGAAATACAGAGGAGGCCTAGTAGTTGAACCAACAGAAGGAATTCATTTTAACGTGACTGTTATGGATTTTGCCAGTCTGTATCCCAGCATAATCAAAGTCAAAAATATATCATATGAAACTGTAAGATGCCCACATGAAGAATGTAAAAAAAATACAATACCGCAAACAAATCATTGGGTGTGTACAAAACACAATGGGTTAACATCTCTTTTAATAGGTTCACTAAGAGATCTTAGAGTAAATTATTACAAACATCTCTCAAAAAATGAATCGTTATCAGAAGAACAAAGACAGCAATACGATGTAGTTAGCCAAGCACTCAAAGTAATACTTAATGCTAGCTATGGAGTGATGGGGGCTGAAATATTCCCATTATATTTTCTGCCTGCAGCAGAAGCTACTACTGCAATTGGAAGGCATACAATTTTAGAGACTATAAAAAGATGCAAAGAATTAGAAATAGAGGTTCTATACGGCGATACTGATTCACTATTTATTAAAAATCCTACTCGAGAACAAATCCAAAAAGTAATTGAGTGGGCAAAAAAAGAACACAGTGTAGAGTTAGAAGTAGATAAGGAATATCGATATGTTGTACTTAGTAGCCGAAAGAAAAACTATCTTGGAGTAACAAAGGGTGGCAAAGTTGATGTAAAAGGATTAACTGGAAAAAAATCCCATACTCCTCCTTTTATCAAGACGTTATTTTATGAACTACTAGATATTCTCTCACAGGTACAATCGGTGGAAGATTTTACAAATGCAAAAAAACAGATCAGTAACAAAATCACAGAATACGTCAAAAAAGTAGAAGCAAAGGAGATTCCACTTTCTGAGCTTGCATTTAATGTAATGATAAGTAAAACACCATCAGAATATGTTAAGACTGTACCTCAACATATTCGTGCAGCAAAATTACTTGAATCTATTAGAGAAATAAAAAAAGGCGACATTATTTCATATGTTAAAATTATCAACAAGCCTGGAGTCAAGCCAGTTGAGATGGCAAGACAAGACGAGATTGATTCCAAAAAGTATATGGAGTTTATGGAAAGTACACTAGACCAAATAACCTCCTCGATGGATCTTGATTTTGATACAATACTTGGCAAACCAAAGCAAACAGGATTGGACCAGTTTTTCTGGAATTAAGTGGTGAAAAATGTTATTTGATGAATTATCTTTAGGAATTTTAGCTACTGTTGCAGGAATTATTATACTGGCAGGGTGGGTTCCTCAGATTATCAAAGGATATCGTACAAAAATGCTTAAGGATGTATCCAAATATTTAATGATTCTGATAGCTGTAGGAGCTTTTTTGTGGATTCTGTATGGTGTTGAAAAAGATGATCCCTACATCATAGGGGTAAACGTTGCTGCCATAGCACTAACCATGACAGTACTAATTATGAAATTAAGGTACGAAAGTCACAAAATGAGAGTATAAAAAATACAGATTTTTGTTAAAATAGAATTTCAATCTTATGGCGTGTTTGATATGAACACACAAGGCGATATTACCATAAATTGTGACTATAATTTTCAGAATGGCATTTCAAAGACAGTGTCCAAGTTGTACCAAATACGTTACAATTCCAACCGTAGAAGGTAAATATGAAACAACTCACAGATGTGCCCACTGTGGCTTTATGATTCGTATACCCCCTAAGGAACATGTTATGAAAAGTGTGGATTATGGAGACTAACCACTTTCTTTTTATTTGATATCATTACAAAAAAAACTAGTTGTTTATTATTAATTGTAAAAATTATGATGAAATATCTGGAGAGAAAATAACTAGGTTAGTTAAGATTGCACAAAGTGTATCTAAAAAATATGGAATTAAAATTGCAGTTGCCCCGCCTCAACATCTTTTATCTCAGGTAACCTCCTTTTCTATACCGATTCTGGCTCAGCATGTAGATAATGCAGAAGTAGGCAGTACTACAGGTTTCATTATACCTGAACTTTTAAAAAAATCAAATGTAAAAGGAGCCCTAATCAATCACAGCGAACATAGAATTTCTAGTAAGGAGATTGAACAATTGGTTTTACGATTAAAAAAACTCAAAATGATATCTGTTGTTTGTGTCAAAAATGTGGCTGAAGCATCAAGGTATGTAAAACTTAATCCAAATTATATTGCAATAGAGCCGCCTGAGCTGATTGGATCTGGAAAAGCTGTTTCAAAAGAAAAGCCGGAATTAATCACTCTAGCAGCAACTGCAGTAAAGAGTGCAAAAAATCAAACAAAACTTTTGTGTGGAGCTGGAATAGTTTCTGGGCAAGATGTAAAAAAATCAATTGAGCTTGGATCTAAAGGAATACTTGTGGCCAGTGGTATTGTAAAAGCCAAAAATTGGCAGAAAATTATTGAAGAATTTGCAAAGGCAATGGTTTAAAATCCCCTATTTTTTCATTGAATAACCTAGGAAAATCAAACACACATGAAATCAATATATTTTTTCGATGAAGGCGATGGAAAAAATAGAAAGCTGCTAGGTGGAAAAGGAGCTGGGCTTTGTGAAATGACTAGATTGAAGCTTCCAGTACCTCCAGGATTTGTAATTACAACTGAAGTTTGTAAAAATTACTATGAGAATAACAAAACACTTTCAAAAAATCTAATTTCTGAAGTTAAAAAAAACATTGCAAAAATTGAGAAAAAAACTGGGAAGAAATGGAACTCAAAAGAAGACCCACTGCTAGTTTCAGTTCGTTCAGGAGCATCAATCTCTATGCCTGGTATGATGGATACTATTCTTAATCTTGGTTTGAATGAGGAAACTGTCTTAGGGCTAGCCAAAAAAAGCAACAATCCAAGATTTGCATGGGATTCGTATAGGAGGTTTATCCAATTATTTGGCAAGGTAGTGTTTGGTGTTAATGATCAAAAATTTGATGAAGTTTTAGATCATGCCAAAAAAAATCAAGCGGTTCAAGCAGATAGTGCATTAAATGAAAAAGCTCTAAAGCAAGTTGTATTTGAATACAAAAAAATCTGTGAAAAACACACTGGTCGACTATTTCCAAGCGATCCGTTTGAGCAGTTAGAGCTTGCAATAAAAGCGGTCTTTGATAGTTGGATGGGAGAGCGTGCAATAGTTTATCGAAATAAAAACAACATTACTAAAGACATTGCAGATGGGACAGCAGTAAATGTCGTAACCATGGCTTTTGGCAACATGGGTAATGATAGTGCGACCGGAGTTGTATTTACAAGAAATCCAGCTGATGGAACAAAAAAGATCTTTGGAGAATATCTTGTAAATGCTCAAGGCGAAGATGTTGTTGCTGGAGTAAGAACTCCAAAATCAGTTGATCAACTAGAATTAGAATTACCTGACACTTACAAACAATTACTCAATACTTGTAAAAATCTTGAAAAACATTACAAAGAACCACAAGACATAGAGTTTACAGTTGAGCAAGGTAAATTCTACCTATTGCAAACTCGTTCTGCAAAAATGAATGCAGCTGGAATGGTTAAAACATCTGTAGATATGACAAAAGAAAAACTCATCACACAGGATAGAGCTTTACTTCGCTTGAATGCTGATCAGCTTGAACAATTGTTACATAATACAATAGATCCAAATGCAAAAGGATATGCACGGTTTACCAAAGGTATTACTGCATCTCCAGGTGCGGCAAGTGGGGTTGCAATATTTGATGTAAAGAGAGCTGTAGAAAAAGGAGATAGTGGTACAAGTGTGATCTTGGTAAGAGAAGAAACAAAGCCGGAAGATGTTCCTGCATTTTTTTCATCAGTTGGAATACTCACTAGCAGAGGAGGAAAGACCTCACATGCTGCAGTAGTAGCTCGAGGAATGGGAAAGGCCTGTATCGTTGGTTGTAATGAGCTAAAAATTGATTATGAGGCACGAAAATGCCAAGCAAATGAAAGAGTGATTTCTGAAGGAGATGTGATTACAATTGATGGAAGTACTGGAACTGTATTTTTAGGAGCAGTTCCTACAATAAAGCCAGAGATAACTGAGGATTTTAAGACGATTCTTAATTGGTCACAGAAAGCAAAAAAAATTGGAATTCGTGGGAACGCAGATACTCCTGATGGTGCTAAATTAGCAAGACAGTATGGGGCAGAGGGGATTGGTTTGTGTAGAACAGAAAGGATGTTCAATGCAAAAGACCGAATTGGATTATTTGTTGATATGATCATGGCAAAAACAATTGAAAAAAGAAAACAAGTTTTAGAAAAACTAGGAGAATTACAAAAAAGTGACTTTTTACAAATTCTCAAGGCAATGGAAGGATATCCGGTTACCATAAGATTACTTGATCCTCCATTACACGAGTTCTTGCCAAATCCAGAAGAACTTGCAGATAAATTACGAAAACTAGAACAACAAAACATAACTCCCGAGATTGAGAAAGCAAAAACTGTTCTAGAGCGAGCAAGAGATTTAGCTGAGATAAACCCAATGATGGGTCATCGTGGAGTACGTTTAGGTATTACTTATCCAGAAATTTATGAAATGCAAATAAGGGCAGTCTTTGAGGCAGCAGCTGAATTAATGATGCAAAAAGTTGATGCACGTCCTCAGATAATGATTCCACAAGTAAGCAGCATAACAGAATTAAATCTTATCAAAAGAATTTATGATTCAATAAAAGCAGAGATAGAAAAAAAATACAATATGAAAATTAAAATTAATTTTGGTACTATGATTGAAGTAGTACGAGCTGCCCTTACAGCAAACGAGTTAGCGGATACTGCAGAATTTTTCAGCTTTGGAACAAACGATCTTACACAAGGAACATTTAGCTTTAGTAGAGAAGATGCGGAAGGAACATTCCTTCCAGAGTATCTAGACAAAGAGTTGCTTGAAACTAGTCCATTTCAATCCCTTGATGTAAACGGAGTAGGAAGTTTAATGAAAATCGCTATTGAAAAGGGCAGAAAAATTAAACCTAAACTTGAGATAGGAATATGCGGAGAGCATGGAGGAGACCCACGTTCCATTAATTTCTGCCATCATTCTGGCCTAGACTATGTTAGCGCCTCACCGCACAGAATACCAATAGCTATTGTAGCAGCAGCTCAGGCAGCTCTTGCTAAACCGTCTGGTTCTAAAAACAAAAAAACTGCTAAAAAATCAAAGAAAGTGACCAAAAAGAAGGCAAAAAGACGATAGTTTTTGTTAAATGGTTTAAAACCAATAACCCTAATTCTAATTTCAAATGCTACCTAGAATAGACACCATCAAGCAATTAAGGATAAAACTTGGTATTACTCAAAAAAAGCTTGCAAGCATAGCTGGCGTTAGCACATCTATGATTAATCAAATAGAATCTGGGCGCAGTCAGCCAAGCTATGAAACTGCAAAAAGAATCTTTGATAATTTAGCTACTCTTGAAGGGCAGACATCCCCCTACAAAGCTGGTGATTTTTGTAGCAAGGACATTGTGAAAATAAAACCAACTAATACTCTGCTTGAAGCAATTGAAAAGATGCACAAATACTCGATTAGTCAGATTCCAGTTTTTGATGGAAATGTTCCTGTTGGAGTAGTATCTGATGACGGAATAATGAAACATTTAGCAGATGTTGGTGAGTCTGAGTTAAAACATGCAAAGCTGTCTGAAACAATGGATCCTCCTCCACCAATAGTAGATTACGACACTCCAGCAAATGCTTTAGTTCCATTGATTAGATTCTCAAAATGTATTTTAGTTTCAAAAAAATCAAAATTTGTTGGAATTATTACTGCGTCAGATACTTTGAAGATGATGGAAGGATAAGGTCGTGCTGGGATCTTCAATTTTTCATTATTTTGAATGAGAACATAGTTCTGCTAGAACACCGCTAAGAGATTTTGGATGAATGAATATCACTTTGGTTCCTTCGGAGCCTGGTCTAATTTTGCCTAGAAATTGAATTCCACATCCTTCCATTCTTTCTACTTCACCTTCAATGTTATTAGTTTGTAAAGCCATATGATGCAACCCTTGACCTTTTTGATCCAAAAATTTCTTAATTGGACTCTCATCATTCATTGGTTGCATCAACTCAATTCGTCCATTCTCCAAGTGAAGTATTGCAAGTTTAACCCCTTCTGATTCTACGGTTTCAAATTCAACGGTATCAACGCCTAGAGCCTCTTGGTAGATTTTTGCAGCTTCCTCTACATTATTTACAGCAATTGCGATATGATCAATTTTCATTTAAAACACTTCCTTAGGTTTGTACTCTCCAAATACTTCTCTGAATGTATTACTAATCTCGCCAGTTGTAGCATATACCTTTACTGAATCAAGAATGTATGGCATCAAGTTTTCCTCACTTTCAGCAATAGATTGCATCTTAGATAACGCGTGCTCCACTTTGTTGTTATCTCGAGTGCTTCGTAATTTCTTAAGCGCTTTGTGTTGCTGGATTTCTACTGTATCATCAATACGAAGAAGTTCTTGTTTTGTAGGTTCTACCTCTGAGAACTTGTTTACGCCTACAATAACTCTGGAATTATTATCAATTTCTTTTTTTAATCTGTAAGCGTTTTGCTGAATTTCAGACTGGAAGAAGCCTCTTTCAATTCCTTTTATAGAACCCCCCATTTTTTCTATCTTTTTTAGATACTTCCATACACCATCTTCGATTTCATCACAAAGTTCTTCAAGATAATATGAGCCTGCCATAGGATCAACAGTTCGTGTAACTCCACTTTCATGAGCTACTATCTGTTGCGTACGTAGTGCTATCTTTGCCGACTCTTGTGTAGGTAAAGCAAGTGCTTCATCTCGTGAGTTTGTATGCAATGATTGAGTTCCCCCAAGAACTGCTGCAAGAGATTGAATTGCAACTCTGACAATGTTATTGTCGGGTTGTTGGGCAGTCAATGATTCACCACTTGTTTGAGTATGGAATTTTAATTGTAGAGATTTTGGATCTTTTGCATGAAATCTTTCTTTGAGAATTTTAGCGTAAATTTTTCTTGCGACTCTGAACTTTGCAACTTCTTCAAATAATTCTATTGTGCAACAAAAAAAGAAAGACAGTCTTGGTGCAAAATCATCAATCTTCAAACCTCTATCGATACAAGTTTGAATGTATTCAATGCCGTTAGCGATAGTAAAAGCCACTTCTTGAATTGCAGTTGCCCCAGCTTCTCGCATATGATATCCAGAAATTGAGATTGGATACCATTGAGGAACCTCTTTAGAGCAATATTGTATCATGTCACCAATTAAACGCATTGAGGGTTTTGGTGGATAGATGTAGGTATTTCTAGCAATGTATTCTTTTAGAATATCATTTTGAGTTGTTCCTCGAAGCTCTTTACTGCTAAATCCTTGAGATTGACCAACTGCAATATAGTAAGCAAGTAATGTTGATGCAGTTGAATTAATTGTCATCGATGAACTTACCTTCCCTAATGGAATTCCATCAAATGCAGTCATCATGTCTTTTAAGGACGAAATTGAAACACCAACTTTACCAACTTCACCTTCTGCTTGAGGCGAGTCTGGATCATACCCAATCTGAGTTGGGAGATCAAATGCCATACTAAGACCTGTTTGACCTTTTTCTAACATGAACTTGAAGCGCTTATTTGTTTGTGCCGCATCCCCAAATCCTGAATACTGACGCATTGTCCAAAATCTTTCACGATACATTTCTTGATGTATTCCTCTAGTAAAGGGATATTTTCCTGGCTCTTCTTTTTTTATTTTCTTTGGTACCTGATAAAATGGTTTTATAGGAATTTCAGAATCAGTGAAATATGTTTTTTTGTTTTGAGGTTTTATTTTTTTCATAAAAATCACTTTGTGATATTTTTTGAGATTTTATCTGCAGCTTCAAATGGATTCATTTTTTTTGATTGAACTTGTTTGAGATATTTAGAATAACTATTACCAGAGGCAAACATAGAATCAATTTTGTTTTTAATATTATTTAAAACAATATCCTTTAGTTCAGATTCTAGACGAAGTTTTTCAGTATCTTTTTTGGTCTTTTGTTTTTCTTTCATCATTTTCAATAAAATTTTTGAAAATTCTAGTATGCCATTTGACGATTTAGTAGATGTCATCAAAATCACGGGATTTTTTTGAGAATCTCCAATATAGTTTTGTACAGCCTGAAAAAGCTGCGCTGCACCAGATAAATCACTTTTGTTTACAATGTAGATATCACCAATTTCTGTCAATCCAGCTTTAATTGTCTGAATACTATCACCAGTATAAGGATTAAAAACAACTACCGTTATGTCTGCAATTTTTGCAATTTCAATTTCTGTTTGACCTGCACCCACACTCTCAATAATTATTGGATCAAACCCTGCATATTCTAATATACGAATACTGTTTCGCAAAGAGTTTGAAACTGCTCCAGTTGCTCCTCTTGATGCAATACTGCGAATATATGTTCCTGAATCAGTTGACTCAATCATCCTAACTCTATCACCTAGAATTGCACCCCCAGTGACATGACTTGTAGGGTCTATCGCTAAAACGGCAGGTTTTGTTCCCAGTTTTTTTAGATGCATTACAGTTTTGTTAATTAAAGAGCTTTTTCCTGCACCTGCAGGTCCGGTAATTCCTATTGTCATTGCTTTTCCTGAACTTTTGAATATTTTTTTGATTAGTATTCTAGCTGCTTTAGGATCATTTTCAATTAATGAGATAGCTTTTGCAATAGCTCCTCGTTTGCCTTTTTTTAAATCAGTTGTAAGATCCAATTATTTGATATTTCTTTGACCTACAATAAAATCTTGCAGGTAACGAACATCCATCACATTTTGCTGAATATTATTGGTGCATGGGGTTCACTTGGGGTATGAATTT
The DNA here is from genome assembly GCA_001443365.1 of Thaumarchaeota archaeon CSP1-1. GTDB lineage: Archaea > Thermoproteota > Nitrososphaeria > Nitrososphaerales > Nitrosopumilaceae > CSP1-1. The sequence continues at coordinate 126,819 of LDXL01000008.1, forward strand.
CTGTTTTTATTCCTATTTTGCCAAATTCCTCATGTTCAACTACAAAGGTTACTGGATTGGTTTTCCAACCATATTTTGGAGTCTCAGAAAATGGCACTCTTTCGGAAAATTCTGAGCCGATAAAGTTTTTTTGAAATGATTCAGGCATTCCTAATATTTCAAGCACTACTGATTTTGTTTTGCCTGAATTATCAAGGAAAGATATTTCGACATAACCTTCCTCCTCTAGATAGATTGCATCTACAATGAATGTATTTGCAAATAACTCTCTATCAATAGAGTATGATTCAATTAAAAATAAAATAGCTAAAACACTCACTAATATAATTGAAATAATTAGAATCAATTTTCGAGCCATAAATAATCATCTATAATTTAGTGAATTCATTTTTTATTTGTCTTAAAAATTTAGAATTGATTCTAATTCGTTCTAGTGTTTGCGCTAATGTCATTTCTGTTCCTGGAGTAGGATTCTTTTTAAAGAAATTTTTAATTTCATTTTGCATTGTCTCGTCTGCAAATAACGAAATACTTGCCACAATTCTATTTGCAATTGGATTACCTTGACCAAATTTTTTGCTTAAGAACTTCCAGTTTATTTTTAGCCAAGACCACATGATCTTTTTTCCATAAGGATTACCTGCAATACGAATTATTGGAAGAGCTAGATTTTGGGAACGAACTTCCTTACCTAAGATGAATTTGAGAGTTTTTAGGAGTAATTTCTCATCTTTAAAGTAGCACATGGCTGTAAGTACTCGTAATTTTGCTTCCTGGCTAGAAGATTTTCTGTAAATCTGAATCAGTTTCTCAAAAGTACTATCATCTCCATTCCATGCTGCAAGCGAAAAGATTACTTCGAGTAAATCTGGTTTAATTGTTTCTTGTTTTTTAAGATGAGCGTCAAATCTTAGTTGGGCTTCTTCTAGAATTTCTTGGTCATCTAATTTTCCAAGTACTGTGAGTACCATTCCTCGAAGTAATGTATCTGTGTGTTTTTCATCTTTTTTTGCATCCCATCCCAATGTATCAAAAAGTTGTCTGAAATAATTATGAGTGTATTGTTTTATGTGGGCCACAAAAGGTTCATGAAATGAAATAAAGTAAAGAAAATTTAGATTATTTGCTACATTAACACAAGAAAGATAATTTTGTTCTTGAATATATGCTTCTGTAAAATCAAGATACGTAGAAATATTTTCATTTCCAGAAACACAGATTGCAAATAAATCATTTTGTATATTCCATCGGTCAATATGGTTTAGTTTCTTTTCTTCTACAAGTGGTTTTAACATTGAAAGTAACTCTTCATCGTACTTGACTCTCAAAAATCCTTTTTTTGAAGAATTAACAACGGGAAAAAGTTCTTTTCCCAGAGAGAATGATGATGTTTTTTTACTCATCAACTTTGGTGTAACGCTTTTTCCGGTACCAATAGAAACAGGAATTTGCCAGGAACCTTTTTGATATTTTTTATCTGATTCAAGTAAAAATCGTTTTTGCGTCAAGACGAGTTTAGAATTTTTCTTTTTGGCTTCTATTAATGGGAATCCAACTTGGCGGATCCAGCTATTCATCATTGATTTTACGGGTTTTTTTGATATTTTGCCAATGGAATCCCAAAGATCATGACCTGCTGCATTTCGGTACTTGTGTTTTGTAAGATAATGATGTAAACCGGTTCTAAATTTTTCCTTTCCAACATAATGTTCTAACATTCGTAAAATACATCCACCCTTATCGTAGCTAATGCTATCAAAAATTTCTCTAATCTCAGAGGGTTTTCTAACTTTGACATCAATTGGATGTGAGGTTTTTAGGCCATCTAGCATCATTGCAGCATTCATTGATGTCTCTAAGAATTGGTCCCAAAGATCCCATTGTGGGTAAAATTCATCAACTATTTTAGTTGCCATATAGGTAGCAAAGCTTTCGTTTAGCCACAGATCATTCCACCATTTCATAGTAACTAGATTCCCAAACCATTGATGTGCAAGTTCATGAGAAATTACTTCGGCGATGAATTGTTTTGTTTTAGTAGAGGAAGTTTTCGGATCATATAACAAGATAGTTTCTCTAAAGGTAATTGCTCCCCAATTTTCCATTGCACCAGAAGCAAAATCAGGAACTGCAATCATGTCAAGCTTTGGCAAAGGGTATTTTATGCCAAAATATTTTTCGTAAGATCTTAGAAATTTTTTAGTAAAGTCAAGAGCAAGTTTTCCTTTTGATTTGTTACCTTTTGTTGTAACAATACGAACAAGTATTTTGCCAAGTTTGCTTGTAAGAAATTCAAATTCGCCTACTCCTAAATAAATAAGATATGTTGACATTATTGGAGTTCTAGAAAATTTGTATCTGTATCTGCCGCCAATCTTTTTCTTTGATATAACAGGCATGTTAGAAATTGCTGTAAGATTATTATCAGTAATAATACTTATATCAAATGTAGCCTTTGCCTCTGGTTCATCCCAGCATGGAAATGCACGTCTTGCATCAGCAGCTTCAAATTGAGTAGTAGCAAGATATTTTTTTTTACCTCTTGCGTCTTTGTATTCACTTTTGTAAAAGCCTAATAGCCTATCATTGAGTATGCCAATAAATTCTAAACAAAGTTGTGCAGAATCATTGATTTTTTGGGATAAGTGAATTGTGAGTAATTCATTTTTTTCATCAATTTTTGAGGTAGCCTTTACTGTTCTACCTTGCCAGATTATATGACACTTTTTTATCTTCAGCTCTGAAGCATTAAGGGATATTATCTTAGTAGGTTTTGAGATTTTTATTTCGATTGTTTCTTTTCCATTGAATGTAAAATTCCTAAGGTTTGGTTCAAATTCTAAAGAATAATTGACAGGTCTAATCATGATTACGATAAGAATGAAAAATTTACTCTATTTGTCCCTTTCAGATAATATGTTGTATTCTTAGCTGATTTAGCGAGATACCATTGAACTATTTTGCTTAGATATAATCTGGGGTGGGATCAAAGTATGGAAGATTTTTCTTCTGTTCTAATATGATATTTTTCTTCGTAGTCCAACAAAGATTTTAAGTTCTCAAGATGTATTTGATAAATATGAAGCAAAAAACCGCCTCTAGAAGTATCAAAATTCTAGTTGCAAAATTAGGCCTAGATGGACATGATAGGGGAGCATTGGTACTATGTAGAGCCTTTAGAGACGCTGGAATGGAGGTAATCTATTCTGGATTATTTGCCACCCCTGATAGAATTTCTCAAATAGCTGAAGATGAGGATGTTGATGCTATTGCCCTCAGTCTTTTAAATGGTGCTCACAATACACTTTTTCCACGAGTTGTAAAAGCCTTGCAAAAAAAAGGAATCAAGGATGTTTTAGTAGTTGGAGGTGGAGTAATTCCAGAAGAAGACAAAGAGGGACTAGTTAAAGCAGGAGTATCAGGAGTTTTCGGACCTGGAACACCACTAACCTCAATTATTGAACACATTACAAGTGGTGTTTCAAAGCTAAGAAAAATTTAAAATTTATTTTAAAATAGTTATTCTGTAGAGTCAGGCCACATCATTTTTCGCATCTTCTTGCCAACTTGTTCAATTTGATGGGATTCTAGCGCTTTCATATAACGATCAAAAGCATTTTTACCATTTTTTTTATAGTCACTTAACCACTCTTCGTTAAAAGTACCATCCTTTATCTGACCCAAAACTTTTTTCATTTGTTCTTTATTTTCTTTGTTCATTACAACTGGTCCACGCGTAAGACCGCCATATCTTGCAGTTTCACTAACTCGTCTATACATTCCACCAATCCCATAGCGCTGAATCATATCTACAATTAATTTTAACTCGTGTAAAACTTCAAAGTAAACAATTTCTGGTTGATAACCAGCTTCGACAAGTGTTTCAAATGCATTAGTTATCATCGAAGCTGAACCACCACATAGATCAGCTTGTTCACCAAACCAATCTGTCTCAACTTCCTCTTTGAAAGTAGTTTGTATTACTCCTGCTCTTGTACTACCAATTGCTTTTGCAATTCCTAATGTTCTATCCCATGCAGTCTTTGTATAATCTTGATTGACAGCAACAATTGAAGGTGTTCCAAATCCATCAAGATATGTTTCTCTTACTTTGGAACCAGGTCCTTTTGGTGCCACCATAATAACATCTACGTTACTTGGGGCTTCAATCCATTTCCAATGAATTGCCGCAGCATGAGAAAAAGAAAGTGCATTTCCTTCAGATAGATGTGGTCCAATTTCTTCTTTGTAAATTTTGGCTTGAACCATATCAGGTATTAAGACATGAATGATATCTGCCGCTTGGCAGGCTTTTGCCACTGGCATTACTTTATGGCCATCATCTTGGGCTTTTTTCCAGCTAGAGCCCCCTTCTTTTAATCCAACAATTACATTTAGACCAGAATCCTTCATGTTATTTGCTTGAGCATTACCTTGAATTCCATACCCAATGACAGCAATAACCTGATTTTTGATAGGATCTAGGCTTACATCATCATCTTTCCAAGTTTTTACCATGCTAGCCATCAAATTATTGCAAATTTAAAGTCTTTTGGCTTTGAAATGTCTGGAAAAAATTACAAACAATTTCTTAACTAATTTTACATCGATATTAACTCAGATGGCTCGAGTTATCAAAGAAAACAAATTTCAAGAAAAAGTTACATTCATTTTAAATGATGTTGCTGAGGTTGTGCTCAATTGGAATTTAGGTCATATAACAAATGATGAAGCCATAAAAAAAATTAACAGTGCTTTTGCTAAACAGAATTTCTTTACTTCATAGTTTTTTTAATGAAGAAATTTACTAAGGCGCTGTTTGGGAAAAATTACAAACAATTTCTTATGTATTTCGTGGTACATAATAATATTGAACGAGAATACGCTATTACCTAACATGCCTGGTAGTTGTGTTTCATTTGTAACTCGTTCTTTTTTATTTTTACTTTGAATGGTTTATTTGAATCTGTTTCGAGTATTTGACTGGATGAGTATTTCAACTTCTTTTCTATGCTCAGGGCAATAAAGCTCTACTTTTTTACAAGCTGGACAATTTAGATACTTTCTATAATCAATTGATTCTATATCAAATTCTAGGTTTTCTACTCCATCCCACCATTTTTTTGCCATAATATGGCTGAAAAATTCATCCTTTATAGATCATTCTATCAAATTCTACTTTTCATTCAGAATAGATATTGGGATCAGATGGATATGATCTTATTACAAGTCAAACATCTTACTTTGACATTTTTATTATCAAGGCGCTCAAATTTCTTAGATCCACAGCCAGGACAAATAGGACATGCCCTCAATCCTTTCAATTAAAACTCCTGAGGTTTGGTATCAGTCTTCAATATTGTCTTAATTCTCTTTACACCATTAATATTTTTAATAAATTTAGAAACTGCAGAAGGAACAAGTTTTTCCCATTCTTTGTCATTTCCTATCATTTGTCTTATTTTTGTAGCATTGTACTGGGTTCTATCTAGGAATTTAGGAGAAACTACTTCGTATCCAAAATCTCCTAATAGCATTATAACATAATCATTACCACTGTATACCTTATCAAAATGCGGCAGAGAAGATTTTAGATAGGATGCCCAGGTTGCTACATTGAATTGGTTTTCAACTGCAATAATATAGCATCTGTCAAGATCTATATTATTTTCTTTTAATGTTTGATGAATCATTTCTATTCTTTCACCAGATGTAAAAGGATCTTTTTCAATGTAATTGAATTGCGATCCAGTCAGGGCAATTATTATTTCATCACATTCATTTAGAATTTGTTTAACTAGTTCTAAGTGACCTAAATGAAATGGTTGAAATCTTCCCATCATTAAACCGCGCATATCTTTAGATTAATTTTGATTTAATTAAATGTGTAAGTTCTGTTTAGGTATTGATAATCGTATATTTCAATACAGAATGACTATCTATAGGACCTTGATCACATTTCATAATAAATCCGTGCAAGTCTTCAAGTAGTTTTATCTTTCCCGTTTTTTCATCTTGAAAGCTAAAATTAAATACATCTTGGTTAATGACTCCACAAACACTTTGTTCTACCATTTCACCATCATATTTTTGGTCAAGCGTAATTGCAATAACTGATTCTTTTTGAATACGGACATCTTCAATAAAGTAAATACTTCTGCTCTGATGTGGACACCAACCACTTAGAAATGCCTCCACCATATTCCTACTACTACAATCAATGTCAGTGACAGGATAGAGTTCAGTAGAGTAAATTTTTGCAGGGTTTTCAAGAGAATTTAATCTAGATTTTAGATCTTCAACTTCATCTTTGAGCTGAAAAATAATTGCCGCTGAATTGATTTCTGGAGTTAGTGAAGGCATTTTGTCTGGTATTAGTCCATATTTTAATTCCTGAAAGAAACTAAAAATCATATTCAAAGGATTTGATGAATTTTTATCCTCATCGGCAAAAGCCAAAGTAATTGAGGTAACTGTTCCTACTGTCAAAGCAATTACTATTGCAAAGAGAATTCTTGATTTCTGCCCCATTAAGGAACAAAAGTCGTTATTTTACTAAAGGAGGAGGGAAAATTACTCTAGTAAAGAGTTCCAGATTGGTAAAAACCCTACAAAATCTTCCCACTGCCAAGGATTCTGACAGTAGGAGATTCAGGTTTTAAAATAACACAGATTTCGTTTTTATCGCAGACAACAGGCTTGTCGAGTTGCAATGTAAAGGGTTTAATTGATTTGAATTTTGCAGCTTTGATTTGCATTCCAATACTTACAAGGCACATCTGGTTTTCTGATATTGTACTTTTGTAGAAAGGGTTTTGAGTAAAGTCAAGTTCTAGCTCAGACTGGATGTTTTGTGAATCATCTTGGCACAAATAATCTCCTCTATTTACATCATCGACTGTGATGCCTTTTACTGATAGTCCTACTCGTGCTGGAGATGTTGCCTCGTCTACAGGATCATCGTGCATTTGAATTGATTTTATCATAACATCTGTTCCATTGGGAAATAATTTTAGATTATCGTATTGCATTACCTTTCCTTGAGTTACTTTTCCTAACACTACAGTACCAACTCCTTTGACATCAAAGCAATGATCAATTACAATTTTGGTTTTGCCTTCTTTTGTTATAGGTTCTAGTTTGTTAATTTCTTGTTTGATATCAGAAGATGAAACACGTTTGTAATGTTCTAAAACTGTACCTTTAATCATAGCAGACAATCTATTTTCATCCACTTCATATGTATGGCTGATAATTCCTTCTTTTTTCTTTAACACATCTAGTGCGATTATTTGTTCTCCAGTAAACTTGTCCAATGAACCAACATAGAATATTACGTATTCTGCTAGGTTAATTGCTTGAAATAATGGTTGTATTTTATCAGGAAATCCATTTGGCGTAATCCAGGTTCTAATTATATCAGATTCTTTTTTATCAAATAAAGTCATATCTGTAGATGTTCCTTTTTTACCAAAATCATTGGCAATTGATTGTTCGCCTAATACTACAAAGTTAACAGACTTGATCATGTTTTTTATGTATTGATTGATTTCATTTTAAGCGTTGGTTTTATTCAATAGATTATGGAAATGATTTCAACATAGTAACATAGCTTACAAACCTATGATTTTTTGGATAAACTCTAATTTGAATAATTTTTGGTATTGTTTTACCTGTAATTCCAAGGTATCCTAAAGGGTTTTTTATTGAACCGTCTTTATGAGATTGTTTTAAAACTTCATCAATTGGACTGTAGTAATTTTTAACTCTATTTCGAACAATTTTTTGTAAGAGTTTTCCATATTTTTTAATTCCAAGAATATCACTCGGGAGTGATGAACCAAAAAAATAAACGCTCTCCACAATACCTTGATTTTTAGAACTATATGCTAGTTTTTTGATTGCACTCAAAATGACTTCAGTGCCAAGTGAATGACCGATTAATCTAATCTTTGTATTTGGATTTTTTTTCTTAAAATCAATTATGAATTTTGAAAGGTTGCATCCATTTTCTTTGGCGATTTTTTGACCAACATGAAGTGCCTTTAATGCAGATTTTTTCATGTGTGCGCCTTTGGTATTAGAGTCGTAACTATATCCTATAACTGGATGAATGTATTCTAATTGCTTTAGTCGTTTTTGTGCAATCATAAACTTTTGAATTGCACCTGCTTTATCATTGCGAAGTCCATGAATCATGATTACGATTTCCTTTTTTCCTGATAAGGTTTGAAAACTTTTTTTGGGGTAAAGATAATATGAATTGTTTTTGATTTTTTCCCCACTCGATAAATCATAATAACCTCTTGTAGAAATTCTTGGGATGTTTTTTGTTTTCAACCTAGTTTTTATTTCCTAACTTTTTCTTATGTTTTTCAATATCAGATTCTTCTACCTTTACAAATAGTGGAGATGGAATTCCTAGAGTATGCCCATCTTTTATTGATAATTTAGACATTGAATCCCAACTTTGTTCTGAAACATTGCCTTCCATTCCCAATTGAATCCAGATTTTTTGAGCAGATTCAGGAATAAATGGGTATAGTGCTATGGCAATACTACGTACAGCGTTAGCTGAAAGATAAACACAGGTATTGGTTCCTTTTCCATTTTTCCAGGGTTCCTTATGTTGAAAATATTGGTTAAAGTGAGCAGAAAATTCTAGAATTTTTTTCAGTGCTCGGTCCAAATGGTTTTGCTCCATCAAGATACTTACTTCTTGTGAAAAATTTTGGATCTTTTCTTGTGCATCTTTATCTAATTGATCAGTTTCTTCCACAGTTGGAATTTTACCACCAAAGCTCTTTTTTGTAAATCCTAATGCTCTGTTAACAAAGTTCCCTAAATTACCTATAAGTTCTGAATTAATTTTCGTAGCAAATTCATCCCAATCAAAATTAATATCATCTTGGGAATATGGATTGATGACGATTAGATAAAATCTCAAATAATCCGTAGGATAATATTTAAGAAATTCTTTTAGTCCAATATACCAGTTTCTGCTTTTTGAAATCTTTTTTGATTGTAATGTAAGATGCCCTCTAGTAGGAATATAATCAGGAAGTTTGTATTCTTCTCCAATCCCAATTCGCATTGCAGGCAAAAACAAATAGTGATGGTAAACAATGTCTTTGCCAATAAAATGATAAACATCGGCTGAATTCCAGAACTCTTTACCATCAATTCCTTTATCATTAAGAAACTTCAAAGCAGATGAAATGTAAGCGAGATGATTATCAAACCAGCCATAAAATACCTGTCCTTGAGAACCAGGTATTGGAACGCCCCAAGAAATATCACGAGTAATATCCCAGTCTATTAATCCAGATTTTATCCAATTTTGAACATATTTTTTTACATCTTTTTGAAGATAGGGCGCATTATCAAGATATTTGTTAAGTTGTTCTGAAAAATTTTTCAGCTTAAAAAAATAATGTTTGGTTTTTTCTTTTACAGGAGTTTGTCCGCAAATAGAACAGTGTGGGTTTTCAATTTCTTCTGGTACACGACCACATTTTTCACATAAATCTGAATATTGGTCTTCTGCTTTGCAATAGGGACAAGTTCCTATTACATAGCGGTCTGGAAGAAACTTTTTATCATTATTACAATAGAATTGGATGATTTCTGATTCATAAATATGTCCTGCATCTTGCAATTTTTTGAAAACACTTTGAACAAAGGCAATATTTTCTTTTGAGCTGGTTTTGTAGAAAAGATCAAACGCAATGTTAAATGCAGAAAAATCCTCAAAATCACGTTTATTCCAGTAGGCAACATATTCTTCTGGACTCTTTCCTTCCTTCTCAGATTGAATAAGAATCGGTGTTCCATAGTCATCTGATGCGCAAATATAATATGCCTCAACACCTTTTTGTCTAAGAAACCTAGTTGTAACGTCAGCGGGCAAATAGGTTGATGCAACGTGCCCTAAATGGATCTCCCCATTGGAATATGGGAGAGCACTGGTAATGATTGCTTTATCCCTCATGATACTGCATTTCTGAATATTAACTAACTTAAGTATAACCTAAAGAGTGCTCCGTACTGAACGAGAATTGTTCAAAGGCACGAGCTTGAGAGTTATCAGTACGGAACCTTGTCTTGGATAAAAATTCATTAAATAAACTGTTTATGCACTTGTTGATCTAGATTATCAGTTACGAGTTTTAGATAGAGATTAGCTGTTCCATTTAGTTCCAACTATTCATATATCTGAGTTGCTCGTTTGTGAGCTTGTCTATTTTTACATTCATTGCATTTAATGCATCAAATGCAATTTGTCTGTCAATTTCTTTTGGAACTGGAATGACTTTATTTGCCATTTTTTTATGATTTTTGAGTATGTATAGAATTGAACCAAGTTGGTTTGAAAATGACTGAGCCATAACCTCTGCTGGATGGCCCTCTGCAGCAACTAGATTTGCAATTCGGCCTTTACCAATAAGATAGAGCTTCTTCCCATTTTTTAGAGTACATTCATCTAGATTTGGGCGAATTTCTCTAACTGATTTTGATTTTTTAAGCAAAAAGTCAGCATCGACTTCAACATCAAAGTGACCCACGTTTCCAACAATTGCACCATCTTTCATCTTCAATAGATGCTCTTTTCTAATTACACTAGTCATCCCAGTACAAGTTATGTAAATATCACCAATTTTTGCAGCTTCTGCCATAGGCATTACTTCATAGCCATCCATATGAGCCTCAAGTGCTTTTACTGGGTCTACTTCAGTAACAATAACTTTTGAACCCATTCCATGTGAACGTGCTGCAACCCCTTTGCCTACCCAACCATATCCAACAACTACAACACGTTTTGAGGCAAACAGTAGATTCATTGCTCTAAGATAACCGTCAATGGTACTCTGTCCAGTTCCATATCTATTATCAAACATGTGTTTGGTATCAGCATCATTAACTGAAATAACAGGATAACGAAGTTTTCCTTGTTTTTCAACTGCTTTTATTCTATTAACACCTGCCGTAGTTTCTTCTGTAGCTCCTAAGATCTTCAATGATTGATTTTGTTTTCCAAAGTGAGCTTTGATGTTCAAATCAGAACCATCGTCGGTAAGAATTTGCGGTTTATGATTGAGAACTTGTTGAATACACCAATCATATTCTTTTGCTGTTTGACCAGCCCATGCATACATGTGAATTCCTTGTGATGCTAAAAATGCGGCGACATCATCTTGTGTAGTCAATGGATTTCCTCCACAAGCAGCAACATTTGCGCCAAGCTCTTTTGCTCCCATTAACAAGACAGCGGTTTCTTTGGTAATATGCAAGCAAAATCCCAATGTTACTCCTTTAAGAGGTTTAGATTTTTTTAAACGATTTAGTGTATTGTCTAGTATCTGCATGTGGCTTCTTGCCCACTCGTAGGAAAGTTTTCCCTGTTTTGCAAGTTTTGGATTCTTAATTTTACTCAATATTTCATCCCAGTTGATCCGTACTATAAAATTCTATCATAATATTATGAGAATCTAAATATGTGACAAGTTTAGTAAATTTTTAGATGGCATGGAAAAAAATTGCTGAAAAAGATTCGATTGCAGTTGGAAAAGGAAGGGAGTTTAAGGTAGAAGATAAAAAAATTGCAATATTCAATCAGAATGGCTATCACGGTATCGATGCCATTTGCGTTCATCAGGATGGGCATATTGCTCCAGGTAAATTAGATGGAGATATTGTAGAATGCCCTCTCCACTTTTGGCATTATAACATCAAAACCGGTAAATTAGTGGACTATCTAAAAGACGTAACACTTCAGACATACAAAGTTGAAGCACGAAATGATGGAATCTACGTTGATGTTTAGAATTTGACATAACATATAGCTAAAAAAATTATGATTAAAGAAGAGCTAAATTAAGGATAAGGTTGGAATTAAGAATTTTCAGAGTTGTTTTGAAGGTTGAACATACAAATATTCTTAAGGGTTTTTGGATATATGTAATTTATACAAATGGCCGGTATAATTTGTAAAGATTTGGACAATTGTAATGTCTCTGATCATCAATCCGTTAAGAGAATCCTTGTTCCATTTAATGATGCAAAACATGCACCAATAGTTTTTGGTAAAGCATTAACGATTGCAAAATTGTATGCAGCCTCTATATGTGTAGTATCAATAGTCAACAAGGATCTTCAGAGAAGCTGGGTAAATGACACACCTAGTCGTGAAAAATCAATGTCACTTAGCAGTGTCGATATATTGAAAAAGGGAATAGCCAAGTTGCAGATTCAAGCAAAAAAATTCAAAATTCCATTAGATTATACAATAATTCCATCAAAAAATGTTTCAGAGTCTATTCTTTCTTTGATTGATTCCCAAAAAATAGACCTAGTTGTTATGGGAACAAAAGGCAATGCAATGTGGAAGGAAATGTTAATGGGAAGAGTTTCAAGTACTGTGGGGTTAAACGCAAAGTGCTCCGTTTTATTAGTAAAGTGATTTAGTGAAATTGGCATATGACCCTCTTTTGACATAACTTTTATGGTAAACCTGTTTTAAACAAAATTAGTGAACGAAAAATTACTTGACGAGATTAAAAATCAGGATTATGCTGCCATTACAAAAAAAATAGAGGATTTTCTCAAAAACCAAGTTGCAATAAATAATACAAATGGCGTAATTTTGGGTCTAAGTGGCGGAATTGACTCTTCGGTAATTACGTACCTTTGTGCCAGAGTTTTAAAAGATAAAACACTTGCTTTGATAATGCCAGACACAAAAATATCTCCAAAAGAGGAAACTGAAGAGGCACTAAAAATTATTGAAAAATTAGAAATAAGATACAAACTACTTGACATTAATCTTATAGTTTCAGAGTATTCAAAATACATAGAACCAAATGAACGTGCATTAGGAAATTTAAGAGCACGTGTTAGAGCAAATCTACTTTATTATTATGCAAATTCAAAAAATTTACTAGTTGTTGGGTCTAGTGATAAAAGTGAATTTCTTATTGGTTACTTTACAAAATTTGGCGATGGGAGTGCTGACGTTCTTCCTATTGTTTCACTTTACAAAACTCAAGTAAGAGAGCTTGCAAGATTTCTGGGGGTTCCAGAGTTGATCATCACACAAAAAAGTAGTCCAAATTTATGGAAAGGACATATCGCAGAAGAAGAAATTGGTGTCAAGTATGAGGAGATTGATTCAATTTTATATTGTATATTTGAAAAAAAATTATCAATCGAGGAAACAGTTAAAGCTACAAATATTGAAAAGAATACTGTTGATAAAATCTACCAACTGTACAAAACCAGCGAACATAAGAGGATAACTGCAGCAAGGCCATGATAAATGAGGAATTAAAAAATGAAGATCCTAGATACCTTAAGTAAGAATGAAAAAGAACTTGATATTTCTAGCAAAGTTAGAATCTATCTATGTGGAGTTACAGTTTATGATGAATCACACATCGGTCACGCAAGAACAATAATTGTTTTTGATGTTTTACGTCGATATCTAGAATCAAAGGGGATAGAGGTAGAATTTATACAAAACTTTACTGATGTTGATGATAAAATTATCAATAGAGCTAAGCGTGAAAATGTAAAGGCTTCAGCTATAAGCTCTAGATATATTGAAAATTACTTTAAGGACTTTGATGATCTAAACGTTCTTCGAGCCACTAGATATCCAAAGGCAACAGAGCACATCCAAGACATGCAGAAGTTAATCATAGATTTAATTGAAAAAAAAATTGCATATGTTTCTAAAAATGGAGTTTATTTTTCTGTTTCAAAATTTCCAGAATATGGAAAACTATCAAAGAAAAAAATAGGCGACCTTCTGGCAGGTGCTAGAGTCGAAGTTGATGAAGCAAAAAATGATCCTCTTGATTTTGCATTATGGAAGTTTTCAAAAGATGATCCTTCTTGGGATAGTCCTTGGGGTAGAGGACGACCTGGGTGGCATATTGAATGCTCTGCTATGAGTATCAAATACTTGGGAGATAACTTTGAAATTCATGGAGGAGGAAGGGATTTGATTTTTCCACATCATGAAAATGAAATTGCTCAATCAGAATCGCATACTTCAAAACCATTTGCAAAAATTTGGATGCATGTTGGAATGATTACCATAAATAATGAAAAAATGTCAAAATCAAAAGGAAATATCAAATCAATTCGACATGTACTTGAAAATTGGGGTCCAAATATTATCCGATTATTTTGTTTGTCTGGGCATTACTCAAAACCTATAGACTATTCAGAAGAATTGCTGCAAGAAAACATAACAAAATGGAGACAGGTAGAATCATCTTATTATGAAATGAAACTATCAATAGGAAATGGGGATACAACAAAAATTGAAAATATTATTTCAGAATCCAAGAAAGAGTTTGATTCTGTATTAGAAAATGATCTCAATACGCATTTAGCTTTATCTGCATTTTTTAAATTTGTAAATCAAATAAATCAACTTGCAGCATCTGATTCTCTTACAAAATCAATTGCTGATGTTGCACTACCACATTTTGAAAAAAATGGTAAATATTTTAGGTTTAATACTTCCAAAAATTTCAGAAATGGAAATTAGCTCTATAAATGAGCTTATCCAAAATCGTGAATTATTAAGAGCACAAAAAAAGTTTCAAGATGCAGATAAAATTAGAGACCAAATATCACAAATGGGAATTGTACTAATTGATCATAAAAATAGAACTACGTGGATGAAGAAAGAAAAAATAAAATCTGATCACTCCTAAGAATTGAATTTGTAATTAGTTTCTAGATGATTTATGGTAAAGATTTCGTTTAACTGTCAATATTGTAAATGTTGGGAGTGCAAAATACATTCCAATGTTTAACAAAATAACGCCCAACCCATAAACTAGCACCTCTTGTTCTGAATCAATATCAACATAGTTTAGAATAGAAAGTGAAGAGATCATTGGGGTAATAGTTATCTTGACTGCTTCTCTGAAAAGTGGGTTTTCTCGTTCAATATCTGCTACAGTTGGAGAAAATAAATAATAAAACTGGTTAAATCCATTCATAAACGAACTTCCTGAAGTGGTTTGAAGCAAGGTGTTGTCTCTTAATTCTCTTAGTGATTGTACTTGGGGGGAAAGCTCCGAACCAAAAGTAGCAGTCGCAATTAGACATCCACCTCCAGTGTTTTTCACCTCTGCTTCACAAAATCCATCGACTAAATTAGTTCCAGGCCCACAAACGCCAACCATTACTTCTGGTTCCTCTATTTCATCGGGTTCCTCTGTTACATCTGACTCTTCTACTCCAACTGCTTCAAATATGGTATAATCTGGAAAGTTTTTATCAAACCATTTTTTATAAGTTGCTTCATTGTTGTATCTATCAATATAGTACTGAGGATCTTCGTCAGGATCTACAAAAGGTAAAATGGGTTTTGCAGAATCTTCAGAAAATGAACCAGGGATTGCTAATTCTATTGCTTCTTCTATAGTATAATCTGGAAAGTTTGAATCAAACCATTTTTTGTAAGCTGGTTCATCGTTGTATCTATCAAGATAGTATTGCGCTCCTTTTTTTGGATCTATAAAGTCTGGAGTTTTTGATACAGGTTCAGGTTCTTTTTCTGCTGCTTTAGTAGTTGCGCTAGCATCTGCAAATGATGAACTAGTACCAATTGAATTTATTGCATATACTCTATAGTAATAGGATGTTCCAGGTTTTAATCCAGTATGAGAATACGCTGTATTTTTTCCAGCATTTTGTGAAAGAACTTGGTAGTTTCCTGCTACTTCACTTGCCTCAATTTTGTATCCGCTAATTGGTTCACCTCCATCGTTTGTTGGGAGTTTCCATGAAAGATTAATCTGATTTTGCGATACTGCGGTNACAAGCGAACTTGGTTGACTAGGTTTTGTTGTAGATACAGGAGGAGTCGAGATTACTGCAGGAGTTGCAGATGCCTCATTTGAAGAACCGCCGGTTCCTACTGAATTGATTGCATAAACCTTGTAAGTATAAGTTGTCCCTGTGGTTCTTTCTGCATGAGTATATGTTCTTGCTGTACTCCCAGTATTTTCTTTTAATGTTATATATTCCCCAGTTCCAGTTTTTACATCGATTTTATATCCTGTTATTTGGCTGCCACCATCATTTGTTGGAGCATTCCAAATCAGGTCTATCTGTATTGGAGAAGATGCAGTTGCAGCAAGTCCTGTTGGAGCATTAGGCACTGTGAACTTTGAAGGTGGCTTTGAGGAAGTGGTAGGAGTAGCTGATGCTGGGCTTGAATAATCACTACTTGTACCAATATTGTATCTAGCTTTAACAGCAAAGGTATATTCATCTCCAGTATGAAGACCAGTGACAGTATAGCTTGTTTGTGGGCCATTTGTTTCTCCTATAGGATCATAAACGTCTGATGCAAATTTTTTACTGATTATATATCCTGCAATGTTGCCACCAAAAGTTTGTGATGGTGCAATCCACGTAAGTAGAATTTCTGTTGGAGAAATATCATCGGCTATTAAGTTGGTTGGTACAATGGTGTCACTTGGTTTTGCTGATGCTACGTTTGATACAACACTCGTTCCCGCAGAATTAATTGCATAAACCCTATAGCTGTACTGAGTACCGGAAGTTAGACTAGTATGCGTGAAAGATGTAGTATTACCGGTAGTAGTTAGAACCGTATAGTCTCCTGTAGTCTTGGATTCTATTTTGTATCCAGTTATGGCAGGTCCATTATTTGGTGTAGGTTCTTTCCATGACAAAAAAATTTGAGTCTTACCTGCAGATTGTGCCGTAAGACTTTTTGGTGGATTTGGAGCAATGTTTTCGGTTGGAGGAGACGAAGTACTCTTTGGAGTAGCAGAGGCCTCATTAGAAGTAGGACTAAAGCCTACAGAGTTTTTGGCAGAAATTTTGTAAGTGTATTTAGAATTTGTAGTGAGACCTGTGTGGGTGTAAGTGTTAATTGTGCTACCAGTATTTTCAACAAGAGTGGTAAATGAACCACTGTCTTTTTTGAATTCAATTTTGTAGCCTGTCACAGGAGGACCGTTATTTGTTGCAGGTATTACCCAAGTAAGTTTAATCGATGTTGAAGAAATGTCAGAAGCAACAAGTGATGTCGGAGGGTTTGGAACAATGTTTTCAAGTGGTTTGGAGCTAGAAGTTGGTGTTGCTATTGCTTCGGTAGAAGCGATACTTATTCCCTGCGCATTAATAGCAAAAACCCGGTAAATGTATGAGGTACCAGTAGTTAGACCGGTATGAGAATACGTTGTTCCAGTACTTGCAGTATTTTCGTTTAACGTTACAAAATCTCCACTGCCAGTTCTTACTTGGATTTTATAACCGGTAATTGGATAACCGCCATTATTTTCAGGAGTGTTCCAAAACAGATCAACTCGGGTTGGAGAAACATCGATAGCCTGAAGGTTCGTTGGTCTATCAGGTATCGCCGCGTACGCTACCTGAGATTCCAAAGAAAGAACAGAGCATAAAGATAATCCTACTAATAGTAATAATAATTTCTGATTCATAAAAGTCATTTTATGAACATTCTTAGAAACTAGCGAATTAAGGTTTCTATTCTTTTGAATCAATTTTACTCAATGAAATAGAGTATGTGCTTTAGCTAATTATTTTTTAGAAGCACTCACGAGGCAGATTACATCTCTATCTCGAAGTTGATATGTAACAGGAAGTCTCAATTTGTATCTCAAGTCTTTTCCATAGAGAAGTCCTTTGGGCAAATCAGTGTGTATCTCTTTTGCCAAGTCTGCGACTGTGGCACCATCTTTCATTAAAATCAAATCAGGTAAAACTCTTCCTTTCTTATCTGAAAGCTTTTCTTCATTTGCTACAGGATAGACAGAATTCATCTTAAGTAATTTGAAAACTACAATATTTATTGCAAATTGCACCCCAGTTCTCATGTACTCGCCCATTATTCCTCGCTTGATAAATTCTAATGCATCTTTTTGTTTTTCGTTTAGTTCTTCTGGATGTACTATATCAAATTGTTCAGAGCCTGGTGAATATTTTATCAAACCTTTTTGCTCTGCTCTTCTTAAACTCAGCTCACTATCTGCACTTGCAGGAACAACTATCATGTCAATGTAACGTTCACGTAATCTATCAAAGATTTTGTCTCCACCTTCAATGTCAATTTTATTTGCAACAATTAAAGTTGGTTTTGAGATCTTTCGAAGATACGAAGCAAATTTTTTGGTATCCTGTGAATCAAAATCATCAAATTTTTTGTCTTCTAAATTAGTTGCTTTTAATGTCTCCTTAACATGGTCTTTGTTTACTCCAATCCCGCGATAAAGTTCGGTAAATACCTCAACTTTATCAGATGCTGATTGAAGAAGTTTAGAAACCTTGTCTCTGTTGCCTTCTAGAATTTTATGATACCACATTACCAGTTCTTCTTCAATATCAGCAAAATCTGATATTGGATCTCCAGAACCTTTCTCAGCTATTTTTCCTGACGAATCTACGCTTCCAGAAACGTCTACGATATGAAGTAAGGCATCGGATTGAGCAGCAATTGAAAGAAATTGATTCCCCAATCCTTTCCCTTTCCAAGCATCCTTAATCAGCCCAGGAAGATCGATTATTTCAATTGGGATGTATCTCCACCCATCACTACACTTGGAATTATTTGGATTATCAATTACGTGAAATTCCGGATGAACACAGAGAGTTATAGCATAAGCAGTTGCAGTTTCTGCTTTTTTTGTTGTAAATGGATATGTGGAAATTTCAGATGAGGATAGAGTAGCTGCATTGAAAAAGGTAGTCTTGCCGGTATTAGTTTTGCCGATAAGACCGATTTTAATCGGCATGTCTAAATTTTCCTCTGTGAATATTTATCTCTGTCTACCGGTCTTTCTGTAAATTTTCCTTTAGTTTTTTACATGTGTTTTTAAGCTCATCAATTGACCATTCAATTTCATCTAATTCCTCATTGGTTAGTTCATCGTTCCACTTGTCAAGCGAAATTTTTCCTATCTGTGTACAATGATATAAAAGCGCCCAATATGGGTGATGTTCTGCAGTAGTATAAGATAGCTCAGATACATCCTCTATTCCATTTTTGGCACGAGATAAAGAATCAATATTTTCTCCAAAGATTTGAATAATATTTGATTCAAGGTTTTTTTCAATTTTTAACATTATATTTTTTTTTTCAAAAGATTTTACCAGATCTAAGAGAGATTGATAGAAATCGGAAAAAGTTTTTTCTGCCATTTGTTAGAATAAACGTTGATGTTCTGCAAGCATACATCTGTTAAATACAACTTTGATTCCTTCTTTTCTTGCTAGCTCTTCGGCTTTTGCGTTGTGGATTCCTTCTTGTAACCAAATAACCTTGGGTTTCATTTTGATGGCTTCTTGAACAACTGGCAATACCTGATCAGATGGTCGAAATACATCTACGATGTCAATTGGTTCTTCTACTTCTTGTATACTATGATAACATTTTTTATCCAAAATTTCATCAGCCGTAGGATTTACTGGAATTATGTTGTATCCGTTTTGTGCCAGATATTTAGGCACGTAGTTAGCAGCTTTTTCTTGATTTTTTGACATTCCAATTACTGCAACATTCTTTAGTGAAAAAATTTTTTTTATTTCCTCATCAGAATATGAATCTCTTTCCATACTCTAATTGATTAAAATTACTTTATAAGATATTTCCTTACTTTTACAACTGCAAATGCTGGACCAACTAAATACATTCCAAGATTTAGTAGAATAATTCCAATTCCATAACCTAACATTTCTTCTTCAGAATCAATATCAACAACATTTAGAATTGAAAGTGAAGTAAGTAATGGAGTTATTGCAATTCTAACTGCGTTTTTAAAGATTGGGCTTTCTCTCTCCCAATCTGCAATGGTTGGAGAAAATGAGTAATAGATTGAATTGAATGTCTCCATAAACGAAGAACCTGAATCTGTGCCAAGTACAGTATTATCTCTCATTTCCCTGAGGAATTGTACCTGCTGTGACATTTCTGAACCATATGCAGCAGTAGCAATTAGACATCCACCTCCTTTGCTGTTTGTAACACATACTCCATTAACAAAAGTGGTTCCGGTTCCACAAATTCCTGTTTTTGGAGGTTCAACTCCAACTGCCTCGTATATGGTTTGATCTGGAAAGCTTTTGTCAAACCATGCTTTGTAGGAGGGCTCGTTGTTGTATCTATCAATGTAATACTGTGGGTCTTGGTTAGGATCTACAAATGGTGCAATATTTTTGGGAGGTTCAGGCTCTGAAAAAGAGCCAGGGATTGCCAACTCTATGGCTTCCTCAATGGTGTAATCTGGAAAGTTTGTATCAAACCAAGCTTTGTAAGATTTTTCATTGTTGTATCTGTCAAGATAATATTGTGCTCCCTTTTTGGGGTCAACAAAGTCTGGAACATTTGATTCTGGTTCAGGTTCAGGTTGTGGTGTAGGTTTAGGTTCTACCTTTGGAATGTCTGCTACTTCGTTAACAGTTATTGTGAGTGTTTCTCTATCTTCTGCCTTACCTGCTTTCACTACAATATCAAAAGTATACGAGCCAGGACCTTGAGATTCAGTTGGAGTCCATGAGAACGCACCACTTTTTGGATCTATTGAAGCGCCAGTTGGAAAATTATTGCCTAAACTAAAAGATAATGTTTCGTTTCCCCTGTATGAATTTACTAAAGCAGCTGTGAAAGCTAATTTAGTTTCTTCATTAGTTGTCAAATCATTTATGGATTTGAGTTCTATTGGTATTACATATGCAGACGGAACAACAGGAGAACCGTCAACTGAAAAATCAAATAGCACCTTAAGTCCTTCTTCAAATGGTTGACCTTTTTCCAGAAACGCAGTAGCCGAATAGATCCCATGTTTTTTAAAAACGCCACTTGTTATTTGTATACTTTCTTCAAACTTTTTGTCGGAGCCAGCAATAGTACCCTTTGCAGTAACAAGTTTCTTGTTTCCTTTATCATCTGGAGGTTCATAAATCACAATTGAAATAATATCATATGCAGTATCAGATGTACCTGAGAACGTAATGGTATCACCAGCAACGTAGAATGTATGCTTATCAATATCAAATGTCAATACCTTGGCATAAGCAGGGGGAACCACGATGACAGTCACTAGTACGAATATTAAGAGAGGTAATATGAAATTCATCCTATTTAGCATAACGAATTATCTAAATGCTAGATTATTAAAAAGCGCGTATAAGTTATTCTGCTAAATTGTTCTGACCATTTCTATTAGAACTTTATTTACCTGTATACCCAGAGGTAAATTGTGGAATCAGAACCTAAAGATGTAATGGTTTTAGGGGCAATTAAAGGCGGAGC
Source organism: Thaumarchaeota archaeon CSP1-1 (assembly GCA_001443365.1). GTDB lineage: Archaea > Thermoproteota > Nitrososphaeria > Nitrososphaerales > Nitrosopumilaceae > CSP1-1. The sequence continues at coordinate 148,144 of LDXL01000008.1, forward strand.
AAAAAAATTCGATAAGATTAAAAATAAAACAAAGATTGACCCTGAAGAGCTTAATCAGATTCTTGAAAGGTTAGAAAATCGGGGTTTGATAAGAGTTGAAACAAAAAAAGGGCTTTTTGGACCCAAAGTTGAGATGTCAGTTACTGAAAAAGGTGAAAAAGAGATGCAGGAACGCATTCATGAACTTGAGGGAAATTGGAATCAAATGAATACGTTATTGAAATCAGGCGATAAACAGAAGCTACAGCAGTATATGGATGATAATAAGTCGATTCTTCCTACAATGTTTTTTTTTGGGATAATTGACATGATAATGTTTTCAACTATGCTTGGCTTTTTGGGCTCACAAATGACTGATTACATGCCTGCAGATCAAATTCCTGAAGGTGCAGATGGGGGAGATGCTGGTGGAGGAGAGGGAGCTGGCGATGGCGGATTTGACATTGACATTGGATTTTGATTTATACTTCTTTTGACAACGTTGGTTTAGTTAGAATACTTTCATTACTAAAATCTCATAACGCAGAATATCTATCGGGTCAAGATCTTAGTGATGTATTAAAGATTAGCAGGGTGGCAGTTTGGAAACACATCAAACGTATTCGATCATTAGGCTATAAAATAGAATCAAAACAAAAACTTGGATACAAGCTTGTTGGCAATACTGAACTGTTACTTCCTTGGGAAATTATAGATGGACTTAAGACAGATGTAATTGGTAAACGAGTTTATTATTTTGATGATATTGATTCCACACAGAATTTTGCGTCATCAATTGCTAAAACCCCAAGAGAAAATGGAACCGTGATTGTTTCAAAAAAACAATCGAGTGGTAAAGGTCGATTGGGTCGCAAGTGGGTTTCTCCAGATGGGGGATTATGGTTTTCGGTGATTTTACATCCAAAGTTTGATGTTTCACTTGCAACACTTTTTCCGTTGGCAGCTTCATTGGCACTAGCTAATGCAATTGAAAAGACTCTAAAGAAAAAACCAGAGCTAAAGTGGCCAAACGATGTTACATTAAATCATAAAAAGGTTGCAGGGATGTTAGTTGATTTGTCTTTGAAATCAAACGATATTGAAAGTCTTATTCTTGGCGTAGGAATAAATTTCAAAATAGATCCTATCAAGCTTGAAAAAACAATCAAAAATACAAGAAATTTTTATGGAGTAGCTACATTAGTAAAAAAAAATGAAGATGCAGATCCTATCAAACTAATGCAATCATTTCTTTTTGAGCTTGAAAAAATTTGTGAGGAACTAAACCAAGGCAATATTAGAAAAACTATCAAAGAATGGACAAAAATGTCAGCAACCATTGGGAAAAAGGCTACTGTTTCCACGTCTTCTGGAAAAATTAGCGGAAAGGCAATTAGAATCGATGATGATGGAGCACTTGTAATATCCCAGGCTAAAGAGACTCATAGAGTTCTAGTTGGAGATGTTTCTTAAAGTTCTAAAATTATCTTCGTCTTTTTCTTGGTTTACGTCTTCTAGGTTTTAATTTTCTTTTTCTGAATTTTTTTCTTGGTTTAGTTTTACTCTTTACTTTCTTTTTTATTTTTTTATGTATTTTAAAATGAGATTTTAGGTTATGTATACTGCCTTTAATGTGGGCAATATTAGAAACTAGATTTTCTAATTCATTAGTATACTCTTCATAAGCAATTAGCAATTGTGATTTTTTTTCATTTGATTTTTGAAGATATTCGTTTGACCTTAACATATTAGTTGTATTGATAAATTCTGGCAATGGTTGTTCAAGGATATTAATTTCAGAGAGTTCTTTTTTTGCTAGAACTATTTTCTTTTGTAACTCATTTACTTTTTTTCCAATTGCTAACATTTCTATAACCATTTGAGAATATCCTATAATGATTAAATCTTTTACGAGAAGTGTTCTGGTTCAGTGAATCCAGTGCTATGATCCCACGTAGCAAAATATTTTGGGGTAATCTCAAGTAATACGGAAAATCCGTTTTTGACTGCATTCATCAAAAATTTTGCAACTTCGTTATCTAGATTTCCAGTATATTTGATCATGATTTTTTTGGCAATTGGAATGTTTGCATTAATATCTTCAGATATCCTTACAGTTCCCTTACCTCGTACACCTTTGTATGGCATTTTTTCATCATCTATACAAAAATAAACAATATTTTTTTTCCTAGCATTATTTGCTTTTTTTGCTGTTTTAGATGTCTCGATGTAGAATTTTCCATTTTCAAACAGATACCAAACTGGATGAACATTTGGTTCGCCTTTCTCATCGATTGTACCTAAAAGTAAATTCAGTTTACCCTTAGAAAGAAAATCCAATGTTTGCTCTTCGCTAAATTTAGAACCAAATCCAGGACTGGCATGAACAATTTTCAATTTAAATTATCTAAAATTTCAAACATAATATCTTTTTCTTTAAATTAAGAATAGATTAAGCATCTAGCCCATATCGAGAGCTTTTGAGTGCATTTTGGTATGTGGTCTTTCTCCTGAATATTTTCGTCGCATGTGACCTGAAGGTCTTCCGTAAAGAAGTTCTAAGAACCATGACTCGTGTTCAATTTCTTCGGCAAGAATATGTTGGGCTATTTCATAGGTCATGGGATCTTTTCCATGAGTCATTTTACAAACCTTATCCCAATTAATTATTGCACCCTGTTCAGCTTTAAGACATTTTTCTAAAATTGCTTTGAGATTTGTCGGATTATCTGGTAGTTGGAGAAATTCACATCCAGACATTTTGATATAATCAATGGCGTCTTTTGGAAGTTGCCCACCGAGTTGATAAATTCTTTCAATACAAGATTCAAAGTGGCTTAGATCTTCAAGTCTTGCGTCTTCTATGACACCCTTTATTCCTTCACCCTCCATTCCTGTACAATTTGCTCTTAGGAGAGTAAAGTAATAGTATGCAGTAAACTCTACTGAGGAATTAATTACTAGTTGGTTGATTAGTCCTTCTACGTCAACACCATTTTTTTTGAGGATTTCTACTCCAACAACATTTAGTTTTTCAGATTCTTCCATTACCCTTCTAGATTATTTTTCATAAGGTCGTAATAAGGATTATTGAAATTCTTATTGTAAGAAATTATTGTTGATGAATATGAATTTGCAAATCATTTGTTCTTCTACATTTAGGACAATGTGACCTAATGAAGTTTTTACAAATTTCACATATAAGATCAGGCTCCATATCTAATCCACAGTTTCTACAACTTTCTTGACGCATAGAATACAATGTTTTCAATTTTGGTATTAAATTAATTGAAAATTAGTGTAATCTAATTAGTATCACCTAATTTATTCTCATTCTAAGTAATGAGAATAACACTTAGGCTAAGCTACATACAAATAACCTGCATACAGTTGGATAAAACCATAATAACTTAGATGACTAATACTATATGTGATCTTATGATGAATGAAGCTGTAGTTTCTCAGAGACGTTGTCCTAGCTGTGGTAAAACAAAAATACTATCAGATGAAAACACAGGAGAACTATTTTGTGGCTCTTGTGGTTTTGTTATTACTGAAAAGTTAGCAGATACTGGTGCAGAATGGAGATCATTTTCACAAGATGAAGGAAACAGAGCACGAACAGGAGCTGGTACATCCCTTACTATGCACGACATGGGTCTTTCCACTGTGATTGGCAGTGTAAACAAAGATGCTACAGGAAAGCCTCTATCTTCAGCTATGAAAAGCTCAATTGAACGACTTAGAACTTGGGATAGTAGAACTCAAGCTCACTCTTCATCGGATAGAAATCTCAGACAAGCACTAAATGAAATGGATAAGATTAAAGACAAACTTGCACTTACTAATGCGGTAATAGAAAAGGCTGCATACATTTACAGAAAAGCTATGGAGAAAAAACTAATCCGAGGAAGATCAATTCATGGCTTAGTTGCTGCATGCGTCTATGCTGCGTGTAGAAATACTGAAACTCCAAGAACGTTAGATGATATTGCAAAAGGAATCAACATTAGAAGAAAAGATGTTGCAAGATGTTATAGACTAATATTCAGAGAACTTGAACTAAAGATTCCAGTACCTGATCCTCTAAAAGGCGTCTCTAGAATTGCAAGTCTTGCAGAATTAAGTGAAAAAACCAAAAGAAAAGCTGTAGAGATTCTAAATAAAGCTCGAAAGGTTGGTATGATTGCTGGCAAAGACCCGATGGGCATTGCAGCTGCTGCCTTGTACATTGCATGTATCAGCAATGGTGAAAATAAATCTCAAAAGGAAATCTCAATAGCATCAGGAGTCACTGAAGTAACTATTCGAAACAGATGTGCAGGTTTAAGAACAATTCTTGATACCTAGTCCACACTGTTAGGAAAATTCCGATACGCATCAGATTCTTTTCTCTATTTACATTAAGTAAAATATTATGAACCTAATTATTTGTTAAAATCTTAAATACATATCAGAAAAATAAGGAGGACTAACATTTTTTGTAAGAAAATCTATAATTATACTAAATGATTCATTGGAATAGTAAGTAATTTGGGTCTATTCAGTAGGAAAGGATTATCGTTTGCAAAAATAAAACTATCGAAATCTAAAATAAATTCAGATAAAAATACAACGATAACAATTAACATTAAAAACTATGAAGAAAAATTTAGAAATATTATAGTGGCAACTAAGACTGATGATCTAGAAAATCAATATCTGAAAATCGATAAACCATTAGTGCATCTCCCACCACTAGATTTTCCAAATAGAAATACTGGCGATCATGAAATAACAATAAGTCCATACAATATACCACTGAGTAAAATGCCCTTTAAGATAACACTGGAAGTATTTGTAAATAATAACGAAAAACCACTACTTCAAAAAGAATTTTCTCTGATAGTAAACAAAAAATAAGAATATTGGCTCTGCTTTGCAATTATGAGAACGCTTGTAGTTTTAGATTTGAGATAATTAAGAATTTTGAAATATCTAGATATCTTATGAATATGTGCTAATTTAAAAAAATAGATTAGTTTTGTTATTAGTTGTCGTTTACCATCATAGTAATAGCTGACTGAATTTTGTTTATTTGTTTTATTTTATCTAATGCTAAACGGCGAATATTATCATCAGAGTCTGAAGTAATTTTGACTATTACATCATAAATTCCAAAAACTCCTTGCAATTCATAGTCAATTGAATTTTCATTTTTTAGAATTTTTTTGATCTTTTCTATCACTTCTACTTCATGATTAAGCGCCACATTTAACAAAAAATAAGCAGTGGGCATTTTATAATCACATTTGACCTTTGATTCCCATCAAAGTAAGGGTGGACCTAATGTTGTCTATTTTACGAATTTTCCATGTAATTGTTTCTCTTAGATCTTCAACTCTATCAGACTCTATTTTAGCTAGAATATCATATGCACCAAAAATTCCGTGTACCTCTTTTACTCCTTCAATTGATTTTAGTTTAGAGATTACAGATTCCTCAGTACCTAATTCGCAATTCATCAGAACATATGCCTCTGCCATAATTAATTTAGGATTATTTGATATATAATATCGATCGTAATTTACCTGCTCAGATACCTGAATTTCGCCAAGTTTTGTACGTAATTTGGATATTTGTCTTTATTATATTCAATCAAATTAACATCAGTTTGATTCAGATCCCCCAAATTGCTCGTGCCAGTACGATACAACTAGTTGTATATGCTTCCTGCGAATTTCTGAGTCGAATAAATTTTTAAAAATTATTTGTATGTTTTAGACACACATGAATATACTAACTAATTTGTGTAGAGAGATCAGTGACTGTTGGGCCCGCCTGCCAATCCTTTCGTGTAGCTGGACCATAGCTATTCCCTGCGGCCCGACTAGTCATTACCTTCTATTTAGATTACAAAACAACATAAAATGTGTACAAAAATTAGTGATAAATGATTTTCAAGATAGAAATTAAATTACTTTACTAACATTACTGGACAAGGTGCTTTTTGAGAGGTGGCCATTGCAACACTGCCAAACATCAATCGGTTTGGGCCTCCTCTACCACGTGTTCCCATCACAATCAGATTCACTTTGTATGATGAGACAAATGATACAATGTTATCTACAATTGCAGATTCCATTAACATCTGTGTCTTTATTGGAACACCAAATTTTTTTGCTGCATTGTGTAGTCGTTTAAAAGATTTTTCCATTACTTTTTTTTTCTCATCATCTATTGTTGTTTGATGTTGTATGTGAGTAGGCAGTGGTGAACTATACATTATTGAGATTACAGAAAGATCTGCACCATATTTTTTTGCCAGATCAAGAGCATAGACAAATGCTCTGTTGGAATATTGTGAATCATCATAAGGTACTAGGATGTGCTTTATTGTGGAATCTACTTCTTGACAATAATCTAAATCTCTACAAATAATCTGAAGTTTGGTTTCAGCCATGAATAGTTTAATGGAAAAAAGCATAAAATCGTGTGTTCGTTTACTTTGGAAATATCATGAGCATGGTTGATTATGAAACGAATTTATCATGCCAGGTTTTTCAAGTCTCTGAAAATCAAATTTGAAAATTATATGATGATTTTAATAAAATTCTCATGTTTTTCTAATTGCTGATGATGAAAATTTCTGAGAAAATGCATTGTATCTTTTTATTCTTTGTAATTTCAATTGTGGCTATGCCAGAAGTAATAGCAGAGGAAGAAGAAAACAAGGTAATAGTTCCTTATGGTGCCTATTCTCCAGTTTGTGCAAAAACTTCCAATTGTTATGTTCCAAATAACATAGTAATTGATGAAGGTGATAAAATTATCTGGATAAATGGGGATTATGCACCACATACTGTGACAAGCGGAAATCTCTGGTCTGGAAAAGATGGTTTATTTGAAAGTAAGATTTTGAATCATAATGATAGATTCGAGTTTACCTTTTCTGATTTTAAATCTGGAATTTATCCATATTATTGCATAATGCATCCATGGATGAAGGGATTAGTTTCTATTGCTGAACAACTTAATTTTATGGTGAGCTCAAAATCACATGGTTTCAGATAAACAATTCATAATTATTCTAATAATTGTTGGAGTTGGATCTCTTGGCATAATAATTGGAGTAGTTGGTCAAGGAAATGTTAGACATGTTCAAATTTTTTACCCAGAAAAGATTGAACAGACTGTTGCCTTTCATGATGTTGAAGGAGAGGTTAGATTGGTAGGGATATTAGGAGTTGATGGAAAAGAGAATCCTACTCTAATCATGCGAACAAGTTTTGCATATATTCTAACAGTAATTAATGACGGCAACACAGAACATCGATTATACATTGACGGTTTAGAAGTACAAACAGATCTTCTAAGTCCAGGTGAAAAAGAAACCATTACAATTTTTCCTAAAGAAGAGGGGGTCTACAACTATTATGATAAAAGACAGACCACAAAGTTGCTTGGCCAATTAAGGGCAGTAAGTGTTGTTCCAAGCGATGAGTTTGAAGGCATAATACGGGATTTAATCTGAACATGAAATGGCATTTTGAAGATTTTATTTATGGTTCAATTGATGGTGCTGTAACTACCTTTGCGGTTGTTGCAGGAGTAGTAGGCGCATCACTTTCTCCAAACATCATTTTGATACTTGGCTTTGCAAATATGTTTGCTGATGGGTTTTCAATGGCAGTTGCAAATTATCAGGCTTCAAAGGCTCAAAAGGAATATGTCGAAATGAAAAGAAAACGAGAAGAGTGGGAAATTGATAATTTACAAGAACAAGAAAAGCAAGAAATTCGTGATATTTATGCACAAAAGGGATTCAAAGACGAATTTTTAGAAGAGATAGTTCGAATGATTACTTCTCGAAGAAAGATTTGGGTCGATACAATGATGAAAGAAGAGCTTGGATTAATTGAGGACAAAAAAAGACCTTTAGATTCAGCATTAAGCACATTTATTGGGTTTAATATTATTGGATTAATTCCATTAATTCCATTTTTAGTATTTTTTGGATTGGGAATTAATGCTAATTCTGAAGCGTTTTATTTTTCAGTAGCAGCAACCGGTACTGCATTCTTTATTGTAGGCATCATAAAAGGAAAGATTGTACAAAAATCACTTCTCAGATCAGGGCTCTACACTTTGATCATAGGGTCAATTGCTGCATCAGTTGCATATCTAGTAGGTTACGCGCTTAATATTTTGATAAGCTAGTGAATTCATAAAGCACTAACAAGAGTTAATGTATTCTTTTATTGTATCAGCGGATTTGTGGAGCAAATCTAATTCGGATTTGTCCAAGTTTATCTCTTCAATTTTAGAGATTCCAGTTTTGTTTATTTGAGTAGGAATTCCTAAAGATACATCAGATATTCCATATTCGCCATTTAATAAAACGGAGACTGGTACGGAGATTTTTTCATTGTTTATTATTGCTTTTATGATATCAAATGTGTTTTTTGCTATCCCAAAAACTGAAGGTCCTTTGTATTCTCTTAATATTTTCCAGTAGAATATCAGATCACCTTTAATTTTATGAATCTGTTCTTCATCAAAGATATCTAAAATTGGTTTGCCTTTCCATTTTGCAAGTGAAAAAATTGGCACCATAGAATCTCCATGTTCTCCCAAAACCAGTGCATTTTTAATTTCAGATTGGTTTGTATCAAGTTCTCTTGCGATTAGATATCTGAATCTACTTGAATCCAGGCTAGATGCCATACCCATTACTCTTTCTCGTGGTAAGCCTGATTCTTTTAGGAAAAGATAGGTAAGTACATCCACTGGATTAGAAATAATTAAAACTTTAGAGTTTGAAGCAAAATGTTTAATTTGCTTTGCAATGTCCTTAATCATTTTAGATTGTTCTGAAAGTAATTCCACTCTATTTGCTGTGTATGTGCCAGTACTTGCACTGATTACTATTACTTCAGAGTTTTTAATTTCTGAATAGTCAGATCCAACAATAGTTATTGAGGAATTTTCTGGAATGGCATTTGAAATGTCTAAAGCCTGTCCCAATGCTTTTTCTTTGTGACGGTTAATCAAATGAATATCATCAAGCGAATTAGATGCAGCAAGAAAGGCAGTTGCAGATCCAACCCGACCACTTCCAATAATGGAAATCAAAAAACTAACCTCATGTTATTTTATTATGAGAACTGGACATTTTACTTTCTGAGATACTCCGTTTGCTACGCTACCAAGTAACAGTTTATCAAATCCTTTTCGTCCATGAGAACCCATAACAATAAGATCAATTTTATGTGATTTTGAAAAATCTACAATCGTTTTTACGATTGATTTGGTGACAACTATTTCTGAATTAAATGACGCCTTTGCCTTTTTTGCAATTAATTCTAATTTTGAAATATGTTTTTTGGCTGCTTCCTTTTGTTGTTTCATAATTGTTTTTTCTACACGAGAATCATACCCATACCATGGTGCTCTAAAATCAATTTCTAAACAAGTAACTAAAGTTATTTTTGAGTCATATTTTTTTGCCATATCCAATGCAACTTTGAAAGCATGAATAGCATTTGAAGAACCATCGTATGGGACTAGTATATTTGTGAAAAGCATGAATGAATTTACCAATGCTGAACAATTTAAGGCTATTACAATTATCGTAAGTGATTATATGAAATGAAATCAAGTTATGATAATTGGAGGCATTACCTCAAAATGGTGTATAGGTTTAGGGGCATATACAAATCAGAGGTAATGCGTCTTATTTGTTTGTAGTCAGTATTAAATAAAAATATATTGATTTTCAAAATTGATAAGATGCTTTTATAAAATTTACTTAGTAACGTTAAGATCTGGCTCTAAATGAAGAAAAATGCTCTGTAAAAACGCATGGCAGTGCATTGCAATGCAATCCTTCTCATTATATTCAAAAGGCCCCTATATCAAAACCATGCAAGCATTAGTTGAAGGAAGAAAAATCGATGAAGATGAACGAAAAGACGCTATTCTCCAAATAATATCTGACAAGTACTGCAGAGCAATTTTGGAGACAACCATGGATAAACCAAAATCTGCTATGGAGATTAGCGCAGAAAGCAAAATACCAATTAGTACGGTCTACAGACGATTACAAAGTCTGCACGACAACAAGCTTTTGGGGATATCAGGATCCATTAGCGATGATGGAAAAAAATACTTTCTATACAGAAGTAGGATAAAGGCAATTTCTTCATCGTTTAAAGGAGGTTTCGTAGAAATCGAAGTAGTTCCTAATCCAGTTCAGATAAGCTAGGGTTAGGAGTTTATTTTATTTCAAAGGTGATAATCATGTTTGAGAATCAAAATTCTGCTTTAAATCATTTAATGTATCAGAATAATCACATGCAGAAGTATACATCGCCAGTAATCATAGTTGAGCCAGAAGCATCAATCCATGATACATTGTTGCAAATGCAGACAAACTTTATCAAAAGAATAGTAGTGGCTTCAAAAAATAAACCTGTTGGAGTAGTAACTGAACGTGATATAAGCAAGTTTTTGGAACAAGATAAAACTGCAAAGGCTTTAGATGAAATTCCAATAAAATATGTAATGAAAAAAGATCCTATTGTAATTCCGGATGGCATAGATGACCATCTTGAGCAGTGTGCTACGAGAATGGAGACATTCAATATAGGTTCTGTAATGCTTGTAAATGATTCTGGAGACCTAATTGGGATAGTAACTAAAACTGATATCACAAAAGCTTATTCTAAGATTTATGGTGGGCAATACAAAGTAAAAAACTACATGACAAAAAAATTGGTTACATGTAGAAAAACTGATTCTCTAAGATTTGCACTAAATATGATTAATAAAAATAATATTTCTAGACTAATTGTAACTGATAATAAAGGGAAACCTGAGGGTATAATTACAACAAATAATTTTCTAACACACAGTGATTATTTTTCAAAAGGAACAACAAGAACAAGAGATTATCTTCTTCCTCTAAAATCCCAAAATCTGCAGGTAAAAGACGTGTTAACTGATGATTTGCTAACCATTGAAGAGGGTGAAGATTTAGCAAAAGCTGCAACGCTGATGATCAAAAATAAGATAAGCGGGATTCCGGTGGTAGATGGTAAAAAAAACCTTGTCGGAGTAATTGACAAGTCTGACATTGTAAGGGCTTTTAATTACGTAAAGACAGATAAAGAACTATCACAAAAATACGGCGATCTATATTGAGTGTCACAGATATGCTAAATGAGCCAGTTTCAAAATATACTGATCACCACATGACAACCATTGATAGTCATTTCAAGGTAAGTGATGCTGCAAAAGCCATGGTAGATTCTAAAGTTGAAAGCATTTTGGTATTTGAAAATAGTAGAGTAATTGGCATAGTTACTATAAAAGATATTTTTCGTGATGTCGTTGCAAAAGGAAAAGATCCAACTAAAGTGACATTAAAGGAAATTGCTCGCAAATCAATTATCAAGATTCACAAGGATGCAAAAGTTAAAGATGCAATTGATTTGATGAATAAAAACGATATTCGAAGATTGATAGTAACAAACGAGGAAAGACCAATTGGAATCATTTCTCAAAAGACTGTTATTGGAAATCTAGGAAAGTTTGCCGCAGTATTACCTGAACTTGAAATTCCTGATAAAATAAGGTGTCCTTACTGCTCATCTCTATATGATGATAAAAAATCGCTCTCACGTCATATTGATGATATTCATATTGGCAAGGGTCTCTTTGAGGGAAATCTCACCCAAGCAGGAAAGTTAGGTTCAATTAAGACCGCAACGAATCCTAGGAGTCTATGAGGGCTTCTACTGTACGTCGAAAAAAACATCTTCCAAAAAAAGAAAAAACACGCAGCATTACCTATAGACTTCCAGAGAATCTTGTCGAAGAATTAGAAACGGAATCTATGGAAAAAAATATTTCCCAAAATGTTCTAGTCAAACAAATTTTAGAAAAGCATGTCCAATGGGATAGATATGCAGACAAGATTGGAATGATCCCAGTCCCCAAAAATATTCTTGATGAACTTGGTAAAGAGATGGAAGGGGAGGATATTGATAACATCTTAAAGGTAATGCTACCAATGATCAAAGAATCTGTTCTTTTTATGAAGGGAAAATATGACTTGAAACGATGCATAGAGACATTAGAAGATTATATGAAGGCCTCTGGCATGAAATCTGACCACAGAATTGAGGGCAATCTGCACCACTTTATTGTACAACACGAACTTGGAGTAAAATGGTCATTACTTACTGAAAAATTGTTTAAGGAGATTTTTAATGAGTTTGTACCTAACCAAAATGTAAAATGCCAAACAACTGAGAAGACAGTTATTGCAACAATTGCCCTTGGTTCAGACTTTAGTGAACATGATTATTAATCCTGAAATCAACATACAGAAATTATATCTATTCGAATGATCTTTTTACTCTTTGTGTAAAAAATAAGAATAGAAACAAATAGTGCGTATAAATCTGAGACCTCTCGTCAACGTTCTTAGATAATTCTTATCTTACAATTAAACAAATCTAATTATGATGATTTCAAAACATTTAATGAAGATTCTATAGTCTTTTTTATTTCTCCGAGAAGTTCTAAAAGGGTTTGCTCATTTCCTACAACTCCTCTTTGGTGTAACTCTGTGTTGTAATATCTCATCCATGAGTAGCTGTGTTCAAAATTATTGATGAGTTCAAATGAAAGTAAGGTTTGTTTTCCTGACAAGATTATTGAATCCCAGACATTTGTAAAAAACGGTTTATAGTCTTTGAATTTTATAGATTCTTCTAGAAATCTTTGTTTTCTTGTTAAATCTTCTTTTATTAATCGTAAAATCATCTTTTTTGTTTTCTCGTCTTCTATTTTCTGATAACGTCGGTAATACCACAACTCTAGATAAACTGCCCCAAAAATTATTACAGCCAAAATAACAGATTCAATTATGATATTTTCAAATTCTATAGCCAATTATCTGCATATGCATTATCCCATTATACACTTTCTTTTGTCCCATGAAGCGTAAAACTTGGTTGGAACTTGATGGCGTCAACCGCTTAGTTTGAATCCTAAATATGGAATCAAAAAACACATCGCTATAGGTGTTGTCTAAAAAGATAAGGAACTTAGTCACTCCTGTTAATCATTTTACGTGATAAACCAAAATAAAACGCAATTCCAATAAGGATGGAAATGGTACCAATAATTTTATCCCAAACTGATGTGTAGTAGATAAGAATCACACACATGCTGATGCCGATAAATGGCAAAATTCTCTGTCCAACAAATTTAGTTTCTTTCTCTTTTTTTAATGCTATAAAAGACAAACATACAAAAATGTACATAAAAGCCAAGTTAAAGACTGAAAATGAAATCAGTTGAATTAATCCACCATAAGCTGAAAGAAAAAAAGCGATGACACCCTGAATAATCAATGCCATGTAAGGTGTTTTGTATTTCTCGTGAACATTGGAGAAAATCTTTGGTAACAGTCCTTTAATTGACATTGCATAATAAAGTCTTGAGACTCCCAAGGAAAAAGCTGCACTAGATCCAGATACGGAAGTTAAAGCACCAAATCCAACGATCGTTGCTCCGATATATCCTATAACAAGTGAGCCTGCTAATACTAAAGGAAACGTACTGCGTGAGAGTTCATTCCAGTTAACTGAACCATATACGACGAAATTTATTGTTAAATAAAATAAAATCACTGTTGTTATCCCAAGAATTATTGCTTTTGGAATAATCTTTCTTGGGTTTTTTACCTCACTTGCAGGTATGGTTCCCATCTCAAATCCCGCAAACGCCCAAAAAACTAAAACAAGCGCTACTCCGAAATTGTCGAATCCTAAAGGTGCAATGGGGGTATAATTCTCAATTAGTTTTTCTGGATTATTTGTTAAGAAGATAATTCCTGATACAATTACTAGAACTAGAGGGCAAAGTTTGAGTATGGTAAGTGCATCGTTAACCTTTCCACCAATCTTTACACCAATTATGTTAACAAAAGTCAATGAAAAAAGAAACAGTCCCTTAACTAAAAGATCCTCCCACAATTCTAATTCAACAAAGTAATTGAGATATCTAGTAAACACAATTGCGAACACCGGCAAAGCCATCATTTCAGCACTCAACATAGCCCAACCTGTCAAAAAACCATAGAAATTACCAAATGCCTTTGAGACAAAGGCAAATGGTCCTCCCACTCTTGGAACATAATAACTAGTATATGAAAAAACTAAAGCGATAACTACAGCAAAAATCCCAGCTACAATCCATACAAAGATTCCTGCAGGTCCCATCATCCCTGCTACTAGTGCAGGTGTAATGTAGATGTCAGCACCAATAACAGAGCCAACAACTATACTGGTAAGATCAAATGAGGATAGTTCTTTTTTCAGATTCAATGAAACTATCTTTGATGTTTTGTCATTAAACCTTACTAGGACGTAGAACTAATTTAGATATACCAAAATTTCTTGGTATAAAATTAACAAAAATTTTAGAATCTTAGTTTGCAGATAAACCAAAAACCGGAAAAATGATTATAGGTAGATGGCCTTCGGATTCGATTGTAAAAAAGGTGCTGCTTTTAACTAAAACCATAAAACCCTCTTCCGGCACTGGAATTCATATCGTCATACTTTTAGTGATTCAAATTAATTTTGCAAATATCTCTATAGTATTTTTTTAATTATGTGCTATATGACATTCAAAAACATCATTGTGTCATTTTATTTGTCTATGGAATGATATCTTATTTCACTACAAGAACTGGAATTTTTGTACTCTGAAGTATACCATTAGCAACGCTTCCCAGATAACTAGCATTTGGATCTCCTTTGCCTCTTGAACCTATGACAATTACATCACTTTTTGAATATTTTGCATAATTGGTAATTAGTTTCACAGTGTCATTTCCAAAAAGAGAATTTTGTGTTCAAAATCTATTCCATGGCGAGCCGCACTTGTTTTTGCCTTCTCAAGAAACTGATTTGCTAATTTGCCTTGGTATCTAACATAAGTATCAAAAACACCTAAAAGATTTTTTGGATAAATAGGTAATACATGTACTCCTAGTAATTGCGAACTACTCAGTCTTGCTAAGGAAATAGCCTCATTTAGACCTCGAATTGAGTTGAGTGAACCATCTAAAGGAACTAATATTTTTTTAAATCTATTTTTTAGCATATTTTGTTGGAGGTAAATCTCTCAGATAAAGAAGTTCAGTATTACCAAAAGTGGAATTTGTATCTAACCCATAAATAGAATTTAAAGAAATAACAGGGGCATTCATGGCAACTATGCAAACCACAGCTGAGGGCTTTCCTGTAATACTTCTAAAAGAGGGCTCAAGATTAAGTGAAATCAAAATTTTGGGTGCTCCATGCCTATTTTTCCACAAGAACTGCAAACTTTGATATTGCAATCCGTCGTTCGTAGTAGAACTGTATTATCAAGTTCGATAAAATTCTCTGCTTGACAATGTTTGCAAAAAACTTGGTATTTCACCATGGTTTCTCAAAAAACATTTTGGATTTTTCAACTCACTCTTTTGTAGGTCTGATGAAATTCTGTTTGAAGGGTATATGCTATGTCTTGCAAATGAATTATTTCATGGATGTGTTTTTTTCCTTTTGCAATTTCTCTCATAATCGTCATACATTTGCGCTCCTTTAGTGGATCTGGCTCTGTATCATCAGTCCAGATTTTAAAACAATCTTCAAAATCAAGGCAGAACCTCAAAACAATTACTTCCCAGTCCTTTGCGGTTCGAGGGATTCCAATCGCTTCTGCTAATTCTCTAAATTCATTACTTCTATCTCTTAGTAACAAGTTGAGTGTCTCTCTTACCTTTCTCTCATCGAAATCCTCAAGTAATCCAATACGACTCATAAGATAAACTCCTCTTTCATAGTTAAAAACCGCTGATATCATTTTCAAATATGAAAATAAACGGAAGCTAACGAGGGCATAGAGTATTGTACTCATCTCTAACATGAAAAAACCCTCTTCAATTAAGAAGCTTGTTTGAGATAGGGCGTTAGCTTCCGCCCAACATATCGTAGGCATACACCATAAAAACTAATCTCATTTTTTGTAAGTTTTTGTTTATCAGGCTACATAAACAAAAAATTTTAAAAAATAAAAAATGGTGGAGGTTATTGCACCTTAATTGCTATAGGTTCTTCCATCCTGGTTGGAACCTTCTTTGGTAGATCTACTGTTAATATTCCGTTATTCATCTTGGCAGTAACTTTTGTGCTTACAATGTCCTCAGGTAAGGTCAGAGATCTATAGTATCTTACCTCAGATCTCTCCTTTCTGACATACCCCTTCTTTGTTTCGTCCTTTGATTCTTTGTGTTCAGCAGAGATCTCAATTTCGTTGTCTACTACATTTACGTTTACTTCATCTTTTTCCATGCCTGGTATATCTGCAGTTAAAACAAACCTGTCCCCTTTATCGGCAAGGTCACAAGTAATGTCCTTTGTGAATCTTCGTATGGCAGATGGAAGTTCTTCTTGAAATCTCTCCATATAGTCAAGGTAGTCGCCCCATGATCTTTCTAGCTCCTCCCAAGGGTCTGCTCTAAACCATGGATGAGTCGTTCTTGAAGATGGGAAGAATGAGCTTTCAGACCATGGATCAAAACGTCTTCTCAAAGAAGGAAATCTTGGTCTATGAGTTATTTGAACCATTGATAGTATATCTGCTATGAGACTTAAAATCCATTTCTAGAATTTCAGCTTTGAGAATTACTTTAGCTTAGCACTGATAAAAAAAGAAGGTTTGAATAAAAATTCAAAATCTATTGTTTTTAACCTCTGTAGCTAACAAATCGTGCAGCAATCCTGCATGTTTTTCTTCATCGCTTTGAATGGTCTTCCAGATTTTTTCAGCTTTTTGATCGCCGCTTTTGTTGGCATCTTGAATGTATCTGTCAACATGGGACAAAAATTCAAGTTTTTTGGATAACTGCTTTGTAATGTTGTAGCAATTATCACTCAGACATTGTTTTTGCATAACTTTTTTGTTCTAAAAGATTATTTCAATTGAGATATGAATTATCAAACTTGAAAATATCACAGCGATCAAAAACTGATCGCTTTCATAATTGGCAATTAGCATAAGTTGTTTATACTAGATTAACTATACATATCCAGTAACAGTCAACTAGATAGGAAAGTTGAGGTTGGCAACAACATTAACTGACTTCTAGTTTTCGGATTAGGAATCTACTTCTAGAAGGCTGTTCTTTATTACAATGGGTTTTTACTAGTAAATTACTTCAATGGTGATCATTACTTGTTTTTTTGCATAATTTTTTTGACTACCTTGACACATTCTAATGGGAATTATTATCATATCTGAAATTTAGATTCTATAATCATATAGTGGAAACAGGAAAAAAACTTGTTGGAACTGAAAATCTCTGAACTGTGTAAGGCTAATTACATGACGAACTCTAAAAAAATGAGAATTAAAGATGGAAGAAAGACTCAGAAGAAAGGGTTTAGTCTAGCAACAAAAAAAACTCCAAAACCAGAAAAAAGCCAACTCTGGAACATAGGAAAGTTACCAAGAAACGTTCAACAATTAGGTAGAGAAGAGACTGGAAATAATGATAGATCTATTCTTTGACATTGAAACCGTGCCCAATTTTGGTTCTTCAGAAGAATATATCAGTACAAAAAAAATGATAGAGTCTAACCAACTCACTAAAAATTCTGAACAAAAGGATCTTTTCTGGAAATACCACAGAGGAGCCTTAAATCCCTTTGATGGAAAAGTGATTCTTCTTACTTATAAAATCGATGAGGGACATACATTTTTCCTCAAGGAATGGGAGTTGGGCGAGGAGAGATTACTACAAGAATTTTTGAATGTTGTAAAAAATTTGGAATATGGATCAACTACCGAAGAACATCTAAAAATTATAGGACAGAATATCAGAGGTTTTGATTTAATTTTCATATTTGAGAGAATGAAACAGTATCAGCCTAAAAATGAGCGGTGGCTGTATTATAATTTTATTAAGAAACCAGAAATCTTGGATTTTATTCAAATGCATGTTCCACTAAACAATTTCCAAATTAAGGGACTCAATCACGATGTTTTATCACATGCATATAATTTTCATACAACTACTACTCATCCTACCGAACTTGCTTTACAATATTACAGAAACGAATTTGATAAAATTCTTGCGTATGCAAATTCTAGATTTATCTATCCCATACTCTACAAAAAAATTCAAAAAGATGGGTTAGTATCAAAAGAAACATTGCAACATTCAATTCAATTTATACAATCTCAAAAAGATTCTCAAAAAATTGTTTCAGTAGGTTGAATGTATAGAGTATTGAAAGTTAGACATGGAAATAAAACCGGAAAATCTTGACAGATTGCCTGATAAAATAATTGTTCTTTTATCCTCAGGCAATTATCAAGAACAGGGATTTACAGTGAAAAGAGTTGAACTTCGACTTTACCAACAAAAGATGTCTGAACAAACCGGGCCATACTCTATTATAACAACATATGTTGAAACTGACAAAGGTTCTGTTGAGAGGATTCTTGATCAAGGATATCGAGGTTATAATGCAATAGAAGACGCTACAGCTTTTGTGACGTCACATCCACTGATTTCAGATATTATCCTCCGTTCAGTTTTGCAATTGAAAAATTCACTTCAAAAGGACTGAACCTTATTTTTGGATTTATTCTCGCCCTCGTGGACGATATATTCTATCATATTTTCCCATTACCCAGTCATTAGGGTAATACTTGCCATCCTCTCTACTTACCCAAGAAAACGGATGGAACTTTCCATTATCTCCTCTTTCCCAGCCTCGAGGATGTAATTCACCATTCTCTTCCCTCCATGACTCTTCCTCCTCTAACCCTAACTTAGCTAGCATGTCCTGATTCTCAAACCACCAGCATATCTCAGGACCGCAATGGCGACAAAAATCTTTGTGTCCTTGTAGATGTTGACCACAATGTGGACAAAACTCCATTTAGTATATGGTAACGCCTTTTGATAAAAACACATTGGGTAATCTCGCCATTGATTATCATCCTTGGAATTTAGCCTTATAATCAAATATCAAAAAGTTGTAGGAAAAGTCAATGGGACTCAAAATTACTGATTTGCCTGTAGCAAATTACATGACTCCATACCCAATCTCAGTAAGTCCTGATATTTCGTTTGAGAGTGTAGTGGATTTTATGGCCAGTAGAGGTATTGGCAATCTGATTGTAAGTGACAACTCGATTCCAAGTGGGGTTCTAACAGAAAGAGAGATACTACAATGCGCAGTTTCAACAGATGGTACTGCTAACAAAAAAGTTAAAGATATTGGTTCACAACCTTTTCTCAAAATTACTCCAGATACCAGCGTTCTTCAAGCGGCAAAAATCATGATTTCAAAGCATTCAAGGCTTTTAGTATTTGCTGATGACGATAAATTGGTGGGAATAATTACAGCATCTGATATGGTAAGGGCTTTTAGAAAAACAGATGATACACCACCATTAGATAAGGTAATCAGTAAAAAAATTTACAAATGTTCTAGCAATGATTCTATTTTGGATGCTGCAAATCAAATGTATGAAAAAAAAATTGGTAGTGTGATAGTAACAGAGGCAAAAAAATTTGGAATTTTTACAGAAAGGGATTTTCTTGTACATGTTTTAGCAAATGAAGTAGATATGAACAGGCCGGTTGGAGGTTATTCGTCTTGGCCATTACTTACAGTAAAGGAAGGGATAACAGCAAATGCTGCAGCAAGTATTATGGCAGCTAACAATATCAAGAGGCTAGGATTGGTCCGAGACAGTTCATTGGTTGGTGTTGTGACTGCCAGAGACTTGGTTGATGCATATCAAAGTGGCTATTCAACCTCAAATCCATATGTAGACTGAAAAAGAGATTATCAAATTTGCAAAATATTATAATGCAGATTTAATCATAATGTCTAAGAGAAGAAAACGGGGATTCAAGGTATTTTGAAGCTTGGGAGTGTGTCTAGGAAAATTTTGCAATAGTTTAACTATTACAATTTTATCTCACAAGGCCATTGAGTAGGGCGTTAGCTTCCGCCCAACTAATCGTGAATAATACCATAAAACTGAACTTATTTTTTATATTTTTTAATAAAAAATCACTTAAAATCATTAGAGATAATCAGTTCTTCTACTTTTAAGTTAGATACCCAAATCTTGGTTAATGCAAGTTAAGAGAATAATGGTTTGTCTTGATGGATCCAAAAATTCTCTACGAGGATTAGATGCAGCTATTTTTCTTGCTAAACAAAGTAACGCCACACTGATAGGGATTCACAGTGTTACTAAATTCAGTCCTTTTACTGCAGTTCATACTCCTAAAATTAAAGAAAGCGATTGGTCAAACGAAGTAAGAGGAATAATCGGCGTTGCAAAGAAAGAAGTTGAGAAGGGTGGGATAAGTTTTGAACCAGTAGTAATTGCAGGAGCAGCAGCAGGGTATGATCTGACAACTTTTGCCAATAACCCAAAAAACAAAATTGATCATATTGTCATTGGTTCACGAGGACTAGGTTTTCCTAAGGAAATCTTTTTTGGAAGCACTTCAACTTTTATCTCACACAAAGCTAAAGCTCCAGTTACTATTGTAAAGTAATTCATACTCTGAAAACTAAGAAATGTATCTGCAATTGTGGTTGTGACAGAAAAATAATGAATGTCTATTATGATATATGCATCCATTGTTTACTAGGAAATCATAAACATCTGAGTAAAAATAGCCAATTTTGAAAGTTAACTAAATCTTTTTGATCTAGTAAAGTATAATTTTTATCAGACTCAAATTTTGCTAAATTACTTTATGAATGAAAAACAGACTGATCTGGTAAATTCCATTTTTGATAATCAATTGCTATAATCAAATACTCTTTTTTTCAAATTAAAGTATGGTGTTACACGTAACAGATCTTCCAGTTGGAAATTACATGACTGCTTATCCCATCTCCGTTCTTCCAGATGTTTCTCTTGGTGAGGCTATTGGTTTTATGGCAAGAAGAGGATTTGGCAATCTCATTGTAAGTGAAGAGGACGGAACTCCTTTAGGGATTCTTACAGAACGAGACATCTTGCAGCAAATAGTATCTACAAAAACTCTTCCAAATGTGAAGATTAAAGAGGTTTCACAGCAACCTTTTGTGAAAATTAAGCCTGATACTAGCATACTAGATGCCGCAAAATCAATGATCTCCAAAAAAGCAAGATTGTTAGTTTTTGCAGATTCAGATAAGCTAGTAGGGATTGTGACAGCTTCAGATTTAGTCAGAGCTTTTAGAAGAACGTATGTCGCACCTAGCTTAGAGGAGGTAGTAAGCAAAAAGATTCACCGTATGTCATTTAACGAATCAATCTTAGATGCAGTCCAAATGATGTTTGAAAAAGGAATTGGCAGCGTTATTGTCGAGGGGTCTCATTCCGATTATGGAATTTTTACAGAAAGAGATCTTGTCTTCAAAGTACTTAACAATCACGTTCAGCTAGATGAAAAAATTGAACTTTATTCATCATTTCCATTAATAACTGCTGAAGATGGCATACTGGCTAATGAAGCTGCGAGTATAATGGCAGCTAATAACATCAAAAGACTTGCATTAAAGGATCAGGATACAATTACTGGAATTGTTACAGCAAGAGATATTGTTGAGGCCTATCAAAACGAATCTCCTCATATAAAAAATTACTAAAACTTAATTTTTTACATTTAGAATTATAGTATTGAGAAAACAATATTGTTGCGAACCTAAGTGGGTTACACTACTTTTCTTACTTTTGTCACACTAAATAATTATCCAATTCATATTTAGACAAAGTATACTACTTGCATACTTGAGAATCAATGTTTTTCAGTATTATCTTGAATTGGTAATTTGACGTAATAAAAAAATAATGTTTTGAAGATCTATTCAAAACTTGTTGTTTTTGACTTCTGCTGATAGCAAATCATGCAACATCTCTGCGTGTTTTTGTTCGTCGGTTTGGATAGTCTTCCAGGTCTTTTCAGCCTGAGTATCGCTACTTTTACTTGCATCTTCGATGTATCTGTTAACATGTGCAAGAAACTGCTGTTTTTTTGCTAACTGCTTTATAATGTTGTAACAATTATCATTTAGGCATTGTTTTTGCATGATAATGTTAATCAATGATTTCTATTTGAATAACGAACTAGATTATCAAGCCTGAATGTGTCATATACTAATTACATCAATTCTACCGATCTTTTCAAATTAATTAGAATAAGATAGCTATTATCAGATTTGAAGATCATACCACTATGTTAAGTAAGATTTGTACATAACACATTATGGCGAGAAAGTCAGAACATAGAAATATGTTAACAATTAAGCAAGGAAACAGGGAATTTTTCGGAAGGAACTGAAAACTCTTAAATGTTAGCTACTCAGCAATGAGAAAGTACTGGCTTCTCGGCTATTTCTTAATTATTCCATAAAAATTTTAGTTGATTAATAGAAAAAATTACTTGTTGTACAATAACTCTTCTTTTTTTTCAAACTAGAACAGGTTTACTGATTTTTTCAATTCTCTAATTTTCATTTAATATAATCAATTTTGATAATTTAACATCCTATTTTTTAGGATCAGACTAAAATTTATCATGATGAAACTAAAGAATATTTTAGTTCCTCATGCTGGGACACCAGGAGGAGATATAGCACTTAGAAAGGCAATTTATTTTGCAAAGCTATCAGGTGCCACAATTAACATTTTACATGTGGTTGAACCGATTTTAAAACCTCCAATATTTACTTTCAGCAAGTCAGAAGTAAAATCCATGCAAAAGGAATTAGATGCAACAACAAACAGGATCAAATCGGATATGGAGCAAGCAATGAAGAGACGTGCAACGCTTTGTCACTCAAAAAACATTAACGCCACTTACAAAGTCTCAGTTGGTTTGCCAGAACAAGAGATTATCAAATTTGCAAAATATTACAATACAGATTTAATCATAATGTCTAAGAGAAGAAAAATACGAGGATTCAAAGGTATTTTGAAGCTTGGGAGTGTGTCTAGGAAAATTTTGGAGAGTGTAAAAAGATCAGTTTTACTCTTTGACGCTTAATGTAGTTTTTAGATCTCAAATTCAAATTTGAGAATTTTGCAATTGTTTAACTATCACAATTCCACTTTACCAGCATGAAAGAAGATCAATACTGTCATTGTGGCTCATGCGGTCATGAAAAAGTAAATGAGTGTTATAAAAAAGAATGTATATGCTGTTTAAGTGATCACCAGGGCGCATTTGGTAAAAACCGATAAAATTTTTCTAATTTAGGTTCATTGTCCATTTGTTTTAGTTTTTCAAAAAAAAATTATTGCACTTGGATTGATTTTTTCTTTTGTACTTGGGTAGGGATAATTTTTGGTATTATTACATCCAAAACTCCGTCAGTCAGTTTTGCTTGTGCTTTATCTGAATGAACCTTTTCTGGAAGTGGAAGTATTCTGTAATAAGAAACCTCACTTCTTTCACGCCTAAGGAAATTCTTTTTCTTCTCTTCAGCTTCTTCTTTATGTTTTGCTGAAATCTCAATAGAATTATCTGTTACGTTCAAATCTATTTCATTTTTCTTGACGCCAGGAACATCCATCTTTATTCGTAGTTTATCCCCCTCGTCTATTATATCGCATGTACTTGGCACCATTTTTGGCATGGCAGGCATTGGCATTGATGGGAACTTGAAGGATGGAAATGATGCAAAGCTTCTTTCTAAGTCTCTTCTAAAATTTTCAAATGTCCTATCTAAATCTGTCCAACCGGAACCCCAAAATGGTGTCAATCCTTGTGCAGTTGATTTTGTAGGCTTTGTGGGTTTTTGTGCCATGAAGAATTATCTTCATCATTACTTAATTAGGTAACGATGATTTCCTAAATTGATTCTCAACTTTGGAAATTAGACAAATTAAACAAAAAGTTATTCAACCTTAATTTTACTGCCACGAAATACTTTTGGTACATTAATTGTCAATCGTCCATTTAAAAAATTGGATGTAATTTTCTTGTCATCTATTCCTCCTGGCAAAGTTACTCTCTTTTTGAAGTAATGAAATTCGCATTTAGACTCCAAATTCTCATCACAATATGCTTCCCGTAATTTTGCTTCTATACTGATTACATTTCCAGTATCAAGAGCAACCGAAATACCGTCCTTATTCACAAGTGGAAGATCAAACTCTAATATCCATTTTGATTCAAGCTCTGTAATACATGAAAGAGGAGAAAGAATTTTTCCCTCTATATCATCAACTAATTTTGGATATAGAGCAGGGAAGATATTTTTAATTTTAATTTTTTCGTTTCTTTTACTCATTTTATAATCATCCGTATATACGAGGCATCATACTACCAGGTTGTTTTCCTGCCTGTTGTTGCAGAGCAGATATAGTTTCTTGCATTAGATTTCTGTGCTGAATTCGTAAATGTTCTAACTTTTTCTTGATTTCAGTTGTGTCAATTTTTACCTTAAGTATTTTTGATAAAACAGTAATAGCATGAACAGATGCTTCCGGATCTGGGAAAAATGGATGGCATTCACAATACAAAACTAAAGCTGGGATGTCAGATGCTCTAAAGGCAGAAATTACTACAGCGTCAGTACCAAATATTGTTCCAGAAATAAACTTTGGAATTTCATTATCATATAGCAACTTTTCAAGATTCTGGTGTGTTACTAGTCCGTATGCTTTAGGCGCATTTGGATCAGCATTTGGAGATTCTAAACCACTTACCATGATTGTCTTTCCAATATTGTTCTTTTTTGCAAATTCAATTACTGATTCAGAAAAGTCATAGGCTAGTTCTGGGTCAAATGGTAAATCAGACGTTATCACATACAGATTGTCTTTGTTATAGACTCGAATAGGCCCAAAAATTTCACCATTTTCAATAAAAAGTGTGGGTAAAATACCAGGATGCTCCATTTCACCAATTTGTTTCATTTTCAAATGATAAACAAGATAGGATATTGCAAAGGTGCCAATTAGTCCATTACTTGGAAAACCTACTAACAATACATTTTCTTTATTTTCAGATTGACTCAAGTAGACCAGGAGTCTCAATTTTTCTAATACTTGGTTTGAATCTTCTTTTTGCACGTTTAGATAATGTCCTACGCATTTTTTGGCTCAAAGTTTCAAAAACTTCGCCTAAATCCCACCCAGACTCTTTGAAGATAAAAGGTGCATAGTGAGGTGTAATGATCATTATTGATACTTCATACATTCCTTCTCTTCTTTTATTACTTCCAGTACGCTGCTTTTTTATTGACACTCTGGCTTCTTGTATTTCAGAGTAAACATTTCTAATTCTTTTAAGCGTATTAGAAAACTTTGATGTAATGAGATCAACATTTTTTTGCTCTTCTGGCATACCAACTACATACAGTGGAATCTCGCTTTCAATTTTTGCTGCAAGCAAACTTAGAATGTCACGATATGTTATGATGCCTTGAAGCTTATCCCAAAGAGAAACTAGACAACATGTTGTGTTAGTGTCAAGCATGCTTCGAATTATTGTATTAAGGTTATCAGTTGGTAAACATCTGGGAATGCGAGTACTGCCCATGTTTCCAATTCTGGCACCTAGATTTCCAACTTTTGTCATACTAAGAGATCTTTTTCCAAGTCTTTCTTGTGGATTTAGTGTTTGAAGTACATGGTATGAAGTCAAAACCTGGCGTACCGAGTTTTTGTCTATTACTGGGAGGTGGTCGATTTTTTTTGATATCATTAGCCTTCGAGCAGTGGCCAGGGGTTCGCTAGATTTTATTGTAATTGGATTTGCAGTGAGTATTAAATTGGCACCAATCCATTGATTACCCTTTTTTGAGAGAAGTTCAATAATGCTTTTTGCTGTGACACATCCAACAATTTTATTATTTTCTAATACTGGGACTGCCCTAATCCTGTAGTGAGCAATTGTATTTGCAGCCTTTTGGACTAGATCATCTTTAGTGAGAGAATGAATTGGAGATAGGAATGGCCTAATGTTCATATCAGCAATATCCTTTCCTCCAAGAAGAGTCCTAACATTTGTAGTTAAAACATGGTCTCCTTCCATGCAAAAAACGTCATAGACATCATTTTTAGTGATATCATGTATTACTCTGGAGACAGTAAATGATGGATCTATTTCGATAGCAGGGCTAACAAGAGGGCCTACCTTGGAGTTGTAAATATCCTTTAAATGCTCATAAATGGTTTCAGTAATCATTTGGGTATTCTCCTAGATTACCGAGATAAGAATTTTGCATTAAAAGAAATGCTTGATTTTCAATTTTGATATTCATTAGTGAGATTCTTATTCACATATTTAATAAATAAAATGAAAATAATCTCATGTTATTAAGAAAAGCCGGATTAAATGATGTAATTGTTAAGAGGTCCATAACAGTAAAACCAACTACAACACTCTTGGAAGCAAGAGATATTTTATTTAAGCATAAAATTAGAAGGCTGATAGTTTTAGGTGCTAAAGACAAACCTGTTGGGATAATTACTGAAAAAGATGTAGCAAAAACAGTTTACAGCCTTGGTGGAAAATCCATTAAATTAGTTAAAGTTGGAGATTTTATGTCAAAAAATCTAGTAACCGTCAAAAAAAATGCTACAGTGTATGATTGTGCTAAATTGATGAGTAATCGGAAAATTAGCTCAATAATAGTTCTTAACGAGAAAGGAGCTTTGGATGGACTTGTAACAAAAACAGATCTAGTTTCAGTATTTTTGACTCAAGCAACAAAACCTTTGAAGGTTTCTGATATTATGACCCGCAATGTAATTACTGTAACACCTTCTGATTCTGTTCTTTTAGTTGAAAGTTTGCTAATTAACAATAGAATTACAAGGATAGTAGTTGAGAGAAAAAGAAGACCTGTTGGAATTATTACTCATCGTAACTTTTTGCCTGCCAAAATACCTCACTGGATTGCAGAAACTGCAGACCCACAAGAATTAGAGAGATACCAAAAAGGCCATCAACTAATGGAGCTGCAAACAAATCAGCTTAGCTATCTTCTTCCATTCAAAGCAGTTGATATAATGACATCAAATCCCATAACAGTAGATGCAAATGATGATGTATCAGTGGCCGCCCTTCTTATGATTCGCCATGACATAAGTGGCCTTCCTGTTGTTAGAAAATCATCACTGGTAGGTATCATTACAAAATCAGATATTGTAAATGCAATTGCAAAACGTTAGAGAGGTTGTGGATATGACTATACAAAACTTGATTCAAAAACCAATATCGATTCTTCGTAGCTCAACAATATCAGATGTAATCAAACAGATTCTTGAAAATAACGTTAGTCGATTGATTGTAAAAGATTCAGGAAAATCTATAGGAATTGTTACTGAAAAAGATATTGGATTTTTCTTATTCAAAGAAAATACAACCCAAAGTCTTGATGAGATTCCTCTCGATAAGATAATGAAGCCAATTGAATATGTCGATGTAACTGAATCCGTAAAAAATTGTGCAAAAATAATGACAGATAAAAAAATAAGTTCTTTGGCAGTTGGCAATGATCAAAATCTTAAAGGAATATTTACAAAAACTGATCTAACCAATTATTTTGCAAATAATTTTGCAGGAAAGAAAAAAGTAGCAGATTTTATGACACATGAATACATATCAACACATTACAGTGCAACACTTTCTCACGTAATGAAAAAAATGCTTGAAAACCAGGTTTCAAGAATAATTACTAAAAATCAGGATAATCAGCCTGTAGGGATTATCTCGCTTAGAGATTTTTTTAGAGTTTCGTTGGATTTAGGTAGCGAAGGAGATGATGTTGGAGCTTATGCATTTTCAGACAATATGAGAAAAGGATTTCTTTCAGAATCTGGCTTTGGTGGGACCACTCTTGCAAGGGATGTCATGTCAAAGGAATTGATTTCAATAAAATTTGATCAAGACCTTGCAACTGCATCCAAGATAATTATTGAAAATGGGGTAAATGGGCTCTATGTCTTTGATGACGGTGATGGTCTTGATGGAATAATTAGTAAAACAGACATTACAAGAGCTTTGGCCTCTTTAGATTAACCATGTCAGTCATTACAAAAACAATTCAAGTGAAAACAAAAGGAGAAGATGACATTATTGACATTACTGATCAAACATCAAAAGGGATTGAAGGCTCAAAAATGAAAAATGGAGTTGTGACAATCTTTGTTTCTGGCTCTACTGCAGCTTTGACGACAATAGAGTATGAACCGGGACTCTTGTCAGACTTTCCAAAGATGCTAGAAAGGGTGGCTCCTAAGAATATTGATTATGGACATGAGAAGTTGTGGCATGATGGAAATGGTCATTCTCATGTTAGGGCATCACTAGTAGGTCCTTCATTAACAGTGCCATTTTGTAATGGACAGATGATGTTAGGAACGTGGCAGCAGATTGTTCTTTTAGAATTAGATACTCGAAGCAGAGAGAGAAATTTAGTCTTGCAGATATTGGGAGAATAACAGGTTTCTGAATCTTGACAATTATACAAAATCGAAAGGTGGCAGGACAAAGGTTAGCAGAAAAAATTAGCAAGATCTTAAACGGAGAAAAACCAATTGTTCTTGCTATTCCACGAGGTGGAGTAGTAGTAGGTGAAGAAATTGCAAAAAAATTAGGATGTTCTTTGGATGTTATAATTTCAAAGAAAATTACTCCACCAAGTTCACCTGAATACGCAATTGGTGCAATAACACATGATGGAACAATATACCAAGGTCAATATTGGGATATGTTTTCACAAGAACCAAAATTTGAAGATGAAATTAGCAAAAAGAAATCAGAGGTTAAAAGAAGACTTGAAGAGTATAGGGGGAGTGCTGACTACAAATTTGACAATAAGACTGTGATATTAGTAGATGATGGAATTGCAACTGGTTCAACAGTTTTTGTATTACTAAAATGGCTTTCTGAACGTAAAGTTAATCGAGTAATCTTGGCTGTACCAGTAATTCCGGCAAATACCTTCGAAGAAATGAGACCATTAGTAGATGCCATAGTAACCCTTGAGATGCCTGTTGAGTTTTATGCCGTAGGTCAATTTTACGAAGAATTTGATCAAGTATCTGACGAAGAAGTAATGACAATACTTGAAAAATTCAAAAAAACTCCATATTGTTGATAATGGAATTAGTTAAATCCATCAAAAGAGTATTTAGTAAATCATTTTGTAGTATTTGTCTTTCTGAGGGAAGATTAAGTAAATGGGACAGGCTGGAGGTTTGCCCATCTTGTTTGGAAAAGATTAAAGAAATAGAATCTGAAGAACCTGTAAAAATTTCAAAAGAACAAACTGCAGGGGGTATAAAGAATGAACTTTAAAATTTTTAACAATCAGAATTTCTCTTGAGGAGAACCACTGTAGAAGATATAGATGTAATCTGGATCTCCAAAACCTGCTCCTTCAGATCTCATTCCTTTATCGACAAAATACGATTCTACTTTCTCTGCATCATCAGGCGTATTAGCATCCCAATCTCGCCAACTATCTGGATTTCCATGTTGAATTTTGCCCTCTCCAGCATCATTTGCCGTCCCTATTCTCCATTTGGAATAAACGCCATCTGTTTGTGACTTTACAATTTCATCTATCTCTGAGATAATCTCTGATGCTTTCATCTGATAACTTATTTCAAATTCCCCTTAAAATAGAGTGCAGATTAAAATCAAAACTGAAAATCGATTTTGATAATACAGATTAGCCTCAAATAGGTTCGATGTATTTTGGATTTAGGAGAATTCATTGACACTTACTGAAAATTTTAAAAAAGAAGTTGCATTTTCGATTGAAGGCTATATTTCTCAGCTACAAAGTACTAGCTCTAAAGATTTGTTGGGAGTAAAAAAAGTTGGAAAATATGAAAACCATAAAGATTTTTGGCATGGATATTTCTTGGGGACGATTGAAGGACAATTAATGCAGACCTTTTTCCATGATTTTAAACGTAAAATGACACAGTATGAACGAGTTGAATTAGATCAAATCATCTCGCTTTATGACATCCACCTCCAAGAAGCAATCAGAAAATTAAAGTGAAAACTATAATTAAAAAACAAATTCAAATCTTTTTTCTTGGAAATTTTTATCTAGCTTACCAACCATGTGTATCTTATTTCCACAGAATTTGCAGCAGTTATTATCATCTAAATTCCATTGTAAGATATCAAAACTGTATCTTCTAACAACAACTTTGTTACATTCAGGGCAATAGGTGTGCTCCAGTGGATGACCTGGGACATTTCCAACATATGCATACTTTAGCCCCTCTTTTTTTGCAATTTCGTAATGTTTTTCAAGTGTAGCTACTGGTGTTGGTTCAAAATCCATCATTTTGTATGAAGGATGAAATTGCAGGAAATGAATTGGCATTTCTGGGCCAAACAGATCATAGATAAATTTACATAATTTTTTGGCATGATCAAGATCATCTCCAACTTTTGGAACAATCAAATCTGTTATTTCTACATGAATGTTAGTTTTTTCCTTAAGCTCAACTAAAGAATCAAAAACAGGTTGTGAGCTTGGTATACCAACATATTGTCTTACGAATTTTTGTTCTCCATTTCCCTTAAAATCTACAGTGATGCAATCAAGAAACTCGTTCATCATCTTAATAGATTCTGGTGTCGCAAAACCATTGGATACAAAAGCATTGAAGAGTCCTTTTTTTCTGGCAAGAACGCCACAATCGCGTGCGTATTCAAGAAAAATACTTGGTTCATTGTACGTATATGCAATGCCTTGACATCGATAAAGCAATGCCTTTTCGACTACCTCTTCAGGTGAAATGTCAGCTCCCTCAACCTTTCTTCTTTGGCTAAGATCAAAGTTGATACAATATTTGCAAAGCCAGTTGCACCCAGTCGTACCAATAGAAAAAACCTTAGTTCCTGGCATAAAATGAGTTACAGGCTTTTTTTCAATTGGGTCTATGTGGCACGCTGCAACCTTGCCATATACAAAAAGAACAAGTTTTCCTTCCTTATTACCACGTATTCCACAAAGCCCAATCTGGTCTTTTCCAATTTCACAATACCTAGCACAGGCTAGACAACGTACCTTATGATTTGGTAATCGCTCATAGAGAACAGCCTCCTTTTCCACATTTTTCAATGTGCAGGCGACGATAAAAGACTGACAATAATTATCAAGTGTGGTAATTATCATCTGAGAGGATTTAATTGGAGTTTAGAAAAATTAGGTAATATGAGTGCAGGGATTTTTCTAGAGCCAATAAGGAGTATGCCTACCTTTAAAAAGAGATTTGAAATCGTTGAGCGAAAGGGGATAGGTCATCCTGATACTATTTGTGATCTTGTCATGAATCAGGTTTCAATAGAATTATCTAAGATGTATCTGAAAGAAACAGGTGCCATACAACATCACAACATGGATAAATCTCTATTAGTTGCTGGACAAAGCGAAAACAAGTTTGGAGGAGGAAAGATTACAAAACCAATGAAGTTAGTAATTGGGGATAGAGCAACATTTGAAGTTAAAGGACAGAAACTTCCAGTTGAGGATGTGACAATTTCAACTGCAAAAAAATGGTTTGATAACAATCTGAGATTTGTAAAAGAGGAACATGTAGAATATCAGCTAGAGGTTGGTACATCTTCACATGAATTACGTTCTATTTTTGAAAATCCAAAATCGTTTGTTGCAAATGATACATCAGCTTTAGTAGGTTATGCACCTTTTACAAAGACAGAATCTTCTGTGTTAGAAACTGAAGAATACATTAACTCACAAAATTTTAAAAAAGAATTTCCTGAATCTGGGGAGGATGTCAAAGTTATGGGATTCAGAAATGATAATACTTTAGATCTTACAATCGCAATGGCATTTGTTGATTCCCATGTCGATTCAGAGAACCACTACTTTAAAAGAAAACAAGATATGTTGCAATCAATTTCTGAATTTCACAGAAAAAGAGGCGATTTTGATGAGGTCAAGATAACAATGAATAATCTTGATACAAAAAATAAGGGAATA
This sequence comes from Thaumarchaeota archaeon CSP1-1, assembly GCA_001443365.1. GTDB lineage: Archaea > Thermoproteota > Nitrososphaeria > Nitrososphaerales > Nitrosopumilaceae > CSP1-1. The sequence continues at coordinate 180,189 of LDXL01000008.1, forward strand.
GAGGGACTATATCTTACCGTTTTAGGAACATCAGCAGACAATGCGGATTCTGGCGAAGTGGGAAGAGGAAATATGGCAAATCGAGTAATTTCTCTCACCAGACCTGCAGGCTCTGAGGCTACAGCAGGAAAGAATCCTGTTAGCCATATTGGTAAAATTTACAATGCATTGTCATTTAAGCTGGCAGAAGAGATTCAGAAAGCTGTTCCTGATTTAGAAGAAGTACTTGTTTGGATGTACAATGTGATTGGAAAGCCGGTAAATGAACCAAAAGCTATTATTATTCAACCTATTTCGGATAAAGAATTAGATTTAGCTAAATTTGAATCTGCAATTAAGGAAATAGTTGAACAGAACCTAAACAAAATGGACGAGTTTTGTATGCAGCTAGCATCTGGTAAGATAGAGATTGCCTGATTTTTTACAAATTAATACAGTCAATACTTATCGTAATGATTTCCCATCTTACAAAAATTACAAATGAATTCTTCATTTTGGTCAGCTTGCCCTTCAGTCATGCATTCACAGTCTAGACATTGGCACTTTATTTGGGTCATTTTTTGACGATACTATTCTTCTGACTCTTCGTATTCTTCGTCTTTTTCGTATCCTTCTTTGAGATCAACCTGATGTGATTCTTCTTTCATTTCTTCTTGTTCGGTTTTTTTCCATTTTTTTTCTAATTCTTTTTTTGAGTTGTTTTTTGACATACTTTGTAATCTTAAATGGTAAATATTAGAAAACGCTAGATTATCAAAGGTGAAAATCAGACTCTATGAGATTAATTTTGATTAATGGAATTACTAGAATTGGAATGAATTCCTTTTTTACAAGCCAAACAAGTTCCTCCTTCCATCTCAGCTTCAAAAATACATCGGTCGCAGTCCCTACATTTGCATGCCAGTAGTGGCATAGATTGTATTAGAATAAATTAAAAATAAACAGTATGAATGCATTGCACTCATTTTTATATGGTAGAAATGACGAGGACTGGAGTACTTTTCCTAGCAGGGGAAATCCTGATGTAGAACATAAACAGTCCAAGGCTTTCCTCAGAACTTTCTGTTCCTAATTCAGACGTAAACTGTATGTTTCGTCCGAACATCCTCGTCATAACAGTTACGTCATTATAATACTTAAAGCATGATCATGATTTTTAGATTTGATTTTTATTATTAGCTCACAGTAACTGAACCTGTCGCCCAAGGATGAATCATACAAAAATACCTGTATTCTCCAGATTTATCAAACATATGTGAAAACGTTTGTCCATTCCTTAAAAGACTGCTATCAAAATTCCCATCGGGTCCAGTAAGGACAACTCCACTGGTTACTGTGTGGGCAGATGAATCATCGTTTCTCCATAAAATTTCTCCACCAACAAATATAGTCACATGGGGAGGATCATAGCAGAGATCCACTTTATCACATCCTGGCACAGAAGTTCCTTTGGGAATACTAACGAATTTTGCTGGAAGTTTTGCACTAACAGCTTCTTTTGTAATTTCTTGTGCTTTTTCTGTTGTCTGTTTTGCTTCTTTTGCTACTTGTTCGATATCCTCAGTCACTTTTTTGACCACCAGTGCTTCTTTTTCCAATTCACTTACTGGGGGCGATATCTTTTCAACATTTGGGGTTATATTATACATTGAGCCTAACCCTCCAGTTGCAGTAAATGCTACAGCTACACTAGTTATTGCAATAGCAAGAATAATTCCAACCTTATCCATTGATGCCAATGTTTTGTAAAAACAGACGAGTCTACATAAAGATGAGGTAAATTATCATTAGTAAGAATCCACAGATGTTTCAATTTTGAATTTTAGATTTCTTCGATTGTAATTTTGATTTGTTTGCCTTCGTACTTTTTTGATATTTCTTTAACACGATCTGCTGGAACTATAATAATTCGTCTCTCATTACCGTTTGAATCACTGCCTGATTTTGCAATTTTTGTTACAAATGAGGTTGCCATGCAACCATTAGTTAAAGACACTATATAAAAATACACATTTATACACAATGTATATATATGTATGATTGTGTATAATTATACATGAATACGAAGCAAAAAGTCATGATAATTCCCAAGAATAGATGTAACAGATGTGGCAGTGGATCAAAGGTAACTGATGCGGAAAGTGGCGAGATTTTTTGCGGTAGTTGTGGTTTTGTAATGTCAGAAAAAATTGAAGATTTTGGACCTGAACATCGTAATTTTATGGATGGTGAAGATAGATCAAGGGCGGGTGCAGGAACATCTTTGAGTAGACACGATATGGGACTTTCAACCATAATAGGCCCTGTAAACAAAGATGCCACTGGTAAACCACTCTCTTCTTCAATGAAACACACCATAGGGCGTTTGAGAATTTGGGACAGTAGAAGTCAGGCCCATAAGTCATCTGACCGTAATTACAGATTAGCATTTAATGAACTCAGCAAATTAAAAGACAAGCTTGGACTTTCAGAGTCAACAGTTGAAAAAACAGCATACATTTACAGAAAAGCCGTAGAAAATAACCTGATTAGAGGAAGATCAATTACATCATTATTAGGCGCATCATTATATGCTGCATGTCGAGAATCTGAAACCCCTAGAACACTAAAAGATATCGAACTTGTAAGTAATGTTAAAAGAAAAGAGCTTTCCAAGTGTTATAGAGTTCTTGTAGAAAGATTAGATCTGAAAATGCCAGTAGTAAGTTCAGTATATTGTATTGCTAGAATAGCAAACAAAATAGGAATCTCAGAAAAATCAAAACGTTTTGCAGCAAAAATTCTTCATGATTATGAACAAAGTGGCGAAGTTGCTGGTAAAAGTCCAACAGGTTTGGCAGCAACTGCATTGTATCTTGCTTGCGTAAAGATGGACGAACACTATTCTCAGAGAGATATTTCCAAGGCAGCTAACATAACCGAAGTTACAATTCGAAACAGAGCAGCAGCTATGCGAAGAACATTGAATCTCAATGACAAATCATATGAAAGAAAATCTTCAGAGGGAGAATTTTAAAATGAAGATAAGAAATCCAGTTTCAATCTTAAAAAATAGGTATCAAGAATTAATAAAATTTGCAAATCCAAAATTTTCTCTAAAAAAGAGCAAATCTACTCTAAGAATAGACCAAGAGCCTGATGCAGATTATGAGCTAGTCAAAATACACGGCGTGGGATTGGCAGATCCTTTTGCAGTACAAGGAGTTGTAGTTCTAAAAACTGATGATGGAAAAGAATTTCCAATATCGGCCTTTTCAGGAGAAGTGGCACAATACATTTCAAATTTTATTGATGAGAAGCGGGATTCTCTTCCAACAATTTACAATATGCTAGAGCAGATTTGCGAAGAAAATGAATTATTGTTAGTAAAAGTAAAGTTGTATCAAAGTGGAAATGCATTACGATCAAATCTATATTTGGCAGGAAAAAAAGATATTATTTTGAGAAACTATCGTGCATCTGATGCTATTGCTCTTGCAACATTTTACAGTGCACCAATTTTAGTAAGAAAAGATCTACTAGTGGAAAAACCCACAGTAAATTAAATCAATCAAAAGAAAATTAGAGACAATTAGTTAACATTTGCATATCTTAATCAATCGTAAAAGTCATTTTTTTTAATTATCTGACTAACAACCTTTGCAGTTATGTGTGGAAGTTGAAGTGTGTTTGCAGTAATATGCATGCCTTTTACAGGTTCATAGATTTTTTTCATTTTCCTGTATACTGACACATCTGCATCAGACCAATCTGCTCTTCTTGATTTGAGCCTTGATATTATAACGTCTTCTGGACAAACGCATTCAACGATAAAAACCTGATTAGGTGATAGACCCAATTTTTTTATTACACCTTGTCTTGAGATTTCTTTGTTAAAGGTTGCATCCAGTATGCAGTTTTTTCTTGCTTTATGTAGATATTTTGCAATTAACGTCATCACATCGTAGATTAATTCTCTTTCATGTCTTTTGTAAGTAGGTTTTGCTATAAGCTGCTTTCGAATTTTATCAGTTGATAAAATTACTGCGTCAATTAATGGCGCAAGTTCTTTTGCAAGTGTAGTTTTTCCGGTGCCTGGGAGTCCACAAAATATTATAATCAATTCTTATCGGAATTATTTTACAACTACTACTGGGACATTAGCACGATGTATAACATAGTTTGACGTACTTCCAAAGAATAATTCTTTAGCTGCGCCTCTTCCCCTTGAACCTATTACAATAAGATCAATTTTGTTTTTCTTATCGTGAGCTACGCGGATAATATCCTGACCAGGTTGTCCTTGCATTATTTTTGTTTTAAACAAAATACCTTGTCTAGCTGCCTTTAGTTTTGCAGATTCCAAAAAGCGTTTGGCGTTTTTCTTAAGCTGATTAATAATATCAAATGATTCTAAAGCAGAATATGCAGGCATAAAATCTGCAGGTTGAATGGCAGCAAATATTGACACAGGCATCACATTAATTCCGATGACGATTGCATGGCACTGACGCGCAATATAGATTGCAGTATCTAAACCTCGAATCGAATTTTCAGAACCATCCAGTGGTACAAGAATATTCCTAACCTTCTTTTTTATCATGAATCAAAATCATTGTTCAAGTATATTTGTAGAAAAGGTTATTTCCAATAGTGATTTTCAGTTGCGAGAATTGCCAGCGAGTTAAATTGCCTGAATGAACAAATCTTAGTAATTATGATGTGGAAAAATATTCTTGTTCCTTTAGATGGTTCTAAAAACTCATTCAGAGGACTAGATATGGCAATTTATCTTGCTAGGCAATGTGGTGCAACGTTAACAGGAATGTTTGTTCTACCACGAACACCAGAGAAAGCATTTCGTCGATTACAAAATCCAGAAAAAGAGGCATTAAAAATTGCTGATAAAATTATGGAGAGAGCAAAACTGCGCTCAGCCCAAAATGGAATTGTGTTTAACAAAAAAATTGATTTTGGAGATCCTGCTTATATGATAGTTAAATTTGCAAAATCCCTAAATTACGACATTATAGTAATCGGTGCAAGAGGACAAAGCGGCATAAAAGATATTTTTCTTGGCAGTGTATCAAATTATGTTCTCCATAAATCATCGGCTCCAGTAGTAATTGTAAAATAATTATGACTATAGAAAAAAAAGCAAAAGATCACTTAGATAGACTTCTTGAGATGTCACAAGAAAACTTTACTGAAATGTCTGAACGTTGGGAGGATTTAGATAAAGATTCGTTATTTAGTATAAGAAAGTCTAAGGAGTTTCAAATAGGTTATGTATTTGGAAAGATTGAGCACAAATTTATCTCCTGGTTTTATTCTGAGTATGGGCGTGCACAAACTGATGAAGAATATGAAGAATTTTGGAATATAGTTAATAAAATAATTTCCAAAAGTAACAATACAAAATCAGGCATGAGCCACTAGTCCATGTCTCAAGAAATTAATGCCAGTTTTTGTGAAGAGATTGTAAAAAAAATTGATAAAAAAGATCTGAAAAGACCCGTTTATGTTATTCAAGAACATCATGCAAAAAGGCTACATTGGGATCTTAGATTTGAATTTGAAAATGTTCTAAAAAGCTGGGCTTTGCCAAAATCTCCTCCACAAAAGGAAGGTGAAAAACGACTTGCAGTTGTAGTCGATGATCATCCCTTGGAATATGCGTTGTTTGAAGGAGAAATACCGGAAGGCAACTATGGTGCAGGACATGTCAAAACTTGGGATATCGGTACTTTTGACATCAAAGAAAAAAGCTCAAAGAAGATGATTCTTAAAATCAACGGCAAAAAGTTGAAGGGTAATTATTGCCTTTTACATTTTAGGCCAGCTGAGAAGAATTGGTTATTCTTTAAAGTAAAAAATATGAAGAAGGACTAGTGATGAAATTGGAGTCAGCATATGGTTTTTGAGGAAATTGTTGCAAGTTTTGATCTTCAAACATTATTTCAATTGTTGTTAGCTATAGCACTTGGTGCACTAATCGGCTTTGAAAGAGAATTAAAACGAAGACCAGCTGGACTTCGAACACATATGTTAGTTAGTCTCGGAGCAACAATATTCACCGTCGTTTCACTTTCATTTGATATTCAACCAGCTATAGTTGCTGCAGGGGTTGTTACAGGAATTGGTTTTCTTGGTGCAGGAAGTATAATCGCTCAACGTGGTCACGTAAGAGGAATAACTAGTGCGGCAACCTTATGGGCTGTAGCAGGAATCGGTCTTGCTGTTGGAATTGGCGAACATCTACTAGCTATAGTCGGTGCAATAATGATATTTGCTATACTCCAGTTAGGGAGATTAGAAAAATTCACAGGTGAGAAAGGATATGATAGTGTACTTTAGTTACGCTTCGGCGCTATGAAGAAAATCAAAAAGTTCACTCTCATTAGTTGCAACAAAATCTGAAAAATTCACAGGCCAAGGAGTTGGTAATTCATTAGGGGAAAACAATATCACCTTTTTTCCCGATTTTTTAGCCACATACATCTCAATTCCTGTACCAAAACTTGGAATATCATCAGAAATTGCAATTACAGCATCGGCTTTTTCTAAATAACTTAGATCGTGCTCTACAATTTTTTTTGCTAATTCCTTTTGTTCTCTAAAATCTTTGACATTAGAATAATCCATTTGTTTTTCATCAATATGATTTAGAACTTCAAATCCTGCTTTGGAGAGTTTAGAATAAAGTTCACGGATTTTGTTTATGCCCCCATACCCAATGGAAGCGCAGACCATTATTTTCATTATCTTATCCAATGTTTTAACAAAGAAAGTAGTATATGATAATTTTCAACCATGAGAATCTGCCAAAGAGGTTAAATCATAAACAATTATCATTTCATTTATGATTAGAAATAGAATTAAAAAGATTCTTGTTCCTTTAGATGGTTCTAAAAATTCGATTCGAGGTTTAGATAATGCTATATCTATTGCTAGGGCATGTCAGGCAACTATTACAGGAATATACATCATACCAATGTATCCTAGAAATCTGGCAGATGCAATTATTCCGTATTTTATTCAACCAGAAAGAGAGGCCAAGAAATTCATGAGAAGCGCCAAAATAAGGGCAGCACAAAAAGGAATTCTTTTCAGATCAAAAATCACTCGTGGAAGTCCCACATGTGAAATTCAAGAATTGGCAAATGCTAAAAGATTTGATCTTGTAGTTATTGGTGCTCGTGGCAGAGGTTCTCTAAAAGAAGCATTTCTTGGAAGCGTCTCAAATGCAATTGTTCATAAGTGCAAAATTCCAGTAATGATAGTAAAATAGGAGAAAAAATGGCCTCAGAGATCTTATCGCGAATACTTGTCCCATATGATGGCTCTAAATATTCAAATCATGCCGTAAACAGAGCAATAGAGATTTCAAGAAAAGAACTATCTCAAATCTATTTCATTAGTGTGGTAAATGTAGATTACATTCAACCACCAGGCTCCCTTTTAGGGATGGTGAGTTCATCCTCAGTAAATGCAATAAAGCGGTTAACAGATTCTGCAAAAAAAGAGACAAGCCAAATGTTAGCTTCACAAGTTTCAAAATGCAGGATCAAAGGAATAAAGGCAGATTCCAAAGTGGTGTCAGGAAACATTACAGATGAGATTTTAAAGTTTGCAAAACAAAAGAAAATTACATTAATTGTTATTGGAAGCCAAGGACTTCACGGAATAAAGAAGATCAAGGCCTTAGGAAGTACCAGCAGAAAAGTTTCAGAGTTTGCCAGCTGTCCAGTCTTGATAGTTAGATAAATGAGATAAATAGAGGAGTTTTCAAAAATACAATCGAAATAATGTGGTTAAATGGGCTGAATATCTGATTTCTGAGGTTCGATACAGTCCGGATCATAAACGTATCCTACAAGTGAAACAGCACAAGGACCTTGATGGAGAGGTTAGCGAAGGGGAAATCGTTGAACGAGATGTTGTTTCATCTAACATAAAAAAAGGCACAACATACATGACCATCCATAATGGATCATCAGCAACTTGGAAAAGAGGAGACATGGTAAGAGCGTTCGCAGTTGATGGAGATTATTATATTCGCGTAGATAAGAATAAGGTAAATCTGGATAACTTGGGAATGCTAAACGAATTCTAAATTTTTTAATTCAATTCTGTTGTATTTAACTAGGGACAAGTTTTCAAAAGTGAAAATTATCATTGTCCTTTATATCATGTCATACAACAATAGAATTAATGGCCGGAAAAATTAACAACATCTTAGTACCAATCGATGGTTCACAAAATGCCATTCGAGGGTTAGATAAAGCAATAGATATTGCAAAGGGTTCAGGCGCTACTATTACAGCTCTTTTTGTATTTCAGTTACCATGGAAAGCTGGATTAAAATTCACAAAATCAATGGAAAATGAAGCGCAGGCCAGGGCAACTCGTGCAATTGGCATTGCACGGCAGAAAGTAGAAAGAAATGGGATTACATTCAAGTGGAAAACTGCTGGAGGAAAACCTGGTGATGCAATACTTAATGTGGCAAAAGGCATTAGAGCTGACATCATTGTAATTGGTGCACGCGGTCTTGGTGCTGCAAAAGAAAAGTTTTTTGGCAGTACATCAAATTATGTGATGCATAAAGCAATCAAACCTGTTTTAGTAGTCAAGTAAATTAATCGGCCAATATGAAATAAGAAATAATTTTTTTTCTTTTTATTATGCTTCTTCACCTGTGAAATGTGCCACACTATCTAAAACTAGAACAATTTTATCTTTAGGTACATGGAATAATTTTTTTGTTTCATTTGAAGATTCTATTAACATTTTAGAATATGGATCATGCGTTGCTTTGTAGGAAACTCCTCTTTCTGAAATTCCTTGCATCCAGTGGGTGCATTGAATAAGTTCCATATGTTGAAACTTTATTGTGTGACATGAATAGACCAATTGAGATCACCTTGATGATTTTGTGTCTTTTATCCGCAATAGAATCTGATCACAGATATTTCGCATGCTAGAGTCAGAACCTAAGCTACAAATTTCAACCAAATCTGTAGTTGTAATTATTCCGATTACTTTGTTGCCTTCTTGTACAGGCAACTTATGGATTCCGTTTTGCTTCATCATTTCAGCAGCCTCCCAAACAGTTTCATCTGGACCAATTATGGTTAAGGGAGCAGACATTACTTCTGATAGAGGAGTTAAAAGAGCCTTATTTTTTGATGCTATTTTTTTTACAAAATCTCTTTCAGTCAATATTCCTGAAGGAGTATTGTCTTTTGTTATAATTATACAACCTACATTGGCGTCATCCATCATACAAGCTGCATCCTTAACTGTCATAGAAGAATCAATAGAAATGACGTTTGTTTTCATAACATCCTTCACAAATGTGTGTGCCATAGAATTTTTTTTACATTTACTAATTTAAAAACAAACCTTGATTATCAATAGTCAGAATTACGTTTTACCTTTGATTTTTATGCATTCTTTTTAATATGGAAGTAAACCATAGAAATACATGGAAATAGCTTATCTTCTTATCCAGTGCGATATGGGTGCAGAAATCGAGATTATTAAGAAACTAACAAAAATACCAGAGGTAAAAGAGGTAAGGGGAACCTATGGAGTTTATGACATTTTTGCAAAGCTAGAATCAGATTCTAGAGAAAAATTAGATGAGATATTGACTAACAATATCCGCAAGATTCCAAAAATTCGTTCAACTAACACGCTTTCTCCGATATTATCACAAGGCGGACGATAATCTTATTTTACGATTATGACTGGAATCAGAGATTTATGCATCACATAATTTGATGTACTGCCAAGAAAGATCTCTTTTAACACACTTCTTCCTCTAGCACCAATCACAATAACATCAAAATCATTATTTTTTGCAAAATTAACAATTTCTGGTCCTTCATCACCATAAACAACTTTACCATTAAACATGATACCATTTTGTGCAGCACGAGTTTTTGCTTTTAACATAAATTTTTTAGCTTGTTCTAAAAGATATTTTTCGATTGGAGAGATAGGTATACTTTTAGATGGCAAAACAAGTGTTACAACATATAGTCCAGTAAGGGTAGTATGGCATTGTCTTGCAAGATAAATTGCTTCATCCAGTCCTCGAAAAGAATTTTTTGATCCATCCAGAGGAACCAGAATTTTTTTTATGTCAAGTGCACACATGGTTTCTCAAAGGGCTTTAGAGTCCTTTTCTTTAGTAAATATGTCAAATGCATTATCAATAGTTGAAACAAAAATTTTCCCATCCCCTTTTGAACCACTATAAGCTGCTTGTGAAATTGCAGATACAATAGAATCCACTTTAGAATCATCAACAACTGTAACTATAGTATCAACTGCATTGTATTGAATCTCTTCTCCTTTTTTTCCACCAATTCTTGGTCTTTCCCCAGCACCTCTACCCAATGATCTGGTTACAGTCAGACCCCCTACACCTTGACTGACTAGAGCATCGATTACTGCTTTTTGTTTATCATTTTGAATAACTGCTTCAATTTTTTTCATGATTATACAGATTATCTCAAAGAGTGTGTATTCCTTTTTCTTTAGTGCAAATATCAGTTGATTCTTCAACGTTTGTAATGAAGATTTTTCCATCTCCCTTTGTTCTGGTACATGCAGTTTTTGCTATTTTCTCCATTATATCATCTACTTTTTCATCATCGACTACTACAATCACGATATTTTTAGAATAATATTCACCAACTAGGGGAGGTTCAGCAGCACCCTGGCCTTTTCCGTCAAGTACAGTAAATCCACCCACACCTGTTTTTCGCAATACCTTTACTACGGCTTCTAACATATTTGGTTGGATTATTGCCTCAATTCTTTTCATGTTTTAATATGCCTCCCTAATCCTTTAAAACTCTCCACAGATTCTCGTCGGTGATTTTCAGGCATGATATTGTGGATCCCTCTCAAATAGGTCTAAATCTAATTTACCGTGAATCAAATGGGAAAAGAACCAAAAAAAATTCGCGTTAAAGACATTATGACTAAAGCAGTCATCTCAGTAGATGCGACAGTCAATGTAAATGACGCAGCAAAAATGATGGAAGATGCTAAAGTTGGCGCAATAATAGTTATGGAAAATAATACCCCTGTTGGAATAATCACAGATCGTGATTTTGCAGTAAAAATTGTGGCCCATGCTTATCCCATAACAACTCCTGTGAAGCAGATAATGTCACATCCTCTTATCGGCGTTGACCCAGAAGAATCTGTTTGGACGGTAGCAGATCTCATGTATGCAAGAGGAGTCAGGAAAATTCCGGTCATAGATGGGGAGACTTTAGTGGGAATTATCACGGCCACTGATTTGGTAAATCAGTTTGCAGTATCTACAGAGGAGGATATGAAAAATATGTACTACCAATCCCTTGCGAAAATCTTTGTTCAACGTCATTATGTGTAGCTTATTTTCTTGTTACTGTATAAACAACATATCCTTGTTCGTTATCAGGCATCAACTCATCCATTTTACTAAATGAATATTTGTCAATTGATTTAACTGCGTTGTATAGTCCTTCATCAATCACTAAACCATTTTTTGGGGATAATCCGTTTATCTTTGCACATCGATTTACTGTGGAACCAAAGATATCATTGACATCTGAAGTTGAGGTATTTGCTACTCTTACAGAGCCATATGTAGCACTAATTTTATAATCAACAATTGGGAGCCCTTTGTCTTCAAGCTTTTTACCAATTTTGTCATGTGACTCACACATACTTAAACAACAATCAATTACGTTTTTGAATGAAAGTGGATCAAGAGGATTTGTGTTTGGAAAATAAAATAGTAATGCGTCTCCAATGTTTTTTATCACTGTTCCCTTGAATTCCTGAACAATTATGGCCATTGCATTTAGAAATGTGCTGTAGAGGTTGCTGGCTTGCGAGTCAGTCATTTTGGCGGTAATTTGTGTAGAATCTTTGATATCAATAAGGCAAACACAGCCATTTTCACTTTGATCTGAGAAATTTAGCAGAATGTCCTCTTGCTGTTTAATTACATCCTCTTTTTGTTTAATAGTGATTAGAGATTCTTGAATCTTTTGCGCCATAATGTCAAATGATGCAGCAAGCTGTCCCACTTCATCCCTGGTTCTTATGTTCGTTCTTACGTTATAGTTGCCACTAGCAATTTGATTTGTAGCGTCTTTTAGTTTGATTATTGGTCTTGAAAGTAGTTTTGCCAAAAAGAAAGCTACTATTGCCATAACAATTGTGATCACAATACCTGTAAGAAAGATCCTATTTTGTAAAACCGAAACAGGCTGTAAGGTTTCATCCTCGTTGAATTCTGCAAGCAATACAAATCCTAAATCGCGTACACAATATGAAAAACCAAAAACCGAATTACCTCTATAATCTTGGTAGATTCCGCTTACTTGTTTACCATTTTCAAAACATTCTCTTACTGGTAAAGTATCTACAATTTGGTTAAAAGGAGCGTTTTCAATAAATCGGGATTCAGTTATCATTAAATGATCTTTGTTCACAAGATAGACTTCGCCAGTTTCCCCAAACCGCTACGATGCAACAAAATATCATTGAATTCATCAGTTCTCATGGTTGCAATAACTACGCCAATTGGTTTTGCACCTTTTTCTTGTCCATAAATTGGGGTTCCTACAATTAATTTACTTCCGCCTTTTTCTGCTGGTTCAAAAATTGCAAAGGGTTCTTGTAAACCACGAAGAAACTTTGGATCTTTAGAAAAATTATCAGTTGTTTTTAGCCTTACTAGAGAAAAAAATACCCGCCCTTCTTTTCCAATAATTTTTACATCCTCAAATCCTATTGAAAATCCAACTAGTTCCTGGAACGCTTGAATTTGAGTGAGAAAATCGCGTCTTTTTTCTTGAATTGTTGAATAGTAGGTAGCAGGATCATAATGTATGCCATTTAATTCAGTAACCAAATTTCTAATCATTGGATCAGTTGAGATTACTTGTGTCTCTTTGATTCGCGTGTGAATAAATGACAAGACGGAATTGCCACGAAGTGTTGATTCACTAAGTAATCTCTCCTCCATTCTCTCTTGCAAAACTTCAGTAGCAGAGGTAAAGCTCAAGTAAGCACTTGCAGAAATTGTAACAATAGATACAATCATGACTAGGAAAATGAGTTTCTTGTCTATACTAAATGAGATTACTTTATTACGCTTCATCTGGTTGATGATTTTTCTTCTGTCTGGTATATATGATGTAAAACAAAATTCCAGCTCCGATAATTCCTCCTCCAACAGCTAATACAGGAAGTTCAAACTGAAATCCCATGTATACAGAAAATCCTAGGCCAAAAAGTGGCAGTATTGGAAATTTTCCAATGTTTAATGGAACTCTAAACGGTCTTTCAATAGCTGGCTCTGTATATCGAAGTACAATTACAGCTAAATTCACCATGGCGAAAGTTATCACTATTGCAAATACAGAGATATTTGCAACAAGTACAATGTCTCCGACAAATGCAAATGCCATTGAGACTAGCATTATTCCAATAATTGCAATCCATGGAGTTTTTGTTTTGAAATGAATTTTTCCAAGAGGTGAAGGCAAAGATCTATCACTTGCCATGCCATAGAGTATACGAGCTCCTGCAATTAAGATAATGAGAACTGTGTTTGTTGTTGCAAAAAGGGCAATTGATGATAATAATACATGTCCTCCAGAACCCAGTGCTCTTTCTGCTACAGCAGCTAGAGGAGCGGCTGATGCACCCAAGTCTTGCCAGCTTACCACTCTGACTGCTGCCAAAGAAACAAGAACATAGATGACTCCAGTAATTGATATTGAGAGCAAAATTGCTTTTGGAATGGTTCTTGATGGTTTTTTGACCTCTTCTGCAACGTTTGCCATATCCTCAAAGCCAACAAAAGCAAAGAAAATCAGGACAAAAGCAATAACTATTCCACTCATGCCGGTAGGGGATTCAAAATAATTAACAGGCTCTGGAGTAGCGTATGTAAATCCAATGTAGATAATTATTACAAGGCCTGCAGCCTCAACAAGTGTCAAGACAATATTTGTCCAAGAAGATTCTCTGATTCCAAAAAAATTGATAATAGATAATGCCCCTAGTAGCAAAATTGCACTAACCACTATTGGTAGGTCAATAAATTGTGCAAGATATCCTCCAAATCCTAGCGCTACCACTGAAGCTGTAATAATTGAGGTAATGGCTGTTAGCCATCCAATGATGAATCCCAAAAAATTACTTTTGAAAGAATTTTTTATAAAAGTATATTCAGCTGCTGCCTTTGGAAAAACTGAAGAAAGCTCTGCATAACTTAATCCTGCAATAACTGCTACGATTGCAGCTAAAACAAATGAGATCCAAACAGCGTCACCGGCTATCCCTGCGGCTTCTCCGATCAAAACATAAATTCCAGCTCCTAGAATTAGGCCTACGCCATACATTGTAATTTGAAAAAGGCCCATATGCCGTTTTAGCTCAGACATTGATACCAATCAGGAAACATGCTATCTATAAAAAATAAATCAAGAATTCCTAATCTGATATTAAAAAAACAGTCTTGTTTTATTTTTGGAATTTTTTCATTCTCTTGTGCTCAAATCGATCCCATGGATATACCATGTATTCATTTCCTTTGGTTTTTTGCGCGAATATGAGTTGTTTTGGATATCGTTTACCTTTTCTTGCAAAAAGTGTTGCATATACTAGGTTGTTTGGGTTTTCAACCTTTGATAAGACTTTCTTGAAGGTATCTCCAGAATCATAAATATCGTCAACAAACAAAGAATCTGAAGTAACCTTATTTTTATCAACTTGTATTTCATTAATGTCAAGCCTGTCTGCCATCAATCTTGAGGGGACAAGACCGCCTCGAGTAATAGTTGAAATGCTATTGAATTTTTTTCCTGTTGCTTTGATTTTATCTGAAAGCAGTTTGGTTAGAGTATCAATTTCTTTCCAGCTAATAGCATCGGATTCCATTTAATAGATTTCTTGTGAGTAGTATTAAAAGTGTAAAACTAGATTCCAGCAATTTTCTTTATTTTCTTAGCGGTGGCATCTATGTCCACATCGGGATTAGCAGATACAAGTAAGACCTTGTTATCAATTGGAAAACTCATAACAACTGCTTTTTTTCTTCGAGAAGCTGAATACTCGACTTCGCCTAGGCTTTGATCAAATTCTTGTCTAGTTGAAACTCTTAAAATTAATTCCATGTAGAGTTTTCTCATGTCTGCGTCATCCTCTAAGGGTTTCATACCCTTTTTCATTCCCCCTGCAACTAAATGTCCCATAGGGTTAATTAGTCCAGCAAATCGGATTTCAGGCTCTTTGAGCAAATTCTGGCATTTTTGATCAAACATATAGTATTCGTTTGATTTTTCGACTTGAGACATGTTGTGGCTATTACAATATGAGAATAAAAACCATTGTCCAACTTTTTTGATACACAAGGGTTCACATTGTTTTCATTTTTAATTAAGAAAAGGTTATCTTTTTAGCATATTCTCTGAGGGTATGAGAGAGTTTGATGTTTTAAAGTGCAAAAATACCCACAAGCCAAAGTATTATCTCCTATACTCTACTGGGGATTCTAAAAGACCAATACAAGCTTATTTTGTCTGCGAGGACTGTTCAAATAATCCGATATACAATGATCCTAATTCGATTATACACATGGAGGAATTAAGAGAGGGTACAAGGATTACTGTTCCAAACCTCAAAGAATTAAAATTCCCTGATGATTTTCCTGTAGATTTTCTTAAGGATAAAAGAGGAATTTATTTATAGATTCTTGATTGATTTTTTAGGAGATTTTTCAATAATTTTTAATATTTTAAATGGAATTTTTCCAAAATCAGCTTCTCTAGAAGAAGATACTAACAGAACGTTTTCATCAGGTAGGGGAAAACTGTAGATAATTACCTTCTCCCTGTATGATAATGAGAAACGTACTGGTCCAAATTCCTTATCGAACTCATGGCGCATTCTTACCCGGAGTGCAATTTCCATAAACATCATCTCATCTTGCTTTTCGTTTTCTAGAGGCATCATGCCCTTTTTCATGCCCCCAGCAACCAGATGTCCTCTATTGTTAATTACACGAGCAGATCGCATGTTGGGGTCTAGAATCATGATCTTTTGGCAAACCTTGTCATAATCCATGTTCTAAATAATACATATCGATCTATTTATTGCGAGCTTTTGTAATATAATGTCGTGAAAAACGACTTACAAAAAGACCCAGCAGAATTTTATAAACACCTTTCCTTGTTTTGGACGGACTTGATATATCTAATGTCAAGTAAACCTCAAGCCCTAACATCTGTTGGTCCGATGAGAAATTTTTCAACAAATGCAAAAAAAATTGCTACTGAGTTGCTAGATGCAAGTGAAGATCTTGCAGAATTTAACAAAAGATTGACAGAATATTATCAACAACTTGCCGATACCTGGGCTAATGCACAAAAAAAGGTCAATGCTAAGATACCAAAAATTCCAAACGACCAGGAACAATTTGATTCATACAAAAGAATTTGGATTGATATGTTTGATAATGATTTTACTGAGTTATTTGATTCACATAAATTTGGAGAGAATTATGGGAAACTAGTTGCTAGTGAGCTTGAACTTTCAAAGCACTGGGAGCAGATGGTAAATGTAATGCTCCAGTCTGCTAATCTACCCAACAAAAAAGAAATTGATGAGGTCTACAAAGAATTACATGCATTACGAAAAAGAATTTCAAAATTAGAATCACAGACAAAAGAATCAAAAATAAGGAGCAAGGAAAAATGATAGAAGAAAATAATAGACTAGATCCAAAACTTGTAGAAGAATTTCTCAAATTTGGAAAAAATATGATAGAGGCTCCTAAGCTTGTCCCAGCACTAGATGAAATTAATTTAGAAGTTACTGAACACGAAGTTGCATATACTGAGGATAAAGTAAGATTGCTACACTACAAACCAAGAACGAGTACGCAGATTAAGACTCCTTTGATAATTGCATATGCATTAATCAACAGATATCATATTTTAGATATTCATCCTCAGAAAAGCTGGGTTAGAAACTTACTTGATCAAGGAATTGATGTGTACATGGTGGATTGGGGAACTCCAACAAATATGGACAAGTATTTAGATTTGGATGATTATGTCAATGGTTACCTGGATAATTGTGTGGATTTTGTAAGAGATGAATCTGAGGTTGATAACGTTTCCTTACAAGGATATTGTACTGGTGGAACTATCGGAACTGTTTATACTTCACTGCATCCTGAAAAGGTCAAAAATTTTGTTGCAACTGCTCCCGTCATTGATGGATGGCGTGACACAACAGTAGTTAGCAATCTTGCAAAACATATCGATGTTGATAAAATGGTCGATTCAATTGGAAACATGCCTCCAGAATTTATGTACTATTGTTTTTCAATTCTAAAACCCTTTGAGCAAGGTATTGAAAAATATACCAATTTTTTCAGAAATATTGAAAATGAGAGTTATGTTGATAATTTCTTAAGAGTGGAAAAGTGGTTAGGCGATACGCCTCCTATTCCTGGAGAGCTTTTCAAGCAATGGATTAGGGATATCTATCAGGATAATCTTCTGATTCAGGATAAAATGTATGTTGGTGGAAAACACATTTCGTTAAAAAATATCACAATGCCAATTTTCACCCAAGTTGCAATTGGAGATCATCTGGTTTCCCCTGAATGCAGTATGCCATTACATTATGCAGTAGGTAGTGAAGATAAAACATTGAGAGTTTATCCTACGGGTCATGTAGGAATGATTGCAAGTTCATTGTCTCAGAAAAAAGTTCTCCCAGAGTTGGGACAATGGCTAAAAGAACACTCTGAACTTAGATAAAAATAGAAAAAAGAGAAAAATTCTCTTTTGATTTTACACTTGGGATTAACACCTAGTTATTTTTTGGTGTGAAGGTGCTAATCCAAGATTGTACTATGTTTTTGTTCAAATCAGCAAATGCTTTTGCATTTTCATTGAATGTCTTGATGTTTTGCTGTGCTGAATCAATTGCTGCTAGTGCAACTTTGTTTTGTACATCATAGGCTTTTACAACCTCTTCTGTGGTATCGCGAATTACTTTTAGTACTGCAGAAGGTATGTTAGTTGTAATACCTGCTTTAGTTGCATAGTCTTTTTGCAGTGCAATTGTTGAATTGATTACATTCTCTACTGCATCAAGGTACTCTTGCTGTACGTTAGTTACTGATTGATGATAACGTGGTACTGATTGCTTGATACCGCTAAAGTATTTGTCAACATTTTGCTGATATACTGCAAAGATGTCTTTTTGATTAGGTTTGGATTGTGCTGTGTTACTCATATTTTCACCCCCTTTTTGATTTCTTTTCTATAGGAAGAATTACAACTTGAACCAAGTCGCCTTCCTTTAATCCGAGTGCATCTCTTTCTGCCTCTGGAATCGAAATTCGCCCGTTGCTTCCAACAGTCGTTTTGTAAGCTCCCCATGTGAGGAAGTTTGGCATCATTTGTGCCATGTTAAACATTTTATTCATGCCTTTTGATTGCATTGAACCAAGATTTTCCATAAAGTTTGATTGTGCCTCTACAGTCTTGTTTGAGATTTCCTTTAGTGTTCCAAGTGGGTCAAATTGTTGACTCTGAGGATTCATCATTGAGCTAAAGTTTTTCATGAATTCGGTTTGAGCCTTTCCACTTTTTTGGATCCATTCCTTGAACATTTCTGCCGGATTGTATTGGTAACTATTACCACTCATAGGTAATGGTAGGAATATAGAGGTATTTAAACGGTTTGGTTGTTCTAATTTTCTAGAAAGTCTAGCACCAGTTTTGCAAATCTTTTGGGATCATCAACATATGGAGTATGACCACAATTATCCATCATATAGAATCTACAATCCTGTATACTAGATACAAACTCATCAGCATATTTTACTGGAATAACAGGATCGTCTTCTCCCCAGATAATTAGCGTGGGCACTGATATTTTTTTTAATGATTTTGTGATTGTCTCTGCATTTCTCAAACCTAGCAATGTAGACATGAAAGCCATTTTTGCATTTGGTAGTTTCATTCTTTCAACAAAATTTTCAATTATTTTTTGATTAATTTGCCTAGCTGGACCTGCCATCATTTGAAAAGCATTTTTTGCCACTTCTATATCTGGGTACAAGGCAGCCATCACATAGGCATCTAGTGCGGGAGTTGAATGTTTCATTATTCCAGAGGGAGAAACTAAAACTAGGTTTTCTATTACCTCTTGGTGCTGGGAAGCATATTTAGCTGTAATTTGACCTCCCAAAGAAGACCCGATAATGTTGGTTCTGGCAATTCCCAATTTTTGCAAAAAGGAGGATAAGAAATCTGAGAAAAACTCTGTAGTATAATCTACTAGAGGTTTATCGCTGTGTCCAAATCCGATTAGATCAGGAACGATGACCTTGTAGTGTTTACTAAATTCAGGGATAACAAATTCCCATCTTTCAGCAGAGGCGCCAATTCCATGAAGTAAAACTATAGTTTTATCTGTGCCACCTGACTCTAAATAGCGAATTTTGTTTCCATCAATAGTGATGAATTTTTCTTCCATCTATTCTAGCTGGCTACATTTTTCATATAGATAAATTTTTGTGTAAAACGATTATAGTAAATTGTGAATTTCACCACTAAAATTTAGGTTTATGTTTTTTAACAGGTAAGAGAAAGCCCTAGACGTGATATCAACAAAAATTAAAAAAATTCTTGCCCCTCTAGATGGCTCTAAAAGTTCGCTTCGAGGCTTGGATATGGCAATTGCTCTAGCCAGACAATTTAATGCAATTATCGTTGGTATTTGTGTGATATATTCTGCCCCTAGATCAGAATTCAGAGGCGCCGGTTCTGTTGAAAAAGGGTCTTATGAAAAAGTAAAAAAATTCATGAATGCTGCCAAAACCCTGGCTGCTCAAAATGGCATTGTCTTTGATGAAAAGATCTCTTATGGAGATGCTGGATATAATATTGTAAAATTTGCTCATAATAAAAAGAATAAAATCGACATGATTGTTATCGCTTCTAGAGGCAGAGGAGCAGTAAAGGAGATGTTTTTTGGAAGTGTTTCACATTATGTCCTACATGCATCAAACCTGCCAGTACTTGTTGTAAAATAAGTTAGAAATTAAATTAGATTTTTTGAACTTGTAGATAATTAGGGCTAAAAGAATTAAAAAAATAATTAGAAAAAAAATTTCTAACTATTTATCGGAATTTACGAACTCTAGCAATTATGCCAGCATGGTTCGCTTTTGGATCTGTGGTGATATAGATAATATGATTTTGTCCAGCAGGCAGTGTAATACGCTTTACTCGATCATACTCTGCTAGAACATATTTACATCGACCAATCTTTTTTGCTAATGATTTTCTTAGCTTCCATGCACGAGCTGCCATTATCAATGATTGTCTACTTTCAGCTTTAGAAAGAGTGGTTTTGACAGTTTTTCTGTGTGCAGAAATGACTAGTTTGCCACTCAGTGATGCAATTGTTACATAACGGATGGATTTGCTAGTCTTGAGAATCTTAGCTGCTAGTGTTGATACGTCCATTAACATTCCATTATTTTGCTATGTTAAAGGTTTTTTGAATTAGTGGTGAGATTTATCTAATAGTCACTTTCATTTCTGATTAGTGAAAAAGTCACCATTTTTTGCCCTGATTACTTTAGTTTCAATAATTTTTAGTGCATATCCAGCATATGGCGCAACTGTTTTTTACGCAAACGGTGCGTTTACTAAAAATGGCATAGAATGGTGTGAAGAAAATAAACCACTTTATGATTTACTGGGAGATGAGTTCTTTGAACACCACAAGCATAGTATTGAATCAAGAGTTTGTGCAAATTTGATTGAAGATCCGTTATGGAGTTATTCTGGTCCAGATAGAGTTGAAAAATTAATCGAGCAGAGTCGTTATTTTTCTGAACTAGAAATTGCTGAAAGTCGTGAAGAGGCCAAAGTTGGAGTAGTAGACCCCACTCCTGCCCAAGTACCTGGAAATAAGACTGAAGAAAAAATAGAAGAATCAGTAGAAAAACAAATAGAACAATTAGCAAAAGAACAAGTAGAAGAAACACCAAAACAAAATGAGGTTCAAGATGTTAATGAAGACGGAGGCGGATGCTTGATTGCCACTGCAGCGTATGGTTCGGAATTATCAACAAATGTACAGATGTTAAGAGAGGTAAGAGATACTCAAATAATGAATACCCAAGTTGGTGCAATGTTTTTGTCAGGATTTAACCAATTTTACTATTCATTTTCGCCAACAATAGCAGATATGGAACGTCAAAGTCCTGCATTCAAAGAATTTGTAAAAATTACCATAACGCCTTTGTTAACAACTCTTTCACTTCTAAATCATGTAGATATTAATTCAGAAGGAGAGATGATAGGATGGGGGATAGGAATTCTATCTCTTAATGCAGGGTTTTATTTTGGAATTCCATTTTTTGTTGCTATAAAATTAAAACGTAATTTACTGAGTTAATTTTCTTTCTTGGAAAATTTGAGCCATGTCAGATAATCTATAAAGTAAATAGTAGACCTTTCAATTCATTTGATCATAGAATCCTTATAATTTTAAAATGAACAAACATCACCATAATAATTCCTCGTGGATAATGTTAATGAAAATGCATAATTTTGGGAAAGTAAAATTGCATACAGAGTATGGGGCGTTAGGTTCAAAAGAAGATTTTCTTGATAGAGCAATAGATGCACTTTCGGTTCTAAAGATTTCAAACTCTTATCTCGAGTCAACCTTAGCCAAGGAGGATGCAAATCAGAAGACTTTGACTACATTTACAATGATAAAAAAATCCATTTTGAAAATTGAGGCATTTTTAGATAGCGCAAAACACGAAGAAAAACATTTGTCTAAAAATCATAATGATGTCCATTCTCCAGAAAACATCAAGAAAAGATGGTTTGCATTATCAGAATTAACGAGTATGATAATACCAAAAAACTGTCCACCGAACATTCAAATCAGTTTACCAAAAAATGATTTCCAATTATTTGGAAATTTTTACAAATTAGTTGTAGTTTTTTCGAATTTAGTTGAAAACTCTATTGAAGCTATGAAAAATAATGGTGTTATCAATATTTTTGCTCGCGAAGGAACTGACTTTATAATGATAGACCTAAAAGATTCAGGCCCTGGATTCCCGCCTGAAAGTCTAAAAAAAGTATTTTCATCATTGTTTACTACCAAATCAGGCGGAAATGGGCTAGGCCTCAAGGTTGCAAAAACAATTATCGAGACACATGGTGGCACTATCTCTGTTAGAAATAATCCCACTACTTTTTCAATAAAGCTGCCAAAAAATTAATGTTTTAAAATAATATTTATCGAATGCCACTAAAAATACCTACTACTTTTGTAGCTAATTTTTCAATGTCTACTGAGGGATTTGCTGATACTAATAAAACAAATTTGCTAACGGGGAATGGAAAACTCACAAGCACTGCTTTATCTCTTCGCGCTGCCAGATAATTAATTGGTCCAAGGGTTTGATCATATTCTTTTCGTATTGAAACTTTAGAAACAAATTCCATAAACGATTTGAGTCTTGTTTCGTCTTCTTCTAGTGGGGTAATGTCTTTTTTGAATCCGCCAGATACTAGAGTTCCTACTTCATTAATTATGCCAGCAAATCTTATTTCATCTTCTTCAAGTAGCTTTTTACATTTATCGTCATATGCTTGATAATTAATCTCAGTCAGTTTAGTTCACCAATCGTAATAATATGAAAGATAAAAATCTAGCCAAATTTATTCAAAATTCTTTTTTGCAATAAGAAAAAGCTGGGAAAGTAAATCAGAGACCTCAGTTTGAGAATAGTTACCTAAATCATCTCGGTCTACTTTGATTCCTTTCCATGAAGAGGTGTGCCATTTGCCTATTGGAAGATTGTATTGAGTTACTTTGGGATTAAATGGATAAGGATTCATGTAAAGATACGGGTCTGCGTATTGTTCATCGCCAGGGGATATTCCTGTACCAATTTGTTCGCCCATTTTTCCTGTAAACCATTCTACAGAAAAATCAAGGTGGTGAGGCCATAGGTGAACTAGAGTAAAATTTCCATCCAATGTCATTCTGAAAAGCTCAATAGTTCGTTTTGCTTTTACGGCATAGCTATAAAATTCAGAAAGTTGGCCATGACTAACATTATCAAGTTTTATTTCAGGCATTATCAAATTGTACTTTTTTGTAATGTTTGATAATTTTTCATAGATGTTGTCTTTAGTAAGATCTATAAAATGCCCTACCTCGTTATGAAAATAAAGCAGCTGGCCAGTAAGTAAGTGAATTTTAATTTCAGTTTTATTGTTTACTAGCCCTGTTGTAATTTCATCATTTTCAAAGTATAGAGATTGATGGCCATTGTGAGGAAGCACTTCAGTCTGTTGTGATTTTAATTCGCCTATTGCCATGCAAACATTTTGTAGTTGTTTAATATCTGAAGGATTCATCTAAATCATAAACTTGAATTTTGTTTGATTTATCCTGTATAATAACAAAATGCAAATTCGGATTCGGAGCAATTTTGTTCAAAAAAATTGGCAGAAACATTATTAGTGGATTCTCAATGAAATGCGTACATGTCAGATTCAGAAGATACTGCTTTGTCAAAAGAGCCAACTGAATTAACTATCGCTAGATGGAGTGATCGATTTTTTGCTTGGTTAATAGATTATGTCATAATCTTTGCAGCAGCCTTTACTGTATTTTTTATAGTAATTGGTACAGCAAACTTTGAAGAAATTATTAGTGGCAATTTTGAATATTCACGTTCATTTCAATTTGCTCCAATTAGTATCGTGTTTTTTTTGTATTGGCTGATTTTAGAATACAAAACAGGCCAATCAATTGGCAAGATAGTATTTCGTCTTAAAATTACAAATTTGAAGGGGGAATCTGCTGATTTTAAAAGCATCGCCATTTCAAGTTTTGGCAAAGCCGTGCTACTGCCAGTTGATGTAATTTTTGGTCGTATATTTACAAATAAAAAACGACAGAGAATCTTTAACAGACTAGGAAATACTATAGTGATAAAGGTTCAACAGACGGATGATGAACCAGAAAACATTTCTTACAAAAAAGACTAGACATTAGAGTTTACTTGTTATACTCTGGAATTTTTTAAAACTTTCTTTGTAGAGTTTTTTAGATTTTGATTTATTTGTCCATGTAAGAAATCTAGAGTATGTGCCTGTTTTTGATGAAAAATTCAATTCAAAGTTTAAAAATAAAAATAATTTGATGTCTTGATCCAAAATGATCAAATTTTCAAGAGTAAAATTAAGTTATGAATAATATAAACCAGTGAATTACTGATTTTCGAATTTTGACCCGTTGGTAATAAATGAACACACAGTTGATTATTATTGAGAATTTTACAAGTGTAAAGTATGAACCCAAAACTTTGCAGACATTGCGGAGAGGAAACTATAGAGGCTGACAAGTGTAAACTGTGCCAGCGAGTCTTCAAATTTGTATGCCCAGAATGCAATATTGTCTACGAAGAGCATCACTCAAACTGTACCGATACTCGTATTTTACAAAAAATAATTATTGATTAGATTATGCTGTCTGCATATAGAGATCTTCGTACTTGCTAGAGTTGTATTTTCTAAGCATAAACTGCATCAATGCTTCTTTTGAATATTCGATTCCATGTTCGTCTAAGGTATGCTTTGCAAATTCTTCAATCATCCCAGAGGTATCTTTGGATTCTGCAACAAAGTCACACTCAAACCCATAGTCTACACAACAAAGTTTTCCCATAGAATCCCTACGTAGCAGGATCTAATAACCAAATGTTTGTAATATTTTCCATACATAATGGAGCTCGCAGTAAGCTAATCAATTGAATATTTAACAAACTAGCTTATTCTACATTATCTATCATAACTGATTAGTTATTCCAATGGTTGGTATTGATTTTGTAGATACCATAGTTGTAAGGCGAGTAGCTGATAAAGGCACAAAAATAATTGAAGAAAAAATCCAAGAATCAAATTGGTCAGGCAAAAATTTCAAACAATACGAAAAGAAATTGCGGGAACTAGCAGGAGATCGTGGGTTAGCTAGTTGCAAGGGGACAAAAACACTTCGTATAAAGCAAATGAGGGAAACAACAATTCCAGATGCGTCTGGTCTTCTGATGAGTACAGGTAGAGGCACTGGTCTTAGAATTGGTTAAGTGGCAAATAGAAATGCCACATCCTTTTCTTTTTTTAAACGAGTCAGTGAAGATTATGCTCTAAGTTGGGGTTCTAGATACTGAGTGCCTTTTTTGATAAAGGGTTTTTGTTCTGATTTTTTTTGCATAAACTGCATAAATGCATGAAAGTCCTTTTCCTCAAATAGCTGCCATCCAAACTTGTAAACATCTAGATCATATGACTGATAATCTTCTATGATATCGCCAAACCAGGTTCTGTAAAGGTCTGCCTCTGCGTTTGCCTGCTCTATATTATTGAAAAATTTCAGCTCTATCCAATCAAAGCTGCCATTAGACCTTGCAGAAAAATCACAAAATGGGGCACTAGCCAAATACTCTTTCATGTCAGCTAGTCTTTGAACAAAATCAGCAGGTGATGATAGTTTTACTGTGACTAGCCTTGGAACACCCATGTTTACCCTTTTCATATCTACTATAGCAGTATATCCTGTGATTATTTTATTATGTTCTAGTCTTGCTATTCGCTTTCCTAGTCCCCTTTCAGAAATCTTGATTCCTTCTTGGGATAATTTTTTTGTAATCTCTCTTGATGATTGCCTTCCATTTGCTATTAGCATGTTTAGAATTTTTTTGTCAAGGTCATCGATCATGCGATATAATCCGTTTTAGAACAATATGCCCAGGGGTTCAAAAGGTGAACTTTTCTTGTAAAATAGTTTAGCTTTTGAACTATGGGGAGCTCATTTGTTTAGTCCTATTCAAATAGCTGCATAATGGCTGCTCTATCGATTAGACATGAACAACCAAATTCAGCAAAAACAGGGCGAGTCAAGTATCTCAAAATACAAGACCGTCATAATTCTGGCCATTTTGCCAGTAATATTAGCACTGTACGCAAACAGCGTAAATGTCTCTGAAATTCCCCAGACAATATCTAGTGGGATGTATCCAGTTGCATTTACCCTACTGTCGTGGGGAATAGCAGTACAAGAGCTAATGCACATTAGAAAAAAGTAAGAAATAGACCTCTCCTGCAATAAACAGACGCTTACTTTTTTTCTTTTTTTTATAACATACAAAAACAGAGTAATTTTTGCCAAAAAAAATCCTACCAAAAGATCTATTAACCACCTTTGATCAGAGTCGGCGGGGAAAAATGTCAAACGAGGTAAAAAATTGGTGGAATGACTTGCAGGATCTAGAGCATGATATCGAAGATTCATGATACCCTATAATCCACTATAAAAATTCTAACAGTTGCAGCTTGGGCCTTTACCTGATTTTGTATGAGCCTTTATCATGTGGCGAAGCATTCTCTCAGTTTCTGAAAACTCCATTCCGCATTCCTTGCAGATTGTTCCAGTGATTTGCTTTTCTCGTCTTAGAAATCCCATTAAAAATGCTAATTTTTTACTCTTTTAATAAGTTTAGCCTTAATTATTTAGACACGTAATATCAATTCTAGGAATCTGATTATATGTTAAATATCAATTATTTGGGCCAGAAATTATGGATGACACAAATAAAGCAATTGGGTTATGTCTTATTGGAATAGTTGGATTGGTTGTACTTTGGACTATATTTGCTCCATAATTGAAAACTAATTAGGAATAATTTTGTCATATGCTCTAAAGGATTTTTTAGGTGTTGCAATTTGGACACACATAGAATAATACGATAATTTTTTTCAACCTAATATGGATTAGGTAGGTGAAAAATGTGGATAAAAAGAAATTTCAATTAGAGTTTTTTACTCAATTTCTTGAGGAAAAAAACCTTCAGGAAAAATGGGATAGATTCAAAGAAGAAAATACATTTGAGCTTGCAAAAATATTCCGTAACCAAGAGGGCATAAAAGAATCATATAATGACTTTTTAGCTGATACTTTGGGGATAAATCCCCGTCCTGGTATTGGGGGATTCCATGATTCAACAAAGCCTAGTCTTACTGCAACAGAGGTTAATGTTTTGTTACAGTCAGATGCAGGTCAAAAGAATTTAAGAAAATGGGGATATCTGAAAAACGAGCAAATTTAAAAAATACAAACTAGATTTTTCAGATAATCATGAAAAAATGTTCAAATCTTTTTAGATTCACAACTATAACGATTCAGTTTTTGGTTTTATCCAAGCAATGATTTGCCACAAGAAGGACATTTTGGGTTCATTTTCAGCATTGCGAATTCTAATGTGTCATTAATCAGGTAACACTTCTTTTTCCCATCCGCGCAAATATGAATAAACTCTTTTGCCGTGATAATATAATGGGTTTGTAAGATAAAATCTCAAGTGTGTTCATAACAAAAATCAAGTAATTCTCTCCCTTCGATTCAATGCCCCTGAATTACGTTGAACTAAAAGTTAGCCAAATAATTGAAATGGTATAAAAAATTCTACATTATCTGTTCAATTACTAAATTGCCAAACAGAATCATGTTTTTCACATTCTTCAGAACAATATTGTTTATCATATTTGGTTTCATTATCCCCACAATACATACACAATTTTTTCGTTAAACGATTTTGGTTAAGCCAATCTTTTACCTGTAGGATACGTGGTACGCCATCATTATTTTTATTGACACTAAATGTTCTCATAATAAACACTTCCACTTTAGATTAACCAAACTACCTATGACTTTGGTCATACAGTACATACGTCGTTCCAGATATTAAACAATAAGGAAATTAGCTACAACTAATATTGTTCTCATTCTCTAGAATTAGAATAACAAAATAAAATTAGATGTATGTTTAATTACTAACAGAACCTCCTAAAACTATGTCACAAACACTACAAACTCAATCTGGCAAACAATTATGGGTTTTAGTTAGTTCACTGAAAGAAAATACAAAACAAGAAGATCTTGACCGCATTACACCACCGGTAAGTAACCTGGTTGATGAATGGCATTCTCAGGGCAAATTTGTCTGGTCAGGTCCACTGGACAATAACAAATCAGGTATGGCAGTTTTTGAGGCCACAAAAGAGGAAGCGCATCATATGCTTGAACAAAATAAGAAGGTCACTTCAGATGTCCTTGATTCTTACCTGTATCAATGGGAAGCTCTTCCTTTTCTTTCGGTATTAAACTAAAACTTCTTTTTTTTTTGAATATTGAAACCAATTCTGTTCCAATTTAACTAAATGACTATTAGTTTTGAATCTGTTTATCAGTAACGTACTTGATAATTTTCTGACATCTAGTGCATTCATATCTATCTTTGAAACCTGCCATCTTGACTTTGGCATCATGAGGGCAAGTATCCTGAGTTACTGTTCTATATGCCAAAACTAATTTACCTACCATCCCAATGGCAGTCACAGTTACATCCCTGCTGCCAATTCATTCTTTTACAATCTGAACAAATTTGTGATCCACAAAAAGCATTCATAATATTTTTACCTTGATCTTAGATTTAAGGAAGGTATCAAGTTGTAATTTTCATTCCAACTCTACACAATCCTATCCTACAATTCTGGCAAACATATTCTTCAGATGCATTTTCACAGCCACATGAGCAAGTACAGGTATAATCATTCATTTACATATCCACCGCCCTGATTGTTTTTCCAGTCGTCCGTCAATGTTTTTTTCCAAATCCAGTTTGATTTTACATTGGTCTATTATTGAAATAATTTTTCTTGAAAAAGATACGGGATTGACACCACTACGACATGCAATTATGATTAGGTGGTTATCTAATGGAAAAGTAAACAGTGTCTCCTTTTCTCTTTCGGTATACGTATATCTTACATCACCAAAATCATCATCAAATTCCTTTCTCATATTTTGTCTTAGAGAATATTCCATGAAAAACATGTCTTGTTTTGTGGTTGGCATACAGTCTATGATTCCCATGCGATCTTTACTTTGTAACACTCTACCCCTTTCATTTATAACAGCTGCAAAACAAATTTTCTTGTTAACGTTTAAAATTGATTCACATACCTTGTTCAAAACAATGTATTGTGGCGGTGTCAATAACATAATTGTCTCACCTCAACTGATTCACTATCAATACATCTATCCAATTGACCGAATTTTTCACTAATCTGCTTTAGTAAAATATTTTGAGATATGTCCTTTTCCATAGCCTCCGTTTTAAGATCTCCAACTATTTTGGGAGAAAGAGTATAGTTAATTCTAGGTATTTTTTCTTTTGTTGTGAGATGTAGGTTCCTTTTAATTATAGTCGACACAACTTGAATCCTAAAATAGATTCAAGTCGGCAGGCTCTTAATTTGGGAGAATTCAAAAAAATCATCTACTTTGTAGTGTGGCTTCTGCCTAATTAACCCATGCAATTATTTTTGATCTAAGATTTTTACTTTTTTAATCAAATTATAAAGTGATTTAGCGAAATTATTCCATTAAGACTAGCACTAGATGTTAGATTGTCAAAAAAAGTTACTTTCTAAACGTAAGATGTATTTTCTGTTAAATCTTTTTAGTTCTATACCTATCAGGGGAACTGAACTATTTGTTAAACTCCAGTGGGCAAAATCTATTTTGATTTGATTCTTTATAGATACGACTCTTTTAGTTAATAGCTAGCTTACTTTATTTGATTATAGATATAGAAGCCATTTTCAAATCCAATTTCGATAGTTATTTAATACTTGAACACAGCGTCAAATCTGTCCCACGCTAGCTCAGCCTGGTAGAGCTTCCGGCTGTAGTTGTTGGCTTTTGGCTGACTGAATAACAGCCTATCAGGCATACAGAAACCGGGTTGTCGAAGGTTCAAATCCTTCGCGTGGGACGTTTAGGATTCTACCTTTTAGTTCAACTCCCTACCCTACATGAATTAACTTACAAATGATCGACAAAAATTAAATAACAACCACTAGACTCAGTGATCCACGTTTGGAATCTAATATAATGACTGCTGGTTACGTTTGTGCTCCATATCTACATAATCATAATTCTGTAGAACTTAAGGACTCTTGGTCTCATTCAAGAAACATAGAAGATATGTTTTTTGTCACTGCGACTTTTTCTAGTGACAGTAAACCATATTTTCCATCATCTGCAAATCACTATCTTTTAGCAAAATTTAAAGACAGAACAAAAATTGAAAAAGAGATAGTAAAGTTTCAACAGGAAAGCCCATCTTTTGTTTTTGGAATTAATGATGATCTTTTTGAAAGAGAGAGAGAAGGAAAAACCAATTTGATTTCAGTTTATTATCTAGATTATAGTGACTCTGAGGAAGACATTGTAGAAATTGCTGATGTAGTTGCGAAACGTGATAAAGTTGCAAAGGCAGGAATTGGTAGAATGGATCTATACTGTAATGAGAAACCAAAGTTTACCTTCCCATACAATGATCATATTGTTGTTCTAGAAGTATCTAGTGAAAAAGGACATCAAAGTGATAACAAATACTGTGAAAGAACTCGTAGGGATGTGGGTAGAAAAGGAATTACAATGACAAACCTTGTCAGTCTTTCAGTTCTAGAAAAACTAAAATAAAAAAGTTAAATATACAACAAAATCCTGTGCTTTCATGAGTAAGCCTTCCGATTTGGGTTCATTAAAAATTGGTTCCTACATTTTACTCCCAGTATCGGATCAACCCACTGGAGAACCATGTAGAATTGTTGAATATGATACGAGCAAACCTGGAAAACATGGAGCAGCAAAAGCAAGAATTGTCGGAGTTGGTGTTTTTGATGGTCAGAAACGACCTCATGTTGGTCCAGTAAGTATGCAAGTCCATATCCCATTAATTGATAAAAGAACGGGGCAAATAATCTCGATGACTGATGCAGGAATACAAGTAATGGATTCAGAAACCTTTGAAACAGTTGACGTAACTCTAGTAGAAGACGAACTCAAAGATAAAATCCAACAAGGACAAGACATAGAATATTGGAATGTTATGGGCAGAGTCAAAATCATGAGAATAAAAGGCTGACTTTTTTATTCCACCATTATAACAGAAATTAATTAATTTTTACTCAAAACAAAACCAAAGACGGTCAATGTCTTTAAGGATATTCTAGTTTCGCTAAATTACTTTAAAATTAGGTGATTTACGAAGGAAAAACCAACTGATTTTTGTACTGGTAAGGCAAAATCAAACTATGAGTGAAAACTCAATTTGTAAACATTGCAAAAGACCTAAAGATGAACACACAAGAAATGAATCATTAGCATGTGCATTAGAAATTGCCAAAAGTATTGAGCCTGATTTAACCGAAGAGGAATTAACTAAATATTTTAATGAAATTAAAAGTGGTGAATTTTCTAGAATGAAAGAAAATCAAAACACATCCAAGGAGACTTGAAAACATAATCTCCTGTGTTATCTTCTAATTTTTTTACGATTGGTTTTATTAGGGAAAAATAATTTTGATTTAATTCAGAAACTTCTCGGGGATTAGTGATTTGAATTTGCTGTTATAGATTGCCTTATTTTAGGTACATTCTCATTGAAAAAACTAATTGTAGTTTCAAAATACTCTAAATTAGAGTCAAGTTTAGCTTCTTTATCATTATCAAGTATATTATTTTTCAGATATTCGGTAGATTTTGCAATAAATGAATTGAATACCATTCCAAATACAAAATCATCTACACTATCAATACTCCAATCATCACTTGAGGGATTTATTAGATTAAAATAATTTGGAATTTGGTTTATTACAATATCTAAGATTGTTTCAAGTTCTGTTCTACCTTCTTCTGTAATTTCCATATCTAAATTTCACAATACCTGTCATGTTTATACACTATTCGTCTACTGGTTTTATTCTTTCGAATAACACTAAACACCATTAGCTTTTATTATTCATTCTATTCTTTTGTAAACTACTTTGAATTCTTCAGCTATGTTATAAGAAATGTTAAGTAAATGCGCAAGTTCGTTCATCGTCTTTTTACCTCTTGAAAGTTGTCGTACTATTGTTAATGTCTGTAGGGCAGAATTGAGTGGTAATTCATTTTCACCTGACCAGCATTTGAAGGCCTTATTTACATCCATACAAAAATTTAGAACAAAATATTCCATGTCTTTCATTGGCATCTTCTGCGATCCAATGCCAAGAATAGTTTGAGCCAATTCTCTAAACTCATTTCTTCTATCGATCATCAGCATTTGTAGTGCCTTGTCTGTTCTTTGTTCTATAAATCCCCCATGCCTCAGCATGCCATATTCTATACGTCAACATTCCATTTAAAAATTTGTAATATACATGGAGGGTTTATTCTAATTTCGCCAAATTACTTTACAATTTGAGCCTAAATCGTTCATACGGTACACCCAAACTAGTATTACTTTGAAAGACGTAACTAACATATGGGTTTGCACAAGTGCAAACGATGTGGTAAGGAATTTGCTAGTTTCACAGATGAGATTTACTGCTCTTTTGAATGTACATACGAAAAATTTGGAAAACGTAAATCTAGTTTCAGAATCAAGTAAAACCAAATTCCAAATTTACTAAATCATTTTGGGAATTATCTTTGTTCTTCTATTCCCAACAAAGTTAAAGTGGATTTTATATGATTCATTTTACGAATATTCCAAGTAATAATTTCTCTTAATTTATGCGTATTTTGAGACTCAACTTTTACAATAATATCATAAATGCCTAAGGTTCCTAGAACTTCTTTCACTCCTTCAAATGTTTTTAGCTCGTCAATGATAGCTTTCTCAGTTCCCAGGTCACAACTGATTAAAACATATGCAATTGCCACATAATGCTTTACGTCAAACTAGAAATTAAGTTTCATGTAAATATTCAAATCAATTACTTCAATTTCTCTAAATATGTTATTTTTTATTCAAGAAATCTTTTTCCAACAATGAATACATTTTTGACCATTGCAGACATTTCCGTCTAATGTTTCATAAACGGTTGGTTTGTTGCATCTTCGACATATTACTGTCTTATAGGCATGAAACATATAGTTTCGATTATACTTAGTGAAAATAACTAATACAGGTATGTTTGTTCATGCTAAACGAATCCAATTTGCTAAATGACTTTGTCATCAACGATGTGGAAATTGCTGGTATGCCTTTTCTTAATCTCTAAAAAAGTGGAAGCTAACGTCATGGGTGGACGAGATCTTTACTTTATAGCACCATCATCTCATCTAGAAACCTTTAGGCGAGGTTGTCAGATGTTAGCTTCCAGAATCTATTACGTGATAATCGTATTTACATAGATCTTTTGGTAATAATTGCCAAAAAACAATAGATTTAGGATTTTTCTAGCCAAAAACATACTCATTATTGGTAACCATATCGTAATACTACCATGGCAGAAGCATCAATGGCAGTGTATGGTGCAGCAGTAGGGGTTGCAATTGCATTAGCAGTAGTGACTTTTTCTCTACGCGGTAAAGGCCATCATGAACCAGTAGAGTAATAGAATGGAGATGAAACATCAGAAATATGACATGTCTTAAAGTAATTTGAAAAAATTGTATAGGTTAGGAGTTGGAATTTTTATTTTTATATGATAAAGTACTATAGTATTCATGTCCAAAGAAGAGGACCGAGAAAAAATTAGGAAAAAAATATTAGATAACGAAAAGAAAAGCGAATCATTTCCCGCAACGTGATCATTAATGAATGATTATACCTGTACATGCTCCTGCGGATGCCAAAACCCAGCAGATGACTTTGTATGTCATAACTGCAAGATTGGAATGTGTAAAGTGGGAATGAAAAGACAGTAAAGGCTAATCTCAGGTTTAATACTTATTTTGTCTATAGTATATTTAGAAGCTAGCACAAAATTATTAAACCGAATACAAAGTTCGGAGGATTACCCTGTATATCCTTTCGAGTATGACAAGTTAGCGTAATCCGTAGTGTTAGCTTCTAAATCATATACGATAGTTTTAGTTAGAAGAAAGTAATTTCGCTAAATCATTTGAGATCTAAATTTAACTATCATAAGCAGCAATACAATGTACGGCACAAATCCGATGCACTGAATGTGATTGTACCCCTGAGGATTGTAAGAAAAGCGTATCTCCAAGAGATTGTCAAAATTGTGGTTTAGATTATTGCTGTTGTTGGTCTCTTGTTCATAAGAAAAAATAGTTTCAATTTCTGTACCCATTTTACAACTTCGACAGGTAATTTTGCGTCTAACCATAATTAGGCAGGCAATGATAATTTGCACATATTTTCATAATGAACCCTCAAAAACTCTCTAATGTTCTTATCATCTATTTTATCTAAGGGAGCACCGTTAACTACGATACTAAGATATTTTAAATTAGAATCAATGGTGGCTAAACTTTTTGACACAGAATCATTGTCACCATTTTGTAAAGCTTGGGCAACTTTTGTTTCTTCTGCTTGTATCTCTTTTTTGAGATGTTCAATTTCATCGTGTAATTGTATATTCATGTTATCTCAAGTGCAATTGTCAAAAATATCTTTGAGCTTTGATTTCCTTTAGATTTGTTTATTTTTAGCAATTAAATTAAACAAATTTTCAATTGTTTTCTTATTCACATGTGAAATAATGAATAATAAACTGGAACATATGACTGGCTATCTATTAGGTATCACATTCAAAGTTGTAGTAGTTTTTACATTTTCCATTCTTCTAATTTTTTTGGTAACAATATCGGAAATGTCATTATACGTAGGAGCTGCTACTTTACACATTAGATCATAAGAACCAATTACAATATCTCCTTCAATTACCTCGGGGATATTGCTAAGATCACGTAACACTTGATCTTCTTTTGCCCTCTTACAGTGTATGGCAATATACGCCTGAGATGCATGTCTGTCTAAAACCTCTTTCTCATCAGATCTCAGGTTTTTTCCAAAAAAATCATTTTTATTATCTGCCATAAGCGTTATGGTCGCCCGAATTTTTGGAACCTTTCTGATTCTTTGTGTTATGGATTTTTTTAGTTCGTCTTCGCTATCGGATTCCATCTTTGCTATAACATCATAAGCGCCAAAGCATCCATGAACTTCTTTAACTGTAGCAATTGATTTTAAGTTTGAGATAACATAGTCATCTGAACCAGAATTACAAGAAATGAGCACATACGCTTTATTCAAAGCTCCATCATCTTGTGAATTCTTGTCCGCCTATTCCCATTAGAGTAAGAGTTGATCTAATTCTATCTATTTTTCGTATCTTCCACGTAATTGTTTCTCTTAAGGTATCTATCTTGCTGTTATCAACTTTAGCAATAATGTCGTAGGCACCAAAAGTGCCATGGATTTCTTTAACATCTTCTACATTTTTGAGTGCATCGATTACATCCTCTTCAGAACCAAGATCACAGTTTATCAAAACGTATGCAGTGACCAACTTGTTTAACCTCCAGTAGCTGCATCAAAGAGGGCACACTCACACTTGTCTCTTTGACCACAATATGGGCACTTGCAGTGACAATGAGTGAGAGGATTGTGGCATCGATTACAATCTGTATAATTATCAGTATCACCAAGATTTTCAATAGCTACCGACATTGATTCAGACATTTCTAATCCTCCAACTAATTACCTATATTCTCCATCTCTTTTTCTTGCAGATTCTCCCATAAGGGTAGATTGTAATTTAAGTCGCATTAGTTTTGCAAAAAGTTTTTTGTCGTCACTATTCTTATTGGCAATATCATTAATTCGCTCATTAAGAACTTCAAGCTCCCAAAACGTCATGGTGTATAACTCCTCTTCTGCTGTAGGATTTTCTGACAGTCTTAGTATAGCTTCATAGCTGGGGTTATTGAATACTAGTGCCATAGTTTACATACGTATTTATCATATATTAAGGCAATTCCTTTTATTCTAAAAATTCTTTTATAAATAGAGTATAATATCTAACGAATGTTTACTTTCTACATAATTCATTATATATATGATAATAAGCTATTTGATGTGCTCGACAAAGACTAAGAGAAACAGAAAAGATGGTGGCCTATCCAAGAGTTTCAAATAACAAAAACTTACCCTATCTCTTGGAAGAAATGGCACAATGGTGTCTTTTTAAAAGTCGATCGCTTGAGACACAGCCGCACATTATTTTTTCCTTTTTTATTTTCATGATTCTTTCTGTCGAACAAATGAATTTGGATGACAATATGCACAACAAAACAAAAAAGGTGATGTTAGGATGGTAATGGTACTACAAAGGTTCCTAATATGTGCTCATCAAAGTCAGATCACCGATTCAGAAAAAGGTGAAATTTTCTGTGGCAATTGTGGAGAAATTTTGCAAGATAAAACAATTGATGCAAATAGTGAAACCCAGATTTTCAACTTGAATGATTTCTTTCAAACTTCCAGAACTGGCAGTCCAATAACACTTTCACAACATGATGGGGGATTAAATACAGTCATTAATTCAAAAAATATAGATTCGACTGGAAGAAAACTGTCAATTAAAACAGCACATGAATTTAATCGACTAAGGACTTGGGATAATCGCAGCAAAAATCGATCATTAGAACAAACTTTTGCAAAGGCTTTTACAATGCTTGACGCAGCAAAGGAAAAACTTGGCTTGCCAAATGCAATTTCAGAGCAGGCAGCTTATATTTTTAGAAAGGCAGTGAATGCTAAGATATCTCGTGGACGTGTAACTGGTGAACTAATAGCTGCAGCCATATACGCAGCTTGTAGGCAGACAAATACTCCACGAACGCTTCACGAGGTTAGCAGAGCCCTTAACATACACAAAAAAAGGATTGCAACTAGCTACAGAATCTTATTGAAAACTCTAGACATAAAAACAGAACCACAAAAACCATCTGATTATTTACCAAAAATATGTAGTATTCTGGAATTAAGTGAAAAGACCAAGAGATATGCATATGAAATTCTTCAATATCTTGAGAAATGCGAATTAATGGAAGGCTCTAAACCTACAGTTGTCTGCGCAGCAGCACTGTACCTTTCATGTGTAAAAAATGGAGAAGAACGATCCCAGGGAGAGATCTCTGAAACTGCAGGCATTAGTAGTGTGGCTCTCAGAAACGTACGCCATTTTCTAGGTAGGAAATTAAATGGCTCTGATTGAAAAAATTGTATGCTGGAACTGTAGTGCTGAAATCATTCAATACTATAGTAAAAAGTATAAAGGTAAAAGGGGTCGTTGCCCTGTTTGCAGCGTTGATTTTCCATTAGAATGATATTTCTGGGAACAGGAGTAATTAACGAAAATATCCAAAATCTTGTATAAACTAAACAATCATTTAGAATTTCATGAAAACTTTAAATTAATTTTTACTTAATAGTTCTCATGAGTATTGATGAGATTGATCTCAAAATTCTAAAAAACCTGTTAGTTGATGCAAGACAATCTGCAAGAAAGCTTTCACTAAAACTTGGAATATCAACTGTGACAGTTTTATCTAGAATACAAAAGCTTGAGAAATTAAAAATCATCAAAGGTTATTCGGCAATATTAGATGATGAGAAATTAGGATATGATTTAACTGCCATAATTGAGATCTCAGCTAAAGAAGGTCAAATGACCCTAGTTGAAAAAGAAGTTTCAACTTTAGATAACGTTTGTGCAGTATATGATATAACAGGTCAAACCGATACTATTGTAGTTGCAAAATTCAAGAATCGAGAAGAGCTAAGCGAATTTGTTAAAGAACTATCCTCAAAACCAAATGTAGCAAATACAAATACGCACATGGTTCTAAATACAGTAAAAGAAGATTTTAGGATCATCTAATGGAATTCTTTTTCTTTTTTCTGCTGATTTTTATTCAATTCTTGGTCTAAAATTAAACCAAAGATGACAATATGAAGATCTTTTTATTTGATCTTTGTGTTCATAAAATAGATATTATGATAGATTCAAACGAAATTCAATCTCTTGAAGAATCATGCCAGAAGATTTTGGGATTGCCTAAGATCAGATTCGTTGGAGTCTTGAACAAAATGGGAAATAGAATAGCTGGAGGTTTCAAAAAAGGAATCGTGTCTTACCTGCCAGATAAAGAAAGTCGCACGATGTACGTTGAGCTAGCCTTAGAGTATTTAATGAGAACAGATTTTGATAAAGGGTTAGGGCCTATTGATTACATTGCTTCCAGGCGAGGCAAAGTAACCATGATTAGTATTCCAACCAAAGAGTATCTAGTCTTGATTTCTGCTGAGAGAGATGTTAATGTTGAGGACATTATTAGAGCGGTAAACGCTGCCTTTACTACATTTCCTGACATCAAACCTTAGGTATTTCAGACATACCTTCACACTGCAGGCTCCATACGAAATGAATTATGATCTTGCAGGAGGCGAAAGTACCACCTTTAGTTTTAACGCCTATACGGTAGGTACCTTTACTTATTATTGTACATATGATTTGCCAAGTATGGTTGGCCAGTTAGTTGTTTTGCCATAGTACACGAAATTATTTATTTAAAAGGAGGTTTGAAAAAGTATGGCAAACATTGTCAACAATGTAGATTTAGAAAAGGTTTCTCAGACTGCAGAAAAAGGAAAAGAGGACAAATCTTCTCTTAAAAAACCAATCAAACTTACAGGAGAATGGATTCTAGATCCAAATCAAGGATTTCAATTCATAACAGAATTGGGTTTTGAAAAAGGAAAAGAAGTAATTGAAATTGATTCTCCATCATTTCTTGGTGGTCAAGGAAATAGGTTGGGCCCTATGGCTTATTGCGTCGCTGGAATAACATCATGTTTTATTGGAACATTTGCAGGAATTGCAGCACAACAGGGAGTAAAATTAACTAAATTAAAAGTAAACACAGAATGCCAAGTAAATTTTGCAAAAACGTTTGATGTGGGAGATGAACCAATTACAGAAGGAATTAATTTTAAAATTGAGGCTGAAAGTGAAAATGCAGACAAACAAAAACTTCAAGAAATATTGGGAATGGCTGAGGAACGATGTCCTGCTATGTACAGCATGTCTCACAAAATCAATGTAGATGCACGGATAGTTTAGTTCATTTTCTTCCAAACTAGCCCACAAATTGCATCGCTATAGGTTGTGGACCCCCGTGGACCCCTGGAACGATTTTCCCCAACTAAGGTACTGAGCCCAAGAGGATTGTTCGGATAATCTTACTAGGATTACCCATTGGCAAGAATTTTAGCTTAAACGACAAGAGGACAAAGAGGAAATCTATGATGGTGGACTATTCCAATCCTAAACCCCTCTGAATTCTCTCATCTTGCCAGTCTTTTACTGACCCTGCCGTGTTAGTTGCAGGCTTGTGTGTTTTAACACACATCATGTTATGGATGCAGTATTTTATTCATCTTAAATTACAAATGCAGCAGTGTATAGATTACTTGACATTTGATGTGAACAATTAATTGCATATAATTAAAGGCGATTATTTTCTTGGCCCTTCGTGTTTCCCAGCGGAACACTCAACACATACTTTGCTAGGTTGATACATATCATTTAGGCAGTAACATTTTTTACAAGAACAAGGAAATTTTTCTAGTTCAATCATAATTTCACAAACAAGACCCGTAATACAGTTGTCTTTTGCCGTTAGATTTTACAGCAAAGGCACGAGAACAACGTCTGCACACTAGTAACATTGATTCTGTTAGCTCCAACTTTACAAAAGAGCCCTCTTTCATACAGAAGGGACAATAGTTGCCAGCTGAAGCTTCCTTAAGCAAATCACTTCAAAAGTTTCAAAGCTTCGTCTCGTGATATGGCCACAAGAGTTTGAGTTTGCATTAATTCTCCTGCTTCAATTCCTAGCTGCATAGCAATCTTTTCGTTTGGAGCTTCATATATCCAAACAGCATCAAACCGCCCAAGTGTCCAGTAGCTACCAAGTATCTTTACTCCTTCTGGTAGATTCTGCATGAGCTTTTTCCCAAATTCAGCCACATCTCTTGCCTTCTTTCTAAATTTTATAAGAGCGATGAAAATCATGTTTAATTAGTTTACTTCCAACTAGTATAACAAATTTTCAAGGTCTATTTACTTGGCTAGTAAATGCGATTCAAGGTTGGATGTAGTGCATGTGGTACCATGTGAATTTGGAGGAGATAGTGCAAATACATTTGATTTAGTTGAATTATTGTTTTAATCATAACGAATCAGTTCCAATTTCGCTAAATTCATGATCAGTTTTATTAATGATCAAGACCTATTAAATACGGAAGCTAATACTAACTCCCCACCATCTTGGGTTCTTGTGACTTTAGAACGGTGTTCGATTAGTACAGTTCCGAAAATGACTGAGGACTCTCTTGTTAGCTTCCATATCTCAAAATCATAACAAATTAGTTTCAATTTCTCTAAATCACTTTAAAATTTGAGGAAAAAATCCACTGACTAATCCTGATTGCATTGTATTACACATTTTTAAGGAATGTCAACCTATACTCCTTAGACGAGGATGCTCGGAATGTTCCTATTGTCTTCTAAAAGTGGAGATGGAGCCAAAGTTCTGAGGAACGCCTTGGACTACCATGCCATTGTGTTCTACGCCTGAATCTCTTCGTTATCAGGTGGTACCATGTCCTCGTCTAAAAAAATATTTGTCGTAAAAGGTTGACTTGGCTTAGTGAGATCTAAACTTTTTCTTGATTTCGCTAAATCCTATAGTTCGTTACTGATTCATTTTCTAGCCACAAAGAGTAAATTATTGGTATGAATAGTACTATTACTGTCTAAAAAAACCAAAAAATTCGTCACAAATCAAAATAAAAGATCTAACCAGTCTGAGATCTGGATAATTAAAAAAATTAGAAATTTGCGTCGTATTTAGTTTTTGAGGTTATGACGATTTATTTTGTAGAGGGATGCTGTTCTACAAACTCTATGATCTTGGTGATATCTTTGATGTATTCGGGCTTTGAGCCTTCTACACTAAGAAACAGCAAGTGATTGCTGTCTAGTGGTATGGTGATTCGTTTTATTTTCTCATACCCTACTATTGCATATCTGCCCCTTCCAACTTTGGGTGATATCCCTTCTCGAACTTGCCAATTGTCTACGGCGCGCTTTAGGAGGCTCTTGGTTTCATCATGGCTTAGAATATTTGATACGCCATCTCTCATGCTTTGCCAAAGAATCTTTGTATCATGATCGCATATTGCAGCATATCGGATGTACTTGTTTGCCTCCATTATCATATTCAATAGTTTTTCATAGTCTTGAATTGCAACCGATGACATGTTATTAGAATATGATTTATCAAATAGATAAAGATTTTAATTGTAAATCTATGAAAACCTGTTTAAAATAACTTCAGAACGTCAACATTTTTTAGAACATACCATAACATGCTTCTTGTTTCCATTTAATACCATTAGAAGGTACCTGTAGGCAATAAAAATTTGAATGATAATATATTACATAGTTTTTGAAATAAGATTTCTCTGTCGACTAATTCAGCCAATTTCGCTAAATCACTTGAAAAGTCAATTCATCATTTTAATATGATGATGTACTATAGTATTTACTGTCTAAAAAAACCAAAAAATTCGTCACAAATCAAAATAAAAAATCTAACCAGTCTGAAAAGATCTGGAAAGAATACACTGCCACATTAGTAAAATGGAAACTAGCATACGAATTATGGCAGAAAGCAGGTAAAGAAGCAATGATTATGTATATCAAAGCATTGGAGACGCTCGGTCCTGATATGAAATTACCAAAAAACATGCCCGAATTGTGGGAAAAGGCATGGATGGAATCTGGTGTAGATCAAATAAAACAATTTGGAAATGAATGGCAAAACATGTTAAAAGCATCAGGTCTTGAATCAATTATTCAATTTAATAAAGAATGGGAAAAGTTCTGGACAAAGCCAGGATTTGATCCCTCAAAAAGTTATTTGGAGGCACTAAAACAATTCACAGAAACATGGCAAAACATGTGGAAAAAATAACTGGTACTACAAGTAGTATTTTGCATTAAAAAATCTGTGAGGTTTTCATAAAGGAAACAAATTTATCTAAAATGAATTGTTCCTTAAGTAATGAACAATCCTACAGGAGAATCAAAAGATGTCTTCACAGTATGCAAACAAAACGTTGAAAAATTTTTTACTGAGATTAAAAAATCAACACCCCGATATCAACAATCAGTAGCAACTCTTCAACAAGATTATGTTGATGCATGGAAAAACGTAATTAATTCAGCTATTACACTAGAACAGGAATATGCAAAAAAGACAGGTTTGAATATTGACGTACCAGAAGCAACTCTGAAAACTATTCGTGACATTACCGAACAAGCTATCAAAGCATACGAAGATCAAAATAAGATTGCATTAGAGGTTGCTGAGGAAACAACAAAAGCGTTCAATGTATTCAATGAGTCTGCAAAATCATTTGCTTCACTGAATAGAAATATAATGGAATCCATGATGTCTGCGTTCCAACAGAAATCAAAAACTTAGTGTGAGGCCATTACTTCCTTTTTTTATTCAGATTACAATTTCCATTCAGAACTAGGATTTTCTATTGGTTTAAAGTATTCCTACCCAATTTATTCTGTGAAAAGGAAAGAATAGTTACTACTCAAGTTCTTCGATTTGCTTAATCATTTTGAAATTTGAATAGGTTTGTAGTGAGTTAGATAGTTACAATCTGTTCCCATTGCCCTAAATCACTATACAATTTTGGATTTGAGATTATGCTTAGGATGTGGTCAATAATTTTCATTGGACTCTTCGTATTATCAGCAGTTATTAAAAGCAGGTTCTCTTCATCTATGGGCATGGTTAGTCTGGTAATCTTTTCGTATTCTACTAGTGCATACTTGCCCATGCCAATTTTTTTAGCATGTTGCTTTCGTATTTTCCAGGATTCAACAGAATAATGGAGTGAATCTGTTGTTTCATCTTCTGTCAAGAAGTTATTTTCTCCCTTACGATGTCTGCAAGTTATTACATTTCCATACTTGTCAGAGACAAGTGAGAATCTAATGTCTTTATCTGAGCTCATAATTGTTTCTAAAAGTACATTATATTTCATAATTAGTAATGGTAATACTAGTATGAAAATATTTTGAAATCACCCCTCCAACAAATCATACTTTCGATAAGTCGTTAGACATGGCGTCAAAATCACGCCTAGACAGCGGGATATCATTTTTACTCTTTATCAATAAACTCGTCTGCAGTAAATTGCGCCCAAAATATTTCCCAAACAAGTAGTCGAGTCCACGTGGATTTGAACCTCTACTAAATAATGTTACATAATACAAATTTGCGTTATGATTTAGCCATAAATCCCTCCTTACCACTAAAATAATGCAAATTACATCCTAGTTTGGATGCTGATGATTACTGGAAAAGCCATCTGATTTAATGATGTAGATTATGAGTTTTGAAGCATCCAAGGCTTTTCATCAAAAAATCTCAATTCAAATGTTATTCTAATCGAAAAGTTTTCTGTAA
Organism: Thaumarchaeota archaeon CSP1-1; assembly: GCA_001443365.1. Classification (GTDB taxonomy): domain Archaea; phylum Thermoproteota; class Nitrososphaeria; order Nitrososphaerales; family Nitrosopumilaceae; genus CSP1-1. The sequence continues at coordinate 223,758 of LDXL01000008.1, forward strand.
ATCTCATCAAAAGATGAAATACAGGAAATTAGAAAGGTGATTTGCTTGAAACTTGCTGCATTATTTTCTGGAGGAAAAGACAGTACTTATGCTATCTATGAAGCAAAAGCTCAAGGACACCAAATAGTATGTTTGATAACAATTCTTCCTCTTTCAGAAGAAAGCATGCTTTTACATTTTCCCAACATTAAACTAACTAAACTGCAATCTAAATCGATGAATATCCCTCAGTTAACTATTGAATCTGACTCAAATGATCCTGATTTAGAAGCTAAGACATTAGAACACGTCTTAAATGATGCAAAAACCAAATATGGAATTGAAGGTATTGTTCATGGAGGAATTTTAAGTGAATTTCAGAAAAATTTTTTTACAAGAGTTTGTTCTAAACTTGCACTAGATATAATCTCTCCACTATGGAATAAAAACCAAAAAGATTACATGAACAAATTAATTGAATCTAGATTTCGTTTCATTATTGTAAGTGTAACATCTTCTGGACTAGATGAATCTTGGTTAGGAAAAGAAATTAATCAATCTAATCTTTTAAAACTTGAAAACCTGGCAAGTAAACATGGTTTTAACTTAACCTTTGAAGGTGGAGAAGCAGAAACTTTAGTTGTTGATTGTCCGCTTTTCACCTTCCCCCTAAAAATTGAAAAATTCAAGAAGGTTTGGGATGGATATCGAGGAAGATTTGAAATACTGGATGCAAAATTAGATTATCATGCTAGATAATCTAAAAACTAATCTTCGTGCAGCCATAAAAAAAATTGTAAATTCTTCTGGCATTGACGAGGAACTAATAAAAGAATTATCTAAAGATGTACAACGTGCCCTCTTACAATCTGATGTGAATGTAAAATTAGTATTAGAAATAACAAAAAATCTTGAGGAGAGATCGCTTAAAGAAACTCCTCCACCAGGACTTTCTCGAAAAGATCACATTGTAAAAATTCTATATGATGAACTAGCTAAACTACTAGGAAACGAAACTGAATTTTCTTTCAAACCTGGTAAGTTAAACAAGGTACTAATGCTTGGAATACAGGGTAGCGGCAAGACAACAGTCACAGGGAAACTTTCAAAATTTTTAACAAAACAGGGCTACAAAGTGGGCGTCATAGGTGCAGATACATACAGGCCTGGAGCATTGGTTCAACTTAAGACAAACTGTGAGAAGGAAAATATCGAAGTTTATGGAGAAGAAAAAACAAAAGATTCTCCTCTAATAGTAAAAAATGGACTCAAGCATTTTGAAAATTCCAATCTAGACATTGTTCTAATTGATACCGCAGGCAGACACAAAGAAGAAAAAGATCTCTTAGATGAAATGACTCAGATTAACAAAGTTGCCGAACCTGATTTGGTCTTATTGGTAATAGATGGAACTATTGGTCAGCAGTGTTATTCTCAGGCAGAGGCATTTCACAAAATAGTCCCAGTAGGCGGAATTGTTATTACAAAACTTGATAGTTCTGCAAAAGGAGGTGGTGCAATAGCTGCATCTGCAGCAACTGGTGCTCAAATAATGTACATTGGTACTGGCGAACGAATTGATGACCTAGAAAAATTTTCTCCAACTAGATTCGTGGGAAGGCTTCTTGGTATGGGCGATTTACAAGCTCTTTTAGATTTAGCCAAAAGACTTGAGAGCGAAGCTGATGATGTACGTCTAAAGCGTATATCAAGTGGAAAAATGAACATGGATGATTTTTACTATCAACTAGAAGAAGTAACCAAAGTAGGTTCACTCAAAGGATTATTGGATAGTATGCCAGGCTTTTCGGGAATGGTTAAAGAAGATCAACTTGATCAAGTTGAAGGAAGAATGGAAAAATGGCGTTACATTATTCAAAGCATGAACAAGGAAGAAAAAGCAGATCCTGATCTTCTTAACGCATCACGAATTAAAAGAATAGCAAGAGGTTCTGGATGGCCAGAGCATGAAGTCAAAGAACTTGTAAAAAATTATAATAACTCAAAAAATATGATGAAAGCCTCTAAAGGCAGACAGATGCAAGGGGCGCTTCGAAGAATGGGCTTAGGATAGAACTTTTACTATAGTAATTTCAAATAGTAATCATAATGTATTCACAACAAAAGGCCAAAATTACTAATAAAAATCTTGATCAATATCTATTACAAGCAAAAAAAATTCTTAACGAGTATGTTCTTTGTGATTATTGCGCAGGTAGATTATTTGCAAAAAAAATGGGGCTGTCATCCCATCAATTACTAGGGAAAAAAATTAAAAACCTGCTGCATTACAAGTCAACAAAAAATTGTTACATTTGTAAGGATATTCTTTCAAACCTAAAGACAATCATTAATAGAATACTAGAAAAATCCTCAGACTACGAATTTTCCACATTTGTAATTGGGGCAATTTTAAGACCATCAGTAACCGATAGAGACGATGTTATTAGATCAAAATTTAAGCTGCAGGGAATTGACAGTGTAAAAACTGCAATAACTCAACAATTGGCAAAAAAATTTGCAAAGAAAACTAAAACAAAGGTTGACTTTCTTTGCCCAGATCTGACTTTTACATTTAATTTCAAAAATGATTCATGTGAACTACAAGCAAGAACTTTGATCCTATCTGGAAGATATATAAAAAAAATACGTGGAATGCCTCAGAAACAAATTCCTTGCACAAATTGTAAAGGAAGAGGCTGCCTTGAGTGTAATTATCATGGAATTTCCAAATTTACAAGTATTGAAGGAAAAATTTCCAAACTTCTATTTGAAAAATTTAATGGAACTCAGACAAAAATTACCTGGATTGGTGGTGAAGATAAAAACAGTCTTGTTTTAGGTAACGGGCGACCTTTTTTTGCCAAGCTATTAAATCCAAAAAAAAGAAAAGCCAGCCTAGAAAAAAAATTTGCTGAAGATGAAATAGAAATTCATAATCTTAAAATAATTTCTAAAATTCCTAAAGAGCCAATCCATTTTAAATCAACAATCGAATTATCAATCTTTACTGAAAAGAAATTAAACTCAAAAGATCTTACTTCTCTTAAAAGCCTCATAAAAACTCCAATAGTGATTTATGAAAAACCTAACAAACGAAATCAAAAATCTATTTACAGCGTTAAATTCAAAAAATCTTCCCCAAAATCCTTTTTACTTTGGATTACTGCTGACGGAGGTCTTCCTATAAAGCGATTCGTAGAAGGGAACGACATTCAGCCTAATGTTGCTGAACTGATTGGACACAAATGTGAATGTAAGGAATTTGATTTCCATAAAATTGATTTGATAAATTTCTAAATTAGTACTAATCTATTATCACAATCATTTTCTTCTATTATTCTATAGGGTACCTTTGAAGTGAGGGTACATTACTAGCCTGCCTCAAACTGTAGTTTCCCCCCACTTCGGAATTGAAGGATAACATAAACAAATAGAGTACTAACAAAAGAGTTACTAAGAAATCGTCATAGCTTAGATTATATTTGATTCAGCTAGTTTTCGACTTTGTTCATTGGATCCGTTGATAAAAGTTAAGGAGGCACATCTAAAAGGAATCTTACCTGATGATGTATTTGATTTAGTCATAAAACGATTCCCGTTAGTTGTTTCAGGCATAGATAGGATTGAGAGCGCCTCAGGCATCAATTATCCAATTGCTTATGTAGACCCCTCATTAGTTATTTCTTCATCTAGTTCATATGATTACGGAATACTTTTTGCACGAACCATTCCACTTATTTTTGAAAATCAACTACAAGTTGTAATACAGATCTCTGCTCCTCTTGTCGCATATGGTTTGAAAGGTACAATTCATGCGATTTTGGCACATGAATTTCTCCACTACCTGGATTTGATAAAGAAGGTATCTAAAATGGAATTGCTTTCCGATGAAATATCGGGAAATTTATTTGAAAATGTTTATGCGGATAGCACTAGACTTTTTGAACCAAGAGTAGTTTTTAATGATAAAACGCTACTTTTGCATATTACGAAAAAATTTCCAGCGGGTTTTAAAGATTACAAACTAGAAGACAAGACTGTAAAGTTTTGGATTAAAAAAAATCTTCCATCAACTAACATCACTATGGATACTAACATAATTAAATTATCAACAGAAGCATTAGCAAAAATTAAACTTGATCCAATTCTTATAAGAAAGATGAAAGAATTAGAAGAAAAAAATACTAAAATTCGTAAGAAAAAATATTTTTAACTATTGTACATATTCTGTAAGGCCACATTTTCCACACGTTCGTCGATTTTTATGTTCTGACATAAAAACACCTTTTCCACATCGAGAACAAACTTTATGGGTTTTTGATGCTTTATCGCCATCAACTTTATAATATTTGTAAACATTTGGACTGGAACCCTTCTTACCTGCCATTCTTAGCTTTTCTCCTCAGCATGTTTTGATTCCTTTTTTTTCTCAAGAGGTTTTGACTCTGGAGCTTCTTTTGTCTCAGCCGGTTTTTCTTCTACCGCTGGAGCTTCAAGTTTTTCCTTTTCAGCCTTGGCTTTTTCTAATCGCTTGAAAATTACAGGATTGATTTGACGTTTTGCAAGGTTTTCATCATCATATACATAAAATGTTCCAGTAATTGAGGGTCTCCCAGTCTGATTTTTCATGTTAATTGGAATGACTATCTTCCCATCAAGCTTGAATTGTTTTTTTACCATATCTACAGCATCAAGTTTTTTCAATTTACCACCAATACCGGCAAAAGTACAAGTAATCTCTCTTCTAGATAGAAATGAATTATTTACATCATTTACAGTTTCAATCATTGACATGTACCCAAATCCTTGCTATAGTTCATATAAATTTAATTGAAAATTACGAAGAAATTTAAGAAAATGAAACAATTTCACTTTATGGACCGCTTTATGCTTCATCTAAAAAATGAAAGTTTTATTCCAAAAAATGCTTCAGATCTTCTTCATCAGGCACGTGATATTTGTTCAGGAATGGATGCTACTATAAGAGATGCTAGAGTTTCAAGAAAGTATCTAGAATTTGATATATCAATTAAAAAAGAAAAATTAGACGAACTTGTACGAAAACTGAAGATCTTAGGAGAACTTGATCACGCCAAACACGTTGTAGAAGAAAAAAAACCTAAAGAAGACTCTATCAATGAGGGAATTTTTTATTTTAATAATGAAAGGTTCTGGGAGTGTCATGAGATTCTTGAAAGCGTTTGGAAAAACTGCTATGAGGGAGAAAGAGACCTTGTTCAAGGAATTATTCTAGTTGCTGCTGCACTAGTTCATTATCAGAAAAACGAAAACCAAATTTGCATTTCAATTCTAGGACGTGCATTAAAGAAGCTATCAAATGCTACAGGAAATTATTACAACATTGATGTTGATAGTTTAAAAAATAAGATAGCTGAAATGAAAAATTCCGGACAAGTTGCTACATTTGTGATTTAATTAGTTCAAGTCCTGTTTTTACTACCTGTGATCCTTCTAGTAGTCCTATTTTTCCCTTTTTGGATTCAATTTCGGTAAACCTTACAGTGTTATCTTTTTTAATTGAATCCCCTGAGACAAGAAGAGGTACAGGATCATCACTATGACCCTTGTTAATACATGGGGTAGAATGATCTGAAGAAATCATCACCGATACCTTCTTGGTATCAATATTGTCAAGTAAAGTTCCAAAGAATCTTCTGTCAATCTCTTCAATGTTTTTCATTTTTCCAATGGCATCGCCATCATGGCCAAATTCATCAGGTCCTTTCAAATGAACGTAAATGGCATTTTGCGTTTCCATTGCTTTTGTTGCAACTCTTGCTTTTTCCTCATAATCAGTCATGCCTCCGGCACTATAGGCTTTCATTTTTAGAACTTCTGAGATGCCCAATTCAACTGGCATATCAACAATACATGAAAAATTCATCGAATACAACTCATTTATCGGTTTTACTACTGGGTATCTATTTCCAGCATCACGTAATAGTATGCTGTTTAGAAGCTTCTTGCCATTTTTGTTTCTTCTATGGTTAACTTCACTTCGTTTCATTATGCCAAGTGACTGTTCAGTAAATTCATTAACTAATTTGGCAGTAAGGTTAGAGCTAGATGACTCATTTAAGGGAAGGCATTTTTCGATTTTCATATAATCAGTAACAGCTTTTGCTATACCCATCCCTGCGATTCTGGAATATGCAGGATCTGAATTGGTAATATCAGATGAGAGAGGCTGTCCATCACATCTAATCCTGACTGTGACCCTATGTCCAATTGTTGGCGCTACTACTACGGAAGTATTGGGAATAGAAAATCTAGTATGTTGTTCAATTTCTTTTGCAATTTCTAGTGCATCTTCTCGCTCAATCCTTCTACCTGCTCTTCTGTCTATGATGACTCCATCATCATTTAATGTCGCAAAGTTTCCTCTTAACGCCAAATCCCCATCTTTAAAATCAGTTCCTACGCCTATTGCTTCAATAACACCTCTTCCAACATAGTCGTCATGCTGAAATTTGTAACCTAGCATGTTGAAAACAGCAATGTCAGATTCAGGAGCAATTCCCTTACCCACTGAAATAACTTCCCCCATTGCACCATTTTTTGTTAATTTATCAAGATTTGGAGTAACAGCAGAATCTAAAGGAGTCTTTCCTTTGAGATCTGGATGTGGAAGATCTCCTACTCCATCTAATAAGACATAAACCATGTGCACATCAGAATTTTCTGTGATGCTTATCAGCTCCTTTCTTCTGCAATTATTATGGTTACTTTAAATCTTGCAATCACTTTGACCAATTTATCTAAAAATATCGATCCATAGAAAGCTTTTAACACGTAAATTTTTTCTCTATTTGTTATGGGAGAGATGCGCAAAGATTCTATTCTTGAGAGATTTATGATCATATCTTCAGGTAATGGTAAAGTTATCGATAGTAAAAAATCGCCTTATTCACCTGGAAATGAAGCTATGACAAACCCTTCAGTTCTTTCTCTGGTAGCAAGAGATGGTATGTTACAAAGACTTCAAGATAGTGAAGATAGTTATGTTAAAGGTTGGACAATAAGGGTTTTTGAAAGCAAAAATCCAGCCGTATCAATCACGACAGAAAATACCTATAGCGATAAACCTCACTACAGTGAACCTGCTTATGGCTATCATTATATCGTAGTTGCTTCTCCAAACCAAAATGACTCTTTTGCAACAATTGATGTTGAACAGTGGTCAAACATACTTGTAGTTATTCAAGACAGGTTGAGATGGTTATACACACAGAAAGGGGTGACCTATGTTTCGATTTATGCAAATCATGGCAAGGAAGCAGGTGCCGAGATTTCTCATCCTCACCTGCATGTGGTGACATTTTCTACCATCCCACCAGTAATTGAAGCTGAAGCAGAGGCCACACATAGGATTTTGAATGAAAAAGGCGTTTGTGCATTATGTCAAACTGTAACAGCTGAAACTGGAGGACCAAGACAAATTTTACAAAGTGAGGGATTCATTGCCTTTTGTCCTTGGGCCCCATCACATCCATACGAATTTTGGATTTGTCCCAAAAAACATACAACCAGCTTTTCAAAAATAACTCAAAAAGAAATAAACGATCTTTCTTTGATTTTACGAGCAACCCTAGGTGGATTAACAAATAGCATCACCGATTTGTCTTATAATTTCGTATTTCACCTGTCACCTGAAAAAAAGAATAGCAGACAAATTCATTGGCATATTGAGGTGTACCCAATTACTGCCCCCTGGTCTGGACTAGAGCGTGGTTATGGAGTATTTTTGAATAAAATCTCTCCTGAACAAGCAGCTGAAAAACTTGGTGCTTCATGCCGAAAAGAACTGGCTAAACTAGTGGGTATAGTATAGACCCCCTGCATAGTTTAATTATCTTCTATAAAGTTTCAAGTTGTATGGGAATTGAAAAATACATAGCTGCAGCAAGTCTTGGTTTGTTCATTATGTTTGTTGGCGAAATTATTACTCTTTATGATTTCATGATACAGCCACCAAGAGAGATTGAACCAGAGCCAAAAATTTTACAATTTATTTCCATCGGTGTTGCACCAGCTTGCGTGCTAGCTGGAACTACTTTTATTATGTCAAAAAGATATGGTTCAAAACCAATAGGTCTAATGATAATTGCAAGTGGAGTGATACTTTTTGTTGGTATGATGATAGCTCAATCCCTCATTGATAGTATTGACCAAGCTTACTTGATTGGAACTGTAATTATTACTCCGCCTCTCTTTATGGGCGTCTCAATTCCTGTAATAATTTTCGGTGTGATATTGTTTAGAATAAAAAAACCGAAACCGAAAAAAGAATATCTCTAAAAATGGTCGTAACGCATGCCATTTGAATGTCTTATGAAACCAATCTTTTCATAAAATGGTTTTACTTCATCAGAACAATCTAAAATTGTTTTATAACAATTATTATCTTTAGCGAGATCTAGTAATGATTGAACTAGCATTTCACCAATACCCTTTCCTTGATATTCTTTTGATACTACCACATCTTCAATATGAGATACATTTCCACCATCATGGATAAATTTTGGTTCAATTAACATAGTTGTCGAGCCAACAACTCTCTCACCTAAAATTGCAACGTACACTAAATGATTTGGATTGGATTTAATTTTGTTGTAAATTTCAATTGCTTTTTCTTTGTCAATATTACTTGCTGGTTTAAGGGAATCCATTGATTGTAAAAAGCCATTGAAGAGGTCTTTTTCTTCTAATTCTCTTATTGTTATGTCAACCATTTCTAGCCATCAAATATTGCCTAATTTTTCAAGAAATTGTTGATAGGCCTTCTTATAGGATGCTTTATCCCCCACGTCCATGAATCCCTTTTTCGTTAGGAAACTATTAACTGGTTTTTTTCTGGCGATGGCTTTTTTGATAACATCATCCATTCCATACGGCTTGTTACTGGGAATCAGGTCAAAAACTTGGGGCTCCATAACATAACAACCGATATTGATGTTAGCCTTAATCTCGGGTTTTTCATTCCACCCTGTGACTCTACCATTCTTTGAGGTTTCAATCACTCCATAGTTGAGTCTGGTTTTGTACTCGTAAAGGCTCATAGTGATAAAAGATTTTTTTTTATTATGCTGATTGATCATTTCTCTTAAATTAAAATCAAAAATTGAATCTCCATAAACACAAACAAATGAATCATCAATTAATTGCTCTGCAGTTTTTAACTGTCCTGCAGTTGCAAGAGGCTTGCTTGCTACTGCATATTCTATATCCATCCCAAATCTTGCGCCATTCTCAAAATAATCCTCGATAGTTTTTCTAAGATAACTTACACACAAAACTGTATTTTTGATACCGTTTTTTCTTAACCATTCAATAAGATGTTCTAGCAGTGGTTTTTCTCCTAGAGGAAGCATTGGTTTTGGAACAAATGTTGTATATGGTTGTAATCTAGTACCTAGACCACCTGCTAATATTACAGCTTTCACGAGTTTGTATTTGAAATAATGACTATTTATGTTAGGATATAGATTTCTAATACACTACAATCAAACTTGACTTACAAAATTTTCGAAACCTTTTCAACTACTTCACTTGGATCTCTACCAAAAATCAAAATCATTGGCTCTTTTCCAAAGTCACCTTTATGAAATATTATATCTGGAGGAATATTCGAATTTTTAATTGCTTGTTTTATTCCCCAGGAAATTGATTCATTTTCTTTTCTTTTTACATTGGGTGGTTCTTTAGATCTATCGTAGCTTTTTACTATCAGATCATTTTTACGACCTGTATTTATTAAATTTGGATCATACTTTACATTTACAGCAGATCTCATTTGTGGAAACTTTTTAGCAATTTCCAACAATGCAGAAGCAACGTGTTTTGATCCTCCATATTCTAAACTTCCTGCTACAACAACATCTTTGCCAGCTTTTACAATTCTTCCTGAGACTCCAAGGATGTCTTTAGTAGATTTTATTTTTTCTTTAGCGTAGACAAAATTAGTCTGGCATTCAGGTATGATTGAATAAATTTTCTTAAAATTTTGAAAATCATGAATAGCATCCTCTAGAATTTTCTTGTTAGTATCGGCTTTACGAGTAGAATGAGTAACTGGTATGCCTTTTCCTATTTTTTTTGAATTCTTAATTGAATTGTACGTAAACTTTTTTGCAAACTTTACTGCATTGCGAAGATTCTTGCCGCTAGCAATTGCTACAGTTAATGCCGAAGAAAAATTACATCCACTTCCGTGATTAACTTGCTCTAATTTCTTTCCTGAAATGAAATATTGCTTCGAGTCTTCCAAAACAAAATCTGAAATTTCACCTTTTTTAAAAGGAATTCCGGTAATGACGACATTCTTTACTCCTAGATCTTGTATTTTGATTGCACATCTAATCAAGTCCTGTTTATTTTTTATAGTAATTCCAGCAAGAGTTGATGCTTCTGAAACATTTGGTGTAATTGCATGAGCAATGGGAACAAGATATTTCTTGTAATCCTCAATAGCATCTTTTTTTATTAATCTCCCTCCAGTTGTAGATTTTATTATAGGATCAAGAATTATTGGGATACTAGTCTTTGATAGTTTCAAGAAAATTGCTCGAATAGTAGAGGAATTGTAAACCATTCCTATCTTGATGGCATCAACCTTAAAATCAGAAAAAATGGAATCAATTTGGTTTTTAATCATTTTTGAAGAAATTGGTTCTATCTTACCAAATTTTGTAGTGTTTTGGCTTGTTATCGATGTAATTACAGTTAATGCATATGATCCTAATGATGTGAAAGTTTTGATATCACTTTGTATTCCAGCACCCGAAGATGGATCAGAGCCTGCAATAGAAAGTAAGTTCATTTCAGTTCTCCTAAAGGACTACTGTTTAAATCTAGTAAAAATGTACATACTATGTTGGGCACACAAATGAATGCGGCACGAAGAGGTGTTGCTACTGATGAAATGAAACTTGTCGCAAAAGACGAGGATGTGACCTTAGACTGGTTAATACCTAAAATTGCAAGTGGTTCAATCATTATTCCTAGCAATAACACAAGACCGCAAAAAATTCACAACGTTGGGATAGGTAAAGGCATGAAAACAAAAGTTAATGTAAACATTGGAACCTCAACTTTGAAAGTCAATCTTCAAGAAGAGATTGAAAAAGCCAAGATTGCTGTAAAATATCATGCTGATACGATAATGGATCTTAGTGATGGAGGAGATGTGGGGATGATACGCAGGGAATTATTAAAAGTCGCTCCAATTACATTTGGTACTGTACCAATCTATGAAGCTTACAACCATGGTGTTGAAAAGCACAAAAATCCAATGAATTTAACTGAAGATGATTTTCTAAATGCCTTTGAAAATAATGCCAAAGATGGAGTAGACTATACAACAATTCATTCTGGAATTACAAAGGAAATTGCTAAGAGAATACTTAAGGTTGAAAGATATGGTGGGATTGTAAGTAAAGGTGGAACCATTACTGCAGCTTGGATGCTAAAGTATGATAAAGAAAATCCCTACATCACTCATTATGATTATCTAATTGAACTTGCACGAAAATATGATGTGACATTTAGTTTAGGTGATGCCTTGAGACCAGGTTCTATTCTTGATTCACATGATGAATTACAAGTTCAAGAAATGATTAACATAGCACGTTTAACAAAACGTGCACATGAAAAAGATGTTCAAGTAATGGTAGAAGGGCCTGGACATGTTCCACTAAATGAGGTTGCAGCAAATGTCAGATTGGCAAAATCGTTAATTGGAGATGTTCCCTATTACGTATTAGGACCTCTTGTAACAGATGTAGCTTCTGGACATGATCATATAGCAAGTGCAATCGGAGCTGCAGTTTCAGCTAGTGAAGGCGTTGACTTGTTGTGTTATTTGACCCCTTCTGAACATCTTGCTTTACCAAATGCAGAGGAGGTAAAAGCAGGCCTTATTGCTTATAGAATTGCCGCACATGCAGGTGATTTGGTAAAGTTGAGGGAAAAAGCAATCAAATGGGATATGAAAATGACCGAAGCTAGACGTACTCTTGATTGGGAAAAACAAATAGCGTTATCAATTGACCCTGAAGAAGCTGCACGTATCCATGGCAGAACTGGTCAAAGGCCAGGTAACAATGTACCTTGTACAATGTGTGGTGGTGCTTGCGTATACGTAATGTTACCTCAACAAAGAAAATATGAAAAAGAAAACGGCAAACTACAACAGATTGAATAAAACTTTTTCTAAACTAGGAACTGTTTCAAAATGTGAAATCTCTTCTGCCTTTATCCATTTGTATTCAGAATTTTCCCAATTCAGCTTAATCTTGGGATTTTCTACATTAAACAAAAAAGGATAGATCTCCCATTCATGGTCTTCATATTGCGGTGACAATATTCTCATTTCCTCAGCTTCCTTTACCAATTCTATCTGTTCATGATTTATCCCAAGTTCTTCAAATATCTCAATTTTTGCTCTTGAAAGAGGAGATTCATTTTTTTCTATAATTCCACTTATTCCTGCCCACAAGCCTTTCATACTTTTGACTTTTTCACTTCTTTTTAAAATTAAGATTTTATCTCCATTTCTAAGAAAACAAGTAATGATTTTTGTTGCACGCGTCATTATTTCTTTTCAATAGAGTTTACCATCGTTGTTAACTTTTTATATGCTCCTTCGAGGTCGGAATTTTTTCCCAATCTTTCTTGGGTAGATCTAATATATGTTAGAATCTCTTCGGATTTGCCTTCCTGAACTGAAGTTAATAATCGGCCAATATCTTTCCAAAATTCTTCAGCGACTCTTCTAATCTCTGGATTTGAAATAATGGTTTCAATTAATTCTGGTGACTCTGTCATAATGCTCTCAGTTAGAATTTTCTGAGCTTTGAAGGTAGTGCCAGACATTTTTTCGGTAAGTGAAATCTTGTCATCTTTAGCCAATATGTTTGCAAATGCAAGGTTGATGAGGTGAGTCAATCCTAGAATAACTGCAATTTTTTTATCGTGTTCTATTGCATCAATTGTAACAAAATTGGCATCTGGAAAAAGTGATTTAGCAACAGACAATTCCTTTTTTGCATCTTTTATAGGAATCGAGATAATATGTTGTCCATGAATTTTTTTTATTCCTGGACCAAACATGGGGTGAATACAAATTGGATTTACTTTTGATGGCATTTTAGCAAGTGCAACAGCTGTCTTGGATTTTTGTGAAGAAATTTCAATAAGATATGATCCTCTTTTCATTTCTTTAGCAATAAGGCGAATAATTTCTGGAGTTCTCCTAGTAGGAGTACAAAGTAGTACATATTCAGCCTTTAAAACTCCCGCAACAAGAGAATTTGCTTTGATTACTGATTTTGTTTTTATTTCATTTTCTGAATCATACCCAATTACCTCAAAATCATTTTCAAGAAAATAATTTGCAAACCATTCTCCCATTTTACCTCCTGCGCCAATTATTGCAATTATTTTTTTCATTTTCTTTCCTTTAGAACATCACCAAGTATGTTCATTCCTTCAACTAATTTTTTTTCATCTTGACATGCAGAAATTCTAATGAAATCTTTGAAATCACCAAAACCCTCCCCTGGAGCAACGGCAAGCCCATGATCTAATAATTTATTTGAAAATTCAACTCCATCAAAGCCCTCTTTTTTTACTCTTGCAAAAAGATACATTGCTCCATCTGGCTTGATAAAATCAAGTTTTATCTCGTTAGCTTTTTGAATCACAATATCTAGTCTAGATTTTACGATATTAGAATTGTTGGTTGTATCTGCTTCTAGGGCTCTTAAGGCAACATATTGAATAGGTTCAGATACATTAGTTAGGCAAATCGCTTGAAGTTTTGCCATTTTTTCAATAATTTTTGGATTTGCTATAGCGTAGCCAATCCTAAATCCAGTCATTGCATGTGATTTTGAAAAGGATTGAGTAACTATGGACTTTTCGTAATTATATTTGAGTACACTTTTCCAATCACCATAAGAATACTGTGCGTATATTTCATCGCTTAACACATAGAGATTATGCTTTTTTACAATCTCCAATATTTGATCTTGAATTTTTTTTGGCAATATTTTTCCTGTGGGATTATTGGGATAGTTTAGGACAATCATTTTGGTATTGGAGTTTATTGCTTCTTTGATTTGGTCTATTGATGGTTCCCAACTGTTTTCAAGTGTAGTTTTAATTGTTCTTACTTTGATTCCTGCATTTACTGCACAATCTTTGTAGGCAGGCCAGGCTGGTTCAAATACAATTATCTCATCTCCTGGATTAAGAAGGGTTGTAATCGCCAAGTACACTGCGTATCTTGCTCCAGGACACACGATAATGTTTTCTTGTTTTGAATCAATACCGTATTGTTCACTAGTTTTTTTTGCAAGAGCTGATCGAAATTCTGGCATTCCTTTTACTTGTCCATATTTTACAAATCCCTTGTCAAAGACTTCTTCTAATGCATCCTTGACAATTTTTGGTGGAAGAAAATCTGGTTCACCTACTTCCATGTGAATAATTTTTTTTCCCTGCTGTTCCAGAGATTTTGCTTTTAAAAAAATTGAAAGATGTGTTTGTTTGTTTGTTGTTTGTACTTTGATTGATTCATTTAATAAAAAATTAAGAAATCTAGTACCAATACCTTCATCAATATCAATTTCTGCGCATAAGGAAATAACTTTTGAGCGAAGGTTTTCTTCTCTTTTTTCATCTGTGACACTCAAACCAAGATCTTTTTTTATTGTTCCAATTTGTTTTACAATTTCTGTTCTTTTCTTTAACAAATTAATCATTTCAAGTGTGATCTCATCGATTTTATCTCGGAGATTATCTATATCTGACATGGCACTAAAGAACAGGTTTTATGAATCCACTCAATAAGGCATGATCTGCTAACACCAATGATACAAAAGCATCTACTACTGGTGGAGCACGTGGTACAACACAGGGATCATGTCTTCCCACAATTTTCAATGATGTTGGTTTTTTTGTTTTAATATCTATAGTGCTTTGTTTTTTTGATATTGATGAGGCTGGTTTAAAAGCAACCCGTAGGACAATAGGCATCCCATTTGATAAACCTCCTAATATCCCTCCTGAATTATTGGTTTTTGTAACGATTTTGCCTTTCTTTATGGTATACAGATCGTTATTTTTAGAACCAAAACTTTCGGAACCTGCAAAACCAGAACCAAATTCTACTCCCTTTACAGATGGAATTGAGTAAAGCGCCTTTGCAAGGTCTGATTCTAATGAACTAAAAATTGGATCACCAAGGCCAACTGGTAAATTTGTAGTCACCGATTCAATTATTCCCCCAAGTGAGTCCCCATTCTTTTTTGCGTCAAGAATAGCCTTTTTCATAAGTTTTGCAGAATTTTCATCAGGACATCTAACTTCATTTGCATAAATTGATTTCATCATTTTTGATGTGGGTTGATTTTTTATCTTGATTTTACCAATTTGTAAGGTGTACGCATTGGTGTCTATCCCCAAGGTTACCTTTAGCAGCTTTCTGGCAATTGCTCCCCCAAGTACATGGGTAGCAGTTAATCTGCCTGAGAATCTACCTCCCCCGCGATAATCATTGAATTTTTTGTATTTGACTAGAGCAGGATAATCAGAATGTCCTGGTCTCATTTTAGTTGTAAAATTTTCGTAAGCTCTTGAGTCCTGGTCTTTGTTCCAGATGA
The DNA here is from genome assembly GCA_001443365.1 of Thaumarchaeota archaeon CSP1-1. GTDB lineage: Archaea > Thermoproteota > Nitrososphaeria > Nitrososphaerales > Nitrosopumilaceae > CSP1-1. The sequence goes on from LDXL01000008.1 coordinate 239,426, forward strand.
TCATTGCAATAGGTGCTCCTGTGGTGTAACCCCTAAACACTCCAGATATTATCTCTACTTTGTCTTCTTCCTTTCTTTGCGTAGAAACTTGCGACTGTCCTGGCCTTCTGTAATCAAGCATCTTTTGAATATCTTTTTCTTCAAGCTCCAATCCTGCAGGACATCCATCTAACACTGCTCCTACACATTTTCCATGACTTTCACCAAAACTTGTGAGTACTAATCTTTGACCAATAGAACTTCCTGGCAATAACGGAGATTACCAAAGTGATGCTTATAATCCTTATAGATTAGATTTTATCTTTCCGCCCACTTTATTCATGTCAGAAATGAAATTGGGATAAGATATTGCTACTGATTCCGGATTTGTAACTGTACAATCTCCTACAAACATTCCTGCAATACAAAACGCCATAAACAATCGATGATCATTTTCAGAATTCAATTCTGCTCCCTTTGGGTTATCGGGAGCTTCTAGTATTAATCCATCTTCTTTTTCTTTTACCTTCACTCCTAACTTTTGCAGCTCTCTTCCAAGAATAGCAATTCTATCTGTTTCCTTGTATCTTGCATGTTTCACATTGAAAAGTTCAATAGGTTTTGAGGATTTGAGTACTAAAATTGCAAGAGGAGGAAGAAGATCTGGTGTATCAATAAGATCAAATTTGCCACCTTCTAGTAGTTCTGGAGATTTTACAGTAATAGTATTTTTACTCAAAGTAACAACTACTCCCAAATCTTCTAAAATATCTATTATCTTTTCATCTCCCTGAGGTAAATCGCCTTTCATCATTTCACATGTTACTTTGTCTCCAAGTAACACAGCTGCAGAAAGTAATAGAGCAAGGCTAGAAAAATCAGTAGGGATTGTCACTTCGGTTGGTTTGTAATCTTGTGGGGCTATTTGATATTTTTTGTATGGTATGATGGTATTCACTTTAGCACTAAATTTTTCCATTATGTTAATAGTGGCATCAAGATATGGCTTTGATACCAAATCTTCTTTAATATTCAAAACTAGCCCTTTTTCCGTCCTTGGTGCAATTATCATAAGCGCTGTGACGAATTGACTTGAAATATTTCCTGGAATGTTTACTTCTCCTCCCTTTACAGTGCCAGAGACTGTAATGGGAGGTTTTCCATCAGTTGAGGAGCACTTTGCACCAATGGATTCTAAAGCATCAAGTAATGGCTGCATTGGTCTTTTTCTGAGGCTTTCATCTCCTGAAAGAACAGTTTTTCCTGCAGACAAGGATGCTATTGCAGCTGCAATTCTAATTGTCGTTCCAGAATTCTTCGCATCAATTACGGTGTTCTGGTTTTTGAACTCCTTTATTCCTTCTATAGTTAGATTATCTCCAGTTTCTTTAATCTGTGCACCAAATCTTTTACATGCTTCAATTGTTGCGTTTGTGTCACTAGCGCGAAGAACATTTTTGATAATGCTTTTTCCTCCAGCCAGGGATGCTAACATAATTGCTCTGTGGGTATAGCTTTTGTTTGGGGGGCAAACGATTTTCCCATAGAGTTTTGTTTTTTCTATCTTACAGCTCATAAACTTCCGCCTTTTTGTTATTGATCTCAGAAACTATTGTTGTTCCGGCAAGGTTTGAAAAAACCTTCTTTATATTTGCTATATTTTCTTTTTTTGAAATGGCTGCAATTGCTGGACCATTTCCTGATACTGATGCGCCAAGTGCACCGTTCTCGATTAAATCAGAAATAAGTTTAGGATCCGAGTTAAGGATAGTCGAAGTTGCCATTCCGTTTAGTATCATCGCATTCCAATAATCAGAATTTCTAGCAAGATTCCACGCTTGTTCAAAAATTGGACTAAGATTCTTTAGATTTTTTACATTCCCCCGCTTTCTGGATCTTGGAATGAAAATTACAACCACTAAATTTCTTGGACATTTTTCTAATTTTACTATCTTTCTTTTGTAATTCTCTGTCACTGCAAATCCTCCATAATAACAACCACAAGCATCGTCGTAAGCTCCTGTAATGCTAACTTTGCTTTCAATTGATGCATCGACACCTGCAAGTAGAATTTGTGAGTCATTCCATTTTGGCCTAAATAATTTTGCACATGCTAATGCAACTGCAGAAGAGATTGCACTTGAACTTTTCAATCCATATCCAGTTGGAATTTCTGACTGCAATGAAATCTGAATCTTTGTATTTTCAAGATCATTTTTTGGAATAACTTTTTGAATTACCTTGTTAATTAAACGTGAACTAATTGCCTTATTTCTTGATTCAATAAAAACACCATTTCCTGGCGATGTCTCAAGTAACGCACTTGTTTTTAATGATACCCCAAGGGTTGCCCCCTTTCCTGTTGCTACTGCATTTACTATTGAAATTGCCCCATGTAATGTTGCTTGAGCTTGAGCCATCAGAACATCCCTAAGATTGATTTTTTCATTGTTTCATAAGGTGCTTCAATTCCATGCCATATCTTAAAGGCTAGAGCCGCTTGACCAAGTAACATTTCATATCCATAAATTATTGTTGCACCATTTTTTTTGGATTGCTGAATTAAATCTGTGTTAATTGGTTTGGATACTATATCATACACTACTGATTTTTCATTGATAGTTTTTGTTGAAATGGGGCTTGGCTCACCTTTCATACCAATAGATGTAGCATTTACGATAAAGTTGTAATCTGATGCAGTTTCTCCAACTTGATCTAATGTTACTGCATTAGCATCAATACCTATCTTGTGTGCAAATTGGGCAAGTGCGTTTGCGTTTTGTAATGTTCTGTTTGCAATAGTTATTTTTCTAGCCTTTTCTTTTGCAAAGCCAGCAGTAATAGCTCGTGCAGCTCCCCCTGCTCCAATCAACAATACCTTAGAGTCTTTAATGGGGAGGTTTCGCTTCTTGATTGGATCAAGAAATCCTTCCATATCTGTATTATATCCTCGAAGCTTTCCCTCATCGTTTGAAACTGTATTTGTAGCACCAATAATACTGCAGTTCTCATCAACTGTATCAAGAAATTTAATCATCGCTACTTTGTGAGGAATTGTAACGTTAAATCCACTAATCTTAATTTTTTTTAACGACTCTACCCCAGCTGCAAGCTCCCCTTTTGGAACCCTATATGCAATGTATGTACAATCAAGCCCTAGTTTTTTGAAGGCAGCATTGTGAATGTTAGGAGATAGAGAATTATCAATGGGGTCTCCAATTACTGCATATGTTTTAGTCATCTAGTTTTTTCAATTTGATGAATGATATAAGCCTAAAATGTCTGCAATATTCAAAACCATATTTCTCCTCTACTCGTTAGGAATTAAGGCCTAAAATTAACAGGAAACGGAGAGTAGCCCCTATAATGGCAACTTTATTTCTAGTTGCTATCTGTCAGCAAAGCGGTTAATTGGAATTCTAATATTAATCTCATTTAGGCGTTGATTTAATTTCCATTGATTTGTGCAGATAAATCACTCCACCATATATCCCAACAAATCCTACCAAATATAGACCTGCCATGAATTGTTTTTCATCCTTTGTTGGCGGATCAGAGTCTGCAAACGCTTCCTGACTTAGAACTATTCCAGAAACTATGGCCAATGCGACTAGTATGCTAATCCCTTTCATATCATACCACAGAGATAGTATACACTTTTCATTAAAATGAATTAGTTTGTTCTTTACAACAAACACAGTACCATATTCATATAACGAATAAAATATTTGGTGCAGGACACCCCTCCAGCATCATACCAGAGTGGAGTATCGCTTCGTTTCAAACAGAAGAATGACTCCCTCATCTATTCTAAATTACTCTAAATGAGAACCGTGACAAAATTTTGTTATTTTTTTCTTGCATAGACGATTTTTTTTATCTGGTCTAAGCTGAATTGTCCAGGTGCAACAGGTTTGCCAAGTGATACATAAGTAAAAGGCGAGCCAAGATAAAGACAAAGAATACGTGACATTTTCCCATAGTCTCCCATTGCAAACGCAATTAGATTTGTCTTAGCAGAATTGTTGTATAGAGAAAGTATGTTTGAGGAATCGTTCTGAGTTTTTGCGGTAGTCACGATTTTGATATGTTTTGAGAATTTTCTCATTTGTTTGAACATTTTTTTCAAGGAAGATGTATCAGGTGTCTTTTTAAAATCATGCCATGAAACCAAAACATCAGTCTTTGTCTTTTTAATATAATTATGAAGCATTTTGTTTTTTCTTAGAGTATTAAACTCTACATCCAAGAGAAAGGGACGATACTCTGCTATTAGCTTCAGAATTGAAATTCTTTCTTTTTCAGTTCGATGAAATTTGCCTCCCTCTGAAGATGGTCTCAAGGTACACACACATCTTCTCATCTTTTCTTTAACTAATTCTAGTGCATCAGGAACTTGAGCAGGTTTTAAAAAATCAAACCTTAATTCTACATAATCTGATTTTTTAAGTGCCTTTTTAAGAATTAAATCAAGTTTTTTTGGAGTTTTTTCTGCAATCGTTACACAAGTCTTGTAAGTCATTTTTTATTTTTCTAAGATGTATTCATCTGAAACTTCCATTCCAAAATGTCTTCCTGACGCGGTTTTAGAATAAACTAAAACTGAATCTCCTTTTTTGAGGTGTGTAACCGATACTAAATGACCATTAGGCTTTACAAAACGGATAGTCTCTGCATCTTGAGCAATAATTCCACCAACCTCTTCACCTGATTGTGCCTTGATCATTAACATTGGTCTTCTTTCAATTTTTGAGCGACCAACAGTTACTCTTCGTGCTCTTCCTTTTGAATCAAGTACTAAAACTTCAGAGCCAGTCTCAATTTCTGAAAGATAATTTGTTGTGCCATCAGGTGAAAGTGTATAGCAGTGAACTGCTCCAGCATTTACTCTAAATGGTCGTGGTGAGGTAAATGATGATCCAACTGATTCATTATGAACTAGAAACATAAAGTTTGATCTATTTCCAATTAGCATTCCTTCTCCTCGATGTAACATTGATGCAGTATCCACACAAACCCTTTCGCCATCTCCTACCTCTTTTATCTCAATAATTTTTGCAGGTTTAAGATCAAAACTTCTGCTTCCAAGATAAACAAGTGCCTCTCCTACTTCACTAATTGAAGATGCGTTAAAGATTACTCCATCTACTCCTACCTCAAGAATGGAAAACATCTTGCGAACTTCTTCTGGATTTTTAGCTATTGCAAAAATCTTGGTATGAATTTTATGTAATTTGGCTATAATATTCTCAAGTGGAATTATCTTCCAATCCTTTACCTCAACAATAACGAAATCTAATCCTTTTTTTGCAGAAACTAGGATTTTTTCAATATCATTGTTTGATAAAACTTTGAATTTTCTACCTACTTTCTTTCCTTTTGGTTTAGTAGATGATTCCTTATCTAAAATTACGTACTTTGCACTAGTCGATGGATAGACAGTTGCAAGTTTTGTTTTGATTTTGGAAATACTTTTTGGATCCAAGTATATCATATTGATTCCCTCATTTTCTAGCTGTGCTAAGAATTTACCAAGCTGAAGCCTTGGTACCTTTGGCAAAATAATTAATTCTTTATTTTTTGGCAAGTTTTTTTACAGCTTCCTTTGCTGTTTCTTTTTTAAAGATAATTGCTGCTAGGGCTTGTACCATTTTTTCTGGTTCTTTATGTCCAAAGATGTTTCTGCCATAAGTTACACCTTTGGCTCCTGCCTTCATGGCATCTTCAGTCATCTGAAGTATATCCAAGTCAGTTTTTGCCTTGGGTCCTCCTGCAATAACAATTGGTACAGGAGTGCCTTTTACAACCTTAGAAAATGAATCAATATCTCCAGTGTATAACGTTTTGACAATGTCTGCTCCACAATCTGCTCCAATACGTGCAACATGTGCAACAATTTCAGGATCATGAGGATCTTTGATCTTTTCTCCTCGTGGATACATCATTGCTAAAAGCGGCATGTTCCATTTGTGACATTGTTCTGAAATTTGTCCTAGCTGTTCTAACATCTCTGGCTCTTCTTTGCCACCTATGTTAATATGAAGAGAAACACCGTCTGCCCCAAGTCGTAGAGCTTCTTCAACAGAACCTGTCAACATCTTTCTGTTAGGTGTAAGAGAAAGAGATGTGCTTCCAGAAAAATGCACTAAAATTCCAACACTGGTTGGTTTTGGAAGTGTTTTTAGAATTCCTTTATTGATAATTACGCTAGTTAAACCATGATGCTCACATTTGTAGATGACAGAATGTGGGTCTTCAAGTCCTTCAATGGGGCCGTTTGAAATTCCATGATCCATTGGAATGCAAAGCATTTTTCCCTTCCTGAGAATACGGTTTAATCTAATTTCATGTCCTGAAACCATGATGAATCTCTTTTTGTGCCTTACTTAAAAATAACGTGACTTTTGTTTAAAACAAAATCAAATCAATTAAGCTCAATTGGAATTTTCGTCCACTTAAGGATTAAATACCAATCAGAAAGCACAAAAACCAAGTCAATTGAGCCAAATAACAGAACAGATTCATTCTAGCGACATAGGTGACATACTTGAAAATTCTCTTGATGGAATAAGACCTGGATTTGAAGACTGTATACGATTGCTTGAATCAGATGCCATTCACCTTATGGGCATGACTGCAGGCTACATAACTAGACAAAAGTTTGGAAAGAAGGCCTCATTTGTTAATAATATTATTTTAAACTACACTAATGTCTGCATAACCGATTGCAAGTTTTGTGCATTTTATAGGTCACCAGGTGATGATGAGGCTTATACTCTTTCACTTGAGAATATAGAGGCTCGAGTAAAAACTGCTTGGGACTTGTACAAGATTAGACAAGTGCTCATTCAGGGAGGACACAACCCTAACCTTGGTGTGGAATATTATGAAGATGCATTTCGACTGATTAGAACAAAATTTCCAAAAATTGGGATACATGGACTCTCGACTTCTGAAATAGACATGGTAGCACGTGTAGAAAAATCATCTACAAAAGAAATTTTATCACGGTTAAAAGATGCTGGTCTGCAGTCAGTACCTGGTGCGGGAGCTGAAATTCTAGTTGATTCGGTAAAAAAAATCATTAGCCCCAAAAAAATCTCAAGTGATGAATGGATAAGGATCATGGAAGAGGCTCATCAATTAGGCTTACCATCTTCGGCAACAATGATGTATGGCTCTGTAGAATCAACACATGATATTGCAGAGCACTTTGAGAAAATTGTAAAGCTGCAAGAAAAAACTCAAGGTTTTATGGCCTTTATCCCATGGAGCTTTGAGCCAAATAACACACTTCTACAAAAAGAAAACATTGTAAGCTATGGAGCAGGTGGTCTGAAATTATTGAAAATGATTGCAATCTCACGACTTGTGCTAGATGGATTGATCCCTCACATACAATCTTCATGGCTCACTAATGGAGTTGGAATGGCTCAGCTTGCCCTTCAATACGGTGCAGATGATTTTGGTGGCACACTCATTGGAGAAGAAGTTGTATCTTGTACTGGTGCACGTTCTACTGAATTAACTGACCAACGAATTATTGATGCTATTCAACAAATTGGTTATCAAGTAGAAGAGCGAGACAACTTTTACGATACTGTTTGCATGCATTAAAGTCCATAACTAGACCACTTTGAATCAACAAGATTCTTTGTAGAATCATCTGTTTTTACAAGCTCTTGAATTTCTCGCGTATACCCCTCTTCTTTTGTTTTTTGTGTCGCATCAATTCCAAGCTTTGAGCCTAAATTCACTAAAGGAGAGGCAGGATCCAAAGTATCAGTTGGGGTGTTATCAATTATTATCGTATCTCTAGCAGCATCTGCTCTAGTAGTAATTGCCCAAATCACATCATTCATGTCTTGAACGTTGACATCCTCATCTACTACAACGAAAATTTTTGTTAGTGCAAGCTGTCCGAGTCCCCAAAGTCCCATCATGACCTTTTTTGCTTGGCCTGGGTACATTTTTTTAATTGATATTATTGCCATTCCCTGAAACCACCCAGCAGCTGGCATTGCAAAATCAACTACTTCTGGCTGGAACATTCTAATCAATGGCAAAAATGACCGTTCAATTACTTTTCCAATATATGCATCCTCAAGTATTGGTTTGCCAACTATTGTTGTAAGATAGATTGGTTTTTGTCGTTGCATAATTCCAGTTAGCGTAAATGTAGGATAGGGTTCTTGTGGTGTGTAGTATCCTGTATGATCACCAAACGGTCCTTCGGCTCTTACATCGGAAGGATCAACATATCCCTCAAGAACAATTTCTGCATTTGCTGGCACCTCAAGGTCCACAGTTTTGCATTTTACAGTTTGAATTCCTTTTTTTCTTGTTATTCCTGCAAAAAGATACTTGTCTAACCCCTCTGGGACAGGAGCTACTGCTGAAAAAACTGTTGCTGGTTCTCCACCAATGATTATGGCAGCTTCAATTTTTTTGCCCTTTTCTTTTGCAATGTCGTGATGATGAGCACCACGCTTGTGTTTTTGCCAGTGCATCAAAGCATGTGTATTATCTAAAATTTGTATTCTGTATACACCAAGGTTTCTTACACCTGTCTCTGGGTGTTTTGTTGCAACAAGACCAAATGTGATAAACTTGCCTGCATCTTTTGGCCAAGTCTTGAGAATTGGAATATTTTCAAATGACGGCGAGTCATTTACAACTTCAGTTACTGGTCCACTCTTTTCAAGCTTAGGAAATACATCACTCATCTTTGAAAGCTCTGGGAGTTTTCGAATCTTGTTGAAAAAACCTGATGGAATTTCCATCTTTGTCATATCGACAATTCTCTGCCCAATCTCTGTAAAATTAGAAGTCTCTAAACCAATTTCAAGTCTTTTAATTGAACCAAATGCGTTCCCTAAAACTGGCATATCATAATTTTTTACATTTTCAAACAGCAATGCAGGTCCATTAGCATACATTGTTCTACGCAAAATTTCTGCAATCTCCAAGTTTGTATCTACTTGAGTCTTTACTCGTTTTAGCTCTCCAGCATTTTCTAATTTTTCAATATATTGATGAATGTCCTCGATGGGCACGCCTCTAATTCGATTTGATGGTGGTATAAAGCTTAACTAGATTTGTCTAATCGCACTTTATTTGAAAAAATATTAACATATAGATTTTAATTCAAAGCAACCGGTTTTTTATCGTGGTCAAAGAAAAATGCCCTGTCTGCAAGGGAGATGGAACAATTGAGCTACTCGGCTCCCAATGTCCGTTTTGTAATGGAACGGGGGATTTTACAAAGACAGCTGAGAGTTATCTTGATTCGCATATTTGCCAATGCATTTTTTTGGACAGAAAAAAATGTCCATTATGTGGAAAGAGCTGTCATCATGATACTCCAAACAAACCAAAAATTTTGATTGACCCAATTTAGAAAATTAATTTTTAAAAATACTATCCAACTGGAGGAAGCTCACTTTTTTTCCCATGGCCACCTGAACCAAACTTGCAGTAAAAACACAAGTCAGACTGCATATGAGTCAGTTGTTCAATTTGTATGGCTCCAAGCTTTAGTGCGATCTTTGTTAGTAATTTGAATTTTAGTGGCATAGCAGGAATTACTTCATCCATGTATACTTTGTAATGCTCTGGGCAAAACTTTAGAGTGACTCGACTTGTATCATTTCCCTTTTTGTTTACTTGTTTTGTAAAATTGATCTGCTCTCTAATGTATTCATGCTTTGGGCACGGGCAATTTCGTCCACCTGGATGTTTGTATGCTGGAGTATTTTTCCAATCAAATTCCGGATAGTCATTTTCAAAATCGTCCAATGCTTGGGCTAGTCCTTCAAGATTAATAAAACTTGGTCGGATTTTGTGCTTATTTGAGAAATATGGTAGATCTTCTTAATTCGACGTTTAATTTTGAGCAAAATGTAAATAAAGCACACCTCACGTAACCACAATATTGGCTACTAAACGCAAATCAACAGCATCTACAACCAAGAAAGATCTTGAAGCAAAAATTGCAGAACTAGAAGGCAAGCTATCTCAGTTATCATCCCAGCTAGGCCAAAAGCCAGCAGGACAAGCTCAGACAGCACCTCCACCAAAATCAACACAAGCATCAAAACCAGCTCCACAGGCTCAAGCAGCACCACCAGTAACACGAGAGTCACTCATTGAACGTGTACCAATGGGTGTATGGCATGAGAGAAAAACAAAGACTCCTGCCTATGTGCCTGAAAACCCAAGAGCGTGGGCTAGACGACATGCAGAAGGTGCTGATTGTCCAACCCAACCATGGGCTTTGCAA
>LDXL01000009.1:0-39840 GCA_001443365.1 Thaumarchaeota archaeon CSP1-1
ACAGGGCAGAGCACAGTCCGATGGTTACGGTAGGGATGGAGTAGCATGCCATTCGGTGTTTATTTGAAAAAAACAAACTTCTTCTTATAGACAAAAATTGGCTTTGATATAATATGGCATTACGGGTAATTTCAACCAAATTATCAGAAGAGGAATATGGAAAAATCACACAAATTTGTAATAATGCTGGATGCACACTGTCAGCATTTCTAAAGGAATGTGTGATGGATTTGGTTGATAAAGAAGGAAATAAAATTGAAAGACCAATTGAAGAGACAATAAATGCTCTAGAGTTCACATTAAGTAATGATCTTCCAGTGCAGGAACAGAAATTAGCTGCAAGAATACGTTATCAGTATTTTTAACAAGCAGCTAGAACAAAAGGTTGTTTGAGAACAAAATCAACACTGATACTTATATGGTATATTCTACAACAAATAAAATGATGGGATCAAAGGTAGTTTCAACAAAATTAACTGAAGAAGAGTATGGAAAACTGGTTGGCTTGTGTAGTGCCAGTGGATATACAGTATCAAAACTACTAAAGCGTGCCATACTAGCAAGAATGAATGAAGAAGCATATAGAGAGTATATTCCAACTCCAAAACATGTAACCAAAGCAGAACCTCAAGTCATCCATGAGTATCAAATAAAAAAGACAGCAGGTTCAGAAGACAAGTTTCTATATTATTAGAAAAATACATCAAAGTTTTGCTCAAATAATATCTTATACTAATATTACCATTAATTCTAATCAAATCAGTACATGATTAAGAGCTCTGAAATTAAAAAAATTGTAAACGGGTATGCTGGTCTACAAATAGGAGTTTTGGGAAGTCATTCTGCATTAGAGGTGATGGATGGTGCAAAAGATGAAGACCTTAAAACAATTGTAATTTGTCAAAAAGGTAGAGACACACCATATAGAAGGTTTAGCAGAATTGCTGATGAAATAGTTGTATTAAACAAGTTCAAAGAGATGGCATCACCAAAATTTCAGAAAAAATTACGCGAAGAAAATACAATAATCGTACCACATAGAGCATTAACTGCATATCTAGGATACAAAACAATTGAGAATAACTTCAAAGTACCAATATTTGGGAATAGGGCTTTGTTTCAAGCAGAAGAGCGTGCAAACAAGAAAAATCAATATTATCTGTTAGAAAAGGCTAGAATCAAACATCCTAGACTCTTTAAGAATCCTAAAAATATTAACACACCATCCATAGTTAAAGTTCAAGAAAAAAGTAGAAAGCTAGAAAGGGCTTTTTTTACTGTAACCTCGTACTCTGATTATAAGAAAAAATCTGATGAAAAAATAAAGCAAGGAATAATTTCAAAAAAAGATCTTCAAAATTCCAGCATTGAAGAACTTGTTATTGGAACATATATGAATTTTAACTATTTTCATACACCAATTTCAGAAAATGTTGATTTTATTGGAATAGAACGAAGACTTCAAACCAACTTACATGATTTTAATGCACTACCTGCAAAACAGCAATTAGAAATGGATATTGATCTACAAAACATCGAAGTAGGACATACACCTGCAAGTATTCGTGAATCTCTGCTTGAAAAAGTAATCACCATGGGGGATAAATTCGTAAAAGCTGTGAAAAAGGAATATCCGCCAGGAATTATTGGTCCATTTTCTTTACAAAGTGTAATTACAAAGGATTTAGAATTAATTGTATATGATGTTTCTTTAAGAGTTCCTGGAAACCCAATTGTTGCAACAACAAGTCCATACACAAAATATCAATATGGAACAACATTTGGAGTTGGCAGAAGAATTGCAATGGAAATTAAGAAGGCACAAGAACAAGGAAGATTAGAAGAAATAGTAACTTAGGCTTCCATCTTTTCTTTAAGAAGATTTTTTCTAACTAAAATTGGAATTTTATAAAATGTAGCTAATGCCAAGCCATCAGAAGCACGGTAATTTCTTAAAACTAAATCTTTTTTTCCTGTGAAATACAAATTTGCTCTCAAAACCTCGCCGCTTTCATAAATTTTGACTTTTACAAGCATTAGTTCGTTTTCTTCACAAATTTCTTCAACCATCTTGTAAATCGTTGGAACAGAGTTGTTATTTTCTTCAGAAAAACTGGAAATGTGTTTTGCTACTTCACCAGAAAAAGCCCTCATGTGAAATTCCTTTCCATTATCTGCAGTTAAGACAAGCATTCCCTCAACGGCGTATGGGTCGACAAAACCAACGTATGTAATTTTTACAACATCATAATCAGGTTCTTGGCCTTGATCAATCTTCACTACGTACTCACTAGATAGCTAATTTGTTAATGCATATAAAGATACAATTTAATTCAACGGTTTAATTTTTTTAATTATGGAAAAACAGACTGAAGTTAGAACCCAAAAAGGCAAATCTTTAATAATTTTAGGTTTTGTAGTCATCGCAATTCTCTTTTTAATTTATGCAAGAACCGCAAGTCTTGGATTAACTCCTGAGGCGGTTTTAGCAATAGAACGGCTCGCAGGTATTTTTTACGTTATTATCATTATGGCTTTTGGAGTAATTACATTTGGACTGTTCAGATACCATAAACAAAAAGCACTCGAAAATAATGGAGGAGTACTTTCAATAATAGCTGCAACAACGTTTAACAAAAAATCACGGAGAATATTTCTTCTGACTTTCATTGGATATGGAATCTTTTTTTCTCTAACTTCAGGCATGTTAGTATACCAACCAGAAGTTGTTTTCTCTTATCATTATGGTGCAATAATTCCCTCAGCACACCTTACTGCTTGTTGTGGGGATCCAGGGTATATGCCTAAAATTACAGTGTATCTTACAGAACACATAGGATTACAAATTGTTCCAATCAATCTAGTTCTTCAGATAATTGTTTCATATCTTGTTGGACTTAATACAACATTAGCTGTAAGTGCTTTTACTTTTTTTAAAAAAGAAGGAGGGCTAAGCAGTGTTGGTGCGACAACAGGATTATTTATTGCATGTCCAACATGTGTGGGAGCATTTAGCTCTATTTTTGTTGGAAGTGCAGGGGCAATCGCATTCACATTAGCAATTACCCAGCTACAAACTATGTTTATTCTAATCACAATTCCTATTTTACTTATTACGCCCTTTATTATGGCAAAAAAATTAAGAGTACGAGGAGGAAATTGTGCAACAGAAACTAAGCATGAGTAAATTTCTTGATTTCAGGAATTTTCGAATTTCCTATATCAAATCCATCTAGTCTTAGATACTTTAATGATAGTTTGTAAACGAGCTCATCATGATCAACTTTTTCTAAAAGTTCCTTCCATGAAACCTTACCATTTTCTAAAATCTGTTTTTGGATTTGTATGTTAATTGATTTTGCTATTTCTTTACATTGATCAAAAGTCTTTCCATTTCTATATGCTCTAATTCTTCTATCACAACTTTCCATAACACACCATTATTTTCATAAGATAAAAAGAATTAATTATTCTTTAACTTCGCTAACTCTGGCAAGATAATTTTTTCAAAAACCAAGTCATCACTAATCCAAATACAAGCAATACCATTTGCTTTACATGCCTTTCCAGGTTCTTTATCCTTAGTAATGAAAACCATATCATTTTCTTTGGCATATTGAATAACATTATAGTCATGCCCCATTTTTTCATTTTTATTTCTCAGTTTTTTTACGCTTTCAGCATAATAACCGGCATTTTGTAATTTGATATCTAACCCATCACTAGTCTCATCGACAAGAATTTTTAGTGGTTTTGATGACATCGACAAATTTGTGGCATTATGCTAATTATATTAGTTTAGAAGATTTAAAATTAATTTTAGTGAGAGAACCCAATAATCAAGGGTAAGAGAAATCCTAATGCTGCTAATCCAGCTAATATTAGAAGTATTGCATGCAAATGAGTTTTCTCCATTTTAAAAATTGTTTAGAACATATTGATACCCATGTATGTTCAGTATGGACAGATATCTAGTTTACATTAAAATTTTTTATAATAGATCATAAATGAGTAGTGAGTTTTTTAATTCGCATTACTAATTGTAATTTTTTGTTAATGCTTAATTCAGGCTCCACAGTAAAGTAAATGGTTTTGCGTTTTGAATAAATCACCAGCTGAGTAACTTTTTCTCGCTCCACGTGCACATAACTAACTTTACCTAGATGTCTATCAAACTCATGCCGCATTTTCCTTCTTTTGGCAACTTGTTGGCAAAAGTGTAATTCTTCTTTTTGGGTTTTTAATGAGGTCTTACCACGTTTCATAATTGACTCCACGATATTTCCTCTTAGATCAATGATGGCTACAAACCTCATCTTAGGATTAAGATCAATAATATCTTCAACAAGTTCTAATAGTTTTGATTTTTTTGGTTTATTCAAATCGATATGAAAAAATTTTGATTCATTAAATATATCTTTGTTAAAAATTCTAAAACAATATCAAATTTTATGAGCTAAAAGTATTACTAGGTTTTATTTTCCTTTTTGTTTTTCTAGGTTTTGTTGGTTTAGTTAATGTTTTTGATTTGATTTTTAATGATTTTAAGGATTTTTTTGATATTTTATTTTTCAAATCTTTTAACTTTTCATTTTTACGCTTGACTTTTTCTTCCATTTTTTTCCGTTTTTCTTTTAGTTTCTCATATTTTACATGGTCTCTTTTTAGTTTTTCAACAAGTTTACTTTGTTTTAACAAATTGATGTTTTCTTGTTTGGTAAGGGAGGTTAGCTTGTCTTGCTCTTGTGTTAATTGTTCTGTGACCTTGATTCTTTTTTCGCCAATGTATTTTAGAGCGCGTTCTTTACGAATAATTGATTTCTTAATGTTTTCTTGTTCTGTTAGCTTTTCTTTTCTTTGTTGTTCCTGAATTGCTACTTTTTGTTGTTCTAGTTTTATCTCTTGAAGATTCTCAACTTCTTTTTTGTTTTGTGTGGTTAATCTTTCCTCTTCTTGTTTTAATCGTTCAGCTAAATTTAATCGCTTTTCTGAGATCTTCTTAAGAGTTCTTTCATTTTTGATTACTTCTTGTTTAATTTTTTCCTGTTCTGCTAGCTTTATTTTTTCCTGTCTAACAGTTTCTGCCATCTTTTTTTGCTCGAGTTTTATTTCACTAAGATTCTCTTGATCCTGTTTGATTTTTTGTACTAGTATAATCTGCTTTTCAAGACGTGATTTTTCCTCTTTTATTTTTTCAGCAATCAAATTCTTTTCTAATTGTGCTTGTTTTTCGATCTCCTCACGCTCAACTTTTGCTTTTTCTAGATTTTGTTTTTCTTTTTTCAGTTCTAAAGAGATTAATGCCTGTTTTTCTTGTATTTGTTTAACAATTTTGTCTCTTTCGATTCTTGCATAATCTAATTCAATTTTTTGATTGGTTATTTGCTCTGCTAATTTAGTTTGTAACTCTACTTTTTGACGCTCAATTTTTATTTGCTCTTCTAATCGGTTTTTTTCTATCTCAACTTGTTTTTCATATTCTTTTCTATTTAGTACAAGCTGGGTTAGTTTAGATTTTTGTATTTCTATTTGCTGAGAAATTCTTTTTTGTTCTTCTAATTTATCGTTTTCAATTTTAATCTTCTCTGAAATCTCAGCAAGCTCGTTTCTCTTTTGTTCTAGTACAATTTTTTGGGTTTGTTCTTTTTCAGGTATGACCCAGCCTTTGGGCATAATACCGTTACTTTGTTTGACTAACTGTACTTCTTGTTTTGTAGATTCAGTTTGCATTGAAATTTCAAGTTTGGATTTGCTTTTATCCAAAAGAGTTTCTAGATGATTGATTTTTCTGTTAGCTTCAACTAGATCGGATTTTAATTCTATAATTGATTCTCTTTTTATTATAGGCGTATCTTGAATAATACTTGTTATTGTTGATGGAGAAATCGTAGAGTTTAATTTTTCGTTAAGATATTTTTTATCAGATTTGTAAAGTGGTTTTCCCTTTTGTAATGTTTCATTGATAAATTGTAGTCTGCCAGAGTCACCAATTCCAAGTTTAATTAGTTCCCGTATGGATGAAATTAGTTCAAATTCGGGTTTAGGTTCCTCTTGATGTTTTTCTACTAAAACAAATGTAGTGTTTAATTTTTTTTCGAGATATTTTTGATCAGATTTGTAAAGTGGATTTCCTCTTCTGAGGGTCATCAAAATAAATCGTAATCTGCCTAGATCACCTTCTCCAGAATCCATCAATTCTTGAATTTTCCCTAAGATTTCATCTAGTGTAATGTTAGTCATTTTTAACAATCCCCCATTTTATCGATAATGTTCATACGGATATAGATAAACATGCTCGATGACTAGGAAATATCAGGTCGAAGGGATTAGAAGTTGATTTTAATATTACGGGATTTCGTATGTTCAAATCATACACACATAGCTAGTATTATTCTGATTTCATACCTAGAAAATAATTGACTCGAAAATTCATTAATCGTGAAGATAAAAAAGGATTAGATGCAAAAAAAGATGTAACTGCAGAAGATGAATGGGCGCATCTTGCTGGAGGAGAAGATGGGAGTATAGAAACAAAGATTGAAGAAAAGATTGAAGCAGCAGATGCTGCTGATGTAAGTGATAGAAGTATTACTTTTGGAAATCAACAGCAAGTAGGTCAAAAAACTAAATTTGATATTGTAAGGGAGGAAGCTAGAAATGCAATGGATGCGGCTGGAAATACAGGTCAGTACATTCGATTTGTCAATAAACATATTGACAACCAAAAACGAGAGATAGATAAGATTAAGAAAATTAAGGAAAGATTTGACCATGAAATTGATTTACTACAATCAAATCGTTATAAGATAGATACATTAAACAATAAATTATTACCTAAGCCTGATGTGAAAACTATTACTGAATCTCTACATCAACTTTTGTTAGAAAAAGGTATTACTAAAGCTAAATTAGATAATTTAAAAAATGAGATAGGGGCAGTGGAAGAAGAACTTCAACAGCAAGAAAACCAAATTGAAGAAGTAAGTGAAGAAATTAAGAATAAAAAATTAGTCCCAGTGAATGAAGATAAAAAAGAAAAAATGAAAGAAGATCTAGAAACCCTTATGAAAAAATATGGTGTTACTAACATATCTGATCTTGAGAAATTTATGAAATAATAGGAGAGGCTATCTGAATTTACTAGAAAAAGATGTATTCTTTTCACATCGTGGACACTTGAGGCCATTTGTTTTATAGCCACATTTTTTACAGTGCACATTCATTGTTACTGCCTCGTATGAAGGAGTTTTTACAACTTTAACAAGTAAGATTACTGCTATAAGAATCCCTACTGCAATACCAATCCAAATAAGAACCAAGATAGATAAAATACGGCTTTCTCTCTTTTATAGGCTCACTTGATTACTAAATTATGGAAGTTCTACTGCTTCTGTTAAACAGTGTTTGTGTACCCATTTTCCAGAATTATCTTTAGCAATCTCCTTTCCAGGATTAATTTCTCCATTACAAGAGATGCATGTTGTTTTGAATTTGGCTTTCATGCATTCATTGTAACACTATATGATAAAATTCCTAGTATTGAAATTGGTTAAACCATAGGTTAGGATGTAGTTTATTCTTTGTCGATAAATTCGTCTGCAGTTGGAGGATCTGGACTAAGACCCTTTCTTTTTCTAATTTCAGATACTAGTTTAGCCTGTATTGATTTTGGTGCAGGAGTCCATGCCTTAAAGTGAGTATTCCACATTGCTTTTCCAGCGGTTTGACCTCGCATTACCTCAGATATATCAAATGTTTCAGATGCAGGGATTTCGCCAATTACAATGTTTAAGATGCCTTTTTGTTGCATATCAATTATCTTGCCCCTCTTACTAGTTATTACACCTGCAACATTTCCAATAAGATCTTGTGGCACTCTGACCTCAATTCCAAGCATTGGTTCTAAGAGTACTGGTTCTGCTTTAATAGCAACTCCCATACATGCACGCCTTGAGGCAGGACCCAGTTGTGATAATCCTCTATGAGCAGTATCTTCGTGAGGAACAAAGTGTGTAAAGATAAACTTGCAGTTTCTCATTTGCTCTTTAGCAAGTGGACCTTCCTTCATTACGTCCTCAAACCCAGACAAAATTGAGTCAGATGATTCTTGAATAAATTGAACGCCTCTTGTTGCATTAATCATTACGTTTCCACGAGAATCAAACCTCATAACATTTTTTGCTCTGTCGGGATCCCAGCCTTTTTCTCGCAAGATCCTAGTCATTTCCTTTTTATCTTTCATCTCCCCAAGTTGGCCAGTTCTTATCATCTCAGCAATGTCTTGCTCAAGTGGTTCAACTGCCATGAAGATCTTGTTATGTCTGTTTGGAGATTTTGCCATAATCGCATCATGTGACTTTGAGATTGTCTCTCTATAGTTAATTAGAGGTTCAGATGTAACAACTTCTACGCCTGCCTGTTTAATTAATGAAGATGCAATTTCAAGGTGCAAAACACCCATACCTGCAATTACTGTTTCTCCACTTTCTTCGTTAATTTTTACAACAAGGTTTGGATCCTCAATAGTTATTCTACGTAATGCCTCAACAAGTTTTGGTAAATCTTTTGGATGTTTTGGTTCAACTGCCATTTGAATAACTGGTTCAGAAACATATTGAACACCTTCAAAAAGCGCTATTCCTTTTACTGAGGAAAGAGTTTGACCTGCTCTGGCATCTTGTAACCCAAGCAAAGCAGGAATGTTTCCTGCACCAAGTTCTCCTACCATCTCTCTTTGATTTCCCATAAAGAAATTGACAGATTGAACTCTGCCCTCACGTTTAGTATCAATAAGATTAACTGTTTGACCATCTTTGATTGTTCCAGAAAACAAGCGTCCAATGGCTACTGGTCCTGCAGCTGGGTCAAATGTCATGTTAACAATCATCATAATTGTAGGGCCGTCATCCTCGCAATTCAAAAGGGCTTTTCCAATGTCTGATTCTAGATCACCTTTCCATATTTTTGGAATTCTATATTTTTGAGCAACTTGTGGAGGAGGGTGATGTTTAACAACCATTCCTAAAACTGCGTCAGCCAACGGTGCTTTTTTGACAAGATCTTCTAATTTACCTCCTTCTGAATATGCTTCAAATACGTCTTTGAAAGAAATTCCTTTTTCCTTCATTAAATCTATGTTAATAGCCCATTTGTCCTTAGCAGAACCTAGAGACACACTGCTATCCTGAATTGAAACTTTCCACTTTTCTTTGAATTCAGGTTCAGCATAAGTATCAATTAATCCATTAAAGTTTGCAACTAGAGCTGCTAGCTGTTCTTGCATCTTCTCTGGGGTGAGTCTGAGCTCCTTAATTAGACGGTCAACTTTATTGATATACAAAACAGGTTTTACTCTTTCTTCTAATGCCATTCTTGTCACAGTTTCAGTTTGAGTCATGACTCCTTCAACTGCGTCACACACTACAACTGCCCCATCAATTGCTCTAAGGCTTCGAATAACCCTACCAGAAAAGTCTACGTGACCAGGTGTATCAATCATGTTAATAACGTATTCTTTATCATCTTTGGAAAAATGCAAAGTAACATTGGCTTGTACAATAGTAATTCCTCGCTCTTGTTCATCTTTCATATAGTCAAGTGCTAGGGCTTGACCTACAGCAGAAGGAGCGATGATTCCACTAGCTGCCAAAAGACTATCACTCATTGTGGTTTTACCGTGATCTACATGAGCGATAACACCAAAATTTCTAATTTGGTTCTTATCCTTAATTATTTTTAAGACTTGTTCAGTGGACTTGTACTTCATAAACGCGATAAATCCTTTTTGCGCATCTATTAAATCTTATGAAGAAAACCTGGCTATTTTTCAGATCAATAAATCATATTGGAGCTTGCATTTCTTAGTTTTTTAGCAGTAATAAAATAGCATTCTTTTTGATAATTTTTTTTTGCATAAAATAATGGGGTTAATTGTGAGAAAAATGTGAAAAAAATTATCTGTGCAATTTTGTTCCTCGTGCCTGGATTTGGCTGATAAACATTCAAACCAAGTTTTTTCAAATTTTTTGTAATTCTATAATTATGAGAATTTTTTTCTTCAAAGATTATCACAGTATCTCCTGACTTTGCTGAAAAAATCCCCATATGTAGAAATTGTTCGATTCTTTCATAATGTACATCAGTACCTAATATCTCATAGAATTTTGCAGCACCATATACTGCTACAGGAAAAGTATGCAGATTACCTATAATGAAGATTTTTTTTCCAAGTTTTATCTTTTTACTTTCAAGTAAGGCTCTTTTGAATAATTCCATTATGCCTGTAATGTGTAACTTTGAAACTAAAGAAATACTAGTCAACGCACTTGAAATGAATCCAATACTTCCAGAAGTAAAAACTCCAGAACTTGGATAATCAAGATGAATACATTTAGAGCAGGCTTTTGCCAGCTTGCTGTTATCATTTAATGTAATCGCGGTTGCTCTTTTAGCATTTTTTGCAACCATTATGTTTGAAATTGTATTTCCTGAAATCGAAATTAGATAAACATCATTATTTTTTGTTATAGATTTATTTTTCAGTAAATCGAGTGGATCAGCAGATCTAACTCGAAAATTTGAAAATGCTTCTGCTAGTAAAGCGGCTGCAAATGAATCTCCATTTCCACAAAAAATTGTCCTTCGTTGTTTCTTCTCTGATAACTGTTTTTGAAGATGTATTGTTTGTAAATAAGGAATTTGTAATAGAATATCATTTTCAAAGGCTTCGATTGTTTTCATAATTTATCATATGAATTCCTTGTAATATTTATATAGAAAGTTATTTTCTTGATTTTTTAAATTTAATTTTTGATTAGAAAATCGGAATTTTCTAACGATTGAATGGCATTTTCTACATCTTTAGGGGTGAATCCAGCATCAGGCTTCAAATCTGTAAAGATTAGTAAGCATTTCTTGGTTTGTTTGGATATAATTACAAACAATTTCTTAATTGATAATATCACGATTAATCATCATGCTAAACATTGGAAAGCAAAACAAAGAGGAAAATACAGATCCTAAAACCATACTGCCACAAAATGCTGTAGACTGGGCAATGCTTTTTAGGTCAAAATAAGCACAATTTATCCTCAGATTCAAATTGTTTGGTAAAAATTACAAACATTTGCTTATGTGAAATTTCTGTCTATTATTTTCATGGGAAAAATTCTACGTACTGTAAACCTGATAGTTAATGCATTAAAGCCAAAACAGGTTACTTGGAGGCTCAATGAAGATGGTACAGGATATATCGCCGAAGAAAAAGAAATGGAAAATAAGTTTGATATAGAATTAGTAAATCCTACAACAGAAGAGTTAGAGATTCCATTTGAGGTTTATCTTACAGATAGCGGAATACCTTGGTGTGGACCAAAAAAGGAAGTAAAGCCTCTAATAAACAACACAAGCCTGGCAAAACGTAAACATTCAATCGAAGAACCTGAAGATCACAAAATAGATGATCATGATCTAAAAACAATCAGGGAAATGCAAGAAACACTAGCAAGCAAATTAAAAATTGAAAAAATAATAGAGGAAAAATGTCAGGCATACATTTCTAGTTTAAAAAATTCTAGATTTACTAGAGAAGAGCTTGCACGTGAAAAGAAGGCTGACTTAGAAACGCGTAGAAGGTTACTATTACTTTTAGAAGAATTAAAACCAAAAAAACAAATAGAAAAGGAACCTAAAATGAACATTTCAAGTTCAGAAAAGTGCAGATTTACCAGAGAAGAGCTTGCACGTGAGAAAAAAGCAGATCTTGAAACGCGTAAAAGATTGCAAGCATTTTTAGAAAAAATAAAGACAAAAAAAGAGAAAGATATTGCAACTTTGTTTGACCCACTACAAGGAGCAGAATATTATCTAAATAGATACAATAGCGAACCTGCCTTCAAAGCCTGGTTTGATACAAACTTTAAAGATTACTCTATTGAAGAGGTTTTAGAGTTGGCAATTCCTGTGACATTTTCAAAATCTCAATCAAAGCTAGATTTACATTACAAAAACTCT
This sequence comes from Thaumarchaeota archaeon CSP1-1, assembly GCA_001443365.1. Taxonomy (GTDB): domain Archaea; phylum Thermoproteota; class Nitrososphaeria; order Nitrososphaerales; family Nitrosopumilaceae; genus CSP1-1. The sequence continues at coordinate 12,013 of LDXL01000009.1, forward strand.
GATCTTCAAAAATACATTGACATTTACAACAACGAGCCCATGTACAAGGACTGGTTTGATAGAAAGTATCATGGTCACACTATTTATGATATTATTGGAATACCAGAACCTCAATAAGCCAAATTCCTATTTATCAATTTTACAATAAAACACCAGTAGAAGTAAAATTAAGTACAAAATTGTCCCCCAAGAAGAAAAAACTAATTACACATTTGCTTATCACTAATAAATATTTGAGATAATTACTCTTTTCTCTAGAATTACATATAAAAAAATAGTTGATGTAATATTTATAACGAGATTCTAAGATCAAATACGTGGAAATTTCTGTAGGACACACTCCTGATTCAGATGATGCATTCATGTTTTACGCTATGCTCACAGGAAAGATACAATCTCCAGATTTTACTATAAAACATGTTATTGGAGATATTGAAGAGCTAAACAAAAAAGCATCTAATCCAGAACTTGATGTAACTGCAGTTTCAGTCCATGCATGTGCCTATATTCCTAATTACACCATTTTAAGAAGTGGTGGAAGTTTTGGATTAGGATATGGTCCTATAGTAATTGCAAAAAAAATGATTCCAATTGACGAACTTAAAAAATTAAAAATCGCCATACCTGGCAAAATGACCTCAGCATTTCTACTTTTACAATTAATGATTGGAAAATTTGAATATGTAGAGATGAACTTTGCTGAAATTCCAAAAGCAGTTTTAGAGGGAAAAGTTGATGCAGGTCTGGTCATACATGAAACACAGCTTTCCTATGACCAAGAAAATCTAACTAAAATTCTAGACGTAGGGGAATGGTGGGATAAAACTACTAACGGTTTACCAGTCCCTCTTGGGATAAACGTGATAAGCAATAGGCTAGGTTCAGATATAATTAAAAAATTTGACAATTATCTTCGGGATTCAATAAACTATGCTCGTTCTCATACAGAAGAAGCCTTAGACTATGCCATGCAGTACAGTAGAGGAAAACAGCGTTCTCTTATTGAAAAATTTGTAAAAATGTATGTAAACGATGTTACTGTTGATATGGGAAAAAAAGGCGAAGAATCAATTAGACATCTCTTTGAGATGGCAAAAAAGAAAAATCTAGTTCCAAATTTTGAATTGAAAATAGCATAATAATATACATTAAACGTCATCTATAATTGAGGGTAGTTTTGCTAATTGATAAAAAAATTCTAGTAGCAGGAATTATCATGGTATCTATAGGAATTTCTCTTTCACTATATCTGAACTCTACAAGTCCAGTTGGAACATCAGGTATGACAGAAGAAGAGACATTGGATCTTCTAATTGAACAGCAGGAAAATCAGGACTTTAACACATTGGCCGGAATATTAATTGGCATAGGCTTTATGTTAGTACTAATTAGTTTTGGAGCACGTAGAAGAAGAAAGGGGAGTCCAAAGAAGGTTGAAAAAAAACCTGAAACCTAAGTAATTGCAATGTAATTAATTTAGAATGTTTTCAAAATATTAAAAAATGTATCACGTTGTGCTGGCTTTTTCCCTACTTCTCTAACCATATTTGCAAGATCTAATACTGATGAATTAGTTGGCTTGCCAGCTGCACGATAGATTTCTTCAGAAAAGGCTGTGCCTACCAAGTCGTTTCCGCCATTTGATAAGGCAACCTGCGCTAGTTTTTTGCCGTATGCAACCCAATATACCGAAATATTGTTAAGAACATTTGCAAGCATTAGTCGTGATAATGCAATTACTTGAAGGTCATACACTGAAGAACATTCATGAGTAACTTGCTTTTCTTGTTCAAGTTCTGTATTATCTAAACTAAACTTTAGTGGAATTAATGTGATAAACCCTCCAGTCTTTTTTTGTAGTTCCCTAATCTTAATTAAATGATCAATTACATGTTCAGGTTTTTCAATATGGCCATAAAGCATTGTTGCATTGGTTTTAATTCCTAAATTGTGTGCCTGCTCAATTGTATCAAGCCATTCTTGACCTGTGCATTTTCCTCTAACTATTTTATTTCTAATATCTGGATGGAAGAGTTCTGCTCCACCTCCAGGCATAGAATCAAGACCTGCTTCCTTGAATCTTGAAAGTATTTCTTTTACAGAATTTTTTGTGAGTTTAGATAAATAGAAAATTTCTGCTGCAGTAAAAGCTTTGATATTTAGATGTGGATGATTCTTTTTGATGATTCTCATCATCTCTTCATAATAATCAAGTTGGAGTTTTGGATGAAATCCACCAACAATATGCACCTCAGTTGCACCCATCTCCTTTGCCATTGAAACTCTTTTTTCAATTTGTTCAGGAGTTAGCGTATATGCATCATCCTCGTGTCCTTTTCTATAAAAGGCACACATCTGACAGCTAGCTGCGCAAACGTTTGTGTAATTCATGTAATAGGATGCTGCAAAAGTAACAGCATCTCCTACAAGTTTTTTTCTTGTGATATCAGCTACTGCACCTAGCATATGGAGATTTTCAAAATTCATTAGTTCCATTCCGTCCTTAAGTGATAATTCTTCTCCAGCAATTGCACGATCAAGTGCTTGTGATTCACCTACCAGTTGTTCTAACACACCTTGAATCCAATTTTCTGCAAATATATAATTTGACTAATCAATCTCAAAAGATAAGTAACCTAGACGCACCCAAATAGTATGGTATTACCACTAGTTGATGAAGATAAACCAAAATGCTTCCTGTGCCACGAAGGTTTTGAAAACATAGAAGATCTTCAAAATCATCAAAAAACGATTCACAAAGAGTTTTTTGATTTCCATGAGAAGAATGTAAGAAGAGAGCCTGCGCCAGGCGATGTTACTGTGTTTTAGAGTGTTTTAGTTCCTTTATTTTTGACTTTAGAAGGTCTTGGGCCATCTTTTTACTCAAGTTTGCAAGATCATAGTCCAGGTCAATTTCTAAGGCTTTTTTGAAATATTTTAAGGCCTCCTGAATTTCATCTAGCTCACCTAAGGACAATCCTTTGTATGCAAGTGCAATAGCACATTTTTTATCAAGGTCAAGGGCTTTATCATACAAAATTATCGCTTCGTTGAATTTTCCTAAAGAATGTAAGGCAGTTCCCTTGTTAATTAGAGCATCTAGATTTTTTGGATTGATTTTTAGTGCTTTATCATAAAGTGTTAGAGATTGTTTAAATCTTCCAAGATTTTGTAATGTAACTCCTTTGTCAATTAATGCTCTAACATTTTTTGGATCTTTACTTAAAACCTTATCATAACATTGTAAAGCCTCAGCATACTCTTCATTTTCACTCAGATCAAAAGCCTGTTCTAATAAATTCATTAATTCTCTCTTCACTATTTACAATTAATGGTTTGTCTATAATATAGATTGACGATTAGTTAATAGTGAAACTCAAATGTCAGTCACCATTACGATGCTTTTTTGTCTCTGGGATCAAGTTCTAATGATTTGTTAAAACATTCTATAGCCTCATTATATCGTCCCATGCTTCTCAAGGTAACTCCCTTATGATTCCATAATTCCGGATCGTTTTGATTTAATAAAAGAGCCTGATCAAAAAAACCTAGAGCCTCTTCAAATTTACCTGCTTCAAGGAATCTATTTCCTTTGTCTACAAGGTCCTCAATTCGGCTCATGCTGTGGTACAACGCTGTTCGTTTGTTTTAAACATACTTGTCTTAAAAGACAAAAAATGAGAAAAGAATTTGGATTAAAATGGCATTAAACATCCTCATTGCAGAAGACAACGACTTTACTGCTTTACAGTATAATAGAATCTTAGAAAAATGTGGCCACAAAGTAATCGTTACAAAAGATGGTGAAGAATGTCTACAAAGATACAAAGATGAGAAGAAAAAAAACGAGTATAAAATGCTTGGAGAAAGCCCTTTTGATGTAGTTGTTTTAGATCAGTCAATGCCAAAAAAAACTGGAAAGGAAGTTGCTAATGAAATCTTAAAAACTACACCTAACCAGAGGATAATTTTTGCCTCAGCATACGCCTTGGGTGGTGAGAATGAGACAACAGAAGATTTTAAAGAAAATGTAGAATTTTTACAAAAACCATTTTCATTGACAAAGCTAATTAGACAAGTAGGAAATTAAATTCATAAACCAATTATTTAACGAATTTTATACAGTTACAGTCTAAAACTAAGCAGGTTTCAGAGTTTCTAATATGATCATTTAATGAATGTCTGCATTGAAGGTTTTTACACTTTCGCCTTTCAATTTCTCTTTTGATAATATTTTGAGCTATTGAGTTTGCTTGTTCCTTTGAAAAATGTTTCTTGTCTACATAGTAATGAACAATCTTATTGTAAAGTAAATCTGACTCGAATTTTTTTTCAATCAAATTTTCAGATCCTTTTGTTCGAATTGAAGAAATACATTAAGGATAATATGTGCTCAATAAATATATGATTTATCATATGAAGAATCAAATTCTTATTTTATTTTCAATTTTTATGCTTTCCTTGATAATTCCTGTGTTTCCACAGGATGAAGCACCAACAAAAAATCCAAACGAATTGATTGTGAGTAATGAGGATTTAATAGTTATTTTTTCTAGTTTTATTGTGGCTGTAATAGCAATTTTTCTTTACTTAGCTCGTAATCAAATTCTTCGAAAAAAATTTTCTTATGATGTGGGGGATTATGAATCTAAAAAGAATAGAGATTATGAAAAATATCATTCTGATTGGACTAGTGATGAGTTTGTTGGTAAAAAGAGTGTCAATAAAGATGACGAAGAATTTAGAAAATCCATGCAAAATTCTAATTTTCCTAATTACTATAAGATCCTCGAGGTATCAAATGATGCCACTCAAGGAGAAATTAAAAATCAGTTTAGACGGTTGGTAAAGGAATGGCATCCAGATAAAAATCCTGATCCCACAACCAAAGAAAAAATGGCAGAAATTAACAAAGCGTATGAAGTTTTATCAGATAAAGAACGCCGGAAAAATTACGACAAGTATTTTGATATCTCGTAAATTCAAAGGGATTATCCAATTTTTAATCTAATAATTGTCATATTTAATTCAATGTGAGATGAACTTTGCATGCTATTTGTTAGATTTACAAAAAATGTTACTTTTTTTATTGAATCTTTAATTGGCACATTTGTAGTAATTTCAAGTTCTTGAAATTCAGGGTTTGGCCCCAACATACTCTTTGATAATAATTCTGCTATAGAGAGATCATCTACAACGGCTTTAATTTTGAAAGCAAAGGTATCGGAAAAATAGATACCCCCTCTGTTTGTAGGTCTATTTACTGGAGTAGAAGATTTGGTAATTGCTACACTATCCAGCGAATAAGTGACTTTTCCTAGATGAAGTATGTAATCTAATTTATGAGATTTTTGAACTTCAATAATTTCAACTAGAATTTTTTCATCTAAAGACAAAGTGTAAATGATTTCATTTCAGATGTATAAATAGAATATACACCACGTGCTGTTCAATCTAGTGAAGCTATCTCTCAAATCGTAGATTTTAAGATTAATGTTAATGAAAAATAAGAATTTTCTAGAAGGGTTTATTGTATTTTCTGTGATGACTGGGGTGTTATTACCAGTTAGACTTTTTTTTGTAACGCATATTTCCACTGATTGGTTTGGATCATTTGGCATAATTTCTGCCATTTCGGTTTTAATGATAATTCTAACCAAAAAAGGAAAACTTGGACGATTTGGAAAAATGTTCGAGCGTCAAATGAATAAGTTACAAAAAGGAAAGCGGGCTAAAATAATTTATGGACAATCCATAATTTTTCTGCTAATTTTAGGAGGAACTATTTTTGCAATAGAACAAGGAAATTCAGTCTATGTAGATTTGAAAAACCAACTATTGGAAGAACATGAAGAATTTGCAAATCCAGAAGAAATTCTCAAAAAAACAGATGAGTTACAATTTCAAGATTGGATATATGGAATTGTTGGTATGTTTTTAGCAATATTCTTTGCATTTCCACAATTGTCTGCAGTTCTTGCTGTTCTAAATGATAGTCTTGATGGATGGATCCTACATTTTTACACAGTGGCATTTGTTGAATATTTAGAATTATTTGGTATTTTGATATTTTTCAGGATTTCTCTTTCAAAAAAAAATTCACTACAACCATCAATTGATAAAAAGCCTGAGAGTGAAATTGTATAAAATATTAGGGAATAATTTACTGCCAGATTTCAAGTTGGGAAATATTGCATCTCAAACCTAAGTGATAATCTAAAATTAGATTGAAAACCTCATAATAACACACACCTTTAAAAACCAGAAATCAGATTAATATTTAGTGCAACTTGTTTCAGACACACAAACACTTAGAGATGAAATTAACAACTTAGCAGTCCTAATGGGTTTGGATAAACCGTGCTACTCTGAAATGCTGGATTTTACAATTGACTTGTTTGAAACACAAGGACTTGGAATTGATTATTATGGTTATCACAATATAGAGCATGAATTAGAGGTAACCTACATCACTCTAGTTGCTGCAAACTGGAAAAGTAGTCTCAATCCCATAAATCAAGAAGACCTCAAGTATCTTTACACAGCAGCACTTTTTCATGATTTTGATCCTGATAAGAGCGTAGACAAACCTCATGAAGAAAGTGTATTAAAATTTCTCTCTGAGAGTGAGACATTAAAAAAATTTCTTATTGATGCAGAGATTGATCTCAACATAATAAAAGCTCTGATATTAAGAACTACATTTCCATGGAAGGGAAATTTAAAAGAAAATGCTGAGAAAGAAATAAAAAAATGTTTTGAGAATTGTGAAATTATAAAAAATAATCCAGAAAAGCAAGATCATTATATGAGATTAGGTTGGTTTTTGTCAGTAGTTGATAGAATAAGTGGATATGCATTGGGCGATTTTGCTAAAGGAATGGAAATGGCAAAAAAGAATGCTCATGCGCTTGCATGGCATCCATCACTCATATTTCAAAGATCGGTTGCGTATTTTGAAGATCTTCTAAATAATGAATCTGAAATGTGTGAGCGCGTACTTATTTCTATTCCAAAACATATGAGAAAAAACTTTATGCATAATGTTCTGTCATTTTTGAAACTTCGTCAACAAGAAATTCAAATTCATGCAGATTTTGTGTATGAAAATCTAAAAATTGTTCCAACAATAGAGCAGAACATAACTAGAACACAAGATGACTTTGTAAAAACTCTCCGTAAAATTTATGACGAATTACCAAAACCATTACAAATGACCAGAGATAATTTTGAAGAATCAGTTAAAAATCCTAATACAATCATTAGTACCATAAGATTAACTGACACAGGCGGGCCAATAATTGGATTTGCTAAAGGAGGTCCTCTTGAAAATTATGAAATTTTACACCAAAAAGTAAATGACGAAAACTTTGGTGCTAAAAATACAATATTTTTAGAACCACTTGCAATCAAGATGGGTTATTGGGGACATCATGGAGGAAGTGAACTGCGCCATTTGTTTACAATGCAGGCACATTCAAAAAGATACAAGTATCAGACGAGTTTTGCTCTCCGAGATGTGATTTCTAAACGTGCAAAAACTCACGAAGAAGCAAAATTTGTTACTCAGTTTGACCCAGAACGATGGGATTACTACAGAATAGAGCTATAATGCCTAGTCCAAGAAAATTATTCAATTACAGATAAGGTCAGGAAGAAATTAGGAGATCCCAGTATTACTTCCAAAATCATTTTGTACTATATCAAGTGCCTCTTCTATGTCTTGGCGGGTATCATTTTTGGCTTCTTTTATAATGTTAGGGGTTTGACATCCAACGGCAATAATTTTATATTTTTTGAGAACGCTTACGATAAAAAATGATCTTTGTTCTCCAGTTTTGAATTCTTTATTTGTATTTATGATTTCATCTATAGTTTTAGTTTTTAGCGTTATAAAGAATCGCTGTTTCTCTATCATTTACCATCTCCTTAATTACATTAGCTGGAATTATGATGTACTAATTCTCTTTAATCACAGGCCTAGGGACAAAAAAGATAGTTAACAGATCTAGTTGATTGAATAAGATTGGACCCCAAAACTGCATACGGCAGATAAAAGGCCTAATCGAAATGTTTTTGAAAGTAGTAAAACTAATCGTTAAATTTTTCTTAGTTCTTTTGTATGTTTGTAAATATTTTCATGTTAAAGTTTTGAACATTTTTCATCTAATAAAATAACCCTATATTTTTGATTATTTTTGCTAAAGAATGATCTTCGTTTCCTATTTTTAGTTTATAATAAAGTTGTCGAAGGATTTGTCATTAAAATTTCTGAAAATCAGGAAAAATCAGATTTTTTGTTCCAAAGTTTGCGTTTTCATACAAAAAAAATTAGATCGATACTACCCTGTGGTTAAATAATTTTTACAGCATGTCGCTAATATCACCTCACACCTGATTGATACCATGACAACTGGATACTGTGTCAAATGCAGAAGTAAAAGAGAAATGCAAAAAACTCAGGCAGTAACCCTGAAAAACGGCAAACCTGCCACTAAAGGTCAATGTCCTACCTGCAACACAAAGATGTTTAGAATTGGTAAAGCCTAAGGGCTTACCTTCACTTTTTTAATTTATCAAATTTAGGGGTCAGTATTTCCATTCTTTAGAATTTTCGTTCCATAGTGCTCTAAATGGTTTTGGGTCTTTTCCTATCTCCTCGGTGATTCTGTTTTGAATGGCAAAAAACATGTTTTCCATAGCATCGACCCCACCATCCAAATAGAGGTCTTTACCGATTTCCGAAATCCGACTTTTTTTACCCTTAACTTCGTCAGAATCTGGATTTTGGAGACAAAATGTTATCAGGTCAATCATTTCTTCTTCAAGCATTGCGTCCATAATTTGATATGTTCTAGAATGAGATAAAAAGATTCAAAAAAATCTAGTTTGTAACAATTTGTTGGGCAGAATTTAATTTATCTTGAATTTGAGCAAGTATCAATTCTGCCTTTTCCTTATTCTCAAAAGATTCACTGACCGTGTCCATTACAGAGTCTATTTCATAACTCTTATCAACTAAGATTTTTGCAACATGATCATCTAAAGTTCCATTACCTATCAAATAGTAAGCAAAGACAGTATTTTTTTGTCCCATTCTGTGTAGCCTGTCTTCTGCTTGTCTATGGATGGCAGGACTCCAATCTAATTCAGCAAAGATGACATATTTTGCACGTGTTAAATTAATTCCAACATTTCCAGCTCTTAATCCAGCAATCATTAGTTTAGTTTTCCCTTCCTGAAACATGTCGATTTGAAGTTGTCTGAGATTATCGGATTGACCTCCAATTATAGAAGCTGGATTATATTCACTTAGACTTTTGTGTAATAAATCATGAATCGCTCTATGATGACAAAAAACAACTACACTTTCATCAATTTCCATAATATTTTTTACAAAATTAATTACATGTGGAAGCTTTGCCACACCTGCAGCTTGTCTCTCACTTTGTATTGCCCTGTGATATGAAGCTGATTTGTCAAATTCGGTTTCAGCTTGTTTTTGTTCTTCTTCTAATTTTTTCCAAATTTTGTCTAACTCTTTATTATAATAAGTTGAGTCAGAATCTATAACCTCTTTATAGCGTACTTTGTCTTTAAGCTCCTTTAGGACATCAGATTTTTTTCGTCTGAGCATTACGTGATTACATAATTCAGATCGTAGAGATTCACGTTTATTCTCTAAAACAATTGCTTTTCCCTTATCATTTACATAACAAAAATATTCACAAAATTCTTTAAAACTTCCTAGCAATCCGGGTCGTAAGATATCAACAATTGGCCATATTTCAGAACCACGATTATAAATTGGAGTACCAGAAAGACCAATTCTATATTTTACAGAGTCTAAGGCTGCAAGTTTTTTTACTGCAGCATATTTTTTAGTAGATTTTGAGCGGAGATTTTGAACTTCATCACAGATAATTGATCTGATGTTTAATTGGGATAAATCTGCTAGTCGTTTTTCTAACAATTCATAATTTATTATATAAAAATCAAATTTACCAATTTCTTGGGATTTGCCTTTTCTAATTACAGTTGATGAAGGAACTTCTCTTCCCATCAATCGTCCATTTCTGCTCTTTTTTTTCATAAAATTACCAATTTCTCTTTGCCAGTTCCTTAGTGTAACCAATGGAGCAATCACAAGAGCTGGCAGGGCCTGTTTTTCTGTTGCAAGATAAGCCAATGTTTGAACTGTTTTTCCCAAGCCCATCTCATCAGCTAGCAATGCGTTTCCAGATGATTTTAAAAGAAAATCAAGACCTTCTTTTTGAAAATTATATAATTTTCCCCGAAATTGCTTACTAGGAGTAGCTTTGCTAAGCTTTTCTATTTTTTTTAATTTAATTTGCGGTGTAGAAGATTTTGAAATTTTTCTATGCCATGTGGATTTTGAAAGAATTTCCATTGGATATCTTTCCAGAATCCACTGGATTTGTTGGACATTTTGATGACTGTCTGGAATAATTGCCTCGTTTGGGCCTTCGCCATACCATGATTGAGGGATAAGTCTCGAAACCATTGTGACGGCACGAGTTCCAGTTACCTTCCAGCTCCAGGTTCTAGAATATTTATCTAATACATATTCTAAAGTTCCAAAATTTTTTACTTTACTTAGATCTACTGGCTCGGTAATTACTTTCAAATCAGCCCGTAAGCTTGTTTTAGGGGAATTTAAGCGGTTCGAGTCAAATTATGAACACTTGATTTTATCCATTATATTTAGGAACGAATTTTCATTTTTTCCCTGAACATAGACAACATCTGTTGTTTGTTCATTTGAACAGCGGTTTTTGTTAAAGCCTTTTTTCATACCTGACTATAGGCAAAGATCTGAGAACTTGACTAAGCCATTCCTAATTTTTGAGTTCTCAGTGTAGGTAAAATAGGGGGCTTTTAGCCCTCTATTCTTAATAATTTATTACTGATAGAAAAAAAGAACAGAAAGTTACAAAAATGGATTCATTTATTGTTGAAGATGTAAATGCGCTTCTCAAATTAAAAAAAGGAGATCCCAGTAGGCTTAATCATATTAAGGATTTATGTGAAGCCAACGAGATTGTTTCTCTTTCTGATCGCAAGTACATTGAAAGATTGGCATCACAGTACCTAAGTAAATTTGAGCAGAAAAAACCAAAAAGTCAAGACAAACCGAGATTGATTCCAATTGAAGAATCAATTTCTACACCTAAGACTTTTGAGACAGATGCATCAAAACATCAAACTGATTTATTAAAAGAAGTACAAATTACTGAAGATGCAGATTCTAAAAAAATTCTCTCAAAACCCTTCGATTTAAGCTCAAATAAAAAAATCATATTGGGGGCGGGGGCTATCATTTTAGCAATCATTTTGGTATATACAGTTGGTATTGCGTACGATGGCACCCAAATCCCATATGACTCTGACACAAAGAGTGACACATTGCAAGAATTTTCCTTAGAAACTGATGAATCATCATATGAAACATCAGATATTATTTCAATATCTGGGCAGATTTCTTCATCGTCAAGTGGAACTGTTCGATTATCAATTGAAAATGAAAATAGTAAAGTGATATGGGCAGAAAATTTGAACATAAAAAATGATGGGAATTTTTCAACATTATTGATTGCTGGAGGAACAGGATGGGAAAATAGTGGCAAGTATACTTTGAATGCAGAACATGAGGAGTTATCAAATCAAATTTCATTTGATTTTATTGCTAAAAAATAGTTTCAAAGTTTTATTGATTAATTTCAATTATTCCTTGTTCAATTAAAAATTTTAGCGCAGATATTAATTCATTTTCTGTAATACTACCATCTGCATATAAAATGAAGATATTTTTTACCCAATCTGGAATGTTTTGAACGTTTTCCAATTCTGATTCAATCTCAATAGATTCCTCAGCAGATTCTGTTTTGCCAGTCTGATCAATTTCTTCAGTTGTATCAGTATCAGATTCCTCAGATTCTGGATTTTCTATAACTAGAATATTTTGAGATATACTGGGTTTTATTATTGAAAATGTTGTGGCACCAATCGAGTTGCCATTTTTAGAAAACACTTCAATGGTATAATCACCTTGAATAATAGTACCATTTGTGTTAATTACATCATCATCTATCAAGTAGGCAATATCAGTACCTGCCTCTCCGTTACTTTTTTCACGAATTATGATTTCTTTTTCTGTAATTATTTTATCAGTAGGAGTTTGAACTATTCGCATATAATAGAAACCATCGCTTGGATTAAAATTTAAAATATCAACATAAGCCCGAATCAATCTGTTATCAGAATCCAAATTAATTATAGAATTTCCAACAATTGAAACGCTTATCTGTGATTCTTCTTCCCAGCTTGTCTCTTCATCTGCTTTAGCTACATAACTTGTAGGTATTAGAAAAATTATAAAAATGGAAACTAATAACCAACTTTTAATTTCTGCTGCCAATATAAGACTGTTACAATTCTGATTATTAAAAACCTGTTTGCATAATAACTACAATCATCATTAAAACTGAATATAATTTTCAAAATGTTTTTGTTGTTATAAATTGGAGTTGGGCCGAACGCACAGCTGCACGCCCATGAGGTATGTGTCGACACAATGCGTTCGCGCCCAAAAAAATTAAAACGAAATTGGCTTTAGCATCATGTATGTTCAAGTTGGACAAATTTAATTTGATTCTAATCGCCAGTTGACAATTGTTTTTATTCTAAGTAAAAATATCGAGCATCATCTCATCTATTTGCTCTATTTGTCCTTCAACAATTTTGTAGGCTGATTCTAAATCCTCATCTCTTACCAAGGAAACTTCGAGGGCACATGTAGGGCAATATAATATGCCTTTCCAGCTAGCGACGACTCTTCCCTGTAAATGATCGTTACATGATATGCATTTGGAGTTAAAGGGATAAAAATACACAAAAGTACTTTCGCCTATTTTCAAAGGCTGCCCCTTCTTTGACCAATTTCCTTCATTGAAAATTTCTTAACATGTTTTGTAATAAGATAGAATTTGTCCGAATAAAACAGACACTAGTCAAAAATCAGATTATGTTTAAGATTTGATGCTTAATGTTTCTGTTCTTTATGGGGCTTTGTTGAAGCATTGTGGCAGTCACATTCACATAGATATGTCTTATGATCGCTCTGACAATCTATACAATCATAGTGCTTGTGGTTCTCGCAATTGGCACATTTCATGATATACTTCTGGTAAATACTACTTGAAAACTTTTTTATTTTTATTGGTCAACTTCGCTTTTTTCTTGCAATTTTTCAGTCAATTCCACATAATTACATGGATCTAATTCTTTGGCAAACCCCTTGTCAATATGGATTAAATAAACCGAATGTAACCTTGCGTTTAAAATTTCATTATACTCTATTGGTGGATTTTTGTAATATCGATTACAAAGGGATTGTGCTTTGATTATATCATTTTTATCACGTGAATGTGGGGGGATAAGAAAAATTTTGGGTATTGGCAAAAGCCCAATAACTGGAGTTGCTAATGAAAACTTTGAACAGTGTTGACTATATCTTGCAATTTTACTCATAATTCTTGCAGTATAGTAATCAATTGTATCCAAAGCATGTTCTGGGGGTGTAAATCCTGTCTCTATTTCTATGATAACTGAACCATCACCCTTTTTTGCAAAAATGTCACATACTAAAATGTCAGAAACTGATTTTTCAGCATCTACTGTGTATCCTCGACCGATTAGATTTGCTGCACAAATAAGTTCCAATACAGAGTGATTGATTTTTACAAGGTTTTCTTTATAGAGATCGATTAGCCTTTGCCTGACATAATTTAGTTTTGGAATCTCGTTATCATTAAGATTTTTTCCAAGTCTTTCTGTAATTTCATATACATCGTTTTGAAATTTTTCTAAATCCAAAATTAACTGTACCTCTCCATTTATTTGAATTGAGTAAATTGGTTTAAAATTATTAATTACTTAAAGTTGAGATTTTACCTGAAAACATTAATCTTTTTCTTGAAAACACAACTCCTGTAATTATTGCAACAATTAATATTAACACAGCAAAAGAACCAAATTCTGGAATCACAAATGTACCAATGACTTCAATTTCTTCAGTTCCTGCAGGGAACATAATAGTTACATCATTACCAATTATAGTTACATCATCCCATTCCTGGCCGTCAACTAGAACCAGAGATATGCCTTTTATTATATCAGTAGAAGGTTTTATGGCAAGTGTCCCGTCATCGGAGTCACTCAACATTATCACAATTGATTTGTTTTTTGTGTTAAGTGATGAACTTGATACAGTTGCACCAGTAATGCTATATGGTATACAATAATCATTGGCATTTAATTCGTTTACAGCACATTCTACACCGGTAGGAACTCCACCAGTTAACTCTACTTGTGTTTTAAAGACTGTAGATTGGCCCCCTCCTTGTGCTTTAATTATATACATACCATCCTTTGTCCAGAGAGGGCTACCGGAGTTAAATTTAACGTTAAAGTCGGAATTTGGTGCTACCATAATTTGCTGTACTGTAACTAGGTTACCAATTGGGTTAGTCACCGTAATTAGGATGGGAGTTTCTGGATTATTGAGATTAGAGTGACCACTTATACTAATTATTGAATTATGATCGTAGGTATAATCAAAATTCTCTGCCCAAAGAATTATTGGTAATGGGAGATTTTTGTGAAGCCCCAAAGTTTTGGTATCAGATATGGTAATACAGCTAGAGCATGACATATCCTGAATTGTTTGGGCAAAGATGGAATTTAGGGAAGATACTGCTATAACAATCATCGCTAGTGAGACGAGGGCGATTTTACTTTTAGACATATTCAACTTATAAAACGAACATTTGTTATTATTTATATATATTTGATAAATTATCCTTCACTAGATTAGAATCATTTAGTTAACTTTGTAAAGTTGCATATTTTATTGAGGTTTTTTTCTTGATCCTAAATCCAGCAATTATAGGAGCCACTAACAATGAACCTACAACAAATGCTAAAATCGCTCCAGAAGGCCATGGGAAAGCCATGCCCCAAGCGATATAATTAATAACAAAAACAGCAACAGCAATTAAAACGCCTAAGACCATTATTTGATTCATGAATTTTCAAGATTAAACTAGGAATTAAGAATTATCAGAATTTTTTCTAGAACAACAACCTGAATATCAATAAATAATCTGGAACAAAGATACCCAAACCTTAAGTATGATTGCGGCTCATCGATCTTTTCATGAAGGAGTTTGCGGTTGGGCTATCACTAGCTATACTTTTACTGATACCAGCTGCCTATGCCCAAAGCTCACAGGGGATAACCATACTTGGCGACTATACGGAATTTAAAAAAGGCCAGGACATTTTCATTTATGGCAAGCTGTCCCAGGTCAATGCCGACTCGTTTCTAATTTTAGAAATCATAAATCCTAGAGGTGACTTGTGTCAGATTCAGCAAATCGTTCCCCTTTCAAATGGTTTGTTTCTAACAGAACCGATTCCACTTGAGGGAAGAGTTTGCGGACTGGAAGGAAATTATGAAATAAAGATTTTCTATGGCGATGATACCAAAAGTGACGAGTTTAAGGTAAGCTCATCTGTCTTTAAAGAAAAAACCGGAGCAGAGTATTTGGATTCTGCAACAAAGCTAGTCTCTGAAAAAATTGATTTTGTTGGCAAAAAAACCGATACTGCCATGAACTTTTACACTGAACGATTATCCGCAGCAAATGCCATACCATCTGAGGATACAATCTCGGCACTAGAAGCAATCTATGTTGATTTGATGGACGAGTTTTTCATAAGTGACGAGATCCTTGAAATTGATGATGAAATAAGACCTGCAATAGAGAACACCTTGGCAAAAACTGCCTCACTTGTAGAAGAAAACAAGATCCCATTTGATATTGCAAAAGACATTGACAGAAAAACATACTCTGCAATTTTTTATTATGACATTGGCAACACCCAAAAGGCAATAGAAACACTAAATGATGTATTTATTTTAATTTCAAACTCTGATCCAATAAAGCTCCAAGAGGCTCCTCAAAAAAGTTTTGCAGAGCTAGACGAGTCTCTTCTTAATCTTATGACAAAGACCCAGTCTATTCTGAGCAGACCAGTTAAAGAAGAGATCGGATTTATCTATGCTCGCGGTACTGCTCCAATTTACAGCGAGGAGATAAATTCCCTAATTGATCTTCTATCCAAATCTCGATATCTTGATGTAGTATTGCAAAAAAATGATCCACTATATCGTTTTGTGTCAAGCCAGTGGGAGTCAACAAAGCCCTCGCTTTTTGAAAAAGAGTCTATTGAAAAACTCTTAGAACAAAAAGACAAAGTAGATAAACTCCACAAGGCAGCCTTGCTTTTACGCCAACTCGATAAAGTAGATAGATTCATCTCATCTGATTCGGAACAAAACTCAGAGCTTGCAAACCTGCTTTCTCCAAAATGGGACGAGATTCGTAATCAATTGACCCTGGCAACCTCAGTAGACCAGATTCTAGATTCGCAAAAAAAGATTGAGGACATGAAAAATGTCATAGATGCCTCATCAAGGATATCAAAGGCAATTGAGATCCTAAAGGGGATTAACATTAATGACGCTCTACTTGATAATTGGGAGACTCTCCTTGCTCAGATAAAAGAGCAAAATTCTCTTGAAGAGATTCTTTTGGTTGTATCAGAATTTGATAAATCAATGAATGATCTTCGAGAAAAGCGAAACCCGTTATCTATCTTAAAGTTCGAGTATGAGGACATGAAGGCAAAGGCAGAGCTTCAGGCTGATAACAAAAACCTATTCACAATAAACAATGCTCTAAAAATAATTGATACCGCTCAGCAAATGGAACAAGGAAATCCATCTGTATCAAAAATAGACAGAATTGAGGTTTTACTTTCATGGGCAAGTGCAATTGCACCAGAGATAAAAAGTGAGCTAGATGCATACTCCAAGGATGCCTACAAGATTAGAGCGGCAGACATTTTACAGAGAGCGCAATCAGTTGAGGATCTCGTTGAGCTAAGTCTAACTAAAAGCAGATTCTTGCCAGGTTATGTCGACTTTGCTGATTCAATTAAATCCAAAGTGGATGAGGCTCGTGCGCTTGTAATTAAAAATGATCTTGATGCAGCAGACAATATGGTGCGCAAGATATTTGATGAATGGCAAGAGGTCTCAGCTGCATATAGCAAAGACCCACATGGCTCTGATGTAGGTTACAGCAGTGATGAGCTAAAAAGAATCGAGTACAGAAAAAAGCTTGATGCATTATCCAACACGGTCTCTAACTTTTACAACTCTGGTTTTGCTCCCCACTCTGATGAATTTTCAGATATGCTCAATACCGCATCTGACTATGTAGTTCATGGAAACTTTCTTGGCGCTGATTCAAAAATAAAGGAGATGAATCAGCATCTTAGAAACTATTTGGTTCTAAGTAATGACCGAATTATATTTAATTCAAAGTATGATCCAGAATATGGATTCTGGATACTGCAAGGTTATGTTGACAAGCCTGACATGGATAGGCGAGAGCAAATCTATGTTACTGTCTATTCGATGGACGGAGAAAAACACAGCTCACTACAGTTTCATGATACTAAACACGGCGCGTTTTTCACTCAATGGGAGGCTCCAGTAGAGTCTGGTCTTTACATAATCATGTTACAATACCAAAATGCACAAGCATCCCAGCTAGTCAATGTTGAAGAAAAAATAGACCGAACCTACTCATCATCAGATCTTGAGCGGATTACTCTATCGGAGGATTTTGAGCAACTCAAAGAGTTTGTCGAAAAATTCGGTGGTGCAAATCTTAGTTCAAACTCTGACAAGTTTGAGATCATATTTGGTGAAATCACATCTGCACTAGCAGACCAGAACCTGGAAAAGGCAGACGCAAAACTCTCAGAGCTCAAACGACTAATTGAAAGACACCTTCCGGCAAGGTCAAGAGCTGCAGTTGTAGAGGCAGTGTTTGATAATGATAAGCTTGTAATTTCTGGAGCAGTCCAAAAAACTCTCTCCTTCCGCGAGGATCTTTTCGTCGACATATTTGATCAGAGAGGAAACCACATTGATGAGATTGTATTAAAGGATACTTCGTCTGGCCAATTCAACGAAGTGCTTTCAAAACCATTTGAGCCTGGAATGTATGTCGCACAGCTGCAGTATCATGATTTGACTGTCTCAGACTTTTTTTATGTGACGGGCTAAATTACTGAAATAACTCTATGATGGGCTGAAATATCTGAAAACCCAACACTAACAGGAATTAGCCTTTTAATTTTTGAAAAGATATTGCATCCCACTAACAAATTCTTCATGGGTGATTTTACCTGAAATCCACCAAATCGCTCTGGTCTTGAACCATTGAGGTAGAGATTTTGGTAACTCATCATTAGGGATTTCTTCTTCAATATTTTCAGCAAATGGTACCATTAACAAAATATTTTTTTCTCTTTGTTTTACCCACTCTATAGTTGTATCAGACTCTAAAAGATCGTCTTTCAAATCTTTTGGAGGGTCTGTAAAAATTACATTCCTAGAATCTTTAGAAATAAATTCAACAGTACTGCCTAAATCTATCTCGTCTTCAGTTAATATCTCCAAACTTTTTGCAAAATGCTCGTCTGTTATTCTTCCATCAAGCCACCATTGCGTAATTTCTGCTTGCATGGCAATTTTGTATTGAGGAATGACAATATCTTTATCAATTTCATTTGAAAAAACCTTTTTGCCAATTGCATCAGCATATGGTGCCATCACCGTCCATCTGTGACTGTCAGTATCCATTCTAGTTTTTACAGGCAAACATTTTGCCTCATCGTACTCTTCTTCTACACAATAATCGTACTTTGCATCTAGATCATGTACATGATCCTCTACCACTTTAGAATCAAATCCCAGATAGTACAAAATGAAATGAGATAGTTCGTGAGTTAAAATCCAGTTTGGATCTGAAAATTTGAAGTTTGGACAGTCACAAAACACAATTGTGTGGTTATGCGTCCATTCTCTTCCAATGTGGCTGTAAAAACCCCCAATGTCGTTGCTGTGAAGTTCTGCACGTCCTTTGTTTCTATCATAAACTACAATCAAAAGATCCAAGTCAGCAGAAGGTTCAAACTCTGTATTGTATTTCTTTTCTGTCATGCATATTGGTTTGAAGTTGGTATTTTCAAGTTGATATAATCCAAAATAACTTTGGGTAATCTCATTGTACCTTTCAGTCATCTGATAATGATAGTTACTGCATGCAGGATAACTTGAAATCATTACTAGTTGCCATGTCAGTTTATCGGATTGATGGACTGCATAAGATGGAACAGCACTGCTAGAAACTAAAATTAAAGCAATTATAATAGGAAAAATTATGAAGATTCCTTTTTTTGAGAATACATTACATTGATTCAGGACCATGCCCCCATTCAATGTATTTTATTTTCCTATACACCAATATGCCCAATTAATTATAGTGTTAAAGATACTTAAGTAATTTGATATTCCTAATCTAGTTTTCACACTCTAAAGTGAATTAGCGAAAAATTGGGATCAAATCTACACTATAATAGATCATCCCCTGGCTAATATCATCTGCAAATGAGTTTATCGAAATAGAGTAAAAAAAGAAAAAAATAGGAGGAATTAGTAATTTAGAATTTCAATTATACTGATGCTCTAAAAATCTCTCAAAATCTAATGGTAATGAGTTCTGCCAAGAATAATTAAATAGTTTTTTCATTGAACTGATCAAGGAATTAGTATCTGTCCAAAACGCAAAAGCATTTCTTGAAGTTTGATCGGCATTTCTCAAAAATACGAGAACCTCATCAGAGTCCTTTACAATAAAACATTGATTATCTAAATCGTGTGTTGGCATCAATCGAATTTTAGAACGATCAAGTGTCTGAATAAAACGAGGAATTTTTTGAGTTGGTGAGATAATCAGCTTTACATCAATGGGTAGATTTCCCAACATATCAAGAAAATCAGAGTAATAGAATCGTGAAAGATCCTTTTCAGTACATATAATTTTGATTTCATTTTCTGCATCCTTTATCATTTCTTTTAGTTTGTTGTTAATTCTAGGAATTCCTTGAAGCATTTGAAATTTTTCTAACTTTCCATCAGTTAAACTTGAATCAAATGATGGAACTTTATTCCATAATTGTGCTACCTCTAATTCTTTTTTTGCTAACTTGTTGACATTTTCTTGTGCATCATTTACCATTGTTAAAATTGCCTTATCCATTGGCAGTGCAGAATATTTAGTCGGATGATGAAATTCAGAAGAGATTATTCCAAGATTTAATAAATCATTTAAAACATTGTATGTTTCAGTTCTTGGTAATTTTAAGGCCTTACAAACTTCTGGGGATGTCTTTGAGCCATATTTTCCTAAATATATGAAAACTTTAGCTTGGTTTCTTGTAAGACCAAACTTTAAAAGCTCATTACATATTTTTTCAAGTTCAAGCTTATACTCGTGCATTTGTGAATCTGGTTCAGAATCAAAAACTGTCGTTATTGCCTGTTCTGTAGACTTCATAATTATAGATGATTTAGAATCACTTATAGTCAATATGGAAATATCTTCTAATTTTTTGTTCCAATATGGAAGAGTAGAAAGAAATTATTTGATTCTAAAGGCTATCAGAACTAGAGTCTGAAGCCTTGTAATATCCACGAAGGTTTTTTGGCAATCTGACACTAAATACTGTAGGTGGACTAGATACCTCAATGTTACCTCCATGTTGTTCTATAATATTTTTACAAATAGATAATCCAAGACCTGTTCCAGTATCTTTTGTTGTATATAATGGGTCAAAGATCTTTTCCATAACAGATTTTGTCATGCCAGGTCCAGAATCTTCAAACTTTATTAAAGCATCATCGTCATCTTCTACGATTTTAATTTTAATTTCGCCTTTACCATCCATTGCCTGATATGCATTTGTAATTATATTAGAAAAAACAGCCTCTAGTTTTCTAGAGTCACAGTTTACTACAATATTTTGTAAGTTTAGTTTTATCTTGACATCGTTTGGAAGATCCATTCCTGAGATAGTTGATTTTAAAATCTCTTCAACAGATTGTCTTTTCAAATGTAGTTCTGATTGTCTTACAAAATCTAAAACATCCTCTATTTGGTAAGTAATCTTTTTTAGTGCACTTTCAATTCGTTGAAATTTTTGTGCTGTCTTTTCATCCATGTTGTTGTTTCCAAGTTTTAAAATTTCTACTGTACTTTTTACAACACTAAGGGGGTTACGTAAATCATGGACTAATCTAGAAGACAGCTGGCCAACGCTTGCCATTTTTTCTGTTTTGATTAGATCACGGGTTTTTGTTTCGACTTCCATGAGAAGTTTATTACGTTGAAGTTCAAGATTTTTTTCTCTTTCCACAACACTACCGAAATCTTTTTTGAGTTTTTTTGATAGTTGGTTATAATGTGCCTTTTGGGTTTCTAATTCCAAATTAATGCGCTCCAAGTATTGATTTTTTTCATTTAAACTATTTGTAATTTCTTGTAAAAATTCTACTTTGCCTTTTAGTTCTCTATTTGCCCGTGCAGAGTCATTAATTTTTTGATTTGCTAAGGTAGCCAAATCCATTAGTTGGAGTTCTTTTTCATTTAGTTCTTGTTTTGTTAATTCAAGCTCTTTGTAGGTCTTGATAGTCATTTCTGACAGATCTTCTAATAATTTATGATTATGACTAGGCTCCGGCGTCTGCAAATGAATCTAGGGATATTTTCCAAAAAATTTCCTATTATCTTATGTATGTTAATTACGGACACACATTATTCTCTTCTAACCTGCCCTTGAGAAAGAGGCTATTGGCTAGAATGCCAATTTGGAACTTGTAAATTCGATCAAATTCCGCGCTCGATATATGAAATTTGATAGTATTGATATCATGTTTGAAACGAGGGTTAACTTGGGCTGCGGGATAATCAAAAACCTCTCATCTATTCTAATAGATGAGCAGGGAGTCCCTATTGAAAATATCTGGGACACCATAGAGGAATTTGGAATCAGGAGAGAGGAACTAAAAAAGCTTGATCCTACCTACAAAGAACTCTTTGAGATATACTCTGCAATTAGAGCATATCGAGTAAGTGTCAGATATCTAAAGCAATTGAAGACTCGCTTTGCCTAAATCAGCGAAAACTCAGGTAAAGGACAAAGATGTAGACAGACATGTCTCGATACGTGTATCGGCATCTTTAATCACCTTTCTCAAACAGTAAAACTGGGCATGGGGTAAATGAAAATGGATAAAAAAGATTTAAAAGAAAAAATAATTGTTTTAGGCGTAACGGTTGGATTATTTTTTCCTGTTAGAATATTTTTCTCAGCATATGTTTCAGAGCACTGGCTAGGCAGCTTAGGCGTAATGTCTGCCTTGGCAGTTTTATTGGTTGTGCTCATAAAGAAAAAGAAACTTGGATGGTTTGGCATAATATTTGAAAAACAGATGAGAAAAACAGTAGGAGGAAAAACTGGTAAATATCTGATAGGTTTTGCAATATTTTTCCTTATTTATTTTGGAGCAACTTTATTTTTTATTGATAGAGGTAATAATACCTATGTTGATGACAAAGAGATATTTTATTTAGCAATCATGGAAGAAGGAGGCTATAATATCAATGATTTATCTAGCTATGAGTTAATAGGACCTAAATTAATATCTCAAAAAAATTTACAAAATTTTGAAGTGTTGGGAAATATTGACTATATGTTTTCTATAGCGTATGCTGTAATGAATGACATGTCAGATGGATGGCTTGAACATGTTGTTATGGTAATGGTTGTTGAGCAAATTGAGTTAATTGGCCTATTATTCTTCTATAGAAATATTTTCAAGTCAACAAAAGTCCAAGTTACAAATTAGTTCCCATTTTTTTATAATTTTCAAACTATCATTTTATACCGCCAAAGTCAATTTTGGGGCAAAAACTGACTTTTTTAGAAAGAGATGAACGACTTATCAGTCCTACGCGCGTCTTATAACTAAAATTTGTTCTGTTTACTTTATGGAACAATTATTTGTCACATGTCCAACATGTGGGGGAAACAGATTATTTCTGGCAAAATATGACGCACCATTAAAGATCCTAAAGGAGCGTAGTTGGCTAATTTGCAAAGATTGTGATTATCAAGTCCAAACAGAAGAATTCAAAAAGTCACTTTTTTGCGTATAAATTCAAAGACCCTCTTTTTTTGTCTAAAAATCTAGCCTGCTACGTAATATGTTTAGTATGAACAGACAAAATCGGATATAATTTAATTAAAAAGTAAACTTGGGCACAAATGGCAATTAGTCTATCAACGCTTTATGTTATGATTCATTTATTAGCAGTTTTTGCATTAGCCACAGCTCCGTTTATTTTCTTTAGTGTATATGCAGATGATACTCAAAATGAGTGGAAAATAACTATTCCAAACGGGGCATCAGGTAAAGGACCAGTACAAGGATTTTCCCCTAATCAATTGCCGGTTTTGGTTGGAGACACTATAGTGTGGGAGAATAAGGACAGTGTTACTCATAGTATAACAAGTGGCGTACCAGAACATCCAGAACATTCTGGGGTATTCTTTAATCTGGGCGAGGTAGCACCTGGAAAATCTGTTTCACATGTAATGCCAGATACAGATTTTCTAGCATTCTATTATTTTTGTGAAATTCATCCATGGATGACTGGAAAATTTTTTAATAGTGGTTTGGAAGTTGCACAGCCAGAAACTGATACTGAAATAATAACTAAAGAAAACAAATACGATTATGGAGACTCGATTACCATCTCAGGTCAAGTTCACAAAGATTTTGCAAAAACAGAGTATATGGTACTAATTTATGATCAAAGTAATAATCTAGTCGACATTTCATATGGATATTTTGATGAGAATTCAACTTATTTACAATCAATAAATGCAAATGGCCCTGCTTGGGCAACAAATGGAAATTATCAAGTAAAATTGGTATATGGAGTACCAAGTAAAGCATCCCAAACAAGTTTTCAGTTCTCAAGTGAATTAAACGCCCTAGAAACTGAACAATTAATTCCCCTATGGGTAAAAAACATCGGAGGTTTTTGGTGTAATGATAAAATTGATGACTCGGAATTTGTTAGCGCTGTTCAGTATTTGATTCATGAAGACATTATTCATTTAAGAAATATAGTATCTGATACTTCGCCTTCGAATCAAGTCCCAGATTGGGTTAAAAGCAATGCTTGCTGGTGGGCAGATGATAAAATACCTGAGGTTGATTTTATTTCTGGTATAGAATATCTAGTGAATGTTGGAACAATTAGGGTGTAGTTACTTTTCTTTTTTGAATATTCGTATCGCTTCAAGGTGGGAACAATTTGCTTTTAGTCCTTTTCCATGATGAAACTTGTAAAAGTTCTTGAATCCCTCACATTCACAGGTTTCAGATGTAACAAAATATGATTTGTTTGGATCTGTTAACGATTTGATTTGAAAAAGATCTTCTTCGATCTGTATCACGCCTCCACTTTCAACGAGTTTTTTTGCTTTCCTTAGTGTACTTGCACTCATTATCGATCAAAGATTCAGTTGTTTTTTCAAGATATTGATGTTTTGCTAAATATAGACAATCTAAAATAGTGAACAAAAAATCATTTTATTCGAAGGGGAGATTAACTGTCAGTAGAGAGGAGATTCAACCAAACACCTGGGGATACTAATATTAGCGTTCTAGGATACTTGACTAAAATTGGTACATGGTTAAATCTAAGACAGATTACAACTGGTACCCCAGGATCTGACCTAAACAGAGATAGATTAAAAAAAATTATTGATGGGTTTGTTAACAAAGGATTTGTAGAAACAAGGGACAGCGAAAATCCAAAGGCCAAATTAGAATATAAAATAACAGACAAAGGGAAAAATGCCTTTAGAAAATGTGTCAGTTTTGATCCTGACATTAAATTTGTTTTGGGATTACAAGATACAGAATTTTTCCCAACAGGGGACTAGTCTATCCACAACATAGAGTACCCGTGTTCTTCTTCAAAGATTAAATCAAGTTTAAAGTACTTTGGTAACTGGTCCATGATACCAATTAATTTGTTTGATTGAAGTTCTTCGTCATAATCCTTTGCAACACATAACACTCGAAATATTTTATCACGTGATTTAGATAATAGAGTAACCAAGTTTTTGATATCAGAAACAGTTACAGTCTTGTCATAAAACTTTACGATAAAATCGCCTTTCTTAGTTGATACTATTCCATCTATTGTATCACCATTAATTTTTTGATCTAATTTGTATGGAATTTTAGTTTGTTTTTGTTTTGCTTTGCGTTGAATTTCTTTTAGAGTGGGAAATACATGAATTGCTTCATTTAGAATTTTTTCAACCCTTGTTTGGCCTTCTGGTACTGATGTTTCAAAATTAACCAGATATGATTGACGGATAAACTGTCTTTCTATTGATTCGAACTCTTGGGTATGTGCTTTTCCTCTGTATGTGACCCATACAAAAAGAAATGATAGTAATGCTATGACTATACCGTTTCCATACATCAACCAAACTTGAGTAATGTATAGTGCGACTATACCTTCTGCAGGAAAGATATCCTCTGTAAAGGGGATAAATGCAAGAACTGTAATGTCTTTGTCTTGAACATAAATTTCATCAATATATCCATGCTTGCCAATTTCATCATGAAAATAAAATTGTGACATTGAAATAATTCCAGACAAGGAAGCTAAACCAACTAAAACTATTATAATGCTAATTCTGTACCAAGCACCTAATTGTTTAATAGCATTGTCTAGCTTCTCTGCTAAAGATAGATCCTGTGGCCCCTTCGACACGATGTGATGTCAATATGCCAATATTTAACGTGATGTTACAAATTGTAACATGACAAATAAGGTTCTGATCAAAAGTTAAAAACAGTTACAATTTGTAACATGATACGTTTGCTTCAAAATCGCTTTTATAGTCTAAACTAATGCTTTGTATTGCCAATTAATAATACAGGACAGCCAGTGGTAGTTGATTCTGACATTATCATTAAAGAGATTCAAGAGGGAAGATCATTAAAACCAATAGCCAAGAGAATTAAAAAACATAAATCAAAAATGGTTATTCCAGAGTCTGTTCTAGGTGAAGTACAAAAGATTACTGGTAATCAAACAGATTCAATAATGGATACCATTTACCAGTTTTGCAAGTATCCAATCACACTTGATAAGACTGATGAGATTAATGCTGAATCAGATAGATTAGTTGCTCAATACAATGAATGTCATCATCCACATAGTTTGATTTTGGCTACAGCAAAGGTAACAGGTTCTGCTCTGGTAAGTTTTGATAGAGAATTCTTAGAGACTGCAAAACTAGAAGGGATACAAGCATTTTTGCCTCGTAATTTTGTTAGATGGTGGTAAGGAGGAAATATACAATGAAACTGCTTGTGCTAGAACAAAATGAACTAGTTTCCAAGATTTATAAAAAAATTTTCGAGGAAAAAAAATATGATGCAGACTATGCAAGAAATGACTTGGAGTGTTTAGAGAGATTTGATAAAAATTATGATTATGTTGTATTAGAAAACTCCAATTTAGGCACACTTGAGCAAAAAATTCGAAAAATCAAGCCAGACCAAAAAATACTCTCTTTATCCCAATACATCAATTCTGAATGCGCACCTGAGCTTAAAGAGACTAGAGAACTAATCGAGAAACCCTTTGCCGTTTTAACCATGATTAGCAGATTAGAACTAGAGTGCACAAATTTGCATAATTGATCTTCCAGATTGGCATATAATTTTTTTATTCAAAAACTTGTTTACGAGAATAACTTTATGATTCAACCTTCATTAAATTATAAACTTAGAACTAGAGATTAATATTTTTACAAAACACTACTTACACTTTTTCTTATGCTTTCGTAGTTCTTCGGAATAATCAAATTCGGTTCCACAAACTCTACATTTTTCTTTAGTTTTTTTGTGTGCTTTTTCTTGGTGTTTTTTTAACCGTTCAGAATCAGAAAGTTCTAGTCCACATTCTTTACACTTTGTGCTATTGGAACCAAAGCTAAATAATCCCATAACCTGATTATACTATATCTAATAGAAAAATAGTTCTAGATAGTAAATTAATTTAGGCGTCAAAAATTGTATCGTTTGAAGATTCATCTGACTTTGGAAGAATTATTCTTGCAGATGTAATCTTGAGCCAGGTTTGTGACTCGCCTGAATAGATTATTCGTGCATTCATTTATTATTCAATTTTTTATCTAGTAAGAAAATAATACCTTTTATGAAACTGGTAATCTAGACTCGCTGATTCATATTATAAGTTAGCGAGGAACAGAGTAATTAAGATAGAATAATCATTCCTGCTCTTTGACAACATTTAATGTCATTGTTGTTCTGATAAATTTCAATTTTCTTATCTTTTTTGTAATTATCTTTTCAAGTTCCTTATGGTTTTCAGCTTCAATTTTTCCTACAACATCATAGTTACCATAAACTACATCTGCTTCTTTTACCTCAGGAATTTCATTGAGGTCTCGTAGTACAAGATCTTCTTTGCCTTGGTCACAATGAATGACAATGTAAGCTTGTGCATCATTTTTTCCCAAAAGGGAGCCCATTAATTTTTCATGGTGTGCTTTAAACAATTCCTCTCCTTCTACTTTCATAAGTGTCATTGTAGAACCAATTTTTTCCACCTTCCTAATTTTTTCGGTAATGGTTTGCTTAATTTTTTCATCAGAATCTGCTTCAAGCTTTGCAATAATGTCGTATAGCCCTAGAGTTCC
>LDXL01000009.1:39880-46915 GCA_001443365.1 Thaumarchaeota archaeon CSP1-1
AACATACGCTTTTGCCACATCAATTCACTAATGGATAGTAGATTATACCTTGATTATTTCCTTTTATCTTTCTAAAGTGGTTTTTTCTGATATAGTGATTTAGAGAGATTAGAACGTAAAGAAAATGAACCTGAAATATTATAAGCTGAATTTTCTAAAATTAATGGGTGGGATTAAAAAAATATCTTGCCACTCGTGGCATTACCATGTTTGGTGTACTCATGGTCACCTTACTTCTTACAATTATTCTAGTTGGCTCTAACATGGATATTATTCTAAAGCAGGGAATAACATTCCAAGTAAGAGCAGAAATTACTGGAGATCCTAAAATATCTGATAGTTTTTCAGACCCTGCAGAGTTTGAAGCATTTGTTCAAGATCAAATAGAGCAAAGAGTCAAAGCCCTTGGTCTTGATACTCCATGGTATTCGCCCCAACGAATTGGCTTGACAATGTACAAAATTTTAATACTTGACTTTGGGCATGCTACATTTCTAACAAGTGATTCTGGCTCATCAGACGTAAAAGACATTCTACTTGAAAAGCTTCCAAGAACTATTTTGCTATTCACTACTGCAACAATAATAATTTCTATAATTGGAATTTTTCTTGGAGCATTAGCTGGAAGTAAGGTTGGTTCTGCAGTTGATAGAATAACTTCAACGTTTGCAGTTGTCAGCAGTAGCTTTCCTGTTTGGTGGATAGGAATGTTAATGATATTTTTATTTTCCTTTGTTTATCAGATTTTTCCTGCACGTGCTACTCCCTCCATACCTCCGACAGATCCTGGCTACATTGCTGCCTTACTATACCACATGGCATTACCAGTAATTACAATCGTCATGATTGGGTTTGGGGCATGGGCATACCTTGTTCGAAACTTTATGATTGGAATAATGCAAGAAGATTTTATTTCCGCAAAGCGAGCAATGGGAATTAGTCAAAAGAAAATAATTTATGGTCATGCAATAAAAAATGCAGCACCGCCCATCATTACCATATTAGCTCTTAGTTTATCAGGCTCACTTGGTGGTGCAATCATCACAGAGGCAGTATTTGATTGGCCAGGCATGGGCCGTCTATACTTTGAAGCAATTACAGTCATGGATTTGCCTGTAATTATTGGTGCAACATATGTCCTTACGCTATTTTTCTTAATCAGTATCCTTGTTGCAGACTTGCTTTATGGTTACTTTGATCCACGGGTGAAGACTGGAAGTTGAGCAGTGTATCAGCTAGTGAGATAAAAAAAGAGTTTCTTAAAAGTAAGATGGGAATTGCAGGAATTGGAATACTAGTTATTCTTATTGCAATATCAATAGGTGCTGCAGTAATAATTCCTGTTGAGACGTTTCAGCAGTGGAACAATCCACAAAATTGGATTTTCTATCCAAAAACTGCAATACCATCATGGATTAACCTGTTTATGTTTGAAAAAATTCCTGAACATAAAATACTTGATGAGCCTAGTGTTAGCACTATATCACTAGATGAAATATCAGGGGTTTCACACCAATTTCATGTAAATTATGTGTATGACGACTTTCCAAGTGATTTTATTTACGAGTTTACTGCCAAGTACTCGGGCTCACCACTCTTACAAATTTCAGTGATTCGGCCTGATGGCAGCAATATAAAATTACTTTCAGCATCACTTCCTAACACAGATGATTTAGTAATGCACAATGAAAAAATATTTTCAACAGATGGGACTATTAAAAAAAATCTATTTTTACAATCTGACAAGTTTGATTTTTCAATAGAGGGATTTTCTGCAGAAGACATTGTATTTTCAAAATCTACAGATAATGTTGTTTTAAAGGGCGATTATGTGTTTTTAGTTAATTTGTATGGAGTTCAAAAGGAAAACTCTATTGTAGACTCTACTCTTATTGTTGGAGGTAAAGCATTTGGCATAATGGGAACAGATGAGCTACGACGTGATCTTGCAGTTGGGATTCTTTGGGGGACACCCCTTGCTCTGTTTATTGGTATTGCAGTAGCTATTGGTTCAGTTGTCATGGGTTTAGTTTATGGAGTGTATGCAGGATTTAAAGGAAAATTAACTGACGAATCAATGATGCGATTCAATGATGTAATATATGCACTACCAGTTCTTCCTTTTCTAATTATTTTGGCAGTGACAATTAGCAATAGCATTTTTCTTATGATTGGTTTTCTTACAATCTTTGGGTGGGTAGGCATTGCCAAGGTCTCTCGCAGTATGGCATTGCAAATCAAAACTAGAGGATATGTGGAGGCATCAAAGATGATGGGTCAAAAAAACTCTAAAATTATTTTCAAGCACATATTGCCTCAGCTTTTGCCTTATGCCTTTGCAAGCATTGCAATATCTGTGCCAGCAGCCATAACTACAGAAGCTGGACTAAGCTTTCTTGGACTAGGTGACCCTTCATTTCCTACATGGGGACAGATCCTTCATGACGCTAACACTCATGGTGCTGCTGCACGAGGACTATGGTGGTGGATTGTTCCTCCAGGATTAATGATTGCAATAACTGGCTTGGCCTTTGTGTTTTTAGGAAATGCACTAGATGTTATTGTAAACCCAAAGCTAAAAAGATAAAATTACGCAGTTGATTGGGCAGATTCTTCGCTTTTAGTATAATCTTTTTTTATTGCGCCAGACAGATGCTTGCTTTCGTTACATGCTTTGCAAACACCCGAGTCTTCATAGGTGTAAATGGCACACTCGCAACTTTTACATGTGCATATAGCTGGGAATGTTTTCATAAAGAGTGTCTTTGCTGCTAATAATAAAAATCTAGTTACAGCTCAAACTTGCGAATAATTTCCATCGTAGCATCATTTAGCTTGACGGTATATGCTGCAGCATTTGGGTCTGTAGAGGTTGCAAGAGTTTCTGCAAACTTTGTTTTATCACGGCCTCGCTCATACTCACTACCCACTTCTTTTATGCATAAAGGAAACTTTTGCATCTTTAGATTATTTTTGTTTAGAAATGTTATGAATTTTTTATAATTTTCAGTCTCATACCAGTCAATTTTTTTTTCCTCACATGCAGCAATCCAGGTATCAATTGTATTTTGATAAATTGCCTTTTTTCTTAATTGTTCTAGTGACATTTTGTTTTGTGGTTTTGGTACTAAAAGTCTGCACGCTTCATCGTGGAGCCACATCGTGGACATTCACGGCCTTTGAATTTATTACTGCAAGTAAGACAGACATACTTTACACTAGGTGTAGAAGAATTCATTCCAAAGAATCCGCCGCCTCCAAAATCTCCAGAGCCACGCATTCTGCCCATCATTTTTCGGCGAAGCACTAGAGGAAATGCAATAAAAATTGCTAATGCTACGCCTAATCCATATGGAAATGGCAAAACCATTTGCAATCCAATACTTATTGCCAATGACGCAAATAAGAAAATCAAATACATCCTGTAATTCATCAAGATAATTACATTTTCTCAAAAATACATATAAAGTTTTGTCAGTTTTTTTACCAATCTATAAGAAATCTAGATAATTGTCATTTTTACTGAATTTCCATTGCTATCCCATGCAAAAACATCCTCATCCTCATATGGAGACTTGACTATCAATGAGATTAGCCCAAAAAAGTTGAACAGATCAGGAAGCGATGGTTCTGCAGAGCCACGTGGATGGGAATGAACTACCCCTACATAACTAAGATCAAAAGGCAAAAACGAATTAGGAAAGCCTGCAAATGTAGGTCCAGTTTCTGAAAAGGGTGGAATAACTAACGAGTCTATGGTGATGTTTCCGTTTTTTAACTTGCCACGAAGAATCAAGATGCATTCGTTAGGATGCTTCATCTTGCAATATGATAAGATTCCGTCTCTGACATCTTTTTTTAGTGATACTAGGCGCTCAAATTTTTTCTTTTTAAACAGCAATAGTATGGTTTTCTCTTAGAAATTAATTAATTGTATCTACAAAATACAAGTTTTATGTGGTTTTAGGAGTTTGTAAGCATTTTTCTTAGTTTAATTTGTTGTTTTATGACCTTATTTTAAAAAAAATGAACTATATGGAATTTACAATAAAACCTATACTAATTCAATCTTAGAGTTTCTATGGAATGTATGAGGAGTGTAAAATACACTCACTCAACACCAATGCAGCCTGCAACACATTATGTAGCTAACCAAATAACCTTGACAGCGGATTTTTTGTCCGCTGTGCTGAAATCCCCTAATATCTCAGACGAGTATTTACTAACTGTCGAGGCTATGATTTGGTTGTCTCGCCAATCGGAGCCACATGTAGGGCAGATATCTCCTAGCCCTATTGACTTGGCTCCAAAGTATGCATGGTCTACACCAGAACCACAGCGAGTACACAGAACCCATATTCTCTGCATGCTATTATTACAGCACTGCAATTCATTAGAATGATCAACTAGGTAAGCTTAGTTATCAACAAATTAGCTGATCAAAGACCATTTATCATTAAGAACTATATGCTTAAAATCATTAATTTTTAGGCATTATATTAAAATGGTAAACAAGCCTAAAATTTTTGCTCTGGTTTTAGCTTCTTTTTTTGTATGACAAAAAATGCAATTATTGCAGCTATTGCTCCTGCTCCAAGCATTCCAATTATTGTGCTAGAATCATCAAGTGTATTTTGGTCCCTTTCAATATCATTTACAATTGATAGCATTTGATGCCCAAAGTAAGTGGTGTATACCTTGTTTGTTTTTGGGTTAATCATTAGCTCATATGGCTGTTCCACTGGAATTGAATCAATTACCTCGTTTGTTTCGCCATCTATAACTGAAAGAGAGTTTGAGATTTGATTACTGACGTATATGGTATTGGTATCAGGATTTACTACAATTCTTCTTGGGGTGTTACCTACAGTTATAGTATCAATTATTTCGTTTTTATAGCCATCAATTACATCCACTGTACCTGAAAGCTGATTGGTAACATACACCATATTGGTATTAGGATTAACTACAACTCCACGAGGACTTTTGCCCACATCTAGAATAGTTACAAGGTTATTGTCAGAACCATCAAAAACATGGACCTTGTTGGTAGTTTCACTTGTAACGTAAATCATGTTGGTTTTCTCATTGACTGCCACTCCACATGGTTTATCGACTTGAAAAGTTGTCACAATTTCATTTTCATTACCGTCAACAACAAAAACTGTATGGGTCACGTCACTTGTAACATAGGCCTTGTTTGTTTTAGAGTTTACCGCAATATCATAAGGATCAGGAAGTTCCAAGTTCTTGATTATCTCATTAGTGACACTATCAACTATTGCAAGAGTGTCATTATGTTCTCTTGCCACAAACAAAATTTTAGTTTCAGTGTTAATTCCTATTCCATATGGTGAGCTACCAACCTCAATTACTGAAAGTGGTTTGTTGGTAGTGCCATCTATAACAGTCACTGTAGTTGATTTGAAATTTGTGACATAAACTTTGAAAGTATATGGATCAACTGCAATAACTCCCCACCCGTCACTTTGTTCTATTTTATCAACTAGAACAGAGCCAGAAGCAGTAGCGCTTTGCATATCTGTAAATGAAATAAACTAAAGATCCGCCTATTGTAATTAGTGAAAACAGTATTAATTTTTTAAAACTTACTTTATTTAATTCTTGTATCATTTAGAGTATCTACCAATGTATAATGAACAAAGTTATCTCTTTTTTAATATTTTAGAGTTAAAATATACTTTATTGATTTATTTTATCTAATGTGGTTGAATTAATCCCATATCCCTTAGGTATTTGACGCTCTTTGTAAATTCATCATCTGTTATTTTATCGTCTAGCCACCAAGCTGCTGTTTGTTTAAACCAAGAGGGCAATCCAATTTGGAGATCATCTTCATAAACCCTGTTTAGATCCGATTCAAAATCATAAGGTATTATTGAAAATAATTCTTCTTTATGGTTTGAGTCTTTGTATTTAATTAAATCAAACCAATTTGGGCCAGGATCATCAACTGGTCCATCTGCAAACATTATATCCCTTGATTTGAGATCAGATAATTCCTCTTCACTCACTAGATACCCAAGTGCATTACCATAATCTGCTTCATTTATTTTTCCTTCTGACCACCATTGTGTAATGAATTTATTTAATTGAATTAACTGAGGAGAAATAACACCTTTTTGTGTCTCAGATGCTAGAACCCCAATAGCAGACTCGTATGGTGGCATTACAGAGTAAGAGTACGCTGCATTATCAACTCGCAATTTTTTAACTACAGTACTACATTCTGATGAATAGGACTCTCTACATTTATCATATGTATTATCATACCTGTGAACTAGTGTCTCAATTACTTCTGAATTATAGTTTAACGAATACAAAACAAAATGAGATAATTCATGAGATAATGTCCACGCTGGATCTGAATAATAAAAGTTAGAGCAATCACAGACTAGGATAACGTGGTTAAGATTTTTATCAAGACCGCTATGAGCGTATAGTCCTCCTAGTTTTACAGAGTTTAATTTTTCTTCGCCCAAGTCATTATCAAGCATTATAATTAGTAAATCWAGGTCTTTTGGAAYGTTATAATTATATGATAATTTTCCAAGAGTTGTACAAATCGAATCATAATTTGAATTTGGAAAATGATATGACTCTAGATATTTTKCTGTAATTTCAGTATATTTTGATACACTCTGAAAATCATAATTACTGCACACTGGATTATGAGTAACAAAGACTAGCTGCCATTTTGTATCATCGGATAAATGTGTAGCATAGGATTTTTGAGAATTTARAGGAACTATCAAAATCATTGCGACAAAAAATACAAATGTAATGCTTTGTAATCTAGATGCCATTTATGCTGCCACCTGTATTATRTTATTTGWRATCAACCATTCAATTGCTGTGATAAATTCATCCTCACTAATCATTCCATCTGCCCACCATCCTGCAGTGCTTTTAATCCAAGGCTGCACTTCTGAAATAGATGTGTTATCAGTTGTGTCAGGTAATGATATTTTGATTATTCCTTCATTAACTAAATATTCTAGTCCTGAAATAAAA
>LDXL01000010.1 GCA_001443365.1 Thaumarchaeota archaeon CSP1-1
CTTCTAGTTTAACGCCTTCTCGTTCTTCCCATTCTTCTACAGTGATAGAATATTTCTTTTGAATTCTATCTCTGTACCATTCTGGGATTACATTAAAGGCACAGAATGGAACTATTCTAAGATCTGGAGTAAGATAGTGTATATCACATCTTTGCAGTCTTTCAAGGTCTTCATTGTATTTGTCTTGAAAGTGCATCATGCCAAGGAATAGTCCTTTAACATGCCATGATCCTACTGACTCAAAGGATCTCTTCATTAGGATACTTCCAAACATTCGTGCAAGGTCTAATCCTGCGGGTTGTTTTTTGGTATCTACAAAGCCTTTGAGTTTTCTTACTACCTCAAGCATAGTAAAGTACTTGTTTTTGCCGGAGCGAATCTCTTCGGCTTTGTCTTCAAATAATTCTAACATTCCTTGAATATCACAGAATCTGGGCATTGGTACTAGTTTCTTTGTATCCTCATCTTGAAAGACATAGGTACCAGCACCACATGCAAAGTGAATAGATAATTCGTATTTTGGTTTACTTGAAAATGCCTCAATTACGTTTGTAAGTGGCATGCAGCTTGGAACTGGGTACCAATCATCTACTGTAACCTGACCGCTAGTTTGCTCTTCAATTCTTTGAATACAATCAGGAATGGTAATTCTATATTTCTCACGTTCTTGTTTTCCCATTCTTCCAGTCAGGGAGACTGGTTGGAAGTTTACAGCGTGAACTACATCCATATTTTTTTGAGCATATCTTATAATTCCTCCTAGTTCATGATCATTAATTGATTTGATAACAGTTGGAACAAATACTACGGTAGAGCCTGTTTTTCTACAACTGTCTAGTGCGTATGGAATTTCCCAATGATTCTTTGGATTTGTTCTTGCAGTTACGCCATCAAAACTGAGATAAAGATTGTTACAACCGGCTAGTCTTACTTCACGTGCAGCCTCTGGATCTAAGGCGTGTCTAATTCCGTTTGTATTCATCTGAATATGGTCTACGCCTTCTTCTTTCATTATCTTGATAACGTCACAAATATCATCTCTTAGCATTGGTTCACCACCAGTAATCTGCATAGAGTTTCCTGGAATTGGTCTTTCAGCCCTAAGTGTTTTCATCATTGCTCTAACTTGGGTATGATCTGGTTCATACATGTACGCTCCTTCAAGACCTTTCTTTACATAGAAGAAACAGTACCAACATGTCAGATCACATCTATTAGTCACAATCATGTTAGCAAGTCCACTGTGTGATAGGTGGTTTGAACACAGTCCACAATTGTTAGGACACGAACATTTGTCAGCCATAATGACGTTAGGTGCATGAGCGCCCTTTCCGTCTACCCAATAAGTGCTAAATTTCTTATACATATCATATGATCCAAAGTAAAGTTCTTCACACTCACCGTGAGTGGGACAAGTCTTTGACATGAAGACTTTGCCATCTCTCTCAAAGACTTCTGCATCCAAAATCATATTGCAATCTGGGCAAATACTTTGAGTAAACCTAATACTAGATTTTTTTCCTAGTTGTTTGGTAGATTGATTAGCAATCTGAATAAGTGCCATTCCTATCAAATGGCATTTTTCTGATATGGTATATAATGACTTTCATACTTGCCCCCGTGGGATAAAGGAGATACATTCGTATGGGATTTAAATACCAAAAAAAGACGTTTAGATCGCATGAGTATCTCAGACAAAACACGAAAGTCCCTTGATAAGATAGGGCTTACAAGCTATGAGATCAGAACTTTTACTTCGTTACTAAAGGGAGGTGAACTTACTGCGTCCGATTTGAGTCAGAAATCTGGGGTACCTTATTCGAAAATTTATGAGGTGTTAGGAACTTTAGAAGAAAAAGGGTGGGTCGGTTCAGATGATTCACGGCCTACAAAATATTTTGCAAAATCTCCATCAACAGCGTTGGAAACTACAAAACAAAAACAAGAATTAGAATTTAAGAACAATCAAAATATTATTTTAAATGAATTAATTCCACTTTACGAAAAAAGCGGTACCAGTGAACGCCCAGACATATGGGTACTGTCTGGCATTGTTAATATTGTCTCAAAGGTATTAGAAATGATAGATTCTTGCAAAAATGAGGTAATGATTGCTGTACCAAGAGCTAGTGAAGATCTAGTTAAACAAGCATTACCTAAGCTTAGATTACTACATGATAAAGGAGTTGATATAACTATTCTCATATCTGACACCATAGACAAAGATTCACTCAAAGCAATATCTAGAGTTGCTACAGTAAAGGTGAAAAAAGGTCTTTTTGGAGGAGGTATAATTTCCGATAAACGTTATGTGGTGATACTCTTTGGGCCAGAGGTTAGTGATTCTGCTTCTGCTGATATGGTTGCTATTTGGGCAGATCATGCAGGCCTAGCAGGATTTGCAAGAGAATATTTTGAATATTTATTAAAAGATTCAAAGAAGGTAGAGTAAATGAGTGAAGAAATTCTTTTTGTAGGAACTGCAGAAGCAGAACACGTTGAGATGTACCTTAAAGCAATTTGGCATATTAAAGAAAAAAATGAATCTGTAAAAATTAGTACGATTGCAAAAATGCTCAATGTTAGGCAACCAAGTGTTGTTCAGATGTTAAAAAAACTTAATGAGAAAAATCTGGTAAATTATAGTAAAGCGGGAGTAAAACTGACTGAAGAAGGTGAAAAAATAGGTGCTAGTATGATGCGTAATAGTAGACTGTTAGAGGTTTTGATGGAAAGTGCACTTAAAGTAGAAATAGATGAGGAAATGGTTTGTGGCATTGAACATCATATGAATAAGCAATTTACAGATGCACTATGCACTATGTTAAAACACCCAAGAAAATGCCCACACGAAAATAAAATCCCTCGTGGAGAATGTTGTAAAAATAATTCTTAGTTCTAGAATATTTTTTTTAATCAATATTTATCATAGGTAATCTAGAAACAGAAAAAGAAGAAATACTACCTCGGAATCTTCATAGTATGACGTGCTTTTGTGGTTGTCAAATCTTTGAAAAAGATCCAAATGGTTTCAAAGTAGGTTGTGTGAAATGTAATCATGGTGCACAAAATCATGAAGATGAATTCAGAGAAGCTTCAAGAGCTAATGAGAATCGAAGTCAGAAAAGAGACACTGATTTTGGCTAGAAGAAATTCTTTATTCTCCAATAATCTTGACTAGAACACGTTTTTGTCTTCTTCCATCAAATTCTCCATAAAAAATCTGTTCCCACGGACCAAAATCCAACTTGCCATTAGTTATCGCCACAACAACTTCACGCCCCATTAATTGCCGTTTTAGATGTGCATCTGCATTATCTTCTCCAGTTTTGTTGTGTTCATATTGATCGATTGGTGCATGTGGAGCTAACTCCTCAAGCCATTTATCATAATCTTTGTGTAATCCCTTTTCATTGTCGTTAATGAAAACACTAGCAGTAATGTGCATTGCATTTACCAAACATAGACCATCTATGATGTTACTTTTTTTTATTGATTTTTCAATTTGAGGTGTTATATTTACAAACGCTCTTCTAGTTTTTGTGTTAAATGTTAGATAGTCAGTTAGAGAATTCATGTTTTACCAAGTGTAGCATATGTCATAAAAATCCTAAGATGCAGGCTCAGAACTCAAGATCCCTATCATCAAATCAGAGGGATAGAATCATCAACGCCTGCATAGTAAAATCAGTCTAATACTAATTGAATTTTTCAAGAACCTTGATAAATGGCTTGTGCCTAAATATCTTAAATGGTTAAGATAGATACTCCAGCGTCAATAGAAAGCTTCAGACGTTTTATTATTACTAGTACATGTAGTTCATTTGCTCCAAGTAGCTATCTAGAAGATTACGAAGTTTTTCCAGAACGAGACGATTCACTTGGATCAATCTACGTAGAAGCAGCTGATAAAGTTACTTTGAAAAAAATTCGTGAGATTACTTTTGTTAATGCAAGAGATGTTTTAGGAATAATCTATAATTCAAAAAGCGGCAATACTCAATTAAAATGGCGTCAAATTAGGAGACTTAACGGCAAAGTTACAGGTGAAGCATCACCAAATTCACTTGTAAACTTGGCAGAAAGTGGTGTAATAACAATGGAATGGGTTGAAAACTACGTACGAAAAAAAGCAGAAGAAGATAAAACAAACGTTAAGGAAATAACGAGCTAGCCGCTATTTCTGTATGTTTATAATCAGATTTCAATAAAATGATTACAAAAATTTTGGATGATAATTCCATTTCATTAATTCCTGAAGAATCAGATGATTTGTTAATCCTCCGTAGGATAATAAAAACAGGAGATCGAATTGTAGGTACTACAAGCCGTGTTATCAAACAAGATAAGGAATATTCAAGACCTGATAGAGGAGACAGAGTAAAAATAAGAATTGCATTAGATGTTGAAAAAATCTCATTAGATAATGTTTTAGATCGACTAAGAGTTACAGGCAAAATTGCCGAATCTAACAATGAATCTGTTCCACATGGTTCTCATCATTCTTTTCTGATAAAGGTGAATGAAGGTTTTAATTTAATAAAGAAACATTGGGAAGAGGTTGAAAAAAAATTAATTCATTCTAAAGAACAAAAATTCGGATTTCTTCTGATTGCTATTGATACAAGTGATTGTGGCATTGGCAGACTAAAAGGAACTCATCTAGAATTAACACCAAATATTTATTCTGGTGCAAGTGGAAAACAATACAAATCTAATTTTAATATTGAAAAATTTTTTGATATAATTCAAAGAGCTGTTTTTTCATCTCTCAAAGAAGGAGACACTATCATAATTTTTGGGCCTGGTGAAACTAAGAAAAAATTTAGCAATTATATTCAAAAAACTTCTGTTGGTCAAAAACACAAAATCCAAGTAATTGAAGGAATAGATTCAGGTGGAGAAGATGGAATCTATACGTTTACGAAATCACAGTCTATGAAGGAAATAATGTCTGAGAGTAAACTTGCTAAGGTTTCATCCATTATTGATGAGATAATGTACAGGGCTAATAAGAAAAGTAGGAAATTTACTATGGGTTTTGAAGAAACAAAAAATGCTAATCAATTTGGAGCTATAGATTCTTTGGTATTTTCAGAAAAAATTATTCAAACCGAAGACGAGGAAAAAATAATTGAATTTTTAAATGATGCTGAGAGCAAGGGGGTCAAAGCATACAGTGCTGATTCAACTACAGATGTGGGATTGAGAGTAACTGGTTTAGGTGGAATAGTTTCGTTGTTAAGATTTCCAGTGGAAGCCTAATTCGTTGATTCAATTAACCACTTTAGATATGGTTGATTAATTGAGCTAATATTAATTTCTGCAATTTCAGGAATATCATAGGGATGCATTTTTTTGATGGCTTTTTTCAAAGCATTTTTATTTTTTTGAGTTGTTTTGAAAAGAACTAAAAATTCAGAGGTATTTTCTATTTTTCCCTTCCATGAATAAATCGAAGAAATTTTTGAAATGTTAACACAGGCTGCAAGTCGTTTTTTAACTAATTCATTTGCAGTTTTTGTTACTGTTTTTTTGTCCGGATAAGTTGATACAATTATCACAGGTTTCATAGTAAACGATAAATTTACCTGATTAAAAAAAGTAACAATTACTTTGGAACTAGATTTTATTACAGAAAATTCGATTATTTACGTCCTTATGGCATGGGTAGTAATTGTTTTAGTAGCAAAGGGACTAAAATTAGAAAATCGAGGTTTTGAGATTAAAGCTTACAGCCTAACTTACAAAAATTATGGCGTACAAGCTGCTCTCACAAAAATGTTGAATCGGACAAGAAGAGGAATTAGAGTTTTTGCAGATATTAGTGTTGTTGCAGGATTTTTAATGATGGGTTTTGCCTTCTGGTTCTTACTAAATAATGTCTCAAATTATTTTGTAGAACCAACAGAGTTTTCAGAATTAACGGTACTAATTCCAGGGGTTACCTTAACATCTTCAGCTTCAATTACCTACTTTCTGTTATCCATTCCAATTGTTTTAGTAATTCATGAGGGTGCACATGGAATTGTAGCTACATTAGAAAAAATTAAGATAAAAACTGGAGGCTTTGCTATCTTCATAGCTCTATTTGCAGGATTTGTAGAGCCAGATGAAGAAGAATTTAACAAGGCAAAAAAGATCTCAAAACTAAGAGTAATTGGTGCTGGTGCTACATCAAATGTTATTTTTTCCTTTGCATTAGGAGCTATCCTACTGACAAATCCTCTTTTTGCAATAGTATTACCTGAGCCAATTCTTGGGTGGATGTATGAAGAACCAGATGGCGTATTGGTATTATCCATAATTGAAGGATCTGGAGCAGAAAAAGCAGGACTTCAGCCAAATGATATAATCACAGCAATAAACGGCATTGATGTAAGGACTCCCCTTGATTTTCAAAAAGCTGACATTGTACCAGGTCAGACAGTTAATGTATCTATTTTACGTGCTGGACAACAATTAGAATTACCAATTGTAATTAT
Source organism: Thaumarchaeota archaeon CSP1-1 (assembly GCA_001443365.1). Lineage (GTDB taxonomy): Archaea > Thermoproteota > Nitrososphaeria > Nitrososphaerales > Nitrosopumilaceae > CSP1-1. The sequence goes on from LDXL01000010.1 coordinate 6,486, forward strand.
GCCTTCTGAAGATGATCCTGAACGAGGATTGATTGGTATAATAAGAGATAATTCATTTGCATACAAACCAGTTTATAATTTCATTGAGTGGAATAATCCTTCTTTATCGATGTTCTTACTATGGTTGTGGATGATTTCATTTTTCATTGGCATCATAAACATGTTACCGTTACCGATACTTGATGGTGGGAAATTCATTCATAGTATTATAGATAAGAAAATTTCAGAGCGAACAGTCAATGGTCTTATGTGGGGAATTTATGGATTTACTTTTGCATTATTTGGTTTAAACATAGCACTTTCTTATATGAAATCTGGATGGTTTACCATCTAAAATTTTATCATATTTATTAAAATTCATTAAATCTATATCATGCATGGTTAAGTTATTGATATGAAATGTGATAGATGCCAAAATGTAGCTGCATACTCCCGTAAATATTCGGGTGAAAACCTATGTTCTATTTGTTTTTCAGATTCAATTTTACGAAAAACTGCTAAAACTATTTCTAAATTCAATATGATAAAAAATAATGAGCTTGTTTGTGTGGCTGTATCCGGTGGAAAAGATTCACTAGCATTATTACATATTCTTCATCAAATGTCTAAAAATCATAATTTTAGGATTAAAGTGATAACAATTGATGAAGGAATTCCTGATTATAGGAATGAGGCATTAGAAATTGTTAAGAGTTTTTGTGGAAAAATTAACGTGGATCATTTAGTGTATTCTTACAAGGACATATTTGATCTGACACTAGATGATGCTCTGAATTTAAGAGAAAATGAAAAAATGTCTTCCTGTTCTATATGTGGAACATTAAGGCGAAGAGCAATGGATTATGCTGCTAAAGATATAGGTGCAGATGTAATTGCAACTGGCCATAATTTAGATGATAATCTTCAAAGCTTTTTCATCAATATGTTATCAGGAGACACAAACAAAATTGGTTGGATGGATCCTGACACCTCAAAAAACTCTTTGAGGAAGGTAAAACCGTTTTGTGAAATTTATGAATCGGAAATTGTTTTTTACGCCTTTACTAATGAAATTCCATTCCAGACAGAGCCATGTCCACATATGAATGAGGGAATACGAACAGAAATTCGTGAATTTTTAAATTCTTTGGAAGGACAACATTCAGGAATAAAAAACAATCTTTTCAATTCGTTTCTTAAAATTTCAGGAATAGTGAAGGATTCAAACAATAAAGAAAGACGAATTTGTCTAAACTGTGGGAATGAATGTACTGGAAAAATTTGTTCTGTGTGTAATTTAGTTCTAAAACTAAATCAAAAGCAATCCTAATGCAAATATAATAATTCGTATTACAAAAAGATGGTAGTAGGTAGGATCAGGGTGCTAGCCGTGCCCTATTCTGAAACCGGCTATATGCAGAGATCAGTAACTGCTGGATAAATCTCTAGATAGATAGTTCCCGCTTGGTGTATGGAAATGAACTCACGCCGAGGCGGGTGGATGTAGGACTGGGATTATCCGAAGGGATAATTCCTAAGACCGAACCGTTGAAAGGGATGAGGTCCGGGAGGGAGCAATCCTAAGATGGAACACTCACGCTTCCTCGTCAACGTGGCGGATCTTGTATGCCTTGAAATGGGGCTACCCATCTAGACTGGAACCAGCAGGGCTACTACTATATACTTTAAAATAATTTTTTCATTTGTGAATACCTTCTTTTCCTCAGAAAATAAAAGAACCTATAATGATTTTAAAAAACAAATTTCACCACAAATTCAATCTTTATTTGATTCATTAAGAGATTATTGTTTTTCTTTAGGAAGTAATGTTATTGAAGATGTACGAATGCATAGAATTGTTTTTTGTAAATCTATTACTTTTAGATGGTTTGTTGATATGGAACCTGAACAAGATACAATTTTACTCAAAATCCAAAAAAGTAGAAAAGAGCCTCATCAAACTATAAGAATAAAAGCCGACGAAAACCTTGACCAAGTAAAAGATTTTCTTAGAGATGCATTTAATACAATTCACTAGTAGAGAACTTCAAATTTTGAAAATTCTCCTTTGTATTTTTCGTTTTTAATTTCAATGTCTTCAACTCTTGCATTTGCAGATCCTGCATGACACCATTCGATCATAGTACTGACATCAGTATCTTCTCCTTCAAGCAATGCTTCAACTCTTCCGTCCTTTAGATTTCGTACCCAACCGTTTACATTATTCTTTTTTGCTCTAACTTTTAGAGCCTGTCGGAAAAAGACACCTTGAACTTTTCCTTTTATAAAAAGTCGAACACATAGATTTGCCATGTAATGATTTGTTTTAACAAGTCATTAATCAATTTTGGCCTTGATAGAATTAAAAAAATTACTTTCGTTCTTTGATTCTAGCACGGCCAGTTTTTCTAGCGGCAATACTACCAACTTTTGCTCCAGGGGGAGCATTTCTTGATACAGTTGAACTTTGTCCTACATGTTGATGTCTTCCACCTCCATGAGGATGAACGTATGCAGCTTGTGCTACACCTCTTACAATTGGGTATTTTTGTCCCTTTGATCTAAATCTGCGCCATTTTACTCCCGCGCGCATAAATGGTCTATCTCCAACACCACCTCCTGCTAAGGTTCCTATCATTGCTCTATTTTTTGGATTAATAGTTGAAAATTTTCCTGAAGGAAGCTTAATTGTTACTCCATCTGGTCCATGTGAAAACACTGTTGCATTGGTCCCTGCTGATTTAATTAGTGAGCCTCCATCTCCAAAATGTTTTTCTACATTACACACAATGGTGCCGTCTGGAATATTCTGAACACTAATTACATTTCCGTCAGAAATATCTGCTTCTAAACCAAATTGGATTTTTGAACCAACCTTTGTGCCAAGAACTGCAGGAATAAAGGAAATTGAACCATCTTCAAATCTAACCTTTGCAAGTGGTACATCACGGCCTCTTTCATGAACTAAATCAATAATGTCTCCCAGATGTTTTTCGGTTAAGTTATAGTTTGGGTATTTTGCAGGAGCAAGCTTCCCAGTTGTAGTAGCTCTAAACTGCATGCCTCCACGGCCTCGTCTTCTAACTAATGGTCGTTTACCCAAGTTGATCGATTTTCAAGGTTAAACAGATTTTAAGTTTTGTGTTTGGATTGATAGTTTTGCACAAGAATTGATAATTTTGTTAGAATAATACTGCCAAAGATATAAAAACATAGGAAGAGAGAATTTTCTTATGAGTCAGAATTCACTTTCTCTTAAGGTTTTAGAAGCATATACCAGAGATGTTGGAAGAGGTGTAGCTAGAATAGACTATGATTCTATGGATACATTAAATGCGTCTACTGGCGATGTAATTGAAATTAAAGGTAAACGACGTACTGTTGCAAAATGTCTTCCTCTTTATCCATCTGATGAGGGAAAAGGAATTATTAGAATTGACGGACTGGGACGAAATAATTCAGGAATTGCAATAGGAGATACAATTGCAGTAAGAAAGATAAAAGCTGTTGCAGCAGAAAAAGTGGTAGTAGCACCTTTAGAGGCTATTCCTCCAATCGATGAACGATATCTTGCTGATGCGTTAGAAAGTGTTCCTCTAATTAAAGGAGATAATGTAATGGTTCCATATTTTGGTGGACGATTAACCTTTCAAGTTATTGGTGTTACCCCTGCAGCTGATGCAGTACTTGTAACTCAAAAGACAGTTTTTCATATAGCTGAAAAAGGAGAAACTCTCAGAGGAGTTCCACAAGTAACGTATGAAGATATTGGTGGCATTGCTGATGAAATCAAAAAAGTTAGGGAAATGATTGAGTTACCACTACGTCACCCAGAAATTTTTGAAAAATTAGGAATTGAAGCACCAAAAGGTGTACTCTTGTATGGTCCACCTGGTACTGGTAAAACACTTCTTGCAAAAGCTGTAGCAAATGAAAGTAATGCTCATTTCATTAGTATTTCTGGTCCTGAAATTATGAGTAAATTCTATGGTGAAAGTGAAGCAAGACTAAGAGAAATTTTCAAAGAAGCACGAGAAAAGTCACCATCGATTATCTTTGTTGATGAGATTGACTCTATAGCTCCTAAGAGGGAAGAAGTTACTGGGGAAGTAGAACGACGAGTAGTTTCACAAATGCTTTCATTAATGGATGGATTAGAAGCAAGAGGTAAAGTAATTGTTATCGCTGCAACAAACAGACCAAACGCAATAGATCCAGCTTTAAGACGACCTGGTAGATTTGACAGAGAAATTGAGATCAAAGTTCCTGATAAGAAGGGACGAAAAGACATCCTTGCAATTCACACTAGAAACATGCCTTTAGCAGATGATGTGGATTTAGATAAATGTGCTGCAGTTAGTCATGGGTATGTAGGTGCAGATTTGGAATATTTGTGTAAGGAGGCCGCAATGAAATGCTTGCGAAGATTGCTACCAGAACTTAATCTAGAAGATGAAAAAATACCTCCTGAAACTTTGGAAAAACTGATTGTAAATGGAGAAGATTACCAAAAGGCGCTAAGAGAAGTCACCCCCTCAGGAATGCGAGAAGTATTCATTGAAAATCCTGATGTAAAATGGGATGATGTAGGTGGCTTAGTAGAAGTTAAACGTGAACTCCAAGAAGCAGTAGAATGGCCCATGAAATATCCTATGTTATATGAGAAATTAGGTCATAAAATGCCACGTGGAATTTTGTTACACGGTCCAAGTGGAACTGGAAAAACATTACTAGCAAAAGCTGTAGCGACTGAAAGTGAAGCTAACTTTGTTTCTGTTCGAGGTCCAGAGCTGTTATCAAAATGGGTTGGAGAATCTGAAAGAGGAATTAGGGAAATATTTCGAAGAGCAAGACAAGCATCACCTTGTGTAATATTCTTTGATGAAATTGATTCCATTGCACCCATTAGAGGAGCTGGAGGTGAAACTGCGGTAACTGAAAGAGTTGTAAGTCAACTTTTGACCGAACTTGACGGTATGGAAAATATGCGTGGTGTTGTAGTACTTGCTGCAACAAACAGGGCAGACATGATTGATAGTGCATTACTCCGACCAGGACGATTTGATAAGATTATACAAATTCCATTGCCTGATAAAGAAAGTAGAAAGAGTATACTAGCGATTAATGCAAAGGAAATTCCCATTGTTAATGATCCAAAAAGTCCTGGGTATGTGGATATAGAAAAAATAGCAGAAGTTACAGATGGTCTAAGTGGAGCTGATGTTGCTGCTATTGCAAATACTGCAGTTTCTCTAGTAATCCACGAATTTCTTGATGCACATCCAGAAGTTAAAGAGGCAGAAAAGGCTTCGGAGGGCGCTAAAGTTACAATGAAGCATTTCGAAGAGGCTGTGAAGAAAGTTCGAGAACAAAAAGACCTAAAGATTGGCCAGAAAGTCGTCGCATCTTACTACAGGTAGTTTTAATAAAATAGCCAATCTAATCCACCTAAATGTCTGAATATAGAGGCTATACTGGAATGTCTCTAACATTTCTAAAAGAATCTAATGTAAAGGTAGGCGATTCAGTGAAGGTTACAGAAGATTTAACATATACAGGCATACTGATGCCCCGTTATGAGCACACTGATGATAAACACATTGTTCTCAAACTAAAAAGTGGTTACAACATAGGAATAGAGGTAAATAAAATTAAGAAAATTGAACTACTTTCATCTGAAAAAATAGAAACAAAATCCTCATCTAAGATTAAAATTGACTCATCATTACCAAAAGTTTTACTTTTGTCAACTGGTGGCACAATAGCAAGTAAAATAGATTATAGAACAGGTGCTGTGACTCCTGCATTAAGTGCAACAGAACTTAATTCTGCTGTACCTGAACTTGCTGAAATAGCAAATATTGATGCAGAAGTCATTTTTTCAGAGTACTCTGAGAACTTAGAACCTGAACATTGGAAGAAGATTGCAGAAAAACTAGATTCATATGCAAAATCAGACTACAAAGGAATTGTTATTGGACATGGAACAGATACTATGCAGTATACTGCAGCATTTCTTTCCTTTGCATTAGCAGGTTACCCTATTCCGATAGTTTTAGTTGGTTCACAAAGATCTTCAGATAGACCTTCATCAGATGCAGCATTAAACTTGATTTCAGCATTTAGATTTGTTGTGGAATCTAATACTCGTGGTGTTTTTGTAGTAATGCATCATAACGAAAGTGATGATTTAGTTGTAGGACATATAGGAACCCGAGTTAGAAAAAATCACACAAGTAAAAGAAGCGCATTTCAAACTATAGGCAATAATCCAGCTTTCCTTATCTTTGATAAAAAAATTGAAAAAAATTTAGAAAAAGAATTTTTTAAACAAAAGGAATATGTTCCAAAGTTAAATTTTGATTCACATGTAGCTCTTGTAAAATATCATCCTGGTTACAACCCAAAAATTATTGATTTTCTCGTAGAATCAGGGTATAAAGCGATAATTTTTGAGGGAACAGGATTAGGACATGTTGGGAAAACTATGTATGAAGGCATCAAAAAAGCCAACGAATCTGGATTATTCATGGGAATGACGTCACAATGTATTGATGGACGAGTTGGAATGAATGTCTATGAAAGTGGAAGAGATCTTCTAGAACTTGGAATTGTACCTTTATCAGATATGATTTCAGAAACTGCTTTGGTAAAGGCAATGTGGGCTTTAGGAAATTCTGGAAGTCCTGTTGAAATGAAAAATTTAATGTTAAAAAACATAGCCTCTGAATTTTCTGATTAATCTTTTAAGACTGTTTAATGGTTGATAATTAGTGTCTGAATTAAAAATGGATAAAATTGGATTAAAAGTAGGACTTGAAATTCATCAGCAGTTATCAACTAATAAAAAATTATTTTGCAATTGTTCCCCAAGAGAAACAAATGAGTTTACAGCCAAATTCTCTCGTAAATTACGTGCTTCAAAAAGCGAATTGGGAGAATATGACCCTGCGGCAATATTTGAAAATATAAAATCTAAGAAGATGATATATTATACAAATCCAAACAGTTGTTGTCTAGTAGAACAGGACGAAGAACCACCACATGATCTTGATTCTGATGCAAAAAATATTGCTTTACTGATTGCTAGCTCTTTGAAATCAAATATTTTTAGTGAAATTTATCCAATGAGAAAGATGGTAATTGATGGTTCCAATACCTCTGGTTTTCAAAGAACTATGATGGTGTCTCAAGGAGGATATCTTGAAACTGACGGGCAAAAAATTGGAGTGCAATCAATTTGTCTTGAAGAAGATGCTGCAAAATTATTAGCAGATCGAGAAACAGAGAGAGATTATAGTCTTGAACGTTTAGGTATTCCACTTGTAGAGATTGCTTTAGAACCTGTCAGTGCAAGCCCTTCAGAAATGAGAAAGATAGCGCTTACAATGGGTAGACTGTTACGAACAACAAAGAAGGTTACCAGAGGAATAGGATCAATTAGACAAGACGTAAATGTTTCAGTTAGTGGTAGCGGAATAGTTGAAGTAAAAGGAGTACAACAGTTAGATCAGCTTGAAAAAGTTGTAGAATATGAGGCAAAAAGGCAACATGGACTCCTATTAATTTCAGAAAAGTTAAAAAAATTAAAACTTGAAAAAATTTCAAGGCAAGAAGATGTTTTTGATATAACTGAACTTATGAAGAATTGTAAATCAAAAATAATACAAAAATCTTTAAAAGATATGTCAATTATCAAAGTTATTAAAATTAAAAATTTTTCAGGAATGTTTAGTTATTCACCGTATGAAGCCATTAGACTTGGTAAAGAAATAGGTCAACTAGTTAGATTTTTTGGAATTGGTGGAGTATTTCATTCTGATGAGCTTCCAAATTATGGAATAGATGATTCAGATATTGAAAAGATTAAAAAATTATTAGATAATAGTGAAAATGATAGCTTCATAATAATTGCTGGAGAAAATTCTAAGATAGATTTTGCAATAAATTCCATTATTAATAGAATCGAACAAGCAAAACAAGGTGTTCCTGCGGAGACTAGATTAGCTACACAAACAGGAGAGACAATTTATCTTAGACCCAGACCAGGGGCCTCGAGAATGTATCCTGAGACAGATATTCCACCCATCATAGTAACTGATGATGAAATAAATTTTGCAAAAAAAAATATTCCTAAATCATGGAATGAATCTTTATCAGTTCTTCAAAAAAAGTATGATCTTAAACCTCAGCTTGCAGAACAAATTTTTGATTCAGAGTATTTAGAATTATTTGAAAAGATTTGTACAGATAAGAATAGTTCTCCTAATTTTGTTGCCTCGATACTTTGTTCTACAATTACAAATCTGGAAAGGCGTGATTTGGATGCTAGTTTGTTAAAATCTGAAGAAATTATCAAATCGTTTGAATTTCTTAACCAAGGTAAAATTACAAAAGAGTCGATAGAAATTATTTTTGAACAGATTATGTCAGGTAAAACCCAATCAGTTGATGAAGCAATCCAAAAAACATCAATGATCTCTTTAAGTGAAGATGAATTAGAAGAGATTTGTAATACTGTAATTAATGATAATTCTGCCATTATAGATGCTCAGGGGCTTCGAGCAATTGGTCCATTAATGGGGAGTGTTATGAAAAGTACCCGTGGTAAAGCTTCAGGTGAAAAAGTAAACCTATTGTTACAAAAAATGATTAAAGAATACCTTAGCAATAATAAATGAAAATAAAATTATGGTATACTAAAAAACACTAGATATCGTCAAGAATTGATAATTTTCTATTCGATTTTTCGTCTACCGGTTCCTCGTCCCATGGAAACCCATCTGCCTTTACCTGTTGGTCTGCCAGATGTTTCTGCAATATCGCCGAGTTTAATTTTTTTAGTGCCACGTCCCATTGAGACATAAACATCTTTTGCAGCGTCCTTTCGTTTTTTCTGAAGTTCTGCGTAATCTTTTCCGGTCCAATTATCTGCTTCTTTGTCTGATACTCTTCGTGAGGTGCCTCTGCCACCCACTCTAACTACTTTACCCATATGACATCTTGTATTTACTATCGTTTAAAGTTGTTCCTAAGCCCTTTTGGCTTTAAAAATTAATGCGGGAAGTGGGATTTGAACCCACGAACTCCTAGGAGATAAGGATCTGAACCTTACGCCGTTGACCAGGCTAGGCGACTCCCGCACCGTAGATTTAGAGGTCTGAAATAAGTTTCTTTATTGAAATTATACGAAATACAAACATACCCAAGACTAGAATTGTACTAATAATTGGAATTTAGAGAGATTTATTGTAACAACTGCAAAAAGATTCTAGGCCGTTACAACGTAAAATACTATTCAGAATCAAAAATTGCTGAATTGATAAAAGATAACCATGCATTTCATGTACGACAAGGTCATCATTTGGATATAAGAAAAATTGATAAAATATAACGTATTCAAAAAAAAGTTAAAATTTTACTAAAGCAATAATCATTTTTTTAATCAAAAGTTTTTCCGAATTCTTGTAGAAGATTTTTTTGATGTTTGTCAAGTTTTTTAGGAATATTAACAACTAATCTCACGTATTGATCTCCCCGACTTCGAGAATTTATTCTTGGAAGACCTTTTCCTTTTAATTTAATGATTGTATTTGGTTGGCTGCCTTCTTCAACATTGATTTTTTCTACTCCTTCTAAAGTTGGAACTTCCATATTTTTTCCAAGAATTGCATCTATTATACTAATTTGTTTGTCATAAAAAATGTCTCCTCCATCTCTCTTAAAGTCCGAATGGGGAAGAACTCTAATGCGTACAATTAGATCTCCATTTATTCCATCAGAGACTAATTCTCCTTCACCAGGAATAGTGTAATCTCCAGTATCAATACCTGGAGGAATATCAAATGGTAGATGTCTAATACCTTTTGTTATACCACTACCTTTGCAGTTTTTGCATGGTTTTTCAATTATTTGTCCTTGTCCATGACATGAAGTACATGGACCTACAGTAACAAAAGATGCAAATCCCATTTTTCTTGTTTGCCTTACTTGACCTTGGCCATTACATGTTTTACATGTTTTTGGAGATGAACCAGGAGCAGCCCCAGAGCCTTTACAGGATAAACATTCTACATCCTTATGCAGATCAATTTCCATATGTTTACCATGAAAAACATCTTCAAGTGTTATCGAGGTTTCGTAAAGTAAATCTGCGCCTTTTTGTCGTCTAAATCCTCCAAAGCCACCGCCTCTACCTAGAAGTGATTCAAAAATTGATTCAAATCCACCTCCACTTCTACCGAAAAGATCACTAAATACGTCATCAAAGTTTCCACTAGCTCCTTTGAAAATATCTTCTGTACTATACTTTCCATCTACTCCTATGTGTCCGTATTGATCATAGAGTTTTCTTTTCTCAGTATCAGATAACACTGCATAGGCCTCTGAAATCTCCTTGAAATGTTCTGAAGCCTCTGCTGATTTGTTTCTATCAGGATGAAATTTCAGAGCAAGTTTTCTATATTGTGATTTTATTTCATTAGATTGTGCTGTTTTTGAAATTCCTAGAACCTCATAATAATCGCGTTTTGCACTCATACTTATCTTAATAATTTCACGGAGTATAAATTATCTAATTAGAACTATTTTCTTTTGTTGTTCCTTGGTCAGAGGTAGATTCAGATTTTTGTTCTCCTCCTGTTTGCTTATCTTCTCCTGTTTGTTGGTCTGCATGAGGAGGAGAAACATTTTTGTAAAGTTCTGTAGTTACTTCATTCACTAGTGATTTTAGCGCATCTAATTTTGTTTTAATCTGTTTAGCATCTTTGTTAAGAACTTCCTTTAATTCTCGGATTGCATCTGTTATTTTTATGCCCTTTTCTTGTGGGATCTTATCTTTAAGATCATGATTTACCAGTTTTTCAGTGGTATAGATGTAACTTTCGGCTTCATTTTTGATATCTATTGCTTCTTTCTTCTTTTTGTCTTCATCAGCAAATTTTTCAGCGTCTTGTTTTAATTTTTCAATGTCATCTTTTGATAATTTTGAACCTGCCTCAATTGTAATCTTTGCTTCTTTTTTGGTTCCAAGATCCGTTGCCGTTACATTAAGTATGCCATTTGCATCAATGTCAAATTTTACATCAATTTGTGGAACTCCTCTTGGAGCAGGTGGTAAATCAGTTAGGTTAAAACTTCCAAGTGACACATTATCAGCAGCCATTGGTCTTTCTCCTTGTACAACATGAATCGTAACTGCAGTTTGGCTATCTGCAGCAGTAGTGAACACTTTACTTTTTGAAGTAGGAATAGTTGTATTCCTTTCAATTAGTGGTTCTCTAACACCCCCAAGAGTTTCAATGCCTAGAGTTAATGGAGTTACATCAAGTAGAACTATGTCACTAGTAATGTCACCAGCTATGATACCCGCTTGAATTGCAGCACCCATGGCAACAGCTTCCATTGGATCAACTCCAGATTCTGCTTCTTTACCAATGAGTGAACTGATGAATTTTCTAACCAATGGTATCCTAGTTGGTCCTCCAATAAGCACAATCTTTGAGATGTCAGATGTAGGCAGTTTAGCATCTTCTAATGCTTTTTCAACTGAGGGCTTACATCTTTCTACTATTGGGTTGATTAACTCTTCAAATTTTGCTCTAGTTAGTATAATTTCAAGATTTTTTGTTCCAGATGATGGATCATGAAAAATAAAAGGTAAATTAATGTCAGTTTCCATCACAGTTGAGAGCTCAATCTTTGCCTTTTCGGAGGCTTCTCTAATTCTTGTCATTGCCGTATTATCTGTTGTAAGATCAATCCCAGTTTTTTTTCTAAAATCGTCAACAACATAGTCGATAATTACTTTATCCATATCTGTTCCACCAAGTAAAGTATCACCAGAAGTACTCATTACTTCAAAAACTCCACCACCCATTTCCATGATGGTTACATCTAGGGTTCCTCCACCAAAATCAAAAACTAAAATCTTCATTTCCTGCTTTGATTTATCTAATCCAAATGCAAGAGAAGCAGCTGTAGGTTCGTTGATAATCCTTACAACGTCTAAACCAGCTATTGTACCTGCATCTTTTGTTGCTTGACGTTGATTATCATCAAAATATGCAGGAACAGTAATAACGGCTTTTTCTATCTTTTCTCCAAGAAATGCTTCGGAATCTTTTTTTATTTTTTGTAAAATAAAAGCAGAAATTTGTTGAGGTTTGTATTCTTTTCCTTGAAGTTTAAAGATATGATCAGTTCCCATTTTTCTTTTGGCAGCAACTATAGTATTATCGGGATTTGTTATAGCTTGACGTCTAGCTGGTTCACCTACAATTAGATCTCCATCCTTACTGATAGCCACATAAGATGGGAAGGCTTTACCGCCAATGGTAGTACCCTCTGCTGCTGGAATAAGAGTAGGTTTACCTCCCATCATTACTGCAGCAGCTGAATTACTTGTTCCTAAATCAATTCCAATTATTTTAGCCATTTTGTTCACCGTTTGAATTATCTAATTTTAGTTTTTTTGATATTTCTACTATGGTTGGCCTAATTACTCTGTTTTGAGAAATATATCCCTTCCTGATTTCTTTTGTTATAGTATCTTCGTCAAGTGAAGAATCCTCCACAACTGAGACTGCCTCATGAAAGTTTGGATTAAAAATTTCTCCTAATGCATTAATTTTAGTAACTCCGTATTCAGATAGTAGAGAGTTCATATTTTTTACTATTGATTCTAAACCTGAAACATCTATTTTTTCATCATTCAGAACTTTTTTTGCAAGGATAAAATCATCATATATTGAAAGAAAACCTAGCATAAACTTGTCAATTTTTAAATTTACACCATTTTCAATATCTAATTTTGTTTTACGTTCCAAATTTTGGAAGTCAGCTAGTGCATGTTTTAATTTTTCTTGACATACACCTAGTTTTTGTTCTTCTTTTTCTAATTTCTGCTCCAATTCAGATATTAGTGATTCATTGGATTCATTTTCTGGTCCTATTTCTTCTTGAACAGTTTTATTTTCAGATTCCTCTTGTATTGGAAGGGATTTCCCTGATTTTGAATCTTGGTGATTTTTTTCTGACAAGCCGAAGTTTTTTTCTCTTAAGGTAATTTTACTTTTATCGTATAATCTCACATAATGGATTTGTTTTAATCATGATTAGATCAGCTTCTTTTCGCTTTTTCATGATGTTTTCATAATCGTATTTAGAACAAACAACAACTACTGTGGTTTTATCACTATGAAACAAGTCATAATTTGGGCCTTCGAAGGCTTCTACATCGCCAATATAATCCCGTAACTTTAATGTAAGATTTTGAAGCATTTCAATTTTATCTCCTCTCATAGCATGCTGATCCAATGTCCACGAAAGCGCGATTTTTGTTCGACTAGCTTTTAGATCATTTTTCTTTAGAGTAGACCTAATTTCATCTATTAATCGTTTAATGTAACCATCAATTCCCTTGATGCTTCCATTAACCAAATACATTAGAGTATTTGCACCCTCAATAGAAGTTCCTAAGGAACGTAGATCATATAGACTATTTATCATATCATCTAAAAAAATATCATTAAAAGTATCAGATGTTAAATCAGATTTAGTATTATCATCTAGTGCAAACTTACACACTTCAAGAACACTACATAATCCAGAAAATCTAGAAAGTATGTTTATCGCATGAAAATGTTCTGAAGAAGAAATAGCTACAAATTTTTTTTCTTTTTTACCACTAGAAAGCAATTCGGAAAGCGTTTCATCCTTTTTGCTATTAAAAGAACCAATTACGTTTGGTGTTTGAGTTGGATCTGATAGTGGAAAATAGTAATATGAAATAGATTTCCCAACCTCTAATCCCGTTACATGTTCAAGTAATGAAATATTTTCATTATTTCCACCAAATCCAGTGCCAAGATTGTAAATTACAGAACTACCCTTCTTTAGTTGACTAGTTGCATCTTTGAATTTCGAATGAACTTCAGTTTTAGTATCTTGTCCTGTTTTTCTGATTCGTGGAGTAAAGAAAAGATATTGTGCTTTTGATACAGCAATGTCAATTGGTTCCATTGCCAATAAAGGTTCATCTTCCTTGAACGAAGAAACATTTGGATATGTTTTTGCAATATCGGCTTTAATGGATATAGCCGATGGTGTAGTTTCATCTATAATTTGGACATCTGCGCCTTTAATTGCCATTTGGCAGGCAAGGGAGTATCCCTCAGTACTAAGCCCATAAACAACAACTTTAGCTCCCCCCATTTCATTTGAGCTAGGCAAATAACCCAAGAAAAACTTATTGAACTTCCAAATTCAATGAAAAATACTTGAAAATTTGGTTTGATATCCTTACTCCAAAGCAATTACTGTTTTTTGAGCCCATGATTAGACAATTTCAAAAAAATCATCATGTAATCTGTACTTCAAGAAATTATCGGGAAGTAACTAAACTAGCAAAATTAAGAAAATCAAACCTAATATTTGTGGGAAAACATGGAGGGGCTGAAAAATACGATAAACTGAATGCCAGTACCAATAGAATAAATCAGCTTTCAAAGATTATTAACAATCATTTGCCTGATATTGCAGTTAGTTTTTGTTCACCTGAGGCATCACGTGTTGCCTATGGATTAGGAATAAAGCACATCGCTTTTTCAGATTCTCCTCACGCTGAAGCAGTAATGAGATTATCAGTTCCTCTTGTTCAAAAATTACTTATTCCTTGGGTAATCCCAAAAAAAGAATTCATAAGATTTGGAATAGACAAAAAAAATATTTTACAATACAAAGGCATAGATGCTGCATCAATAGCAAAACGAAGTCTTGGTCAGAAAATTAAACTTCCATTTAATAATAAAAGAAAAACTATTCTAATTAGAGTAGAAGAGGATCAGGCTGCTTACTCTGCTAAAAATACAAAAAAAACTGTTATGATTATCAAAAGTATAATCAAAGAATTTAGTAATGAAAATATTTTGGTTTTAGGTAGATATGGTTCTCAGATACAATTTCTTAATCGAACATTTGGGAAAAAGATAAAAATTTTAAACAAAGTAATAGATGGAAAGATGTTATTATCAAATGTAGATGTTTTTGTTGGTTCAGGAGGAACAATGACTGCTGAAGCTGCATTACTTGGAATTCCCACTATTTCCTATAATGCAGTACCAAATTTGATAGAAAGTTATCTTGTCAAGAACAAACTTGTAAAAAGAGAGATTAATCCTAAACAATTAGTACGATCTATAAGAAAATTCATCAGCTCTTCAAATATCGATTACAAAAAAAGAGCAAAAAAGGCGCTAAACTCTATGGAAGATCCTTATACTAAACTTGTAAAAGCAATTTGTACATTGGTTTAAGTTCTAATATTCAGATTTTTTCCTTTATTAGATTGCATTGCAGACAATAGAAAATAACATTAAGGGATTCTAAACTTAAAACCACGTCCGGCAGCCCGGTAGAGGATTATTCCACCGAATGTAGTGGTCAAGCATAGGGGCCTTTGGAGCCCTTGACCCCAGTTCGAATCTGGGCCGGGCTATTCATTTCTATTAGATCAACCATATGGAAAATTCTAGAAGTCTAATTTGGTAAGTAATTTTGTGGCTACAACAAATAAACCAGAAGCAAGGACAATTAAAATTAACATCTCCAGTAATACAAAATTAGAAAAGCTGCCAAAAACTCCAGCTCTAATTACATCAACCAGATATGTTAATGGATTAAGATAAAATGCTGAAGCAAGTGGCTCTGGTGTACCTGATGCAGGATAAAATGCAGTACTAACGAATGCAAAAAACAAGAACACCGTATTAATAATTACATTAAATCCTTCACTTGACCTTAACCTAGTTGAAATAATTGATGCTATTGAACCAAACAAAAGAGAACCTGTAACAGAAGCAAAAATAATAATTGGTATAGTAATTAATGAAAATTCACTTGATTCTGAAAAAACAGGATAAGCTATAAATGCAATCAAAGTTGCACTTACCAATCCAACAATTCCTATGGTGACAACATTGCTTAGAATGTAATGAGCTCGTGTAAATGGACCAGATAAAATTTGTTCAAACATTCCATGTCGTCTATCATTCCAAATGATAATTCCAGAAATTAACGTGCTATTCATTATGTTAAAACCAATCATGCCAGTAGACAAGTATGCAGGATAATTCAATTCTCTGTTTTCAAAGGGTACGACGTCAATAAGTGACGTATATGCAAATCCGGCAACAAAAATATAGATTAGAGGAAAGATTACTTGCCATATTAGAAATCCTGGATTAAGGGCAATGGTGAGATTTCTATTAACTAATCTAAGTATCGGATTCATTTGATTCATTCACTACTTTAAGAAATATTTCTTCAAGATTAGTCGGCATAGCAGAAAGATCTTCTATTGTAATATTATTAGAATTCAAAATTTGTAAAACTTTCATCAATACGACTTCAGATTCATCAGAAATAATTGTAATATTTGTGCCTGAATTGAAATCAATTTTACAATCTTTAACGTCATTGAATAAAATTTTTTATTTTTCATTAACTTGAACTAGATGAATTTTTATTGTCTTTTTACTTCCAAATCTCTTTTTAAGATCATCTGGAGAATCTACTGCAATTATTCTTCCTTTGTTTATAATCGCAACTTCATCGCAAATGTATTCAGCCTCTGTTAAAATATGAGTAGTAAAAAAAATTGTTAGCCCATCTTTTACTTTCATTTTTAAAAAATCAAGTAAGTTTCTTCTAGCGGAAGGGTCTAGCCCAATGGTAGGTTCGTCCAAAAAAAGAAGATCCATATCATGCATAAATTCTCGTGCTACCTGGAGCCTACGTCTTTGACCAATGGATAGATCTTCGGTTTTCTTTTTACGAATTTCATTCAAGTCAAAGTCCGAAAGTAATTCCTCTACTCTTTTTTTCCTAATTTTTCCAGGTACGTCCCACATCAATCCATATTTTTCAAGTGATTTTTCAACAGAAAGAGAAGGTTCGTAACTTGGTTGCTGCAAAACAACTCCTATCCTATGTCGTACTTGTAGAGGATTCTCTTTGGCATTAATTCCTAGAATGGTCAATTCTCCACTAGTGGGTGGGATCAGAGTAGTCAAAAGTTTAATTGTTGTAGATTTTCCTGCTCCGTTAGGTCCTAAAAACCCAAAAACTTGACCAGATTTAACAGAGAGATCTATTCCATCAACAGCATTTACCGAATTATATGATTTGTATAGAGATTTTGCAATTATGCTAGACATAATTTGGTCTGCGATCTGCCCACTAATTTAGTTAATGTAATTTTTATTAGGACATAATAGTAACAAACACTGATTTGTCTGAATTTGAGACACTTTTGAATAAACTTCTTGAACAAAGATCGGAACTTACTAGATCTGATATTGAAGAAAAAATTAAGCAGAAGAAAGAAAAAATTGGAGCTGGATACCTTACCGATCAAGGCGCACTTTTCCTTATAGCATCAGATCTTGGCGTATCTCTATCAGAACCTCTAAAAGTTGAAATGGGCTTAAAAGATCTTTACGTTGGGGCAAAAGAAATTTCTTTAGAAACCCGTGTATTGAATTTCTCTCCAGCAAAACAATATTCTAGAAAAGATGGCACACCTTTCTTTTTACGAACTATGACTGTGTATGATGGGAATGCAACTGCAAGTGTAAAGCTTTGGGATGAGAAAGCAAACTTACCTGGGATTGAAGATCTTAAACCTGGAGATCTAATCAAAATCATTAAAGCATATGTAAAATCAGATCTTAATGGAAGTCCTACAATTAACATTGGTTCAGGGTCTAATATAGAAACCGTTGATATTGACAGTGATATTCCCGCAATAGATTCTATTACAAAAGATGTGAGTTCAATTAAAGAAAATGAAAACAACTTGGTAGTTTCAGGAACAATTGATGGAATTATCAATACTATGGAATTTACAAATTCCCGTGGTCAGCCTGGAAAAGCTCTAAGATTAAGATTGAAAGGAAGTGATGGTAATTCTGTCAGGATTGTTCTATGGGGAAAAGATGAATCATCTATTCCTAAAATGATTTTTCCAGGGGCAAAATCTACTCTTTTTGGAGTTCGAACAAAAACTGGCAATCAAGGTCTCGAAATTCATGGTAATGAAGCCACAATAATGAGAATTGAAGGTGAAAAAGAGGTAAAACCAGTTGTAACCCGAATTTTATCAATTTCAAAAAACGATGCTGGAAAGAGTATGGTACTTAGTGTTGATACTAATAGAAATATGTTCAAAATTACGGATTTAGCTGGAAAAATAAAATTATTCAAGGAAGGGGAGATTATTGAATGCATGCCATCAAAAGCATACGGAAACTCTATCGTATTAGATGATGATTCATTTGTAAGGAAAGTGGAGAATGAAAATATTCCATCCTTATCTGATCTTAGAACAAAAATTTCTGATGTAAAAATAGGTGATGACTATTGTATTGAAGCTATAATTTTGAAGAAACTTGAACGCCGTGAAGTTCAAACAAAAACTGGCGAATCAATTTCTTTAGGTGAAATGTATGTTGAGGATGATACTGGTCCTATATCTGTAAAGGGTTGGAGAAACCAAGCAAGTCTTCTTGACAAGCTTTCAATTGGCGAAGTAGTGTCAGTGACAGGACTTGCCGCTAAAACTGGCTTAGACAATAAAATAGAATTATTTTTAACACCGTTTTCTACTATCATTAAGAAAAATTAAGAATCCCAAAAACCTCTAGTCATCACGTATTGTCTTTCTGCTTCGTAAATTTGCTTGTAAAGAAGCTCTTCATCTATCATATTTCTTAAAATACGTGCAGCAGTATCAGCTCCAACACCAAAACCTGATAACACAACTATAGCTGTTTTACCAAAATTTTCAATTAAGGAGGAAACTTTCCATGCACGTTCAAATTTATGATTCTCTTCGGGGGAAATTTTTTTTCCTCCATGTTTTTTTTGGATAATCTTTTGTAAATCATAGTCAGAATAGAAAGTGGAAGTTATCTGTCTACCTTTGCAATAGGGGCATGATAAGATATCTTTCACATCTTTTGTTTCCACAACTTTTTCCCATTTACCACATCTAACGCAAACTAGTCGATGTTTAGTTTTTAATAGTCTTGTTTTAACTAAATCTAATATTCCTTTATCAATATTTGAAGGCGAAGAATAGTATTTTGTGGTGTGATCCAATATGGGTTCCGCTATTTTGGAAAATTCTAAAACATCAAACCATTTAATTTTAATTTCATCATTTTGCAATTTATTCAATATTATCTCAGTGTTTTTTAGATCATATTTATCATGAAACAATTCACGAAGTGCTTCTTTGACTAGGGGACTTTTAGAATATCTTTCATAAAGAAATCTAGCCGATTTTCTTTCATAAATTGCTCCTCTTCCTACTACACCAAATTTTTTCGCAACGCACCATGTCCTCCAATTTACATTGTGAGTTCCTGTTAATGATGCAGTAACTATCACTGATAGATCATACTTATCCTGTAAAATATCAGTTACTTGTTTTTCTGAAATCTTAGCTTTGGATGAGAGTACTATCCTGTAAGCATCAGAATTTGACTCTACTAAAAATCCCAGTCTTGCTGATAGCATTGAAGAAAGTAATGTAGATAATGTAGCATTAATTTTTGAGCCAAAACATGCATGTAAAACTATAATACTTTGACTTCGAAGTGATTCTGCAACGACTGTTTTTTCATCTGGAATTGCATCTAGATTAAACTTAGGAATTATATTGTTCTGTAAAGAAATTTTGCCATCTTTTACTTTACTTCTGAATAAGCCAACTTTATTTGCTGTTTTATAATCAACTGGAATATTTTCTCCTTCCCAATATGGGACGGTTAATCCACCAGAACGAAATGGTTCTACATTCACCTTAAATGATTTTTCATCTACATTAAGAATTCTCCATTGTAATCCTCGTAGCACAAAAACATTACCTGAATCTCCAAAATCTCCTACGAATCGCTGATCCAATGTTCCTATAATTTTTTTCCCAACGGTATCGAAGACTTTGAATTTTAAGATATCGGGAATAGTTGAAAGATTTTCAAAATAATATCTGAAGGTACGGCCCTTCTTTTTAAGAATCATTTTTTCTCTATCAAAAAACAATAGATAATTGGAATCCATGAGATCTAATACTGCATAAAAATCATCTAAAGTTAAATTTCTAAATGGATAAGCTTTAGTGAAAATTTCAAACGCATGATCAACTGATACTTGACCTAATTGAATGGTAATTCCTACTAAGTGATGAGCCAGAACGTCTAGGGAGCCGTCATGAATTTTTTGTTCTTCTATTGAACCCTGTTTTATTCGCTCAAGGATTGCATTTGCTTCATACTCATCATCAGCATTGTTTGTTACTATCAATCCTTTTGCTGAAGAACCTTTGCTATGTCTACTTCTTCCAATTCTTTGAATTAGTTTGGATACTTGTCTTGGTGAGCCATAATGAATTACCAATTCTATTGAACCTATATCTAGACCAAGTTCAAGTGAGGAAGTACAAACTACAATGCCTTTTTTTCCTTCTCTTAAGGAATCTTCAGTTTCTTCCCTAATCTGCCTTGAGAGGGACCCATGATGCAATTCAATATTTAATGTAGATTTTTCTTTGAGAATTGAAGCCAAAAATTCGGATTCGCCCCTAGTGTTGGTAAAAAGTAGTACAGGAGACTGAAGATCTTGCTCAGTCACAAATTCAATGATGTATTGGGCTACATCAGAAATTGTTCCTTCAATGTATTTCACTTTTACGTCATATTTTCGAATTGTAGTATCTCGAATAATTTTCAATTTCCTCTTTGTACCAACAACAAATTTTCCTGATTCTTCAGGATTTCCAATGGTTGCAGATAATCCTATCCTAGTAATTTCTAAGTTTGAATTTAGTTGAAGTCTTTCAAGACTAAGTGAAAGTTGTGAACCACGTTCATTACCTAATAATTCATGCACTTCATCAATTACAATCCATTCTAATTCAGATAACGCATCTAACATTTTTTTCTGTGTCAATAGAATTACAAGCGTTTCTGGAGTTGTGATTAGGATGTCTGGAGGTGAATTTGAAATTTTTTTACGAGTTGATTGTGGAGTATCACCATGCCTTATTTCAATGGACAGCCCATCATTTTCTGCATAACGAACTATTCTTCTAAAAACATCTCGATTTAGTGCGCGAAGAGGCGTAACATAAATGGCTTTTATCTTACCTAATTTCTTGGATAGTTTAATGTGAGAAAAAATTGGTATAACCGAACATTCAGTTTTTCCTGATCCGGTTGGTGCAATAACTAAAGTATCTTTTTTTTGATAGATTATTGGAACGGCTTTTTTTTGAATTTCTGTGAGTTGTTTGAATCCAAGGGAATAAAACTTGGCAATTAGATTTGGATCAAGTGGTAGGTTCGTCGCTCTGTTTTGTTCTAGCTCGCTCATAAACCATTACGCCAACAAGCCCAATTGCAAAAAGAATAACTGTGATTGTAGGAATAGAATCAAAAATTCCTGCCATATTTTATCTCTTATATCCAAGGTTAAATATCTTCGTAAGATGAATCTACCAAACCTTCTTTAGTTATTTGGTACACAAATTCCTTTTTTTGTAGAAATGAAGGAAATATTTCACCAAAATATTTTGTTTCTTTTTTTAATAATTTAATTTTTATATGTGTAAACATGCTTATTGGTTTAGCTAAGTTTTCTTTTTCTAAATCATCAATTTGTCGAATCATGTTTGTAACTATTATTGGTAATTTTTTTTGTATAGAGATAAAAGATAACTCATGCATATACTCCATAAAAGTTACATTCTTTTCTAAATTTTGATCTTCTTTATTAAATTCAAATGAGAATAAATCAGTAACATTATCAATTACAACTAAAGAAAAATTAGTTTCTTTAATCTTGGATAAATATTGAATCTGTTCGCTGGCATTTGTGATTCTTCCAACCTTTACTCTATCTAGCATATTATGTTCTAGATTACGAGTTTTAATCATGTCAAGCATTCGTTCTGGTCTAAACTGTCCTGTTGTGTCCTGAAAAAGAACCTGCCCACCGTGTAATAGTGAATTTATAGTAATTTGCATAGCAAGTTGAGTTTTTCCAGTACCAGTAGCTCCAAAAATATCAGTGATTATTCCACTTTTAATGCCACCACCAAGAAAATGATCTAATTTTTTGATTCCTGTACTTATCATATGTAAATATGTAAATAACATTAGAAAATTAAAGCAATTTCTTTACGAAAATGATGTGGGCAAGGCTTTTATGCTGGATAAAAAGGAAAGCAGATTGAACAATCGTTGTCACAGACAAGCGCAAAGAGACCACTCACAACTCTCCAGAAAAATACCAAGAAAAATGTCATAGTTAGACTGAAGAATGAAGTAGAGTACAAAGGGAAGATGGATAACGTAGATTCTTACATGAATTTGATAATGACAGATGCTGAAGAGCTAAAGGATGATAAAGTTATTGCAAATTATGGTAGGGTTATCGTGAGAGGAAATAACGTATTATTTATCAAATTAGAAAGTGATCTATAATTAAAAAAGGGTGTTCAAGGTGGTAAGAAGTTTTCTTTTTACTTCAGAATCTGTAACTGAAGGTCATCCAGACAAGGTTTGCGATCAGATTTCTGATGCAATTTTAGATGAATATCTTAGACAAGATCCTGATTCCAGAGTTGCTGTAGAAACAATGGCTACTACTGGATTTGTAGTGGTAGCTGGTGAAGTTACATCTAAAGCAAAATTTAATGAAAAAGCACAGGATGAACTAGTTAGAAAAGTAATTCGAGAAATTGGTTACGACAAACCTGAATTAGAATTTGATGCAAATACCTGTGAGATTATGTTAAGATTACATGCTCAAAGTCCAGATATTAGTCAAGGAATTACAGCTACGGATGATAAAGATCAAGGAGCAGGGGACCAAGGTTTGATGTTTGGTTACGCAACAAATGAAACTGAAGAACTTATGCCCATGCCAATTATTCTTGCTCACAAATTAACAAAAAAACTTTCAGATGTTAGAAAATCAAAGGAATTACCTTGGGTAAGACCTGATGGAAAATCTCAGGTTTCTGTTCAATATGAAGATGGGAAACCTAAAAAAATTGAAACTATAGTATTATCAACACAACATGCACCAAATGTTTCAAATTCTGAGATAACAAATGCTCTGATAGAGAAAGTTATCAAACCTGTTTGTGGAAGTTTATGGAATGATAAGATAAAGATTCATGTAAATCCCACTGGTAAGTTTGAAATTGGTGGACCCCATGGTGACACAGGTCTTACTGGGAGAAAGATAATTGTTGATACATACGGTGGACAAGGAAGACATGGCGGAGGTGCATTTTCTGGCAAAGATCCATCAAAAGTAGATAGATCCGCATGTTACATGTGTCGTTATATTGCAAAAAACATTGTTGCTGCAGGTTTGGCTGATAAATGCGAGGTACAAGTTGCTTATGCAATTGGAGTGGCTTACCCAGTATCTCTTATGGTAAATACATTTGATACAGGAAAGATTCCTGAGGAAGATATTGAAAACATTGTTAGAAAAAACTTTGATATGAGACCTTCTGCTATAATTTCACAGTTAGATTTGAAAAAACCATTCTATAGGAAAACTGCAGCCTATGGACATTTTGGAAGAAACGAACCAGAATTCAAGTGGGAAAATACTGATAAAGCTAATTTATTACGACAAGCTGCAGGATTATAATATCTCTCTGATTTTTTTAAATTTAAAGTCACATAATTTTTTCAGTTTGTTATGATTACCTACAAAATCACCAATCATGATATTAAGATCATCTACACCATACTTACTTGCTGGATTGTGTAGAGCATCATAATATGCATGTTCAAGATCCATATTTTCAATTTTGAGTTTAGTTTTCCCTTTGAATAGATTGACAAATTCTTTGAAAGTTACTGTTTCTGGTCCCACTAATTCTATAATTTTATTAGAAAATTTTTTTGAAATTACTGAATTATAAATTACTTTTGCAACATCGTTAACAAAAATTGGTTGAAGATGATATTTTCCTGAACCTGGAATTATTATCTTTCCTGATTTGATTTGGTCATTAAGATTCTTTGTTAATGGATCATTTTTTCCAATAATATAAGATGCTCTCAGTATTGTATAATCTAATCCAGATGTAATTATTTCATTTTCAGCTTTATACTTTGAAATGAAATAGGATGAGACAGTATTATTGGATACTCCAAGACCACTAATATACACAATTTTTTTGATTTTTGTTTTCTTACAAAGTTGAAGTACTTTTTTTGTTAGTTCTACATTAACAGATTCATAAGTAGACTTGATGGTTTGCCGTCCTGTTCCAATTAAATGAATAAGCGCATCACAGTTTTTCAGCTTACTCGAAATATAATTAATGTTGAAATCTGGTGAAATAATTTTAGATTCATATTTATTATTTAAAAAATTTTTTCTAGAAATACCAAAAAGCATTACACCCTTTTTGTGTAGTAAATTTCTAGTATTTTTTCCTACAAATCCATTTGCGCCGGTTACTGCTATTCGTAATTCTTTAGATTTAATCATCCTCGAGATAAGAGTAAATACGCAAAATAAATCAATTTCAGTGTGGCCGAACAACAGGAATCAAAAGAAAAGCTTAGAACTGGGTTCACAACAGGAACAGCTGCTGCTGCTTCATCAAAGGCTGCAGTATTAGCGATATTAAATCAAAAAAATATAGAATCTGTTGAAGTCACTCTTCCTAAAGGAAATTCAATTCCTATTAAAATTCTAAATTGTGAATTTAACGAAAGTAAAGCCAAGTGTTCGGTAATAAAAGATGGTGGAGATGACCCCGACGTTACTCATGGTGCAGAAATCATTGTAGATGTTACTTTGACCCCAAATGTAAATCAAATTGAAATTGATGGAGGAAAAGGAGTAGGAATTGTAACAAAACCTGGTCTTGGATTAGAAATTAATAAACCAGCAATTAATCCAACGCCAAAAAAAATGATTATTGAAAACATAACTGAAGTGGCAAAACATATTCTTCTAAAGAATGGAATCAAGATTGTAATATCAGTACCAAAAGGAAAGGAATTAGCATTAAAGACGGATAATCCAAGACTGGGGATTTTGGGTGGTATTTCGATATTAGGTACTAGCGGTATAGTGATTCCATATTCAACTGCATCATTTGCTGCATCAATAAGACAGAATCTAGATGTAAGTTTAGCAATGGGCAACGATATTGTTGTACTAACAACTGGTGGACGAAGCGAAGAATTTGCAAAGAAGATAGTTGATTTACCAGAACATTCCTTTGTTCAAATGGGAGATTTTGCTGGTTATACCATACAACAGTGTGCAAAAAAAGAAATCAGAAAAGCATACGTTGCAGGATTTATTGGAAAATTTGCAAAGATGGCAGCAGGAGTAAAACAAACTCATGTAAAGGGCTCCAAAGTCGATACAAATTTTCTTGCAGGCTTAGCTGAGAAATGCGGAGCAGAGGAAAAAACAATTGAAAAAATACGAAACGCAAATACTGCCAGACACGTACAAGATATAGTTGTTGAAAACAAGGTAAAAGGATTTTTTGATGAAGTGTGTTTACAGGTCTACAAACAAATGAGAAGTCATTCAGAAGAAAAGGTACCAATTGATGTGATACTTTTTGATTTTGATGGCAAGATTTTGGGAAGGCATCCTGTATAGTAAGGTATTTTATTAAATTAATAGGGATCGGATCCGTGGAAAAAGTATCAATTCTTGCTATCACAAAAAATGGAATAAAGATTGGATTAGAACTAAAAAAATCATCATCTTCATGGAAAATTTATGCACCATCTAAATTTTCAGACAATAATCCACAAATAGTTTGGTATTCAGAGGCAACTTCTAACAAAATTGCAGAACTTTTCAAAACAAATGATGCGCTTGTTTGTATTTTTTCATTAGGTGCGGTAATCAGACTAATATCACCATACATTAAAGACAAAAAAACTGATCCAGCAGTTTTGGTAATAGATGACAAGGCAAAGTTTGTGATAAGTATTTTGTCTGGACATATTGGTGGTGCCAATCAGCTTACAGAAGAAATCGCAAGTAAACTTGGGAGTATTGCAGTTGTGACTACAGCAGCTGATGTAAATAAAACAATTGCAGTAGATCTCTTAGGAAAAGAGTTAGGTTGGAAGATAGATGATGACTCTACAGTTACTAAAGTTAGTGCTTTTATGGTAAATGAAGAAAAAATTGGAGTTTTTCAAGATGCTGGAAATAAAGATTGGTGGAATAAAAAATTGCCAATAAATGTAACGATATATTCTTCTATTGAAGAGTTGAAAAATTCACAATCAAAAGGATTTTTGATAATCACTGATAAAGAGGTTGAAGATCCAGAAATTTTAGAAAATTCAGTTGTTTATAGACCTCCGACTCTTGTAGTTGGAGTAGGTTTGCATGGGGATACTACAAAAGAAACTATCAGAGAAGGTTTGAATTTCTGTCTTAAAAAATACAAACTTAATGCTAAATCAGTTGCAAAACTCGTTTCAATTAAGAAAAAACAGGACGTACAAGGACTAATCGATTTGGGAAAGGAAATGAATGTTCCAATTCAGTATTTTGAAAAAGAAGAATTGGCAACAATAGAAATACCAAATCCCTCTGAGACAGTTCAGGCGTTTGAAGGAACTCCAAGTGTTTCTGAAGCAGCTGCCATTAAAAGTTCTAATGGCAAGTTAATTGTTGAAAAACAAAAATTTCCTCCAAATTTGACAATTGCCATAGCGAGGATTCCAAATTGAAGCGAGGAGTTTTACTAATTGATAGAGGTAGTAGAGAAAAGGAAGCAAAAGAAGAACTAGATTTTATTTGTAAAAAGATAAAAGAAAAAGGAAATTATGTTTTTTCTGATTATTGTTTTTTAGAAGTATTACCTCCATTTATCGAAGAAGGAGTAAAAAAATGCCTAAAGCAGGATATTGAAGCACTAACAATAGTTCCTTACTTTTTGTATCCAGGAAAAAAGGTCAAAGCAGCAGTAAATGATGCAATAAAATTCCAGTCAGAAACTGATGTAAAATTTGTTATCTCAAAGCCAATGTCCATGCACAAAACCATGACAGAATTAGTAGAAAATAGAGTTACATCAGCACTTGAAAAAAATAACATATCTCTAGCTAAGAAAGAAGTTGATGTTTTGATTATTGGTCATGGGAGTAAAGATCCAAATGCCCATCTTTCTATCAAATATGTGGTTGATGGTTTGACGAATACTTTTAGAAACATTAGCCATTGTTTTTTAGAAATTGAAGAGCCCAACATTCAACAAGGAATAGAAAAATGTCAAAAAGATAATCCAGAGGTTTTGGTAGTTGTGTTTTATTTTTTACATAAGGGTGCCCATGTAAAGAGAGACATTTACGAGGATCTTAATCCAGCAATTGAAAAATCTCACTTAAAGAAGGTGTTGACTACTGAACATATTGGAACTGATGAGAAAATGATTGATTTGATATTAGAAAGAGCGAGAGAGGTAGAACATGCAAACTGAAAAAGGACAATCTATTGAAGATCAAAGCATGGAAATAATTGAAAGGGAGATTGGTTCTCATCAATATGATAAGTTAGAGTGGTCCATTGTTAGACGTGTCATCCATGCCACTGCAGATTTTGATTTTGCAAAGGATAATAAAATAATCTTTCACAAAGATGCAATCAAAAGTGGTATTAATGCTCTAAGAAATGGCTGTAATCTAATTGTAGATGTTAATGGTGTAATTGGTGGTTTAAACAAACAAAACTTGAATGAGTTTGGAAATAATACAATATGCAATATATCAAACCCAATAATTGTAGAAGAGGCAAAAAAATACAATAAAACAAGAGCCCAAACATCAATGAGAATGGCTGCATCAGAAATGAATGGAGGAATTGTTGTAATTGGTAATGCACCTACAGCACTTTTAGAAGTAATTCAGATGATTCAGGAAGGGGTAACGACTCCAGCACTAATTATTGGAATACCTGTTGGTTTTGTATCATCTCCAGAATCAAAAGAGGCACTTCAGGCATTAGATGTACCATTTATCACAAATAAGGGCAGAAAAGGTGGCAGCCCGTGTGCATCTGCTATAGTTAATGCTCTTTTCAAGCTTTTACGAGAAAGTTCATCTTCTTGAAAACTTCAGACAATTTGTAACAAACTGTCTAGCATAATTTGAACTATCAAAGTAAAGATGACCATATGATGCAAGAGTATTGAAGAGTATCAATCCATCTTTGGCGTTTTCAATTCCTTTTCCTATATCCAGAGTATAAGCAAATTTAGAATCCTTTGGTAATAAATTAACCTCAGAAAAATGAAATTCATGTCCACGGAGTTTGTTAGAACGCGGTGAAATTATGCATACATTACGTATACTTCCCTGTGTATAATTTAGTGTCATTTTTTTTGTCATTTCAGTTTCTGCATCGATTAATCCAACCATTGGGAATTTCTTATTGTTATCCTTAATTGATTTTGTAAGATACATCAGACCACCACACTCTGCATAAATTGGAGTATTTTTTTCAGCTAAGTTTTTGATAGATTTGCGCATCTTCTGGTTTTTTCCTAAAGAATTACCAAGTACTTCTGGGAATCCTCCGCCAATATACATTCCATCACAATCTGGTACTTTAGGGTCTGATATAGGACTAAAAAATTTAATTTTTGTACCTTCTCTTCTTAAGGCGTTAAGATTATCTTGGTAGTAAAAATTGAATGAACTATCTAACGCTACTGCAATTATGGTCTTTGGTTTTAGGTTAGGTTTATCATGAATTTTATGCAGATTAGGGACATTCTTAGTAATTTTAATAATTTTTTCAATAGAAAGTGACTCAGAAATTTCCTTTGCAACTTTTTCTATTTTCTTGTTCAATGATTCCTGTTCTGATATTGGAATCAATCCTAGGTGTCTTGAATCCAAAATAAGTTCAGAGTTTTTGGGAACTGAACCTAGAATTGGGATCTTCAATGGTTCTAGAGCTTTCCTACATAGTTCTTCGTGTTTTTTGCTTCCTATTTTGTTTAGAATAAATCCGACAATCCGAGAATTTTTATGAAATTTTGTAAATCCTAATGCAGTTGCAGCAATTGAGCGTGCAGTTTTACTGGCGTCTAATACTAAAATGGTTGGAGATTTCAGAAGAGTTGCAATATGATGAGTACTTGAATAATTCGAGTCTCCTGAGAATCCATCATAATAACCCATTACTCCTTCAATAATAGAAATGCTAGATTTGGAATTTCTAACAAAACTTTTGATGAGTTCTTGTTTTCCCATTAACCAGACGTCCAAATTTATCGTATCATTTTTAGCAATGGCTGAAAGATAGCTTGGATCAATGTAATCAGGTCCGGCTTTGAAAGGTTGAACGGAATAACCTCTTTTTTTAATTCCATAAATTATTGCTGATGTAATCGATGTTTTTCCTACGCTACTAGTGGTTCCAGCAAGAACTAATCTAGGAATTTTCAATTGCATCATTTGATCACATTTTTATTTAAATGGATGTACGATAAGAGGAATTTTTTACGTACCAATCTTTTTAGTTGGCTAAAACATTTACCATTCGAAATGGGAAAGGATGGTTTAGTCATAGTTTACACAGGAAATGGTAAAGGAAAAACAACTGCTGCTTTGGGGATGGCTTTGAGGGCAATAGGATACAACCACAAAATTTGTATGATTCAATTTATCAAAGGTTCGTGGCCTTATGGAGAAATGGAATCAGCAAAAAGACTAAAACCAGAATTAGAATGGGTAGTTTCTGGTAAGGGTTTTGTTGGTATTATCGATGACAAAAGTCCTCGTGAAGATCATGAAAAAATAGCTAAAGAAGCCATTCAAATAAGTAAGGAAAAAATTCAATCTGCAAAGTATGATATCGTAATTCTTGATGAAGTAAATTATGCAGTAAATCTTGGCTTGGTTAGCATCAAAGATGTTTTAGATTTGATTAATTCCAAACCAGCTAATCTCAACCTTGTTCTAACTGGTAATCATGCTAAAAATGAGATTATTGAAGTGGCAGACCTAGTTACTGAGATGAAGGAGATAAAACATCCCTTCAAATCAGGAATAAAAGCAAAAAAAGGCATAGATTTCTAACCAGCAACAATAAATTATACACGTAAAAATTTGAAACAATGACAACCGAAATACAAGAGTTACCTGAAGTTGGAGAAATTGTTATTGCTACTGTAAGCAAAGTTTCAGATCATGGGGCATATGTTACTCTTGATGAATACAATAACATTCAGGGATTTTTACATGTTTCAGAAATTGCTCCTGGTTGGGTAAGAAACATAAGCAGGTATGTAAAAGAAGGAGAAAAAAAAGTACTATTAGTAAAAAAAGTAAGGTCTGAAAGATCAGAGATTGATCTATCACTGAAACAGATTTCAAAAGATCAAAAAAAGAAAAAATTGTTAGAAGTAAAAAGATACGAAAAAGGAAGAACTATTATTCAAAGTGTAAAAGAGGCTGCAGATCTTTCGCAAAAAGATGTAGAAAAATTGGAGGAGGTAATTTTTTCAAAATATGACTCGATTTATGATGCATTTTTGGATGTTGTTAGAAAGGGAATTATTGTTTTAAATGATCTAGCACTACCGAAAAAAACTATTTCAGCAATAGAAGAGGTTAGCTCCAAAATTAGATTACCATCAGTAGAAATTCGTGGAATTTTAGAGATAACAAATTCCAAACCAGATGGAGTAGAAATAATTAAAAAAATACTTAGCAATGCAATTAAGAATGATGATGAATCTAAAGTGGAAATAACCTATGTAGGAGCACCAAAGTATAGAATTACTGTTTCTGCTCAAGATTTCAAAGCTGCAGAAAAAACCCTTAAACCGATTGTATTAGATATTCAAGAGTCTATAGAAAAACAAAAGGGTACATTCAATTTCGTAAGAGAAGATTCGAAGAAAACGAGAGAAGGATAAAATGCATTTCCAACTTAGAAAATGTGTTTCTTGTAATCATTATACTCTCAAAAATGAATGCCCCAAATGTAATGAAAAAACGAAAACATCACATCCTGCAAAATTCTCTCCTGATGATAAGTACATGAAATATCGTCTAGCAGAAAGATACGAATAAAATTTTCATCTAAGTAAATTTAATTATTCAGCCTGAATGATGGTAATTTTTTCTATTATTGACATATCAGGATCAATTGGTTGGTCCTGAGAATTTGTTTCTAGTGATGCAATTTTGTCTACTATTTCAAATCCAGAAATTACCTCTCCAAATACTGTGTATTTACCATCCAACCAAGGGGCATTATCTAAAACAATAAAAAATTGAGATCCTGCACTGTTGATATCAGCCCCACGTGCCATTGAAACGATATATTTTTCATGTTTGATATTACTAAATTCTGCATCAATTGAATATCCTGGTCCCCCTTGACCCCAAGTATCACGACTTCCTGAAATGGTGTTAGGATCTCCACCTTGAATTACAAAACCAGGCACTATCCTGTGGAAAATTGTTCCGTCATAGAATCCTGAATTAGCTAAATTTTTGAAGTTTTCTACAGTTTTTGGTGCAATATCATCTTTTAATTCTATCCTGATGTCCCCAAAAGTAGTCACAATCACTGCAGTATCCTTACTATCGGTTAGCTGTGCAGAAATTGGTACTTCTTGAATGGGTACATAGTCTTTGTTTATTTCATAAATGAAGACTCCACTTATAGGTCCTGGAGTAGTTCGAGCAAAGCTAGGAGATGAATAAACCAATTTAAGCGGTCCATCGCCATCAGCTGGATATTTTATATCCTTAGTGTAAAGAGCTGTAAAACCAGGCTGATATGTTTCTGATTGTAAATTAGAAGCAAAATTAACATAGATTTCTGGAGAAAATGGAAACATTTTACCTAACAAAGTATTCTGCCAAAAATAATCAGTTCCACTTATTCCATCTGCTTCAACATATCTAGAAACAGGTTCGCCTGCTATACGCATAAACCACTGTTTTTTACTTTCATCTCCACCACCCTGAAGTAAATAGATTGGGTCTTCTCCTTCGTTTGTTATTAGTTGAGCTGCAACATATACTAAAACATAATCAGCATCTAATTCTTGCAATAATTCCCAAGCTTGATCTGGAGAACTTAATAACATACGGGCAATTTTTTGTATTTGTAAAGTACTAATGGTTGCATTATCAGCTAAAGATATTTTTTCTCCTAGTGTAGTAATCCAATAGCCATAATCCCACCAAGCAGCTACCACTGCGTCCTTGGGAGTATTATTTTTTAACCATTCCATTGCTACAGGCCAATCGTCTGTTGCGATGTTGAAATTAGTTCCTCCGTTTAGTATAGTAGGTGGAGCTTTTATGCCAGTAATCCAACTTGCAGCACCAGGTAATGCTGAAGGAATTATAAGTAATGTTATTATTACAACAATGAAAGAAATTTTTGTAATAGTTTTAGGCGAATGGGTAACTTTTTTTAAATCATAACTTTTCTTTTTAAGAATTTCCGCGGTAATTATGGATAATCCTATTGATGATAAAATGATTACCGAGATAGATGCATAAAGTTCTAATCTTACAAAAGCAGAGCTTATGTAAACTCCAATAAGACCAATGATGAGCGCAAATGTTGCCATATCGTTTTTTAAAATTATCACTTGTTCTTTGGAGTGGAATTTGGATCTAAAGATTAACCATATTCCAATTCCAGAAAATATCATAAGAATTGAGAGAAAATAGAATGATTGTGAGATGGTTAAGCTTGCATGTTCAGCGACAGAATCTACTAGGGGATCTTGAGTTGTCAGGAATGGATTAATTGCATTCAGATAACGAAAACTAGGTAGAGGAAGAAATTGGGCAGTGGCGTTTATCATAATGAATGAGACGCCAGCCACAATGGTTCCTCCTAGTAAGGCAAGACCATTTCGTAATCTTTTTTCTTCTTTGCTCAATTTTTGAATCATAATACAAACTACAAGAAATATGGTAGGACCAATTAATGCGAATCCTCCAATTCCTACAACAAAATCTATACCAGGTCTCTCAAATGCGAGTACAGTTACAATTACTGACGATACAAAAATTGGTATTGCCCAGAGCATAAATTTATGATCGTTTCGCATGAATGGTAATGCTAAGAAAAATAACCCTAATGGAAGGATAAAGAATTGAATACCTCCCCAAGAGGCAAGACCAAAACTTAGAAAAATGCCTCCGCCAATTAACTTTGCAATTGAGATTTTCCTATTTTGAGATCTTATTCCACTAAGAAATAAGTAGATTCCAAGTAATCCATAAAAAAGTCCTAACGGTTCAGACTTGAACCAACCGATTGTTCCTCGAATTATCACAGGAACAGATAGGGAAAAGAATAATGCTGCAAAGAGTCCTGCTGTAGTTCCACCAATAACTCTCACTAGTGCAAAAATAATAATCGTAGTTAAGGAGCCAATTACAACTGGAAATAATATTGTGAAAGTATAGAGATCATTTCCTGCTCCAAAGATTTGATAGAGTGTTGCAGCAGTTATGTGAAGCATTACTTGTGAATTGCTAGATATATCTCTTCCATATGGGTGCCAGCTTCTATCATCATGCCACTCAAAATAAGCAGTAAAGCCATTATCTACTAAGAATTGTGTTGCTCTATAGTTAAAAAATGGATCAAATTCATTTAATTCAAAACCATAATCCGCAGCTTGTGATCTTACCATAAATGACATTGAAAATGAAATTACTAAGATGCCAATTATTAGTAAATGTTGTAAGCGAAATTGAAAATTTCCAACATTAAATAGCTGTAGATTTGAGATCAATCATGCTGTCTGAAATTAGATTGTTTATTACTGTTTTGTAAGAATTCTATTGATATCAATGAATAAAATAATTTTATTAACAATTAAAGTCACGGAGCAAAAGTACCTTTGAGTATGGCTTGATCTAGAATTTGACCATTCATTTCTTCTTCAAGTTGAGCTTTCGTAGAACCTTTTTTCAAATCTAATTTTCTTTTAAGTGCAAATAGTTTGAAAATATAGGTATGTCTTTTATCAGGAGGGGCAGGTCCTCCATAACCAATTTCATCAAAATCTGTTTTACCTTCAATTGAACCGGATGGTGATGACCCTTCAGAAATTTCTGATATGGTGGGATCAATATTCCATATGACCCAATGAACCCAAACCTTTCCAACAGCTTTCATTGCATCTGGATCATCCATAATAAGAGCAAGCGAGCTAGCATCTGATGGAACTCCTCTTATCTTAATTGGAGGGTTGACATTATAATTTTTGTATCCATATTTTTTTGGAATTTCTCCGCCAGATGAAAAAGCTGAACTTTCAATACGTAATTCTCCCATTGTATTGTGTTGTTTTTGTTTAAGTTAAATTTTACTAGGATTCTAAAACAACTCGATCATTAGATAATGACATAATTGACCCGCCAGAATTCTTCACTTTATCCTTCAATTCTTTATCTAGGGTCCCAATAATTCCTCCATGCAGTTTAACATGATCAATTAATGCTTTATCAGCAAATTCTCCAACAATAGATATTTTTTTCAGATTTTTACTAAAATCTAGTGTTGCCAAAACTAATTTTTGTTTTTTATCTTGGGAACCAAGTTTTTGAAGTTCGTTAATTACGACATCTGGTACAACAAATTGGATTTGGCCAACATCAGTTTCGAGGCTAGAGATATTTTTTATTCGTTTAGTAGCAATGTGTATTAAGAAACTAGTATCACAAATAACTTCAACCAACTACACCTGCTCCAATTAATCTCCATCTTTCTGCAATACGCCTACTGATTGCTATATTACCACCCTCAAAAACACACACTGGTCTTCTAAATTGAATTTCTATATTATTTGATTTCACTTTGGTAACTTTGGAAAGAACAGGTGCAGTACCAATATTTACTCTTAATGATTCTCCAATCTGGATTGGTAAAACCTTAGTTTCATCAGTAGTTCCAACAGCAGAATCAAACAAATTAACTTCCACGTTTGCAGTCAAGGAATTTTCTGGAAGAGTATTTGGTTTTCCTATTACTGAACCGATAAATGAGTCACTTCTTGTAAGAGATGGATCAAGTTTTGTACCTATTGCGACTAGTCCTCCTGGTTTCACTACCTCAACTCTGCCAGAACCAGTACCTAGTGATACAATTTCTGTCTGAATAGGCTCGTATGACTTTTTTTTCTCATTAAATATACCTGGTTTGATCTCGATTTCATCACCTATTTTGAAGGTACCTTGGATAAGACTACCTCCTATCACACCTCCTTTGATATCTTTTATTTTTGCTCCTGGTTTGTTTACATCAAAAGATCGTAAAACATGCATTACACCATTTTTTGATTCGTCACGTTTTGGAGTTTCTATTGTATCTTCAATGGCTCCAATCAAGGCATCAATATTAAGACCAGATTGAGCCGAAACCGGAATTATTGGAGATTTTGCAGCATTTGTTCCTTTTACAAATTTTGCAATATCATTATAATTTGATACTGCTTCTTTATACGATATTAAATCAACTTTATTCTGAACTACCACGATCTGTTTAATTCCCAAAGTTTCTAATGCAAGAAGATGTTCTCTTGTTTGTGGTTTAGGTACTTGTTCATTTGCAGCTATTACTAGAATTGCTCCATCCATCAAGGCTGAACCGGAGAGCATATTTGCCATCAAGCTTTCGTGTCCTGGACTATCCACAAAACTTACCACTCTAGATAATTCGCTTTCTTTTCCACAGTTAGGACATTTTGGAGTAGTTGAATATCCTAATGGAGATTCACAGTTCTTACACTTGTAAAAAGCAGCGTCAGAATAGCCAACTCGTATTGTAATACCTCTTTTGAGTTCTTGACTATGGACACTTGTCCAAATTCCAGTAAGTGCTTGAATTAAAGATGTTTTTCCGTGATCAACATGACCTGCGGTTCCAATATTTACACAAGGTTGGTATCCATATTTTTTTACATACCATTCAGGAAGTGTTTCACGCCAGTGCAATATTAGAAATGAAAAATAGGATTATGTTAATCTATGCCTTTTTTGCTTCGCCTTTAACTTCTTTCTTAGCTGAATCATCTTTTTTTGGTGCTTCTTTAGCTGAATCTACCTTGTCGTCGGCTTCTGGTGTTTTTTCAATTTTTATTTCACCATCAAATCGGCAGTTTATCTGATAGATTTCTTCAGAAATGGTGTTTCCCCTTACGAGTTTACGAACTCTTTCTCCTTTTTCAGCATCGTTCAGTCCAACTCCTTTTGATAACAAAACATACTTTCTTGCGCCACCGTGAATATCAGCGCGCATTGGAACCCCCGATTTATCACTACCTCCAGTAATTTTCATTTTTCCACTTAACCCTACAGTAGTAGCATCAACGTCATTACCGATGTTTAAACCCACAAAGGGGTTGGCATCACTTTCTTTGAGCTCTTTTGTAATGGATTTTCCTTTCATATCGGATATCGTCAGTTTGAAATTAGCCAACTACTCAAAAAAAAATTGAACTCCTAATTAACCTTTGGACAAAATATTTCTCTAAAAATCTTTAACTGAACCACACCTTAATCATATTATGGGTGAGGCGATAAAATGCCCCAGATGTGAAAAAAAATGATTGCTATGCAATCTTGCCACATGGTCTGCACAAATTGTGGAGCACATCTTGATTGTTCCGATAAGGGTAGTTTTTGGTAATTAAAATCCCGGTCTATCAGGAATATAGTCAGCTGCCATGTTTACAGCATTTTCTTTCATGATGTCTATGTAAGAGTCATAAGAAGCTTCAAAACCACAATGAGGACACTTGACATTTGTAATATCATCTGAGAGAACAGCTACTTTTTCACATTTAGGACAGCGTGCATCCACGAATATGTTAATTCATCAAACTATATAATGCTAGACGAAAAAGTCGATTTGCGCGGAGTTAGTCTAGACTGGCAGGACGTCAGCTTCCCAAGCTGAAGGTCGCGTGTTCAAATCCCGCACTCCGCATTGTGTTAAGGTTAAAATATTCAAAATTAGAATCTGTGAAAAGACATGATAAAAAAACTTGAACTTAAGGTAAATGAAAAAGGAGAAATTACATCTCCTACATATCACGAAATAGTTTCTAAGATAAACGAGTTAATTGAAAAACGAAACTATGAAGAAGATTTAAGATAGAATCATTAAAGAGAAACAAAAGCGTCTATGATAGTCTTACCATCAGTACTCATTTCTGGATGAAATTGTGTCCCAAATATGTTAAGTTCAATATGTTGAATCATTTCAAACATACAGTTTTTTGATTGAGCAATATCAATTAAAGAACTACCTAGTCGTGAAATTTCATAATTATGGCTCTCAAAAACCCTAATTCTTCCTCTGCAAAGGGGATTTCCCTTTAGTACAGAAATCTCTTGTTCACCTTTTTCAAGTACATTCATTTTCTTTATTGTACCTCCAAGAGTTAGTGCTAGTATTTCAGCACCATAACATATCCCCAATAGATTTTTTTTTTCTGAAACTGCATGTTGAATAATTTTTGAATTTAAGGAATTCATTTCTTTGTTATTTTGACGACGTCCTGAGAGAATGAATGAATTAAATTCTTTAATTTTAGAGAGGTTAACTTGATTGTGTTTAAGATTTGTAAATTTTATTTTTTTCTCGGACAGAAAGTCTATTAAATTTTTAGTGTATACTGAACCATTATCCACAACTAATAGTAATTTATTTGCCAATCTCAATCGAGATGTAATGCATCTCTGGAATACTTTCTACAAGTACTATTGTTCCAAAATTAATTACGTTGTCTTCTTCCCACATGAATACTCGTTCTGTTCGAGGTTTGACAAAGTCGTCAATAAATTTAGAGATTAACTTTTCAGTATCTTCAAGATCAGATTGTGTAAAGAATGCAATTTTTCCTTCGTTAAACGATAGAGGAATTTGAATATTAGATGGACTTAGGAGTTGAAGCTCTGCTTCTTCAATAATTGATTTAATTTTTTCCATTCTTGCTTCTCTATCAAATTCGAGATTAAACTCTCCATTAGTGGAAGTAGTAGAAGCCACGCCGGAGAGTTTTTGAAGATATGCTTCAAAGGCTTTTTGTTGGGTTTCACCTAAACCAACATAGTATTCACCTGTAAATGCAGCACCTACTGCAGCAATTGTACCTAATTGAGCAACAACTCCACCTGCACCTGCAGTATAAACTGGAATAAAGTAAATATCTTGATCTCCTACTCGATATAATATATTGTCACCAATTCTAGGATTTCTCAATAAAGTTTTTAGCTGTGCAAAGTCTGGATCTCTATCAAGGGCTTCACCAACTGCAGTTGGGCCTATTAGTTTTGTTGTTGCATTCAATGGAACTTCATAAAATTGCATATACCCAAGATTGGTTAGGTCATTTTCTACTATCATATAGCCTGCCAAGTTTCTTCCCTGAGATCCTCTCAATTCAAGGGATAACAAACCAATGAATTTTGGTTCTTCAAATCCAGGTGGTTTTGCTTCAATATAGTATGTTTCTAATCCACGAGGAATTTCATAGAATTCTTTTGCTTGAATGAATGTTTCTACATCAGTAACATGGTAGATATTATACATCTCAGTTTTCCAATTAAATAATTCAACTGGGTACCGAATCTGTTCTTCAAGCCAAGGAGGAATTTCAATAAATTGGTCTTCGTATTGATTAGCAAACATTTCACTAAAGAAATCATCACCAGTTTTAATTAATTGAATAGAACCATCATAGGTATCTATCAATCCATATCCAACTAATCTAAGATATGGATTTCCAACTGACCAAGGAACATCATGAGTATCAAAACCAACTATTAACGGAACCAACCAATATGTATTTGTACCATCAGTTACTGGTAAAGAATCCAACTCCTTTCCAAACAAATTATACAGAAAATAAGGATAGAGTATTTCCATTCGCTGTTGAATATCCTTGTATCGCATTATGTGAACTGGTTCAGCAGGAAATGACAAAAGGAAGTTTGGTTCAAAAATCCAGCTAGTTGGGGGGGTTAGGGTTAAACCTCCTGTACCGCTATAGAATGCATTATTTAATTCAGCACTAACATCTCCTCTATTCACAGGATATGTAGACCAGGTTTCTGCTAATAATCCTCCTTCACCATAATAGATAGATCTTTGTTTGAAGAACTTAGCACTATCAATAATATTGCCATCAGTTGCACCTAATGTAAGAAGACCGTTTGGAACATATGTATAAACAAGATGTTCGTTGTACCATCGATTTTCTGAACTTACTGATGGAGGTAGAATTGGTTTCATGGATGCAGTCCAATAAAGAGTATTGTTGAACCTTAAGATGTCATTGTCCTCAAAATCAACATAAGGTATCAAACCAATTTCAGGTTTTAATTTTGCAAATGCGGCGTCCCAATCCCAAACTCTTATAACATTTAGCACGTCTGCGTTTTGATTAACATAGTTTTTGATGTTATTTGGAGATACTGATTGTAACTGAACATTATGTGTATTTTCTTGAACTTTGTATAGCTCTCCTAGGTATCTATTTACTCCTATTTGTTGGGCAGTATAAGGTCCAAGAAATTCTAGCTTTCTAGCATCTGCTATGCTATTATTTACTGACATTATAGCTCCAACTATGATAGCGATTGCAATTATTGTTAATACTCGAATGTAGATATCTCGCTTGATTGGGTGAGTAAGTATTTTTGCTCGTATCCTATCTAGGAATGAAAATGTAATTAGTGCAAACCCTGCTACAAAGGTTCCTCCAATTACATATCGGGTATTGTAATCTATCTGGTCTGTAAAGAACATGCTAAAAGCAGCCCATAAAACTCCAATTCCGATTATTCCTTCTAAGGTTGATATGTAATTAAGAAATCGTGGTTTACCTTCTGATGAATCTTGAATATAGGAAGTTACAACTCCAATAATAGAGTGTAATCCAACGTACAAAACTAGACGAAGTCCTATAGCACCAAGAATTGGTGGTATTAAAATAATCAGAGCAGGTATCATTGGCACTACATTATCGAATGCATAAGAGGTATCAGTAGGTGGGGTTAAGAATGGTAACTGAAATAATGTTGGTAATGTATCAATCCCAAGATAATTTCCATCAATAACAGATATTGTTGCAAATCCAAACATTACGTTAGTAAAGAAGGCGCCAAAAAGAAGAACTTTAGTGATTTGCCAGATAACAAAACTTGGAATACTTAATTTGTAATCTCTGAAACTTGTAATGTTTCTAGTAACTGGATCATTTGTTCCACGATTAAGAAATGTTATGGCAGAACTGAGGCCGTACCAAAAAATTGAAGATCTTTTTAGAATATTTACTCGAATTAAAGCTACTGCAGAAAGAACTACGGCAGAAACTACGCCGTAAAAAAGAGGTTTAGTAAATTTTTCCCCAAATTCACTAATATTCATTGATATTATAATTCCTTGATTACCCACAATTGCAAAAATTATTAGTCCAATTGCTACTACAATTCCTATTCTGATGTATTTTCCAGCATCAGATGGAGATGCACTTTCCTGTTTTGGCTTACTATACAAAGCAAAGTTCGTTGTTAAAGCCGTAAATTAATGTCTTGCCTGTTGAAATGATAGAAAGATTTAGTTTTGTATTAAAGTGGTATTAGCAAGACCTTTACAAATCAAATAAATTGCGGCATATTTAGGAATGGTAACTTTTTCATTTTTATATGGTCCAAATTTTATGTTCTTGAGCGTAAATTGAGTTGGGCAGTTTGCAAGAACATTTGTTTTTTCATCATCAATAAAGCAGCTATCCTGAAATGGATTAAATTTGTCTATATTTTCACAGAGAACCTTCGACATTCCGCTTTTGCTATTAAGTGAACCAGGAAGTCTAAAAATTCTATGAATGTCTATGGTCACATTTGGGTCGATTTTAACTCCTATAATATCCTTCAAACTATCTAGTCTATGCTGAACAATAGAGTAACCATCACTATTCTTGATAATTTCAGAAATTGTTTTAGAACGATTTGATTTAGATCCAAAAATATGTTTAGAAGCTCTTCCTCTCCAACCCTTTTCATTAATATCTGCAAAAGAAGATCTCTCTGGTTTGTATTTTTTCATACCAAAAGTTTCAGGCATTGCACCACGAAACATTATGTAATCTACCAATTCGTTTCTTTCTCTTGAACCTAGTAGTTGATATGGAGAATCAGTTACATGAACATGAAATCCTTCATTTCCTGAAAAGTAAACTTGGATTTTTTCTTTCTTTATATCAAGATCATCTTCAAGTATTTTTTTGAGTTTAACTACTTCTTCCTTTGCACCATTAATACAATTTTTACATGTAAGAGATTTTATTTCTATTTTCGTTGATTTACAACTAGGACAAGTAGATTGTAATGCAGAAACTTCATCACATGAAATACATTTGATACAAGTATGTTCTTGTCTACAATCAAGATTAAGATCCTTTGCATCTATATCAAAAATCAAATCTGCTCCTTTCCAATCTTTTTCTGACATAGGAAGATTTGGAAATGAATAGTAAGCGTTGGAACAATAAACATCGGATGGTATGTTAGTGATTAGCATTAATCGGAGTTCTTCATTTGATTTAATTGAAATATGCCTATTCATTCCTCCATTAAATTTTTGATAACCAAACTCTCTTTCAGATGACCTTTCAGGTATTAGAAGCAAATCAAAGTGATCAAAATAATATTTTTTGAAAGCTACCTCTACTAATTGTAAATCTTGTTCAAGCATTTAGAGTCTTTTTCTTCTTAAATTGTAATGGATTAATAATACCATCACAGTCTGAGGTGGCAAAACAAAGATCCTTACTTTTTACTCGTTCACATGATGGACATTTGTATTCAGTACCACTCCCAGAGCTGCCTTTGAGATGATTAAGCTGGTACATTGTAATTTTTTCATTATAATCTGGTGCGTTCTTAAACAGTGGAGCAATTTGTTCTATGTTTTGTCCATTTCCCAAGAGATATGTAGCAAGCAGAAATCTTCCTGAATGAGGCAGGTTTTCACCTTTATCAAGTACTTCAATTGCATGCTTAATGCATGGTGGGTATTCTGTTGATACTACAGTAGGAACTGAAAATTTCTTTCCTAGGGATACTAATCTTTCAACTGGTTTTTTTAGTGCCTCAAGCATTGAAGGTGTTCCTGTAGAACGTATTTTGGAGGCGATATAGTTATCGAGTTCTTTTCGAATAAGTCTCACTGTTTCATGAGATGATAGAATT
The DNA here is from genome assembly GCA_001443365.1 of Thaumarchaeota archaeon CSP1-1. GTDB lineage: Archaea > Thermoproteota > Nitrososphaeria > Nitrososphaerales > Nitrosopumilaceae > CSP1-1. The sequence continues at coordinate 48,806 of LDXL01000010.1, forward strand.
ACCTTCCCATGTTCTACTTGTCTGTTAATTAGCTTCCATTCTCTTTCATGAAAATTTACTGCATGTTTTAGATAATCGGATATAGGAATAACAAAAAAATTTTCTCTTTTCTCAACATTGATAGAGAATAGTTCTTTGATTATTCTGGTAGCTAATTCTTCTTTTGTTTTGTTTGAAAGATCAGCTAAATCTTTTTCAAGATATTTTTCTGCTCTTCGCGCTTCAGCGAGAGAAAATCGTCGGATTAAAGTATTCATTCCACTTAGTTTAAGTAAGATTACAGCCAAAAGAAATGAGAAAACTTCTAAATCAAGATCTTCAAGACTCGTAACCTCTGAGCGATAAATCTTTCCTGTTGTAGCAATTTCAATTCTATTATAGGCTTTGTCTAAAATAGGTTTGAGGTCAGGATCTGTTCCAAATTGATCAAGACTAAATCCTTTATCTTTCAGATATTGCCCTGCCTCTGTCAAAAAAGGATACTTTGCCATCTCGTCTGTTCCAAGGTTTAACATGTATTCTTATTGTTGTTACTTGACCTTAAAAATTTGGATCGTTTAAAAAATGATTTTTTTATCAAAAAACACTACTGATTTAAATTATGCAATTTTGAGTTGTTTCCTATGCAAATTGGTTGTCATGTATCAATTTCTGGTTCAATTCATCATGCAGTTGATAATGCAATAGAAAGAAAATGTTCTGCATTTCAAATATTTACACGCAGTCCAAGAAGTTGGCACGTAAAGGAATTAACAAAAGATGATATCAAAAACTTCAAAACGAAACTTGATGATAGTAAAATAGATCGATTTGCTACTGCGGCTCATATGCCTTACTTGCCAAATCTTTCTTCACCAGCACATGATGCTTATGCTAAATCAGTTGATGCCTTAAAAGAAGAGGTAAAAAGATGCGGTGATCTTGGTATTCCATATTTAGTTACTCATCTTGGAAGTCATTTAGGGACAGGCGAAGAAAAAGGAATAGAGAGACTTAGAAATGGTTTGATGGAAGCAGCTAAAATAAAAAATGATGTTACAATCTTGCTTGAAAATACTGCAGGACAAAAAAATTCTGTAGGTTCAAATTTTGAGCAATTCGCTTCTATTTTCTTTAGTTTAAAACCCTCACACAGATTTGGAATTTGTTTTGATACATGTCATGCATTTGCAGCAGGTTACGACCTAAGAACTGAAAAAGTGGTAAAGGAAACTTTTGATAAATTTGATAAAGCAGTAGGATTAGATCATCTAAAAATAATGCATCTTAATGATTCTAAAGGTAAAATCGGATGCAAATTAGATAGACATTACCATATAGGGTTAGGTCACATAGGAGAAAAAGGGTTAAGTAAAGTGGTAAAAATGATGAATGAACGAAAAATTCCAATGGTTTTAGAAACTCCTATTGATGATACACGAGATGATTTTGAAAATATCAAAAAGGTAAAAGAACTTGCCTAATAAATTAAAAATTTATTTTGTGATACGAGTAGCACCATTATGAAATATGAAGATTTAATGAAATTGGCGCTAGAGCGCGGTTTCTATTTTCCTAGCTGTGAGATATATGCAGATGCACAAGCTGGCTTTTGGGAGTATGGTCCTGCTGGAGTTAGTTTAAAAAATAAATTTCTTGAACTTTGGAGACGAGAACTTGTAAGACGTGATCGCATGCTTGAGATAGATGGTTCACAGATAATGTCACAATCTGTTTTTGAGGCATCAGGACATTTAGCAAGTTTTGCAGATCCAATTATCAAATGTAAAAATTGTAAAGCAACATTCAGAGCAGACAGATTAATTGCTGAAACTGTTAAAGTTGAGATTCCTGAAAGCGCAGATCTTAAAGATTTTGATAAAATAATTTCTGAAAAAAATGTAAAATGCCCTAAATGTCAAGGTGAATTTGAAAACACTCGTAAATTCAATATGATGTTTAAGGTAGGGATTGGTCCGGAGGGAGAAGCAGCTTATCTGAGGCCAGAAACTTGCCAATCAATCTTTGTAGACTTTCCAAGATTATTTAAGACAATGCGGGGAAAACTTCCATTAGGAATAGCACAGATCGGAAAAAGCTTTAGAAATGAGATTTCTCCTCGCCAGAGTCTTTTGAGATTAAGGGAATTTTATCAAGCTGAAATTGAGATTTTTTGTAATCCTAACAAACTAAATGAGTTGGATAAATTTTCAGAGATTAAAGATACAAAGATTCGAGTTCAAATTGAGTCGGAACCAAAGATAATGACTTGCCAAGAGGCAGTTGATTCAGGCACTATCTCAAACAAGCTTGTTGCATACTATTTAGGAATATTAACAGAGTTTTATGAAAAAACTGGAATAGATATCACTAGAAGTAGATTTAGAAAACTTGGAGAAAAAGAAAAAGCGTTTTACGCAGAAGTTGCCTTTGATTTTGAGGTAGAGACATCAATTGGTTGGCTTGAGCTAGTTGCTTGTAACTATAGGTCTGATTATGATTTATCAAATCATGCTAAAAAAAGTAAGGAAAAATTTGAGGTAATTGATGATGATCAAAAGGTTCTGCCCCATGTTTTTGAGATTTCTATGGGAATAGATCGTAGTCTATATTCCATACTTGAACACAGTTCACGAATTGATACAGAGAACGAAAGGACTGTTCTATCTTTAAAACCATATTTGGCTCCTATTCATGTAGGAATTTTATCATTAGTTTAAAAAAGATGGATTGAAAGAAAAAACTGATGAGATTTTTATGAATATTAAAACAAAATGTGATGCTTTTTTGGATCATTCAGGAGCTATAGGAAGACGATATAGAAGATTAGATGAAGTAGGTGCACCACTAGCTGTTACCATTGACCATCAAACACTTGAAGACAATACTGTGACTGTTAGAGAACGAGATTCTATGAGTCAAGATCGAATTAAGATATCTGAACTTGAAACATATTTAATAAAACAAACTGCATTTCCTTAAGGATTTGTAAATTTCACTAAATTTCAAGGGATTTTTGATATCTACTTTTAACAGCTATCGCAACAACTGATAAAATCAAAATAATAATTGCGAAGATAATAATTCCAAATATTGTATTTCTATCACCATCTGTCGAGACATCAAGTGAAGGTGGAACATCATTGTTTAGAATCCCACCCATACCTGAGTTTGAGTCATCTATAACAAAACTCATTTGGGACTTTATAGGGATACCAAGGGAATCTTTTCTAATATCATTACTTGAAGACATCTCAATTAGGTATTCGCCAGTTGGTAGCTCAGAAAGCAAACCAACTCGAAAATTATTTCTTGTGAACTCCCAAACATCGGAATTCTTTTGATTTACATTGTTTAGAACAATATCATTCCAGATCTTTTGTCCGTTTGGAGCAAAAATATCTACAATTGGATATCCTTCTAAATCAATCCAATTATCTAGTTCACCTTTTATGTCAATTGAGGGAGTTTTGTTATCTGCTTTATCGATTGTATTTGGATTTATTGAAGTCAGTCTAACAAATGTTCCCAAAGTTTGTGGAACAAGTGTAGGATTTTGATTCTCTTCATAATCAAATGAAGATTCGTTTCCAACATTTATCGTAAATTTATTAGATTCTTGTATTACATCACCTTGTAATTGAATCCAATAGACAGCTATTGGTCCTTTAGAAATTAATGCCCATGGAATGGATGCTGATATTATTGAAAGTGTTGGATTTCCTGGTAGATCATCAATATCCATCTTGATTGCTGAATATTCATCATAGCTTTGATAGGAATTAACAAATCTAAGCTCTGCACGATTGAAATCAATTGGTTTTTGAACTATAGCAGAAACAGTTAGAGGTTTGCCATCTAATGATTCTTTGAAGGTTTCTGAAGCACTAACTGCCTTAGTTGGACTGAGATGTACCAGAACAGTTGTGAGCTCAGCTGATGGGTTGATTAATTCAACTGTGATATCAAAGAATTTGATGGGTTGGTCTTCCTCTGAGGTAATTTTACCGCCGAATTCAATTGTTTCCTGTTCCTCTAGTGGTT